>JAIOZK010000037.1 GCA_021740625.1 Bacteroidales bacterium
TATGCATTCGCAATGCTGCTTCATGATTCTCTAAAGTCAGGTAAATATTTCCCAGCAACTCATAGGAATTCCAAGTATTAGCTGTGGACCTGGCTTTTTCATAATATGCTAAAGCTTCGTAGATGTGATTTAGGGCCGCCTTATGCTTGGCCAGATGGAACTTCGTCAACCCCATATGATAACTAATATTAGCTTTTCTTTCTTCACTACCTGTATGTTTTACATACTTTTGGGCTGAGTCAAAACAATTTACCGCAGCATGATAATTGTTTTTCAAATAATACATTAAGCCCATCATATCATATACTTGGGCAACTTTTGCCTGGTTATCAAAGGCAGAAAACAGTTTTAAAGCTTCACGATAATAATTCATCGCGGAATCTTTCTCTCTTTTAATCATGAATGTCCTTCCCCGGAAAATATAAGCATCGCCAAGCATCTCAATTTCAGGGGTTGATTCGAGGTAATTGATTTCGAGCGTGGAATAATACAAGGAGGAATCCAGTTTATAGGTTCGTGGATATTGATAAAACCACTGATAATTTCTGTATGCCTCTGAAATACCTTTCGGATATTTAAGCTTTCTAGCCAGTTTTATCGCTCTATTTGCATAATAATGAAACTCTTTTTGATCTCTAGTCAAGCGATGAGCCAACTGGTTCAAAGCATCTACTTTAATTTTACCCGTATTATTTTGTACGACATACTTTAAGCTATCCTTTGTATTGTCAATGCCCGCATTTAATGATAAAATTGCACTGCTAAATATCAGGTTAATCAGAAAAATAATTCGGAATGTGATGATTGACTCAGGCTTTGCAAGGGTCCTCATGGAGTTTACTTTATTAAATCGTGCTATTCATAAATACAATTTAGCAGCTAAAATTAATAATAATTAAGACTAAACAACAATTCTTGCAATTGGATAAGAAAAAAGCCAGGTGTTGCCAACCTGGCTTTTTCATTTACTGTATTTTTTTATTCAACAACCCATTTTTACGGATTATAAATCAAACTCTCATTCCTGTATCCCGGAGTATCTTCATACCAGTCGTTATAACTTGCGCCCCCGCTTTCAGCCCATTCAATAAAATGATGGTAAACCATGCTGATCTCTACTTTTTCAATGGGCCAGTCGAAACCCGAAACTATATTGATTGCCCAGGGCAGGTTGTTCGCTGTTTTGTAATAACGTCCTGCTGCCGGATTGCTACTATCTTCCCAGGTTCCGAGCAGTCCTGCATCCATGAGATCGGTCGGGGCGTGATCAGGCAGATGCACTTCGTGGCTTCTCATATGATCCACAAAAATAAATGGATTCCATGTTTCCAGTGAGAAATCACTCGCAAGCCATGTGTCTGCAGTGGGCGTCAGGGTGAGGATCATGGTTTCATAAGGAACAAAAGGTGCCGTTTCTTCGGTATTGACACCCAGTCCGACACCCGGATGTTCCAGGATGTTGAAAACATCATCAAACAGGATAATCGTTGGGTGTCCCTGGCCTGCTTCTGTTCCGTTGGAATTGAGTGTAATGATGCCTTCCTGCAGATCGTATCCGCTTACGTTCAGATCCATGACCAGGCCGTCATCCGCATCCGGGAGATTAAACCCAAAGCCATTCCTCAGGTATGCACCACTTGCTTTTACTTCAAAGGTCCCGGTGATATAATAAACTTTATTGCTGGCATTGGTAATGATCGCAAAGCGATAATCGATCACAATATCATTAAAATCGTAATCTCCTTTTCCGGGCCAGAGATCCTCATATGCCAGACTGCCCACGCCTGCGGCCGGAAAATAATTAAGGAAGGCGGCATTGGGATCATCCGGGAAATCGTCATCCTCATCGGGCACTCCATCTCCGTCAGAATCGGTTGGCGCCATGGTAGGCAACTCATAACATCCGATATCCACCACGCCATCGATCTTGCGATTGTTCCCGTCAAGGTCATACGTCCCGGTCATCCAGCTCATATTGTAGCCTGCATCCCGCATGGGAGATGTAGTTTGCAAATGATAATCATCACTTCCGGCATCTGCAAAAAGTGGATCGCTGGTAGTGCAATTGCTGCTGTACCCAGACCCAAGAGCCGGTGTTGTTGCACAATGATAATAATGGTATCCACTTCCGCTGACTTCCCAGTTATCTCCATTGTTAAAATAAATAATACAATTTTTGATCAGGCTGTTGTTTCTTGTTCTGATACCGGCACCATTTGGAGCAGTATTATCAACGATGGTAGAATTGAATACTTTCCCGGCATTCCATATATTGACACCACCTCCATATTTCTCAGATTCATTGCCATAGATCAGGCAATTTCTGACCTCTCCCCCATTCAGCAAACGCACACCTCCTCCATATCCATTTGAAGAATTATTATCAGCATGATTGTTCCTCAGGATGCTGTTCAGTAAATAGCCATCATTGTCAATGGCTACGCCTCCCCCATCGCGGGCCTGGCAATTCTCAATGATACAATGCTGCACCGTACCGCCATCCTGAATATTTACACCTCCGCCAAAACCACTGGGATTGTATGCATTTCGGATGGTAAATCCGTCCAGTACGGCATCATCATGGTTTATCTCTACACATTTCGTAGTATACATTCCATCAATGGTCACAACAGCATTCCCATTAATGCTTCTTACGGTAATGCCTTTTGTTATCAGGATTTTCACACCCAGATAATAGAATCCATCATCCACAAGCACCAGGTCGTTATCAGAAGCAGCATTGATGGCTGTTTGAATATTATTTGCTGCAGTAGCCAGTGTGCTGTAAGGCGGGGTATTGCTGCCCGTCAGGGAAACATAAAACGTATTTGTGGCATATGTTAATAGACTGCCTGTTATCAACAAGATGCACATTATGATTATTTTCTTTTTCATAAGGCCAGGAATTAATCGTTAAGTGAAAATTTAATCGTAGCGGACGTTATTGCCACTTCCTGCTTTCCAATACGGATTTTATCCATCGAGGCCGGCAGGTTGAGGGTAACCTGCATTTCCTTATCCTGTCCGGGATGTCGTGCATGGAAGTAACGTGTATTTCCATCAGCAGAACGTATATAAAAATCCTTTGTTTCTGAAGAAGTCAGTGTCAGGAATACATTGCGTGAAGTTTCCCAATTGAAGTTGGATGAGAACTGGATATCCTCAAGCAATTTATCTTCTTTGTCTGTTCCTGGAATTTCCTTTTCCTGGAAATCCTTCTGGCAGGAAATGATGATGAAAATGCTGATCATGATCATCATCAGGGGAGCTAAGTTTTTCATTTTCAGTAAACTTTGATTCAACTAGCTGTATCAAAGCACGTTCCAAGTTAAAATAAGGAATAAAACACTGACATACAGCACCTTAAAAATACTAGCTAAATCACAGATTCCACTATTGGGAAATTTTTTCCCGGAATGAAACCGCACAAATCTCTTATCGGAAACTGTCTGATCAACCTCATTGCCTTCTTCATCAAGCCAGCCAGTTTTTATGTTATAAGCCGCATTGAATTTTGGCACATAGGGTTTGATATCCAGCAGGGGCGTTCCATCCAGCATATCCACGTTTTCAATTTCAAGGATATTATCTTTCATTCTGATGAGTTTGACCACAGAAAGTCCAATCTGATTGGGCCTCCGGGGAGCACGGGTTGCAAACAAGCCACGTTTGACCCTGTCCAGGAATGGAATTACCTGCATCTCATATCCCCTGGATTTGTGAAACAGATATATGAGGATGATGTGCGAAAACCCATCCAGATCTTTCAGGGCAGGAATGTACTTATTTTTCATGATGATGCTGCCCTTCGTCCCATTAGAAGCAGCCGGCTGTATGGGAATTCCATTTCTGGTTTTGAAAGGCGTGCGAATGATCCCAATGGATCTCAATATTCTGAACATATTCTTCAATTAAGGCCTCAGTGGCTGTTTTTCAACAAATCAAGCGGATGTTTCAACAAAATGTCGGCTCCATGCTCAACCAGCTCCTCCTTGGTTCGAAAACCCCACAAAGCACCAATAGCAATCATTCCAGCATTCTTAGCTGTTTGCATATCCGTGCTTGTATCACCAACATAAGCAATATTTTCGGGTTTTATCTTCCACTGCCGGCTGATGAACATGGCCCCCTGGGGATCGGGTTTGCGCGGAATCTCCTGGTTCAATCCCATCACCATCTCAAAGGTGCTTTCTTCAAGTAGTTCCACCACCACCTTGCGGGTCATTTCCTCCAATTTGTTTGAAAGCACAGCAAGCTTGATATCCTTTTCTTTTAATCGACTGACCAGGCTTTCAATCCCATCATATGCTTTTGTTTTGTTGATGTAATTGTTTCCATAATCCTTGTTCATCAAGCGATAACATTCGTCAATTATATGATCTTGTCTGTGCGCTTCCGGAACAGCATTGATGATGAGTTCACGCAAGCCTTTCCCCACGAAATACCGGTAATCAGCGTAAGTATGTGTCGGAAAATTCATATGCAGCATCACCCGGTTCATGGAATCGCCAATATCTGCTATGGAATCTACCAGCGTCCCATCCAGGTCAAAAATCACTCCTTCAATCTTTCTTCCTTGTATCTCTATGTAAGCCATATCGTTCATCAGTTTTATTAATTTTTTCCTGATAATCCAATTGTATTCTTTCGGTGGGGTGCTTCCCCAGGACAATTTTCGTTCCGCTTTCCCTGAAATATTCCTCATCCACCACAGCAGCTACGCTATATTCCTGAAACCACTGTTTCAGGGTAGAATCCATATCACTATCCCTGAATGAGTAATAAAATACAGCAATCATTAAATCCACACTCAAACTGTCAGGAGCCCACAAAGCAAAGCTGCCGTTAAAGCATATAGGTTCCGGCAGATTATGTTCTTTTCCATAAAACATTAACGCGCCGGCCTGACCATAATGTTCGGTGTAAATAGCAACATTTTCTTTTTTCTCTGATGTTAAGCCTTTGTATATTTTTATCACTTCCTTTGCAATTTCTTCCCATCCCATCATATCTGCCATATCCTGTGGTATTGAATAATTCCTGCCATCCTCCCAACGAAAACTTTCCTCCCTGTCTATTTGTTCTGGCTTCATAAACGGAATGCCATCCAGTCGCATGGAGTAAATTAGTGATCCAGTCATGATTATTACCAACAGGGATGCCACTGCACAAAGATACTTTCTATTGGTGTATTTTTCGATAAAACAGGCTCCAAAAGCAAACATTACAGGATATATGCCCAGGGTGTAATAGGATTTTCCGCTACCGAAAAGCAACAATAAAATGATCAGGGTAAAGATCAGACCGAATATTCGATATTCCTTTCCCTTCCTGTAAAATAACAAAATCATCCATGCAGGAAACCAGATAAAAAATGCATGGGCATTCATCAAAAACTGGTCGAACAAAAAGCCGGAAGTACTGACATGCACAAGTTGGGAATTCCGCAGTTCTTCCATATGATGCATTACCGGCCAGTTGTGGTTGTATTGCCATATTATATTGGGCAGGATGATCAGCAAACCAACCCCTGCTCCGGCAAGGAAGTATTTTGAAAGATATAATCTCCAATGCTTAGATATTAACAGTGCAATGGAAAAGGCAGCATAAAAAAACACGATAGAATATTTATTCAGAAATGCCAGTCCAAAGACAAGCCCGATCCACAACCACATCTTTGTGTTTTTTCTCCGCACCATCAGCAGAATCAGGTATGCGGAAAGTATCCAGTAAAAATGGTTGAAACTGACCGGTTGGAAAAGTGTGTTCCCGTGCAAGTATGCTGGCCCCAGCAGGTAGGCAAGGGAAGCAAGGCTGATGGCAATCTTCTTTCCACCCATTTCCTTAACCATAAGCCCAACAAGGATCATGCTCAGTGCACCGATTATAGCAGGGACAACCCGCAGAGCAAAAACAGTATTTCCGAATAATCCGGTAAATACATTGGAAAACAAAGCTATGGAAGGAGGCACCGCAACAAATCCCCATTGTAAGTGCTCGCCCAGTGCGTAATATAAATAAGCATCCCGGTGCAGGCCATAATTATCGAAAGTGAATAAATGGACCAGAAGCTTTGCCAGGGCAAAGGCAAGAATCAAAATCAAGGTGGAAGAAGTGCTTGATTTCAATTTATTCATCAGTATATCAAAAATTTAAGTGGATAGTATTCCTGATCTTCAAATTGAATAAAATATACTCCGACCGGGAAATTGCTTACCTTAATAATCGTTTGCTTTCTTTTTATAACGCCCTTTTCAAGAACAACTCCATTGATATTGACTATCTGAAAACTTTTTCCAATTAAATCTCCTCCTGAATGAATGTTAATACGATTGTATGCCGGATTTGGAAAAACATAAATAGCTTTTGTTTTTACAATTTCTTTTATTCCCACAGACGTCTGAAAGCATTCATCCTCATTTTCCCTCATGTACATTAGTTCATCGTTTTCATAGTAGCACAACAGATCATAACCGATATCGAATACACAATCTGCATAAAATGAATGGATCAAACCGGATTGACTGCCGATGCCTTCTATCCAGAATTCATAATCCGAATTAAAATGCCACCTCACACGTTCGGCACCAAAATAAGTCTCTGTATCTATAGATTCAACAATCTTTTCAGTGGGATCCGAACACCATAAGCTGATTATTTCAACGGTATCTCCCACTTCAAGGCTGAAATCGTACAAAAGCCCTTCGTTTCCAACCAGGGGTCTGTAAAACACCTTTTGATCCTGCTCTCGCAAAAACCCCTGCAGGTACTTGTTTTCTATCAAAGAATCCATGGAATACCAGAGTTTCTTATAACTTGTTTTATCTATTGCAGTATCTCCCTTTAACCAGTATATCTCTGTTTTGATATCTCCCCAGAAATAATTTCTGACATTCCATTGTTTATCTTCGGAAAGAAAATTCTGACCGAAAACCGGGAATGCTATTTTTACAATGACGAAGAAAATGAAAAGTCTTTTCATAGGAGTAGTTTTCATTTATTCTTTTCAAATTTAACAAGTTTTCAATTGATAAATAAAAAAGAGGCTGTCCAAAAAGTGCCCCGCAGCTATCCGGGTCATATCGAGCGCAGCCGAAATACACTGATAATCTATGACTTTAGGCCTCGACTCCCTGCCTAGCCGGCAGGCAAGACACACAACCTGACGAAATATTGCACTTTTTGGACAGCCTCATTCTGAGTTGTCAGCAAGCTATATGATGTTTGCTAATGTTTCACCAGTAGTTTTTTTAGGAAGCGGGATCCGTCTTCGAATTCAAAGTCCATGTAATAAATACCATTGTCGAAACCGCTGAGATCAATTTCAATTGTATTTGCGCCTTTAAGCAAGTTAATATCTCTTTCCTTTATACGTTGTCCCCTTGGATCATATACCAGAAATCTTATCGATGCTGACTCCTTCAGGGAAATTTTTAATGTAGCCAGATCACCGGCCGGGTTGGGATAAAGATTATGAACATACTCAACAAGCCCTGGCAGGTTATCATCAATTCCCAGGTAAATCTGGTTCTCATCCACTACCATATTCATGCTTGATTCAATGGGATTCGACTCATTCAAAGTAATGCTTGTGGGATCCATTGCCTTTCCGGTAATTTCAACAAGCAAGCTGTATTCTCCATAAGGAAGTGCATTGAAGCTGAACATTCCCTCACTGGTTGTATAATTAAGTCCGACGGTGGCACCTGATGCATTCATCAGCATCACCAGTACGTTTTCCAAAGGATTTTCCCTGCCGGGAACCTGTTCGAATACATAGCCACTAATTTCCCCATCACCTCCGCCAAGCATTTCGATTTCGAGCAAGCTCACATCATTGTTGTAACTGTTATTACTGATGTGGCTTGTGATCGCATCTTCCCAGTGTAATTGCCCCCCTTTATAGGTTGGAGCATACTGATTATAATATTGTGAAGTTTGATGCGGACTGGCATGGATCATGTAATCGCCTTCTTGCATCTCCGGAAGGAAATAATAACCCAGTTCATTCACCTGTGCAGTATAGCTTTCAATTATTTCATCTCCTTCAAACATATAAATATTCACTTCACCTGCATCCAGTTTGTTGGAATTGGCAAAAATATTGCCCCCCAGGATAAAGCCATTGTCTTCAATCGTTACTTCAACAGGACCTTCTTTTTCGGATTCACAGAGCACGACGCCCAATGAATCCACATAAACAGCGGTAACTTCAAAATTATAGGTTCCGGCACCCGGATCGGGGACCAGGTAGAAAGTATCTTCAACAATGGAGCTGTTGTGCAGTGCATCATCCATATACACATTATATCCATCCAGGAAATAATTAAACTCGGCATCTCCCAGTTCAAGTCCAAAAAGCACTTCATTTTGAATGACTCCGCCTATGGTAACGGTACCCGGAATGATGTTGGGCTGGGTAAACAATCCTCCGGCAATTCCGTTTCCTGTGGTAGAAAGCATGGAAACATCCACAATATACCCTGTTTCATTTCCGGATGGCAGTTGCATTTGTACCAGGGTAGCACCTCCTGATGATCCGTCCTGGCTGAAACCCCACAAATAGGGACTTCCATCTGACCATTTATCATAGGCAAATCCGTAATAAGAGCTATATGATCCACATGAAAAACTGCTGATCAAACTCCCGGTCGTCCTGTCAACAAGCATAATATCTGTCGACCAGTTGTTAAAATAGAATCCATCCTGATCATCATCGTAAGCCAGGCCCCTGGCAGCACCAGGAAGTTGTAAAAGACCCAGCAAGATTTCATTTTGCAGATCAAGTATGTACAACTGGTTCGTTGCATTGCTGGCATAGGTATAACCAGTTGATTCAACATATGCCATATCCCTGATACTGTTTACTCCTGATATTATAATGGTATCCAGGAAATTACCATCCAGATCGTATCTGTAGATGTGGTCACCGTTCCATTTGGAAGTATAAAAATAACTCCCATCGCATTCAGCACCGGCTTCGCCCCACGGGTTTGCGAGTGCATACTCAAATTGCACATCCCATGCATCTCTCGAGAATGCTTCAGGCTGAACAAACTTTTTCCCGGGCGCAAGCTCTGAAGCGGGATCAGTATTCCTGTTATCGAAATTCCCAAACTGTGGTGAATTCCAGTTCAATTCGATATCATTATTGTTCAATACATCAGCCGTAAGGTTTTGTGGTGGATCGCATGGTAAAGGAGGTGGTGGCGGATCTGCATACGGAATGAAAATATTAATATTATCGGAACTTGATGCACAGTTGCTGTAAACCGTTTTTATAAAATAATAATGTGTCCCGCCCGGAACTTCAACATCCATGAATGTGGTATCAGTCAGCAAACCGGAATGCATCTTAATGCCATCACGATAAACTTCATAACCCAGGACATTCAAACTAATATTGTCCTCATAAACCCATACATTGTCAATGGCCCAGCCCGAACCAGCGCTGCCATTGTCGTCACCGTGAAAAGCAATTCTGACAGCCTGTGTAGAATCCACAACAGGAATGCTTGAAAGATCAATGTATTGCCGGGTCCATGCTGTTTCGGGTGTTAGGGTTTTCAGCAATTGCCAGGTTAAACCACTATCAAGTGTATACTTAACATATGCACTCTGGTTATCTGTTCCGTTATAATAGCTTTCAAATGACAGGGTGTAATCGTGGTCATCCTTGAAAAACAGGGATGGAGAAACCAGGAAATCGCAGCAGCCGTTTGTGAGCGTATCATCCTCAGCAGTAACGGCAAAATCAGAATCCCAGTCCGGGACCTGGAAGCTCATATCGGGTGGTAAATCTCCATGCCAGCCCCATCCGTTGGGATCGCTGGTAGCTTCCCATTCATAAGGGGGGAACTGCATATTTTCAAAACCTTCGTTCAGTATATTAAATTTTGCGGGAGACCAGCTCAATGCAACATCGGTGCTATCAATCACCTGTCCATGCAAGTAACTTGCTGCAAAGCATGAATCGGGACCTGAGAAGCCCGGACCCAGTTCAAGGCCAAAAAGGGCATCATTTTGCAAAATTCCCCCGATAATCACATTGTCACGCGGGGCACCTTCATAGGTAAACAGCCCACCTGCAAGTCCGGAACCACCAAAACTCAGATAACTCAGGTTCAATACAAAGCCCGTTTCTATCCCTTCAGGAAGCTTGATCTGTACAAGCGTTGCATTATTATCCTGGCTGAAACCCCAGAGGAAAGGTCCGTCTTCAGACCAGTTATCATAGGCAAAACCATAGTAGCTTTCATAGTCGCCCGTTTCAAATGAGTCGACGGTATTACCATTCCTGTCGACCAGCTTGATATCATCCGACCAGTTATTTACGTAAAACATATCCAGGTCATGATCATATGCAATTGCACGTATTTGCGGGGTTTGGGTTTGTATGGTATCCACACAAATCTGGTTTTCAAAATCCATAACGTATATGCATCCATCCGTGCTACTCGGATCCCCCCCGTAAAAATATTGCCCATCATAAGCAAGGTCTCTGATGTAGCCTGCACCCTGAATGGTAAACTTCTCAATGAAATTCCCCTGCATATCGAATTTGGCAAAGAAAATTGAATTCCAGGATGAGGTATAAAAATAGTCTCCGTCTGTTTCAACACCAGCTGTAACTAACGAATCCCCCGGAGGCATCTGATAATTGAAGACCACATCCCAGGCTTCACGAGAATTGCCTTGCGGATCTATGTTTATATTTTGGTCAGGAGAAACATCCTGGTACCCGGGACTGGTTGTTGTTTGGGAAAACAACAGTTGTATACCCAGCACCATTGCAATAAGTAAAATTAATTTTTTCATTGTCATTGATTTAATTTCACATTCAATATTTTGTGTTTTCCATTAGGTCTGTTGGTCACCTGAATGGTTGTATTTTATCTAAACTGAACACCAAGCCCGATTCCAAAAGTTAACGGCAAATTACCACCAGCCTGTTGATAAATGTGATCGAAATAATAATTCACAGAAGGAAAAACATGAAAGTGTAATTTTCGGTTTGCTTTCCAGGTAAAGTTTAAACCGGCTGCAAGATTGAAATTATGTTCCAAACGTTTTGTCCGGTGAAAATAAACCTTTGTTACCCTTGAGCCGGGCTCATAAGGTTCAAACTTTAGCTCCCTTGCCCCAACGAGCATGTTATACACCAGCCCTCCCTGTATACCCAACGCAAAATCCCTGGAATCATAGATTTGATAACCAGCTACAACCGGAAGCCGGAAATAATACTGCTTTTTATAGGATGTTTCCCGGGCATTGTGGCTGATCGAATCATAAACCTCCACAATTGAAGTATAATAATAAGTTTCACCTGTTTGGGGATTATAATAAACAGAATCGACATAAATGTACGAATCGACCAGTTCCTTTCTCAGGTATTCATATTCCCATTGTATTTTATCCCTTGAAAAGGTGGCACCCACACCGGTTTGCACATAGAATTTGTTGATTTGGAACCTGGTATCAAAATTCAAGGATTGCCAGTAACTCAGATCAGAATTCATGTAAGAAGCTTCTTGGTTGAAAAACTGGTAATCGTATGAAAGCCCGATTCCAAAACGCTGATCTGACTCAAAAGGGCTGCAGTCAACAGGATCGTTTCCCTGTTTAAGGCTTAGACAATTTCCAGGCATTTGTAAATAGGATTGCCTGCTTTCCACGCTGAATATTGGTGCCGTAGCCATTTGTCTTCTTATATTCCATACTGCCTTGTTCCTTGGTTGAATATTTGACATCAAATTCAGCCTTTCTTCTTCCTGGATGGATAGATGATGAGGTTTCATTCCCGCAAATAAATTTATTATTTCCTTTTCATTCCTGTTTTCAAACAAAGAATTTGTGGTAGCATTTTTACTGCTCTCAAGGTGAATATTTTCATTCTGAATGCTGTGGATATTCTCATCCCGGTCCAGAAGATAATAAGCAGGGATTCCCAGGGCCAGCAGGATTAACAATGCCAGGGCTATCCTTTTAAAATGCCCGAAAACAAATTGCTTTCTTTTGCTTCTCTCGATCCTTTTCCAGAGTGAAGCTGGCGGGTAATGTTCCGGCAGTATGCTATGATCGATGCTGAACATACTGGCCTGAAGGCGCTCCCAGACATGTCCCGGGGCATTGTGTACCGGCAAATTATCAAGTTCATCCAAATATGTATCACGCTTTTCACCCATATGCTTTCAACATTTTGCGCAAAGCTTTCTTGGCATAAAATAATTGCGATTTTGAAGTGCCCACGGATATACCGAGCATTTTGGCAACTTCCTGATGTTTATACCCCTCCACTTCTATCAGTAAAAATACAACACGATATCCTTCAGGCAGTTTTAATATTGCTTTTTCAAGCTGTTCTCCATTCATGGGATCATATTCAGCCTGCAGAATATGCTCCGGGATTTCATCTGTATAATGTATTCTCCTGTTACGCTTCAGGGTTTTCAGGGAAGTATTAACGACGATGCTTTTAATCCAGGACCGCAAGGCATCATAGTTTTTGAGATTTTTAATATCCCTGAAAATCAGCAAAAATGCGTCATGCAACACATCGGCTGCCAGGTGTTCTTCCTTCAGTATGCGAAAAGCTGTTGTGTACATCTCATCAGAATAGCTATAATAGAGATGCTTCTGGGATTCCGCATCCTTCCTAATACAACCTTTAATGATCTCCTCTTTGGTATGGTAGCTGATATCAACCGTCAATTTAAAACCCGGATTTTTAATAAAAATACACAAAGTATGTAGCTTGGGTCGATAATATTAAGAAAAGGTTGTATGGGGAAAAAAATCGGCTACGGCGAATATAGCCACGAATACACGAATAGACTGTTTGTCAATGCACTTTGTTCAATACCCTTCTTACTTTTTAAATGATCTTTCTTACTTTCCCCATGCTTCAGCATGGGGGGAGAAAAAAGCCAGATCACCTGTTCTAACGGGCTTCAGCCCGTTTTTATCAATTAGTGTTTATATGGGTAGCAAGCAGGCATGGTCAGTACATGTTTCACCAGCCCCAGTATTGATTTTTGGGGAGGATAACAGCAGGATATTACCGGTTTATTATTGATAGCCTCCGGTACCCCCTCCCCCAACAACAAACAGAATGTCATTCCGACTGGAGCAGACGAGCGATAGCGAGGCTGTGAAAGGAGGAATCTCCTGGCATATAGCAGCCCCTCTATTTGAACTTCTGGTGTATATATTACGGATGTGTTCACTCAAGACCTGTTCCAATACTCCATCGGGGAAACCAAGAAAAACAACCTCCTTATCCAATATTTTAAAGAACTTTTTCTTCACATTATATTGCCTGATATTTTTAACAAAGACAAAAGCCGAATACTCGTAAGCACGCCAGAATATTCCCTCTTTGTGAAGATAAATACGGCTGGTAAATTGTCAATCAGTCCTTGAGGCAGCGCACGGAAAAGCCGGCGTCCTTATTGTCGATGCCCCGGTCCACGTCGTCGCTACCGTAGCCCATGTACCGGCTCCACGCGTTCGAACTGCTACCCTCCGTGGACGTCCACCAGTCGCCATAGCAGCCCAGGCTGGTGACCAAACCATTGGCGCTGCGGTACCCACCCGGCAGGGCAGTGAAGCCACTGCTATTGGTTGCTCCAGTATTGGGTGAATTCCAATGAGCGGTTCCGGCTTCTTTCATTTTTCCTCCTGCAACACCTGAACCACCGAGATAACCAATTACTATGTCACTCATCATCACTCGGTAAATGCCACCCGGTAGGACAAGCGCCCAGCGCAGTTGACCAATCATACAATCTACCGTAGGTATCGCAATTGGAAGAATTGTTATTGTAGCACCAGCTATTGCCGGTTTCGTAGTTGAGGTTTTCGGTTTTGTCGTAATCCCAGCCGGTATCCCAGCTTCCGTTGCCATCAAAATCCCATCGTACCTGTAATTGGCTTGTTGGGTCTTCGTTGTCGTAGCTGTCTGAGCCGTCAAACTCAAAAGTTGTAGAGGTAGAGCCGAAGGTTCATCTTCATCATCACTGCAAGCAGAAGCATCAAATTCAAATTGGGTTGATGTTGTTCCTATTGAAGGTGTAATGGTGAATGAGGCTTTGGGTGCTGTGTTTTGCGTATCATTGCTATCCTCATCTTTTTTACATGAGTTAACTGTTAAGACTGTTGCCGTGGCCAGCAGAACAGCCAATAATGAAAATAAAATCCTGGATTTCATAATTATTTTGGCTTTTGGTTATTCTACATTTTGAAAAAGCTTTGTATCTGAATGAAATGAAGAAAAAGTAAAAAAATTTGGGAAATGCTTATCAATCGCAAGGCTGCATTAGTCCAAAAATTCATTAACTGTAATCACCTTACATTTTATACCAGGGTAAAGGGATTCAATTGAATTAAATGATCGTGGTACTTTTGTATCGCTCCATTTCACTTCAATAGCTTCCAAATCATCCTGTCCCTGAACAATAAAATCAATTTCTGTTTTGTTTATGGTCCTCCAAAAGTTGATCTTATTTATCGAATAATAATCATTTGATAAAATTTCTGTTAAAACAAAATTCTCAAACAGGCTGCCTTTATCCGACCTGACATTCAAACTATTAAAATTATTTAGAATAAAGTTTCGCAAACCCAGGTCCAAAAAGTAAATCTTTGGTGTTTTGGTAATCTCCTTTTTGTAGTTTTTATGGAATGGATAAATTCTTGTACAAATAAAAGTTTGTTCAAGAATGCTTAAATATTCTTCTACGGTTTTTCTTGTTGTTTTCAAGGATTTTGCAATAGATTCGATACTTAAGAGATCCCCTGTTTGCATCGCTATGCGAATCAATAATTTGTTATATACATCTACATCTTTCAAGGCTAAAAAATCAACCAGGTCCTTTTGAACATATGCCTGATAAATATCTTTAATCCTAAGCTGTTTATCAACAATATTGTTTTCTTTTGCGACAGCAGGGTATGAGCCATATAACAAAATATTTTCAAGCACTTCATTTCTTGTAATTGGAGCAGCAAAATCAATGTATTCATCAAATGTCAACCGGTTTATTGTAAAAATACGTGTCCGGCCAACCAAATGCTCTTTGGTTTTTGCTTTTATCTCCAATTGAGATGAACCACTGTAAATTACTTTAATATTTCGCTTTAGATCATATACCTCCTTCAGAAATAAGCCAGGAGATTCAAGCCTTTGTATTTCATCTACGAAAACATACTTTCTTTCTTCACTTTTACCTAAAAATTCAATAAACCGGGGTAAGTTGTTGAACAATGAATGTAATTTCAGGTCATCCAGGTTGAAATAAAAAATATCGCTTGAGGAAATCCCAGTTTGCAAAAGATGCTTAATTAACAACATCAGCAAAGAGCTTTTTCCAACTTGCCTGCTCCCCAATAATCCTAAAAAAAGATCGTTTTCCAAATTCTTTTTAAGAATATCAAGTATTTCCCTTTTTTTAAGATTGAAATCGAAATCAGGTTTTTCCCTCCAGGGATTTTGCAGAAAAAATATCTCTCGTATCATTTTATCCAGATAAATTTTAATCAAATATACAAAATTATCTAGATAATCTTGTTTCCTAACACAAATATTATTTACTTAAACAATGTCAATCTTTAAGCAGTGAATGATAGTGCTGCATTCAGCAACGAGATTCCTCAACCTCCCGATGCAAAAGTCTTATTCACTGATCAAAAATTGCAGGATCGGGTACTAATGACAAGTATGGTATATCTGCAAATCTATAAGTTAAAAAAATATCAAAAATCAAGCACCAAATATCAATACTTGTCCGCCATCCGGCGGATAAATACCAAATTCGATCCCGAAAGCTTTCGGGACAATAACCAAAACATCCTTGGCTAAGTGCGGTTTGTAATTTCTATATTGGTATTTGGTTCTTGTTTGCTATTTGGAATTTGTGATTTGTGATTTTGTCATTAAAACAAATTTTTTTGTTGAATTCAGAATGACAGGATGATTTAGAGAGGAATCTCATGGCCTTTATTCCAGCACCTCTCCGACCAGTTTGGCGGCATCCTGCAGCTTGATGGCCGAATGCACTTTCAGCCCTGAATCGTCGATCAGTTTTTTACCCTCTTCTGCATTGGTCCCCTGCAGGCGAACCACAATGGGTACCGGAATATTTCCTATATTTTTGTATGCATCCACCACACCCTGGGCTACCCTGTCGCAACGAACGATACCACCAAAAATATTAATGAGGATGGCTTTAACTTCCGGATCCTTGAGGATGATGCGCATGGCCTCCTCCACCCTTTTTGCATCGGCTGTACCACCAACATCGAGGAAGTTGGCCGGTTCACCCCCCGAGAGCTTGATGATGTCCATGGTTGCCATGGCCAGACCGGCACCATTTACCATGCATCCTACATTACCATCCATTTTAACATAACTCAGGTCAAATTCGCTGGCTTCCACTTCGATGGGATCTTCTTCATCGGTATCACGCATTTCGGCAATATCGGGATGACGCAGCAGGGCGTTGTTGTCGATGGTCACTTTGCAGTCGACTGCAAATATTTTGTTATCGGATGATTTGATCACGGGATTGATCTCGAAAAGGGAAGCATCAGAACCTTCATAAGCTGCATATAATCTGCTCACGAATTTTACCATTTCCTTGAAGGCGTTCCCACTGAGCCCAAGATTGAAGGCCAGCTTGCGGGCCTGGAATCCTTGCAAGCCAACGGAAGGATCTATCTCCTCCTTGAATATCAGATGCGGCGTTTGTTCAGCCACCTCTTCAATCGACATACCGCCCTGGGGGGAATACATGATCATATTCCTTCCGGTGGCCCTGTTCAGCAATACACCAACATAGTATTCCTCCACTTCCGATTCTCCGGGGTAAAACATATCCCGCTGGATCAATACCTTTCTCACAAGTATGCCATCCTTGCCGGTTTGCGGAGTAACCAGTGTCATGCCCAGGATCTTTTCCGACAATTCCCGGACCTCCCGCATGGATTTTGCCAGTTTCACACCACCACCTTTTCCGCGGCCGCCGGCATGGATCTGAGCTTTCACTACCCAATATTGTGTCCCGGTTTCATTTTTCAGTTTCTCTGCAGCTTCAATGGCTTCATCTACCGAAGATGCGGCATAACCTTCTGCCACTGCTACTCCATATTTTGCTAAAATTGATTTTCCCTGATATTCGTGAAGATTCATTTTGAATGTTTTATTGCATGTTGAGTTGCAAATTTATTATAATAATTTAAAAGGGAGCCTGCCATTCTGTATATTATTTCCGGGAAGCATATCAGAAAGTATTATCTTTGCTTTTTCCGAAATGATCAGCGTTAAGGATATACATAAGTCTTACGGAAACCTGGAAGTGTTGAAGGGGATCAACCTGGAAATACAGCAGGGAGAAATTGTTTCAGTGGTGGGTGCCTCCGGTGCCGGCAAATCAACATTGTTGCACATTATTGGCACCCTCGATAAACCGGATCGCGGCAAAGTTTATTTTGGCTCCAGGTCTGTCATCGATCTGAATGAAAAGAAACTTTCGGCTTTCAGGAATAAAAACATAGGGTTTGTTTTCCAGTTCCATCACCTGCTGCCCGAATTCACAGCAATCGAGAACATCTGTCTTCCAGCATTTATTGCCGGCAAAAGCCAGAAGGCAGCCCGGCAAAAAGCAATGGAATTGCTTGCATTGCTCAGATTGACAGACAGAAAAGAGCATAAGCCATCGGAGCTCTCGGGTGGTGAGCAACAAAGGCTTGCAGTGGCCAGGGCCCTGATCAATGAACCTGATGTTTTGCTGGCAGATGAGCCCTCGGGCAACCTGGACTCAAAATCATCCGGCGAACTTCACAAGCTTTTCTTTGACCTGCGGGAGAAACTGAACCAGACCTTTGTAATTGTCACCCACAACCAGGAACTGGCCGATATGGCCGATAGAAAACTAAAAATCAAAGATGGGGTGATCATCAACGGATTTTAACAATATTCAATTTGTCGAAACGTTGATTTCATGATTCAAATGCAATATACTTTAATCAGCAAAACAATGAGATACAGCCTGCTTTTCTTCCTTTTCATGAGTTTTTTGATCACAACCCACAAAACGCGGGCACAGGAACAAAAGGAAGATTATAATTCTGTAGTTGCCATGGCCAATGATTATTTTGATGATAAGGATTACATCAATGCCAAGGCCGCCTATCAGTATGCCTCCCGCTTGAACCCGGAGGCTGAATTTGCCAAAGCCAGGTTAAACCAAACCATTGAATTGCTCCGCCAGCAGCTTGCAAAAAGCGGAACCTATACCGAGTATGTTTCACAGGCCGACGAATACATGGCACAACAGGAGTATGATAAAGCCATTGAAGCATTCAAAAAAGCCCAGGAGATCATTCCCGATATCAAGTATCCTGCTGAAAAGATCAGAGACATTAAAAAACTTCAGGTTGAATTTAAAGAACGAACTGCTGAATACAACAGAACCCTCGCCAAAGCAAATAAACTGATGGAAGAGAAGAATTTTGCCGAAGCCAGGACAGCATTTGAGGAAGCAGCAGAAATATTTCCATCCAAAAGCTATCCACAGGAAAAGATAGAAGAGATCGATAACATAATGTATCAGCTCGAACAGGCTGAAAATGGCTATAACATGGCCATGTCGAATGCCCGCTTTTTTATGAAGAAAGGCAAGCTCAGGGAAGCCCTGGAAGAATATAAAAATGCCAATTCTTTCAAACCCGGTGAAAAAGAACCCGTAGAAAAAATTGCGGGACTGCAAGATAAAATCGCTGAGTCAGAACAGTTCAGCGCCCATGTTGAAGAGGCCGACCGCCTTTACATCGTTAAAGATTACAGGGGTGCCAGAGAACAATATGCCCAGGCACAGAAGATCAAGCCCAATGATAACTATCTGAAGGAAATGATGCTGAAGATCGAACGTGCACTTGAAGACAAAAACACAAGCATCGAACAGGATTATACAAATGCCATTACCCGTGGTGATGAATTTCTTAACAACAAGGATTTGAAGCTTGCCAAAACCCAGTTTGAATATGCCGCCCGCCTGAAACCAGGCGAAAGCCTGCCAAATCAAAAACTGGAAGAGGTAAACAGCTTGCTTGCCGAGTATCAAAACAAAATTGAAACAGCAGACCAGAAGCTGGAAAACGGAGATTTTGAAGAAGCCAAAAGCAATTATATGTCAGCTTTGCAAATTTTACCGGCCGAGAGCTATCCGAAAGAACAACTTGAAGAAGTAAATATATACCTTGCCCGTGAATCCCGGAAAGATGAAATTGATTCGGCTTATGCCGAGATCATTGCCATGGCCGACCAGATGTTCGTAAACAATCGCTTTGCTGAGGCAAAGATAAAATACAAAGAAGCCCTGGATGTGAAGCCGGGAGAAACGTATCCCAAAGCAAAGATCGATGAAGTGGAAGAAACCATGGCCAGCCTCTACCAGGAAAAAGCAGCCCGTGAGAATTACAGCAACCTGATCAGCATGGCGGATCAGTTATTTGAAAATGAGGAATTTGAATCCGCGCAACAGAAATATGAAGAGGCTGCCAAGGTATTGCCTGAAGAAGAATATCCCGGACACAGGATTGAAGAGATTGAGCAGATCACTGCTGATATGGCAGCCTATAAAAACAAACGGAAAAAATATAAATCTTATGTTGAAACGGCAGATGAATTGTTCGAAACAGAAGAGCTGAAACAATCAAAAATAAATTACCAGGAAGCTCTGGGTCTTTTCCCGGGTGAGTCTTATCCCCAATCCAGGATAGCCGAGATAGATACGATATTTGCAGAAATCCAGCGGCAGAAAGAAATCGACTCCACCTACCATGATGCACTGGCAAAGGGAGATCAATTCATGGAGGAGGAAAAATACAAAGCAGCTAAGCAAGCCTTCCTGGAAGCCAAACAACTGAAGCCCGATGCTGATGCACCATCGGAAAAACTAAAAAAGGTTGAAGCTGTCTTGCTTGAAATTGAACAGCAGCGGCAACTTGAAGCAAAATATGAAGCACTGGTACAAAAAGGCGACAGCCTGATCGAGGCCAACGAATACCCGACTGCCAAAGTCGCATTCGAAGAAGCACTGGCCATAAAGACAGAAGCCGAATACCCCAGGCAACAATTGATCGAAGTTGAAAGAGAACTGAAAAAGATAGAAGAAGAAAGGCAGCAGGCTTATGACCGTGCCATATCAAAAGGGGACAATGCTTTCCAGCAGGAAGATTATTACCAGGCCAAAGAAGCTTACCAGGCTGCCAGTAAATTGTACCCGAAGAATGAATATCCCATCAACCAGATTGATAAGTGCAACTCTTACATCGCTGAGATTGAAAAAGCGACCGAAAGGGAATACAATCAATCCATTGCCAATGGGGATAAGTTTTACAATTCAAAAATATACGACAGGGCACTGGATGCATTCTACAGGGCTTCTGAACTCAGGCCAAAAGCAACTTACCCCAGCGAAATGATCGATAAGATCACCAACATCCTCAGCAAGAACATCCTGGTTGAGATTGATTCCGCCGCGGATACCATCCTGAGCAACAAAATGAAAAAATACAAATTTGAGCCTATTGGCGTGCAGGACAGAAAAGACAACTATGTGATCATCACAGCCAAAAATCTGAGCCAGGAAGAATTCAAAGTGATCATGAGCTATGGATCAAAAGGAGCAAAGAACGGAGGCATGCTGGTGCGGGTACCGGCTTCTGAAACAGAAAAAGAACTGATCATCCGCTTTGGCACCCAGTACAAATGGTTCAGCGAAGACAATGATTGGATCAGCATCGTGCCTGAAGGCGGAAAGTTGCAGGTTTCCAATATCAAAATTGTAAAGGCTGAATAAACAAGCTTTTAATCCACCCTCATAAGACCGAGCTATACGGCTAATATTAAAATACTTAACATTACCATCAACTCTACAACATATCCAGCATTCTGCATGGATCGTATTTATTTTTAATTTTGCCTGAAAAGATGGAAATAAAGTGAATTACTTTATCAAACTACATTTCCACTTTACCATTTGGAATTTACCTTTACCGGGTCAATATCAAAGGGGAAATTCTGAGCGAAATAATTGTAATATTATAACTGAAAGAGGATGAAAGCCTATTTTGAAAAGTTCAGAAACAACATCATTGGTCAGGATCAGGAATTTACCGGACCCTATGGTAAAAAGAGAATCCTTTATGCTGACTGGATTGCCAGCGGACGCTTATACAAACCCATAGAAGATAAGATCGTGAATACCTTCGGTCCTTTTATTGGGAACACCCACACCGAAACAAGTGAAACCGGTACGCTGATGACCAAGTCGTACCAGTATGCCCAGCGTCTGATCAAGAAACATGTGAATGCCAGTCCGAACGATGTGATCATAACAACCGGTTTCGGCATGACCGCTGCCGTTGTTAAATTCCAGCGCATTTTGGGAATGAAGACCTGCGGCAAGCTCACCAAAAAGGAATGCCTTTCAGAAGTAGAAAAACCCGTGGTTTTCGTAACCCACATGGAACATCACTCCAATCATACCTCATGGTATGAGACCATGGCTGATGTTGTGCAGCTTCAGCCCAACAAAAACATGCTAGTCGACCTGGACGACCTGAGAACCCAACTTGAAAAGTACAAATACCGCAAGGTGAAAATTGGAAGTTTTACAGCATGTTCTAATGTAACCGGTATAGAAACGCCTTATCATAAAATGGCTGCCATCATGCACGAATACGGGGGGATGGCATTTGTAGATTTTGCAGCCTCTGCCCCTTATGTTGATATCAACATGCACCCAAAAAACCCGATTGAAAAACTGGATGCTATTTTCTTTTCTCCCCATAAGTTTTTGGGGGGACCCGGAAGTTCGGGTGTACTGATCTTCGATTCCGGGCTTTACAACAGCCATTCTCCTGATCTGCCCGGAGGAGGAACCGTCGACTGGACCAATCCCTGGGGTGAATACAAATTCATCGATAATATCGAAGCAAGGGAGGACGGCGGTACTCCGGGCTTCCTGCAAGCGATACGAACGGCCTTATCCATCAAACTAAAGGAACAAATCGGTACCGACAGGATCGAGCAACGGGAAAAAGAACTTGTAAGGATTGCATTCCAGGAGTTTCGGAAAATCCCGGGTTTGAACATCCTGGCCGATAAAATTGAAGACCGCTTTGGCATCTTTTCTTTCTATCTTGAAAATGTGCACTTCAACCTTGTTGTCAAACTGCTGAACGACAGGTTTGGCATTCAGACACGAGGAGGATGCGCCTGTGCCGGTACTTATGGACATTACCTGCTTAACGTAAGTTATGAGGATTCTCACTCCATCACCAATCTTATCAATTCCGGCGATCTTTCCAAAAAACCCGGCTGGATCAGGGTTTCCCTGCACCCAACAATGACAGATGAAGAACTGTTGTTCATTGCGGATGCCATAAAGCAGATCCGGAAAAATGCCGGCGAATGGGCAAAAGATTACATTTACAACAAACACAACAATGAGTTCCGGCATAAGGATGAACCGGAAGACAAGACCATGCTGATCAGGGATTGGTTTGAATTCGATTGATCAAATACGGAAATAAAGCAGCATACAACCCCACTATCCCACTCCCGGATTGGGCAAAGTATATAGGCAAAAACGCTGCCTGAAAGGAAAAAGAAATCAGGATTTCAAAGTTATTTCGGTTATTTCGGGAAGGATGCCGATTCGGCCGGGATAACCGATAAACCCTGTACCTCGGTTGACATAGACATATTGCTCCTGATCATTGTTCTGATACAATCCTGCCCATTGCTTATACATGTACTGAGCAGGGCTCCATTTAAAGTTGCTGGTTTCGATGCCGAATTGAAATCCATGCGTATGTCCTGACAATGTGAGGGCAATCTCAGGATACTTCCTCCTGATCACATTTTCCCAGTGAGAAGGATCATGAGAAAGCAGGATCTTCAGCGGTATGTCGCCGGTTCCGTATATTGCTTTTTCCAGGTCGCCATATTTGGGAAAACGTTCATGGGCGCCCCAGTTTTCAACGCCTATGATGGCCAGTTTTTGTCCGTCAATATCCAGTATGTCATTTTCATTGAGCAACAGCTTCCAGCCCAGGCGGCGATACAGGGAATACATCTCTTCCAAATTCTCCTGCTTTTCTGCCGCACTGCTCCAGTTTACATAATCACCATAATCATGGTTTCCCAGTATAGCATAAACACCATATTTTGCATGTATGTCTTTGAGGGTGCTTTCGAAATCAAAAGCTTCCCGGGTAGCAAAATTAACCAGGTCGCCCGTAAAGAAGACCAGGTCGGGATTTTCATCGTTGATAATGTTCACTACATTCTTTAAGGGATCGGCAGATGCCCAGCTTCCCAGATGCAGATCGGATATTTGTATAATTTTCAAACCATTGAAACGATCAGGCAGTTTGGACAAACGGAGGTCGACATATCTGAGTTTAAAGTCATAAACCCATTTCAGCATACCGGCTAGGAAACCACTGAAAACAACACCGCCACTAATCAACCCCATGTTGACCAGGAATTTACTACGGGTAATTTTTGCCCCTTCATATTCGGGGGTTCTTTTTTTCTTCTGGGTTGCATAGCGATATACGTATCCCAGCAACCTGATAATATCAGCGAGGAAAAGAAACAGAACTGCAAACAACTTGGAGGCATAGGTAATAAACACAATGCCAAACATATAGGTTCTGATACCTGCATCCCAGAACATAACGGGTTTGATGGCTGATACAATAAAGAGTACCAATATCAGGACCAGCGGCAACCAGTAAAGGAAAGTGGCAAGTATCCTTATGAATTTCCCTTGCCGAAGGATTTTTTTCTTGACAGAATTCCAGAGATAGACATCAAGTAAAAGAAGGACAACAAAGAAAGGATAACGGCTGACATCCTTTGGAAATGCTGTTTTAACAGCAAAAAATCCCAGGACAATCACCACCAGAAATAAAATTACCTGTAATATTTTCTTCATCTTCAACGCTGGTACTTACAATCGCAAGCTCAATACAAATAAATGAATCCGGTTTTAAGAATATGTTGCAATCACATTAAAATTTATATTCTTTTCACCGGATTATCAGGCATAAACGATTTGATCATAGAATTATTTTACACTGCCATTCAAAATACTTATCTTTATATAAAAATCCGAAAGCAGATTTTTTTCGTCAAAAATTGCTTACCAAAAGGTGGCATGAGGAATTGATGTATATCCGGTTTCCCGGTTAGAATATCCAGCTCCGGGAACTCTATTTACCAACAAACAATAAAAATAAGCAGGAGAAGAATATTATGCAGATCAAGAAGAAAGGTACAATTTGTTTCATCGATGCAGACCGGAAAAATGATGTGCTTATCAGGGATTTGCAGTTGCATGGGTCTTTTGAGATCATTCAGTATAATAATATACATAATATACATTTTTCAGATCAATTGAAGAAAACAGATTTGATCATTATCAATTGCGCGATCCCGGATAATCAAATATGGGACTTTTGTCGGAAAGCCAGAAAATCAACTTCTGGCAAAAACACATCCATACTGTTGCTTGCTGATAAAAAAAACACCGAAGAAATAAGCAATGCCTTCGATGCAGGAATCACTGATTTTATTCAAAAGCCGTTTGATAAGCAGGAAATAATAAAGAAAATTGAATTGCTGATTGATTATTCCGGCACCAGGCGTGAGCTAAAAGCAAGCAAAAAAGCCAATACAATTTTCCTGTCGAACCTCTCGCATGAGATCAGAACCCCAATGAATGGAATTATTGGGATGGTGGATATTTTAAAGCAAACAGAACTGGGTCCTGAGCAAATGGAATATTTGGACATCATTGAAGGCTCGGGCGAAAATCTCCTGAATATTATCAACGACATTCTTGACTTCACCAATATTATTGCCGGGCACATCAGGTTTGAAAGGGTGGATTTTAACCTGCGCAAAAAAATTGATGAACTGAACAGGCTGATGCGTTTTAAAGCAAGGGAAAGAGGCATCAGTTTTAAAGTATCTGTTTCGAAAGAGGTCCCAGAAATGCTAAGAGGTGATCCCATTCGACTGAAACAGATCCTCACCAATCTTTGCAACAACGCCATTAAGTTCACACCCAGGGGGCATGTTTCTGTCAGGGTTAAAGCCGTTGAAACTTCCGCTAAAAACAAAATAAAACTGAAGTTTGAAGTGAAAGATACCGGCATTGGTATTTCCCCGGAAGATGCCAACAAATTGCTGACATCTTTTGCGCAAATCGACTCGGGCAGTATAAGAAAATACGGAGGCACCGGTCTTGGACTGGCCATTGCCAATCATCTCACCCAGCTTCTTGGTGGTGAATTCAGCTTTACAAGTGAGCCGGGTAAAGGATCTACCTTTTGGTTTAGCATTGCATTCGACAGCATTGCGACATCCCCGGGACAATTGTTTGATGAGGAGGATGTAGAACCCATGGTTAGTGGCCTCAACATACTTGTTGCAGAGGATAATGCAATCAATCAGATTGTTGCAAAGATCAATTTTGAGAAATTGGGCCATAAGGTATTCATTGCAGACAATGGCAGAGAAGCAATTCAGAATTTCAGGAATAACAAAGTGGATTTTGTATTCATGGATGCAAGTATGCCAGAACTGGACGGTATTGAGGCAAGCAAGAAAATACGTGAATATGAAAGAGCAAAGCAGCAAGCCAGGGAAACGCCCATCATACTCATGGTCAACTCATTACAATCAAAACCTGAAAATTTTTCCGACCTGGGGATTAGCGACTGTATCAACAAACCATTTAAAATTGTTCAACTTATTAAAATTCTGAATAAATTTGCAGCAGAAAGTGCAGCAACTTAATAATTTAACAAATGGCCAACAACAAAAAACCAAATTATAACTGGCAGGATAAAACCATTCTTGTGGTAGAGGATACCGAAACCAGTACAAGGTATTTCGAAGCTGCTTTGATCAAAACCAAAGCCAGGCTTTTCTGGGCTTACAATGGTAAAGATGCTATCAAGATCATCCAGAGCGAAAAAAACATTGACCTGATCCTGATGGATATTCATATGCCCCTGATGAATGGTTTTGAAGCGACAAAAGAGATCAAGAAACTGCGCGGTGATATCCCTGTTATCGTGCAAACCGCATATGTTCTTTCGGGGGAAGAGGAAAAAAGTTTTGAAGCGGGAGCCGATGCTTTCCTGAGCAAACCGATTAAATACCAGACGCTGCTGGAAACCATTGATAAGTTTCTATCCGATTAGATTATTTATGCTTTTGGTTTTCTTTCGCAGTATGCATCAGATTATCCTGAATAAATTTTTGCATATAAAAAAGCCTGTCGCGATGCAACAGGCTTAAAACCATACTTGTTTTTGTATTTGTTAAGGAACCTGATATATGTTCGAATTGTTTCTGTATCCCGGGTTATCCTGATACCAGTCCTGGTAGGTTGTACCATTGCTTTCGGCCCAGTTCTGGAAAAAGTTGTAGGCCGAAATGACCTGTACTTTTTCTTTCGGATAATCAAAACTCTCATAGATATTGATCGCCCAGGGTAAGTTGTTTACAGTTTTGTAATATTTACCGGTATTGAGATCAGTGTCATCCTCATATGTACCGAAATAGCTGTTGTCAACCAGATCGGTCGGCGGGTAATCAGGCAAATGTACTTCTCTTCCTCTTGTCAGGTCGACGAAAATGAAAGGATTGAAATTTGGGATATCCACCTCGGAATAAGTGTATTTGTTATCCACAACATCAATATAGATATTCAATGTTTCGGGATCAACATAGGTAGCTCCGGGTGAAGTATTCACTCCGATACCGGAACCAGGATACTCCATGATATTGTATGCATTGTCATACACAATTACAGTTGGCTTTGACTGACCATCCTCAAGCCCGCTGGCATTCAGGGTAATAATACCTTCCTGCAGATCATATCCCGTAACGGTCATATCAGCCTGGTCTATATTGTCATTCGGAAACTGGAAACCAAATCCATTCTCAAGGGCAGCACCGAAAGCTTTAACGGTAAATGTTCCAAAGATTTCTACTACTTTATTGTTGCTGTTAGTCACCGTTTTAAAGCGATAATCCATTACAAGGTCATTGAAATCATAATCTCCCTTACCTGGCCAGAGATCCTCGTAAGCAAGCGTACCATCACCTGATGCCGGATAATAAATATCAAAACATCTGTCGGGATCGTTCGGGTAATCATCCACATCGTCCGTACATCCGTCTCCGTCAGTATCCGTACCACCGCCACCGTTAATCGTAATGGTAATGGTCGCAATATCGCAAAGGCTGTTCAAATCACATACCTCATAATCAATGGTGGATGTACCTGTATAATCCGCTGCTGGTGTAAAAGTTACCAGACCTGTGGTAGCGTTTACAGTAAAAACACCCTCACTGGCCGGTGGTTCCGTTCCACTGACAAAACTCACTGTTGTGGGATCCAGGGCTCCGTCGCCTGCAACATCATTGTCGAGAACATCAACGTCTACCGCTGTATTTATGGGTGTTGTTTCGCTGTCATCATTTGCTGTCGGGCCGTTTAAACTGCCGGTAATCGTTACTGTAATCGTGGCGATATCGCACATGCTATTCACATCACACATTTCATAGTCAATGGTAGAAGTTCCTGTGTAATTAGTGGCCGGAGTAAAAGTAACCAGTCCTGTTGTTCCGTTCACCGCAAAAACACCTTCGCTTGCAGGAGGTTCTGTCCCGCTGACAAAGGAAACACTAGTTGGGTCAAGCGCTCCGTCACCTGCAACATCATTGTCAAGTACGTCGATATCGACAGGCGTGTTGATGTTTGTTGTTTCACTATCATCATTTGCATTGGGACCTGCCAGGATGGTGATGGTCACGGTAGCCTCGTCGCATTCCGAAGGGGTACCATCATCACATATTTCGTAATCAAAGGAGTCTGTTCCGGTAAAACCATTATCCGGTGTATACGTAAAAGTTCCGTCTGAATTCAATATAACAGATCCATTGGAAGGACCGGAAACCGGTGTGGTTGTGACTGTCAGGTCATCATTATCAGGATCGGAATCATTTGTGGACACATCCCCTGAAACCGGTGTATTCATGGGTGTTGAATACGAATCATCAACTGCCACCGGGGGATCATTTGAGGATCCCTGGCAATTCATGACCTGGGTAAACTCCGATTCGGTGAAACTGGCAATATTATTATAGTTGCCTCCTGCTTTGGCCAGTGTTTGTTGATTCTGCAAATATGTGAGGGTATATGTAACCGTAAACACACCTGCATCTCCACCTCCAATTCCACTTATACCATCTACCTTAAAACCATCAAATGGATAAGATGGAGGACCAATATTGGGTCCATAATCAATGGTACCATAGGTCATTCCCCCTGAAACAACATTAACACTGATATCAGAATAGGTGCCAGCATCTCCCTCAATTGAATAATGTGAAAGTTCCTTACAAGCAGGACCTGAACACCCATTATGTTCAACTGTCAACACTATCTCGTAGGTCCCATCACCATTGTCTGTAACTGACGTAATGGTGGTTGTGTAGCCCATACCATTTGATTCTGTTATTTCACAGTTTTGTGCAAACAAAGCGCTGCTAAACCCTAACAAAAATATCAGGCTTATCAGGCTTTTAAAAATAATTCCGTTTGTTTTGATTAAGTTTTTCATAAGCCCGATTTTTAGTTAAAGTTAAAACTAATTTTATTATCTACGATTGGAACATTCCTGGTGAGACCATTGTAGGTTAATACAACTTCGTCTGTATAGGATGGAATCGTCAGCCTGGATGAAAATTTGTTTTCATTCATCATTGCCTTAATATAGGTGTCTCCCTGAAGGGATTTGACCTGGATTACATTCCTTTTTGTTCCCTGCACTTCAATTGCCACATTTTTCGTGGTTTTCCAATCAAAGTTTTCACCCACTTTCAGATCGTCCATTGTTGCCTGGTTTTCTTCCTCAGGACTTTCAATGGGATCAAAATCCTTCTGGCAGGCTGTTAAACCGAATGCCAGAATTGCGAGTATTAAAACTAATTTTTTCATATCTAGGTTCCTTTCTTTTCTTTTTAAGTATGTCGATTAAAATCCTACTCATCCATACCAAAAAACAATCCAACACAAAGGAACCTATATACAACCCTGATAAAGTGTCACTTAGATATTAATTAGATATAACAATATTTCCAATTTTGGGAATTTTTATCTATTTGGTGGATTGGGGAATTCTGAATCAAAATGAATACATCCAAAAAGCCTGAAAAAATTCCCAGGAATATTTATATGAGCTAAGAAGCGGCAAGCTTGCATGGTATTATTCAATTAAAATTCACTTCAATGGGCAGAAAACCTGAACGTCATGCAAGTATATTAATCCAAGCAGGCCTGGCTTATTGGCCTGCTTTTTCCCGGTAATAGGCAGCCCTTTTCTCATCATCGAAGCGTGCGTAAATATTGGCCAGGTATTGTGCATAGCTTTCCCGTGGGTTCTGGTTGTAAAGCTTTTTAAAATATTGCAGGGCTACCTTGAAATTTGCATTCACATCTTCCAGGGCTTTTAAAAGTCTGGCATATTGTGCATGTGTCTTGTTTTTTTCATATGCCTGCATCTCCCTTTTATACAAATCATTGGCGGTGTTGTAATAATATTTTGCCAGGTATTCCAACACATCTGCACGGTCATCATCCTTTTTAATGATCTTGCGGGCAAGTTCCATGGCTTCCTGGTGATTGTCGAGACCTTTATTAATCTGAAAATATCCGGTCAGGAATTTGTCGTTTTCTTTTAATGAATCAGGCAGCATTGGCCAGAGATCATACCCCAATTGCCAGTTTTCACTTTCAACATAAGTTTTGAACAAACAGATCCGCATGTTGTCAATTTTCTGTGCCTCCGGAAATTGATTTACATATGACTCCAGCGAAATGATTTCTTTAGAAAGGTTGTCTATTTGTTTATAAGCTTTTGCCAGATATTCAAAGATTTCAGGATCATTAAATTCGGAATATCTTGCCTGATCTAACATGCTAATGGCCTCGTCCATGTTACCAATTTCATAATAAGCTTTTCCCGCACCCAGGTATATCTCTCCCGGAATTTCCTCTCCCCTGCTATCGTAATAAGCGATCAGCTTGTTCCAGTGCGTTAAAGATGCTTGATAATCTCCTGCATTAAAAAAGTCCTTTCCCTGTTGTTTCTGCTGCACCACATTTATTTTGGGTGAACAGGCACTCAGGAACAAAACAATCATGAATATAGCTATTCCGTATCTACTCATTTGCTTTCTTTTCCTTAAATTTTTTTGCAAATGTATAAAAGAAGACAAAGCAATGTAAAAACTTCTGGTTTTCTATCGGTACAAAGCAGCAAGCAATCCCGGCACATTGACTTGTGCCAAGAAGAACAGTGTGAAAGTTAAAAAATCAATAGACAAGGAGTTTTTTAATGTATATCTGATCATCTAGGCTAACCTCAAGGAAAAATACACCTTTCAGTTTATTGTCAAATAATACTTTGTTGTGCCTGCTGATCAATGATCCGGGCTGTCTGACTTCCCTGCCGCCAACATCCAACAATCTGTAGCTCGCAGTTTTATAATCCCTTTTGATATTCAAATGGATATATCCGTTACAGGGATTGGGAAAAACGCATATATTCTCATCAAAAATCGTTTCCAGAATACCAAATGGTTCGGCATTAATTTCGCTAATCACCGAAACACCGTTTATGGCGTACTTCCCATCGGCATTATAAAATTGCTGGTTGTATTCAACATCCAGTTGAAATTCTTTGTTATTATCTTCCTGGAAAAGTCTGAAGTACATTTCATCGCCCGGGGCAAAGCCTTCAATTTCCCCTTCGGACAAATCATCATCTGCAAATGCAGTGATAACGGTAAAGCTCTTCGAAGTATCATACATGCTAATTCCAACACAAAGGTCATCCGGAGTAAAAGCCCCGATGGGATCCCCATTTACAATCCCTTCGACGCTTTCCAGGTCGCTGTTTTTGAAGGCGATCAAATGGGAAAAGCCTGTTCTTATTACATCATTCCAGGGATATTCGAAGTTGGTTTCCGGAACCTGCACATTTTTCTCAGTTATATAATTATAATCCCAGAAGGTAAAACTGCAGGCTTCGTTGACGTTGATAAAATAAGTTGTATTCTTTTTCAACAGGTATAAATTCCCTGCACCGATACTTTCCCAGTAAAGATTGTCTCCGCCGATTTCCTTGATGATATTAAAATTTTCTCCCAGAGAATCCGTAAGATACACCCTGTAAAAATCATTTGTACTCAGCACAGGAAGCAAATTCCAGCCGTTATGATCCATATCGAAATGAACAGTTTTGTTTCTAACCTCCAGTCCATAAAACTCAACTGAATCAGCTTCAGACATCCGGGCGATATACCCTGAATAGGTATCCCAATCGCCTATTGTATTAAAACCGGTACTGGGAATATAAAACTGATCAAAATTCCTGACACCTACCAGCTTATCCTCAAGACCTTCAAACAGCAGGTTAACTGCAGGATAATCAGGAATGTTATAGCTTGCTATCCCACTAAATCCTGCCGGCAAATCCACATACACAGAAGTGGGCATGATAGGATCATCCCTGTATATTTTGACTGAATCAATGTATTCCGTATCCCCTACATTAACTTTCGCAACAATTGTATTTTCATTGTCAGGCAAATAAACATCCTGAGCAACAAAGCTATTGTTGGATACCGGGTAGGTTTTACCATTAATGATAACTTCCTTGACTTTATCATTCATACAAAAGCCTTTCACTACTATCATGTGTAATGGTGTATGTGTATTATTGGGTGGATTCGCAATCAAGAGGTTTTTTGAATTTGCTTCTCTATTGGTAACCAGTGGGATTTTTTGAAGCGCGCCACCCGGAATGCAATATCCTTCATGTGGCATGCACCAATCCATCAAAGGATAGAGTGTATTTTCCGGCTTGGGAAATGACCCAAAATTTTCATAAGAAGGCAGCGGGTTTATGCAATAGGCTGGATCAAAATACAACCATCGATTGTGAATAAATGCCAGGCTTGTAAAATACTGAGATTCTCGCAATCGCGGCCTGTGTTTCGCGAGCAACAACCTGTTCAAGGGAAATCCGCTTCTGTACAAAAGCGTAGTCAGGATTTGCGGACGGGAAATTCCCGTACTCCACGGCACACAATCAAACCTGAAGAATGTGCTTGCAATCCTCTGCAAAGAAGGATAACCGGACGCTGTTAAATACTCATTTGCTTTGATCCAACTGGGATCATCCGGATCGTACCAGTGGTTGTCCAGCAACCAGTTCCAAACAATACCAATCTTTTCATAAAGCACAGAATCGTCGGTGGTCGTGCTTGTCCCGGCACCAATTTCATCCAGCAACATATTAATGGTATCAGATTGCTGATTGATATCCGGAAAAAGATCATCTCCCTGCATTATATCACCGTCGTTCCTGTAATTATAAATGTTGTTGAACATGTAATAGACCATTCCCATGTTATGACTCATAACAAGGTAATAAGGATTGTACATCAGAGCAAAGTTATTTGCTGCATAGGGTGTCTGCATGCTAACCATTTTGGATTCGAATTCAGGGGCAACCACAAGAATTGTATAGTCGCTGTATACAGGAACTTCAATGGAATACATTCCACCGACATCAGTAGTATCCACATAAACGGTACCTTGTGGAAGCATATCCCCATTGCCTGCGTAAACAACTGCACCCGGAATATTTTCACCCGTAACGAAATCGTAAACGGTTCCCGCAAAATAATCAGACTGTGAAGAACATATTTGAATACTGAAAAAAAACAGAATAAACGAAAATGTAAAAACCCTGGTTTTCATTTTGATTTGGTTTGGTTAATAAACATTTAACATACAAATATATACAATTTTTAAGTATGTGTAAAGGAAATCAGGCATTTATCTTCATGAATCTATCTTTTCGCCAGAATTGAACTTTTCCGGGACATGCCTGGGGGGTATGAAGGCTGGAAAAATAGAACCACTCAAACTTGCTTATGATTTTCATTTATCTTTCCTTGTATAGCATTTCCTGAAAAAGTTCATATACACGGAAACAAGCAAAGCTGCGAAAAAGCAAACCACAGTAAGGGTATTGGCTGCATCAGCCGAAATTTTTATATCCAATAATCGCCTGGATAAATAATGAACATAGGAATAAGTGCCGGGATGCCTGCCCAGCTGATCCAGCACTTCAAAATGCCAGTCGGTTAAGGGACAATAACCCATGCCGTAAAATAATCCGAGTAAAAACCATGAGCCGCCTGTAAGCAGAAGTATTATCAAATTGAGCTTTCTTGTCTTTTTGAATATCCAGCCGAACAGGTTGAAAATGATCAGGGCAGAATGAAAAATGAGGAAGAATATGTCGAGGAAATTCAGCATTTATTCAGTTTTTGCATTTTGCCATTCAGAACAAAGTTACAGAAAGGGAAATCGCTTATGAATTAAACTTAATATAAGACAATCCAATTAATCTGAATACTTGCATAAAAATTGTTTCAACTATGTTTAAACCAAAGCTTATTGAAACCGTAGGCTCATAAATACAAAAGCCTTGCAAACTATCATATACAAGGCTTTACATTTTGTCGGGGTAGCAGGATTTGAACCTGCGACCTCCTGCTCCCAAAGCAGGCGCGCTGACCGGACTACGCTATACCCCGGATAAGATTTTCGATTGTCGATTGTCGATTTTTCGAAATTGAATCAATCATTAAAAGCGAAAAGCTCTAAAAGAAAAAGAACCAATTTCGTCTTCAATCATTGGGTCATATCCATCAATAAAACCGCCTTTGTCTCAATTACTATTGGGACTACAGCGGTTGAGAGCGGAGAGGGGGGGATTCGAACCCCCGATACCCTTTGACAGGCATGCCGGTTTAGCAAACCGGTGGTTTCAGCCACTCACCCACCTCTCCAGGTGTTGTTTAAGAACTAATTTAGGAGTGCATGACGTGTTTGCATCCGCCGGCTGGCGGATCAGCCATGAACCCAACTCTACAAGTATTGTTAAGAACTATGTTAAGAGTACATGACGTGTTTGCATCCGCCGGCTGGCGGATCAGCCACGAACCCAACTCTACAAGTATTGTTAAGAACTATGTTAAGAGTGCATGACCTGTTTGCATCCGCCGGCTGGCGGATCAGCCACGAACCCAACTCTACAAGTATT
>JAIOZK010000013.1 GCA_021740625.1 Bacteroidales bacterium
TCCAGCGTGTGTCCCATCTAATAGATATTGATTATTGGATGTTGATTATTGGATATTAAAAAATTCATAAACAACCAATATCCAACGCTCAATATCCAATATCCAGCGTCTGCCCCATCTAATGGATATTGATTATTGGATGTTGATTATTGGATATTAAAAAAAATTCAAAAACAACCAATATCCAACACTCAATATCCAATATCCATTGAGTGTCCCATCAAATGGATAATGTTCAATGAGAGCTATATATTTAATTTTTTTCACAAAGGAGGACAAATCCATGATGAAAGGTATTAATGGGAAAAAATATTATGACAACAGCAGTGCAATACGATCTGGAAGATCGACTGGTAGCTTTTAGTGTTCATATTATCGAGATCAGTGAAAAAATTAAGAAAACCAAAGCAGGGAACATCCTGACAACACAATTATTAAAATCGGGCACATCACCAGCATTAAACTACGGAGAAGTTCAGAGTAGTGAATCCATCAATGATTTTATCCATAAAATGAAAATCATTTTAAAAGAACTGAGAGAGACTCGAATATGCCTGAGAATAATAAAAGAATCTCATCTTGTAACAAATTTTGAAAAGATCGATAGTATATCCGGGGAAAACCGTGAATTAATTCTAATATTTCATAAAAGCATTGATACTGCTTCTAAAAGGCTCAAAAAAAAGTAAAAGTACAAGCCACTCAATTGGATGTTGATTATTGGATATTAAAAAATTCAAAAACAACCAATATCCAACGCTCAATATCCAATATCCAGCGTCTGCCCCATCAAATAGATATTGATTATTGGGTGTTGATTATTGGATATTAAAAAAACAAAAATTTCCAATATCCAACGCTCAATATCCAATATCCAGCGTTTGCCCCATCTAATGGATATTGATTATTGGATGTTGATTATTGGATATTAAAAAAATTCAAAAATTTCCAATCTCCAACGCTCAATATCCAATATCCAGCGTCTTCCCCATCAAATAGATATTGATTATTGGATGTTGATTATTGGATATTAAAAAAATTCAAAAATTTCCAATATCCAACGCTCAATATCCAATATCCAGCGTCTGCCCCATCAAATAGATATTGATTATTGGATGTTGATTATTGGATATTAAAAAAACAAAAATTTCCAATATCCAACGCTCAATATCCAATATCCAGCGTGTGTCCCATCAAATAGATATTGATTATTGGATGTTGATTATTGGATATTAAAAAAAACAAAAATTACCAATCTCCAACGCTCAATATCCAATATCCAGCGTTTGCCCCATCTAATGGATATTGATTATTGGATGTTGATTATTGGATATTAAAAAAAACAAAAATTTCCAATATCCAACGCTCAATATCCAATATCCAGCGTGTGTCCCATCAAATAGATATTGATTATTGGACGTTGATTATTGGATATTAAAAAATTAGAAAAAAACACCCAATATCCAACACTCAATTTCAAATATCCAGCGTGTGTCCCATCCATTGGATATTGATTATTGGATGTTGATTATTGGATATTACCCTTCTCTTCAATCAACTCCATTGCCTTCTCCGCCATATCTTCAATCGTCATTTTCTCAAAAAACAAATAAGGTGGAAAATCCACGCCATAGGTTTTCAGGAAATCATTCCGCAATACCACCGCCTTGATGGAATTCAAACCATAAGCAACGATGGGCCTTTTGGGGTTGATCTTTTCTATGCCGATTTTCAGGTTGATGCTCAACCAGGCGATGAGCCAGGATTGCACAGAAGAGAGGCTGACCTCGACATCACTATCCTCTTTACCAGTTTCTGAACCCAGGATGGATACTCCTACAATATTCAGCTTATTTTCCAGATATGCTTTCTTTGTGGCCTTTCGCTGTATCTTCCCGCTGGAAGTTTTGGGTATGCTGGCTGTTCTCAGCAGAATAACTCCTTTCACCTCCAGGTCAAACTCATCATAAACGGCCTGCCTGACGGCATCCGAAATACCTTCAACATCAGGATTTCTGACGTACATCCTTTCTACTTCCGCTGCAATATGGAGGTTTTCAGATCCATTTTCATCCATCGAAAAGGCTGCACTGCAATTAGCCCGTATTCCTTCATGACTGGTTTCCGCCAATAGTTCAATATCCTGCGGATAAATATTCCTGCCGTGAATGATGATCAGGTCTTTCAGGCGACCCGTAACAAAAAGTTCTCCATCACGAAGAAAACCAAGATCACCGGTTCTTAAAAAAGGTCCTTCACCCTTGTCAGCAATGTAAGCATGAAATGTCTCTTTGGTTTCTTTCTCCCTGTTCCAGTAACCTTTGGTTACCACTGATCCTGAAACCCAGATTTCACCCACTTCATTTTCATTGCATTCTTGCTTTGTATCAGGATCAACAATTCTAACCACAGTATCAATCCATGGATGCCCTACACCTACCTGGAAACAAGTTTCAGATTTATTATTTCTAGCAAGCACTATTAGATTTTTCTCAAACTCCTTTTTTACCAGCTTGAGGTATACAGGCTTTTCATTCACAAAACCGCCCGATATCATCAGTGTCGTTTCTGCCATACCATAACCCGGGTACAATACATTTTCACGAAAGCCTGTTTTTTCAAAATGTTTTGCGAATTCATCAAGTGTTTCTTTACGCACAGGCTCAGCTCCGTTTAGCAAAGAATCCATGCTTGAAAGATTCAGCTCCATGCTTTCCTTTTCATCAATTTTTTCAACACAAAGATCAAATGCAAAATTCGGTGCGCTACTATGGGTGGCTTTATATTTTGTCATAGCATTCAACCAGCGGGTCGGTTTTTGAGAAAAGGCAACCGGAGGAAACAACACACCCAAATAACCAGTATACATGGGTTGCAAAACCCCGTCGAAAAGTCCCATATCATGAAAGTCAGGCAGCCAGCTTACTGAGGTGCTTTTCCTGCTGTGCATGAAACATTGCCTGATGTATTCAGAACCACGCATGATGTTTTTATGAGTAACCATAACACCTTTTGGCGTCCCGGTTGAGCCTGAAGTGTATTGAAGCAAAGCAATGTCTTCATTAAATATTTCACCGGAAAATTTAGGTCCAGCGTTTATTCCTTCAGTTACAATCCAGTACAGTTCTTTTAAGGATTGTATATCGGAGAAATTCTTGTGAAAAGAGGAATGAATATAATCGGTTGTTAAGACCAGGGAGGCCTCCGAATCATCCACAATGGACATGATGCGGTTTAATGACCGGTTTTTTCTTGGAGGATAAACAGGCACAGCAATAATATTGGCAAAGAAGCTGCCGAATAAAGCTTTTACAAATTCCAATCCCGGGGGATACAACATCAAAGCTCTTTCACCTTCTTTACTATTTTTCCTTATTTTACCTGCTATCGTAAGTGCAGATTGGTAAAGTTCACCATAAGTGATCCTTTCCTCCTCATCTTCCCCGTCCTTTAAAAAAATATAGGCAGTTTTTTGGGGTTCTTTTTCAGCGCGGATTTTCAGCACATCCGTTAAGGAATAAGTATAGGTATCTTCTTCAGTAATTTTATCATCCAGGAAATTCAATAAGTCCATGGGCTTTTCCGTTGAATTAGCAATCCTGCAAAAATAGGAAATCATTGTATAGCTTTGAATATTTCCTTAGCTTTGTGAGGTTTGAAAATGAGCGGGTTTTAACAATGGCGCCCGTTCCGGTTTCACTTAACTTAAAAGAATGGCTCAATTTACAATATCCAATATCAAGATCAGGGGGATGTCGGCCGCAGTTCCCGAAAACGAAATCTCTAACTGGGATTATAAATGGATTTCAAAGAAGGACCGGGCTTCTGTGATCAAGAATATTGGTGTGGGAAAAAAACGTGTGGCCCCGAAAGGTATGACCACATCCGATCTCTGCTACGCTGCTGCAGAAAAGCTGATCGATGAACTTGGCTGGGAGAAAAAAGAGATAGAGGCCCTGGTGTTTGTAACCCAGTCGGGAGATTACATCATCCCGGCATCTGCCGCAATCCTGCAAGACAGGCTTGGTTTACCGCACAATTGCATGGCACTGGATATCAACCTGGGCTGTTCGGGCTATGTGTATGGCTTGTCGATGCTGGGCGGACTGATGAGCGCTTCAAAAATGAAAAAAGCATTGCTGCTGGTCGGTGATCTTTCGGCAGTAACCTCTTCTTATCGTGATAAAAGCACTTACCCGCTTTTTGGTGATTCCGGTACAGTGACAGCACTTGAATATCTGGAGAATGCCCCGGATATACCTTTTAACCTGCAAACAGATGGTTCAGGACATCAGGCCATCATGATCCCGGATGGAGGTGTCCGGAACCTGGTGAGCAAAAAGTCGCTGGAAAACAAAAAGATCAGCAAAGGCATCTACCGATCACGCATGCATGTTGTGTTGGATGGTATAGAAGTGTTCAATTTTTCATTGCGGGAAGTTGTGCCGAATATCAAAAGAACCCTTGCTTATGCCAATCGTTCCCTGGATGACTTTGATTATTTTATTTTCCACCAGGCCAATCGCATGATCAACGAAACCATCCGCAAAATGCTGAAGCTGGATAAGGAAAAAGTACCCTATTCCATCCATAAGTTTGGAAACACAAGTGGCGCTTCCCTGCCCCTGACCATGATCTCCGAAATCAGAGATGAACTCAGAACCAAAAAGCTTAAATTGTCTCTGACTGCTTTTGGGATCGGTTTATCTTGGGGAACGGCTTTCATTGAAACCGACCGAATTATTTGTCCCGATATCCTTGAAATATAAAAATATCAGCAAAAGAATATTGCTATGAACGCATTTGATCTTACAGGCAAAACCATACTCGTTACCGGTGCCAGCTCCGGACTGGGAATGCAATGTGCTATTACCATCAGCCGGCATGGCGGAACACTGGTCATCAGTGGGCGAAACCAGGAAAGATTGCAAAAAACTTTTGATCATCTCGAGGGCAAAGGACATGAAATAATCCCTGCAGACCTCACAAAGGAAGGTGATACAAAATCCCTGGTTGAAAAGCTTCCTTTGCTGAACGGGGTAATCTACAGCACCGGAATTTCCGAACTCAGCCCTGCACGCTTCATCACAAACGAAAGCATTGAGAAAACATTTAAGATCAGTTTTGATGCATCCGTTTTGCTGACCAGTCATTTGCTGGCAAAGAAAAAACTAGCCAAAGCAAATTGCTCCCTGCTTTTTATTTCTTCCATTTCAACCCGCTATCCTTTCGTGGGCGGAGCCATGTATATCTCTGCAAAAGCCGCACTGGAAGGTTATGCCAGGGTATTGGCCCTGGAACTGGCGCCCAAAAGGATCCGCTCCAATTGTATTGCACCGGCTTTTGTAAAAACCCCTATGCTGGATGGAACAGCCGAAAATTATTCACAAGAGGCCGTGAAGAAGATTGAAGATCAGCAAATACTCGGACTGGGTGAACCGGAGGATGTTGCCAATACAGCCGTTTTCTATATGTCGGATGCTTCCCGGTGGATCACTGCTACCAACCTGATCCTGGGCGGAGGATGATAATGTGCAAATTGCTAACTTAGCATTTCAAACGAATTGAACTATGGAAAGGCCTGATTATTCTGTCATCGTACCGGTATTCAACAGTGAAAACAGCCTGGAAGAATTATACAGCAGGACCCGTGACTTTTTCAAAGAGATTGATAAGCGGTTCGAATTGATCTTCGTGGATGACAACAGCAAAGACAAGAGCTGGAAAGTCCTGAAAAAAATTAAGAAAGAAAATCCTGAGCTTGTCACTGCGGTCAGACTGGCCAAAAACTTTGGTCAGCACAATGCTACTTTTTGCGGACTGGCCCGTGCGAAAGGCGAATTTGTGATCACCATAGACGACGACCTGCAGCTACCACCCGAAGAAATAAAAAAGCTGATCGATGGATATGAAGCCTCGCAATCGGACCTGGTTTATGGTGTCTTCAAAGACAAGAAACACAACCCGGCCCGTAACATTAGCAGCGCTTCCTTCAATCAGTCATCAAAACTATTGCTGAAAGGTCCCGGTAAAGGATCTTCCTTCAGGCTGATGACACGTGAGCTGGTGAATAATATCCTGAATCATTTCCAAAGCTTTGTCTTCCTGGATGAGATCATCAACTGGTATACCGCGGATATTTCATATGTACAAGTGAAACATCTGCCCCGGCAAAACGACAAATCAGGCTATACCTCACGAAAGCTGATCCGTTTGTTTTCCAATATCGTTTTGTTTTATTCAAATGTACCCCTGCGTGCCATGGTTTACATGGGCCTGCTGTTTTCTTCTTTCTCATTCCTGATCGGCATCTTCTTTTTCATTAAGAAGATCTTTTTCAATACCCCCATTCTGGGTTACACTTCACTGATCGTGATCATTACTTTCTCAACCGGCATCATCATTTTCAGCCTGGGGATCCTGGGAGGATACATCAGCCGTATCTATTTTGCGCAGAACAAAAAACCACCTTATTCAATAAAAAAGGTATTATAAAGTTTTCTGAGTATGGGAAATAAAAAGTATAAATTGTTACTGATCAATCCGCTGAACAGGCGCAAAACAACTGTACAGCGGGAAGTCATTTCGATTTACCCACCGATTTCCCTTGGTATTATTGCCGCACTAACACCCTCACACTGGGAAGTGGAGATCCTGGATGAGATCTTTGAAGAATTTGAAGTCCGTGATGCAGACCTTGTTGGAATTACGTCACTAACACCAACAGTAAACCGTGCGTATGAAATTGCAGCTAATTTTAGAGAAAAGAATATCCCCGTCGTTCTGGGAGGAATTCACGCCTCCATGATGCCGGAAGAAGCTATGCAATTTGTAGATACAGTAGTTAAAGGAGAAGCTGAAAATATCTGGCAGCAGTTGATCAATGATTTTGAGAACAACAAACTGAAAAATATCTATGAAGCACAAAGGGCAGATATTCATAAAATCCCCCTGCCCCGTTACGATCTTTACAACAAAGCTTATGAGATTGGAAGCATACAGACTACACGTGGCTGCCCCATGAACTGCGACTTTTGCTCTGTGCATGTGTTCAATGGCAGAAAATACAGAACCCGTCCTGTGGATGAAGTGGTGAAGGAGTTCATCAACATGCCCCAGGAAAGAATTGCCTTTGTGGATGACAACCTATGTGGCTATTCGAAAAGAACCGAAGACCGTCTTGCTGAAATATGCAAGAAGATCATTGATTCGGGTGTCAGGAAAAAATGGTTCTGTTCGGCATCCATGAATATCGGGGAAAATCCGGAATTGTTGCAGATCATGGCAAAAGCAGGTTGCCAGATGATATTTCTGGGTATCGAATCGGAGGTGGTCGACAGCCTGATGGCCATGAACAAAAGCGTGAATTACAAAATCGGTGTGGATAACTTTTCCAGGATTTACGAAAACATCCATCAGGCAGGCATTGCTGTTTTAGGGGCCTTTATATTGGGTCTGGAAAGCGATACTGCAACAAGCATCCGGAAGCGGGTGGATTACATTCTGAACTCCGCCGTAGATGCCATGCAGGTTACCATACTTACACCATTGCCCGGGACAGTATTGTATGAACGTTTGGAAAAATCAGGCAAATTGCTGTATACGAATTACCCTGCAGACTGGGAACGTTACAATGTGACTGAACTGGTGTACCAGCCAGATCATATAGGTATTGAAGAATTCCAGCATGTAACTTCCGAAGGCTGGAATACATTGTACAACAGCAAAGCCCTGAGTAAAAGGATCATAAAAACTGCAAAAGCCACACGCAATCCCGATGCTGCCAAATGGGCCTATTCGGCAAATGTACAATACCACAATGTTTTCCTTGAAGAAAGCCACGTACGGCAGGATGTTAAAGATTTATTCATTACATAAAAAAGAAAAAAATGAAACTATTCAAATACGGTATTAGCCTGAATCGTCTGAAAGAAGAGGATATCGAACTGATCAGAAAATGGCGGAATTCAAAAAAGATCAATCAGTTCATGGAGTACCGGGAAGAGATCACCCCTGAAATGCAGAAAAAATGGTTCGAATCGGTCAACAATAACAATAATTTTTACTTCATCATTGAATACAAAGGAGAAAAGATCGGACTGATCAATACAAGCAAAGCCGACTATGAAGACGGTTCCTCGGAAGGGGGCATATTCCTGTGGGAAGAAAAATATTATGAAACCATGGTACCGGTATGGGCTTCCCTGCTGCTACTCGAAACCAGCATATACGTGCTGCAGGCCAGAAAATCTTACATCAAAACTTTAAAAGATAACGAAAGAGCCAAAAAACTGAATATCCACCTGGGCTATGAATTGATGGATGGTCAGGAAGATGTTTACAACCAGCAATACGAACTCACCCGGGAAAGATTTTTAGAGAAATCTCCCAAACTGATCAAAGCTGCAACCATGCTGGCTGAAAACAATGAGGATAAAAGGCATTATATCTTTTTTGATAATAAAGAAATTCAATCGGGCCTGGCGGATTTTATGGAGTCAAAAATGGATAAAGAAAATATCGAATCAGTGAAGGAAACGGATGAAGGCCGATACTTTTATGTAAAGACACCAGGGTTCTGAGTGGCAGTGGGCAGCAGGAGTTAGCAGTCGGCACTCTGCAGCCACCGCTTAGCAATTGATAGAAACAGTCATTATCTGACTTATTCTTTCAGACAATTTGTTATTAATCAGGACCATCCTTTCTCCTTAATTTATTTTTATTCAACGACCAGTACAATTTTAAGAAGATTCCGAGGAATTCCAGCAGTCCGTTCCTGATTTTATAAGGCAGTCTTTCTCCCCAGAGCATCAGCCGGTACATGATCTTTCCATACACGACAAGGGGAACCGTTTGCAGATAAGTAAGAAAGTTGAATTTCTTAAACTTTCGCTCATACCCGCATTCTTCGGCAGTTCGACCTGCAACCAGATCGGCCATCCTGATCTGTTTATCACCCATCTTCTCCTTCCAGGTATTGATCCGGCTGGTGTTGACCGGATTGAGCAGACTGCGGTGAATGTCCAGAAGCTCCCGGGAGTTACCGTAAGCTTCTTTCATTTCCTTTTCCTTTTTATAGAAATCAAAAACCTCTTGCTTGTATTCTATGCCCAGAAATGCATAAACCTTTTTGATCTCTTTCTCGGGATTTGATGCCAGATCTTCATACCTGAGGAAATAGAAAGTATCCGGATTTCTTTTCCATAGTTTTTTAAATTGCAGGTAATCAAATTTCCATCGAAAAACTACCAGCGGTACCAGTGGGATCTCGAAATTCACCCGGATCAGAGAAAGGTAATTATCCCGGTAATCCCTTGAGATGTAAATAAATTTAGAATCAGGATATAGTTGATGCATGCGTTTGATATAAAGGGCATACACGGGATTCTTGTCACCGATCAGTTTAATATCCTCCTTGGAAAACATAGAAGGATAGGTAAGGTAGATCCTCTTGATGATATCAAAGAAAGTACATTCCCCTTTGCATTTCATGATTTCCGAGCGCAACTTTTCTTCTTTGATCAGCCAGGCATTAAAATACTGTTGTTTTTGCACATCCCGGAGCAATGCTTCAAGATCCTGCTCAGTCCAGAACTCCTTGTGTTGGTACTTTTTATACAGGCTCAGGATTATAGGACTTTCAGGTGGAATGATCACATTAGGATGTGCCTCGACCAAAAGCCTCAGCAAAGTGGTACCCGTACGGGGCCGGCCGATGATGAAAAAGAGGGGTATGTCTTTGGGGTCATGCATTCTTTTTCTTTCTGATATTCCTGATAAACTTAAAATCCCTGCGGCTGAAGGCCAGTATTTTTTTCAGGGGCATTTCTACGATCCGTGCATAAACAATCAAAAATGCAATGGCCCCCAGGATATAGCTCACATTGGTGGCCATTACCGCCCCCATGCTCCCATGATCCGGGATCCACCAGTAATTCAAAATGACATTCAGCAAAAGGGATGGCAAAAATACATAAATTGCGATCTCCGGTTTACCCATGCCCGACAGCCGGCTGCTAATAATCCTGAAAATGCTCATGAACAAAACACCCGGCAAAAGATAGCGCAACAATTCCACGCTGGGTAGAAATTTCTCCGTCCAGATCAGGGGTATTATCCAGGGTGCGATCAAAAATAAAATAATGGCCGCCAACAGACCTGCAATCAGCGAAAGCCTGAGCAATCGGGCGGTCGTTTCATTCATCAATTGATGATCATCGGTGTTGGCGGTCCGGCTCATGACCACGATACCAACCGCGAGCGGCAACTGCCACAAAGCTTCCGCAATGGAAACACCCAATGCATAGAAACCGACATCTTCAGGTCCTTTCAGGCTTTTCAGGATGAGCACGTCGATGCGATAGTTCAACTGTATGACAAATACGGCCAGGGCGAAAACGATACCCATCTTTACCAGAGGTACCACAACTGTTTTATTGAAAACAGGACGGATATTGTGATCCTTTGAAAGATTGAATACAGACCAGAGGGCCACGATAAAATACCCTGAAAAAATGGCAAGCAAGGCACCTTCTATGCGCCAGCCGAAAACAAGTACGAACAACAATACAAACAAGAGATCGGCAAAGACCGGGAACCAACGGATGAAATTGGCCTTCCCGATTTCTTCTTTTCCGAGAAAGATGCCGCCCGCATACAGGCTGGTCAGGTGCATGGGAATAAAAATGATGACCAGCAGGACCATGATCCAGGTGTAATCTTTTGTATCGATCAACCAAAAGGCAATGCCTGCCAGTAGCATACCTGCCAGGCTGGTCATGAGCAGCAACATCATGATGCCTGATATATTCCGGTCGATGTTCTCTTTATCCCGACCAATGTGGTAAATGGCGGAAGCCCTGATGCCAAGCTGCGTGAGCGCGATCACCACCATGGGGATTACGATGATGGCCGAATAAATCCCAAAGCCTTCCGGTCCGAGCACGCGGGTCAGGATGATGCTCACCAGCAAAGCGTTGATCACAGCAAATACGTTGCTGCTCATCACGGTTGCAATGTCGTGGAAAAGATTTCTTTTAGCCATTGGTTCAATGCAAAGATAGAAGAAGCTTCCCAGCCGAAAGCCAAATGAAACATTTTTGTTTTAGAGCTTCAACATGTAATCTGCAATGCTTTCCAGCTTTTCCTCGCTCAACTGCGTAAATCCGGGCATGGGAGGATAATCATCCCGCTTTTTACCGGGTTTCTTGATCCAGGCGATCAGCGCCTCTTTTTTGCCTTCGTAAATTGGAACAATCTCTTTGAGTGGCGGACCTACCAACCTGTTTTCTTCCTGGTGGCAAACCACGCAATTCTGCTCAAAAAGCTTTTCACCGGCCATGGCAATATTTTCGGCTTTCTCCATTTCACCCGATTCAGCCGCCAGCTTTGCTTCCTCAACGAGTTGCAGATATTCTGCTGTTTTCTGCGCCATGACTTCCTGGTGGGGCTGCAATGCATTGGCCCGGTACAACTGCCTGCCGGTACCCATAAATCCAACTGTAATGGTAAGGGCTAACACAATGGGCCAGAAATACTTTTCCATCCTGTGTTCCTCCGCATTGATGCTGTTCCACATCCAGACCATGGCAAAGACGGCAGCCGTCACACCGATGCCGATGGTAATGACAAGATCCCAGTCAATTCCCTCTGTGGGCAGTGTAATGAAAAGCAAAGGACCGAAAACCACCTGGGCAATGCTTGCACCAAAAGCGAGACTCATAGCCTTTCTCCTGATCTCATACCTGGAAAATCCCGGGATATTCTTTTCGAACTCATAGGATCTGCGACCAAAATACCAGAAAACAAACAATCCGGTAACTGCAAAAGAAGCCGTGATAAAATGCAGGTAGCGCGGAAAAACATTGGCCAGGGTCATGGCTGAGAAGAAGCCGTCTACACTCGCCCATTTCTCAGGAAACTGCATCAGGTTGATGTTGGTAAGAAAGATAAAGGGCACAAAAAGGTAAATCAGGGTGGCACCTGCAATGATCGCAATGTGGAGGGATTTATTATTTCTCAGTTTCTCCCAGGTATATTTATGCCAGTAGCCCAGTAAAAAGGCCACGATCACCATAGGAATGATGGATATCCAGAACAGACCTGTGATGGCATTGGCCGAATAAAAGTACACGGTATACAAAACATTGATTGAAAGCAGGGGAGCCACACCCAGCACCACTGCCAGGCTTTTGTTCAGAGTTACGGTTTTTTCAATCTCGATTGCAACATCATTGTATTCTTTTTTCCTCAGACCCAGCAATTCTGCCCAGAGTGTCAGGGCCGTTCCCCCGATCATCAGGTTCACAAATAAAATATGCAATAAAAAGGAGAAGATCAAGAGGGCAACAAGCAGCCAGTGCGGCAAAGGCATCTCCAGGGGTATATCTTTGGGTACAGGTATCTGTAACAGTTGGATCAATACAGTATTCATGCTTATTTTTTTATGTGTTCCTTAATTTTTTCAATATCATATTCCACCGCCGGAGTTCCGTTCAACTGGGCTCCTTCTATGGTCCTGGGAAAAGTCTGAAGGCTTTTGATATAATATGCCAGTGCATCCAGTTCTTTTTCGTTCCCCGGAAATGGCGGCATATAATAGCGGGCTTTGTGCATACTCCGCATATAGGTTTTCATGGCATCCACATTCAGTGGATTTCCTTTGCCGTACATCCTTTCGAAACGGTTTACAACAGAGTTGATGCCGCTGGTGGTATGACAGCGGGTGCAGGCCACCAGGAAGACGTTTTCTCCCGCTTCAAGCTTATTCTCCTCAGTTACCTCCGAAACACTCACAAAAGTGGAATGCGGCAGAATGCCATCTTTTTGCAGCAAGGGATAATCTTCCACACGGATGGCATTGGCATACATATATTCACCAATCACGTATGGTTTCCTGATAAACTCACGGATTCTTTCAAACATCCCGATGAAAATGAAAATCCCAATGATGGGCAACACCATCAGCCATTTGGGGATCCTCCTGGAATTGAAAAGCGTCCACAAACCAATGATGACTGCCAGCCCCACTGCCCCGAACATCACATAAAAGAGTTTATCATACCATGCCTGGAACAATTGCGTTCCTAAAGCTACCGGTAAATTGCCGATCATCAGGTCGGGGATTTTATAGTAATACCACAAACCGGCGATCACCACATGGGGTACCCAGATCAAAGTCCAGATAGAAACAAAGCGGAAAGCTTTGGGCCGTATGGGGTTGTCTTTTTTGGCAAAGATCGCCACGAGGAGTAAACCGATACAACCTGCCATGATCATGGCCAGTGGCGTTCTGAACAGCAGTTGGGGAATATAGAGAGGATTGGTAAATCCATTGAAAAGTGTCTTATCGCTTAACCAGTTGCCCGGATCCATCATAAAACCCAGGATACCCACAATAACCGCCATTGTGATCCAGGAAAAAATACTCAGAATCAATCCAAAACGGATATGCCGTCTTTTTGCTTTATCCGAGCGATTCGACTTTTTCCAGGTGAGAAAATATATCACGATCAGGATGACTTCTCCCACAAAAACGATCCATTCTGTAAACCATGCGAAATAAAATACCCGGATCAGACTTCCTATGGAAGCGGGATTGACAAGGGCTGCCGAAAACCAGATGCCTACTCCCGTCATAGCACCCACCGTTGTTGTAATCACAAAGGCCACAAAAAGGAATTTATAGGCCAGGTCATCCCAGCGTTTTTGCTGCTCCAGGTCGGTTTTCCTGGCAAGATATCCCCTGTATTCCATCAGGGTAACCAACGGGGCGAAACCAACGGCAAGCGCGTGATTGATGAGTACGTGTAAGATGGCGATCATGGCGATCAGCCAGCGATTGCCCATAAAATCCAGGTGAAAGATCGGAAAATCCATATTGTTCGTTCAATTTGATGCATAACAAAATTATGGTTTTATATGATCTGCAGATGATTGCACATGGTGAGTCTTGTTAAGACACAGTGTTTCAATACCATAAATTTCTTATTTAGATTCTTTTTATCTTTGTCTTTTGGAGAGACCGGTAAATTCACATTGAATCCTCGACCATGTTCGGAATGACAAGCATTATCGTGGTATTATCGAGGAGCATGTGGCTGTCCGGTAAAGTGTCCAATAGCTACGTGGTCATATCGAGCGAATCCGAGACGTGCTGATAAGCAGTATCTTTTTGGCTTCGTCTCCCTGCCTAGCCGGCAGGCAATGCGCTCAGCCTGACGAAATAACAGGCTTTTTAGGCATCCTCTCCTACTCAACCCGTCAAATAAAAGTCATTCCGAAAAGTCGGGGAACAGATTGATTTTGAAATATGATCTGAAAATGGCAACAGAAAAAGAAGAAAAAAAGGAGAAAGGTTCACTCAAAGTGAACAAGGGAGTTGATCAACCCACACAGATCAACACAGATGCTTTGCAAAGATTCAGGTCGGCAAAAAAAGCAGATTTGCCTCCGGACGAATACCTGGAAGGTCTCAGATCGGGCAACCGTAGTATCTTCAGCAAGGCTATCACCTTGGTGGAAAGCACATTGCCCAGGCACCAGGATATTGCACAACAGATCATTGAAAAATGCCTGCCGTATTCAGGAGACTCAGTCAGGGTAGGGATCACCGGTGTACCCGGGGTGGGCAAAAGCACCTTCATCGAAGCACTGGGTTTGTATCTAATCGGACAGGGGAAAAAAATTGCAGTCCTGGCCATCGATCCCAGCAGCGAGCGTTCCAAAGGAAGCATACTCGGCGATAAGACCAGGATGGAAGACCTGGCCAACCATGATCATGCATTCATCAGGCCTTCTGCCTCCGCAGGATCACTGGGAGGGGTGGCCCGTAAAACAAAAGAAAGCATCATCCTCTGTGAAGCCGCCGGTTACGATGTGATCTTTGTGGAAACCGTGGGTGTAGGCCAATCCGAGACCGCTGTTCATTCCATGGTGGATTTTTTCCTGCTGCTGATGCTGGCCGGGGCAGGAGATGAATTGCAGGGAATCAAAAGAGGCATCATGGAAATGGCCGATGCCATTCTGATCAACAAAGCCGAAGGCGATAACCTGCACAAAGCCAGGATGGCGAAAAGAGAATACCAGAATGCTTTGCATCTTTATCCTGCAAATCCTTCCGGCTGGTCACCAGTGGTAGACCTTTGTTCGGCCCTGCAAAAAAAAGGCATCGAAAATGTCTGGTCGATGATTGAAAAATATATTACCCTTACCAAAGCCAATGGTTATTTTTCCAGAAACCGGAAAGAACAGGCCATCAATATCATGTTCGACAGCATCAATCAAAGGTTGAAGTATCATTTCTATTCCGATCCGGAAATCAGAAAAAAGATTGAGACTCTTCAGAATGATATACTGCAAGATAAAATAAGCTCTTACATGGCTGCACAGGAATTGTTAAATACCTATTTCAAAAAGACTTGATTGACAATTTAAAAAATTCTTATATTTATACCAATTCTAAATTCGGATATTAACAGCTTCACATATGCTGGGTTAATTTTTGAAATCCCTATGTTAAAAAATACTCAAAACGGCCATATATCAAAATATCTCATTGTTCTGGTATTATTTGTTTTTGCGATTCTTGTGGCACTTGGGGGACATTTCTATTTCAAACGGGAAAAGCAGGAGATCAGAAAGGAAAAATTCAGAGACCTGGAAGCCATTGCCCAATTAAAAATCAACCAGATTCAAAAATGGATAGAGGAGCGTAAGTCGGAATCTTATTTTTTCTCAGAAAATCCGAATTTTATCAGGCACAGCAATAACCTTCTTAAGGATCAACAAACAGAAGAAGCCGGAAATTACTTTTCCAGCAGGTTGAAACCGATACAGGAAAGGCATGGATATGAAAATATTTTCCTGGTTTCAGCAGATAAAGAGATACTTTTCACTTTGAATGACGAATATAAAAAAATTGATGCTGTTACCAGAATATTCATAGATTCCACTGTACAAAGCCGAAAGGTCATTCTATCCGATTTTTATAAATGCGAAACCCATCATGATGTACATATCGATTTCCTGGCACCGGTAATATCTCCTGATAAGCAAATCAATAGTGTTTTGATTCTTCGCGTTGATCCGGACGATTATTTATATCCTTTGATCAGCTCATGGCCAACGGTAAGCAAAACATCCGAAACGATGATCGTAAGGAAGGAAGACGACAGTGTATTGTTCCTGAATGAACTGCGTCATATGCAAAATACTGCCATGAATTTAAAGTTTCCACTGGATCTCAACAATGTATCAGCAGTAGAGGCCGTGAAAGGCCATGAAGGAATCTTTGAAGGCAATGATTACCGCGGGGTGAAAGTACTGTCTTTTATCCAGAAAGTGCCCGGCACCGATTGGATCATGCTATCCGAAGTGGATCAGAAAGAGATATTCTCTGTATTGCAATATAAATCCATCACGGTTACTATTTTTGTTGTATTACTATTTCTCATCGTTGCAGCCGGCTTGGCATGGATTTACCATTTCCGACAACGCAATATTTATAAAAACCTATACCTGAAAGAAAAGGAACTGGGCAAAAGTCAGTTGCTGTTGAAGAAATCCCAGGAGATAGGTCACCTGGGTAGCTGGGAATTGGACCTGCAGGAAAACGAGTTGACCTGGTCGGAGGAAGTTTACAGAATTCTTGGTGTGTCGCCGGATCAGTTTCAAGTCAACTACAAATCTTTTCTCGAAATAGCACATCCCGAAGACAGGGATACAATAGACCAGGCCTATAAGACTTCTGTTGAAAACAAAGAAGAAGGATATGAAATAGAACACCGGATTATACAGGCTGATACGGGCAATGTCCGCTATGTGTATGAAAAGTGTGATCATGAACGGGATAAAACGGGCAAGATCGTCAGATCCATTGGAATCGTTCAGGACATCACCAATCGAATAGAAAACGAAAAGAAACTTATCAAACAGAATGAGGAATACCAGAGTCTGAACGAGGAATACCTGGCCCAGAACGAAGAACTGAACACCAACCTGGAAACGCTGAAAAAAGTAAACCTGGAATTGCAAAGAGCACGGGAAAGTGCCGAGGAAAGTGATAAACTCAAGACAGCTTTTCTCAACAACATCAGCCACGAGATCCGCACCCCCATGAATGCCATCATGGGATTTGCAAACCTGCTGAAGGAGGAATTCCCGGAAGAAGAAAAGCTTAAGTTTGTCAAAACCATCAACAACAATGCATCCCAGTTGATCAAGATCATCGATGATGTGATTGAAATTTCAATGCTCGAAATCAATAAAACATCGCTTGAAGCAATTGATTTTACCATCAATGAATTGTTCGAAGACCTCTACAATACCCATAAAAATGATGTGGATGATGCACAATTGGAATTTGAATACAGCATCCCCGATGATATTTCAGGGCTTCTTATACATGCCGACAAACAAAAAGTCAGACAGGTAATGAGCGGTTTTATCAGCAATGCCTTGAAATATACTGAAAAGGGATTTGTCAGGTTTTCCTGTACCCTGCAGGGAGAAAACATTTATTTCACTGTAAAGGACACAGGGATGGGAATTCCCGACAAGGAGAAAAATAACATCTTTGACCGTTTTTTCAGGGGGGAATCGGCCCAGAAAAGAACCATCGGGGGAACTGGCCTTGGTTTGAGCATTGCAAAAGAACTTGTCGAACTTATGGGAGGAAAGATCGGAGTGAATTCATCATTAAATGAAGGATCAGAATTCTATTTTAAAATCCCCTTCAGGAATTCAACAGAAAAAAAAGAATCAGGTAAAGAATCAAAAGAAATCGTTAATTTTTCCCATCTAAAGGTATTGACCGTTGAAGATGAACCCGACAGCCAGGAATACCTGAAAATGGTGATGAAATCTTATGTAAAAAGCATCGACATTGCAAACAATGGAAAAGAAGCCATTGAAAAATGCCACGACAATTCCTTTGACCTGGTCATGATGGATATAAAAATGCCGGTAATGAATGGACTTGAAGCTTCCAGAATCATAAAAGATAAATTTCCTGAAATAAAGATTGTGGCACAGACCGCCTATGCCCAGGAATCAGAGAAAGAAAAAGCCATGCAGGCCGGTTGTGATGATTACCTGGTGAAACCTATCAGAAAGTCGGAAATCCTTAAAAGCCTGGAAAAACTATTCAATAGCCAATCTGAATAAAGCTTTACATCCATTTATTTTTCCCGAACTTTGCAAAAAATGCACATGCCTGCACAAGCAAAGATCAAAATTGTTAAGGCTTCGGAGAACAACCTTAAAAATATCAGCCTGGAGATTCCCAAATACAAGCTGGTGGTTGTTACCGGAGTATCCGGATCCGGGAAATCTTCCCTGGTGTATGATGTGATTTTCAGAGAAGCCGAGAATCGCTACATGAGTTCCTTTTCTTCCCATGCCAGGCAGTTCATGGGCAAGATGAAACGCCCCGATGTTGAGAAAATCGAAGGCCTCTCCCCCGCCATTGCAGTCAACCAGAAAAGCGTGGTAAAAAATCCCCGTTCTACTGTTGGCACGCTTACCGGCATTTATGATTATCTCCGGCTGATCTTTGCCCGCATGGGAAAACCAGCCCAAAAATATTATAACCTCAAAATCGACCGCAATCTTTTTTCCTTCAACCATCCTTCGGGAGCCTGTGAAAATTGCAAAGGACTGGGGGTTGAAGACAGGATAGACCCCGATCTGCTGATCGCTGATCCCGGGAAAAGCTTGCGCCAGGGCGCCCTTGTAATCACCACGCCCAGCGGCTACATCATCTACTCCCAGGTCACCATGGATGTGTTGAACCAGGTATGCAAAGCAGAAGGTTTTAATGTAGACATTCCCTGGCAGGATTTGACACAGGATGAGCAAAATATCGTGTTGTACGGAAGCGACAAGATTGAGGTCCCTTTTGGCAAACATACGCTCGAATCCAGGATGAGGTGGAGTGGCATCACCGCCAAACCGCGAGATATGGGCTATTATAAAGGTATATTGCCCGTGATGGAGGATATCCTGAAACGCGACCGAAACAAAAACATCCTGCGTTTCACACGCAGCGAAATTTGTCCTGTTTGCCAGGGCAGCCGGCTCAATGAGAAAGCAATGTCGGTAATATGGCAAGGTAAGAACATCGCCGAATTCGCATCCATGGATCTTAATTTGCTTGGGAACGAACTCTCAGCCATAAAAAAGGACAATCCAGTGGCAGAAGCCAGCAACCTCATCATTGATAAAATACTGGAGAGAATCTCCCTCCTCAACAAACTGGGTGTTTCTTATCTGAGCCCTGCACGTGTATCCACCACGCTCTCCGGAGGTGAGGCCCAGCGACTTCGACTGGCCACACAGGTCAACTCCGGACTGCGAGAAGTCCTTTATGTTTTCGACGAGCCTTCCATCGGACTGCATCCCACGGAAAACCGGAAAATGATTGAGGTACTAAAAGCATTGCGGGATAAAGGAAATACTGTTGTTGTTGTAGAACACGAAGATGACTTCATCAGTCATGCCGATCATATCATAGACATAGGTCCAGAAGCCGGTTTGCGCGGGGGAGAAATACTGATCAACAATGCTGTGGCTGATTTAAAGCATCAGAAAGTCAGGAGTAAAACCCTTGACTTCCTGAAAGGCAGGAACAGCTTTTCATTGTCAGAAAAAAAATTGAAGGATTCCGGATCTCTGATCATTGAAGGCGCCCGTGAACACAACCTGAGAAATATAGATGTTCATTTTAAAAAAGGAGAGCTGAACCTGGTTTGCGGTGTTTCCGGCGCTGGTAAATCCAGCCTTGTTGAAAATATCCTGGGCAGGTTCATGCAGCGCGCGTTGCATGGTAGCAGGATCAGGCCAGGCAAATTCAAAAAGATATACGGCTGGGAAAATATCAAAAAAGTGGTTTCTATCGACCAGTCACCCATCGGCCGCACCCCGCGGAGCAATCCGGCTACCTATACAAAACTGTTCGACCTCGTCAGGGAGTTGTTTGCTGGTCAGACTGCTGCAAAAGAACGTGGCTGGGGCAAAGGTCGTTTTTCCTTCAATGTAAAAGGCGGCAGATGCGAAACATGCCAGGGAGCCGGATACCAACAGGTGGGCATGCATTTTATGGGGAATGTTGAAATAATCTGTGAGCAATGCAATGGCATGAGATTTAACAGGGAAACCCTTGAAATTCAATATCGCGAAAAAAATATTTATGAAATACTGGAACTTTCTGTGGAAGAGGCCATCTCTTTCTTTGCTAATGAGAAAAAGTTGTTGCGCATACTGCATACACTGGATGATCTTGGCCTCGGTTATATCAAGCTCGGGCAAAGATCCACAACCCTGAGTGGCGGAGAGGCCCAGCGGGTAAAACTGGCCAGCGAGCTTTCCAGGGCTTCTTCCCTGCACACGCTCTACTTACTGGATGAACCTACGACGGGCTTGCACAATGCGGATGTGAAAGTGCTTTTGAAATCCCTGCAAAACCTGGTAAAGAAACAAAACACAGTAATCCTGATCGAGCATCATCTGGGCTTGATCGCTTCCGCGGATCATATTGTCGACCTGGGTCCGGGCAGCGGGAAAGAGGGCGGCAGGCTTGTCGCAAGCGGAAGACCGGAAGAAGTGATGGAAAATCCTGAGTCGCTCAGTGGAAAAGCATTGAAAGAATTCCTACAGCATGATTCTTCTTTTACTGCAGATAAAAACAAGATACTACAGAAAAAGCCATACATTGATTTACAAGGCCTAAAGACCAATAACCTGAAAAACATTGCTCTTAGGATTCCCCATCAGAAACTGAATGTCCTGACCGGTATCTCAGGCAGCGGCAAATCTTCCCTGGCCTTCGACACGCTATATGCCGAAGGTCGAAATCGTTTTCTGGAAAGTTATTCGGCATATGTTAGAAACCGCATCGGGATGATTTCTTCAGCCGATTTTGATGAGATCAACGGCCTCACCCCCACCATGGCCATCAAAAGAATGAGCATGCGTGGCATGTCGCGGTCCACCGTGGGTACCATCACTGGCATTTATGAATTGTACCGGCTATTATTTGCAAGGATCGCAACTTCAGCAACTGGAAAGGAAAAGGCCTATGCTTCCATGTTCTCCTTTAACCACGAACAGGGAGCTTGTCAGCATTGCGACGGGCTCGGATATACCATGGTGTGCGATTCACGTAAGCTGATCACAAATCCTGAGAGGCCACTGATTGCGGGTGCCATGGATGGTACCAAAACTGGAGGTTTTTACGGTGATCCCTTCGGGCAATATGTCCACACCCTGGTGGCAGCCGGCAAAGAGAGAAACATCGACTTTTCTGAACCATGGAATGAGCTTTCCGCAATGGCCAGAAATATCGCCATGCAGGGTACAGGAGATAAAATCTATAAAGTAAACTGGAAATACAAAAGAGGCAAGCGCAGCGGAGAGCATCATTTCGAAGGAAAATGGCCGGGATTTGAAAAGCTGGTGGAAGCAGAGTATGTGAGAAAACACCAGGACCAGCGGGGCGAGCAAATGATGCGTGTCATGAAGAAGGAACAATGTCATGCGTGCAAAGGAGCAAGATTGAACGAAAGGGCACTTTCCTATGAAATACTCCATACAAACATAGCCGGGCTGTCAAGGCTGACAATGCGTGATGCCATTTCTTTTTTCAGAAGCTTTGACAAAAAAATAACGGAAGCATCCACTTTGAAAATCTCAAAACAATTGCGGGAAGAAATCCTCAGGAAACTGGAATACTTATGCAGGCTTGGACTGGAATATTTACAGATCAGTCGCGAGGCTGAAAGTCTTTCGGGTGGAGAAGCCCAGCGCCTCCGGCTGGCGGCCCAGCTTACCAACGGGCTCACGGGAATGACTTATGTGCTGGATGAGCCTAGCATCGGACTGCATGCCAGCGACCTGGATGAGCTTATCAGCATCTTGCACGAGTTGAAAGAGATGGGCAATACTTTGCTGGTTGTGGAGCATGATCCAAAGATCATCATGCAGGCGGACCACCTGATTGAAATGGGGCCGGGAGCCGGAAGAGCCGGAGGGGAGATCATTGCCAGCGGGAAACTGCAGGAAGTCAGAGAAAACCCCCAATCGCTTGCTGCCAGGTACTTGCATGCTGAATTCCAGCCTCCTCCCGGAAAATTATTATCCTTCCCTGGAATACGCATCAAAGAGGCTTTTGCGAACAACCTGGATATTCCTGAATTGCAAATCCCACTCGGTGGCATTGTTGGCATAACCGGCGTCTCCGGAAGTGGCAAATCCAGTTTACTTTTTAAGGTGATCAGTGCTTCTGCCAGAAACCGGCAACCCGAGGGATGCCTTCAAATCGAAGGACTTGAGAGTTTTACGCAGGTCCTGGAAGTTACGCAAACAGCTTTAATAACAAGCCATACAAGCAATGCTGCTACCATTACAGGGATTTTTGACAGAATCAGGGAAATGTTTGCAAAAACAGAACAGGCCAGGGAACAAAAACTAAAGAAAAGTCATTTTTCCTTTAATACGAAAGGAGGCCGTTGTGAAAATTGCCAGGGCAAGGGTTACATAAATATCAGCCTTGATTTCCTGACCGATGTGACTGTACTTTGTGAAGAATGCAAGGGAAAAAGATACCAGGATAATACTTTACAATGCAAAATTCATGGTAAGAATATACATGAAGTACTGGAAATGACCATCCGTGAAGCTGCAGCTTTCTTCAAATCGCAGGGTAAAATCGAGGATGCCCTGCAGTTACTTCAGGAAGTAGGTCTTGGCTATATTCAACTCGGACAACCAACCGAGAGCCTTTCTGGCGGGGAAACACAGAGGCTCAAGATTGCCCGGGAATTGATGAAGCAGGAAAAAGGTAAAAAACTATTCTTGTTTGATGAGCCGGGCACAGGACTGCATGCAGCAGATATAGTAGTCTTGATGAAACTCTTCAGAAAATTGCTTGCCTCAGGGCACAGCATCATGCTGATTGAACATGATCCCGGCATCATCGCGCAATGCCACTGGGTGATTGATCTGGGTCCGGCAGGCGGAGACCGGGGTGGTAAAGTGATTGGCGAAGGGAAACCTACAGAAATTGCACTTAACAGCAATTCATTGACAGGAAAAGTGATAAAAGACTACCTCCGTGTTTAATTTAGAAAAGTTTTAGATTCTATTCCCATACCTATTTTTGATTATATGCGTTTCAATGCATAATTTGTTTTCCCTATCTTTGAACTTCGAAATGCTTTTTGAAAAGATTAACGGACAGGAAGATGTAAAAAAAAGACTGATCCAGACCGTACAGGACAGCAGGATCAGTCATGCCCAGTTGTTCCTGGGTCCAGAGGGAAATGGAAAACTGGCACTGGCCATTGCGTATGCACAATACATCAATTGCAAAAACAAAAAAAACGGGGATGCATGCGGGATTTGTCCCTCCTGTATTAAATTCAACAAGCTGGAACATCCCGATCTTCATTTCATTTTCCCGGTAGCCAAAACTGCAGAAGTAAAGGACAAACCCAGCAGCAAACTGTTCCTAAACGGCTGGCGGGAGTTTCTGCTGGAAAACAATGCTTACATCAGTCTTACAGGCTGGTACAAAAAGATCGGCATAGAAAACAAACAGGCATTGATCTATACGGAAGATTGTAATGATATCATCCGTACCCTGGGATACAAAAGCTACGAATCGGAATATAAGGTGATGATCATCTGGATGGTGGAAAAGCTGTATCATGCTGCTGCCCCAAAAATATTGAAAATCCTGGAAGAACCACCGGAAAAGACGCTATTCCTCCTGGTGGCAGAAAATCAGCATCAGATCATCAATACCATATTGTCCAGGACACAAATCGTGAAAATCCCAAAAATTTCCGATGAAGCCATGAAATCAGCCCTGAAGCAGCAAGAGGGCATTTCCGATGCTGAAATAAGAAGAATTACCACCCAGTCGGATGGAAACTTCAGCAAGGCCCTTCAGATGATCCAGCACGGGGAAGAAGAAAAGGACAGTTTTGAAGAATTCAGGAACTGGATGCGCCTCTGTTATGCATTTAAGATCGTTGAGATCAATGCATTTGTAAGCAGTATAGCCAAGATCGGCAGGGAAAAACAAAAGCTTTTCCTGCAACGGGCTGCAGGAACACTGCGCAAAAGCATCCTGATAAATTACAAACTAAAGGAACTGGCCAGGATTGATGACATGGAAAAGGATTTCATGCAAAAATTCCATCCATTCATGAATCCGCAAAACGGGCATGAGATCGGGAAAGAAATTAATGATGCTATTTTTCACATCGAAAGAAATGCAAATCCTTCCCTGGTCTTCATGGATCTGAGTCTGAAATTATCTGCCCTGATGCACAGGGGAAAAGCGAACTAACTAATTGATTTTTCATAGCTTTGCGTTTATAATTTAGTAGAACAAGATGAACAATAATATAAACCACGAATCAGAATATAATCATCAACTTACAGCAGATCAGTTGAAGGATGCAAAATATTCATTTCTTTCCAGGGGGTGTGCAAACCTTCCGAAAGACAGCAACCGACTGAATGGCATTTACCAGTCGTGTTGTTGCAAATACGATGTTTTCGACTGGCTGAAAAATATAGAAGCCGCCGATACCGGTGAAAAATTTGATTGTGTTGAGGTGAGATTCAAAAACAGCCGCAAGGAATTCTTCAGGTATACCACGGATTACGAACTCAACACAGGTGATATCGTTGCAGTGGAATCCAATCCCGGTCACGACATCGGAATCGTTTCTCTTACCGGCGAACTCGTGAAGCTGCAGATGAAACGCAAAAAAATCGATCCCCAGTCGGAAAGCCTGAAAAAAGTCTACCGCAAGGCCCGCGTGAGTGATATTCAAAAGTGGGTGCAATCGGTGAAGAAAGAAGAAACAACCAAATTGAAAACCCGCAAGATCGCCAACGACCTGAGCCTGGATATGAAGATCAATGATGTTGAATATCAGGGGGATGACACCAAAGCCATTTTTTATTATACGGCAGATGAAAGGGTGGACTTCCGTGAGCTCATCAAGGTACTTGCCGATCAGTTCAAGGTCAGGATAGAGATGAAACAAATAGGAGCCCGGCAGGAAGCCAGCCGTATTGGCGGAATTGGTTCCTGCGGACGGGAGCTTTGCTGTGCCACCTGGATGTGCGACTTCAGCTCAGTAACCACCAGTACGGCAAGAACACAGCAATTGTCACTCAATCCACAAAAACTGGCTGGTCAGTGTGGCAAGCTCAAATGCTGCCTTAACTACGAAAACAAGATATACGAAGATGCCCTGAAAGAATTCCCGGACCCTGAAGTTAAACTGAAAACCAAAAAGGGAAATGCCGTATACCAAAAAGCCGATGTGTTCAAGAAGTTGTTATGGTATTCTTACGACAACGAAAAGGATTGCGATATCATGGCAATACCGCTTGACAAGGTGAAAAAGATCATCAGCATGAACATGCGGAAAAAGTTACCCGAAAAGCTTGAAGATTTTGCTGCTACCAAAGAACAGAAGACCCATTTTGAGAACGCGGTGGATACCGAAGACCTGAAAAGATTTGATAAACTTCAATAAAGGCATGAAAAAAACTGTCAATACCTTCAAGCTGATTGTCTTCATTTTCCTGTTGTTTGCTATTGCGTGCAATACAGGCTCATTTTACAGTAAAACCCTCGACATGGAAGGGACCTGGAAACGATCCGATACCGTCGTATTCTGTGTAAACATCCCGGATGCAGGGCATCATTTTAATTTCTACATCGACATCAGAAACAATACCGATTACCGTTATAGTAACCTGTATGTCTTTTTGCATAGCGAATTCCCGAACGGAAACATAACGCACGACACGCTTGAGTTCATCCTGGCGAAAAAGGATGGTGAATGGATCGGAAAAGGCATGGGCAATGTGAAAGAAAACAACATCCTGATCCGCCCCAATCTGATTTTCCCGGATACCGGAACCTACTGTTTTACAATGGAACAGGCCATGCGTGTTGAAGAATTACAGGGGATAGAAGACATCGGAATCAGGATCGAAAAAGCAGAACAAAAATAAATGGACAAGACAGAATCAAAATCCCGCTTTAAAATTAGCCTGACAACCAAGTTCTGGCTAATTTTCACACTGGGCCTGAGCATGCTGGTTGTATTCTTCATCGGAGTTAGCAACGAATGGTTTGGCCCCATGCCCACTTTTGAGGAGCTGGAAAACCCGGAAAGCAACCTGGCCTCCGAGATCTATTCAGCCGATGGAAAACTGCTGGGAACTTATTATATCGAAAACCGCTCCAACATACATTACCGGGAGCTTCCACCCCATCTGGTCAATGCCCTGCTTGCCATCGAGGACATCCGTTTCGAGAATCACTCAGGTGTGGATATGAAAGCACTGTTCAGGGTAGCTTACGGTGTATTGTCCGGCAACGACAGAGGTGGCGGCAGTACCCTTACCCAGCAACTGGCAAAAAACCTCTTCCCCCGGAAAAGAAACCCTTCCACCATGTACCTGGTCATGACCAAATTCAAAGAATGGGTAACAGCGATCAAGCTGGAAAGAAATTACTCCAAAGAGGAGATCATTGCCATGTACCTGAACACGGTGGATTTTGGAAGCCAGTCGCATGGCATCAAAGCCGCCGCCAAAACTTTTTACAACAAATCCCCCGACTCACTTAATTTGCAGGAAGCCGCCCTGCTGGTGGGCGTGGTGAATGCACCTACCTGGTACAGCCCGGTAAGAAATCCCGAAAGAGCTTTTAACAGGAGAAATCTTGTCCTCAGTCAGATGCAGAAATATGGCTTCATTTCAGATGCCGTATACGATTCCGTCTCCAGGATCCCGATAGACATGTCCAACTTCGGTGTGATGTCGCATACCAGCGGAATGGCCACTTACCTGCGTGAATATTTGCGCGGGGAACTAAAAGATTGGTCCAAGAATCATTTTAAGGCAGATGGCAGCCCTTACAATATCTATAAAGACGGCCTGAGAATTTATACCACCATCAATTCCAAAATGCAGCAATATGCCGAGGAAGCCGTTGTGGAGCATTTGTCGCAGGATCTTCAGCCATCTTTTTATGAACACTGGGAAGGATATACCCACGCCCCTTTTGATTTCGAGAGTGACAGCATTGACAAGATCGTGGAACACATCATGGAATTGTCCATGAAGCGTACCGAGCGGTACCGCCTGCTGAGGAATGCCGGTAAACCCATGGATACCATCAAGGAAATTTTCGATACACCAGTTGAAATGACGGTATTTTCCTGGGACGGCCCCATCGATACAATAATGACACCCATGGATTCCATCCGCTACTACAAGTTTTTCCTGCAGGCCGGACTGATGTCGATGGAACCGCATACGGGTTTTGTCAGGGCTTACGTGGGCGGCATCGATTACAAACATTTTCAGTATGACCATGTTGTGCAGGGACAGCGGCAGGTGGGATCTACCTTTAAGCCGTTCCTCTATACACTGGCCATGCAGGAAGGTGAATTCACGCCCTGCAGCAAACTGCCCAACGTACAGCCCATCATCCCACTGATTGAAGGGGATGTGTGGAAACCCAGGAATGCAGCCACCAAGAAACTGGGTGAGGAGATCACCCTGAAATATGCACTGGCTACCTCCAACAACTGGATCTCGGGACACCTGATCAAAAGGTATTCTCCGCAGTCTGTCATCAAAGTTGCCAGGAAAATGGGTGTAGAAAGCTATATTCCTCCTGTTTATTCCATTGCACTTGGTTCAGCCGACCTGACCCTGTATGAAATGGTGGGCGCCTTCAACACCTTTGCCAACAGCGGTGTTTATGTGGAACCTACTTTTATCACAAGGATCGAAGACAAGCATGGCAATGTGATCGACCGTTTCATCCCTGAAAAACAGGAAGCCATGAGTGAGCAGACTGCCTACCTGATGCTTGAGCTGCTGAAAGGTGTTGTTCAGTATGGAACCGGGATCCGGCTGCGATATAAATATGGCTTCAGCAATCCTATAGCCGGCAAGACCGGCACCACCAACAACCAGAGCGACGGCTGGTTCATGGGCATTGTACCCGAACTATCCACGGGTGTATGGGTAGGTGCAGAAGAAAGAAGCGTGCACTTCCGGACCATCGCCCTGGGACAGGGAGCCAACATGGCCCTGCCCATCTGGGCTTTGTACATGAAGAAAGTCTATGAAGACGAATCCCTGGGCATCGGCATGGGCGATTTCGAAAAGCCCATCGGCGGACTGCTGATCGAAACCGATTGCGAGAAATTGGAACGGGAACAGGAAGTGGAGGAGGTGAAGGTTGATGAGTTTGATTTTTAGGATTATGCAATATTAAAGATGAAACTAAACCATAACTTTACTGATACAAAATATTTTGCAGGTTTTGTATTTCTCCTTCTGGCATTATTCGCAATTACAATTTGGTATTTTAACGAGATGCCACGGGGAGGAGCTGATAATTTCGCTCATTACTGGTTAAGCAAAAATAGCTTTGAGAAACCTTCCAATCTTCTAAACTTATGGGGAAAGCCTGTATTTACTCTTATCAATGCTCCTTTTGCATATTTTGGTTTTAAAGCGGCCCAGTTAACAAATGTTTTTCTTGTTTTGCTCACTTGTTTGTTATCATTTCTAATCCTCAACACTCTTTCAAAAAACAAAAACAATGTACTGGTCATGTTATTTGTTATGTTTTCACCCATGTATTTGGTTCTCATGACAACTGTTTTGACAGAAATTGTATTTAGCTTCATCCTTTTATGTTCCATCTTATCGTTTTTCAGAAAAAACTATGTTGCCAGTTCATTAATCATATCTCTATTGCCTTTTGCCAGAACAGAAGGTATTGTAATAATTCCCATTTTTATTCTTGCTTTTGCATTGAAGAAAAAATACCTTTCTATTTTAATGTTGCCTGCGGCCACACTTATTATCTGCATTATTGGAGCTTTCGTATATGGCGATATATTGTGGTTAATTCACAGATTTCCTTACAGAGGAGCTGAAAACATATATGGTAGTGGTAGTTTGTTGCATTTCACGGAGAACTTCTATTTAATAGCAGGCATTCCTCTTACTTTGTTTTTTGTATTGGGGCTAATCACAAAAATTAAGGAACTGTTTCAACCAATATCAAATGAGAAACAAGTTTCTTATGAATTCTTGCTCATTATCCTTCCACTTTTTGCCTACTTTGGAGCACATAGTATAGCCTGGTTTCTGGGAGCGGGAGGTTCACTTGGCTTGCTAAGGGTAATGGGAGCCGTGCTACCCCTGGTGGCAATTGTATCATTCTGGGGGTTTAACCAGGTGCTGAAAACCATCAAAAAAAGAAACCTCAATTTAATTGTAATTTTTGTGGTCCTTTTATGGATTATCATAGAACCCTTCAGGTTGTATACCATTCCTATGAAGTGGGGTGAGTTGGAAAAGACAATTATGAGAAGTGCCGATTGGTTGAATGGTTCCAATTATAAAACCAATGATGTACACTTTTTTCATCCCCAGTACTATGAATTTTTAGAAGGACAGGAGGGCAGATCAAATAATCAAATCTGGTGTAAAAATAACTCGATTCCAGAGAAAATGATCAATGAAGGGGATTTACTTATCTGGGATTCACAATTTGGACCAAATGAAGGAGGATTATCGAAACAAGCTGCAATATCAAATAATAACCTCGAATTAATTAACATTTTTAAACCTGAAACTGATCTGAAATTATACAATAATAAAAGGTTTGAGATCCTTGTTTTTCGTTATCAAAAAAATATTCACACAGATAATTTTCGCAAATTAATGGATATTCTAGGCAATCCGGAATTTACCGGTGAATTGATTTTCGAAAAAAAAATATTTCCCCAATCAAAAGCGAATTTGCTGGTCAGTGACACAATGAAAAAATTTCAAAATGAATTTATTCTTGGTTATGACAAAGAATTAACGGATTTAACAAAGAATTTTATAAATCTAGGATTTGTTTTCAATACAGTTTTATCCTGCAATGAATGTGCTGATTTAAATAAGATCTTTTTAGTTTCGGAATTACTTAATGATAATAAATTGGTCAGGTACACTTCCGTCAAAATGGAAAATTCATTACAACCGGAAAATTCCGAATTTAGATGGCTTAATTTGCACCTTAATGTAAACACCAGGGAAGTTGATTGTAATAGACTCAAAGTTTACATCTGGAATCCTGGTCAAAAAAGCATAATATTGAAAAAAATGGATCTTAAGATTTATGACAGGAACTCCAAAAACAACCTAAAATCCTCATAGCATCCGAATTATACAAAATCCACCGAATCCTGATAATTTATATTTTCACAAATAAAGTATTTAGTTTTCCTCTTTCCCTGCTTCTGCAGATTCATAATCCGGTGTTTTTATCAGGGACTGATAGTTTGGAGGGTATTTTTTTTTCATCAATATTTTCCAGTAGGCCTCCTTTGTCATACTATCATAATGCAATAAGGTTATGGAATACTGATAAATCTGAAAAAAGTTTAAATAAATGAAAAAGATAAAAACTAATGCGGTGATCATTCTCCACCAAACAGCACGACGTGAAAAATAATGTATAAATGCTGCCAGTGGAAATGCAAATACAGGATAAGTATCGATCATTGGCCTGGAGCCATAACTGCCACCATACCACCATGCCCACCAACTAAATATTATGTAAATATTTATCAGCGAAAAAATGATTATTGGAAGTGTAAATCGTTTTATATAAGTGGGAAGAAAAAACAAGCCTATAATACTGAATGTCATTACCGGGGTGTAAACCAGCCAGCCTTTCCGGTAGCTAAGCAAACCATCCATGATGTGAGGATTATCAAAATAAAAATTCTCGGATCCGTATGTATAATATACATAATGGCCTGTGACAATTTTCCAGTAGATTAATTGGGGGATAAGAAATATAAATGTCGAAATGGCAATAAAAATAAGATGCCTGAAGTTTTGGCGGAAGAAGCGGAATTTTTTTTGAAGTGGGTTCTTTTCAAATAAAAAAATCAGGATTGGCAATAATACTATAATAATATTGGTGGGTCTGATAAGGGCTATTAGCCCCAAAATAAGTCCTGTGATCACGGAAAGCCAAAAAGAAGGTTGTTTAAGCCATTTGAGAGAAAAATAAATAAACATGCTTATCAGGGCAAAGCTGTATACATGCGACATTCCGGGTTCCAATGTTACATAATACAGTAAATTTGTGGCAAGTACTAAGATCATGATCAGAATCGCAACAGTTCTGTCAGTAAAGTAACTTATCATTGTTTTCCTCAAAAATATCAGACCAATTGCCAGATAGCTCAAGGCAGCAATAAAAATCATAAAATAATAGGGTTTGGAATAACCATGATTTTCATAGTTCTTATCCAAAGAAGCATAAAGATGAGCAATTGAAAAGAAAGGCAACCAGCAAAATGCGTTTCCCATACTCATTTTCAAAACCGGTTTATTTATTGGGGATTTTTTTGTCCATAATTTGTTCTTTGCAATTTCATCGGGCAGACTTTTACCAAATTCGAAACCAATGTCGTGGTGAACTAAAATTGCAGGTAAATAAGCATAGTAACTAATCACATCATGAACAACGACCTTATCGTAGTTCCACTTTTCAAAATAAAATCCCATTATCAATGATATGATTACTGTTAGAACTATTGCAAATTGCGAACTTCGACTTCTCAAACGATGAAAGGAATCTTGCAAAGTATTGAATGAGGCAATTTTCATTATAATCCTAAATTTCTCTATTACCGGGCAAAAGTACTTATTTTGCATCATTATTTTATTAGATTGTAATTATCTTTACACCACTTAAAAAAATCAATTATGATCAGCGACTGGATCAGAACAAACCGGATTTATGTTATTCTTGCGATTTCTGTAGTTTCATTTGTCATCCTGAAGATCCCGGATTTAAAACTGCCCTTTTACTGGGACGAAGCCTGGCCCTTCAGCCACGCGATTTTCAAACTTTATGAACATGGGCTCAGTTTCTCACCGGATGCCATACCTACAGAGATCTCCCGCGGGCATCCCATACTTTTTCACTTTCTCACCGTGATATGGATGAACATCTTCGGCACCAGCCTGCTCGCCATGAACAGTTTCCCGCTCTTTCTTTCGGTCATCCTGTTGCTTGCGGTTTTCTTTGTTGGCAAAGGCCTGTTCAACAAGGAAACTGGTTTGATCGCAACCCTGCTGCTGGGATTCCAGGCAGTCTTTGTAGCACAGGCAAGTTTTCTGCTGCTTGAGGTGCAGTTATCCCTGTTTTTGCTGCTCATGTTTTATTTTCATATCAAAAGAAAATACATTTGGTTTGTGCTTTTTGGCGCAGCAGCGATATTAACCAAAGAAACGGCTGTCTTCGGCATCATTACGCTCATGATCTGGGAGTTCGCCAGGCTGTTCTTTCCGAAAGCATACAGCAGCAACTTTAAACAATTCCTACTCAGGGAGCTGATACTGATCATTCCGGTAGCCATCGCATCCATTTATTATATTTCACAAAAGTTCATCCACGGCTGGCTCTTTTTCCCCACCCATGTGGATTTTATTTCCTGGGAGTTTCAAGACATTCGGGAAAAGCTTTGGGTGAGCATCGGTTTCATCTTTTTTGAACAGGGCAGGTACCTTATTACATTATTGTTGATCCTTATCCTGGCTTTTCGATATTATTTCCTGCGCAAGAAGTTTGAGCGAAAAAACTGGGAAGTCACCCAACTCTTCATGCTCTTTATCATTTTGTTTATCATACTCAGTTCGATCAATTTCCTGTCGGACCGCTATCTGCTTTGCACCCTCCCCTTTTTCCTGCTGGTTTTTGCTTATGCACTGCAAGACACATTTCAATTCAAACCATTTTTTACCGTATTCGGAACCCTGATCATCATTGCCATCCTGGCAGATTTCCTTACACAGACAGAAAATACCCAGGACAGCACCCTGGGCTACCGCGACCAGGTGGAAGTGCATCGGCAGATGGTGGAATATTGCGAAGAACAAAACCTTTATGATAAAGACATTTACACACATTTCCTGATGCAGGTGAATCTAACAAGCCCTTATGCGGGCTATCTTTCGGATACTTCAAAAAGATTTACCCGTGTCAGCGATCAATTTAACCAGGATACGGATTATTGCATTTTCTCCAACATTGAATACAGCCCTGAATTCAGCCGGATCAGGAAATGGTACAATCTTGAACTGGAAAAGAAATTCCGGGAAAATCTTGCCTGGGTGGAATTGTTCAAGGTAAAACCCACTACAACCGAACAGGATTCAGTAATGCAGGTAAAATTCAGTAAACTGGTGGAACGTTTCATCCAAGAGATCAAGAATAAGGATGAATGGCTTGAATCCATACGTTTAAAGGCTCTGCGTGAAGGAGTGCCGCTGGATACCATGATCAGACGGGATGCCGTTTACATGGCGAGTCAGGAAATGGAAGAAAAATAATCGGTGTAAAAGCAGATTTAATTGATTTTAGGAATTTGGAAATAATAATAGCTGATCTGTGTACGTTGCCGAGTTTGATGTAAATGTTAATCCGTTTAAAATTAAATAATTTGACTGCATTGGGGATTGCTAATAACAAGAATATTTTAAATTCTCGAATTTATCATTTTGCAATTATTGTGTAATTTCGCTGCTGATTTTTATTTTTCAATATGACTAGAGTTTTAAAAATTTTTTCTTTTGTAGTTATCAGCCTGTTTACACTCTCCATTTTTGGATGGATGTCTTATCATATATCTGAAGGAGATAAAAAATTTGGTTTTCTTACAGAACCTGTAAAATTCATGTATTCTTTTCCGGATTTGTTTACTGAATCAGTTGAAGAAGCAAAAACATTTGCACTTCCAAAAACATTTATCAAAACCCCTACTGATTTTAAAACAATCAACAAACTTGAATCCGACTTCATCGTATTATCGGCCTATTCCGACACAAGCAACTCACGCACTGTGGCTTTGATCAATCTTAAAAATGACTCCATATTGCACAAATGGACATTTGGCGGAAAAATAGAAGAGCACAAGAGAATATGGAATCCTTTATTACTTCCGGAGAAAAACCTGGTTTACTCTTTTAATGGTTTTAGCTTAACCAGGGTTGACTCCATGTCAAATGTCATCTGGGATCAGAATGAAATATGGCCCCACCATTCCATGAATATTGACAGTCATGGAGATATCTGGGTATGTACTTATGCCCCGGTATGGTATGCCACGGGCTTTTATAAGTTAGATGGAAAGAGTATTTTCTTTAAAGATGAATATATCACAAAGATAGATAGTGAAACAGGGGAAATTCTTTTTCAAAAATCAATCGCTGAGATTTTAAAAGAGAATAATCTTGCAAATCATCTGTTGAAATCAGGAAATATATGGGATCCGATTCATTCAAATGACATCCAGCCTGCACTAAAAACTACTCCTTATTACAAAAAAGATGATGTTTTTATCAGTGCAAAAAGCCTGTCAGCAATTCTGCACTACAGACCTAAAACAAATGAATTGATCGATGTCATTGAAGGACCATTTTCTGATCAGCACGATGTAGACTTCTATAATGACACCAGCCTGGTATTCTTTAACAACAATTTTAACGCTGTTTCAACCAAAGAATTCAGGTCTCCGCCAAAAGACTCCACAAGGCTGCTGTTTGCCGGAGATCTTTATTCACAAATAATGTGTTATAATTTCATGGACGAAAGTTTTTCCTTCATAGGAGATTCTATTTTTAAGGCTAACAAAATTTTTACCGTATCTGAAGGACTTGTTGAGTTTTACGAGGATGACGCCTACTTTGTAGAAGAACAGAATTCAGGAATACTTTGGATCATTAAAGATGATGAAGTCATTTATAAGAACGTGCTCAAATCCATTCATAAAGGATTTCATAATTTACCCAACTGGACAAGAATAATAGAAGTATATGATTGATTTGCTTTACATAGGACCCGGACTGGGCATTGGAACGATCATCCTGATATTCGTTATCGGGGGGATTGTTGTTTTTTCATTTGGTTACATTTTCTGGCTGAAGTTCAGGCGTTTTTTCAAAAAGAAGAAAAAAAAGTAACGCATGTTATTCTACGCCATACTTTTTGTCAGTTTCTTTTTGGTTGCCCTGATCATACGTTTGTACCGGTCTGTTTTTCATGATCTGGCTCAGAACAGCCTGGCCCTGGTCAACGCCCTTTTATCCGGTCATGAAGAGGATGTAAAAATCAAACAGGTCGAAAAAAACACCAACAGACTCCTCTTTTCTCTCCTGAAGATGCTACTAACCCTGCTTGTTGCCTTTGCAATTGGCAGTATACCTGTTGTAATCTATGTTGTTATTACAAAAGCCGATTTTAGTAGCCTGGATTTCTCTTCCTTTTATTCCATACTCTTCATCTCCCTGGGGGCAACAGCTCCATTTGTAATTCCGGCAAAGAAAAAAAAGGAAACCGGCTATTCAGAACTTTCGCAATTACTGCATCATCTGGCGCTTGATAATTACAACATTTCAAAAAAGCTTTTCAGGAAGGAAACAAAAAAAATCATTCGCAGAAAAGGACTTGAAAAACGAAAGGACTTTGTCATCATTTCAGGGCTGGCCAGAGCAGGCACTACCAGTTTAATGAACGATTTATCCAGGATCGATGATTTTGTTTCTCTGAGTTATGCAAACATGCCTTTCTTAATGTGCCCCAACCTATGGGCAAAGTTTTACAAGCCAAAAACAAATCATCTGAAAGAGCGCAGCCACAAAGATGGTATCATGATCGGCCTGAACTCGAACGAGGCACTTGAGGAATACTTTTTTAAAGTAAAAGCGGATGATTCGTACATTCAGGAAACACATCTGCTGGAATACAATATAAAAGAAGAAGATTATTCCGATTACCTCGATTACCAGAACATCGTCAAACTTGATAATAAGAAAATATACCTCGCAAAAAACAATAATTTCATCCTCAGGTATAAATCGATGCGCGCTTTTAATGAGGATTTCCTGATGGTCATTTTATACCGGGATCCATTAACACATGCAGCATCATTATTGGAAAAACAGCGGTATTATTCATCCCTGCAAAAAGAAGACGCCTTCGTCCTCGAATACATGAACTGGCTCGCACACCATGAATTCGGATTGAATCAAAAGCCCTTTGTTTTTAGTGATTCAAAGGATTTTCTGAATACCGACAAAAATTCGATAAACTTCTGGCTGGAGTCCTGGATAAACTATTACCGTTATGTTTTGACCTTACAACACCCCAATACGATACTCATCAATTACAATGCATATTGCGAAAATCCTGAAGAAGTCATTAGAACCATCGTAAAAAAAACAGGAATACAAACAAGCATTCCGGACTACCAAGCTTTTAAAAACAAAAGGAAAACCGATGCAAAAGCATCCAAAGAATTGCTTGAGGAAGCACAGGAGATATTCGGGAAACTAACCAATAAATCTAACCTTAGCGCCCTGGCGCCTTAGCGGTTAAATTCCTTAGCGTCTTCTATCTCAGGTAGCTCCTGTCAAAAAAATTATACTTCAGCACACACCAAAGCGCCCTGAAACCATCTTGTGCTCCGATCTTCTTGCCTTCCTGGTAAGTTCGCCCGTAATAAGAAATGCCCACCTCGTAAATGCGCACACCATGGATGCGGGAGATCTTGGCCGTGACTTCGGGCTCGAAACCGAAACGCTTTTCTTTCAGGTTCAGTTTTTTGATCATTTCCGATCGGAACATCTTATAACAGGTTTCCATGTCGGTAAGGTTGAGGTTGGTGAACATATTGCTCACCGAAGTCAAAAACTTATTGCCGATAGAATGCCAGAAAAACAGAATGCGGTGCGGATTTCCGCCCATGAAACGGCTGCCGTATACCACGTCGGCATTGCCTTCTACAATTGGTTTCAGTAGGAGATTGTATTCGCGGGGATCGTATTCCAGGTCGGCATCCTGGATGATCAGAAATTCTCCTGTTGCTTTTTCTATGCCCGTATGCAGGGCCGCTCCCTTACCTTTGTTTATTTCATGGGTAAACAGTTTGATGTCCTGGGCAGGATTTGCCTGGATGATCTCCTCTATTCTTCCTCTGGTATTATCGGCAGAGCAATCATCTATAAGAATTATCTCCTTTTTAATCCCATTAAGTAACTCAACCGCAAAAACTCTCTCCAGGATCTTATGGATCGTCCGTTCCTCGTTATAAGCAGGGATTACAATGCTCAGTTTCTCAATTTTCATCTTTCTTCAAAATAAGGCACAAAAATGCAAATATTTTTATAACTACTCCTGGAAATATACCCTTTTTACCCTTTTGGAAATGCCACTCATGATTTCATAGGGAATGGTAGTCATCTCCTCTGCCAGCTCTGCAATGGGTCTTTCCTTTCCAAAGATGATGACCTCGTCTCCTTCTTCTGCCTTTTTGCCGCTCACATCCACCATGATCATGTCCATGCAAACATCACCCACAATGGGGCAGCGTTCGTTCCGGATGAGCACATGTCCTTTCCCGTTTCCCAAAATTCTGCTGATGCCATCTGCATAACCTACCGGTACGATGGCAATCTGCATTTCATTTTCAGCCTTCCAGCTTCTGTTATACCCGATTGTATCGCCTGCCGGAATGGCTTTGACCTGCGATACTGTGGATATCATGGTGCTGACATTTTCAAGTTCCTTTTGCTCCTCAGGATCGGAAGAAATGCCATAGAGGCTGATGCCCAGCCGCACCATATCGAAATGTGCATCCGGGAAACGCAGTATAGCAGCCGAATTGGAAATGTGTGAAAGAAAGTCATGATCCAGTTCATCTTTGAATTTGTCACGTATCATTTCAAATTTGGCGATCTGTTCCCTGGTAAAATCATCCTTGTCGGGATCATTGCTTGCCGCCAGATGTGAGAACACAGACTGCACCCGTATCAACTTGTTTGCCTTGAGTTTCTCAATCAGCCTGTCCACATCTTCTTCCTCAAAACCCAGTCGGTGCATACCGGTATCAATTTTAATGTGAACCTTGACCGGCTTGTTCAGGGGAATGATGTTCTTTTCGATTGCCTTTTCCAGCAGGTTCAGCACCCTGAAATTGTATATCTCAGGTTCCAGGGAATGCAGGATAATATTGTCGAAACTCTCTTCATCCGGATTCATGATCATGATGGGAATATGAATGCCCGCCTTGCGCAGCTCCACACCTTCATCCGCATAGGCCACCGCCAGGTAGTCAACATGATGGAACTGAAGTACATTGGCGATCTCAAAACTCCCACTCCCATAACTGAAAGCTTTTACCATGGCCATGATCTTAATCCCGGGCTTTAACTTAGACCTGTAAAAATCCAGGTTGTGCACCAGGGAGTTCAGGTTCACTTCCAGCTTGGTTTCATGGGCCTTTTGCTGGAGGGCCTGGCTGACCTGCTCAAACTCAAAAATACGGGCGCCCTTCAGCAAGATACTTTCATTCAGAAATGTGGAGAAAGAATGTTTTTTCAGAAAAGCCTGGGTACTGGCATAAAAATGACAATCTCCTTTGAATTTTCCGGCATGTTTCAGCATCCCCGGGCCAATGCCAATGAATTTATCAATTCCCTTGGATTCTATCAGCTTTGCAATATCCGAATACAGTTCAACATCATTTTTACCGCTTTGCAAAATATCGGAAAGAATAAGGGTTTTCTTCCTGTGCTGTTTCTGCTGGTTCAGGAAATCCAGGGCGATGATCAGGGAATTGAAATCGGAATTGTAAGCATCGTTGATGATGGTGCAATTGTTCACACCTTCTTTCAGTTCAAGCCGCATGGCAATGGGCTGCAGCTTTCGCATGCGTTCTGAGATGATCTTATTATCGTAGCCCAGCAGCAACATGACAGCCCAGCAATGGATCGCATTCTCGATAGAAGCAGCATCAGAATAAGGAATTTCTATGCTGATTTCATCGCTATTGTAAATAGCATTGATCTCCGAATGGCCTGTTTCCTTATTCACCTTTATTATCCGAAGGTCGGCATCCTGCTTATAACTCCATATGAAAGAATTGATATTACCAAGGATCTCGGAACGGATGATGGTTTCCTGTATTTCTGCATGATCAGTGGAATAAACCAGGGTATCAACTTTTGTGAATAATTTAAGTTTCTCACCCACCTTCTGTGCCACATGAATAAAGTTCTCATCATGGGCATTTCCAATATTGGTAAAGATACCGATTGTGGGTTGAATTATTTTCTGCAGTTGATCCATTTCCTCGGTCTCCGAAATTCCGGCTTCAAAAATGGCCATGTCATGCTCAGATTTCATCTGCCATACCGAAAGCGGAACCCCAATCTGTGAATTATAACTTTTAGGACTCCTGATGATGTTCAGATCCTGATGCAATAACTGGAACAGCCACTCCTTGACGATGGTTTTTCCGTTGCTGCCGGTAATTCCGATGACGGGGATCTGAAATTGTTTTCTGTGAAAAGCACCCAGCAGTTGCAATGCCCGCAAGGTATCGTCCACCAGAATAAAATTGCCATCCGGGTATTCAACGACCGGAAAGCTTTTTTGCGATATGATGAAGTTCCTGACTCCTTTCTGGTAAAGTTCCCCAATGTATTTATGTCCGTCATTCTTTTTTGATAAAAGCGCAAAGAAAAGTGTGGAGGCGGCATCAATCAGGCGACGGCTATCAATGAGTATATCTCTGATCAGATAATCCTGATCAGCAGCCTGTTTCAATTCACCACGAACAACCTCATTGATTTTTCCTATAATGTACTCTGTGGGCATTCTTTAATCTTCCTGCTTTTTTTCGTTATGCTGATTATCCTTTTCCTCTGTCACAAGCTGATTCTTCGTCAGCTCTTCATATTCCTTCCTGTTCTGGTAAATATCCACTGCCAGGTACATGGCGCTCCTGAATGAATCGGGGGATGCCTGGTCTTTTCCCGCGATATTGTATGCCGTTCCGTGTGCGGGGGAGGTTCTGACATAGGGAAGTCCGGCTGTATAATTGACCCCGCTTTCGAAGCCCAGCAACTTAAAAGGCAACATGGTTTGATCGTGGTACATGCCCAGCACACCATCGAACTTCTTGTAGGCCATGCTTCCAAAAAAGCCATCGGCCGAATAGGGGCCATACACGAGAATGCCCTCATCAAAACGCTCTTCGATGGCCGGTGAGATCACTTCTTTTTCTTCGCTTCCAAGCAATCCGTTATCTCCGGCATGTGGATTCAGGCTCAGGATGGCAATCCGGGGTTTCCTGATCGAAAAGTCCATGATCAGAGAATCATTGAGAATGCGTATTTTCTCCTTGATCAAATCTTTGGTGATCATGTCCGGAACCTGTTTTAAAGGCAAATGACCGGTGATGGCGCCAATACGGATACTGTCGCAAACCATCAGCATCAGGTATTCTTTTACATTGAACTTACTGGCAAGATACTCCGTATGCCCTGCAAAATCAAATTTATGAGACTGTATATTGAACTTGTCGATGGGCGCGGTAACCAGAGCATCTATTTCATTATTTACCAGGGCTTCGGTTGCAGCCTCCAGCGAAGTGAGCGACATTTCACCGGCAATCTGTGTGGACTTTCCCAGTTCAATTTTAACCTCACGGTTATAAATGTCGATCAGGTTGGGTTTTTTAACCGACATCTGTTTGAGGTTTTTGATGATGTTGAAATTAAAATCTGCCGCCTGTATCGTTTTTCTGTGATAAGAGGCTGCTTTTGACAACCCGAAGACAACAGGAGTAAGCATTTCAAGCATCCTCTTGTCTTCCAGTGCTTTTATGATGATCTCATATCCAATCCCGTTGATATCACCCTGGGTAATCCCGATCCTGGGGATTGTTTCGTTTTGTATTCTCTGTTTTGGCATAAGTAAAAATATTGCACATTTCTCTAATTGGTGGAATTGTTTTTCTCAGCATACTTCCGGATAAAATTAAACAACAAACGTACGCCCACTCCGGTACCGCCTTCTCCCCGGTAAGTTTCCTTTTTGCTTAAAAATGCAGGTCCCGCAATATCCAGGTGGATAAAAGGATAATCTGTAAAAAATTCCAGGAACTTGGCAGCCGTGATGGCTCCGGCATTGCTCCCGCCAATATTTTTAATATCTGCAATATTCGATTTGATTTCTTCGGAATATTCATCCCACATTGGAAATTCTGCAATCCTTTCGTAAACCTGGAAGCTCGATTTAATCAGTTCCCTAAACATACGTTCGGCCTTTACCTGCATGCCAACCAAACCGCTTTGCCCAATGGCCCTTTGTGCGGAGCCCGTCAGCGTGGCCAGATCAATCACAAGTTGTGGGTCAAATTTTTTGGCATAATCCAGGGCATCGGCCAGGATGAGCCTGCCTTCGGCATCGGTATTGATCACCTCTACTGTATTGCCGCTGGCCATTTCGATCACATCACCCGGGACAATGGCATTGCCACCTACCCTGTTGTCGGTGGCCGGGATCAGGCTGATCACATGCACCGGTAGTTTGGCTTTCGCGATGGCATATATGGCAGTTCCTGCTGCTGCTGCCCCGGCCATATCACATTTCATATCATTCATATAATCATGGATCTTGAGGTTCATACCCCCCGTATCATATACCACACCTTTGCCCACGAAAACAAATGGTTTTTTATTGACTTTGTTTTCCGGATTCCATTCCATGACCGTGAAAGTGGGGGGATCGATACTGCCTCTGTTTACTGCAAGGATGCCACCCATTTTCAGGGATTCTATCTTTTTCTTGTTGAATACCTCGCATTTGATTCCGGCTTCACCAGAAATCGTTTTGAATTCTGAGGCAAGCTTTTCTGCTGTCAGGTAAGATACCGGTTCATTGACGATATCCCTGCATTTGCAAGTGGCCTCAACCATGGTATTCAGATAATCCAGCTCCGGATCTTCCAGTACACTGCTCAAAACGTTCACCTGTTGCAGGCTGTTGGTTTCCTGGTCAATATCCTTCTTTTTATACTTCAGGAACTGATAATTGCTCAGCACCATACCTTCAAGCAGGGCCAGCAGTTCAGCGGACTTGCCTTCCACATCGCGCACCACGATCTTTTTGATCTTGTTGTTGTTGAGCCTCCTTACGATCTCGCTGCCCGATTTTCGCAAAGCATCCAGCCTTTTGGATTCATCCTTTTCATCCTTGATGAATTGTATGAAGATCCATTTGTTGATCTTGTTGAAGAAAACAAGATCCCTTTTGAATTTTTCCTTTTGTTTCTCTATGTGCTTCAGTTCCGAACCCGATAAAAAGTTCGCACTGACGTACTTGGTATCCGAAACCAGGTATACGACACTGTCGATCCCCGTAACGGAATTGATCCTTTTGATTACTGTATTCATTGCCCCTTCCAATTTATAAGTTTTGAATATATACTTGACCTGCTGATACTTTACGAAAATAAATTCACAATTGCAAATTTATCCCGAATTTTGATCTTTTTACTCATGAAGGGACAACAAATCTTCCATTTTCTGAAAAATAATATTTGTAGCGCCCTGGTTTTCGCGTGTATATTGTTTGCACACCCTGCTTGCTTTTTCATATTCCCCCTGCTCAGCCAGCAGTTTTCTCATTATGCTTTTGAATGCATCAGCATTGCTCACGCTAAAGGCCCCTCCCAGTGAGATCAGATCGCGAGCCTCTTTGAATTTTTGATAGTTGGGGCCAAAGATCACCGGTTTTCCGAAAGTAGCCGCCTCCAGAATATTATGGATCCCAACACCAAAACCTCCGCCAATGTATGCAAGGCTTGCATACTGGTATAAATGCGACAGTTTTCCTATGGAATCGATGATCAGGATATTTTCACTGCCTGTGCTTTGATGGATATTAGAATAGCGGATGCATTTGCCTGGGAAACTGTTTTCTATGCCGTTGATCCTTTCCTGATGCACTTCATGCGGGGCAATGATCAACTTCAGATCATTGTATCGTTCATGAAGAAAAGTCTGGATCAGCTTTTCGCCCGGTGGCCAGGTACTACCCGCCAGAAGAACTTTTTGCCCACCAACGAAATTCTCAACTTCGGGAAATGCTTTGCTTGTTTCGGCAATCTGGGCCACCCGGTCAAAACGGGTATCACCACTGAGGCTGCAATGCGTGATTCCCACACCCTCCAGTAATTTCAGGGAATCCTCATTCTGCACAAAGATCCAATTGATCTTATGCAATTGTTTTCTGAACCATTTTCCCCAGGACCTGAAGAAATGCTGCTTCTCCCTGAATATGGCTGAAACAACAAAAACAGGAATATTCCTGCGCTTGAGTTCAGCAATATAATTGAACCAGAATTCGTACTTAACAAAAACGGCAAGTTCCGGGTTCAGGATTTCCAGGAATTTTCTTGCATTCCTGCCTGTATCCATGGGAAGGTAAACAACGGCATCGGCATGCTCATAGTTTTTTCTGATCTCATAGCCGGAAGGGGAAAAGAAACTAAGCAGTATCTTCCTGGAAGGATATTCGCTTTTCAATTTTTCTATCAGGGGCCGGCCCTGTTCGAACTCTCCCAGTGATGCGCAATGCACCCAGATATACCGATCATTCCTGTTGATTTTTTGTTTTAGTCCTTTTTCCCAGTTTTTCCGGCCCTCAATCCAACGCTTTGCTTTTGGGTTGAAGAAAGAAGCGATGCGAATCGAAAAAAGGTAAAACCGGATTGCCAGCTTGTAAATAAAAAACATCAGGAGCTTTGATTAATTGTAATAATATTCCTCGGGTGCTCTTCCGTGTATGGGGATGAACCAGCCCACCCGGATTCCGATGAGCAGGTCGAAGCGCGTCTTGTCACCAGTGTATTTCATTTCATCGAAATTAAATTCACGCAAGGCTTTGGTCCAGCCTTCCACGATCTCAATGCCTGCATAAAAATTGATCACCCGGGTATTTCCCATGTACAAGTAACCGATGAACTGTTTGGCAGCAAAGCCTCCGCTCAGGCGGTCGTAACCTCTGGCATAATCACCTTTCAGTTGCGGAGCGGTATTATTTTCAACATCGAAGCGAATCTTGTGTTGCATATAGCCAAAACCCAGTGTAAAGAAGGGGCCTGAATTCGGGTTGTGACCCAAAGCCGGAAAGACTTTTCCAACCTTTACTGTAGTGTAAAAACCTCTTTCGAACATTTGCCAGGCTGCATAGCCACCGGTTCCGTCGATAATTTCTCCATCTGAATTGCGGATACCTTTCAGGATTTGGTCCCGGTTTTTAATGTTTTGCCCGAATATATAGCTGTAATCGGCACCCAGGATCCAACCCGATTTAAGTTTGAGTTTGAAATCTCCACCCAGCACCGAATTGCTTCCGTAACGTTCGGCCATATCCCCGCCAGGGAACTGGTAAGCATAAGCGGCGCTGAACATGGGTACGCTTAATCGTTCGCTTTCAACATCTTTCTGGGCATTGACCGGGAATGCGATTAAGCCAAAAACAAATATCAGGATTGCGGGGTATAACTTTTTCATATCACACAAATAAACGCAAAGATAGGGAAACAAGTGTATAATATGACCACCTTCGTTAAACAAGGATGGTTAAAAGGTTGGGGTTTTGGTCATTGGTCATTGGTCATTGACAAAATATCGAATATCGAACACTGAATAACGAATATTGAAGTAAATGTCCCGCTTGCTACCCATATAAGCACCAATTGATAAAAACGGGCTGAAGCCCGTTAGAACAGGTGATCTGGCTCCTCCCCCCATGCTGAAGCATGGGGAAATTAAGAAACCCAACAACAATTTTATGATTTATATCAGCATAAAAGTATGGACTCCATTTCAATCCGATCCCAACTGCAAAACTACAATCCAACCTTATACCTTTATACCCTTATAACTGAGGGTTGCAAACCCAAAATAAGGTTGTTGGATATCCTGCTTTCACAAAACTCCGTGTTAAATAATTAACAACAAATTTTTCAAACCATATTAAATACTAACTTTGCCCTTCAAATTTAATACACAAAAATTTAAGCACACAGCAATGAAAGAAATCAGGATGGTTGACCTGCAGGGTCAGTATGAAAGGATCAAGCCGGAAGTGGACAAGGGAATTCAGGAAGTGATCAATACCACAACATTTATCAATGGTCCGGCCGTAAAGAAGTTCCAGGGGAACCTGGAGAATTACCTGGGTGTTAAACATGTGATCCCATGCGCAAACGGCACGGATGCCTTGCAGGTTTCCATGATGGGACTTGGGCTGGAACCCGGTGATGAGGTAATTACTGTTAGCTTCACTTTTGTCGCCACAGTAGAAGTGATTGCCCTGCTTAAACTCACGCCCGTGCTGGTCGACGTATACCCGGATACCTTTAACATGGACCTGGATGCCCTGGAAAGAGCCATCACGCCCAAAACAAAAGCCATTGTCCCTGTTCACCTTTTCGGACAAAGCGTCGATATGGAACCCCTGATGGAGATCGCCAAAAAGCACAATCTTTATGTGATTGAGGATAACTGCCAGGCCATCGGAGCTGATTATACCTTTTCTGATGGTAGCAAAGCCAAAACCGGAACCATCGGACATGTTGGTACAACTTCTTTCTTCCCTTCCAAAAACCTGGGAGCCTATGGTGATGGCGGAGCTATTTTTACCAATGATGACGAACTGGCCAAAAAAATACGTTCGGTAGTTAATCACGGAATGACCGTTAGGTATTATCATGATGATATCGGTGTAAATTCAAGACTCGACAGCATTCAGGCTGCCATTCTGGATGTCAAGCTGAAGCATCTCGACGAATACGCAGAAGCCAGAAACAAAGCCGCCGATTATTATAACAAAGCTTTCGCTGATAGCCCAAAACTGCAAACACCGGTAACGGCTGATAATACCACACATGTTTACCACCAATACACCCTGGTAACAAAAGACATGGACCGCGACGGATTGCTTGAGCACCTGCAAAGCAGGAACATCCCCTGTGCCATTTATTACCCGGTGCCCATGCATCTCCAAAAAGCGTATCATGATGCAAGATATGGCGAAGGCGATTTCCCCGTAACCGAAGACCTCAGCAAACGCGTCATCTCCCTGCCCATGCATACCGAACTGGATGAAGAACAACTGAAGTTTATTGCGGATGCGGTGCTGGAGTTTGTGAACAAGTAGTTTTGAATTCTTAATTTTGAATTTTGAGTTATCTGAAATCTGGAATCTGAAATCATACATGCATAAATAACAGGACAATATGAAATCCCAGAACAAATCCTACTTCGCCCACGAAACAGCCGTCATCGATGAACCCTGCAAGATCGGCAAGGGAACAAAGATCTGGCATTTTTCTCATATCATGAAGAATTGTGAACTGGGCGAAAATTGCAACATCGGACAGAATGTAGTGGTTTCCCCTGATGTTAAACTGGGCCGGAATGTAAAGGTGCAGAACAACGTTTCCATTTATACCGGTGTAATTTGCGAAGAGGATGTTTTCCTGGGACCTTCCATGGTTTTTACAAACATCGTGAACCCCCGTAGCGCTGTTGTCAGGCGTGGTGAATATGTGAAGACAGTCGTAAAGAAAGGCGCTTCCATCGGGGCCAATGCCACCATCGTTTGCGGACATGACATAGGCGAATTTGCTTTTATCGGCGCAGGGGCCGTGGTGACCAAAGAGGTGCCGGCCTACGCACTGGTTGTAGGCAACCCGGCCAAACAGGTGGGCTGGATGAGCGAATACGGGCACAGGCTTCATTTTGACGATGAGGGAATAGCCGTTTGTCCTGAAAGCAATGAGAAATACAAACTTAAGAATAATAAAGTTAGCAAGATACAGTAAGATTTTATAACTTAGTTTCATCATGGCGCCTTCGCGCCTTTGCGGTTAAATTTAATCCCGGCAATTCAAAATGAAAATACTCGTAACAGGCGGAACCGGCTACATCGGTTCACATACAGCAGTAGAATTACAAAACAGCGATCATGAAGTAATCATCGTGGATAATCTTTCCAATTCGGATAAGAATGTACTGGACGGCATTGAAAAGATCACCGGCATCCGCCCGGAATTCGAGGAATTCAACCTGGCAGATAAAAAGAAAACCGCTGATTTTTTCAAACGCCACAGCGATATTGAAGGCATCATCCATTTCGCTGCCTACAAAGCCGTAGGTGAATCCGTGGAAAAACCCCTGATGTACTACCGCAACAACCTGTTTTCCCTGGTGAACATACTGCAGGGCATGAAAGACAACCACATCCCCAACCTGGTATTCTCTTCTTCTTGCACGGTCTATGGTCAGCCCGACGAACTACCTGTGACCGAAAAAGCTCCCATCAAGAAAGCCGAATCACCTTACGGGAATACAAAACAAATTTCTGAAGAGATCATATCGGATACGATAGAATCTTCTGAACTCAAAGGCATCGCCTTGCGTTACTTCAATCCGATCGGGGCACATGAAACAGCCATCATCGGCGAATTGCCCATCGGAGTCCCGAACAATCTCATGCCTTTCATCACCCAAACCGCTGCAGGCATTCGTGAATCCCTGCGCGTTTTTGGCGATGACTATAACACACCCGACGGTACTGCCATCCGCGACTACATCCACGTGGTTGACCTGGCCAAAGCCCATGTCGTTGCAGTGGAAAGAATGGTCAATCAAAAAATGAAGAAGGATTTTGAAGTTTTCAACCTGGGCACAGGCAACGGTTATTCCGTGCTGGAGGTGATCAAATCCTTTGAAAGATCTACCGGGGAAAAGCTAAATTATAAGATCGTTGGTCGCCGCCCGGGGGATGTGGAACAGGTCTGGGCCGATACACAATTCGCCAACGAGGAGCTCGGATGGAAAGCGGAGAAGGGCATAGACGAAATGACCCTTTCGGCATGGAAGTGGCAACAGTCGCTGAAAGAAAAAGACTGAACAGGCTTTTAATTTGTATCATGGCCATGATAGGATTTGCAAATGCAGGCTGAAAGCCTGTTATAACTTAGCCCGGAGCATCGTTCCGGTCAGAATAGGCAAAAAGGTCCATACACCCTGAAAGGGCAAAACAGATGCAAATAATTCCAATTTCATCTACATCTTATCCTTCTTTAGCTAAGCATTTATAATAAAGCCTCCCCCCCGCCGTTTGGCTAAAAAACATTAATTTAGCGCCCTGAAATTTTCGCTGTAAATGTTTACATTACTCAAGAAGGAAGTTAGTGGTTTTCTCAGTTCCCTGATCGGATACATCGTTATTACGGTATTCCTCCTGATCAATGGATTGTTCCTGTGGGTTTTTCCCTCGGAATTCAACATCCTTGATTTCGGATATGCCGGACTGGACGGACTTTTTATGATGGCTCCCTTTGTGTTTCTTTTCCTGATCCCGGCCATTACCATGCGTTCCTTTGCAGATGAGAAAAAAAGCGGTACCATTGAATTCCTGGCCACACAACCCATCAGCGACATGCAGATCGTATGGGCCAAATATCTTTCAGGTCTGGTGCTGGTGATCTTTTCCCTGCTGCCTACACTGATCTATTTTGTCACGGTTTATATCCTGGCACTTCCCCCGGGCAATGTTGACACCGGAGGCATCTGGGGCTCCTACCTGGGTCTTTTGTTCCTGGGAGCTTCTTTTGTGGCAATCGGATTGTTCTCATCATCCCTCACCGACAACCAGATCATTTCCTTCCTGATCGCAGTCTTCCTCTCGGCTTTCCTCTACCTGGGATTTGAGTTCATTTATTCTTTTGACCTTTTTGGAGCAGTTGACCTTTTCATCAAATCACTGGGAATCAGCACACATTATGCTTCCATCAGCCGTGGGGTGGTGGATACCAGGGATGTACTGTATTTCATCAGCCTGATCACCCTATTCTTATTGTTAACGAAATTATCTGTTCAAAGCAGGAAATGGTAAAAAAGTGGAGAGCATGACAGATAAAAAAAGAAATATTAAAAAGTACAACATCATTCAATTGCTGGTAGGCCTTGCAGTGATCATTTTGCTCAATATTATTGGCAGTTATGTTTTTACGCGTATCGATCTGACTTCCGAAAAGCGATATTCACTTTCCGATGAAACCAAAAAGGTATTGAAAAACCTGGATGATTATGTCTTTTTCAAGGTTTATCTGGAAGGTGAATTCCCGGCCGGCTTCAAACGCCTGCGCAATGCCACAAAAGAAATGCTTGATGAGTTCCGGGCTTACTCCGATTTTGTACAGTACGAATTTATCAATCCTTCTGAAAGTGAAGACCGCAAAGAAAGAAATTCGGTGTATCAGCTCTTAATGGAAAAGGGCCTCAGTCCCACCGACTTGCAGGTAAAAACCAGGGAGGGTATGTCGCAAAAGATCATTTTCCCGGGGGCACTGGTCACTTATGGTTCCAAAGAGAAAGCCATTGAGCTGCTGAGATCCCAAATGGGCATTCCTCCCGAGCAGCAACTGAACAACTCCATCCAGGCGCTGGAATACAACCTGGCCAATACCATCAGCAAACTAACACAGAAAAGAAAACCCAAGGTAGCCATTCTCCGTGGACAGGGAGAACTGAACGACCGGCAAATGGCGGATATACTTTATACTCTTTCGGAGAACTACACTCTTGAAAGCCTTGAGATCAACCAGGAGTTGAACAGCATGTCGGAACGCAGAACCATTGATTCAGCAAACACCAGGCTTGAAAACAAGTTCGATGCTTTGATCGTGGCCAAACCCGATTCGGTTTTCAACGAAAAAGATAAATTCATCATCGATCAGTTTATCATGCGTGGTGGCAGGGTTCTCTGGTTGATCGACCCTGTTTTTGCCAGCATGGACAGCATACAAAACAAAGAATCCACCGTGGGTATCGCTCAAAACCTGAATTTAGCAGACCAGTTATTTACCTACGGTCTCCGCCTGAATAACAACCTGGTCATGGACCTGACGGCAGTTCCCATACCCCTGAATGTGGGAAGCATGGGCGGACAGCCCCAGATCGAATTTTTCCCATGGTATTACTTCCCGCTGGTAACGCCGACCGGTGACCATCCTATTGTTAATAATCTCAACGCCATCAAAACAGAGTTCGTAAGCAGCATCGATACCAATCGTGTTGAAAATGTGAAGAAAACCGTGCTTTTGAAAACCTCCCCCTATTCAAGGGTCATCAACACACCAGCATTTATCACCCTCAGGTTATTGCGGGATGAACCGGATGAAAGTAAATATCAGGGACCTCCCCAGCCCATTGCCGTTTTGCTGGAAGGAAAATTTGAATCTGTTTACCGCAACCGAATACCCCCAGTTATTGCCAATAATAAAGAAATTGATTTCCAGGAAAAGAGTGTACCCACAAAAATGATCGTGGTTTCCGATGGGGATATCATCAAAAACCAGTTTCACTACAAAGATGGTTATCCCCTGCCCCTGGGATATGACCAGTACACGGGTCAAACTTACGGTAACAAAGAATTTTTACTGAATGCCATCAACTATCTGGTGGATGACTCAGAACTGATCTCCAGCAGGACACGGGAATTCAAATTGCGCCTGCTTGACAAATCGAAGGTGAACAACAAGCGGTTGCTGATCCAACTTGCCAATGTGATACTGCCGGTTTTGATCATTCTGATCTTTGGGCTGATCAGGGCGTATATGAGAAAAGCCAGGTATACCAAAGACTGGAAAACGAATTAAACTGAGGACAATCTATGAAAAAGAATAAACTGGTATTCATCTTTATTATACTGCTGCTGTTGATTGCAGTTATCCTGGTGATCACCAATTCATCTTCAACGCTTCGCAGGGATATCAGTGATTTTGCGATAGAAGATACGGCAAGTGTCACCAAAATCTACATGGTGGACAAATCAGACCGGGAAGTGACAATGGAAAAGACAGCACCTGGCGAATGGATGTTAAACGGAGAATATGCAGCCAGTGAAGACAAGATCAAATCTTTGCTTAAAACCATGATGGATCTCCGTGTGATGCGCCCGGTCTCCAAATCTGAACATAATAATGTTGTTCGAAGGCTGGCCGCCAAATCCGTGAAGGTAGAGATTTATCAAATCAAACCCTGGATCAATATTTTTGACTGGATCAAATTGTTTCCCCGCGAAACCAACACCAAAACCTATTATGTCGGTGGATCTACAAAAGACAACCTGGGTACTTTCATGCTTATGGAAAACTCCACCCAACCCTATGTTACTTATGTGCCCATGCTGAGAGGATATATCAGTCCGAGGTATACAACCGTTGAAGACGACTGGCGCGATCACCAGGTATTCGAACACCGCCTGGAGGAGATCAAAAGTATCGATATGGACTTTGTTCAGGAAGAAGGCGAAAGTTACCGGGTGGAAAACATTGACAACCTCAACATGCGCCTGATCGATAAAGAAAGCGGTGAGGTACTGAACCGCTACGACACTTTGAAGTTATTGACCTTTGTGACATCATTCGAGGACATACGCTATGAATCACTGCTCAGCAATACCCTTGATCAGGAATTCATAGATTCGGTCAGGAACACCACACCCCTTCACCGGATTACCATCATCGACCAGAACAATGATACCACTGAGGTGATTACTTACAGAAAAAAAGGGTTCAAATACATATATGATGAAATGACCGAAGGACCGGTACTGGAACCTTTTGATATTGACAGACTTTACGCAACACTGAACGAGGGCCGGGATTTTGTGCTCCTGCAGTATTTTGTTTTCGACAAGGTGCTGAGGCCCCTGTCGTATTTTACAGAGAAACGGTAAAACCGGCCATCGGAATTTGCTGCCAGCCATACATCCAATCTTGATTACAAAGATGCCTCTCCGGAAATATGGTCACTTCTTTTCCTATCTTTGCGCATGAGATTTCCAATTTACAGGTTTTTGTGTCCTATTTTGATAACATAAAGAAAAACACCTTTGTTTTAAATATACTGACCTTGATTTCGGGTACAGCCATTTCCCAGGGGATTCTTTTTGCCGCCACCCCTTTTCTTTCAAGGATCTTCAGCCCGGAAGATTTTGGGGTTTTTTCTATTTACGCCGCTACCGTCTCCATCATTGCTTCCGTTGCAAGCTGGAAATATGAACTGGCCATCATGTTGCCGGAAAAGGAAAAGGATGTTCAGGCACTTTTTGTACTTTCCATGCTGGCCACGCTTGCAACAGCAATTGTGGTTTTCCTGCTGATCCTGGTCTTCAGACCTCTGCTTGTGCAATATGCCACCGACCAGATTAACATTTTCATCTGGATCGTGCCACTGGGTGTTTTATTTGCAGGCTGGTTGCAGGTATTGATCTCTTTTGGCACAAAGAAAAAAATCTTCAGGTCGATATCCATTACCCGGGCATCCCAGGCTGCTTCCGGAGTCGGGTTTCAGGGTGCTATTGGCGGTTTTAAACTTTTTTCACTGGGGCTGGTCTGGGGCAAGCTCGCAGGCGATATCATCGCATTCTTTTACCTGATCATTGCTCTTACCAGAAAACAATGCATCCATATGAAAACTGTCAGCAGAGAAGGAATTCAAGTGAATGCAAGGAAATACAAGGATTTTCCAAGATACCAGAGTTTTGCCCAACTGCTGTCAAGTCTTTCGCAAAATGTTCCCTACCTGATGTTCTCGGGTTTGTTCAGCACCGAAATGGCTGGATTTTATATGATGAGCATCCGGGTTTTACATGCTCCTACAAGCCTGATCGCGCGCTCCACCAAGGAGGTGTATTACCAGAAAGCAGCAGCTTTGTTCGCTGAGGGGAAATCCATTCACAAGCTTTTTAAAAAAACCACATTTGGACTTGCCAAACTGGGATTCATTCCCTTTGTACTTTTCGGGATCTTTTCCGTGTGGATCTTTTCCTTTGTCTTCGGGCAAGAATGGGAAACATCAGGGATCTATGCCCAGATCATTCTTCCCTGGTCCTTCCTGGGTTTTATGAACCCACCTTCTACGGCATCACTTTATATACTCGGATTACAGAAATTCAGTCTGAAATATGAAACCAGCCTGGTGATCAGCAGGGTGCTTGTAATATACCTGGCTTTTACTCTTTTCAATGATGATCTGGTTACCCTGCTGAGCTATTCTATTTTGGGAATCCTGTTCAATGCATTTTTAATTGTATATTGTTTCAGGAAAAGTAAAACCATCATAAATCAATAAATTTGTCCCGATGAACTTGAAACTGGGAATCCTTAAAGCATTTGCCGATGAATATCAGAATTATGTCCGGGCCTGTGAGCAACTGGATATAAATTATGAAGTTATAGATATTCTGTATCCCGGCTGGGTGGATCAAATTAAAAACTCCTCCTGTGACGGATTCCTCTGTCATCCCCCCAATGATATCATGGAAACAAAGGCCATTTATGATGAAAAGCTTTACCTGATCAACAAAGTATTGCAAAAACCAATATATCCTTCCTACGAAAGTCTGATGATCTATGAAAACAAGCGAAACCTCATCAACTGGTTGCAGGCAAAAGAATTCCCGCATCCGGAATCCTGGATTTTCGCCCGGCGCAAGGATGCAAAGAACTTTTTTAAGACGGCTGATTTTCCAATGGTTTTCAAAACAAGCATCGGGTCTGCAGCAACCGGTGTAGATATCATCAAATCACGCAACAGGGCAGGCTGGATCGCTGATCAGGTCTTCGGCAGAGTGCACCCGGCTATGGCCATGGGAAGACTGAAATTTGGAGGACGATTGAAATTGCCCATGCCCCTTTTCGGCAGGATGCAAAAACACTACCTCATTGTTCAGAAGTTCTATGAATTGAAATGGGAATGGAGGGTTTTTTTCATCGAGAACTATGCCTCTGGTTACAAAAAGCTTTTGAAAGGATATTATGCAAGCGGTTCCAAACAAAAGGAATGGGAAGCACCCCCGGATCATGTTTTTGATTTTGCACGGGATATTTATAAATCAGAGCCCTGGTTCGATTCCATGGCCATCGACATTTTTGAAACCAGTGAAGGTGAATTGCTGGTCAATGAATTGCAGGCTTTGTTCGGAAATCCCGGGAGGAAATACAGGATGAAATACATGGGGGAAGAAGGCCATTTTAAATACAATGATGGCGAACGAAGTTTTGAACCAGGGGCTGTCGACCAGGATGATCTCAGCAAGTTCAGGGTTGAACATTTTATTAAGATACTCCAGGAAAAGCATTGAAAACAATACTTTACATATCATCCAACTTTCGGCGATGCGGCCCGGTTAAGCAGTTGTTAAACATCCTTTCAAACCTGGACCGGAAAAAATTCAATCCTGTGATCCTGACCCTTTCGCCCGAACCCGTTGACAGCATGATGCCTGATTTCAACAAACTGTCGATCCGGATTGATTCTCTTAACCTGGGCCGGATACAGGGAATGATCAGAGGTGTGCAGTTTTTGAAAAAATATGTGCTGGAACTCAATCCGGATATGATCCACACACAGGGATTGCGACCTGATCTGTGGGCAAGCAAATTAGATCATGTAAGGCATGTGAATACGGTCAGGATGGATCCCGGCATGGATTATCCAATGAAATTTGGAAAATATCCCGGGGCCTGGATGAAAAGGCAGCACCTCGCAGCCATCAGAAAAATCGATCATCCCGTGCTTTGTTCGATGAGTCTGCAAAAAATATTCGAAGAAAAATATGATATGCATTTGCCGGCAATCCCCAATGGTGTCGACACGGATCATTTTAAACCTGCATCAAAAGAGGAAAAGCAACAACTAAGAAAAAAATATGAAATTCCTGCAGATCATCAGGTATTTATTTATACCGGGAGCCTGATCACGAGAAAAAACCTGGAATCACTCATCCTGGCATTTACTGAAATGCCAGAAAAGCATATCTTGCTGATTGCCGGAGATGGCAGCTCAAGGAAAACCTTAATGGAAATTGCTGCCGGAAGAAATAATATCATTTTCACCGGACAGGTTAAACATGTAAGGAAACTGCTGCAATTGTCGGATATATTCGTATCCCCTTCCCTGAGCGAAGGGCTTCCCAACACAGTGCTGGAAGCCATGGCCTGTGGATTGCCTGTCTTGTTGAGCGATATCCCGCAACACAATGAGCTTTTCTCCAGCCAGAAATATCATCATTTCTTTGAAATGAATAATGGTGAAGATCTTTTGGCAAAAATGAAAAGGATCCTTCAATCAGATAAGAAACCGCTGCAGGAACAAGTTCTTTGTATAGCCCGTCAGAATTACAGTGCCAAGCATATGTGCAGGCAATACGAATCCCTTTACGAAAAAATAAGTTCATGAGCAGCAGGTTCGGACACAGAGAGAGAATGATCGCCTCGGCGCTTGGGCGCTTCCCCTTCCTGAAGAAGCTGGCAAAAAATGCCTATCAGCGACTGAACTTCCTCTTGTTCAGAAAACCATACCGTTTCCACACCGGTTTCAAAATACAGGAAATCAGACATGACAACAAAGAGACCTTTTTCGGTTATTATGATCATTCACCCCTTAACAAAACCAGTGATTACCTGATCTTCCAGGCCTCCTCCCGGGCAACCACAAAACGTCCTGATCCACGAGACCCGCTGGAAGTCGTACTTTACGATTGGAAGAAGAAGGAGGTAAAAGCAGTATTTCATTCAAGTGCTTACAACTGGCAGCAAGGTACAAAACTTCAATGGCTGGATGAAAAGAGGTTTATCTTCAATGATTATGATGCGAAACGGGATCGTTATGTTTCCAGGATCGTTGATGCGGAAAAAGGCGAAGTGACCAGAACTTCATCCCATGCTATTTATGATTGTCATCACAATTTCGGGATTGGCCTGAATTTCGACCGTCTCACACTGCTGCGCCCCGATTACGGATATTTTAACCGCAGGGAACATCTCAGCCTTTCCAAACTGAACGATAAGAAAGATGGTATTTTTTATATTGACCTGGAGCATGATCAAGCTGATCTTTTGATCTCCATCAGGGAAATCAAAAACTTTAAAAGCAGAAAGTCATTCACAACTGCACAGCACAAAGTAAATCATATCATGCTCAGTCCTGCCGGGGATAAGTTTATCTTCCTGCACCGTTGGATCGCAAAAGGTTTAAAAACAGACCGGCTGATCCTGTACCATCTGAAAACCAAAGACCTCTTCCTGCTGGCCGAGGGCATGGTAAGTCATTTTGCCTGGGTGAACAATGATGAACTTTTTGGTTACATGGCCCCGGAGGGAGAAGAGGCAGCTTATTATCAAGTTTATCTGAAAAGCATGCATCATCGCAAGGTGGATGACCAATTAAACGGAAATACCGGTGACGGGCATCCCAACGTGCACGGTCAAAAGATTTTGTTTGATACTTATCCCAATAAATCCCGTATGAAGGAACTCTTTGTTTACGATATGAAAGATAAAGAATTACAGAAGATCGGGGAATTCTTTGAAGGTCTTGCTTACAGTGGAGAAAGCAGGTGCGATCTCCATCCCCGATGGGATTTTCACGGTAAAATTATCTTTGTTGATTCGGTACACAGCGGAAAGCGAAAACTATATGCAATCCTTTATGCAGAACGATCATCCTGAAATATCAGTCATCATCGTCGCCCGGAATGAGCAGTATTTTATCAGAGATTGCATGCTGTCAATACGCAAACAATTTTCAGACAGCTTTCCCTGGGAGTTGATCCTGGTGGATGGCATGTCGGAGGATCGGACAAAAGAAATTGCAGTTAAATACGCAGAGGAAGCCGGGATCGAAAACTTCAGGATCATTGAAAATACCGGGATTACGCTGGCAACAGGCTGGAACAAAGGCATCAAAGCAGCGCGTGGAAATTATGTGATCCGCCCGGATGCACATGCCATCCTGTATCCGTCCTATATTTCAAAGGCCTACGAAACCATAAAAAAGATGCCCAAAGTGGCTGTTGTAGGCGGAACCCTGGAGACACTGGCAAAGGGATACTGGGGGGAAGTCATCCGGGATGCCCTTTCTTCGAAAGCCGGGGTTGGAAACTCATCTTTCCGCACCCATGCCGAAAGCGGGTACAAAGATACGGCTGTTTACGGCCTCTACCGAAAGGAAGTTTTTGAGAAGGTGGGCTATTTCAATGAGGACCTGGTTCGCCACCAGGACAATGAGTTCCACAGTCGCATCCTGGCAAAAGGTTATAAGATCTACATGAACCAGGAAATGAAAGCAGGTTATTATTGCCGCGACAATGTACCTGCCCTTTTGAATCAAATGTACAGGATCGGTTATTACCTGCCCGATCTCTCAGGAAGAAAATCTATGGGAGGCTTGCGGCTCAGACACCTGGCGCCGGCAGCTTTTTTTATTTCATTGATCATCGGATTTTTACTGGCTAATTTCCTGAACATTTTTCTTTACCTGAGTCTTGCAGCTTCTGCTATTTACCTGGGATTCATTGTTTTGAATGCTTTCTATATTGGTTTAAAAAATCTTAACTGGAAAAGCTTGTGGCTGGTATTCCTGATCCCGGCAATACATTTTACATATTTTCTAGGAACCCTGACTGGTTTCATAAAAAAATTGAAATAATGAGGCGGGATATGAAAAAGCTTTTAAATTTGATCTCTCCGAATTCATGATACAATGAAAAAACTATTTCCGGTCAAACCACAGGTCTTTCACTGGATATACCTGGTGCTCTTCTGCAGCCTGGTTGTGTTCCTGCCCCTGATGAGATCGGTAATCCCATATATCGTTGCCCTTATCCTTATCATCTGGCTGACCGAAAAACCCTGGTTCTTCCTTTTGGTACTGATTTATGTTCCTTTTGTTTGGCATACACAGTCGGCCATACTAATTGCTTCCGGTATCATCCTTTCCATTGCACTGCTGGAGCTGCTATTCTACCTGATTAAAAAACCACAGTGGAAACATTTTGAATCACTAAAACAGGAATCCTTTCGCCAGAATATTCTGGCCTTCTCCGCCTTTTACCTTCTGTACATGCTCGGACTGACTTATTCTGCGAACCTGGATTACGGATCCTTCGATATGGAAGTAAAATTTTCGCTATTCATTTTTCCCCTGGTATTTTCTACCATGAACAAAGAAGTTATGAGCAGGAGAAACATCATGACCATACTTCTGTTTTTCATTGCAGGCTGCCTTTTCAGCTCCCTGTATTCGCTGTGGAATTCTTACCAGGAATTCCTGCTTTCAGGATCGAAAAGGGTGTTCTATTATGATGAGGTGTCTTTTTTTCATCATCCGAGCTACATGGCCATGTACCTGGATTTTGCCGTTGCCTCCCTGATCTTTTTCATGATCCGCAAATCCGATTTTGGTTTCAGGCAATGGCATCTGGGGATCTTCATCTTCCTGATCATCTTTTTCAGTGTGATGGTGATCATGTTGAGTTCCAAAGCCGGCATCCTGAGCCTGATGATCATTTATTTCATTACCATCGGCCATCTCATGGTGATTGAGAAAAAACTCATGCAGGGTCTGCTTTTAATCATGCTGGTATTTGTATTATTTTATGTATCCCTTTCCTTCTTCAGCTATTCCCTCAACCGCATCATAACCTCCAAAGATGTTATGGAAGAAACTGAACAGATCAGCAAAAGCACCAGCGAAGGAACCGGTGAACGCATCCTGATCTGGACCTATGCCCTGGAGATCATCGAAAAAAATATTTTCGTAGGAGTGGGCACCGGGGATGTGAAAGACAAACTCCTGAAGAAATACGAAGACAACAAAATACAGGCAGCCCTGGAGCAGGAACTGAATGCCCACAACCAATACCTGCAGACTTTTATCGCACTGGGGTTGCTTGGCTTTGTTGCCCTTATGCTGATGTTTATTCTGCCCCTGTATCTCTCCATCCGGAAACAATCATTCCTATACCTGGTATTTCTGCTGATAGTCGCTTTCAACCTGCTGGTGGAGTCCATGTTCGAAAAGCAGGATGGGGTGGTGTTTTATGCCTTTTTCAATGCGTTTTTGTTTTTTATGGTGAGTGGGGAACAAAGGAAGTTTAGTGATTTAGCCACATAAGGCATATAGGGTACACATAAGACTTTTTTCTGATAGGTTCAAATTCCCATATGATTTTTTGATTTGTCAAGAAAAGTGTGCATTTTATAAAAGTTGCAATTCGTGCTGAGGATTTGCTTTCCTGATAAGGCAAATAACATGAATATGAAAACAAGAAAAAGATAATTAAACTTATGTGATCTTTTGTGTCTAATATGATTCAAAAAAAAGCACGAACCCCAGGCCCGTGCTTTCTATATATAAATTGGATGGATTGCTTACACAATACCCTGTGCTAACATAGCGTCGGCTACTTTTACAAAACCTCCGATGTTGGCACCTTTTACGTAATTGATGTAATCGCCTTCTTTTCCGAATTTTTCACATTGTGCATGGATGTCTTTCATGATGCGTTGCAGTTTTTCATCCACCTCTTCGCGTGTCCATGACAGACGCAGCGAGTTTTGTGACATTTCGAGACCTGAAACGGCAACACCACCGGCATTGGCTGCTTTACCCGGACCGTAGAGGATCTTCTTGTCAAGATAAACCTCAACAGCTTCCGGAGTTGAAGGCATGTTGGCGCCTTCTGAAACAACATAGCAACCATTCTTGATCAATGTTTCAGCATCTTCTTTGTTAATCTCATTCTGTGTGGCATTGGGCATGGCAACATCAACCTTCACACTCCAGGGACGCTTGCCTTCGAAATACTCTACACCGTATTTTTCAGCGTACTCACGAATTCTTCCTCTCTTTACATTTTTCAGGTGCATTACGTAAGCCAGTTTTTCTTCGTCGATGCCATCGGGATCGTAAATATAACCACTGGAATCGGATAAAGTGACCACCTTGCCGCCCAGTTCGGTAACTTTCTGTGTTGCAAACTGAGCAACGTTTCCGGAACCGGAAATGGCAACGGTCTTACCTTTGATACTTTCGCCGCGGGTTTTCAGCATTTCTTCCGCAAAATAAGTAGCACCATAACCGGTAGCTTCGGGACGGATCAGAGAACCACCCCACTCACGACCTTTGCCGGTAAGTACGCCGGTAAACTCGTTTCTGAGCCTTTTGTACTGTCCGAAAAGGAAGCCGATCTCACGACCGCCAACACCAATGTCTCCTGCAGGAACGTCGGTGTTCGGGCCGATGTGTTTAGAAAGCTCTGTCATGAAGCTCTGGCAAAAACGCATAACTTCATTGTCGGATTTTCCTTTGGGGTCGAAATCGGAACCACCTTTACCGCCGCCCATGGGAAGGGTTGTCAGGGAGTTTTTAAATACCTGTTCAAAAGCAAGAAATTTCAAAATACCAAGGTTAACGGTTGGATGGAAACGCAAACCGCCTTTGTATGGGCCAATCGCGCTGTTCATCTCGATGCGGTAGCCTTTGTTGATCTGAACTTCCCCTTTGTCATCTACCCAGGGAACCCTGAAAAGAATTATCCGCTCGGGTTCCGCAATTCTTTCAAGAATCTTAGCCTCTTTATACTGAGGATTTTCTTCGATATAGGGTATCAAAGATTCGGCAACTTCTTCTACTGCCTGATGAAATTCGACTTCGCCCGGATTTTTGGCTTTGATCTTGGCCATGAAATCCTGAACTAACTTGTCATAAGCGTTGTTACTCATAACTTCAAATATGTTTAATTGGTTAATAAAGATTGATTTACAGGGCAATATTAGTTAAAATAATGTATCTGCCATCCTTAGTATGTTATTTTTTTAACACAGGCTGCTAATTTAGAATAATGCCAGATAAATTTGTATGCAATGATAAATCTTTCATTTCTGCGTTTGCTGAACACAGGCTTTAGCATAATTATCTATTTTTGTCAAAAACCGGGAGTTCATGAAGTCATACCCTGCTTATTTAAAACTTCTTCACTTCTTCGTGATCATGACATGCATGCTGCCGAATGTCACCTCCCAGCAGGCCAAAAAAGTTCAACTGCTGGGGGCCGACAAGCTAATCGGCATGAAGATCAACGGTCAGCAAATACAGGTGCTTCAGGGAAATGTCGAACTACAGCATGAAAATACTTTTTTCTATTGCGACAGCGCCAACCTGAACCGGGAAACCAATTCCTTTCGCGCTTTTTTCAATATTCATATCATCGTGAATGATTCGGTTAATATTTACGGCGACAGCCTGGATTATAAGGGTACGACAAAAATTGCCGAAATGTACGGACAGGTGAAACTGGTGGACAACAAAGCAACGCTTTATACCGATTACCTTATTTACGACAGAAAAACAAACATTGCATCTTACATAACCTGGGGACGCATCGTAGATGCTGAAAATGAACTTCTCAGCAAGATCGGTTATTATTATTCCGATCAGAAAGAATTCTTTTTCAAGAAGGAAGTGATCGTTAACACACCTGATTATGTCATGTATTCCGATACCCTGAAATACAATACCGATACGGAAACAGCTTTTATTTTCGGTCCGACAAAAATGATCGGTGTTGAAGATTCCATTTATTGCGAAAGGGGCTGGTACGATACGAAAAGGGATATCTCTCATTTGAAAAAAAATGTATTCATTCGTCACCTGGAACAGTCGATCGAAGCCGATTCGGTTTATTACGACAAAGAAACCGGCTTTGGGGAAGCACTGAACAATGTTGTTCTTTATGATACGATACAGGATGGCATGGTGAAAGGGAATTTTGCCCAGTATTATAAGGCATCCCGGCAGGCATTTGTCACCGATAGTGCGCAGGCAATTTTCATCGATGAGGACAAGCAGGATTCCCTGTTCTTGCATGGTGATACCCTCAGAGTGATACTGGATTCGAGCGATGCAGCAAAAGAAATGCTTGCCTTTCATCATGTAAAATTTTTCAGGGATGACTTGCAGGGAGCCTGTGATTCTATGGTTTACAAAGTAAGCGATTCCCTGATCTGGATGTACAAAAATCCCATTATCTGGTCGGATGATAACCAGATCACTTCAGATTCTATCAAGCTTGCTCTACGAAACAATGAAATCGATTCAATAGTTTTTCATAACTCCAGTTTTATCATCTTCATCGATGATTCTGGTTCTTTTAATCAAATTAAAGGAAAAAACATGGTCGGTTATTTCAAAGACAATGACTTATTCAAACTTGAAATTCTTGGAAACTCTGAAACAATTTATTTTCTCCGGGATGATGAAACGAATGAACTGATCGGCATCAACAAACTCGTTGCCAGCGATATGCTTGTTTTTATCGATGATAGAGAAATCTCTACAATTACATATACCACTAACCCACAAGGTAGCATGCACCCACCGGGTGAATTACAGGAAAAAGAGCTCTTTCTGAAAGGATTTGAATGGCACGACTACCAGCGCCCCCGTGTGAAATGGGAAATTTTCTACTGGAAACAAAATCCTGATACGGTATCAGAAGATTGAGAATTTGACGAATTTCTTGGGATTCTCTTTTACCTCTTTCAACAATGCCTCCATGGCATCTGCTGTTTCAACTAGCTTGTTATAAAGCTCTTTGTCGTTGACCAGTTGCCCGGCGGTACCTTCATTTTCATTGATCTTCCTGAGGATTTCCGATAACTCGGCCAGGGATTTATTGGCACTGGCGAAGGTTTGCGGTATATCGGCTTTGGCCAGGGAATCGCTGATGGCTGAGAAGTTCTCGATGGTATTCCCGATACTTTCCCGATTGTTCCTCAGCTCCATGGTTACCTCGTTCAGATTGTTGATGATAGAGGCCAGGCGATTGCTTTCTGAAGTGAGAAAGGTATCTACCTGATAAGTAGTGTTCTGCAAATTATCAAAAGTACTTTTGATGCTTTCGAAAGAAGAGATCAGGTTTTCCCTGGCATTTTCATTAAATATCACCTGAATAGCAGTCACCATGGTATCGATGGAGGTGATCAGGTTTTCGGCTTTGGCTTTGAGAGGTTGTACCTGGCGGTTCACTTCTTCTTTCAGTCCTATTTCCAGAGACGTAAAAAGTGTATCACCACTTTGGGCCAGATTTTCAGCCTCACCCAGGTTGATCTCAACCGCCTTGGAACCCATCAAATCTGAACTGTAAATCCTGGCCACTGAGTTCTTCGGAATCGGGAAATCATTGTTGACGGCCATGACAACAAAGATATTACCCGACATGTCTGGATTGAAATAAAGATCCTTGACCAGCCCTACTTTCATCCCATTGATGTATACCGGATTGGAACGCGTCAATCCGTCGACTTTCTGATATTGACCATAAAAAATACGTTCCTTGCTGAAAGCGTCCATGCCTTTTAAAAAAGTATATCCCCAGTATAAAATCGCCAGGGCAACAAGAAACATCAGTCCTATGACAAGTTCTCTTGAATATTTCACAACGAATTGTTTTTGCTAATCATGAACGAATATAGGATATTTTAACGTAATTCCGGTAAAAATTGTATTAAATTATTACATGCTTCCAGCAACTCACGGATGCATCTTTCTGGCTTCTGCAAGGGATATCCTTCTATCTTTCTGCATTGCAATCACAAATGCATCTTTGTAACCCTTCCTCCTGACTTTGTTTTTGTATTTATTGGCTTCCTGAAAACTGCTGAAACTCCCGCTTGTGTATTTAATCAACCCGTTATGATCGTAATAACCAAGCTGTTCGAGGCCGATGAATTTTGTAGCATAGTCTTTTATGAGTTCGGCTGATGTGGCAAACTGCACTTTGAACAGTACCTGCTGATCTGCATCCCTGTCATCCTCAATTTCCTGCTTCGCACTGCTTTTCTCATTTCTATCTTTCAGATCCTTTCCGGATTCCGCAAGTTGTGTATTTTCGGGTATGATCAGATCAGGCAGATCCTTTTCCATTTCCTTCTTGTATGCCTTAAAGGCTCTGTAAATAGCAGATGCAATGTATACCTGTCCTTTTTCCGACATCAGGTATTTTTCATCTTTGGAGTTCGTCAAATAGCCTGTTTCGACAAGCACTCCCGGCATGGTAATCCTGTACAAAACAAGAAATCCCGCCTGCATCACTCCCCTGTCGCGCAAACCAACTCTTTCTTTGAACTGGTTCTGCACCAGGGATGCAAATTCCAGGCTCTGGTCGAGAAAAGCATTCTGGAAAAGACTGAAAATTATGTAGGCTTCAGGCGATTCCGGGTCAAAACCCTCATATTCTGCCTGATAATCCTCCTCCTTCAGGATGGCAGCATTTTCCTTCTGGGCTACTTCCAGGTTGGCCTGACTTTTATGCAATCCCATTACATAGGTTTCAGTGCCATAAGGCTGACTGGAATTATTGGCATTGCAGTGAATAGAAATAAACAAATCAGCCTGTGCTTCATTGGCAATTTGTGCCCGTTTGTGTAATTCCACAAACCTGTCCGATTTTCGTGTATAGATCACTTCCACATCCGGAAGGTATTTTTCAATATATCCCCCTGTCTTTAGAGCAATTGACAAGGCAATATCTTTTTCCCTTGAATTTTTTCCCAGGGCACCCGGATCCCTGCCTCCATGCCCGGCATCGATCACAACCTTCCTGATCCTTCCCTCACCGTCGGCAAAGGCATCATGCAAAGGCAGAAACACCAGGGCAACTATACCAAAAAATGCAAATACACGTTTCACCACTATCATGATTTTCATTAGCTTTGACCGCTGATATCGGTTGATATAATGCATAATACACAAATTTAATAGTAAACAAACAGCAACTTCCAAATTGTCAGCTAATTTATCAACAAAGGCCAGGTTAAAAACTTACTGCTTTATTGCTGTAATGCTGTTTGTGATCAATCTGAGGGCACAGGACACCCTGATCAAAAACGTTCCCGATACACTTTTAGTACAGCAGGATAGCACACTTGCCGATAGCCTTTTGCCGGCCGACAGCCTGATGGCTGCGGATACCCTGCAAAATGACACAATAGACCTGAAAAAGCGCAGCAGCAATGCCATTGATGCCCGCGTCGATTATTCGGCCAAAGACTCCATCCGTTTCGATGTAAAAACAGGCAAGGTTTTCCTGTACAATGAATCCGACATCAGTTATGAAGACATCAATTTGAAATCCGCTTATGTGGAAATCGACTTTGACAAAAGCCTTGCATATGCAGAAGGCATGGAAGATTCGACAGGCAAGGTCTTTGGAGCACCCGTCTTTTCGGAGGGCGACCAGGAATACAAGTCGAAATCGATGAAATACAACTATAAAACAAAAAAAGGATATATTCTGAAGGTGTTTACCGAAGACGGAGACGGATACCTGCATGGAGAAGTAATCAAAAAGATGGACGATAATACCATCAATATCAGGAATGGATCTTATACTACCTGCAACCTGGAAGAACATCCTCACTTTGAGTTTCGCTTTTACAAATCCAAAGTAATCCCCGGTGAAAAGATTGTCACGGGCCCGGCATATCTGACCATTGAGGAAGTCCCTACGCCCCTGTTCATCCCTTTCGGATTGTTTCCCAATCAAACAGGGCAGCAATCGGGTATCGTAATCCCAACATACGGTGAATCTGCTAACAGGGGTTTTTATTTTGAAAACGGTGGGTATTACTGGGCTGTTAATGATTACCTGGATCTGAAGTTGGTGGGAGACATTTATACAAGGGGTAGCTGGGCCATCAACCCCCAGGCCAGGTATAGGAAGCGTTACAAATATTCAGGAAATATCAGACTGGGCTATGGTGTGAACAAAATTGGGAATGAAGGTTCGGCCGATTATAAAGAAGAAAAAGATTTTGAGGTACGCTGGACGCACAGCCAGGATCCCAAGGCCAGACCGAACAGCAGGTTCTCGGCCAATGTGAATATTGTCAGCCGGCAATACAACCGGTACAATCCAACCAGTGAGCAGGATTTCCTGTCGAATTCTTTTCAGTCCAGCATCAACTACGAAACAAACTTTAACAACAAATACTTTTTGAATGTTAACGCCGCCCACCAGCAAAGCACCCAAAACAAGACGGTCAGCATGAAACTTCCTGAAATCAGTTTCAATGTGAACCGCTTTTATCCTTTCAGGAAGAAAGGCAAAGTGGGTGCCGATAAATGGTATGAGAATATCAGTGTGAACTATACCATGAATGCGGTAAACCAGATCGACACCTACGATTCACTGCTGTTTAAACCTGGCTTTGAAAAAGATATGCGCAACGGGATCAAGCATTCGGTGCCCATCAGCAGCACCATCAAAGTTCTGAAATACCTCAACCTGACCAACTCTGTTAATATTACCGACAGGATGTATTTCCAGACCATCCGGAAGAATTACACCAACGACAGCACTTATGATAACAATATAAGAACGGATACCATTTCCGGGTTCAGGAATGCCATCGATTTCAGTTTCAACTCTTCAGTTACAACGAAATTATACGGGATGGTTGCATTTAAAAAAGGTCCCATACGGGCCATCCGGCATGTTTTAACACCCACAGTTGGTTTTTCATACACCCCTGACTTTGCAGCAGAACAATGGGGATATTACGAATACTATTACAATGATGCCAGCATGGACGACAGCACCCGTTATTCCATTTTCGAAGATGGGGTTTACGGTGGCCCGCCCGCCGACAGATCAGGAAGACTCAATTTTAGTCTGAGCAACAACCTGGAGATCAAAGTGCCCTCAAAGAAAGATACGGTGGAGGGATTGAAAAAAATTGTATTGGTGGATAATTTTTCCATCACGGCAAGTTATGACCTTGCCAAAGATTCGCTGAACTGGTCGGAAGTGAGGATGAGCGGCCGTACCAGGCTCTGGAAAGGGATGAACCTGACCTATTCAAGTGCATGGGATCCTTATGTGGCTGATTCCAATGGAAACAGGGTCAACAAATTCGAGTGGACAGAAAACCGCCGACTGCTCCGGCTGAAAAACACCACCTGGAATGTTGGCATGACCTTTAACCTGAATTCCGAAACTTTTGGCGGAGATGATGGCAAACAAAAAGAGAAAGAAGAACCGGAGCGACCCCCAGGCGTGCCCGAATCTGAATTTGACGAATACATGGAAGGGCAGGAAGATTACCTGGACTGGGCCATACCCTGGAGTTTGAACCTGAGTTACAACATGCGTTTTACCAATACATACGAGATTAAAGATGGGGTGAGAACCAAAAAGGAAAAGCTTGTTCAAACACTGAGCTTCAATGGCGATGTGAGCATCACACCCAAGTGGAAGATCGGTTTTCGATCGGGTTATGATTTTGAACAGGGAAAACTTTCCTATACTTCCATCAATATCTACCGCGACCTCCATTGCTGGGAAATGCGTTTCAACTGGATTCCCATGGGCGTGCGCAAGAGCTGGAACTTTACGCTGAATGTCAAGTCTTCAATGTTGCAGGATTTGAAACTAACCAAGAAGAAGGATTTCAGGGATTCCTTTTAGGGTTACAGATTACAGATTCCAAATTACAAATTTCAGGGTTCCGGATTTCAAGTTGTACTTTCCTCAATGGAATGCAAGCTGGAGAACTTTGCAAGAAAATTTTGCGAACTTTGCGGTTAAGCAAAAAAATATACGATTATGAAAAAGATCATCTACACCGAAAAAGCCCCTCAGGCCGTAGGTCCTTACAGCCAGGCGGTGGAAGCAAATGGAATGTTATTCATCTCGGGTCAGATCCCGTTGGATCCCAAAACCGGCAAACTGGTTGAAGGCGGAATAAAAGAGCAAACAGAGCAGGTGATGCTGAACATAGGTGCCATCCTGGAAGCAGCAGGTTATGCATATGAAGATGTGATCAAATCAACATGCCTGCTTTCGGATATGGATAATTTCAAGTCCATGAACGAGGTATATGCAAAATACTACCCGGACAATCCACCGGCCAGGGCAGCTTTTGCTGTTAAAACTTTACCATTGAATGTGATGGTGGAGATTGAGACGATTGCGGTGAAGCAGTAGGCGAGTTTGGCGAATTAAGCGACATTAGCGATAAACCAGGGTCTAAGACCCACCGAGCAAAACATTCCTTAAACACAAAGGACCCTTTTTTGGTGGGTGTTAGACCCTAGCCCAATTCAAATGTTGTTACACCAAAGATCTTATTCAACTCCACATCGGGCGGGTTGCCGTAATACATGCGGGCGCACTCGAAAGAATATGCGGTCTTATATTTTTTAGCCAACGCCACAGCTTCCGGATTTTTCATTGGAATGTCCAGGTAAACCTTTTCTCCCGGAAAGGCATTTAAACAGGCTTTGTACAATTCCTCCGCAGTCTGTGCATTATCAGCAAACAAGGGCCCGATTTTATAGCCAATACCGGCTTTTCGCATAACAGCATAGCCCTCCAAAGTATTATCCTTGACATACTTGAAAGTTTTGGCTTCAGGCATGTTGAGCCAGGGTTTGAGGAATTGTGGCCGGTAATAGCCAAATCCCTGTTTATCGTAAAGAACAATACTTTCAAAATCCTGCTCCACAATGGGCGATACATGAGGATCTATATCAAAAGTCTCTCCCATTCTTTCATGCCTTTCATCTCGGAAGGCCAGCTCAAATCCACCTTTTCTGTAAAAAGGCTGCATATCCACTACGCCATCCATTCCGATGGGAGCGCCGGGCTTTAGCCTGGAGATCAACTTATCTCTTCTGAGATACCAGAGCTCCCGGCCGATCCCCCGGGAACGGTATTCTGGTTTCATGATAAAAAAGCCCATGAAACCGAAATCTCCATCATAGGAAACAATGGAGCCTCCGCCGATCATTTCATCTTCCAGAAAGAAGCCATAATAACCCTCGGGGTCCGTGACCCAGAAAACCTCCGCATCATTAGGGCCCGGATTCCAGCCTTCTTTTTCGGCCCATTTTACAAGGGTTTGCAGCCCGTGGTAGTCGAGTTGGATGAATTTGAGTTTATCTATATTGATCATAGTATCATTCTTGAAGTTATGCAAATTTAGCAATTTGCCGCGGGAGACCAGAAAACACAATCCTGCTTGAAATAAAGCCAGTACGCTTTTAGTTTGCAATGACCGGGGCCAGGGCAAGATCGGGTTCCGCAGATACTATTCCTGATTTCCCTGTCCGGTTTCCGCTAATGACTTCCTTGCAGGTGATCAGGAAACCCTAAAGATATGCATTACTGCAAAACAACCTTTTCCGTATGCATGCTCCGGGCTGTTTGAATTGTGAGTAAATAAACCCCCACAGCCAGATGAGAGAGATCGATTTCCTTTGTTCCCTCCCCAGACACTCTTAGCCTGTATGCCTCTGCTCCAAAAGTATTGTAAACAATGATCAAACTGTTCGGCTTTGCTCCTTTAATTCGAATAATGCCCTGTGAAGGATTGGGGAAAACGGTAAAAACTTTCTCAGTTTTTCCGGGCTCATTTATCCCAGTCGCAAAAGAGTAGTAGGAATAGGGCACATTAGTAAAAGGTTCAAAGTCAAGCTTTCCAAGCTCAAAGTCATCATAAAAATCATAAATCGAACCGGATATTATAACAGGATCAGTGCTTCCCCACCAGTTAAAAGTTGCATCCTTGTCCAAAACATCAAAAAGTTTGAAATTCCATTCATTGTCATAAATACAATTGTAGTGAAACTCAATATAATCCTGGTTGGAATATTCATCAAGCCATATTCCGGTACCGTTCCCACTGATCTCGTTCTGCTTCACATCAGCCCACAGATTAAAACAATACAGTCCGTTTTCACCATTGTTCAGGATGGTATTATAAGTTAATGATTGAACATTGATCGGGTATGCCTTCAAATAAATTCCATGTATGGAATTATATCTGATCAGGCAATCCGTAATTACCGGATAACCTTCATTCCAACGGCAGTAAATCCCGCTCTGATTGTTTTCTATCAAACAATTGGAAATATCCGGGGATGACCCATCTACTTCAATGGCATGCTCCGCAAATGAAAGATGACAATAGCTGAGGGTGTTTGGATTTCCGAGACTTTTGATCCTGAATTTTATTCCAATCCAGTCTCCCGCCTGTGGATCGGGTCTGTTGGAAGTAAAAAAGATTGAATCTGTTGCATTGCCTTCTGCCTTCAGTGTTCCGTCAATAAAAAAACAATATGTACTATCAAATCTGATAATGACTCCTGGCTCGATATGAAGCACAATTCCCTCATCAACAGCTGTATTTCCTGTAACAACATATGGGTTTCCAGCGGCCGACCATGTTGTATCTTTGTCAATCAACCCACTGATATAGGTTTGAGCGAGAGACAAATTTACAATGAGGATAAAAACTGCCAGGCTGAAGATTCTTTTTTTCATTGTTGTTTAGCATTTGTTCAGGATGATCAATTTGTTCAACCCATCGATTTTAACAGGTATCCTGCTCAAATAAAGACCAGCTTTTAAGCTTGCATCATTACTCATGCGGGCAAAATCCGAATCACATTAAATCATCATGGTTTTCAAATGTATAAATAAAAAAGCTGTGTTTTCTTTCTTTTGAAAGTTTTAAAAAACATCTGGCTGAATTAGCAAGACAAAACCTCTTTTCTGACTGTACATATCTGGGTTACTGCTTCGGCTCACCAAATCAGCATATCAATAACAGTTTTTATTCTGACAAATGATGCAGTTGCCTGCTCAGTCTTTGGTATTCTTCATTGTTTTCAAAATCCGGTTTCTCCCCGCTATAAAGTACATTTTTCAGACCCCAGTCAATGCTTCTGAGCAGGTCCTGGAATCTTATTGCATTTTTGTAAGCGGACAGGACCTCCAGGTAGTTCTCCTCATCGCATATATAGACTTCTGCTATTGAAAAGGAGGGCAACTCGTTGGCTGTGCCTATGACCGAAAATGTTGTTTCTATGAACTCCTTAAGTAGATCGACATCCTTGTTCTTGCAGTAAAAACCCGGAAAATAATTGAGTAGGGTTCATATTTTTGAAACCTTCAAATCGATGCAGGTATTCCAGCCCCTCCTTACCCCCTTGCCAGGCTCTTACAGCCCACCATTGCGAACCATCCTGTCTGCAATAAAAAATCTCATCATTTTGGATTTGCCCTATGATTTCATGCTCCTCACTTCTGCCGGAGCGAACATTGGTAAAACCATCAGGGTCTTTTATCACAGCGGGTTTGAAGGCTGCTTGAAGTGCTTCAGAAGATCGGTCTGTATTGGGTGGAACCAGTTTCCGGTAAACCAGTGTATCCCTGAAGCTGTTGCATCTGGTCTTTATTTCATTCATCATAATGGCCTTGCTTTCGGCGTCAAGGTTCAAATTCAGGTTGTCGAAAAGCTGCATGTTCTGGTCGATTGATTTAACCTGGTTGCCGATGTAATTAACTTTTGAGATAATCTCCTGGCCGGCTAAAACTTTAAAGCCCAGCAAAAATAAGACTGTAATAGCTATTGTTTTTTTCATGGCAAGAATGCTTGGCTGTATTCAGAAATATTTCATTTTCAAAATTTCACTTTATCCCTCTTACAATAAAACCTGGGTTGACAATAATCGATTACCGTGCCGCCCAGGTAAACTTCTCCTTTTTTCATCCTTCGAATTGTTTTCCTGCCGGGATTCCCGTATACAATGGGAATCACCTGGTCGGTTTGTAAACAAACAGGACAATTACCTCCTCCCAGGTAATCATATTCGCAGGCTTCCAGGTTGAGCCTGATAAAAACCGTGGAATCCTCAAAGATTCTGATATGGACAATTCTCGGTTTTCCGTATCCTAGTGCATCGTTCTTCAGCACTTCATCTCCGGCTGGGATATCTTCCAGTTTGAAATTCCCTGCGGAATCTGTAATCATTCGGAGATCCGATTTCAACAAATGAATGTGCGCATATTGTACCCCCTCACTGCGGGTGTTGTCAAATACAATTCCTTCAAGGCTCCCGCTTCCCTGGCTTAAAGCAATTTGAAGAAATGAAAACACAATGATACTTGTGATCTGGATTTTTTTCATAATGAGGATTTGTTTTTCATTTTGACAAATAAATGTAAGGAATTAAATTCATATTGCTGCTGCATTTCTCCAATATTCTTTATGTTTCGACTTTTCAGCCATTTGTTTCCTTCCGGTCAAATATCCTCCTTTCAAAACCATACTCCAAATTGAAAAATGGCACATTAGAATAATAGGGCAATCCAACAATTGAACAATTGAACAATCGAACAATCGAACCATTAAATCAATTGCCCGATTAAACGATTGTACGATGTAACGATATAACGATTTAAGCGATAGACCTTAAAAGTATAGCACACACCAACCTGTAACCTGCAACCTGTAACCTGTAACCTGCAACCTGCAGCAACCTGCAACATTTCCCGAAAATCCCTACCTTTGATCTCCCAAAACAAAAAGCATAAAACAATGAAAATAAAAAAACTATTCTTGCAATTGATCATCACTTTCACCCTCAGTGCCACTGCTTTCGCCGGGGAAGGTATGTGGATTCCCATGCTGCTGGAACAATTGAATGAAGACGAAATGCAGGCCATGGGCATGAAAATCACGGCCGAAGATATTTACAGTGTGAACAACTCCAGCCTGAAGGATGCCATCGTGCTCTTCGGTGGAGGCTGCACGGCAGAAGTCGTTTCCGACCAGGGTTTACTGCTGACTAACCATCATTGCGGCTACCGTTCCATCCAGAAGCACAGTTCACTCGAAAATGATTATCTCACCGATGGTTTCTGGGCCATGGACAAATCGGAAGAGTTGCCCAATCCTGGTCTCAAAGTCACTTTCCTGGTGCGCATGGAAGATGTTTCGGACAAGGCCCTGAAAGGAGTTCAGGCTGATATGACAGAAGCTGCCAGGGATTCCGTCATTGAGGCGAACATCGCTCAAATCAAGGAAGAGGCTGATATGGAATCTTACCAGGATTCCTATGTGCGGGCCTTTTACCAAGGCAACCAGTATTATCTTTTCATAACGGAAACATTTGAAGATGTGCGCCTGGTTGGAGCACCCCCTTCCAACATTGGCAAATTCGGTGGCGATACCGACAACTGGATGTGGCCCCGGCATACAGGCGATTTTTCCATTTTCAGGATATACGCCGACAGCAACAACCTGCCGGCAGAATATTCCGAAAACAATGTACCCTACAAACCCAAATATCATATTCCCATCTCCCTGAAAGGTTATGATGAAGGAGATTTTACTTTCGTATTCGGTTATCCCGGCCGCACACAGGAATACCTCCCCTCTTATGCCATAGAAATGATCACCGAAGTGACCAACCCGGCCAAGATCAAATTACGCGAAGAACGGATCAATACTTTTAAACAGTTTATGAACCAGAGCGACCTGGTGCGCATTCAATATGCAGCCAAACTGGCCGGCGTGTCCAATTACTGGAAAAAGATGCAGGGCGAAAACCGCGGGATCGATGCCATCAACGCCATCGAAAGGAAAAAGGAAATGGAAAAAGATTTCACGGAATGGGCCACTTCGGATCCGGAACGAAAGCAATCCTATGCCGGTATTCTCCCGGCTTTCCGTGATTATTATGTCACCATTACTCCCTATGAATTGGCCATTGATTATATTTCGGAGGCCGGTTTGGGTGTGGAGATCATCCGTTTTGCCAGGAATTACGATCATCTCATAAAACTCAGTCAAAAAGAGGACCTGACGGATGAGGAATTGCAATCCGCCCTCGACTGGTACAAAAGCAGTGCAGAGAGTTTTTACAAGGATTACCATCAGCCCATCGACAAAGAAGTGCTGGCCAAATTGTTCAAAACATATCGCGCCAATGTGAGCGATGCGTTCCGACCGACCATTTTCGACTGGATCGACGCTGAATTTCGGAGTGATTATGAAGCTTTTGCAGATCATGTTTTCGAGGAATCCATCTTTGCTTCAGAAGAGAAGTTGAAAGATTTCCTTGAAAATTACAAACCCAAACATTATAAGAAGCTATTAAAAGATCCGGCGATAAGAATCTATACAAGCCTGTTCGGCTTGTACAATTCTGATCTGAAAGACCAGCTCTCAGCCAGTTATACTAAAATCGACAGCCTGCAAAGGCTTTACATGAAAGGCCTGATGGAAATGCAACCTGACAAACGCTTCTACCCGGATGCCAACTCCACCCTTCGGGTGCATTACGGACAGGTGGATGATTATTATCCACGTGATGCCGTTAAATATGAATACTATACAACGCTGGACGGTATCATGGAGAAAGAAAATCCAGATATCTATGATTACGTTGTAGAAGATAAGCTCAAAGAACTATACAACAACAAGGATTACGGTCGCTATGCCGATGCCGACAGCAGCATGCATGTTTGCTTTATTGCCACCAACCATACCACAGGGGGCAATTCCGGCAGTCCGGCCCTGAATGCAGAAGGACAGCTCATCGGCATCAATTTCGACCGCAACTGGGAAGGTACCATGAGCGATCTGATGTACGATCCCGACCTCTGCCGCAACATCATGATCGATATCCGTTACCTGCTTTTCATCGTTGATAAATTCGCCGGGGCAGGGCATTTGGTGGAGGAAATGACAATCATAGAATAAAAGACGCGAAGAGTTTAACCACGAAGGCGCCAAGACCAAAGAAAATTAAATGTTTAGACGCAGAAGCTTATAAAATATGCATATTAGGGCATAATTTATTTTTAGAAATACCTTAGCCTTCGCGGTTAATTTCTTGGCGCTTTTGTGTCTTTGCGGTTAAAATTCTTTGCGCCTTCATAGAAAATATTTGGTTTCTTTGCATATCGATTTAGCAAGCAATGTTATTCAACTCCATTGAATACCTGATCTTTCTTCCGCTGGTGGTGGTGCTGTATTATGCGATCAGTGCAAAATGGCGCTGGTTGCTCCTGCTTGCAGCCAGCTATTTTTTCTACATGTCGTGGAAAGTGGAATACATTGTTTTGATTTTGGCTTCCACCCTGGTGGATTATTACGCGGGATTGAAGATGAGCCGGCTGAAGAAAAAGTCTGCCCGAAAAAAGTACCTGCTGCTGAGCATCATTGTAAACCTGGGTATCCTCGCTGGTTTTAAATATTTCAATTTCTTCAGCGAGAACATGAATGTGCTATTCGGGGAAATGAACATCTTTTATCGCCTCCCCGAGCTCAAGGTACTCCTCCCTGTGGGTATTTCTTTTTACACTTTTCAAACCATGAGTTATTCCATCGATATTTATCGCGGACTGACCAAACCGGAAAGGCACCTCGGCAAATTCGCACTCTATGTTTCCTTTTTCCCTCAGCTTGTAGCCGGTCCTATCGAGAGGTCCCGGAATCTCTTGCCCCAGATCCATGAACGCAAGGAGTTTGATCCTGCACTGATTATAAGCGGCCTGAAACTGATCCTCTGGGGATTTTTCAAGAAGATTGTGATCGCCGACCGAATCGGGATATTTGTTAGTAGTGTTTATGCCAGTCCCGATGAAAATGCCGGAATTCCCACGATACTTGCTGCAGTCTTGTTTATATTTCAGTTGTATTGCGATTTTTCCGGATATACGGATATTGCACGCGGTTCTGCCCGCCTGATGGGATACGACCTGATGATCAATTTCCGGCGGCCACTTGTTGCCAAATCTTTCAAGGATTTCTGGGAAAGATGGCATATCTCTCTTACAACCTGGTTCAGAGATTACCTGTACTTTTCACTTCCCGCGAAATACAAAGGGCGGGTCAGGATGTGGCTGCTGCAGGTCAATATTCTCATCACCTTTATCCTGATGGGATTGTGGCATGGCGCCAACTGGACCTTTCTGCTCTTTGGTGTACTGATCGGTGCTTCTCTTGTGATCGAAGATATAAGCACCGGACTCCGCAGGAAATTCTTCCGCATCACAGGCCTGAACAAGCACGCTAAATTACAAGGTTTCCTGGGATGGATCTTTGTTTTTGCACTCTTGATCCTTGGATGCATTTTCTTCAGGGCAGCCACGATTTCACAGGGTTTTGCAATATTGGGCAATATCTTCCAGCCCGGGGAGCCCGGTTCATCCCTGGTGGAAATACTAAAAGATAAAGAATTGGTGTTTGGAATATTACAGATCATCATACTGATGATTGCGGAATGGTATCATGAAAAACACAATCTGATCGGGAAGATCGCCCGCCAGCCGATCTACCTGAGATGGACCATTTATGCGGGATTTTTCTTTTACATCGTCATGTTCGGGATCATGAGCAATCCGCAGGAATTTATATATTTTCAGTTCTGATGAAACATAAAAAATTTTTGAAACGGCTGCTGTACTTTGCATTGATGCTGATCATCATCAATGTGATCCTGGATCAGTTGTACAAGAATTTTGTTGTGCATAATATACTCAACAATGCCAAAGATAAGGATTTCATGGCCTATGATGACACATTGAAATATCTCTCCCTTGGAAATTCACACAATACGGTTAACACACATATACTTGATAATGCCTATAATTACAATGCTCCCGCCGAGAACTATGTACAAAGCTATTATAAACTTAAATCCATCATAAAAGAAAAAAAGAAAAAACCCGAATACTTATTGCTGTATATTGATATGTCCGCCTTCAGCCAGTTGGCAGCAGGTTATTTTGAGCATAATTCCTACTGGATCAAATACATCGATTACTTTGAACTGTCCAGGATCATGCACGACAAACGCATACTGAGCAAATGGCTGGAAGGCAAATTTGTGTCCTACGCAGGCGGTTACCGCGACATCATGCTCAGCATCGTTTACCTGGTCAAGATCGGCAAGCTCGATCTGCACAATGGATTTCGCCCGCCCCGTAATTTTAAAAATTTTGCCTACAAGAAACCTGCTGATATCAGTCTGTTTAGCGACGAAGCCGATTACGACTGGACAAAAGGAGAAAGGATCGGCAAGGAGGAAAAGATCATCCGGGCCAAAGCCAAATCAGGTATTTATTTCAACAAAAAAACTTATTTCGACAAAACCATGGCTACGTATTTTAAGATGATCCTGCAGCTTTGCCAGGAAAATGACATCAAAGTGATCTTGCTCAGGGCACCCTTGACAAAGGCTTACTGGGAAGATGTAAATACGATTATTCCGGTTGACAGCCTGTATGCAAAAGTTGAATCTATTTACCGACAATACCCCAATGTTACCAATGTACTGGATTATCATAATATCTTTTTCAATCATCCCGAATACTTTTTCGATGCCGATCATATCAATCCGAAAGGAACGGAGATATTTACAAAGCGACTGAAAAAAGACCTGAAAAAAGAAGACAAGAAGAATAAAACCACACAGACATCAGAACGCTAAGTTATTTACATCCTGATTTATTACATCTCACCCTTACATTTATCCGTTTCGGCTTTTAAGAAGTGCATTTCACGAATTCGCTGATTAACTTTGTTTATTAGCCTTGATCAAATATGGGAAACGCACCTTTTCATAAGCAAGAGCAATTTTTGACTTTCAACGAAATACTGTTATCTCATGCAAGGGAGACCGCAAACAAGCCTGTATATTATCTGCTTGATGACAATGGAAATGAAACTGAGCGGATCACCTATACGGAACTTCTTAACAATCTGACATTTCAGGCTTTCCAATTAAGACAAAATTTCAAAAAAGGAGATCGTTGTTTGCTGATCTTTCAGCCCGGGCTGGAGCTGATCATCAGTTTACTGGCATGTTTTTATTCAGGGATCATCGCCGTTCCCGTTAACCCGCCCAAACGAAACAAAGCAAATAAACGCTTCTGGTCAATTATTTCCGATAGTGCACCCTCCTGTATTTTAATGGATCAGGAAAACAGAGATTTACTGGAAAAACATTTTAATGATTCGGAAAAGATCAATTCCCTTGAAAAGATGGTGGTGAAAAAAGTGGATTTGCCTGTAAATGCAGAACTGCTAAACTATGGAATTAAGCAAGAAGATATTGCCTTTTTGCAATATACCTCCGGTTCTACAGATAGGCCCAAAGGGGTAATGGTAAGCCATCAAAATCTCATGAACAATTCAGAAGTGATCAAACAATCCTTTCATCATGACAGCAGTCTTGTTGTGATCAACTGGCTCCCACCCTTTCACGACATGGGCCTGATCGGGAACCTCCTGCAACCACTCTATGTTGGAGGTTGCAGTGTGATCATGCATCCGAACACATTTTTAAGAAAGCCTGTTATCTGGCTGCAGGCCATAACAAAATACAAGGGAACTACAACAGGTTGTCCGAATTTCGCTCTCGATTACTGTGTTGACAAAATATCAGAAGAACAAAAAAGAGACATTAACTTTTCGTCTTTAAAGGTTATGTTCTGCGGCTCCGAGCAGGTCAGAAAGCTTACACTCCAACGCTTTTCAGATGCTTTTCAAGAACAGGGTTTTACTTATCAAATGTTCCTGCCCTGCTACGGGCTTGCAGAATCCACCTTGATGGTAAGTGGTATTGCAGCAGATGAAATACCGCTTACGATCAGCATTTCACAAATGAAAGCAGAGCAGGAATCTGTTGTCGAACTTAGGGGAGACGCAAATGAAAGCTTTTATGCTGTTGGCTGCGGAATAAGCTGGAATGACAATCAAATGATCATTGCTGATCCGGAAACAATGCAGCAACTGGAAGAAGACCACATCGGAGAAATATGGTTAAAGGGGGATTCGGTCTGCCGTGGTTACTGGAACAACCCGGAAGAAACGAATGAAACTTTCAGGGCACAATTATCTCATGATGATGATGAAAACTGGCTAAGGACGGGAGATCTGGGTTTTCTGCATGAAGGCCAGGTTTTTATTACCGGAAGGATCAAGGACATGATCATCATCCGGGGGGTAAACTATTTCCCCGATTACATCGAAGAAACCATTGAATCAGCCCACAAAGACCTGCAAAAAGACGGATGTGCCGTTTTTTCGATCGAAAGGGAAAATGAAGAAAAACTGGTCGTGATGCAGGAACTAAAACGAACTGCCATCAGAAATATGGATCAGGAAGAAATTTTTGAAAGCATCCGGGAAGCCGTAACCCGGGAATTCGAAATTCCTGTTTTCGGAATCCAATTGATCAGTCCGGGCAGGCTCCCCAGAACCACAAGCGGGAAAATACAAAGACACCTGTGTAAAAAATACTATGAATAATATGAAAGGTAAAGACATACTGGCATCCTGGCAAAAGATTCCCGAACAAACCCATTATCCCGATCCTGATGAGATCGGTAATGAAGCCACTCCGGAAAATGTTGAGAAATGGCTCATCGCATGGTTGAGCAATAAATTGAAAATATCACCTGGCTCAATTGATAAAAATAAATCAATCATGTCATATGGACTTGATTCGATGGGCGCCGTGGAACTTGAAAGGGATGTGCAGAAAAAATTCGATGTTGAAATGTCTCTTACGGATTTCTTGGAAAACAACAGCATCAATGAGCTGAAAAGGATCGGGCTGAAAGAGAGGGTATAAGATCCAATTTTAAATCCATTTCAAAACTGCAACACTTCTCGCAGGAAAAACCTCTGTATTGTTTATAAATAGTGAGTTTAAATTATGGAATATATAGCCTCAATATCCATATTATCCGTACATTTGGGGCTTTATTTTCAAACTATAGTGATACAGCAGAAATGGCAGGAAATAAGGGAAAAAAATTCGATCCTAAACAACATTACGAAGCAAGCCGAAAAGAAATAGGATACGTTCCACGGAAAAAAGCTACACAGAAAGACTACGACCGCATTGGATTCAAATCAGGACTGGAAGTTCACCAGCAACTTGACACCACGGAAAAATTGTTCTGTCATTGCCCGGCTGGTATCTACAACCACAGCGATGATTATGATGCAGAACTGATCCGGCATATGCGGCCCACCCTGAGCGAACTGGGTGAATATGACGGTACAGCCCTGATGGAATTCAAAACCCGCAAGGAGATCATCTACCGGATCAAGAACGAAACCGCCTGTACCTACGAAGTGGATGATACCCCGCCATTTCCACTCAATAAAGAAGCGCTGGAAATTTCCATAGAGATCTCTCTTTTATCAAAGCTGAATATCGTTGGCGAAGTTCATGTCACCCGCAAACAATACCTGGACGGAAGCATCCCTACAGGATTTCAGCGTACCGGTATTATTGGTGTTGAAGGAGAACTTCAATTAAAAAATAAAAAAATCCGTCTGATACAATTGAGCCTGGAAGAGGATTCCTGCCGGGAGATCTCCGATGTAGGACATGTGCGTGTTTACAAAACCGACCGCCTGGGCATGCCCCTCATCGAAACCGTGACCTATCCCGACTGTGTGAACCCTGACGAGGTAAAAGAAGCCTGTGATTACATCCGCTTCCTGAACAGAAGCACAGGCAAGGTGAGAACCGGCATGGGTGCCGGCCGCCAGGATGTGAATGTGAGCTGCGAAGGGGGTTCCCGCGTGGAGATAAAAGGCGTGGCCCATACAAAATGGATTCCGGAACTCACCCATGTGGAAGCTTTCAGACAGTATGCCCTGCTCAACATCCGCAAAAAGCTGAAAGAAAAAATTGCCGATCCTTCCGCATGGAAAATGCATTCGGAAGCCCTGAAATACCATTCCTATAACTTTGATTACCAGCCCATCAAAGATGCCATAAAAAGAGGAGAAAGAATTTATGCAGCGAACCTCCCGGGATTTAAAGGGATTTTATCGCATTTTACCCAGCCTGGGAAAAGTTTTGCCAATGAAATCAGCGACCGCCTGAAAGTAATCGCCTGTATTGAAAAACCCAATTCAACCAATTCCGAAGACCTTGACCCTGTTGTGAGCAAAGAAGATTTCCGCAAGATTGCTAATCTTCTCGATGCCGGTGAGGATGACGCACAGATCATTTTCTGGGGACCGGAGGATGACATCAAAACAGCCCTGGAAACCATCGAGGAAAGATGCCACATGGCTTTTGAAGGCGTACCCAATGAAACCAGGAAATCCTTTGAGGATGGCACGACCATCTTCGAGCGCGTGTTACCCGGCGCCGACCGCATGTACCCGGACACCGACACAGCCCCAATACCACTTGCTGCTGACTACATTGAAGGATTGAAAAAAAACCTCCCGGAAGATGTGGCCGATCGCTACCGCAAAATGAAAGACTGGCAGATACCAGAGGATACTTATAATTATATTTTAAGTAAAAACCTCTTCCCCCTCATCGAAAAAGCAATTAAAGAACTCAAACTGGATCCGAAATTTGCCGGGACCTTTTTCGGTCATAAACTGAAGTTCGTGGAGGGTCATTATGATAAAGCCCCCGAATTTGAATACAAAATGGTATACGGTCTTCTAAAGTATCTCACATCCAATAAAATTGAACTGAATATCGCTGCCAAAATGCTGCCCGAGATATACGAACATCCAAAAATGGATTTCAACTCTGTTCTGACCAGTATCAAATACAAGAAGCAGGATAAAAAGGATGTATTTTCCAGGATACCCTTTCTCAAGGCTAAGTTTGATGAGATCAGAAAGTCCGATAAGAAGAAGGATGCTATCGACTGGATCATGGGTGAATTGCGTGAAATAGCACTTGGGAACATCAGCTTACAAGAATTAAACAAAGAAATTGCCAATACAATCTAAGATACAATGAGTGAAGATTTTTTTCAGGGATACAAGGGTGATGCATTGGATACACTCAAAAAATTCAACACCAGGGTATGGGGAATGGCAGAGGTGGATACCACCCGGGGCCGTTTCGTGGGCACTGTACTGCCAAGATCAGAAAATGATGATGACCAGCACATCGTGCTGAAGATCCCGACCGGCTATAATGTTGGGATCGACATCAAGACGATCGAAGGAATGAAAGAAACCGGATACAAGAAAGCCAAATATGCCATACCAGAAAAGGAATTCCCTTATACGGAGGGTCTGCCCAAAGTGAAACTTTTCGGAACCGGTGGCACCATTGCCTCCCGGCTGGATTACAGAACCGGTGCCGTGATCCCGGCTTTCTCTCCCGGAGAACTTTACGGTGCGGTTCCCGAGCTGGCCGACATCTGCAACCTGACCACCGAGAAAGTATTTGCTGTATTCAGTGAAAACATGGGCCCCAGGCAATACGTAGCTCTTGCCAAAGCCATTGGCAAAGAGATTGAGAATGGAATCGACGGCATCGTGATCGGTCATGGAACCGATACCCTCCACCATACCGGTGGCGCCCTCACCTTCATGTGCCAGAACCTGCCGGTACCGGTTGTACTGGTCGGTTCGCAAAGATCGTCCGACAGGCCCAGCTCCGACGCCGCCCTCAACCTCATGCATGCCATGAAAGCTGCCGGGCATTCCGACATCGCTGAGGTGATGGTCTGTATGTTCGGTCCTACATCCGATGAATATGGCCTTTTACACAAAGGAACGCGTGTACGTAAAATGCACTCTTCCTACCGCTCCACCTTCAGGACCATAGGCGATACGCCCCTGGCACGCATCAGCCGCAGTTATATCAAACCCATCCACAAAACTTACAACAAGAGAAGGAACGACCGCAAAGTGGAGATCTATCCCTATTTCAGCGATGAAGTAAGCATGTTGTATTATTACCCGGGCATGAAGCCGGACACCCTGGATGCAATGGTAGAAGCCGGATATCGGGGCATCATCATCGTGGGCACAGGCCTCGGGCATGTGAACAAGGAACTCTATCCTGCCATCGAAAGGGCACATGCCAAAGGCGTGCACATGTACATGACCCTCCAAACCATCTGGGGCTACGTGCATATGTTTGTTTACGATACCGGAAGGGACATGATGGCCAAAGGCATCATCCCCGCAGGCAATATGTTGCCCGAAGTGGCCTGGGTGAAACTGAGCTGGATACTTGGACAAACAGATGATCCGGAAAAGGTGAAGGAAATGATGCTCACCCCGATCAATGATGAGATCACACCGAGGGAGCCCTATAACGGATACCTTGTTTACCAGGGTGGTGTTCCAGAGGTTGAAGATTTTATCCGCAAGGTGCACAAATAAAAAATCCTTTTATTTTGTATATTTGATGAACTACACAGCCGCAGTGCAGGTGGGTATCAAAAGGAAAAACTTGTCCGCCTACTGGCGGATTAAAAGAGCAGTTAATGGAGAAAATAATAAATATTCATATCGAAAAACTACCTGAAGGTTTTTACCTGGCTACATCGGATAGCATTCAGGGACTCATTGCCCAGGGACGAACAGTTACAGAAACACTTGAGATTGCCAGAGATGTGGCGAAAAAGCTATTAGAAGCTCAATCAGATGAAACTGTGAATCAAAAACTGAAGCAATTTGGCTTTGGATTTCATCCTCAGGCTGCCGGTAGTCATGAAATCTGGTTTAACCCAAATACAAAAAGATATACAACGATTCCAAATCACCCTGGGGATATGCCAGAAGGTACACTTCGCGCAATATTAAAACAAGCCGATATCGGAGTGCATGAATTTCTTAGAGCTTAGTTTCACCGATTCCAATACTATGATTAAAAAATTTACTTTATCAATCACGGTTTTTCTTTCTTTCCTGCAACTGCAAAGTCAGGACACGATTAACCTCGTCCATTACAACCTGCTTCATTACAACAATTACACATCCTACTGCACCAGCAGCAACAATCCCCTGGATGAAAAAAATGCCAGCCTGAAAGTGATCCTGGATCATAAGCGTCCTGATATTTTTACCGTAAACGAGATGCACTGCAGCTCCCAAACCGCTGACATATTGCTGGATGAAGTACTGAACATTGGGGGAATTGATTATTACCAGAGAGCCGGTATGAGTTGTACGGGATATCTTTCCAACATGATTTATTACAATTCGGAAAAACTGGGCCTGGCCTCACAGGATGCTGTACAGACCAATGTACGGGTAATCGACATTTACAAACTGTACCATATACCAGAGGATGCTGATTTAATAAGCGATACCGTTTTCCTGCATGTGATTGTGGCCCATCTTAAAGCCGGTAATGATGGGGATGATGCGGCCGAAAGGGCCGATGAAGTGCAGAAATTGCTGGATCACCTGGAACAATATTATACACCTGGTAATTTCGTTTTTGCAGGCGATTATAATGTATACACCAGTTCGGAAACGGCTTTTACAAAACTCATCAATCCGGATGCTCCGTTCCGCTTTTTCGACCCGGTGGAAATGATCGGCAACTGGCACAACAACGAATACTTCGCTCCCGTGCATACACAATCAACGCATACCTCCGGCGGATGCCCATCCAGTGGCGGCATGGACGACCGTTTTGACTTCATCCTGGCAACAGAACAGCTAATAAACGGGACAGCAGGAGTATATTATCTGCCCAATTCATATCATGCCATTGGCCAGGATGGAGAACATTTTAACTTATCCCTGCTTGATCCTCCCACAAATACAAGTGTTCCGCAGGATGTATTGCAGGCTTTATACACCATGTCGGATCATTTGCCGGTAAGCATGAAAGTTGTTGTTGGTGAAGCTGCCGGAATCAATGATTTTTTACCAGAACACATTCGTCACTTGCGGGTTCTGAACCCGGTCAATCATGATATCAATATCCGGATATTCGCCAGAATGGCACAAAAGATAAATGTTGAACTTATTGATGTAATGGGCCGGGAAATAGATTCCTGGGATTTCTTCTTGCACAATGGAAACAACAGGATTGGATTTGAATCTGTTATTTCTTCTCCGGGCGTTTATTTTTTAAGATTCAGCTTTGCGGATGATACCCATATCACAAAAAAAATCCTGAAATACTGATCCCTTTGCTCTTGTTTTACACATGGGCCGAATAGTGATCCGCATCCACCATCTCCCGGTATTTGAAAACGATCTTTTTATAATCTTCCCAGGTATCTCTTTTCAGGTTCGGGTTTCTCAGGAGTGCTGCCGGGTGAAAAACAGGCATCACCCACCGGTTTTGCCAGGCCAGCCAGTGGCCCCTCACTTTTGTAATCCGCATACTCTTATCGACCAGATAATTCAGTGCACTTGCACCGAGCAATATTATGATTTCCGGATCGATTAATTCGATCTGCTCCATGAGGTAAGGCATGCAAACGGCAGCTTCCTGCGGAGTGGGCGCCCTGTTGCCCGGAGGCCTGCATTTTACAATGTTGCTGATGAATACGTGTTGTTCACGGTTAAACCCACAGGCCGCCAGGATCTTATCCAGCAACTGACCCGACTTACCTACAAAAGGCCGCCCGATGCGGTCTTCATCGGCCCCGGGCCCTTCTCCTACGATCAAAATCCCGGCTTCCGGGTTGCCCTCCCCGAAGATCACGTGATTCCTGGTTTTGGATAAAGCACATTTTTCACAGGAAAGAACCTCTTTTTTTAAATCTTCAAATGCAATGCTCATAATCTTGTAAGAATTCATTCTATTGAAAACATATAAAGTTAATGATAATTTATCGTGTGATAATGGAATTAAATGCAACACATAAGATCAAACCAATAAATTCCTTATGTATTCTGATGTATCTTATGAGAATAATCCTCTCAGGGATTTGGTTGTGCAAGCTTTGATACCCTGGTAAATGGTTTTTATCCCTGAATTTTTGTAACCTTGTACAAATATCAAAAAGGAAGAGATGGAAAAGAAAGCTTTGAATACGCTTTTTGCGGAGTCGATCAGGGACAACTGGGATTACAACGCTTTTTCAGATTACCAGGGAGAAGATTATCAATACGCGGATGTAGCCAAACACATCAACATGCTGCATGCACTGTTCAGCAAACTGGAAATCAGGAAGGGAGACAAGATCGCATTGCTTGGGAACAACAGTTCCAAATGGGGCATGACCTACCTGGCCATCATGACCTATGGTGCTGTGATCGTACCGATATTGCCCGATTTCAGTACTTCCAACATTCATCATATCGTCAACCATTCAGACGCAAAACTGCTTTTTGTCAGCCAATATATTTTTGACCGGATAGAACCGGATAATATGCGAGCCCTGCTGGGGATGATAAGAATAGAAGATCAACAGTTGTTATCAACCAACCATAAAACATTGCATGCCTCCCTGAAGCAAATCCAAGAAGATTTTGAAAAAAAAACTATTCAGAAAGAAGATATCGCTTTCATGGATCAACCTGAAAACGAAACATGCATGATCTCTTATACAAGCGGAACTACGGGTTTTACAAAGGGAGTGATGCTGCCACGTAGGAGCATCTTTTCAAACATTCAGTTTGCTCAGGATAACATGCCGCTGAAACCCGGCAACCGTCTGGTATCTTTTTTACCCATGGCACACAGTTACGGGATGTTGTTCGAATTCCTGTTTCCATTTACCCTCGGCTGCCACATCACCTTTTTAACAAAAATACCTTCACCGAATATCGTCACCAAAGCCTTTGGTGAGATCAAACCCCACCTGATCCTTTCTGTACCTCTTGTTATCGAAAAGATTTATAAAAAGCGGATTTTACCCGGTATCGACAAACCGCTCATCAGCTTCCTGAGGAAAGTACCCTTTGTATCCCGAAAGATCTATGACAAAGTGAACAAAAAGCTGTCTGCAAGTTTCGGCAATGCGTTTAAGGAAGTTGTGATCGGAGGAGCGCCGATGAGTGAGGAAGTAGAAAACTTCTTCAAAAAGATCGGTTTCAAATATACCATAGGCTATGGCATGACGGAATGCGGCCCGCTCATCAGCTATGCAGCCTGGAATGTAAACACACTCCGGTCTTCCGGCAGGGTGGTCGATCGCATGGAGATCAGAATCGATAAGCAAAGTAAAGACAAAGTGGGAGAAATTCAGGTACAAGGAGATAACCTGATGCTGGGTTATTATAAAAATACGGAAGCCAGCAAAGAAGCTTTCACCAAAGATGGCTGGCTGAAAACCGGAGACCTTGGCTATCTGGATGAAGAAGGATTCCTGTTCATTAAAGGCAGAAGCAAAAACCTCATCCTGGGTCCTTCCGGGAAAAATATCTTTCCGGAAGAAATCGAGGCCAGGATATGCAACCTTCCCTGTGTGCAGGAATGCGTGGTCAAGGAAAAAGAAGGTAAACTGATTGCCCTGGTCTATCCCGACTGTGATGCCGTGGATCATGAGGGATTAAACGATCAACAGGTAAATGAAGTCATGGAAAAGAACCGCCTGCAGCTCAACGAGGAATTGGCCAAGTGGGAACAGATCGCAAAATTCCAACTGGTGGATGAAGAATTCAGAAAAACGCCCAAAAGGAATATCAAAAGGTATTTGTATAGTTAAGATTCAATCTAATAAAATGTTTTTCTACTTGATTATCCTGCTGTCAATTAAATTTCAGATTGATATCGAAAAATCAATTATTAATGATTTATAGACTTTCTGTATTTTGATAGCATAAAAGAATTGCGACCCAATTCTTAATTTTTTGGCAAGAAATTTAATATTAAGAACTTGCAAATCCTTTTCGCTTATATTAAATTTATAAGCATATTAACGTCCCATTAAATCTGACTAGTTGAAAAGTACAAATACACAAGACCATGAAACCACAAACCTTATTAGCAGGCATTTATTTTCTCCTCGCACCGCTCACCTTTAATGGTCAGGTACTCGAACAGGACTCCCTGGCCCTGGTGGCTTTTTACAACAACACCGGCGGCCCCAACTGGTATGATAATTCCAACTGGCTTACCGGCCCGGTGAGTACTTGGAACGGAGTGACTGTGGAAAGTGAACGAGTGAAAGAACTGAAATTTTATTCTGATAATAACCTCAATGGTGTGTTACCTGAAGAAATTGGAAATTTGAATGAAATTGAGAAACTTGTTATCAGTAATAATCCAAGTCTTTCCGGAATTTTACCTAATACAATAGGACAATTATTGAATTTGTTAGGGATAGGTATTGGGGATTGTTCCTTACTTGAATTTCTCAAATTACCTCAAAACAGTCTCACCGGTCCTATTCCACCGGAACTGGGCAACTGCGACAATTTGTGGGAACTGTTGCTTAATGACAACCTACTTAGCGGGACCATTCCTGCCGAACTAACCGGACTAACCAAGCTTTACCGGCTCTACCTGCAAAATAACCAACTTGCCGGGAGTTTGCCCGAAAACTTTTGTGAGTTTTTTCTGGACCCTGATGACTTTTCACTAAGCGTTAGCAATAATAAGCTTGGCGACAGCCTGCCCGAATCCTGGGGCAACCTGAACCTGATCATTGGTTCTTTGGATATTTCGGGAAACCATTTTACCTATATCCCTCCTGTAACTTCAAATTGTCACTGGGAAGGCACTTACCTCCATATCGAAGAAAATAAACTTCCATACGAATACATCGAACCGCATTACCAATACGATGCTTTCTTTTACTTTTATTATTATCCGCAACAGTTCCTGCTGGAAGAAATAGATACACTGCTGCCCCTTGGAAGCAATTACTGGATATACTCCGGAACCCAGGGTGAATTTACCTATTATGAATGGCGTCATAACGGTATAGTTATCGGGGAGGGGCCTGACCTGGATACCTTATTCCTGGAAAATATATCTTATAATGATACCGGTATTTATTATTGCCAGGCCACCAACAGTCTTTTGGGCAGTATGACCCTAAGGCGCAATGAAGTACATATTGGCATTGATACCGGGTCAAATATCATAAACCGATCGTCTCAAAAATCACTTAGGGTGTATCCAAACCCTGCCAATGAGAAAATAACAATCGAAATACCTGATAAGAATCGTTTGGTTGATATTAAGATTTATAACATAAACGGCAGGTGTGTCTCGGAAAAGAAGTTAAACCTTTATAGCAATACAAAAATAAAACTCGCGACAGAGGAACTAAAACCCGGTATTTACCTGCTGCAGGCAAAAACAGAAAACACCGGATATACAACGAAGTTAATAATAAGCAAGCGGGGCATCAATCGCTAAACCGCTGCTCCAGCATTAAAAACAACAAAACAATGAGTTAGCTAAACAATTAAAACAAAATGAACATGAAATCAACAATTGCTTTTTTGGTATTAATGGGTATGCTTTATTTATCTGCTCCCGCCCAGGTAATAGAACAGGACTCCCTGGCCCTGGTGGCTTTTTACAACAGCACCGGCGGCCCCAACTGGTATGATAACTCCAACTGGCTTACCGGCCCGGTGAGTACCTGGTACGGGGTGACCGTGGAAGGGGAAAGGGTAACTGAATTAATAATAAATAGTAATAATCTGGCAGGAGTTTTACCGGTAGAGATGGGACAATTATCAGCTTTAAAAAGCCTTGGAATGTCCAACGATCAACAATTAACAGGTGAAATACCAATAAGCTTGTTTCAGATTCCCACATTGGAATGGTTTGGTATTGGGAATTGTTCCAATTTGGTTGAATTCTCTTTACCTCAAAACCAACTCACTGGTCCCATCCCACCTGAAATCGGCAACCTCGACAGCCTGCAGTTTCTCGATCTGCATGACAACCAACTCACCGGCCCTATTCCACCAGAACTGGGCAATTGCAGCAATCTGCAGGAACTGTGGTTAAATGATAACCAGTTAACAGGAACCATTCCCGAAGAGGTTTCATATCTTGACAACCTGCAGATTTTAAATGTGAATAATAATCAACTTTCAGGTGAATTACCCGTATACCTGAGCAACCTGTTTTATCAAAATTCCCCTTTCTATATCAGCCTTTTTGTTTCGGGTAACCAGTTTAGCGGACCTGTGCCCGAAGCATGGGGGGATATTTCATTCCTTATTGATGCTTTGAATTTGTCCTGCAATCAATTCACTTCACTGCCACATGTGAACTCAAATTGGATCATGACATTTTTTGAGATCAATGATAATAAACTCACTTTTGAGTCTGTAGAATCACATTATCAATCATACCAGCAAGGCTTGTATTACTTTTTTGATTATTATCCTCAGGACGACATGCTCGAAGAAATTGACACGGCCCTTGCCCCGGGGAGCAACTATAGCATTTACGCAGGCACCGGTGGTGAGTTTACCAACTACAAATGGTATAGGAATAGTGAACTAATCCTGGAAAGCAATGAAGCTGACACCCTGTATTTAACGAATGTAGCAGCGGCTGATTCCGGTATATATTACTGCCAGGCCACAAATTCGCTGGTTAACCAGCTTATTTTATACCGAAACCCGGTTCGTATTTCCATTGACACCGGGGCAAATGTGATAAAATACCCGGTAAACAACCTGGTATCGGTTTATCCGAACCCTGCCTTCGACGAAATAAAAATTGTATTGCCCGTTAAGGCGAAATGTTATCACCTCATTATTTCAACCTTGAATGGGGGCCTGGTTTTAAAGCAGACTTATGAGCATTATGATATTTCAGAAATGAGTTTGGATATAAAGAAATTGGAGCCGGGGATTTACCTGCTGCAAATACAAACTGAAGCAGAAACCTATGCAACGAAATTCATTAAAAACAAGCGGGGCATACACTACTGAGAACATGCTCCCGGTTGCAAGTCAATTATATAAAGAATCAACAAAAAACAAAACTATTAAAAAATTAATATTATAAACTTGGAAATCCTTCTCGTTTATATTAAATTAATTGTCATATTAAAGCCCCTGAAGCCAAACAGTAGAAATTAAAAATACCAAGCAATGAAAACTCAAACTTTATTCACAGTCATTATTTTATTACTCGGAATGTTTACTTATAATGCGCAAGCCCAATGGGAACACATTTACACAAATGATGAACAAATACGTGCCATTGACGTAGTAACACCTGATACAGTTTATGTGGTTGGTCTTAGATGTGCTATTAGGAGTCTGGATGGCGGTGAAACCTGGGAAACAATAAATTATAATTGTGAAGAATATAGCTTTCAAGATGTAGAATTTGTGACACCACACGTTGGATATATTGTCGGGATTGGAGGAATAATCCTTAAAAGTAAAGACTATGGAGAAAACTGGCAGAAGATCGGTCCCGATTCGATAACAGATTATGGAGAAGCTGAATTTATCACTCCTGATACAGGGTGGATTATTGGGAAATCCTCAGAAACCGGAAGGCTTGTTATACGAACTTATAATGGTGGCAATTCCTGGTCCTATACATACCTCGATGTTTCAGAACTTAGTGATATACAGATGTTAAATTCGAATATTGGATATATAACACATTTTAACGGGTTCCTAAAAACTGTTGATGGAGGTGATTCATGGTTTGATCCGGATAGTATTGGAACATTTTATGGCCCATCGACATGTTGTTCATTTATAAATCCTGATACGGGTTTTATCGGGGCGTCAGGATTGTATAAAACAGAAAACGGCGGAGCAGACTGGGAGTATATTACCGATCAATACTGGATTGGCTATTTTTCATTAGGTCAGATGCAATTTGTTAATCCTGATACGGGGTATTATGTTGGATTTGACGGGGTCCTGGGTTTTGGGAAACTATACACCACAATAGATGGTGGACAAACCTGGAATGGGAGTCAGGGTAATTATATTAATATTGACATGTATAACAAAAATATAGGATACTGTATCAAGTGGACGGGAGAAGTTTATAAAACCACCAATGGAGGTCTTATAACCGGGATACCTGAAAACTCGCCTCAATCAGATCTTGGTTTATATCCAAATCCATTTAACGATAAGATTTTTTTGAATATTTCAGGTATTCCACTACAAGATGAGCTCCCAGGTTTATTTGAGGTATTTGATATCAACGGCCGAAAAGTCTATTCATTCAACCTTGCCGCACAAAAAAACATGTCACTCAACCTTAGCAGGCTAAAATCCGGAACTTATATATTTTCTCTGAAATCTGGAAACTTAATAGTAAAATCCGGCAAACTGATAAAAGTTAAAGAATAAATATTTCAACCAAGCTAATAACCAAAAAACCAAATTATGAAAAAGTTTAGTTTAATTATTTTGTTAATGTTAATTGCCTGTTCAGTAAACAGCCAAGTTAACTCGAGCCTTCAAACAACGGAAGGTTATCTTTCCTTCACTGTTGATAACAATTACGACAGGTTGGAAATAAATTATCCTGTTTCCGCTAAAACCTTTAATCTTTTACAGGAGAAGTATGGAGAACCTGAAATACCTGTAATACAAAAAAGATTTGTTTTGCCACTTGATGCCGAACAGATTTCCGTGCAAGTAACCAGCAGTTCACTTCAAACCATCTCTGGTTCTTATAATTTGTATCCTGAACAACCACCAATAGTACTTGATGGCAGGGAAGCACCGGACTGGGTTGATCCGGATCCCATTATTTATCAGTCAAATGATCCTTATCCGGGTAAACTTCTGGAAATCACTCATACTGAATATACTTTTGGGTATTTAATTGTTACTGTTAACCTTTATCCAATATCATACTTGCCTTTGTCGCAGACAATAAAACTATATACCGATATTTCATTTCAAATAAATTATGCAATTTCAACCAATCCTGTAGATCGTCCATTAAAGATAAGTAATTATAGAAATGAAATAACCAGGAACCATATTTCAAGTATTGTTTCCAATACCGGTGATGTTGATAATTTTTTAGGTGGGGCTGAACAAATAGTTCAAGATTACAACGGCGAGAAACTTACGTTAAGCTCCTTTCCGACTTCAGATGCTAATATTCCGGAATTTATTATAATTACATCTGAGGAATACAGTCAACCTGTAACTAATAAATATGATTTTACAGATTTTGCAGATTGGAAAACAAAGACCGGAATTCCAACAGTTATTGTAACCCTCGAACAGATTAATCTGGAATACAATGGTTCAGATCAGGCGGAAAGAATATTTTATTATCTTCAGGATGTTTACAATCACTGGGGTAGTATGTTTATTTTATTGGGGGGAGATATTGAAATATTACCTGTGAGGTATGCTTTAAAAGTAGAAGGAGAGTGGAGGCCAACAGAACTTTATTACAGCGATGTATATAAGGCTGGTGATCCAGATTATAACTGGAATTTTAATGGAAATTCACATTACGGTGAGGGTGGCGATAAAATAGATTTCGGCCCTGATCACTTCATCGGTCGTATGCCATTTAGTAGTATAGATGAATTGGATGCCATTTTATCGAAAACCATGGGTTATGAAAAGGCAGATGTTCCAGATCTAACCTATTACAACAATGTAATGTTTATGACAGGATTTCTAAGTGATTATTTTAATGAAGATACTTTTAGAGGTGACGAACTAAACGAACTTATAGATTATATCGCTCCATTAAATACTAATCTTAATTTTTGGCGCTTATATGATGATCCGAGCCTTGGTGGTATGCCAAATTGTGAGTGGGATGAAACATTTAACCTGCAAAATACCTTGAACAATTTAGAAAATGGAGGCACACAATTTGGAAGCCCGTTTCATCTTGTCTATCACATGGACCATTCCGGCCCACCAAGTATGTCAACCTCATCCAAAGTTGCAAAAGAATGTATGAACACCTTGGATGCTGATGGCCTTTCCAATTCGCCGTATTATCAAATTTTTTATACAGGAGGGTGCAGTCCCAATGCTTTCGATTATCAGGATGCTATCAGCGAGCATTATCATTGGAATCCCAATGGTGCAGGTGCTGCCTTTATTGGCAATACTGTCTATGGAATGAGCACAGATTCTGATTATTTTGGGAATTTTTGTAACCTTTTATATAATAATAGTAGCATAAGAAATATAAGTGATTTGCTTTATGGAGCATCTACAAGTTATACTTATCTTAGAAGAGTAGCATTATTAGGCGATCCTACTTTGGACATTTGGACAAATACACCACAAAATTTAACTGTCGATGCAATTCCAACAACGCTTTATACCGGTCAACAAAACTTACAAGTAAATATTGATGATCTCTCAAACGGAGATATTGCAAAAGTTTGTCTTTATAAAGAAAACGAAGTTTATTCATTTGAAGAGGTAACAGGTACCGGAAGTACAGTAAGTGTTAATATTGAATGTACACCAGATACTCCGGGAGAGTTGTATTTAACAGTAACAGGACATAATTACATACCTTTTGAGACAAGCCTGCCGGTTTCAATTAATCCGGGTACTCATTTATATATTGAAGACTATGCAGTTGATGATGATGAAAGCGGATCTAGCAATGGGAATGATAATAACCTTGTAGATGTTGGGGAAACTATTGAACTAACTATGGTCATTGAGAATCAGGGATTAACTGCAGGTGATAATGTCACCGGAACTATTAGCCTTGATCCTGAACACACTTCTTATAATTTCATTACAATATCCCAACCACAATCTTCATTTGGAACTATTGAATCATTAGAACAGGTTGCCTCTGTTACACCTTTTGTATTTACGGTTTCGGTTGATGCACCCGATAACTTAATGGGTAAGTTTATATTGAACCTGGAAGATGGTGCCAGTAATATATATCAGGATGAGCTTTATATTGAATTTCATACTTCCGAGGCTGATCTTGTAAGTACGACATTTACAACACAAATCAACGATGATGAAATAATTGACGCGGGTGATCATGTTTATGTAACATTTGAACTTTTCAATGGTGGTTCAGGCTTAGCTACGGAGCTTATGGGTAATTTGTCATCTTCTTCAGCTTATGTGGAAGCGATCGGGAGTCCTGATCAGGCTTTCGGGGATGTTGCACCATATACTTCTGGTGAAAATACCTTACCTTATGAATTTGATGTTACAGGCAATTATGCAGGTGAAACAATTGAAATGACATTACTGGTAGTAGATCAATTCGGTAAAGAGTGGGAATTCCCGGTTAATTTTGATAAACCTGATATGATTAGTGGCTTGGGATATACAAACTCAAATACTGAAATCTCCTTATACTGGGACCCGGATGTTGAAGCTAAGGGATATAATGCATATCAGAGTGATATTGAATCTGGACCCTATAACAAATTAAATTCTCAGATTATTGAGGATTTCTCAGGTTATACCGATGCCGGATTACCGGAATTAACGACATTTTATTATAGAGTAAGCGGTGTATCCAATTTTGGAATTGAAGGGGATTTAACGGATCCATTGGAAACATGGACAACATTACCCTATCATCCTGACTGGATGCCTGTACTTACCAGTGTTTCTTTATATGGAGCCTTTTGGGGAGCCCCAAATATTTTTGATCTGGACAACGATAGTGAAATGGAAATTTTTCTTACAAGTGGAGGAGGTGACCACCCCGCAAACAAGGGTGCAGTTTATAGCTTTAATCAGGATGGTACCGAAGTATATAATATAGATAACAACATAACGACAATAAGTGGATTTGCCAATATTGAAATAAGCATGACTTGCACTCCGGCCATTGGAGATATTGACAATGATGGCATTGCTGAAGTTATTGTGGCGACCAGGATGGGTCAACCTGAAAATGATCCAACTAAATTTAAATTGTTTGTTTATAAAAATGAAGATGCGAATGAAGACAGCAAACCAGATTTAATGTGGGATAGACAAATTGCATTTAAAAATTTTAATGGGGTTGTTTTGGATGATATGAACAATGACGGTTATATGGAGATCATTGTTCCGAATCAAATAGGTGAACACCTGGAGGTTCTGGATTATGAGGGAAATAATTATCAGGAGTGGCCTGTAACAACCTATGAAGATCCTGTGGACGATAAAGCTGTCTCCATGCCGGTTGTGGTGGACCTGGACAGTGATGGTGATAAAGAGATTGTAATAGGGATGGAAGGCGGCATTTATATATGGAATAGCGATGGGTCGGATTACATTCAGGGACAAAATCCTGTAAATACTGGCATTGGGGGCCGTCTGGATTGCCCGGTTATTGTTGCCGATATCGACAATGATTCCGATTATGAAATATTGTTCATGTCGATACAAGGTACAACGGGATATATTTACGCTCTCGAAAATAACGGAACCCTCGTGAACAACTGGAATACTAACAACCATAGTATTCAACTTTCAATAGAAAACCAAAATTGGTCGTGGTCACCTTTTTTTAGTTGCGGCGATATCGATATGGACGGTACTATCGAAGTTGTAATTGCCGATAATGGCTTGTGCAAGGTATGGGACTACTTGGGAAATGAAATCATTAGTATTGAGATACCTAATTTGAAGTGTCAGTATCTTCGACCGTTGATTGCAAATGTTGATGATAATGATCAGGATTGTGAAATCCTTATCCCTTCAAACGATGGATTAATACATGCGTATAAATTAAATGGTGATAAAGTAGTTGGGTGGCCGCTCAATACTTATAATCCGTACGGTATGTGCTCAATACCATTAATAGCTGATATTGATAATGATTCGAAAAATGAAATAGTCAGTTCTTCCGACTATAAAATATTTGTTTGGGATACGGAAGGTAAAAGTAATAAAAATCAATGGGATCGTTTTGCTCTTAATTCACACAACAATGCAGTATTTCATAATACATGTTCATATAATTCCAATCCATTGGTCATCAATGAAGATCAAACCTGGAACACGGACAGATGGATGGACCGTGATATACAGATAGACCAGGGAACTTTGACCATTCATGGTACGGTGAGATTGGCCGCGGAGTCCAAAATAATTGTAAAACCCGGTGCCGAATTGATAATAGACGGCGGAAAACTTATGAACGGCTGTGGCAATACCTGGCACGGCATAGAAGTATGGGGCGATAAAAACAGCAGCCAATTTGAAACTGGAGGAGTTTGTGCTCAGGGAAAAGTTGTCCTGACCAATGCTGTAATCGAGAATGCTTATGAAGCAGTACGGCTCTGGAAACCGGGAGATTATAATTCAACCGGGGGTATTATCATTGCCGAAAATACGGTTTTCACCAATTGCAGAAGGGCGGTTGAATTTATGTCATATCGTAATTTTAATCCTTATGATCCCCAAACCGAAATGGATAATTTAAGCAGATTTAAAAACTGTACTTTTAAGATCGATGAAAACTACAGCCAGCCCAGCGTATTTTTTGCTCACGTGAGCCTTTGGAAAGTACGAGGCATTCCATTTGAAGGATGCCGTTTTTACAACCTCGATGATTCATCCGATCCGTTCGGCAACGGAATTGTATCGGAAGACGCCGGTATCACTGTTAACAGCTATTGCACAATTGTTCCCCCGGGAGAAGAACCTTGTCCCCCTGAAAATACCGTTGTATCAAAATTTGAAGGTTTTCAGAAGGCTTTGTATTGTACAAATGAGGAAACAAGCTACAATGTGCGCGTTCGCCAATCAGATTTTACAAACAATATTTATGGTATTTACAACAGTGGGTCAAACAATGAGGTAATCGTAGACAACAATTTCCTTACTACAAAAGAGACCGGATCATATTCAATCAATGTTTTATTGGATGGTTGTACGGGATTTACAGTTGAGGAAAATGATTTCACATCGACAGTTGGCCCTCCTTTTCATGATTTTTATCTGTACGGCATTTGGGTAAATAACTCAGGAGAAGAAGAAAACCTGATTTATAAAAACTATTTCAGCAATATGTTTATAGCAAATCATGCAAGTGGTATAAACCTCGTTGATAAGCATGAATTTATTGGGTTAAAATACGAATGCAATACCAACACAAATAATGTGTATGATTTTGTTGTTGACGAACTGGGAGGTATTTCCGTGATGCAGGGATCACTTGAGCAATCCGCCGGAAACACGTTCACACATAACGTTAGTCCTTATGGAAGTGATTTTGCAAATAACGGCAACTGGATAATTGAATACTATTACGACCCGAATGAAGCTTCTGAAATCCCACAGAATTATTACGGGTTAAGATTGGATCAGGGGGAGGATCATCCCTGCTATTCAAACTTTGGCACAAGAATTTCCGGTCTGGCAGATGCAGAAAAAAGCCTGATCATGCAATCTTATACAGACAATACCAGTGAATACAATGCTGCGTTAACCGCATATAACTCCTTTGAAGATGAAGGAGATCAACCGCAGCTAATTTCCGATATTGAAAGCAGTCAACCGGATGAAACCGGTGAATTGCGTGAGCGCTTGCTTGATGATTCGCCTCATTTGTCGGAAGAAGCACTCAGAACTGCTGCAGAAAAATGGAATGTTCTGCCGGCCAATATTTTATTTGAAATACTGTCGGCAAATCCGGATGAACTGGGTGACGAAGAATTTCTGGATTACCTGGCAAACAAACCGGATCCACTGCCTGAGTATATGATAGATATGTTAAGAGATACAATTGGTGTGGAAACCTATAAAACCATTCTTAGAAGTGAATTAGGACACTATTCCTTGGGCAGGCAAGATGCGGCAAATAAATTAATTGCCAATGAACTGGCGGACACAGCTTCTGCTTCACTCGATACCTTGCGTTACTGGCTTAATGAGAAAAACGGAATGGGAAGCAGATTCTCCATAGTGGATAGTTATCTGCATGAAAATAATCTTGTTTCGGCTTCTGATGAACTGAACTCAATACCGGGTATGATCGAATTGAGCGATTGGGAAGCAAGAGAATACAACTATTTTGTATTTCTCAAAAATCTTCTGATAAGTTTGAAAAATAATAACAAAACCATTTTCGATATAGATAGTATTCAGAAATTAAGTCTTGACACCATTGCCGATTCCAGTCATTTTATTGCCGGTGCTCAGGCCAGGGGCGTACTCAATTTTGTTTTTAATGAAGACAGCCTGCTAATTCCATTTTTACCGGATACTTCGCTGTTTAAAAACAGTCCTGTAAATTTTGGGGATCAGGGATACAACAAGAATGAAGAACTTTTTCGTGTTATTCCTAATCCAGCCAGAGACTGGATATCCATTGAATACAAATTATCCGGTGAGATAGCAGGAGCTACGATTGAAATGTTGAATCAGATGGGAATTAAAATAAGGGAAATAGAAGTATTTAAGAACCGGGGCATAAAGAATATGAATATTGAGGATGTCTTACCGGGCACCTATCTCTTTTTATGCAAAGTAAACGGAAAAATAATAGGAAATCAGAAAATTATAGTTATAAAATAAACCAAGATAGTGAGAACCTCCCAAAGTAGTGAGTATTGGGGGGTTCTTTATTTTAATAAAAATGAAGGGAAATCCATTGTCCTTGTTTATCCCGATTGTGATATGGTTAACTTGTGAATTAGTAAATTCGTGTAATACTAATTTGAATTCATTCGTGCATTCGTGGCTCTTTCATTCCTTGCTCTTTAATCCTCCGAAAACTGTTTCAACAAACTCCTGTACCGGCTGAAAACTTTGGCCCTGGAAACAAATCCCATGTATTTTCCATCCTTAACCACTGCCAGGTTGAACTTGCCGGACTCCTGGAATTTATTCACAACGTTTTCCATGGGCTCATCAAACTTCACAATGTATTCGGGTGTGATCATCAGGCTGTCCACAGATGTTTTATCGTAAAGCTCCGGTTTAAACATAATGTTGCGGATATCATCAAGGCGAATGATTCCTTTGAAATTGTTGTCCTCATCAACAACCGGGAAAATGTTCCTGGATGATTCAGCAACCACGTTGACCAGGTCGCGCAACTTTGCATCAGGCCGGATGGTCTTGAAGTTTCTTTCGATGAGTTTTTCCAGGCTCATCCTGGAAAGCACCACTTTGTCTTTATGATGGGTCAGCAATTCACCCCTTTTGGCTAGCTGGTGGGTATACACGGAATTTCCGATGAAGATCTTGGTGGTGGCGTATGAAATTGTGGAGGTGATCATCAGGGGAACAAAAAGTTCATAGCCACTGGTAATTTCCGCGATAAGAAAGATACCCGTCAATGGTGCGTGCAACACACCGGCGATCATCCCACCCATACCCACCAAAGCGAAATTTGATTCCACAACCGGAACGATCTCAAAAAAGTTGAACAATTTTGCAAAAAACAATCCGGCAAAAGTACCAATGAACAAAGTGGGTGCAAAGATTCCACCGATACCACCGGCGCCAAAAGTTACCGAAGTAGCAACAACTTTAAAAAAGATGATGAGTATGAACAGAAGAAAAATAAGCCATATGTTATCCTTGAAAGAATAGAAAGGACTGTTGTTAAATAGCGGACCAACGTCACCGTTGAGTGTCTGGTTGACAGCTTCATATCCCTCGCCGTAGAGCGCCGGGAAAAGAAAGATCAGTACGCCCAGAATCAGGCCGCCCACAAACCATCTTGACCAGAAGCTTTTGATCCTCGCAAACCGCTCCTCTATAAAAATGTACATTTTCGTAAAATAGATCGAAACAAAACCGGTCAGTATGCCAAGCAGGATATAAGAAGGAGATTCAGCGATCTTGAATCCTTCCTGTATTTCAAAGGGATAAAGGACTGCCTGACCCAGGAAAAAATAGGAAGTTAAAACTGCAGAAACAGAAGCGATCAGCAGGGGGACAATGGAGGCTGCCGTGAGATCGATCATGATTACTTCGATGGCGAAAACAACTGCAGCCACCGGTGATTTGAAAATGGCGGCCATGGCAGCAGCAGAAGCCAGGGCCAGCAAAGTGGTGATCTGGCGGTAGTTCAGGTGAAGCATCTGACCCAGGTTTGAACCAATTGCAGCACCGGTAGCTACTGTCGGGCCCTCCAGTCCGACCGAACCGCCAAAACCTACTGTAAAAGTACTTGTTACAATGGAAGATAAAATATTATGCCTTTTGATAATTCCGTTGGACTTCGAAATGGCGAATAAAACACTGGGTATTCCATGGCCGACATGCTTCCGGACAATAAAATGTATGTAAATCACTGCGATCAGCACCCCAACGGCCGGATATACAAAGTATAGATAATTCTGGTATTCCTCTGCAAAACCGCTGGTGAGGAGTTCTTTGATGAAATGCACAGCGTTTTTGATCACCACAGCACTCAATCCACCCAAAACCCCAATGATCACACTGAGAATTAAGATAAACTGCCGGTCTTTAATATGCCGCAAACGCCAGATCAGAAAGCGTTTCAACAATGGATACTTCTTCCTCATATCTTCCTGGAAAACAACTGCGAAATTAATGCAAAATTAACAGTGACAAAAAAATCTTCCTCAAATAATCTTTTTATATCTTCGCCATTCATAATTGTTCTAAATAAACAAATCGATGAAGATCGTATCTTACAATGTGAACGGGATCAGGGCAGCCATCAGGAAAGGATTGCTCGACTGGCTCAGAGCCGTGGATGCTGATGTGATCTGCCTGCAGGAAACCAAAGCACAGCCCGAACAGATACCTTTGTTCGAGTTTGAAGAAATGGGATATTTGAATTACTGGTTTTCTGCAATAAGGAAAGGTTACAGCGGGACCGCCATTCTCACCAAAGTGAAACCCGACCAGGTAGTCATGGGTATGGAAATTGAAAAATATGATTCCGAAGGACGCTTTATCCGGGCAGATTATGGCGATCTTTCCATTGTGAGTGTTTACCATCCTTCCGGATCAAGCGGCGATGAACGTCAGGCTTTTAAAATGCAATGGCTGGATGATTTTTATGATTATGTAGATAATCTGAAAAAAGCAAGGCCGAATTTGATCATCTCCGGGGATTATAATATCTGTCACAAACCCATCGATATTCATGATCCCATCCGCAATGCCAAAAGCTCAGGTTTCCTGCCCGAAGAAAGGGAATGGATCGGAAAATTCATCGACAGCGGATTTATTGATTCCTTCCGCTATTTCAACGAAGAACCTCACAAATACACCTGGTGGAGTTACAGGGCCAATGCCAGGGCCAAGAACCTGGGCTGGCGCATCGATTATCACATGGTATCAAGGCCACTCGAAAACAAATTGAAAAGAGCTTTGATTTTGCCGGATGCGTATCATTCGGATCATTGTCCGTTGACGGTCGAGCTGGATGTGTGAAGGCGCGAAGTTAAATAAACCGCTGAGACTCGAAGACGCAAAGAAATGATGGGTGTAATTTTTAACATTGCGATTTTTGCAAAACCTTTGCAAACTTCGCGGTTCAATAGAAAAATGAATTTGTTGTATCTTCGAATCAATTGCTTTTTAATAATTATCATATGAAAGATAAACTTGAAAGAAGATTTAAAGTGCTGAAAGAGGTTTCAATTTTTAATCAATCCGATGATGATACCATTGCTGAAATCGCCAAGGCTCTCTCTTACTATAAATTTGACCCGGATGTTACCATTTTTCGGAAAGATGAAATGGGAGATGCCATGTTCATCATTGAGTTGGGTTCGGTGAAAGTGCATGACGGAGATTATGTGTTTTCAGTCCTGAGGGAAGATGACGTATTTGGAGAATACTACCTTGTTGATTCGCAGAAAAGATCCGCTTCCATTACCACCCTGGAGGAAACCGAATTGCTGCGAATCGACCAGGATACTTTTTTCCGGCTTATGGCGAGTAACATCAATATTACAAAAGGCATATTGAAGTCCTCTATCGGAAGGCTCAGGAACATGAACCTGATCGAGGAAGAACTGGCCGGAAAAAACAAAGAGATTGAAAGACAAAAATCCGAACTGGCCGACATGAACGCCACCAAAGACAAATTCTTTTCCATCATTGCTCATGATCTTCGGGGGCCGCTGGGAACCATCATGAGCTTTTTTGATTTCCTGAATTCCTCCATCAATGATCTGGAAAAAAAAGAAATCATCGAACTGGTTAAGAGCATACATGAATCCACAGACAGGTTGCTGCGCTTGCTGGATAATCTCCTGCAATGGTCGCGGGTACAAACCGGTCAATTGACAAGTCATAAAGAAAACTTTGATATAAGACCTGTTGTTGATAGTAACCTGGAGTTGCTGCAGTTCAATGCTAAAGAAAAAGGTATATATCTTTTCAGTGAAATTGAAAAACCGTTGAAGGTTTTTGCCGACAAAAACATGATCAGCACCGTGATCCGCAACCTGATCGGGAATGCCATTAAATTCACTCCTTCGGACGGAAAGATATGGGTTTCCGCATCGGAACATGATAGTTTTGCACATGTAAGGGTGCATGATACAGGGATCGGTATTGATAAAGAAAATATGGATAAACTTTTCAGGATCGATGTAAAACATTCCACACCCGGGACCAACGAAGAAAAGGGCACCGGCCTGGGCCTGAACCTCTGCAAGGATTTTGTTGAGAAAAACGGAGGCCAGATCACTGTAAAAAGCACACCAGGGAAAGGAACTGTGATCAGCTTTACAGTTCCGAAGAAATAATTATGAGTTTTAGGTTTTGAATTTGCAAACTCAAAACTCAAAACTGAAAATTAGGAAAAAATTAACCCCTAACAATCGAACATTCGCAACAAAATCTCAATCTAATAAATCTGGTTGATCATCTTACACCATTGGTCCCGCTTTTTTACCACGAAGCGCAATTGCTGACCTTCCTTGGTGATGATGCTCAAACCATTGGGCAGGATCTTAAAAGTATTGAATACCATAACTTCCTCTATTTCTTTGGGAGTGATCTCTTTGTTGAAGTCATCAAATCCCATTTGTGTGGTTTTAAAATAAATTCGTTGGTTGGTAAGGATGAGCTTGCCTTTTATTTTCTCATTGCCGCCATTGATAAAATGATTGGCATCACTGGCTTTGGTAATTACTTCGTTGGGTTTTAAGTCTACTTTCATTTCTTTGCTTGTTTTGTTACTTTGAAACTCTATTATTATGCCAACTCATGTATATTGCAGTAAAACTGATACTTACCGAATTGGTGTATGTATAGTTTAGGACGATGGGTGTACAATATTGTTACAAGCATTGTCCGTTTCTGCACATAAATATCATAAAAGGAAATGAATAATTTTCAGGATCAAACCGCCTTGATCATTGGAAAAGTTTCATAAAAAGTTCTTCCACTTTTCTGACCGGGATCACTTTTATTGAAGACTTAGCAAGGTCCAGGCCTTTCTGGTTGAATTTGGAAATGAATATTTTTTTGAAACCGAGTTTGTCGGCTTCCCGGATACGCTGATCGATGCGGTTTACGGGCCGGATTTCCCCTGATAGTCCGACCTCTGCGGCGAAGCAGATTTTCTGATCGATGGGTACATCCTCATTGGATGAAAGGATGGCCGCGATCACAGAAAGATCGATCGCAGGATCGTCCACTTTTAAACCACCCGCAATATTCAGGAACACATCTTTCACGCCCAGGCGAAAACCACTTCTTTTCTCCAGGACGGCAAGCAACATATTCATTCTTCTCAAGTCGAAACCGGTTGAAGAACGCTGCGGTGTGCCGTATGCAGCAGAGCTGACCAGTGCCTGTATTTCGATCAACATGGGACGCATACCTTCGAGCATGCTGGCAATCGCCACACCACTCACATCCTCATCCCGCTGGGAGATCAATATTTCAGAAGGATTGCTCACTTCACGCAATCCCTCGCTTTGCATTTCATAAATGCCCAGCTCCGAAGTGGAGCCGAAGCGATTTTTGGTTGCACGCAGGATGCGGTAACCGTAGTTTCTGTCACCTTCAAACTGTAAAACCGTATCCACCATGTGCTCCAGTATCTTCGGACCGGCCAGGCTGCCTTCCTTGGTAATATGTCCGATCAGGAATACCGGTACATTGGTATGTTTGGCAAAACGTTGCATTTCACTGGCGCATTCACGGATCTGGGAAATACTTCCCGCCGAGGAATCAATGATCTCGGTATTCAGGGTTTGTATGGAATCGATGACTACCAGGTTGGGCTGAAGCTTTTCCAGATGCTGAAAGATCACCTGCGTGGAGGTTTCCGTAATGATAAAAGTTTCTTCATTGTCGATCCCGACCCGTTCAGCCCGCATCTTGATTTGTTGCTCGCTCTCTTCACCGGTCACGTAAGCTATTTTTTTACCTTTCATTTTCAGGGCCACCTGCAGCAAGAGGGTCGATTTACCAATACCGGGCTCTCCGCCTACCAGGATCACAGAACCAGGCACCATGCCCCCACCGAGAACCCTGTTCAGTTCATGATTCAGCGTATTGACCCGGTATTCGGCAGATGTAGTGATCTCCTGCACAGGCTTCGGCTTTGAACTCTTTTTATCATGAATGAAAGGAATTCCCTTCTTGTCTTTCTCCCTCGAAATGACTTCTTCTGCATAGGTGTTCCATTCCCCGCATGCAGGGCATTTGCCAATCCATTTGGGCGATTGTGCACCACAATTCTGACAGAAATATACACTTTTTGTTTTGGCCATCTTGAAAAATTTCAGATTTAATGAACTACCCCGCAGCAAAGTTCAATGCATAAATTAATCAGGATTATTCTTTATTTTCTCCAGAATACCGGTCGTTGAATATCCTGCTGCAAGATCGAGCGTAATGATCTGTCCTCCATTATTCTTCACGATATCATAGCCGACAATTTCTTCCACTTTATAATCACTTCCTTTTACAAGGATATCAGGTTTTACAAAACTGATCAAATCATAAGGCGTATCCTCATCAAAGAAAACAACAACATCAACAAAGCGCAATGAAGCCAGTATCATGCTGCGGGCCTGTTCATCATTTACGGGCCGGTTGCTTCCTTTGATCCTTTTCACGGAAGCATCCGTATTCAGACCAATGATCAGAACATCTCCCTGATCTTTGGCTTTGGAGAGATAATCGATGTGACCCAGGTGCAGGATATCGAAGCAGCCGTTTGTAAAAACCAGCTTTTTCCCCTGAAACCGCCAGATATTCAGGAGCCTTTCCAGTTCATTCTTTTTAATGATTTTGGAACGGATGAGTTCGATGTTTTTCATTTTGATCTTGCTTTCTTTGTAAAATTAGCATTAAATATGAAAACACACCCAGTATGATCATGAGGATGCTCTGGGAGGCATGCATCAGTGTTGCCCAGGATGCGGCTGTTGCTTTTTGTATTCCATATAATTCAAACAGGATCAGGCTTACAAAAAAATGATAGGCTCCTATTCCACCCGGCACGGGAGCCACCATGCCCAGACTTCCAATGACCATGATGGTTATGGCATCGATAAAGCTCAGATGAGCCGTTTCTTTCAATGCAAAGAATACGACATAACTCATGAGGGTGTACATGAGCCAAATGATAAATGTCCAGAAGAAAAAAGATCCCTTGTTTTTAAGTCGCTGGATTGTTTTCACTCCGTTCATGAAACCTGCCACAAATTCATTGATCCTGATATAAAAAGATTTATTCCTGAACCTGGGAAGAAAAAGCCTGAAAAGCAGGATTCCCAGGATAATGACAAACAGGAAAGCAAAAAAAGCAAAAACGATCCAGTTCAGGTTATCTTCAAACTGCAGGTAAAGGGGTGTGAAAATGTTTTTTTCCAGGAATTCCCCCAGCAGTTCCAACTGCGAAATGACAACCAGGAAGATCAACAGCAGCAAGACCAGGGTATCAAAAACCCTTTCGGCCACAACCGATCCGAATAAAGCGTTGACAGGCAATTTATCTTTCTGACTCAATGCTCCGCAACGTGATATCTCCCCCAAGCGGGGTACCGCAAGGTTCACAAAATAACCGATCATAACGGCATAAAAAGTTGTGCTTGTCCTTGTCCTGTATCCCAGGCTCCTGATCAGTATGTTCCAGCGAATGGCGCGGGCAAGATGGGCAAGGGCGGCAAATACAAAAGAAAAGAGTATCCACCAGTAATTGGCATGTTTGAACTGAAAAAGAACTTCTTGCAGGTTTACTTTGCGGAATACAAGCCAGAGCAAGAAAATACCGAACAGCAAAAAGAAAACATACTTCAGTATTGACAGTATACCCTTGCTCAATTTCTTATTTCAATTTGTTATTGCTATCAGGAAAGATGATGGCCGGTTTGAAGGATTTGGCCTCTTCAAAATCCGTGCTGGCATAGGAAACGATGATGACCAGATCTCCAACTGCTGCTTTGCGCGCGGCTGCTCCATTCAGGGAAATAACACCCGAGCCTCTTTTACCTTTGATTACATAGGTTTCAAGACGCTCACCATTCGAAATATTATAAATGTGCACCTTTTCATTTTCGATGATATTAGAGGCATCCATCAAATCCTCATCAATTTCTATGCTGCCGATATAATTTAAATCGGCCTGGGTAATGGTTGCACGGTGTATTTTGGATTTTAAAATCTCTATCTGCATGACGATGCAAAATTACGAATTAATTATAACATTATCTATCAAACGCACATTACCCAAATGTGCTGCCAGGCAAATTACATAATTGCCGTTATTTATAAAGTTTTTTACCGGGAGAAGATCACCGGCATCAGCTATTTCAAAATACTCCAGAGAAAACTCAGGCTGCGCGGAAATTTGTTGCCGTGCCCATTCAATAATTTCGCCTGGTTTTTTTTCCGGTACCATATCAGCAGCCTTCAGGAGTGTTTGATACAATAGTGGTGCAATCTGCCTTTCTTCCTGTGTCAGGCGTTTGTTCCTTGAACTCATGGCAAGGCCATCCTTTTCCCTGACTGTTGAACCGGGAATGATCTCAACATCCAGGTTTTCCTTTTCAACCAGTTTTTGAATGATGAGCAATTGCTGATAATCCTTCTGTCCAAAATAAGCTTTATCGGGCTCAACAATATCAAACAGTTTTTTTACCACAATGGCCACACCATTGAAGTGACCGGGCCGGTGTTTGCCCTCCATAACTTTTTCGAGCTTCCCGAAATCATAATCTTCAGATACTTCCCCAGGATACATCTCTTCCACTTCAGGGATAAAAACCAGATGGCAATGATTCTTTTCCAACACCCGTAGGTCTTCTTCCAGGGTTCTGGGATATTTTTCCAGATCTTCCCTGTTGTTAAATTGTATTGGATTTACAAAAATACTGGCAACTACAAAATCACATTCTTTGTCAGCCGTGCGGATCAGTTCAAGATGTCCTTCATGCAGAGCGCCCATGGTAGGGACGAAACCAATGATCCGCCCCTGATCCCTGACATCTTTGAGGATATCCCTGGTGGTCCTGATTGTTTTTGTTTCTTGCATGAAAACTGATATATACGATCCAAAGCTAATACATCGCAGTGTGGGATGCAAGCAGATTACAGTTTTCTTACTATCTTATGGATATCTTTTTCCAGTCCTTTGTTGGGTGTTTCCACGATGCGACCAACTTCCTCTCCTTCATCATCAAAGAAAATGAAGGTAGGAACTCTTTGGATATCCAGCCCGCTGAGATCAACGGTATAGGCATATTTATTACTATTGACACCCACGATTCTGATTTTGTCTTCGGCTACTCCGGCTTCATCCATCACCCTGAAAAAGGGAGGAACCCACTTTTTGCTGTCTTTGCACCAGGTTCCCAAAACAACCATTATCTCGAAGTCCTTGCCTTCGATTTTATCCATGATCTTTTTGATCTCTTTGTAATCCGGTTCATGTTTGTCATAATAAATCCGGAAATAATTCTTGAATTCCACATTCTTTTTCAAACCTTTCCTGTTGCATTCCCCGATCAGTACCAACTCATTCAGTTCAGTGTCCCTGATTTCCTGGTTGTAGTTTTGTGAAAACAAAGCTGGAACAGCAAGGACAACTCCCAAAAGTATCAAAGTGATTTTTCTCATAAGGCATGAATATTAATCTGCAAATTAAACTGAAACAGTATATAAATATTTTATACTGATTGTTATTATTAACACATACGTCAGATTTATTATAGATTTGCAAAATTATAAAAGATGACTTGTATGGATACAACAAGTTTTTTGTTTGCATTCGGATTAACGGTTTTCGCTGGCTTGTCAACCGGTATAGGTTCCGGACTGGCATTTTTTGCAAAAAAAACGAATACAAAATTTCTGGCGATGGCCCTGGGTTTTTCTGCGGGAGTGATGATCTATGTATCCCTGATAGAGATCTTTTTCAAGGCGAAAGACTCTCTGGTTGAAGCCCTGGGAGAATCAAGCGGATACTGGATAACGGTAGCAGCATTCTTTGGAGGAATCCTTATCATAGGGATTATCGATAAATTGATTCCCAGCATGGAAAATCCCCATGAAATGAAGAAAGTCGAAGATCTTGATGATGCTGCCAAACGCGACCAAAAGCTTAAACGCATGGGATTATTCACAGCACTGGCCATTGCCATCCATAATTTCCCTGAAGGACTGGCAACTTTCACAGCAGCACTCAACGATCCCGGACTGGGTATTGCCATTGCTGTTGCCATTGCCATACACAACATCCCCGAAGGAATTGCTGTTTCTGTGCCCATTTACTATGGAACATCCAGCAAGCGCAAAGCTTTCTGGTATTCATTTTCCTCCGGGCTTGCAGAACCCGTAGGAGCCCTGATCGGTTACCTGATCCTGATGCCTTTTATGAGTCCACTGGTGTTCGGCGTATTGTTTGCTTCTGTTGCCGGGATCATGGTTTTTATTTCGGTTGATGAACTGCTGCCCGGTGCCAGGGAATATGGTGAACACCATTACTCAATATATGGTTTCATCGTTGGTATGGCTGTAATGGCACTAAGCCTTCTATTGTTTGTCTAATTTGTTAAGATCAATATGAAATATTGAATACTTTTCATAATATGCTTACTATCAAGGGCACTTATTGGCCAGCAATCAAAAAATGAAATCATCACCGACAGACCAGATCAAACTGAATCATCCTTAACGATCAGCAAAGCTTACTTCCAGATTGAAACAGGTTTGATATGCGTCTATTTGGTGTTTGAAAGATTTCAGATTGATCTGAGTGGTGGAATCGGTTTATCGGAAATCGCTCCCGATTATTTCATCCGTGGCGGCTTTTCCTGGAAATTTACACCCTAATTTTGACCCAATCTAAATAAATAATATTCCGTATCTTTGCATCGTTCAAAAATTAACGAATTTTTAATTCATAAGAAATGGCTAAAGTTGGTATTTTTTACGGTTCCTCAACGGGGAACACGGAGTTCATCGCTGAAAAGATTAAAAAGTATCTCGATATGGAAAACGTAGAATTATTCAATGTGGATTCTACGGAGAAAAACGATATTGAAAATTGTGACTACCTCATCCTGGGGACCTCTACATGGGGTGTCGGGGATATGCAAGATGACTGGGATGATTTTGCAGAAATCTTCAAAGATGTTGATCTCTCCGGCAAAAAAGTAGCCCTTTTCGGTTTGGGTGACCAGGAAGTATATGCCGAAAGTTTTCTGGATGGAATGGGGCACCTTTATAATTTAATCAAAGAGAAAACAATCGTGGTAGGTCATTGGCCAACCACCGGCTACCGGTTCGAGAATTCTGTAGCCGTGAGAAAGAATAAATTCGTAGGCCTGGCCATCGATCAGGACAATGAAGCTTCTAAAAGTGATGAACGGATCAAAAAATGGGTTGAAGAACTAAAAAAAGAATTCAAATAAAAAAAGCCCGCTGCCTTGCGGCAGCGGGCTT
>JAIOZK010000014.1 GCA_021740625.1 Bacteroidales bacterium
TTCATGGCAACGACTGGGTGGGCGGCCTTGCGGGTTATTCTTCGGGAACGATCAGCAATTGCGCAGTATTGGGGGGAGATATTACAGGCAATGATTATGTAGGAGGTCTTATCGGAGATAATCAAAACTCAGTTTCCAGTTGTTACACCGATATAAATGGAGCAGGTTCTGTCTATGGGGTAAGTAAAATTGGGGGTATTGCAGGCCTGAATGATGGTTCCCTAAATAATTCCTACTGTCATTCAACAGTTACCGGACAGTTTAATGTAGGGGGTATTGTGGGGTATAATGATGGCGCGGGAAATATATCTAAATGCTACAGCACCGGATCAGTAAGCGTTTCCGGTTCTTCGGGCGGCCTGGTTGGCTATAATAACTTTGGCACTGTTACCGGCTCCTTCTGGAATATTATTACATCTAATCAGCCCACCAGTTCAGGAGGTACCGGACTATATACCGGGCAAATGCAGGAGGCCGGCACTTACCTTTCAGAGGGCTGGGATTTCACTTTAAGCGGTAGCACCTGGGCCATGAACGATTCCTACAACAACGGTTATCCCTTCTTACGTTGGCAGGGCATGACCTCTGCTCATATATGGCTGGGAACCACCTCGACAGATTGGAGCACGGCAGGAAACTGGAGTGAGAACAGTATTCCTTCAGAAAAAGTGATCATACCCGATGCAACAGCCACTGATGATGCTGTCCTTGCCAGTGATGCAACTTCCACCATTTCCCAGCTTAATGTGGAAACCGACGGTTCCCTGACAGTTCAAAGTGCCTCTTCCGGAACCGGGTCGCTGATTGTTACAGGATCAGCATCCGGGAATGTAAACGTTCAAAGATATCTGGATGTCATTGCGAAAAGTCCCAAATGGCACTACGTTTCTGCACCTGTTTCGGGTGTTGATATTGATGATGATTTCATGACAGGTAATTCAATCTACTCTCCTAATGGTGGAACCAACTACAACTTTTACCGCTGGGATGAAGACTCCGACTACTGGATTATCTACGGTTCCACGGGCAACCCGGAAGCATTTAACGATGCTACATTTCTTAACGCCAAAGGATACGCTCTCTCCCGCTCCTCAGAAGGAACAATAAATTATACAGGAACAATGCGTACGGAGGATGTAACTTACAGTGCAACCTATACCAGCGGGCAGGGAGCCGGCTGGAACCTGATAGGCAATCCTTTTACAAGTGCGCTTGCCGTAACCACTGACGCCGCAACCGATGACAAATTCCTTACCAATACAACGAATGCATCACTTCTTGATGACAACTATACGGCCCTCTATATCTGGGATGAAGGAACAGGATATGCCTATGGGGAGGATGACTACAAAGTGATCGGCAATCCTGTTTTGGGTTCATACACCCAGATCGACCAGGATTATGTACAGCCCGGGCAGGCTTTCATGGTGAAAGTAAGCTCATCAGGTAATCTTGAATTCAATGAAGATATGCAGGCCCATGCCGATGTTGGTTTCTTCAAGGAAAAAGAAACCTGGCCCTTTCTGGAACTGCTTTTCACCGGCCAGGGGCTTTCCAACACAACAGCCATAGGCTTTCATGAAGGGATGACAAAAGGTTTGGATCCATCCTATGATGTGGGTAAACTGAAAGGAAATCCCAATATCGCACTCTACACCCGCCTGGTTGAAGACAACGGCATTGATTTCGCCATTCAGGCATTGCCTTTGTTTGAAGGAGATTATTCCGTTCCGCTTGGCATCGACCTGAGCCAGGCCGGTGAATACAGCTTTGAAGTTATTGGGATGAAACAAATACCCGAAGATGTCCATGTATATTTTGAAGACAAACAAAACCAGGTAGCCCTTAATTTAAGAGAAACCACAAAATATACTTGTATGCTGAATGAGGCTGAAAGCATCATCGACCGCTTTATGCTGCATTTCACCCTGACGCCTTTCGGTACCGATGAGGTTGATGTTAAAACCGGTAAAATTAAGATTTGGTCAAGCATCAATACCATAAACCTCCACAATCCCGATCAGATCAAAGGAACAGTGAAAATATTCAACCTGTACGGGCAACAGATTATGCAAACAAAACTGAATGGCAACCAACAACAAAAGATCAATATCGAAGTTCCTGCAGCTTATTACCTGGTAAATGTGATCAGTGAAAAAGCCATGATCAGCGAGAAGGTCTTTGTTTATTAAAAACTTAACAATTGAGCAATCGAGCAATGAAAAGATGAAAAAGATGAAAAAGCAAATAATAACTTTAGCACTGATCACCGGCCTTTTATTACCCCTGGGTCTCTTTTCCCAGGATGTTCCTCCTCCCCCGCCACCGGGGCATGATCAAACCGGCAACCAATCCGGTGGCCGGGGTGCTCCTATTGGCAGTGGGCTGCTTATCCTTCTGGGATTGGGTGGCGTTTATGGGGGATATAAAATCTATCGAAAAAAGAAATAACGAATAGAATAGCTGATTAGGTACTTTGCAAACTGATCTAAGTTCAAACACATAATCAATACAGATCTTAACGAATTTCTCTGCCTTGAAATTTTACTGCTTTGAACCCGACAAATAGTTTACTTTTGTTAAAAATACAGGCAGATGCTTTTGTCTTTATCAATTATAGGGATCGTACTATCCGCGATCCTGCTATTTTTTAATGCCAGGAGGATTGCTTCATCCATTTACCTGGGGGCCTTTTTTTTCCTTGTAAGCCTGTATTGTTTTATTGAATATTCAGTAATTTATTCAAAGTCTGTACCCCTGGCAGCCGTCATTTTCATCAATGTAGGTTTTTTATCCTATCTCACAGGCCCTATGCTATATTTGTATTTCAGGAGCGTACTCAGTGATAATGCAAAACTCAAACGAAGGGATCTATGGCATTTGTTGCCCATGTTAATTTTCCTTTTCGGGACAATCAACTACATTTTCACTCCCTGGTCCTTCAAAATTGAGATTGCAACAAAACTGATTGAAGATTCAAATTTTATCGGGGCATTCGATCATGTTTATTTATATCAGATAATCCCCAAACATCTGGTTTACCTAAGCCGTCCGGTTTTGATCCTCATTTATGCCCTTGCTTCATTGGTAGCATTGGTCCGTTTTATCAGGAAAAAGACAGAAACAAAAGTTTTCTCCCATCAAAAATATATCGTCAAATGGCTCATGGTTCTGTTGGGCTTTTTATTCATTTTAATCATAAGCCATATTTTTCTTTTAAAAGAAAGTTTTGAACTGAAAGATTCAGTCCCATTCTTTACGCTCAATTTCATGCAAGTCCTTTCGCTAATTGGGCTCACCGGCTTGTTAATCTCACTTTTCTTTTTTCCCGGCATTTTGTATGGATTGCCCCAATTGCCTGTACCAGAAACTTCAAATAGGTCCAAAATTAAAAACCATGAAGCTTACCGGGTATATCTGCCAGAAAACAAAGCAACATTTGAATCTGAATATCTGAATTCTATTCAACTGAAAGCCGATGCATGCATGAAAGAACTCCAACCTTACCTGCATCCCGATTGCAATCTTGCTTATCTTGCCAGGCTTACGAAAATACCGGCACATCATTTTTCGTTTTTATTCAGAGAAATCAAGAATCAATCTTTCAATGACTACAGAAATGAATGGCGCATAAAGCATGCAAAATTACTCATATCGGAGGGTAGGTCTTCCGAATTATCCATGGAAGGAATTGGGATGGCATCCGGCTTTTCTTCGCGTAATACTTTTTATAATGCCTTTAGAAAAAATGAGGGTATTTCCCCTGGTTTATATGCTGCTAAATTGAAAGAATAAAATGAATCAATCACTGATGTTTTATTCAAAGCAAATAGAAGTATTTTATATGATAACTGTCAGACTCCCACTCTTTCCCATTTCCCGCTAATTTGTCCTGTTTTTCAAAAATGCGACAGATTAAATCATGTCGTTTCCCGAAATTCAATTCGCCTGTACTACATTTGAAAGTAATAATCTTATATCGTATTCAAAACTTGATTTATGAAAAAGAACTTTTTTATTATAGCACTATTAATGGGCCTTACATTTTCAGCCTGTACGAAAAAAAGTCCTGAACTTTCTGAACAAGAAAAAACACAAATTGAGAATCAAATTCTGGGTGAATGGGAGAAAATATGCTTTGGTATTGAAAATTCAGATAGTGAAGTCTATGCATCATTCATTGATCCTGATTTTATCCAGATGGCTTCCAATGGGTCGGTGTTTTATTCAAAAGAAGAATATATTAACAAGGTACGAAACTGGTTTAGTACAAGAGCAAACACAGAAATTCAACAGGAAAAAATCATTGTCACGGCACTTACTGAGAATATTGCATTTCTTGATCAGGAATCTGATTTTCTGGTAACCTACAAAGAAGGAAATGTTCAACGTGTTCACCATGCGGTTTCATTGGTGTTTGAAAAGGAAGCATCAGGATGGATGATAATTCATGGACATGAATCATTTATAGAGATACAATGATTTTTTATACCCTGTCGCTACATTTTATTATCATGTACTGAATTTCAAAATCGGGACAAGTACTCCATGCCCGCGTAGCAAATGCCTTTTATTCTAACTTAACTTTATCGCACTTACTTTTTCCAATAATCAAAGTCTGATGAAAAATCTACAAAAAGGGATAATTACAATTATCATTGTTGCGATTGCCACATGCAATCTGATGGCAACAGTTATTTACGTAAACAACTCCGCAACCGGTGCCAACAACGGCACAAGTTGGACGGATGCTTACGAATCTTTACAAACCGCACTTGACAATGCCTCTTCTGGGGATGAAATATGGGTGGCAAGAGCAACCTACAAACCCAGTTCTGATTATGGTTTGGGAGGCGGTTCGCGATATTATCATTTTAGATTGATTGAAGGTGTGCAAATCTTTGGCGGATTTGCCGGCACGGAAACAGCCGTCAGCCAAAGGATAAATTTTGGTTCTGGTGAAGCAAACGAAACAATTTTAAGTGGCGACTTGAGCAGCAACGATGATTTTGATGTAACAAACGGCGGATATCAGGGAACAAGCGGAGACGACAATTGCTACCATGTTTTCTATCATCCCGATGGTTTGAACCTCACAAACGCTTCGATCCTTGACGGCTTTACCATCACCGGAGGAAACGCAAACGGGGCAACCGATCCGCACAACAAAGCCGGAGCTTTGTATCTTTATTCATCTTCACCCAGGATTTACAATGTCATCTTTCAGTACAACCAGGCGACAGATCTCGGTGGTGCAGCCTACATGTACTACCATGGATCGGAATTTACGAATGTTTCGTTCATCGAAAATATTTCAGGTGGCGGAGGGGCAACATACCTTAGCTATGGCGGCACGATTTTCAGTAATGCCATATTTACAGGAAACGTCTCATCCGGCGATGGAGGGGCTTTATCTACACATTCATCTCAGCCGGCGCTCAACAATACTTTATTTTCATCAAATACAGCAAGCAACAATGGCGGGGCAATTATTTTTTATTCAAACTCCGTTGAAATCAATGTCGATCTAAATAATGTTACATCTTCGGATAATCATGCGGGCGGAAGCGGCGGCGCCATTCGTTTTGCATCCAACAATGCAGTATCGGAGTTAAACATTAACAACAGTATTATTTGGGATAACACGGCTACAACTTCCGGAAATGAATTATCGCTAATCAGCACAGGAACGACCACACTGAATTATTCCTGTTATAAAAATGAAACCAATGATGTGGAAGTTTTAAACGGAACACTCACTGCTACAAATAACAACATCACACTCGTCCCCGTATTTGTTGATCCGGCTGCAGGTGATTTCAGGATCGGTGGTTTTTCTCCATGTAAAGATAGCGGGAAGAATGATTATAATGGCATGGCAACCGATATACGCGGAGAGACCAGGATACAGAACACTACCATCGACATGGGCGCTTATGAATGGACAAACGGAGTTGATCCCCAAATTAATGGCGAAAATGTGCTCTATGTAAACATCAATGCTTCCGGGGCAAATAACGGTGCAAGCTGGGCTGATGCTTACTCTTCATTTCAAACCGCACTCGACAATTCCATTTCGGACTGTGATATCTGGGTGGCAAAAGGAACCTACATACCAAGTTCTGATAACGGACTGGGCGGCGGATCGCGTTACTATCATTTCGAAATAAAACACCAGGTTGATGTCTATGGCGGTTTTGCAGGTACAGAAACAAGTATTGATGAACGTGAAAATTACGGACAGGGCGAAGCCAACGAAACCATTTTCAGCGGCGACTTAAACGGCGATGATGTGGGCTTTGCCAATAATACCGAAAATTGCTATCATGTTATTTACAATACGACTTCGATAACCGCTACCTATTTGGATGGTGTTACGGTTTCCGGTGGTAATGCCAATGGAACAGGCGATCATGCAAAGGGAGGCGGTATGTTTAACTCCTCGACATCCAGGCCATTGTTGAACCATGTGATTTTTTCAGGCAATTCGGCTGTATATGGCGGTGGAGTATACGGTTATAGCAGTTCAGTGACTCACACCAATGTTTCTTATAATAACAACATCGCGGACTATGGCGCTGCAATTTGCATCCAGGGGGGAATTACAGAAACAAAGTTACACAATTGCATTATTTCGGGGAACAAGGCAAATGTTGATGGTGGTGGTGTTTTTATTGAAGGAGCCAGGTTTCTTCCGATCAATACGACCATTACCGGTAATCATGCTGATGGAAACGGAGGGGGTTTACATGCGAATAATAGTAATGGGCCTCAATCGGATCTAAAAAATTCAATTCTGTGGGGAAATACCGCAAACAATAGCGGAGCACAAATTTATATTAATAATACCAGCTATCCCCATCCATATATTTACAATTGTGATATTGAGGGAGGCTCTGCAGGTATTGGGCTTAGTTCCGGAACGTATTCAGGTATCTATTCTAACAATATTGATGGCGACCCGAATTTTGTAACTGACGTCCCTTCTCCGGCGCCAAGTGCGGGTGGTGATTTACATCTAACCAATGATTATCCTGCCAGTACTTCTTCCTGTTTTGAAGCGGGAAATAATGCTTATTTGGAATTTGGTCCTACCACCGATTTTGATGGCGAAAACCGCATCCAGGTTGAGCATGTTGACATAGGCGCTTACGAAGGTGGAAATTATTCCACCTCACCCATCATTTATGTGGACATAAATGCTACGGGAAACAACGACGGGATTAGCTGGGCGAATGCTTTTACCGATTTGCAGTGGGCATTGCTGATTGCACGCACCTGCCCGGGCTTTACTACCATTAATGTGGCCGCCGGCACCTATAAACCTACAAGCGGCACCGACCGGGCAATCTCATTTGCAATGGTTAACGGCATTTCAATACTGGGTGGTTATCCTACCGGCGGAGGTACACGCGACTGGGAAACCAACGAAACCATTCTGAGCGGCGATTTAAGTGGTAATGACGATTTTGATGTAACAAATCACGGATTCCAGGGCACAAGTGGTGACGATAACAGTTATCATGTTATTTATAACGATTCCTTAATCAACCTGAATACTACGGCTGTATTGGATGGTTTTACCATTTCCGGCGGATATGCACCAATTGAAGCTACAGGTACCTATCCCAATTTTGTACCCGGCTCTGGAGGAGGAATGTGCAATCTTTCCGCTTCTCCAGGTATTGTTAACTGCACCTTCACCAGTAATCAGGCAATTCACCAAGGCGCCGGCATGCTTAATTACAATGGTTCATCGCCCGATGTAAGCAACTGTAGCTTCTATGAAAATATAACAAATTGGTCGACTGCCAGCTATGGCTCAGGTATGGCTAACTATCATGGTAGCAGTCCAAGTGTTGACTCTTGTGATTTCATATCGAATTATTCCAGTATGGGTGGTGCCGGTATGTATAATGCAACAGATTGTGACGTATTGGTAACCAATTGTATATTTTCCGAAAATGTAGCTTTTTTTGAACCGATTCACCAGCAGCCAAACGGAGGAGGCGGGATGGTTAATTTAGAAAACCATCCTGTGATTATTGATTGCATATTTTCCGGGAATGTAGCGGAGTATCAAGGCGATGGTGGGGCAATGTACAATTACTTGGCGGCTGTAACACTTACCAATGTTGTTTTTATAAACAATACAGCAGAGCATTTTGGTGGTGCAATACGTACGGCTTCTTGTTGGGAATCTGTTTACTCCAACTGTACTTTTTTCGGAAACTCAACAGATTGGTATGGTGGCGCAATATATTTCTTAAATAGTACAGGGCTTTATGAAAATTCAATTTTCTGGGGAAACACAGCGGGAACGGCAGGTGATCAGATTTGCTTTACTCTTGACCATGGGGAAACCGATTTTTATCATTGCGATATACAGGGCGGCACGGCAGCCTTCGGCTTTACTGATGGTAGCGGAACCTACACGGGAAACTATATAAACAATATAGATGCAGACCCATTATTTGTTGATGCTTTAAATGAAGACTTAAGACTTTACGGAAATTCACCTGCTGTGAATACCGGCGAAAACAGTTATAATGCAGAACCTACCGATCTGCGCGGGCAGGCACGTATCCAAAACACAACCATAGATATGGGTGCCTATGAATGGACAGCAGGCCTTGATCCCTATATGAGCACTGGAAATACGATTTATGTTGATGTGAACGCATCGGGAGCAAATGATGGATCAGGCTGGACAGATGCCTTTAATTCCTTACAATCTGCCATGGATGTTGCTATTTCAGGCAATGAAATCTGGGTGGCAAAAGGAACATATAGACCAAGCTATGATTATGGACTGGGAGGCGGTTCCCGATTCTATCATTTTAGAATGATTGAAGGTGTAGAAATCTATGGTGGATTTGCCGGCACGGAAACAGCCGTAAGCCAAAGGACAAACTTTGGATCGGGCGAAGCCAACGAAACCATCCTAAGCGGCGATTTGAGCAGCAATGATGATTTTGATGCAAGCAACGGCGGATATCAGGGCACAAGTGGCGATGATAATTGCTACCATGTTTTATATCATCCAGACGGATTGAATCTGACAAGCGCAACAGTTTTTGATGGTTTTACCATAACCGGCGGGAACGCAAACGGAGCCGCCGATCCGCACAACAAAGCCGGAGCTTTGTATCTTTATTCATCGTCGCCAACCATACAAAATGTATACTTTCATTCCAACATGGCGACAGGTTTCGGTGGCGCAGCGTACATGTACAACAGCACATCAGCATTATCAACTGTTTCCTTCACCGAAAATATTTCCGGTGGCGGTGGCGCTTTTTACATCAGTTATGCCAGCCCGGTTTTGAATGATTGTATATTTACAGGAAACGTGTCATCCGGCGATGGCGGCGCATTTTCCACCCATTCATCCTCGCCAACGCTCACCAATGCTTTGTTCTCCTCCAATACGGCCGGGAACAATGGCGGGGCGATTATCTTTTATTCAAACTCTGTTCAGTATAATGCCACTTTAAATAATGTAACATTTTCAGATAATATAGCCACTGCAAATGGCGGGGGCATACGTTTTGCCTCCAATAATGCAGCATCAATACTCAACATCAATAACAGCATCCTTTGGGGAAACACGGCCACAACTTCCGGAAATGAATTGTCGCTGGTCAGCACAGGAACCACTACACTGAATTATTCCTGTTATAAAAATGAAACGAATGATGTTGTGCTTACCAATGGAACGCTAACTGCTACAAATAACAATACCACATTCAATCCCGGATTTGTTGATCCTGCTTCAGATGATTTCAGGATCAGGGGATTTTCTCCCTGCAAGAATAACGGGTTAAATGGGTATAATGCATTGACATTCGATATACGCGGAGAGGACAGGATACAGAACACGACCATCGACATGGGCGCTTACGAGTGGACAGATGGAACTGACCCCCTGTACAATGCTGATAATGTGGTTTTTGTAGATATTGATGCATCGGGGGCAAATAATGGTTCAAACTGGACAGAGGCTTTTACCTCATTGCAGTCGGCACTGAATGGCGCCACATCGGGCGTCAAAATATGGGTAGCAAAAGGGACCTACAAGCCGGAATACGATTACGGTTTATTGGGGGGGCCACATGTATATCACTTCCGCCTGATTGAAGGCGTGGAAATTTATGGCGGTTTTGCCGGTACGGAAACAGCTGTTAGCCAAAGAACAAACTTTGGTCTGGGCGAGGCCAACGAAACCATACTAAGCGGTGATTTGAGCGGCAACGATGATTTTGATGTAAACAACGGTGGCTACCAGGGTACAAGCGGTGATGACAACTGCGCCCATGTTTTGTATCATCCCGATGGCTTGAACCTCACCAGCGCTTCGATTCTTGACGGTTTTACCATCACCGGTGGGAACGCTAATGGGCCTGATCCACACATCAAAGCCGGAGGTTTGTATCTTTATGATTCATCGCCCACCATTCAAAATGTAATATTTAAATCAAATCAGGCAATAGAACTCGGCGGTGCGGTTTACGTTTACAACAGCACATCGGAATTTTCGAATGTTTCGTTCATCGAAAATATTTCCGCCGGTGGCGGCGGACTTTATGTTTCAACAGGAAGTCCTGTTATGAATAATTCTGTATTCACAGGCAATGTTTCTTCCGCCGATGGTGGCGCTTTATCCACGCATTCATCGTCACCAACGCTCACCAATGCTTTGTTCTCATCGAACTCGGCCGGGAACAATGGCGGTGCAATTATCTTTTATTCATCTTCTGTTCAATTCAATGCCACACTCAGTAATGTTACGCTTTCGGATAACCAGGCTGGTGTAAGTGGCGGAGGTATCCGCTTTGCTTCGAATAATGCAGCATCAACACTCAACATTAACAACAGCATAATCTGGGGCAACACAGCCCCAACTTCCGGAAATGAATTGTCGCTGGTCAGCAATGGGAACACCACGATGAATTATTCCTGTTTTAAAAATGCAACGAATGATGTGCAGGTGCAAAACGGAACTTTTACTATCACCAATAACAATCATTCAAGCAATCCCCTTTTCGTAAATACTTCCGGCGACTTTCGCCTTTTTGGCAACTCGCCTTGCATTAATACCGGATTGAACAGCTACAACAGCTTATTGGAAGATATCCGTGGACAAACCCGTATTCAGAACACAAGCATCGATATGGGCGCTTATGAATGGACCAGCGGACTTGACCCCGCCACCAATGTGCTTAGCTGGACCGGCAATTCCAGTTCCGATTGGAACATTTCCGGCAATTGGTCGGGAGATATTGTGCCAACACAGAATTATGATGTGAATATTCCCCTCACGGCCCACCAGCCGGAAATTGGATCAGCCGAGCATGCCAATTGCAATAACCTGAGCATAGATAACGACGCCAGCCTGAACATCCTGAGCGACGCCTCCGGCACGGGATCCCTCATCGTTTCAGGCACAGCTACCGGCAATATCAACGTACAACGCTATCTTGATGTGAACGACAAATCAAGCAAATGGCATTATGTTTCTGCTCCGGTTTCAGGACAGCTCATCAATGATGATTTCATGACAAACAATTCGATCTATTCACCCAATGGGGGTACAAATTATAATTTTTACCGCTGGGATGAAGACACCGATTACTGGATCATTTATGGTTCCACAGGCAACCCGGAAGCTTTTGGGGATGAAAGCTTAGTGGCCGGAAGGGGCTATACTATGTCGCGTTCTTCCAGTGGTGTAGTTTCTTTTGAAGGCAGCATCCGAACAAATGATGTAACATACGGTGCAAGCTATACCAGCGGGCAGGGAGCCGGCTGGAACCTGGTGGGCAATCCTTTTACCAGCGCGTTAGCCGTAACCACAGACGCCACAACAGATGACAAATTCCTTAACAATACAACAAATGCATCACTTCTTGATGACAACTACACGGCCCTTTATATCTGGGATGAGGGAACAGGATATACCTATGGAGGAGATGATTACAAAGTGATCTGCAATCTTGTAACCGGTTCATACACACAAATCGATCAGGATTATGTACAGCCCGGGCAGGCTTTCATGGTGAAGGTCAGCTCTTCGGGCAACCTGCAGTTTACCCGCAACATGCAGGCACATGCCGATGTTGGGTTCTTTAAGGAAAAAGAAACCTGGCCCTTCCTGGAATTGCTTGTCACAGGACAGGGGCTTTCCAACACAACAGCCATAGGCTTTCATGAAGGTATGACCAAAGGACTGGATCCATCCTATGATGTGGGTAAACTGAAAGGAAATCCCGATATCGCACTCTACACCCGCCTGCTTGAAGACAACGGCATTGATTTCGCCATTCAGGCATTGCCTTTGTTTGAAGGAGATTATTCAGTTCCACTTGGCATCGACTTAAGCCAGATCGGTGAATACAGCTTTGAAGTGATTGGCCTGGAACAAATACCCGATGAAGTCCATGTTTATTTTGAAGACAAACAAAACGAAGTTAGCCTCAATTTAAGAGAAACCACAAATTATACCTGTTTGCTGAATGAGGCCCAAAGCATTACCGACCGCTTTATGTTGCATTTCACCCTGACGCCTTTCGGTACCGAAGAGATCAATGCCAAAGCATGTAATCTTAAGATCTGGTCAACGTATAATACCATCAAGCTCTATAATCCCGACCAAATCAAGGGAACAATAAAAATTTTCAACCTGTATGGGCAACAAATCATGCAAACAAAGCTAAACGGTAATCAGCAGCAACAAATACATATTGAAGTTCCTGCAGCTTATTACCTGGTAAATGTGATAAATGAAAAAGCCATAATCAGCGATAAGGTATTTGTTTATTAAAAACTTAACAATCGAACAATTGAGCAATTGAGCAATTGAGCAATTGAGCAATTGAGCAATTGAACAATTGAACAATCGAACAATGAAACAATGAAACAATAAAAAAGATGAAAAAGCAGATAATAACTTTAGCACTGATCACCGGCCTATTATTACCCATGGGTCTCTTTTCCCAGGATGTTCCTCCTCCCCCGCCACCGGGGCATGACCAAACCAAAAACCAATCTGGCGGCCGGGGTGCTCCTATTGGTAGCGGACTGCTCATTTTGCTGGGACTGGGAGGTGTTTATTGCGGGTATAAGGTCTATCAGAAAAAAAGAAAGCCTTTGTTCGAATAGCCATCTTTATTGAGGACAACAGACGCAAACCCCTTCAGGCTTACTTATCGTATTTTTTTCATATTTTTACATTTCGATGAACCAAACCATTTGACTTCGGCCGGGCATGCAGTTGTTGCATATACACTTGCTCCCGGACTGATGCAAAGATCGCAATACAAATCAAAAGCAGATCAACGTAATGGAAGAAGAAAAGCTCAGTCATGTGACCCATGAAGCCCTCAAAGCAAGCGAGCGAAGATTTGTGGAAACCAGCGAATTGTTGCCGCAACCCATCTGGGAAGCTGACAATAAAGGTTATTTTACATACACAAACAGGGCTGGATTTAAAACCATGGGATTTAATAAGGATGATCTCAAAAAAGGGATTCATTTTACCGATATAATAGCCAAAAAAGACAGGGAGAGAATAAAACGAAACTTTTTAAAAAGACTCCGGGGTGAAGAAATATCCAATAGTGAATACACCTGCCTCAGAAAAGATGGCAGCACTTTTCCAGCACTTATTTATACATCCAGGATTTTACAAAACAACAAGTTACTTGGCGTTAGAGGGATTACCCTCGACATAAGCAGTCAAAAAGAGTCCGAACTAAAGCTACAGAAAAACCTGCGTCAGCAGGAATTGCTATCAGAAATCGCTCTGACTTTGAATTCACTTGCCGGTTTTGATGAAAAGATCAACCCTATCCTGCAGAAAGTGGGGGAGCATACCCAGGTTAGCCGGGTTTATATCTTTGAAGATTCTCCTGATGGAAACAGCACAAGCAATACTTTTGAATGGTGCAACAAGGATATTGCAGCCCAAATAGATGAATTACAAGGCATTCCTTATGAAATGATCCCTTCTTGGAGAAAGATATTATTGCAAAAAGGCAGGGTATATTCCGAAGATATTACTGAATTGCCAGAGGATGTCAGAGCCATCCTTGAACCCCAAAATATAAAATCCATCATCGTTTACCCCCTTTTCGTCAGAGAGAGATTTTTCGGTTTTATTGGTTTTGATGAGTGTGTAAGACATAAAAAATGGGATAAATCGGAGCTTGAGTTGTTGAAAACCATTACCGGAATGATCGCCAATGATTATGAAAAAGAACTCTCAGAAAAATCCCTTAAAGAAAGCGAAGCAAAAAACAACGCTATTCTTGAATCAATTCCCGACATTCTCTTTCACCTCACAAAAGAAGGTAAAATATTAAGTTACAGGAACAACTACAGTGAAACGCTGGCATATACACCCGAAACTTTCATCAACAACAATATTTTCAGTTTGTTTCCCAATGACTTCTCATTAAAGCTGCAAAACGCCATCAGGGAATGCATGAAGAAGGGATTTTACAAAATGGATTACAGCATGTATCTGAACAACAAAACCCAGCATTTCGAAGCCAGACTGGCAAAAATGAATGAGCATGAAATTATTTCCATTGTGAGAAATGTCTCCGACCGAATTGAATATGAAAGCATGCTTAAGAAGGAAAGGGATAAAGCCAGAAAAGCCAATAAAATCAAAACCGATTTTCTATCTACCATGAGCCATGAAATCAGAACACCACTGAATGCAGTTGTTGGCCTCACCAATATTCTACTGATGGAGCATCCCAAAAAGTCCCAAATTGAAACACTTTCTACCCTTAAATTCTCTTCCCAAAACCTTTTGAACATTATTAACAACATCCTCGATTACAATAAGCTGTCGAGCAATAAGGTGAACCTTGAACAGATCGATTTCAACGTCTTTGAGCTCCTAAAAGGAATGCATTATGCCATGAACAACCTGGCCAGGAATAAAAATATCGGACTTACTTATCATATTGAAGAAGGAATTCCGCAAATACTTGTTGGCGACAGCACACGTTTATTGCAGGTTATCAACAACCTGGTCAGCAATTCCATCAAATTCACCCGGGACGGAGAAGTTAAGGTACGGGTTGAAATGAATAAAAAAACACCAAAAAATGTAGAATTAAAATTCAGGGTAATCGATACGGGTATTGGTATTCCAAAAGATAAGATCAAAAGCATTTTCAAAGATTTCAAACAAGCATCCAGCAGCACGACAAGAGAATTTGGTGGTACCGGCCTGGGGCTGGCCATTGTAAAAAAACTATTAAAAATGATGCGTTCTGATATTCATGTAATATCGAACCCGGGAAAGGGCTCTGAGTTTTTCTTTAATCTGAAGCTTAAAGTAGGAGATAAAAAGATCTTCCGGGCCAGCCACAAAAAGAACATAAATCCCAACACACTCAGAGGAGTTAGGGTTTTACTGGTTGAGGATAACAAAATCAATCAGATAGTGGCAAGACGATTTCTGGATGACTGGAATTGTATTACAGATTTTGCCGAAAACGGGCAAGTTGCCGTTGAAAAAGTCAAAGCTAACGATTACAACATTGTTTTAATGGATCTGCAAATGCCGGTAATGGATGGTTACAAAGCAACAACAGAGATCAGGAAATACAAAAACGGCAAATTCAAAAACCTGCCCATTATTGCACTTTCGGCTTCCGCACTGGGTGAGATAGAAACCAAAGCCGAAAAATTTGGAATGGACGATTTTGTTGTGAAACCTTTTGATCCGGAATATCTTTTTTCAATCATGGTAAAACATACAGGCAAAAAATGAATCGCATTGCAATATTGGCTGGAAGATATTGAGTGTGATTCGCAATTTCGTATGCAGTTTTTCTCAATATGTAGAATTTCTAGGTACTTTTGCAAAGTGTTTCCAACAAACACAAGATTGACACATCTCTTAAACGTCAGAGAATTTTATTGTTTAATAACGCTGACATTCACAAGAATTAAAAAATAAAATAGCTTATTTTCAATGTAATTCCTTAGCCTGCTTTTAAAGCAGCATATTGCTGTATTTCGTGGAATGAATGATACAATTCTTTCACATGGGTTAGAGGATACAAAGCCTGCAGTATTATATCTTTGTTTGTGAACATCTCCGCCCACATGCTCCAGTACTCTTTCATTTTATTTAGCACATTTCTTTCGCGGAGCATCCTTTGCTGCAGTGCATCCAGCAGATCAAACTGGAAATTCCAGAATCTCGCATCAGCATCTTCCGGGCTGAGTACCCCGGAGATTTTTTCGGCCAGAAAAAGGTCTTTGAACAAACCACGGCCCAGCATCCAGTGAATCACTTCCGGAAATCTTGTTTTCATATCAAGGTAAATTTCCCGGGTCCAAATATCCCCGCTATAAATCACCGGCATCTTTGCCTTTCTCAACCATTCTTCAAAAACAGAATAATGGATATCCCCTTCATACATCTGCGTCCCCACCCTGGGATGGATCACCAGGAAATCCAACGGATAGCGGTTATAAGCTTCCATCAAAGCATTTGCTTCTTCAACGGATTCATAGCCTAACCTGGTCTTAATGGAAAATTTTATATCCATGGCAGGAATTATTTTGGAGAGAATGGAATCGATATCCCCGGGAAAAGGCAAAAGCCCCGATCCTCTTTTCTTTCTGGCAATGGCCCGCACCGGGCATCCCAGGTTCCAGTTCATGGAATCATAGCCCAGGTCTTTCAATGATTTGGCCATGGTAATGAAAAGTTCCGGATCATTGCCCATCACCTGTGGAATAATTTTCATACCTCCACGATTGTTTTCGGGAAGCAGGTCTTTGAGATGGGTCAATTTGACTTTCTTTCCTCTGACCAGGGAAACAAAAGGAGCAATGGCCATATCAATGCCGCTGAAATGCCTGGCATAGGCATTTCTGAAAACATAATCCGTATATCCCTGAAGCGGTGCTAAAAAAATCATCGTATTTTCGCTTACAAATATCTAATTTTGTATTCTTATTCCGGCAAAAAGATTGTGCAAAGGATTTTTATGAGATATGCAATAGGAGACATACACGGCTGTTATCAGAACTTGCAAAAACTTGTGGAAGATAAGATCAAACCCGGGATCCATGACAGAATCATTTTCCTGGGCGATTATATCGATCGTGGCCCAAACAGTAAAGCTGTGGTCGATTACATTTTCTCCCTCCTGGCTCAGGGTTTAAACTGCTTTTTTTTAAGAGGCAATCATGAAGAAATGCTTCTGGAATCTGCAAACCATGCAGCAATGTACCGGACCTGGATCATGAACGGCGGACATACAACATTGAAGAATTTCGGAATTGATCATCACAACAGATTGAAGCAAAAATCCATTCAGCATATTCCTGAAAAACATTTGAGTTTCTTCAGGAACACTCAATATTACATAGATACAGAGGAGGATTATTTCTTTGTTCATGCTGCCTTAAATTTTAAGATCAGGAATCCGCTTGACGATAAAAGGGCCATGGTTTGGAAGCGGGAGGTATCTTACAAGAAAAAATTCTTCGGGAAAAAGAAACTTGTATACGGTCACACACCAGTCCCACTGGAGCATATCCGGCATCAAATTGAATCGGGAAGCGATACGATCAATCTGGATGCCGGTTGTGTATATAATAACATTGACAAACTCGGAAACCTCGTTGCCCTGAACCTCGACAACATGGAATTGCTGGTACAGCCGAATATCGAAAAACCATATTAAATATCCAATATCCAACATTCAATATCCAATGATCAACTGTTCAACCATCAATTGGATTATTTGCCTGACGGAAGTCAGCTTGGTTATTGTGTATTGATTATTTGACATTTATCCAGAATCAAGTATTCAGAATCAAGTATCCTCAAAACCCAAAAAGTGTCGCAAGCTCAAATCACACATTGATACACTTCGACTACACTCTTCCTCTTTCTTTTTGCTTTAACTTTTTTTAACACGCCTCTGACATAAGCATTTAATAAATTTGCGTTTCTGAATAAAACAGCAAAAAAGATATGAAAGAAACCGACATCAAGGAATTAAACGAACGCATACAAAAAGAGAGTGCATTTGTTGACATGCTCAACCTGGAAATGCACAAGGTGATTATCGGACAGAAACACATGCTAGAAAGCATGCTGATCGGATTGCTGTCGAACGGACACATTCTGCTGGAAGGGGTTCCCGGCCTGGCCAAAACGCTGGCCATAAAATCCCTTGCCAGGACCATCGAAGCAAAATACAGCAGGATTCAGTTCACACCGGATCTACTCCCCGCCGACTTGCTGGGTACCATGGTATACAGCCAGAAAAAAGAAGAGTTCCAGGTAAAAAAGGGACCCATCTTTGCCAACTTCATCCTGGCCGATGAGATCAACCGCTCCCCGGCAAAGGTGCAGAGCGCTTTGCTCGAAGCCATGCAGGAAAAACAGATCACCATCGGTGAAAACACCTACAGCCTGGATGAGCCTTTCCTGGTAATGGCCACACAAAACCCCCTGGAGCAGGAAGGAACCTATCCCCTGCCTGAAGCGCAGGTCGATCGTTTCATGCTGAAGGTGATCATCAATTATCCTACAAAGGATGAGGAAAAACATATCATCCGTGAAAACATCACCGGTGCTTTCCCGGAAACAAAAGCCATCATAAAACCGACAGATATTTTAAAAGCCCGGGGCATCGTACGCGAAGTTTACCTGGATGAAAAAATCGAAAACTATATCACAGATATCGTTTTTGCCACGCGTTATCCCGCTGAAAACAAGTTAAAGAAATTTGACGGGATGATCTCATACGGTGGTTCACCACGCGCCAGCATCAACCTCGCGCTGGCTGCCAAAGCCTTTGCCTTTATCAAAAGGCGTGGTTACGTAATCCCCGAAGATATCCGTGCCGTTGCTTATGATGTAATGCGTCACCGGATCGGATTAACCTACGAGGCAGAAGCGGAAAATATCACAACAGAGGATATCATCAGTGAAATATTGAACACGGTTGAAGTTCCTTAACCCTTCGACCCTTCGACCCTTCGACTTCGCTCAGGGTGACCGGGGAAGGAATTCAGGTTAACCTGGCCGGAAATTCAGGGCACCCGGACCGGAAATAGATGTCAAACCAAAAACAACAAACAATAAACAACAAACAACAAACTTCAAACGGAACATTGGAAGCAAAAGAGATATTCAAGAAAGTAAGGCAGATCGAGATCAAGACACGGGGCTTATCAAACCAGATATTCTCCGGTCATTACCACAGCGTGTTCAAAGGACGCGGGATGGCCTTTAGCGAGGTTCGTGAATACATGTACGGGGACGATATCAGGAACATCGACTGGAATGTAACCGCACGCTTCAACCATCCTTATGTGAAGATTTTCGAGGAGGAACGCGAATTGACAGTGATGCTGATGGTAGACGTAAGCGGCTCGAATGAATTCGGAACCAAAAAGCAACTGAAAGAAGAACTCATCACTGAAATCTCAGCCGTGCTTGCATTTTCCGCTATCCAGAACAACGATAAGGTCGGGGTGATCTTTTTCAGCGATAAAATCGAAAAATTCATACCTCCGAACAAGGGAACCAAGCATATTCTGAGGATCATCCGCGAACTGATCGATTTCAAACCCGAACACAGGGAAACCGACATTGCCGGAGCGCTTAGGTTTTTGACCAATGCCATCAAGAAAAGATGCATCGCCTTCTTGATCTCAGATTTTATCAATACCGGTTTCGAAGATGCCGTGCAGATCGCCAGCAGGAAACATGACCTGATCGGCCTGAGGATATACGACAGACGGGAAACTGAAATGCCAGCCATTGGTATGATCAGGGTTAAAAATGCTGAAACCGGTAAAAGCATGTGGATCGACACCAGCGATAAAAAACTCCGCAATATCTTCAGGCAGAAAATACAGGAACATGGGTTTTACCTGAAAAACGTCTTCCTGAAGTCGGGCATTGATCATGCCAGCATTGCAACGGATCAGGATTATGTGAAACCACTTGTAAACTTGTTTAAAAAGAGAGAGGCCAGGAGATAAGATGATGCTGAAATACAAATTAATATTGCTCACGATCCTGTTATTTGCCGGTTTTGCTTCACCGGCACAACAAACCCGCATATCGGCAAAACTTGAAAAGGACAGCATCCTGATCGGTGACCAGATAACATTTGATCTGCTGTTTACAGGACCCGCCAAGGCAAAGGTAAACTGGCCTGTTTTCCAGGACACCCTGACTTCAGAGATTGAAATCATCAACAGTTCCGGGTTGGATTCTGCAAGGAAAAACAACCTGCTTGAACTTTCGCAACAATATACCATTACCTCTTTTGACTCCGGCACACATAGTATAGGTCCTTTCAGGATTGCTTTCAACATGCCCGATGATACCACAAGTTATATTGGCATTTCAGACATACAGGATCTGCATGTGCTGACCGTTCCCGTGGATACCACCAAAGCCATCAAGCCCATCAAAGGCCCTATGGATGCTCCCCTTACCTTTGCCGAAATCTTGCCCTGGTTGTTGACCGGAATCGGATTGCTGATCATTGCAGCCGCCATTTGGTATTATACCTATGCCCGCAAAAGAGCAAAACCCCTGATCCCGGTACGGCAAAAACCAAAGTTACCACCTCACATCCAGGCACTGAACGATCTGGAACAACTGAAACAAAAGAAACTCTGGCAGGAAGGAAAACTCAAAGAATACTATACCGAACTAACGGATATCATCAGGATTTACATAGAAGAAAGGTTTGACATCATGGCCATGGAAATGACCAGCTTCGAAATTATGGAACATTTGCAGGCGCTGCATCCGGATGGAGAATCTCTGGAAAAGATCGCATCCACTTTTTCACTGGCCGACATGGTAAAATTTGCCAAAGAAAAACCACTGCCTTCAGACAACGACACAAGCTGGCTGAATGCAAAGTATTTTGTAGAAAACAGCTTCCGGAGAAAAGAGGAAAATGAACCGGAAGAGGAAAACAAAGCATTAACAGAAAAAGTGCAGAAGGAAAATGAGTAGTCTGTGGAAAAACATAGAATTTGCCAACCCGGAGTTTTTCTGGTTGTTGCTGTTGATACCTGCCCTGATTGCCTGGTACTGGCTCAGGCACAAGAGCAGGCATGCAGAAATACAGTTATCGACAACTTCGGTATTTGAAAAAAACAGGAAAAGTCTCAGGCAGTATCTGATACATTTACTTTTTGTACTCAGAATGCTTGCCCTGGCATTGCTCATCATTGCCCTGGCCCGGCCACAAAGCAGTTCCAGCAAAAAGAATGTTTCTGTGGAAGGGATCGACATTGTTATGGCACTTGACATCTCCTCCAGCATGCTGGCCAGGGACCTGAAACCCGACCGGCTGGAGGCGGCCAAAAGTGTGGCCCAGGATTTCATCAATGGCAGGCCCAACGACCGGGTCAGCCTGGTAGTCTTCAGCAAGGAAACCTTCACACAGGTCCCACTAACAACAGATCACTCTGTGCTCAGCAATATTTTCAAAGATATCAAAAGCGGTATACTGGAAGATGGTACCGCCATTGGCGACGGACTGGCGACTGCCGTGAACCGGCTCAAGGAAAGCAAAGCCGTGAGCAAGGTGATTATTTTGCTCACCGATGGCGAGAACAATGCAGGAGCCCTGGATCCGAAATCTGCTGCAGAAATTGCAGAGATGTATGGCATCAGGATCTATACGATAGGCGTGGGTAGCAGAGGTACGGCCCCCTACCCTGTTTCTACGGCTTTTGGCACACATATGCAGCAGATAGAGGTTAAAATTGACGAGGAACTTCTGAAAGAAATTGCAGCCATGACCGATGGAAGATATTTCAGGGCTACCAGCAATCAGAAACTGGAAGATATATACGATGAAATCGATAAACTTGAAAAATCCAAGATCGATGTCACCGAATTCACACGCAAACACGAGGAATTCCTGCTGCTGGCGCTGATCGCCCTGGGATTGTTTGTTGTTGAGTTTTTATTGAGGAACACGGTTTTTAAAACATTGCCATAAATGAATCTTTTAAGATTTGAAAACATAGAATTTTTATATGCATTGCTGATGATACCGGTTTTCATCATCATTTTCATCCTGATGATGAACTGGAAAAAAAGATCATTCAGGAAATTTGGAGAATGGCAGATCCTTTCACAACTAATCCCCTTTTATTCCCGCAGCAGAGCCATCACCAAGTTTTTTGTACTGATGCTGGCATATATTTTTCTGGTCATCGGCATTGCCAATCCACAGGTAGGAAGCAAACTGCAGGAGGTGGAACGCAAAGGGATCGATATAATGATCGCCCTGGACGTATCCAGCAGCATGCTTTCTGAGGACATTAAGCCCAGCCGCCTGGAGCGTGCGAAAAAATCCATTTCCGATCTGATCGATGGTTTATCGGGCGACCGCATCGGCATCATTATATTCGCCGGAAGAGCTTACCTGCAGTTACCCATTACAACGGACTACGCTGCTGCCAAGCTTTTCCTGTCGACCATCTCCACCGACATCGTACCAACACAGGGTACCGCCATCGGGCAGGCCATCGAAATGGCTGTTAATTCATTCGACGACAATGATCACAGCAAAGCCATTATTATTATCACCGATGGGGAAAACCATGAAGGAGATGCTGTAGAACAGGCCAGGCTGGCTGCCGAAAAAGATATCGATGTGTATGCCATCGGCATGGGGCTGCCCGAAGGTGCACCCATCCCCATCGTAAATCGTTATGGAAATAAGGTGGGATATAAAAAAGACCGGCAGGGCAATACGGTCATCACCAAGTTGAATGAAACCATGTTACAGCAGATCGCATCTGCCGGAAATGGCATTTATGTCACTGCCAATAACAGCAGTGCAGGACTGGAAAAGATCTTTGAAGAGATAGAAGCAATGGAAAAGACCGAATTCGAAAGCAGGGTATTCTCAGATTATGAAGATCGCTTTCAATATTTTATCGCAGTTGCAGTTTTATTGTTAACATTGGAACTGATTATTCTCGACAGAAAAAGCAAATGGTCGGATAAGTTCAGGCTATTTGGCCATTAATTTGTAAAATGGGAGGAAATCTATGTTAAAAAGAATCTTCGTCATATTATTCGTGCTGGCATATCTGCCGGGCATGGCCCAATCCGATAATAAACTGGTCAGGGAGGGCAACAAGAAATATGAAGAAGGTCTTTTCGAGGAAGCGGAAGTGGATTACCGCAAAGCACTTGAAAAGAACGAGAACTCGTTGAAAGGAGAATTCAACCTGGGAGATGCCATCTACCAGCAGAATAATTTCACCGAATCTGCCAAAGTATTCAATGAGATCACCCGGAAGTTTGCCGACAAAAAGGTAAGGGCCGAAGCCTTTCATAATCTGGGCAATTCCTACCTGGAAGACAAAAAGTACAAAGAAAGCATAGAAGCATATAAGAATGCTTTGCGGCTGAATCCGCAGGATTACGATACCAAGTACAATCTTTCCTACGCAAAGGAGAAATTGAAAGAACAACAACAGCAACAGCAGCAACAAAACCAGAATCAAAAAAAGAATCAGGACCAACAGGATAGTCAACAAGATAAGCAAAAGCAAAAGCAGGATCAACAACAAAACCAACAACAGCAGCAGCAGGACCAACAGCGAAAACAACAGCAACAACAAAACCAACAGCAGCAGCAAAAACCAGGAGAGCAAAAGGATCAGCAAGAAAAACAACAGGCACAATCACAGCCCAGGAAAATATCCAAAGAAGATGCACAAAGGATGCTGCAGGCATTGAAAGACGATGAAAAAGAAACCATGAAAAAACTGTTGAAATTACAGGCACAAAAATCAAAATCAGTCAAAACAGAAAAGGACTGGTAAACGAATAACAATCGGACTATGAAATACATCATAGCAAGCATATTAATCGCAGGTAACCTGTTAAGCGGCAAACTACCGGCACAGGATACGGAATTTACTGCTTCCTGCAAAAATGTGTTACAGACAGGCGAAAGATTCAGGCTGGTCTTTTCCCTGAATGCCAACGGATCAAATTTCCAGCCACCCGCATTTGAAAATTTCCGGGTAATAGCAGGCCCCAGTGCTTCCACAAGCAGCAGCTTTCAGAATATCAACGGCCAGGTTTCACAGTCGGTTACCAACAGTTATACTTATTATTTACAGGCTTTGAAGGAAGGAACCTTCACAATCAAACCCGCAAAGATTAATGCCAATGGCAAAGAATACGAATCAAATCCTTTAAGCATCAAAGTTGTAAAAGGATCCGCATCGCAGGCAGGGCAGCAGGGTACACAACAGAACAACAGATCGAGTCAGGATCGGGAGATACTAACGGATGATGATATTTTTCTCAGGGCAGAGATTGACAACAAGAATCCTTACCAGGGAGAACAGATCATTGTGAATTATAAGATTTATACTCGTGTTGCAGCCCGCTCTCCTTCGATAGAAAAGTTCCCTTCCTTCCCGGGTTTCTGGTCCGTTGATCTTACAGAAAGGAACAATCAGCTCGAACAAAGGCGGGAGATCATCAATGGTGAGCAGTATGTTACAGCAGTAATCAGCCAGGTGGCACTCTTCCCGCAGAAAAGCGGTGAAATGAAAATCGAGCCCATGATCGTTGATGTGCAGGTGCAGGTTCAAACCCAGCAAAGAAGAAGAACGGGAAATTCCATTTTCGACCGCTTTTTTGATGATCCTTTTTTCAATAATGTGGAATATGTTAACAAAAAACTGGTCACCGCGCCAATCAATATCAACGTAAAACCCTTGCCCTTATCCAGCCGCCCGGCAAATTTCAACGGAGCTGTGGGCAATTTCAACATGCGTTACGATCTGGATAAAAATGAAACACCAGCAAATGAACCCCTGACCTTCAAAATTACCATATCGGGAAAAGGCAATCTGGAACTGATCGATGATCTGAACACCAGTTTCCCCCCGGATTTTGAGGTTTACGACCCCAAGAAAAGCAGCAATATCAGGAAAAATGAGAATGGTGTATCCGGCAGCGTTTCCTTTGAATACCTGATCATCCCGCGGATAGAAGGAGAATACACCATTGAACCGGTTTCTTTCAGTTATTTTGACATTTCGGAAAACAAATACAAAACACTGAGCACACCGCAATACCGTGTCAATGTGCTCGAAGGCAAAGAATCATACTCCAATGTTTCATACAGCGGAGTAAGCCAGGAGGATGTACAATATATCGGAAGCGATATACGCCATATCCAGGTTGGAAATGTAAATTTTCACAAACTCGGTACATATTTCTTTAATTCATGGAAATTCTATTCATTCCTGTTGATCCCACTGCTAATCGCCATCCTGTTTGTATTGACCTGGAAAGTTCAGGAAAAGAAACGTAGCAATATTGGCCTGATGAAATACAAAAGGGCTACCCGGGTGGCCCGGAAAAATTTGAAACAAGCTCATAAATTCATGAAAGAAGGACTTGAGAATGAGTTTTATGAAGAGATAAGCCAGGCTTTGTGGGGCTACCTGAGTAACAAGTTTAACATTCCCAGGTCGAAACTTTCGATAGATACAGTGCACCAGACATTATCGGACCGGAAGATCAAGCGGGAGAATATCGATCAGTTTATCGAAACCCTGCATCATACGGAATATGCAAGATTTGCCCCGGGTAGTAAAGAAGAGAACAGGGAAAATATCTACCGGGAAGCCCTGGAGATCATCAGCAAAATTGAAAGGGAAATGCGTTAAAATTTGTCATGATGAAGAAACTGATCTGTACATTAATCATTTTACTGGCAGGCACCGCCGGCTTGCAGGCATCCTCACCCGACAGCCTTTTCCGGCAGGGCAATGCTTTTTTTAATCAGGGACTTTACAATGATGCTATTGCAGCATACCAGCGCATCTTGAACCAGGGGGATGTTTCATGGCAAATATATTATAACCTGGGCAATGCTCATTTTAAAATAGATGAACTTGCAGATGCGATCTATTTTTATGAAAAAGCCCTTAAACTGGATCCCGACAACGAGGACATACAGTATAACCTTAAAATCGCAAACAGTAAAATCGTCGATAAAATTGAACCACTTCCGGAATTCTTCCTCAAAAAATGGTGGAAAGCAATCTATTTGTATTTCTCATTAACAACATGGTCGATTCTTGTCATTGCAGGTTTTATATTATTCATCCTTTTGATGGTCACGTTTTTGATCAGCCATAATCCGGCATACAAGCGTTTTACTTTCTGGACAGGGATCCTTGTGATCCTGTTCACTGCTATTTCCTTCTGCGCTGCTTTCAAGAAATACCATGAAAACATCAAGCAGGATGAGGCTATTGTCTTCTCCCCCACCGTCACCATTAAAAGTTCTCCCAACAAAAATGCCGTCGATCTTTTTGTATTGCACGAAGGAAGCAAAGTACAAATCACCGATGAAGTAAACAACTGGTACGAAATTAAAATAGCCAACGGAAGTGTAGGTTGGCTGCCGGAGGAGAGCGTAAGAAAGTACTAGATAATGGAGGCTGGAGGCTAGTGTCAAATTTCCAACTTCTAACTTCTAGCTTCTAGCTTCTAACTTCCAGCTTCAATATCAAAGCCCAAGTTTTTTTCTGATCTTGTCCGGCAGGGCATCCTTGTTGATCATGATCGCAATGGTATTCATCCGGATGTAGGGTTCTGACATTTGCAGGAAACCACCAAAATCATTCGAGTCCGTATCCCATGAATTCTTTGTTTTGTAATATTTCACGCCATGCTGGTCCTGGTATAGACCAACGATGTGCATCAAATGATCATCTGTAGCCTGCTGGCTGTTGAAGGCTTTTTGCCGGGCTTCCTGGTCAATTGCTTTTTGCTCTTCGGGAATTTTGCAGGTGTTTTTCTTTTCCTCATCCGATTTGTTATTCCAGTCTTTTGCCGGAACAATGGCAACACCATCTTTGTGCGAAAAGAACTTATCGCTAACATCACCGTCCCACATAATGGTATAATCCTTCTTCAACGCATTTTCCATGACATTTACCAGATCATCAAGCGGTACATTATAATATAGCTGATGCGACCAGTTATCCGGAACCTCAAGTATGAAAGGTTCATAAAAAGGATGATGACTGTAAGAAGTCAATTCTATATAATCATCCGGATCAAGTTCCAGGGCTGCTGCAAATGATTCGGGTGTATACATCGATTCTTCATATTCAAATTCTTCGGGCGTTTCTCCCAGGTATACATCCACGACTTCCTGTACGGCCTCTTTCCACTTCGGTGTGATCGTTCCACCCCTTTTCTTTATAACTGCATCCACCATTCCTTTCAGCATGGCATCCAGCTCACCGTGATTATGTTTTTCACTACCATATTTAATACCTTCATAAACTTCTTCCGGAACAATACCATAATTATCGACGACATAAATCGCATCATGACCCTGACCGCCCGGCCCAAAATTATTTTTCCCATGGTACCTCACATACAATTCAGCTTTGTACGGGTAGGAATGATTGATGATGAACATTTCCGACAGATCATGATGCCCCTTTCCCTTTCGGATCAGCTCACTTTCCAAAAATGAAACCGTTGCAAAATCCCAACAGGTGCCGGATCTGTGCTGATCTTTCACAGTAGTTGTTTCGACATCATAAACAGGCACAAAGAGGTATGCCGTATCTTTGTTGTCATTTACAGCCTGAGCTGCAAAACCAATCAGTAAGAAATTTAATACAAATGCACTGACAATTATATCCTTCATATTCAATAGTTTTTTGCCGGACAAAGCTATAAAAAATCTTGTGACAAGGGATTAAATTTTCCAGGCAACATCTTTCAGAAGCCCTACCGTTACCTGATTTTGCAAAACCGTTAACTTGTTTTGATTCGCATGATCCTATTAATATCCTATATTTGTGTTAACTAATAAATTAACGTAATTTTGTTGATATTTTTGGTTTTTTGTTCAGTCCGTGATGAAAAAAAAGTGTAACTTGCGGACTTGTTTTGCGGGAATTTATGGATTATTCTAAAATATTAATAACAAATCTTTATTGATATGAAGAACAAAGTTTTACCTTTTAATTTGCTAGTATTATTTGCTTCTGTTCTTTTGGTTTCGTTCACGGTAAAAAGTGACAACGGGGAAGGAAAAAGTGAAAGAAACGCTGCGGCGGATGCCGTAAATTATCTAACCACCCTGAGGAACAATCAACATTCGGGGAAATTACCAATCGCCGATGTTATCAAGGCACAACAGCAGATAGCAAGTTCAAGCAATCGAGACAGCTACGAACTGGACTGGAAAGCCATAGGTCCTGATAATTTTGCAGGAAGAACCAGGGCTTTTATTTTTGACAACCAGGACCCTGAGCATAAGACCCTCATAACAGGAGCGGTTACCGGCGGTCTATGGAAATCAACCAATGCCGGTTTAAGCTGGAACAAAATAAACGGAACACAAAATCTTTTCGTTTCATGCATGGTGCAGGCTGATGATGGCACCATCTATGTCGGAACCGGCGAATACTATCATGCAAATGATTTTTCACATTTCGGCGAAATGGGTTATTCAGGCGGTCTGGCCGGCTCCGGAATCTATAAATCAACCGATGGTGAAAACTTCAGCTTGCTTGAATCTACCAAACCCAGTCCCAACGATGATGAAGATAGCTGGGCTTTTATCAATCAAATTGACATAGATAACAACACAGGGAGATTATATGCCGCTACAAATAATGGCCTAAAGTATTCGGAAGATGGGGGCGCAACATGGATGAACCCGACAATTGCAATCGATAGTGCCGCTTACATGATAAACGCCAGCATTACCATTGTATGTGATTCTTTTGAAGTCAATGGAGATGAGATCACTTATTACAATGCAGATACTACTGACTTTACGATGGACACCATTGCTGAAGAAAGCAGCCGGGTTACCACACCCATGCAGGAAGAAATGTGCCAGGATGTGCAGGTAGCATCCGATGGTTCTGTTATTACAAATGTTGGCGGTTATACTTTTGTATATAATGACAACGAGTTTGTTTTCAAAAATACAGCATCATATCCCGAAAATATTTACTTCATTGTGGAAGATGCAATAGACTATAGCATTTCTGCAAGTGCAAATGACGGATCCGATACTTCTTACACATTTAACGTGGTAAATCCCTATGCACCATACAAAGGAGGAAATCAAAGTTTGCCAAATCCTGAAGCCAGTGCTGTGGGAATCTACCTGGGATCAATGAAATATGCCATCGCACCATCCGATCCCAATGTTATGTACGCCAGTGCGATCAAAGATATTGAGGGTAGCCTGATCAATATTTATGTGTCGGAAGACAAAGGAAATACATGGAGGATCATCCTTCCGGGAGAAAACAATTCTATCGATATCTACGGACAGTATGGAATGTACAGCAATGCCATGCGCGTTCACCCCAATCAACCCGGTAAAATCCTCGTGGGAGCCAACCAGGTATGGGAGGGTGAAAAATTCCATCCCGAGGGTTATTACCAGTGGGAACAAAGATCCTCTCAAGTTTTTCCCCCGACATTCAATCTCTATGTTCATGCAGGACATCACGATTATATCTTCCACCCAAGCAACAATAATGAATTTGTTATCGCCACAAGCGGTGGATTGTATTACGGATTGATTTCAGGTTCTACCTATGAGTTTGAGCCGATAAAAAAATCCCTGATAACCGGACAGTTTTACACTGTGAATCCTTCAGGCATAAAAAAATACGTTGTTGGAGGAGCACAGGACAATGGCGTTATTGCCATCGATGGAGAAGGAAATACACCCAAAACAGGAAAACAGGTTTATGAACTGATCGAAGATGCACTATATCTTTACAATGGAAGTGGGGGATATTCCCAGATTTCCAAAATTGATCCGGCTGTTGCCGTTATCAGCAGGAATGCAACCGGTGCAAGATTCAAAAGGACGGATGATTATTTTGAAAGCTTCTCTATCTCAACTTTCATGGGTAATGATACATCATTGATCCAGAGCACATTCCTGGTTCCAACACTGCTGTGGGAAAGTTTTGATGATCAAAACTCCAGAGATTCTGTGTATTTTCATGCAGATAAAGAATATGCCCAGGGAGATGTCATCCAGGTTCAAAGTAACAACCGCGGTTACCCTTTCTATACAACGCTGGAGGAGGCGCTGCTTCCTGGAGATTCACTGCAGGTGCAGGATAAAGTTCAATCCAAATTTTTCATGGGTGTCAGAGACCATATATTTATGAGCCTGACAGTACTTGATTTTGGACGCAATGTAGTATGGTGGGAAATTGCCAACGATGATTATACTGAATTTACAGGCGTACCTTCATGCATGGCAAGTTCGGATGACGCCAATCAGCTTTATGTGGGTACCCAGGACGGACATCTTTACAGAATGTCCAACATTGCAACTGCATTCACAGAAGAAACTGCAGATTGCAGCAGTGATAAATGCATCATCTCCACCAAGATGATCCCGATCATCGATCCTGCAACAGGTGAACAAAACACCCAGGCCATTACTTCGATAAGTGTGGATCCGCAGAATCCACAAAAGCTTATCGTAACCATGGCCAATTACGGAAATGACAACTATGTATACCGCACCGATAACGCCCTTGATTCAATTCCGGATTTCAATTCAATCCAGGGTGACCTGCCCAAAATGCCGGTATACGCATCATTAATTGAAATGTCGGAAGATAATGACCTGGTGCTGATCGGCACAGAACACGGAGTTTACACTTCGGAAAACACTTCCACAACAAATCCAAGCTGGACACCTGCAAAATTAAATATGAGTGATGTACCGGTAATGATGCTCACACAGCAAACAATCAAAAAACTTCCCGATTATGTTCCCATCCCACAGGGTTCGGATACGATCTGGGAAGAATACGCGGGAACCAACAACTATGGTGTGATTTACGCCGCCACATATGGCAGGGGATTATTCAGATCCGATAAATATCAAAAACCTGTTGACATTGAAGAAAATGAATTTACGCCCCTTGCTGGCGATGTCTCCATTGATATTTATCCGAATCCTGCAATATCCAATGCCATGATAACCTTCGAACTGACAAAGGCCACTTCAACGGAAATCAGCATTTACAATATCAATGGTAAAATGCTCGACCATATCAGCCTTGGACAAAAAACAAGCGGTAAACATGAAGTTAATTACAACATCAGCAGCCTGCCTGAAGGCATGTACTTCATCAGAATTCAGGCCGGTAATTCTCTATCTACTGCTAAATTCATGGTTGTTAAATAAATTTTGTAATCAAAAAAAATAAATACAATGAAAAGGATTTTTACAGCTTTCATTTTATTATTAATCAGTGGTTTTATTCTCGCCCAGAACAGGATTTATACCCCCGAACTTGTAGCTCCGGAAAATGGCGAGATGCACCAAAACCCGAATGTTACACTAAATTGGAATGCAGTTGCAGGAACTTCACCAGTTCACTATCAAGTGCGTTTGGACCGCGATCCGAACTTCTCAGATCCCTTCATGTCAATCACTGAGTTCTCCTCATATAAAACCAATGAATTGTTTTTTGGGGAAACTTATTTCTGGCAGGTAAGGGCCTGGGATGACGAAGACACATCATACTGGTCCGAAAAAAGATCATTTGTAGTATTGAATACCATTGAGCTGGCAAATCCATCCAATAATGATCCGGACAATCCTCCGGATGAGGAAGTGAAATGGGAACTGATATCCGGTGCTGAGTATTTCGATATTCAGGTGGATACCAATTTCTATTTCAAACAGATCGATGCTGAAACAAGCGATAACCTGCACGGGATTTTTACAGTAGATGAAAACAATGTATTTGTTGTTGGAGACAACGGAACAGTGCTTCACTACGATGGTACCGTATGGAACTCCATGGAAACAGGCATTGATGCAGACCTTTACGATCTTTACTTCCTGGACGAAAATATGGGATGGGTTGTTGGCTCGGAAGGAAGTATTTATATGTATGACGGAACAACCTGGGATGATCAAAGCCCGGAAGATGACCTGGAAGGATTCAATGCGGTTTACATGATAGACGAAAATATGGGTTATACCACGGGTACAGATGGTTTCCTTTACACTTATGATGGTACATCATGGACAAAAGATGAAACCGAATTCGGAGATGAAATGCAGGATATACAGTTTTTGAATGCAGACTTTGGCGTTGCAGCCGGTTTTGGCGGTACTATCTATGTGTATTCAGAGGGAGCATGGACCGACCAGTCGCAGGATGATGATCTTTATACCATCGTCATCAACAGCCAGGAAGATGTTTGGGTAGCCGGTGAAAAAAGTGTGATTTATCACTGGAACGGAACCGAATGGATGCTGGTAGAAGTAGATGGCAGCGATGATATTTTTACACTGGCAGTTTTGAATGAAAATACAGCATATGCTTTTGGTGAAGAAGGTTACCTTTTGATGTATGATGGAACAAACTGGATGGAAACAACCAGTGGTGTCGACATTATCGTAAACGACCAGAGCTACGCAAATGGCATGGGATATGCCGTTGGTGAAAACGGACTTGTACTTGATTTCATGAATGCAGCCTTTAACAGCCCCTATTCACACATTGTCAGTGTACCATCAAACAACGATTCAACCGAATCAGTGAATTTAAGTGAGTTGCCCTTTGGAGCTAATATTTTCTGGCGTGTCAGGGCAAGGCATACACTGGATACCACAGCCTGGTCGCTGCCCAGAAACTTCTATACACTGAGTACAGTTGTACTGAGCAAACCTATTGGTGGAGAAGAAACTAACCTGATCGTCAAGCTGAAATGGAATGAGATCACTGGATTGACAGGATACCGTATCCAGGTGGACATGGATGAAACCTTTACCGATCCCGAAACCTTTTTTGTGGATTCAACTTCCATCTTTCAGAATGGACTCTGCTTCGGATGCCCTTATTACTGGAGGGTCAGGGCCGTGCACGAAACCGATATGTCTGATTGGTCAGCACCTGAAGTATTCAATACCATTGCGGCTGTGTACCTGACTTCACCGAGCAACGAGGCTACGGGAATAGGTGTGCTGCCGATTCTCGACTGGGACAGCATTGCAGGTGCAACATCATACCAGATGCAATTTGCAGACAATGGCGGTTTCACCGAGATCATGTATGATGAGCTATTGAATGCAAATAATCATGAGTACCAGATACAATTCAAACTTGAACAGGAAAAAGAATATTTCTGGAGAGTAAGAGCCATGACCACAAAATCACTCACACCGGATACCAGCGATTGGAGTGAGGTATACAAGTTTACAACAGAAGGTGGAATTGGTATCAACGAAGATCTTTTTAATGCGAGTTTGGATATTTATCCCAATCCCAGCCAGGGTGAAGTTTTTGTAAAACTCGACAACAAGCTCGTAAGTGAGATTGAACTGAACATCATGGATCTTGTAGGAAAATCATACATCAACCGCACGCTTGACTTTTCAGGCGGTGTAAAAGAACAAAAGATTGACGTATCATTCCTCTCCAATGGGATTTACATCATCATGTTAAATACCGGTGAAGCCACAAAAACGCAAAAATTGATCATAGATAAATAATTGGTCAAAATAATATGAATAAAAAAAAGGTCAATCGAAATGATTGACCTTTTTTTTATTTCATTTTTAATCCAGAAAATAACCAAACACAAAACACGGAAAACAAAACACGGAATCAATATATGTTGTATCTCTTTCCAAACCTGTAACTCAGGTAAAAGGCAAGAAAAACATTTTTAGGATTGTTATCAGCCATCAATTGCACCTCATTGATAAAAAGATCGACAATGGCCCCCATTTCCAGGGAATTGATTCTTGACTTGACCGGTCCGAATTCAAAAGCAACTCCACCTTTTAAAAATATACCCGGATGAAAACCCATTTCTCCAAAACCCCGTGTAAATGGTGCTCTTCCAACCACTTCATAAATATAAAGTCCGGGCTCGAAGCGCTGCGTTTCATAGGTATTTGTAGTAGCACTTTTATTTACATAAAAATAAACCGGTTTTGCGAGACCCAGGCTGAAGCCTCCTGAATAATGGGTACGTAACTCCACACCTCCCCAATATGGCTTTCTGTTTAAGACATGGGTATACCCCATCCCGCCCCTGAGAATAAAGAACTCATTTAACTTACCATAAACAAAACTCTTGGAGTTGGGGTAATAAGGATTGATCGATCTGATTTGCTTTGGTGATTTCGTATTAACAAGGCTGGCTTCGTAAAAGCGGTTCTTACTTGCGTTCAGGTTTTTGCCTTTGGTAACCTGCAGACCAAATCCACGATTATGAATCAGGATTCCACCGCTGAGGGTGTGCTTATAAATTACGCTGTCTATACTGTATTCTTCGCTGGAAATCTGCTGGGCTTGCGTATTGAGGTCGCAAATAAATATACCGGCAAATAGGATCAGTATGAATATTGATGTGCGCATTACATAGCCCGCAATTTTCTCAGTATTTGTTATCGATCTGGTATTTGTAATGCTCTCCGTATGCAGGGCATTTGTCTACCGATTTGCAGGAGGAAGCCATCACGGCCAAAAGAAAAACTGCTGCCACAACAATTAATACTTTTTTCATAACTTTACTTTGCTTTAATTTCTTTGGTACAAAGAAAATCTATTTGTAGTAATATAACAAAAAAAAGATCAAGATATTGTTGGAACCTTTAACAATCAAATGAAGCCATGAGTACTCCAAAACCTGAAATAGAAAAGAGCTGGGGGCTTGCTTTGGAAAATGAGTTCAGGACTGATTATTTTATGATCTTAAAGTCCTTTCTGCTCGAGGAAAGAAATAATCACCAGATTTATCCTCCCGGTCCTGAAATTTTCAATGCATTTAATTTCACCCCTTTCGATCAGGTTAAGGTAGTAATCCTTGGGCAGGATCCTTATCATGGCAAAGGACAGGCCCACGGTCTTAGTTTTTCGGTTCCACAGGAGACAAAACCACCCCCATCACTCCAAAACATTTTCAAAGAAATAGAGAATGACCTGGGAATTCCTCCTCCAAAACACGGCAATCTGGAACACTGGGCAAAACAGGGCGTGCTCCTTTTGAATGCAACCCTCACCGTTAGGGCCAACCAGGCCGGTTCCCACCAGGGGAAAGGATGGGAGCAATTCACAAACCAGGCCATCAGAAAGTTATCCGAAGAACGCTTTGGGATCGTTTTTTTACTCTGGGGAAAATTTGCCCAGGATAAAGAAGAGCTCATCGATACCGGACGGCACTATATATTGAAAGCTCCCCATCCTTCTCCATTTTCTGCAAACCGGGGATTTTTCGGATGCAGGCATTTCTCAAAAACCAATAAAATACTGAAAAAAATTGGCAGGCAGGAGATCGACTGGAGCCTTGGAAATTCATCAAAACCGAGAGAGCTATGAGCAATATTTTTTCAATGGACGACCCTGATTATGATAAGCATAAACTTTTCGATCCTATCGTGAGCTGGCAAACTTATCTGCACATGATTTTCTCAATCATTCAATTGCCCTTTTACCTGCTCATCTCTTTGCCGCTGTTTGTTTTGTTTGTTGTGGGCTTGGTCCTGATGCCTGTTTATGTTGGGTCATCCTTGCTTAATCTTGCCTTTTTATATGCCCGTTTGCTGGTTCGCATAAATAATAAAGTATGCTTTTTTCTTCTTCGCTGGGAAATCCCCAGGATCGAATCTCCCCTCCCACCGCCCAACTCAACACAAATCCAGGTATTCAGACATTTTGCTTCCAAGCGAAGGAACTGGAACCGAATTCTGTATTTTCTATTACAACCTTTTCTGGGCATTGTTTCGCTTTCGTTGTTGACACTGGTAACGATTCTGGCATTGATGATGATATATACCCCTGTCTCCGCAATGTTCGGCCATATCCAAATTTTCAATTTATACCAAACCGATTCATTTGTTGAAGCTATATTTGCTTTCTTTATCGGTTTTGTAATCCTTGCAGGCCTCTTGCACGCAATCAATTATTGGTTCAAATTCCTGAAATATTTCAGTATTTCTTTTACAGGCAGATAATCATACAAGTCTTGTCTGAAGGTCAAAGCCTTTGAAAATTTGTTTCTTGATTTTTTTCTTATCTTGCGCCCTTATTAACCAAAATTTACTACTATGAGGAGGTTCATTACGTTTGGCATCTGCCTGTTTCTCATTACTTCCATAACAGCAACAGCAGGTGGTTACCAGGTCAGGCTGCAAGGCCAGAAACAAACCGGCATCGGTCTGATTGGTTCTCCCTTCAGCTATGATGCCAGCAGCATTTTTTACAATCCGGGGAGTTTATCCTTCCTGCAGAACAAATACAATTTTACTCTTGGAGCCAGTGGTATTTTGTCTAATCATATCTTTCGTATGAAAAATACTGATTATGAAGAAAGAACTGACAATCCGCTGAGCACTCCTTTTGGAATCTACGGTTCGGGCAAGATCACAGATAAGATCAGCATCGGCGTGGGCGCATATACACCTTATGGTAGCAGCGCCAAATGGCCTGAAGAATGGGCCGGAAGATACCTGGTCCAGGACATCTCACTGATGGCGGTTTTTATTCAACCCACAGTGTCTTACCAGATCACCGACAAAATTGGAATTGGAGCCGGCTTCATATACGCCACCGGCAATGTCAAATTAAACCGGGCAATTCCAGGTGTGAACAATGCTATTGCCGAACTCGACGGGAATACCAGCAGCATTGGTTTTAATGTAGGTATGTACTTCAAACCCAATGAAAAACTCAGCTTCGGAGTCAACTACAGGTCTAAAATTATCATGGAAGTGGAAGAGGGTGATGCTACTTTTAGAGACGTTCCCACGGCATTGCAAACCTCCATTCCTGCCGACAATACATTTGGAGCGGAGTTGCCCCTTCCGGCCAACCTGGATTTCGGACTTGCTTATGCATTTAACGACAAGCTAACACTGGCTGCAGAAGTTAACTGGGTGATGTGGAATATTTATGATTCTTTGAAATTCACTTTCACCAAGAACCCTGAGGGTTTGAATTCCAGCAACCCACGTTTGTACGAGGATTCCTGGATCACAAGGATCGGGGCAGAATATAAACTGAATGAAAAATTTACTTTCAGGGGCGGTATTTATTACGACCCATCCCCTACCAACAAAGATTACTTTACTCCTGAAACAGTCAGTTTGAACACCCTTGCATTTACCCTGGGCATGACCTATTCTCCAGTACCAAGACTTGACATCGACCTGTCATACCTTCAACTGCATGGCCTGGAGGCTGATAAGCAATATGAACCGGGAGGTTTTGCCGGAACTTATAAAACCCTGACAATGATACCCGGAATAGGTCTTAATTACAGTTTTTAACCAAAATATTTAAATCATGAAATATAAAGGAATCATATATATATTAATCTTAACGGTACTGGTTTCCTGCGAACCCAACCTCAAGGAAGATTTTAATTATTCAAGCGGCAAAGCCGATCTCTCTTCTTATGTTGCCATCGGTAACTCACTTACCGCAGGTTTTGCTGACGCAGCCCTCTATACATCGGGACAGGAAAATTCATTTCCTGCAATACTGGCTGGCCAATTTAAGCTGGTTGGCGGAGGAGATTTTAAACAACCCCTGATCAACACGGAGGAAGGTGTTGGTATTTCCTCAAATGGTGGAATCGTTACCTTGACTACCAAATACAAACTGGGATTGGTGGAAGACAAAGATTGTAGCGGACAGGGTACGGGAGAATACAGCCTGAAACCCGTATTTGTTGATCCTGATCCGGATCCGGGTACACTTTTTCAACAATTGTATGCTCCACCCCTAACACCCGGCCCTTATAATAATGTAGGTGTTCCCGGGGCCATGATCCAGCATCTGTTATTCAATCAATACGGGAATAAAAACTCGCCCTTTTCAAATCCCTACTTTGTTCGATTTGCTTCCCACGATACCACAACGGTTATTGCTGATGCCATGCTGGCAAATCCTACTTTCTTCTCACTCTGGATCGGAAGCAACGATATTCTGGGTTCCGCCCTGGTAGGTTCGGATAACGGAGTAACCCCCACAGAAATTTTTGCCGAAGCCTACGAACTGATCCTCGATAATATTTTTGCTGTCAATTCTGATCTACAGGGGATATTGATCAACATCCCGGAAATCCACAGCATCCCGTTTTTCACTACCATTAGCGCATCTTTGCCCTGGAATGGTCTTGTACTTGACGAAGAACAGGCACTGATGCTGACACAAATCTATGAGCAGCACGGACATCCTGAGATCAGTTTCCAGGCGGGACCCAATGCATTTGTTGTATTTGATGCAGGGAGTAATAACTATTCCAGAACAGAAGAAGGGGATCTCTTTCTGCTAACACTGCCAACGGATAAAATTAAATGTGAGGGGCTTGGGTCAGCCAGTACAAGTACACTTTCACCCAATCCTATACCGGATATGTTTATCCTCGACAAGGATGAACAAGCATCGATCAATGCTTCCATCCAGGCCTACAATAATACCATCAATACACTGGCGGCCCAGTACGATCTGCCGGTACTGGATGCTTTTTCCATTATGCAGGACTTTGAAAGCGGGATGGCTTTCGACGGGATCAGTTTCAGTACCAGGTTCATCGAAGGAGGACTCTTTTCACTGGATGCAATACATCTGAACGCAAGGGGTAATGCCCTGCTGGCAAATTATATGATTGAAGCAATCAATGCGCATTATGAAGCCAATATACCACAGGTAATCGTTGGTAATTATCCCGGTATTGTATTTCCGTAAATCAGAATTAACAAGATATAGAACGGGTAGTTTTGTCAAACTATCCGTTTTTTTTATCTTGCACAACTATGGAAATTGTATTTGCTACCAACAACGAACATAAATTAAAGGAAATCAGGGATATTCTCGGCAATTCAATCAATATACGCAGTTTAATGGATATTGATTGTTTTGAAGAAATCCCCGAAGAACAGGATAGCCTGGAAGGAAATGCCCGGCAAAAAGCAGAGTTTGTATATAAAAAATTTGGCAAAAACTGCTTTGCAGATGATACCGGTTTGGAGGTGGATGCCCTTGATGGGAGACCTGGTGTTCATTCTGCCAGGTACGCAGGCCCCGAGCAGGATGCACAAAAGAATATCAACAAACTACTGGAAGAGATGCAGGGTAAAACAAACAGACGCGCAAGATTTAAAACCGTGATCTCCCTTTTCCTGAATGATATGTATTATACTTTTGAAGGCTGCATAGAGGGCGAAATTCAGAAAACTCCATCAGGATCGGATGGCTTTGGCTATGATCCGGTATTCAGGCCCATTGGATATGAACGTTCATTCGCACAAATGCCGCTAAAAGAAAAAAACAAGATCAGTCACCGTGCAGTTGCCACAAGCAAGCTGGCCATCTTCCTGAGCAAACAGGTATAAAGCAGGGTATCTGCCGAGTGCCGACAGCCAACATTTACTCCCGTCCACCTGCTTCTTTTCTGTAAAGCGCATCTTCTATGGCCATCTCAAACAATTCCCCCCTGGAAATCCCCATTTCTTCGGCCTCCTGTGGAACAATGCTTGCTTCGGATAATCCTGGTACCGTATTGGCCTCCAGGAAAAACATTCCCTTTTCATTAAAGATATAATCAAATCTCACGATGCCTTTGCAATTGAGCTGGTTATACAAATAAGAAGACAGCATTTTACACTCCTTTTCGATTTCAGGAGCAACCCGGGCAGGTGTAATTTCATCGGCCATGCCTTTGGTATACTTTGCTTCATAATCGAAAAAGTCATTTTTACTGACAATCTCTGTCAAAGGCATTACGATCAATTGCTCTTTGTAGCGGATCACACCGCATGTGATCTCAGTCCCCTGAATATACTCCTCAGCCAGTATTTCATCATCCTCCCTGAAAGCGACCCTGATGGCTTCATCCAGTTCCTCATTCCGCATCACCCTGCTGATCCCCACACTTGAGCCACCCTTGTTGGGTTTTAAAAAACAGGGCACACCCAGTTCTTTGATAATTTTATTTTTAATATCATGATCTCCTTTCTGAAAATAAAGTGTATTGGCCTGCAAAATCCCGAATTGCTCAACCACGGCTTTTGAATATCTTTTATCGAATGTCAGTGCCGAAACGATCCAGTCGGAGGTTGAGTACGGAATATTCATCATTTCAAGGTATCCCTGCACTTTTCCGTCTTCTCCGGGCGTGCCGTGGATGGCTATAAAAACGCAATCGAAGCGTATTTTTTCATCATCGATCAGCAGAGAAAAATCATTCTTATCGATGAAATACTTCTGATCATGTATTTCACAGAACCAGTTGCTGCCCTGGAAAATGATCAGATAGGCTTCATATTTTTCTTTGTCCAGTGAATTCTGTACAACATTTCCGCTGTTGATGGATACTTCATATTCCCCGGAATCTCCCCCGGCAAGGATGGCGATTTTTTTTCGGCTCATAAATTTTCAGCTATGTCAATTAGTAACGTATTCCTCGGGTTTTGATTATCTTTGCTTACAGCAAACAATAAAGGGCCGGAAACTCAGTTATAATGATAATTTGCCGTAATTCCGGTATCTGCATGTAAGCCAAAGTAAAAGTACAAATAAATGCGGTTTTTTCGATTTCTCAAAAAAAGGATGTTTTATATCAATCTCGGAATCGCGGTCATTATCACTGCCATCCTTTTCTTACTTGTTTTCTGGGTTTTGTCGATTTACACCCGGCATGGAGATACCATACTGGTCCCTGATTTCACCGGTTCCACCCTGGAAGACATCAGAAATGAAAACCTACAGAAAGAGTTCAGCTTTATTGTAATGGACTCGGTCTATGACCCTGATGCAGAGAAAGGCAGCATCATACAGCAGGATCCTTTACCATATGCAAAAGTTAAAAAAGGCAGGAAGATTTATATTACCATTGTGGCAAAACTTCCCGAAAAAGTACCCATGCCTAACCTGGTCGATCTCAGCCTGCGGCAGGCCCTTGTTGAGCTAAAAACATCTGATCTGAAAGTCAATTATCTTAACTATGTATCACATTTTGCCGAAAATGCAATCTTGGCCCAAATGTATCTCGGCGATACCATCAAACCGGGAACCCTGATCAAGGTAGGAACAAGAATAGATCTGGTTATCGGACGGGGTTTGTCGAACAACAAAGTTCCTGTACCTTTCCTGATCGGGAAAAAGAAAAGCCGCGCCCATGACCTGATCTACAAAGGAACTTTCAACATCGGAAAAGAATACTATCTGGATGTTGAAGATACTTCCAGCGTAAGGGTTTATAAGCAAGAACCCGCCTGGGATTCTGACACTTTGTTACCCCATGGGGATTACATCAACATTTGGTATCGTTCGGAACTGAATTTCGATTTTGATAAATATCTCGAGAGTTTGTTACCCGATACCACTGCAATGGATTCCACAACACTTGACCCATTGGAATTAAGAGAACTTCAAGAACAAGAATAAGCATGAAGAAATTAGCATATATTATTTTTCTGCTGGCATTTGCACATATTTCCTTTTCTCAGGAATATGTGGTCGGGCTGGGAGAGAATCCTGTCCTCAAAGAATACCTTAAAAAAGAAGCTGAAACAAGTCTTAAATCAAGCAAACTTGAAACCTGGACTCCTGTGGTACTTCCTTTTTTCGACGATTTCAAGAAATCGGGCCCCTATCCCGATACATCCCGCTGGCTCGATAATGAAGCATTTGTGAACAAAGATTTTGGTAAATTCTCAGCCAACCTGGGCGTGGCAACACTGGATGCCATTGATGCCAACGGTTACATTTATTCCAATGCCAGTGTTTTTCCCTTTCTAGCCGACCGTTTAACTTCCAGACCCATCCGGCTCGATTCGGTCTTCGAACCCATACCCGCTGCCATTACAACACAGGACTCGGTATATTTTAGTTTTTTCTATCAGCCCCAGGGTTACGGTGATCATCCCCAGGAACAGGATTCCCTGGTTTTGCAATTCGGCCATTACGGTGAAGATTCCGTATTTTATTCAATAGATTCCATTCAAGTTGCATTAAGTGATTACCTGATCAGTCCAAATGACACTGTCTTTCCGGGTGACACCCTTTACAGTCCCTGCGATTCAACCCTGGGTATGCCGGTTTTCGACACGCTGTATTATGATGACTATGTAATGGTTCCCTGTGATTCAATCTATTATCCTGAAATTAACTGGAATGATGTGTGGAGCACCCAGGGCATGAAACTTGACAGTTTCCAGAAATACAATGGGACTTATTCGAAGCAGGTGATCATCCCCATACTGGACAGTGCAAAGTATTACCGTCCCGATTTTTTCTTTCGCTTTTTCAACTATGCAAGCCTGGATGAAACGGCATCTCTCAGGAGCAATTCTGATATGTGGAACATCGATTATGTATACCTGAACATTGGCAGATCGGCCGCAGATACCTTTTATCGCGACATCGGATTTGTGGAACGCTCACCTTCCATGATCAGGGATTATGAAATGATGCCTTACGATCAGTACCTCACAAATCCAACCAATTCCCTCAAAGATACCTTTCAGTTATACATCACAAATCTGGACGATAACACCTTTAATACCGTTTATGATTACAAATTGAGTAATGCTGACGGTACTTTCGAAAGGGAATACAATGGAGGAGTTTGCAATCTTCCGCCATTCACCCAGTCTTACGCATATCAAAATTGCAATGATTGCCCGCAGCATGCCTGTCCCCCCTGGAAATTTCTTTTTCCGCTGGATTATTCTAAAGAAAGTGAGGTTTTTAAAATTGAACATACCATCCTTGGCGACATAACATCCTCAGATACCATACGCGACACCATGACTTATTACCAGCGTTTCTATAATTTTTATGCCTATGATGACGGAGTTCCCGAATCAGGATACGGGGTATTTGGCAATGGCGCCAAGGTGGGGCTTCGTTATACACTCAACCGCCCCGACACCATGCATGGTGTTCAGATGTTCGTGAACAGGACACAGAACAATGCCAACGATATTTATTTTCACCTTGCCGTATGGCGCGATAACAATGGCACTCCTGGAGAATTGATTTATATCAAAGAAAATATAAAACCTCAGTTTTCCCAGTCACTCAACCGGATTAGCTATTATGAATTTGATGAACCGGTTCCTGTAAACAACGTTTTCCACGTTGGATGGATACAGGATGAAAACAAATACCTCAATGTAGGCTTCGACCGTTTCAACAATGCCCGTGAACAACTGCACTATTATGTGCCCGGAAGCGGATGGTTTGAATCCATTTATGAAGGAGCTCTCATGATCAGACCTGTGATGAGTGATAAATTTATCACTGCCCTGGATGAGAAACCTTCCACAGAATCATCACTGAGTATTTTCCCCAATCCGGTGAAAAGCGGCATCCTGAACATCAGAATCAGCGGAATGAATATTTCTTTCACTTACAAACTATTTAATTCGTATGGACAGTTGATCAGGAGTGGCAGAGATGACAATAGAATACAAACTGCCAATCTTGCCAGTGGTATGTACCTCCTGCAAGTTAGACTTGAAAATGGTGAAGTTGTGACCAGGAAAATCATGATCGCGAGATAGAACACGGATGGCGCAGAAAATGAGGATTTTCAAGGAATTTTTTCAGGGCTATCATTTGCAATAATCTTACCGATCAAAAAGCATTCATATCAATCTAAAGGGTTTTTAATCAAGATACAAGCAATAGATATGATTTATTAACTGTGTTCATCTGCTTTTTCAACCTCATCCGCGTTCTATCAGGCAGCTTCTTCCTATCTTTACACCAATAAATCAATCAATGAACACGAATCCCAAGAAAGACGAAGAGTCTTCAGAGCTTTTTGAGCATTACCGCTTTGATGTGGATCCCGGACAAAAGCCCCTAAGGCTGGACAAGTTCCTGATGCTGCGCATTGAAAATGCCTCCAGGAACAAGATACAGAATGCCATCAAGGCCGGAAATGTGCTGGTGAATGATCAGGAAGCAAAATCAAGTTATAAGGTAAAACCCGGGGATATCATTACCATTGTTCTTGAGCATCCGCGCAGGGAGGTGGAAATTATTCCTCAGAATATCCCAATCAATGTTGTTTATGAAGACAAAGATATCATGCTGATCAACAAGGCACCTGATATGGTGGTGCATCCCGGGCATGCCAATTATGAAGGAACATTGCTGAATGCCATTGCCTGGCACCTGGAGCATCACTCCAAAACACCCAATCCCGAAAGGCAGGCCTATCTGGTGCATCGCATTGATAAGGATACTACCGGGCTGCTGTTGGCCGCCAAAACGGAATTGGCACAATCAAAACTGGGATACCAGTTCTTTCATCATACGGCAAAAAGAAAATACCAGGCACTTGTCTGGGGTGATTTCGAAGAAGATGAAGGAACCATAACAGGACATATAGGACGTGATCAGAAAGATAGAAGGCGAATGTCAGTATATGAAGACGGAAGTTATGGAAAAGAGGCTGTTACACATTACAGGGTATTGAAACGCTATGGATATGTAAGCCTTGTAGAATGCGAGCTGGAAACAGGGAGAACACATCAGATCAGGGCACACTTCAAACATATCAAACACCCCCTCTTCAATGATGCTGTTTATGGTGGTGATATCATCCTGAAAGGAACAACTTTCTCCAAATACAAGCAATTCATAGACAACTGCTTTCGTCTGCTTCCCAGGCAGGCCTTGCATGCCAAATCACTGGGTTTTGTTCATCCCACGAGCAAAAAAGAGATGTATTTCGATTCTGAATTACCAGAAGATATGCAGGCGGTACTTAAAAAATGGGATACGTATACGAAGGACAGGTTATCAAAAGAATAAAGCAGAATAAAATACAAAAGGGTTTTGCTGGGATTTGCTAACCACAAAACTTTCTCCATGGTGCAAATTCTAATTTAAAACAACTTATTTTATCAATAGAACTTTATGCGTACTCACGGCCTCCTGGGTTTCGATCCTGACAAAATACAGGTCGGATGCCAGTGCGGAAAGATCAATTTGTACTTTTTCATTCACAGCCATAAAGCGGGCATTCATCATATTTTGCCCTATTTTATTGTATATCATGATCTCCAACAGCTTGACTTCATTCGAACCCAGGTAAATCTCAATTGTATTCCTTGTTGGATTGGGCCCCACCAATGGCCTTACATTGATCATATTCTTCCTCAGCAAGGTATCGGTATACATATCATTGCTTGCGATCAGTTTTACATCATACCGGCCAATATTTTGATATAGGATTCCGGAAGGGTTTTTCTCGGAGGAAGTGGCGGGTTCTCCCCCTTCAAAGTGCCATTCCCATTTGTCGGGATTGCCAATGGAAATATCTGTATAATCAGCGGCACTCCCAACAGCCACTGTGTCATGAAGTGCTTCAAAATCTGCAACCACTACATTCTGATTGTATCCCATACCCGGCAGAGATTGCACGCCAGATTTTTGGGGATCCAGCCAGGGAGCCAGCCTGTGAGCATCATCCGTACTTTCCGATTCCCAGGAATACCAAAACTTACCATAATAATCATGACCCTCTAGGTTCTGGCAGGAAGCGGTTCCCCCGGTCAGGGCACCAACGATCTTCTTTTCACTGTTAAACAAAGGGGCACCTGAAGAGCCTCCCTCCGTAACGCCATGATTGCTCTGGGTTTGTGCCCAGACAACTTTCCAGTATTTTTCATCAGGATCTTCCTGCTGGGAAGCATAAGGAGTTGAAACCAGTGTTTCGGTATAGGTCGATATCTTTTTTATATCTCCCTGCGGGTGATGTATGGTCACACCCGAAGGGGAGGGAACATTGCTCCTGCTCCAGCCATTGAAATAAGGCTTGTAATCTGCAGGCACTGCTGCAGTAATTTCCAACAATTTAAAATCAGATCCCAGGCTGGTCCCGTATTTACTTTTGGCCCGCAATGATGACCCGATCATGGTTTTTGATGCAGGCTGTTGGGCAGGATTCGTGCATTCTGAGGACTCATAGTTAAAATAAAAGACCCACTGACTATAATCAAGCGGAGTGGATGTTTTGCCACAATGATTGGCCGTAAGAAAATAGGGCTTGTTATCCAGATTGGTATTATTTACCAGGCTTCCGCTGCACCAGAACTGGCTGCCGTTATCTTTCACAATAATGCGTGCAATCCCGTTGATCTGATTGTTCCAGTTATCGCCTTCGGGGCATCTAACATTCACTTCGCAGGGACCGGCATCCCCGAAACCATTGATATCTTTATAGAAATAAGCTATTTCATTGATATGCACAAATGCATCCTGTTCCTTGCCTTCAGGCAGATATAAATCAATGATCAGGGAAGATCCCCTTACAGGCTCAGTGGCAAAAAGCCGATTCTCGCGGTTGTTGTGTCTGGTAAATGCCCCGAAAATGTTTTCATGTCCGGGATCATATACAAAAAGTCTGGCTCCTTGCGGTAGATAGAAATCATCATAATATAAACCAAGTGCACAGGCATCATCAGAAGAGATTTCTAGCCGGTAGATAAATCCCTTTTTCGTAACATACACAGAACCGTCCTGAAGCAGATCAATGCTGGTTTTTACAGAAACTCCTATCTGTTCGCGTTTCATAAGATCTTCACTTCTACCCTGGTCGGGTTTTATATCAGGGCGTACAATATGGATCGATTGAAGATAATCATTCGAAAGATTCAGGGCAAGACTTGCCGGCTTTCCCCCCATGCTGATCTGACCTTTGGAGGTCATCACAACCATAATCAATAAACCGACAATCAACAGAATCCTTTTCATATAATTCAGGTATGTATCAAACAAAAGTAAGAAAAACAGGCTGTCCAAAAAGTGCAGTGTTTCGTCAGGCTGATCGCCTTGCCTGCCGGCTAGGCAGGGAGTCGGAAGCCTAAAGATCGTTGATTATCAGCACATCTCGACTGCGATGTGACACAAACAACTTTTGCGCACTTTTTGGACAGCCTCCTATCAAAAGGAGCATGTCTTTGTTTTATTTCACCAGCGATACCTTATCGATAAAGATATCATCGTCTACTTTTATGTTCAAATAATATACGCCTTCGGGTTGATCCTCAATATCGATGCTCAGCGTATTTTTACTATTTGTGCTTTCCAGATTTTGTACCAGGTTCCCGCCCAGGTCATATACTTTCACAATTGCATGATCATAATCCAGGTTCAGGAATTCAAGTGTGAATGCTCCTGTTGTGGGGTTCGGAAAAAGTTTGATATTCTGCACCTCATCGTTTTCATCAATTCCAACCCATACCACATTGATATAATCTTCTTTCACCATTGTTTTGGATCCTCCGCCATTGGTTGCTGTCAAGCTGACGTCGTAAAGTCCGGAAGCATAGTATTTGATATTTTCCGGGTTTTGATCCGTGGAGCTGTTTGGCGTACCACCTTCAAATGCCCACTCCCAGGCAAAAGGTTCTCCGCTTGTCAGGTCAAAAAAGTTGACTGACTCAAAAGGTGAAAGCATGGTCGTATCCGATGTAAAATCAGTACCGGGAAGTTCAACAAAATTCACATAGATATAATCTTCTTTGGTCAGATCTCCTGTACCATCCGGGTTGGTGGCAACCAGTTGTACATTGTACCAACCTGAATCCGCAAATACGACTTTGGGATCTTTAACATAGTAGTTAACAGAATCGGTTCCTTCGATGGTCCATTCCCACTCATTGGGATAATTTTCCGAAAGATCATAAAACTGCAGGGAATCTCCCATGTTCACGATGGCAGTATCCGATGTAAAGTCCACAATGGGAGGACTGTCTTCCCAGGATACGCCATCACAATAATTCCATTCCAGTTCATTCGGATCAAGCCAGTCTTTCAGACGATATGCGGCTGTACTGCCGTTCTGATCCCATGAATAAGAAAACTTACCATAAAATGCCGGCGAAGGACTCTCACATGAGCTACTGGCATAACCGCCTGTCAGATCGCCCACAACATGATGATTCTGATTAAACAAGGGTGAGCCGGAAGATCCGCCTTGTGTGATAGACCTGCCATTGGGTGTATAAGACCAGAACAAGCGCCAGTGTGTATTGGGTGTTGAAACCCAGGATGATGAATAAACCGGATTGTAGGTAGTCGATATTTTTTTAATATCTCCATCCGGATGATGGATACACACTGCGCTGTCAGCAGGAACATTTCTTTTGTCCCATCCATTAAAATATGGGTCATAACTGGTAGGCACTGAATTGTTCAACTCTACAAGGTAAAAATCGGATCCCAGGATATCTTCCGGATCTGGTCCGGCCAGGTGATCCCAGGCTTTCAGATCGGCACCTGTCACCGTCTGGTTAGAGGGGCCATAAGTCCCGTTGCAGGTGGAAGCTTCATAATTAAAATAGAAAACCCACTGGTTCAGGTCACTGGCTGAGGCACCGTAGCCACAGTGTGAAGCTGTCAGCACATAAGGCGTCCTGTCCCACTCTGTATTGTTGATCAGGGTTCCTGAACAAAGCGCATAATACCAGCCTACTTTCATGTATTGTTTTACAACGCCTTTCTTTTCCTTTTGCCAGTCATCACCTTCTTCGCAATTCACATTAATCATACACCACCATGAGGCTGTGCCCCGCTCTCCTTCAAGATGCGGAAAAGCTGCCTGCTTATAGTTGTATGCAATCTCAGAAATGTGGATCCTGGCTTCTTCGTTGACATTCTCCGGCTGATAATACTCCAGAATTGCTACATCTCCGCCCACCAACTGGGTGGCAAAAAGGCCTGAAGAATGATTGTTATAGGATGTAAAGGCACCCAGTACATCTTCGTGAGATTCATTGTATACGTAAAGCTCCCCACCTTTGGGCAGGTAAAAGTCATCAAAATAAACACCTGTTGCAATATTACCTTCACTGTGCAAGGCAAGTCTCCAGATTTTCCCACCATTGGGAAGTACTGTCCAGGTTCCGGCCTGATCAATTCCAACTCCAACCGGTACACTAACGCCAACACGCAATGGAATGGCCTTATTTTTATTTTCCTCATCCTCGGCAATCAATGCCTCTACGTCTGGAGCCGGAAAATTTTTAATTTCAAAATCTTTTGATATTGACCGTTCAATAAAGCTCGGTGGCGTTCCTCCCTGGCTGATTTGGGAATATGCATGATATCCCGTAGCAAAAACCAGCACAAAAACCAACACCGTGGTAGTAAGTACTTTTTTCATCATTTGTCTATACTTTAATTATGGTACAAAGATAAGGATAATAGATTTATCAAGTATTTTTTCTTGTTTTTCATTAACCTTTTAGCTTTCATCAGTAATTTATTAAAATCATTCTTTGACAAGAAATCTTGTATCCATGAATTACACAAATATTTGTTCATTCACTGGATGATACATTCTGAAACAAAAATGCCCCGAACGCATGCCTGCAAACCCGGGGCATAAAAAAATGAAAACTGCTTATGAGAATCTACTTTTGTTTCAATTTTTCACCAGTTTATAGTTATATGTAATATTATCAAGCTTTACAGATAAGAAATACATTCCTGAAGGATAATCTGAAAGGTCTATCCTGCAGCGATCAGTCTTTACCTTGTCTAATTGCAGCAAAACCTCCCCCATTTGTGAGCTGACCTCCAGGCTTGCAAAATATGGAACATAGTCCAGGTAAAATACTCCATCCGAAGGATTAGGATACAACAAAGGCCGATAACTATTCTTCAGGCTTTTTTCATCCTGGTAACGCGATATCACTTCATATTCCTTAAAATTCTGCCCGGATCCATTACAACTCACACTCAGTTCTTCCGAAATGTTCAGGATTACTTCAGCCCCATTCATTGCCACAAAACCTTCATTCAGATTGATCTCGCTTTTTGCATCTACGGTTAGCTGAGCATTGCCGGCCACATTTACCTGGCCGGAAGGTAACAGGCTTGTAACATTTTCCCCTGCCTGCACCTCATCACCATGCATATGGATTGGTTCGCTGATGGTCCGGTTTTGCAAATACATATTGGTAAATAACAATTCATTCACAATAGGTTCGACCAGTTCATCCGGCAATACATCGTGATAGGTTGTCTGGTTGGGTTCGAGGGTAACATCAAATCGTGAAGTACCATTGACTTTATCTAATGCGCTTTCATATGAGATATAAGTAGGATCCTTAATACGTGTCAAATAAACCACCGGATCCCCGAGAATCTGATAAACATATATGGCCGGCAACCACCAGTAATACCTGAGTGTCACGGGTGCCATGGTTGTTAGATCTATTGGGAAATATGAACCTGGCAATTTCTCATCTTCAGTTAAATCAAAGCTTTCTACTTGTCCCTGAAATGGGCCAAACTCCCAGGTTATTTCAAACCAGGTACCTGTATTTGGATTTGGTTGATCTGTTGAGAATGCCACTCCAATGTTCCTGGTCAGGTGCGGATACCCATCACCGTTCAGGTTGTTGATCTCTTGCTGAAAAGCATCAAAAACACTTCCAGAAGGATCAAAAGTATTGTACCACAACTGTTGTTTTGCAGCATCATTGTTGAGTGCATGATTTCCATAATCATTTCCTTGCTGGTGGTTTTTTTTGTAATCCTGCAAAGGTTGTGATATGATTGCTCCCTGATGCGGAGAATCAATAGCTATGTAGGTATGTACCGGAAGTGGATTATTTTGCTCCTCAGCTTTGGCCAGGGCATAGCGGGAAATCATCCCTCCCATGCTCACTCCGCCAGCCACTAACAATTGGTTGGGGTATAATGTCGCAAGGAATCTTGTTGCCGCTGTAAAAACCATGGCATTGATCCCAATATCCTGCGTACCAAGTCTGTTGTCTAGCAAGTACACATCATAATCATGATCGATCAGGCATTCGATCAGGTCATCTGCCGCCGAATAATACATTTCCTGGGGATTGGTATTGTAAGCATCAAATCCTTCAGAGAAAATCAGGGGTTTATTATTCCCTGGTGTATCATCCTGCCAGAGGCGCAGGGTATTTCCGTAGTTATCTTTATATAGTGCATCTGAAGCCGGGATAACTACAATCTCATATTCACGGTAAAATTCTTGTCCTGTGGCGACCATGATGATAACTTCGAGAGTATATTCACCTATATCAGGAAAATAATCAGCGGATTCATACCAAACTACATCCTGTTTCGAAGAACCGTTGTAAACATTGAACCAGCCGCCATTGTCAATATTCGCCTCTATATTCACCATAAACTCATAGGCATAGGTATCGCCACAGCGGGTTGAAAAATTGATATAGTTATTATTCTGTTGTATGTAAATAGGTACTTTTTCCTTGGGATGCACATAGATATGCACACCCTGGCTGATATTATTCACTTGTTGCCATACATATACATCCGGATCCTCTGGGGTTTCACCGATAATTACATAGGAAGCCGTTTGTTTTTTCCAGTCGTCACAGATCTGGGAAACTCCCGGATTTGTGTTAAAAACAAAAAAAGCCATTATCAGATATAAAAGTGGATGTTTATTCTTTGTTTTAATTTTTGTTTTCATGGTAATAAGTTTTTTTTATTGAATGCTCCAGCCCAGGCACAATTTGAAATTGACGGACGGAAAGATCTTATCTCCTGTATCATATTCTTTGGAATAGAGGAATTCATTCTCAGATCCACCTGAATCGATTTTATCCACTGAATTGCTTGTAACAAACCGTAAGCCCAATCCAATACTATTTTCAATCAGAAGCTTCTTAAAAATTCTTCCCTGGTATCCAATTACAAAATGCAAATTGAACTGATTTCTGTTCACGTAATAATCATTGGAAATCACATATCCGTTGGGACCATTTACATAATGGGATTGGTTCCTTTTGGCGCGGGTATATTGATACATCAATTCCGGGCCAATATAGACCCCGATCAGATCTGGTTTGTCCTTTTGAATATAGTATCGTAATTGAGATCCGGACCGGATGCCATTGATTTTTTCAACACTCACGACACCAATCTCTCCCTTGAGAGCATTGTTTCTGAATATATACGTAAAAAATTGCTGAAAACTCAGGTGGTTGTTCAGGTTCTTTTCAACCCCAAAGGCCATTCCACTGCTGTTTGTGACCATATCACCGGCTATTGAACCATAGATATTAAATTTTACCACCCAATCAAATTGATCTGGCTTTTCATTTTTTTCCTGGGCTTTCATTAGAATTGGCATACTGGATAAAACCAGGATCAGGAATATTGCCAGTATTCCTTTCAAGGCATTGCTAAGGTTTTTCATAGTTTTGTGTTTGTTCGTATAACATTGATTTTATTTTGTCATTTTCTTTCTTCAATTCAAAAATATACAATGTCAACTCTTCCAGCTTTTTAAGCAGCAGGGCATTCATGCTGGCAACATCCAGGCCATCTTCCATAACTTCCTGTTCACTGGGCATACCGGGTAAATGCTTGTTTTTCCGCACAAATTGCTGCAATTCCTCCAGGGATTGCAGTTCATAATCTTCCTCAAACACGCAATCCCACCATGCATCCACGCTCACACGCACATGATTGCTTTCAATGTCACCATTCACTTTGAGCGTTGCGGCTGTATTCGGGTCGCCGATCACAACTTCAGAATTGGCCCTGACCGACATTACCTGCCCGGCCTCCGTGTGGAACTCAACCCGGCCTGAACTTCCTTTTGCGTACAACTTAATGGAACCGGTATTATCATAATTACTGGCCAGGCTCATGTGGGCACCATCTTCTGTTCCTGTTCCTGCAAAAATCTTGAACCCATTCCAGTTGTCACGGCCCCCTTTGATATTCCCATCGATTCTCATATTATCGCCCAGGTGCAGTGACTCCATAGGAGACTCTGTTCCAATCCCGACCCGAATTGGTAATAAAGTATAAACATTGTTGCCTGAAACCACCCAGTCACCATCATCAATGGAAACAGGATCAATCCAGGAAGCCACTCCCTGCTCATCACATTGTAATACGAAACCGTTTCCGGCATTATTGAGTAATTGAAATTCGTTTGTCTTCAACTTACCATTGACATCAAGTTTGCTGTTTTCACCAGGATGCATCGTATTGATCCCTACCCTTCCGGTATTGTCCACATACATTGCATTTGTAAAATCACCGACCGGTTCACCCTGCAATCCGCTTGTTGCTGTCTGAAAACCAATGCCTCCGGAGGGATCAAAGCTGATCATGGAGGCGGGACCATTCACAAGATGATAAAAACGCTCATAGGCATAGGTTGCGTTGTATGCAATGGTCTTATATCCTTCGGAAAGATCGTTAAAAGCCCATCTGTCACCCAGTTGCAACCTTGCCGTAGGTTGTGCGGTACCAATGCCCACAAAACCTGCCACACGAAAAATATTGCCTGAATGACCATATTCTTCCCACAAAGCCTCAGGGAGCGGTGCCCAATCAGCAATACCTTCGGCATTGGATGTCAACACATAACCATCTTCCATGCTTCCATTGGGCATGGCGAAGCCCTTGCAGGTGAGTCCCCCGTTAACTTCCAGCTCGGATCGTGGACTGCTTGTTCCGATTCCTACTTTTCCGAAGCTGCTGCCTATTTCCGTTGGGCCCACAAAAAGTGTTGGGGAAGTGCTGTTGAAGCCTATCATCAGGCTGTTGCTAATATTGTTTTCCAATGCTAAGCCTGAGACGGAAGAACCCAGCGCTATGCTACCTGTTGCATTTGCCTCAACGTATCGTCCGATTGCCAGCGACTGCTCCGCGTTTGCCCTGGCATATTGCCCAAAGGCAAATGAAAGATTGTTGGCAAAGTTTTGGGATCCCAGTGCAACTGAATACGCACCGGGGCTTTCCGACAATCTTCCCATGCTGATTGAGGAATATCCAGAGGACTCGTTGTTGTATCCTGCGCTAAACGAATAATCGCCACTCGCAACATTCCCGAGACCCACTGCAGTTGCATTAACCCCGGAAGCAGTATTACCATTGCATTCCAGGCAGGGGGTTTGTGAAAACCCTGTATTGGTGATGAATATCACAAAAAGAAATATTAAACTGATTAACTTGACATAACTTGTTTTCATAGTGCTTTCGTTTTTGGGGTTAATATTTTATCCATTTCCCGGATTCGTGTACTTGTGAACCGGAAGAAATTGTATAATAATAAATTCCGGAAGGCAGGTTTGGTACATCTATTTTCGTTTTCCTTTCTTTTACTCTGAGGGATTTCCAGAGTTTACCTTCCATACTGTATAATTTGAACACTCCTCTTTTAAGATCGGAATTTAAAGTAAAATGATCCAAACCAGGATTAGGATATAATTTCACATTCAAGGGACCGGGACTCCTGAGATCAGGACTTGAAGTAATAAGATCTTCCTTTTTCAATTTCAGGATATAGATATCCTTTTCATAGCCCTGTGTCATATAATCGTAAGTTGATGCCGCCACCAGGCAACCGCCATCGGAGGTGGCCAGGATATTGCTGGTCCAGTAGTACCTGTCGCCACCAAAGCGATACTCGAACCTGGGTTCCAGCGACCTGTCCAATTGCCCTACCATAATATAGTTATACACATCCGGGTAAAACCACGGAAACACATCATGGTCGCCGGCATAGAAGATACTATCCGGGTGCCTGAAGTCGAGGGATTGACTCCAGGCCGGATAGTCGATGGTGTCGGTTGCACCCATGTAGTGGATATCCGCTGAATCGATCAAAAATGAAGAATCAGTTTCAATAATGCCAATATCTTGATCCTGTGGACCGGGCTCAAGAAAAGGGTAACAAGATTGAAAAAGAAGAGTTGTATCTGTGATCCATTCGACATCAATATAACCACTTGCTAATCCAAGATCGTTTGCATGCTTATAATTAAAATTCGTATCAAATACAATCCTTGTTTCTCCTCCTGCAGGATTAACATTTCCATACCCACCTCCAAAAATCCATAGGTCACTACTATCATTAGAGAATTCAACATCCCAAACTGTATTGCCATTTCCAAGCGAATCATTTAAACCTTTGCGAATCACATTTAGTGATTTATCAATACGAGCAAAGAAAATATGACGTTTATTTTCGGGAGGATCTGAGACGAATCCAGTAATGTAGTATCCATTCTCAGCTTTTAAAAGATGCTGTCCATAAACATAGGGATAACCTTGGAAATTGATAGTTATGGATTTCTGCATTATTAGATTTGTATCAAGCTTCGCAATGTACAAATCGTGTATGTATGTTGGAGGATATAAAACTGAACCCACAATTATATACATCCCATCATTCATTATATCTCCTTTGTAGAAGTATAAATTTTTATTTTCCAATGAGTATTTATATTCAACTGTATCACCTGAAGGACTGATTTTAATAATTAGCCCCTTATTTAACTCTGGATATGAAGGACTACCTTCCCAGCCAATAGCGAGAAATGCACCATTATCCAGTTCCTCAAGATCTGATATTTCCTCGTTAATTGTAGTGGAACGAACAAATTCAAATGAATGCTGAGGCCACATTTTGATAGGTTTAACACTTAAAGCTACAAATAAAATTATTACTATTGTTCTCATATAAATCAATCAATTGAAATTGGAAATGGTTCTTCGTCCTCATATACAACAAACCTTTTTCCCATAGTAAGCATGGGTTGATGATAAATATATAGGTCATAAATACTGCTGCTATAACTAAATGTATAAACACTCTCAAAATACTTCCCTTCAGGATTGCTATTTTCCAACCAATCAGATATAATATCGTCCAATCCATCCAGATAAAAATCCATTTCATGTATCGCCAAGGGTGTTTGACCATAATCAAGGCATTTGGTTTCATCAGTTATTGTAGCAACACTTTCACTAGCATAATAGATAAAATAGTCACAATAATTATCCGTATTACCATCGGGATTGGGATAATTATCCCATTCAAACTGTACGGTTTCCAGATCATAATAATGATACTTCTTGTTGGGCGGAGGTGCAGGCTTGTATTTGAACATCAATTCCTCGTCAATAATATTGGGCGCTCCTTTGGATCCCGAATAGTCGCATTTGTATGAATCCCGCAGCCACCAGTATTCGTCATCCGGATCAAAGTCCCCATTGGCATCCAGCATGCTTTGCAAAGAAGAACCTGTACCGATGTGGGCAATGGCCATTAACTGCATATTATCACTTGCATCGGTTCCCAGCGCTTCGAAAACCACAGCAATAAGTTTTTTGCTTGTATCCGAAATATCCCGGTATGCCTGGCGAATGCTGTCGACAGCTTCGTTATAAGCATCTGTCACATCATCCATCAGAGCTTCATTGTTCTGATCGACAGGATATTCAAGATAAGTTGTATCCCAGATCATATTGTTGTATGTACTGGCAGGGAAACAATATGTATAATTAAAGGTGGCATCAAGATAGAAAAAAGCGGAATCCAGGGAAACTTTGTCCCCGCTTTTCAATTGCGTACCATTTCGCTGCTGATCGGCCAGATCCATAAAATGATGGACCCGCTCTTTAAAAATTTGCAGTTCTGTCAATTCTTTGCTTTGACCCGAATTGATGGAGGGTTGGTCTTTGGAACATTTCATCAATACCAATACCGCTGGTATCAGCATCAATGCAATCATTAATTTTTGTTTTCTCATGATTTAAGGGTTTAGGTTAATAACTGTCTTACCCGGAAACTTAAAAACCCAAACAACCCTCAACTGAATGAGAACTCATGATGTTGATGACTTGCTCACCGCAGATGGTTGTTTCAAATATATACCTTTCGGAAGGAAATTGTCCCACAATTTATGTAATTTTTTTCCATTCTAAATAACACAAAATCCAAAAGCCTTATTCATGTAGCGACAAAAACACCTCAAAGAACCTTATTTAAATTTGCCAGAGCGTTTTTCAAAATAAAAATGCTAAAGCATATTCGATCCATTCGCAAAGAAGCGGGCATTTTATTTCTCAATTAATCCTTACTTTTGAGGCTTGATAAAAACTTGAGCATGGAACAAATTAAAAGAACACTTCGTGACAAGCCTTCCGCACGCTGGGCAATGATGGTAATCGTGAGCTTCCTGATGGCAGCAAACTATTACTTTTATGATGCCCTTTCACCATTGAAAGATATTCTAACAGAAAAACTTGATTTCAGTTCGCAGGATTTTGGGATCGTGGCAGGATTCTATGCTTTTCCAAATACCTTTCTCTTAATGGCCATTTTAGGAGGAATCATACTCGATAAACTTGGGATCAGACCAACCGGATTGCTTTTCGCCGTCTTTATGCTTGTTGGCGCAATATTGACCGCTTACGGGGCAAGTGATTACTACAGACATGGAGGCATTGGTTATGCCTTGATGAATTCATTCTGGCCTTCCTGGTCGCCGGAATTGAAAATGATGTCGCTTGGCATGCTGATCTTCGGCCTGGGAGCCGAAACAAGTATCGTGGTTGCAAGCAAAGTCATTGTAAAATGGTTCAAAGGTTATGAAATTGCACTGGCTTTTGCATTAAACCTGGGGATTGCAAGAATCGGAACCGCTCTGGCCTTTAATTTTTCCGAAAGGCTGATAAGACCTGATTTCTGGACAGCCCCGATCTGGTTTGCTACAATGCTGTTACTGATAGGTTTTCTGGTTTTCCTGATTTATATCATGTATGATATCAAACTCGACAAACAGCAGAAACAACAGGTAAATTTGCTGGACAAGGAAGATGAATTTCATATTTCAGATCTGGGCAAACTGGTAACCAACCGTTCATTTCTTTTCATCACAGCACTTTGTGTTACCTTTTATGCCGGAGTATTTCCTTTCCTTAAATTTGCACCCGATTTCTTCTATCATAAATTCGGTGTTTCTACTACGCGAGCCGGGGATATCGCTTCAATGTTGCCGTACGGGACAGTTTTATTTACACCAATATTCGGATGGTTTGTGGATAAATACGGCCGAAGTGCTTCACTCATGATTTATGGTTCCCTGTTATTGTTTCTCGTACACCTGCTGTTTGGGTTAACCTCATTCAATGTCTATTTCCTGATGGTGATCCTCGGAATAGCATTTTCTCTCGTACCTGCTGCCATGTGGCCGGCGGTTGCCAAAATCGTACCAATACAGCGGATCGGAACCGCTTATGGTTTTATGTTCTCTTTGCAAAACCTTGGACTTTTTGGTGTACCCATACTTGCAGGAAGCATACTGGACGCAACCAATCCCGGCATTACACCGGAAATGATCAAAGCCGGTTCAAATCTTCACTATACCCCAACGATACTGATGTTTGCGGGATTTGGAATTATAGGCTTTATCTTTGCCCTGCTCCTGAAGTGGGACGACAAAACTTCAGGCTATGGCCTCGAACTTCCCTCGAACGTTACCCATAAAGATATTGAACAGGAAACCAAAGCAGAAGTCTAATTTATGAATGCATTACAAAGATCACTGAAAGATTCTGTTGGCATCAGGTGGGCCATTCTTTTCCTGATCGCCTTTGTGCAGGCAGCCAACTATTATTTTTATGATGCCATCTCTCCTCTGAAACGACTGCTGGAAGAGAACTTCAACATCACCTCGGCTGATTACGGCATGTTCGTGGCCGCCTATTCCATTCCAAATACCTTTCTGCTCATGGCTGTGCTGGGCGGGATCATCCTGGATAAGCTGGGTATACGCCGCACAGGCTTCCTTTTTGTCGGTATGATGGCCCTGGGTGGATTGCTAACTGCTTATGGTGCCAGCGAATACTTCAGCAGTGGTGGTTTCGCTTATGGATTTTTCAATTCATTCCTGAGCAATTATTCTCCAGAGTTGAAAATGATGGTGCTGGGTCGTTTTTTCTTCGGGTTGGGTGCCGAGACAAGCATCGTGGTCGTGAGCAAGATCATCGTGAAATGGTTCAAAGGCAAAGAACTGGCCTTGGCTTTCGGGATGAAGATCGGACTGGCAAGGGCCGGTTCGGCACTGGCATTATTCTATTCGGCCGAGATTGCAGAAGCTTCTTCACACTGGACCATCGCCATATGGTTTGCTGCCATTATGCTGCTGGTTGCATTCCTGGCTTTCCTGGTATACGCAATTTTTGACGTCAGGATTGACAGGCAACTCAAGGGAGAAACGGATCTGCTAAAGAAAGATGAACAGTTTAGCTTCAGGGATCTGGGTAAATTACTCACCAATAAATCTTTCATTTTCATTACCCTGCTCTGTGTTACTTTTTATTCGGCAGTCTTTCCATTCCAGGCTTATTCCCCCGACTTCCTGCTCAACAAATTTGGCATGGGGCTTTCGCAAAGCGGAAAGATCGCTTCCATATTATACTGGGTAACAATGTTTGCCACGCCCCTTTTCGGACTGGTTGTGGATAAATTCGGTCGCAGCGCCACACTGATGATCTTTGGGTCGATCCTGCTAACCCTGATCCATCTAACATTTGCTCTTACCTATTTCAATCCGATCGTGCCCCTCGTTTTGCTGGGCATCGCCATTGCCCTGGTACCCGCGGCCATGTGGCCTGCAGTGGCCAAGATCGTTCCCGAGAAAAGGATCGGTTCAGCCTATGGAGCTATGTTTTCGGTACAGAACCTGGGTCTGTTCCTCTTCCCTATCTTTGCCGGCCTCATACTTGATGCTACCAATAAAAATGCGGATATTTTCCTGGGTCCCGACCAAACTTCCATGATCAAAAATACCAAGGTTTTTGAAGGACAATATCTGGATGATAACAACCAGGTGATCCAAAACAAAGCTCTCCTGGCTTCTCTTACTTTATATGCCCTGCCGGATGACACAATGCCCTCAAGGTCGCAGGAAGTTATTGAAAAACAAGCTTCTGCCACAGGCGAGATCATCTGGACTGAATATTATCAAACCCGCTCCAACCGGTCAGGCATTTTCAGAGACACGCTTGGTACAGACAGCACCGAGAAAATAAACATTGCGTATTTCAATATTGATCCGGAAAGCCAGATCATCAGCATCTATACTGCAGGAGAGAAAAGCAAGGAGATAATCTCGACAAGTCAATTCGAAATACCTGTTGATCAAGATTTCATCAAACTGGAAATTGAGGTTGATGAGAAAAACAAAAGTTTGTTGAAAGCTTCAGAAAAAGTTAATATAAGTTTAACCGATACTTCCAGCAAACAATTAATTTTGGCCGAGAAACACAAGGTGTTTTTTAATGATGCGGGACAGCTCAGCCTGAAAGTTGGAAAGGGCGAGATCGAATATGCAAATATCCAATACCTTGACTGGGATAAGAATATCGTAATCAAAGTCAGAACACCGCTGGATTACACATATACTATCCTGATGTTTGCCGTGCTTGGCCTGTTCGGACTATTCTTCGCCATCCTGCTAAAAAGGGAGGATAAGAAAGCCGGATACGGATTGGAGCTGCCCTCTAACAAAAAAGCCAAAAATTCTGAATAACATGAAAAAGTATTTTTATTTGATCATCTTGTTTGCAATCATAACAGCAAGTTGTGATATAAAAAAGGAGCAAAAAGCAAACACGGAACAACAACCCAAAAAGCCGAAAAACATCATCCTGATGATTGGCGATGGAATGGGTTTAACACAAATGTATGCTACTTACAAAGTAAAAAAAGACAACATGAATATTGCCCGTTGCCGGCACATTGGCCTGGTTAATACCAGTTCAATCGATGAACTAATCACAGATTCAGCGGCCAGTGGGACAGCTATGGCCACAGGAGAGAAAACGAGGAATGGGCATATTTCGGTAGATACTGCTGGCAAAAGGCTCAAAACCATCCTTGAGGTTGCAGAAGCCAATGGCAAAGCGAGTGGCCTGGTAGCCACCGCAGCAATCACACATGCCACCCCGGCATCTTTCATTGCACACAATCCTGACAGGAATGATTACGAAGCCATCGCCACTGATTTCCTGGATACCGGAATTGATGTGTTTATCGGGGGTGGACTGGATCATTTCGATAAACGTGAAGATGGGCTCTTGCTGACAGATAGCCTGAAAGCCAGGGGATATGATGTCATGACGGAAAAAGAGGAGCTGCTTAACTACCAGGGTAATCAACTTGCAGCTTTGCTTTACGCAAAACATCCACCCAAAGTGTATGAAGGCAGGCAGGACTTCCTGGAAAAAGCAAGCAACAAAGCCATAGAAACTCTGGACAAGGATAAAGACGGGTTTTTCCTGATGATCGAAAGTTCACAGATAGACTGGGGAGGACACGACAATGATGCCGATTATGTGATTCAGGAAACCGTTGAGTTTGATGATATCGTAGGCAAAGTGCTGGATTTTGCAGAGAAAGACGGGGAAACGCTGGTCATCATTACTGCTGACCACGAAACCGGAGGCATGACCGTGACAGGCGGTTCTTTAGATGGTGAAAATCTGGAATACCATTTCTCAACCGGGCATCATACACCTTTGTTCGTCCCTTTGTTTGCATACGGACCAGGTGCTGAAGAATTCACCGGGATCTATGAAAACACAGCCATCTTTGACAAAATGATGCAGGTCTTCGGATTTGAAAATAAAGAATGATGATTACTTTTGTGGGCTGGAGGCTGGAGGCTGAAGGCTGGAGGCTGGATGCTGGAGGCTGGAGGCTGGAGGCTGGATGCTACTGGAGGCTGGAGGCTGGAGGCTGGAGGCTGGAGGCTGGATGCTACTGGAGGCTGGAGGCTGGAGGCTGGGATGAATTACGGGGTGCCGGATTAAAAAAGCAATTAATTTTTCCAGCTTCAAACTTCTAACTTCCAACTTCTAATAATTTCTAACTTCTAATAATTTCTAACTTCAAAATACTAATCATGATCATACTTACAGGCGCAGCAGGTTTTATAGGGAGTTGCATACTTACAGGATTGAATGAGTCGGGCAGGGAAGATATTGTCCTGGTGGATGACTTTTCAAAAACAGAAAAGAAAAAGAATTACGAAGGCAAAAAATACACATGCAAAATATCCCGGGATGAGTTTTTTCACTGGTTTGAAGATAATCACGAACAAATTGATTTCGTGATTCACATCGGAGCAAGAACGGATACCACAGAATTTGATGTGGAGGTATTTAACAAACTTAACCTCAATTACAGCAAAAAGGTCTGGGAATTATGCAGCGAAAATAAAATTCCATTGATCTATGCATCTTCGGCTGCCACTTACGGCATGGGTGATCTGGGATATAAAGATGATCATGATCTTCCGTACAAACTAAAACCACTGAATCCCTATGGAGAATCGAAAAATGAATTCGACAAATGGGCTTTGCAGCAGGGTAAGAAACCTCCGGCCTGGTATGGTTTGAAGTTTTTCAATGTGTATGGCCCCAATGAATACCATAAAGGCAGAATGGCATCGGTGATCCTGCATGCTTTCGGCCAGATTCAAAAAACGGGCAAGGTGAAACTGTTCCGCTCCCACAATCCGGAATTTGAAGATGGTAAACAACTCCGGGATTTTGTTTATGTAAAAGATGTGGTGGATGTGATCGAATTCCTGATGAATCATGGCAAAGACTCAGGCCTATACAACCTGGGGACGGGCAGGGCAAAAACTTTTCTGGACCTGGCTCATGCAACCTTCTCAGCCCTTGATCTGGAGCCAAAAATTGAATTCATCGACACACCGGAAGACATCCGGGACAAATACCAGTATTTCACCGAAGCCAACATGCGGAAACTAAGATCGGCCGGGTACAGCAATGAATTCACTTCCCTCGAAGAGGGCATCCGGGATTATGTGCAGAATTATTTGATGGAAAATAATCATTATTGATTTCGCCGCCCCTGCCAGGAAAGCATAAATTGTAAATCAGTCAACAACAATACTGATAACGAAAAAGTGATCGATTAGACTATTTATTTCTTCGATTTTCTCAGTATAACAGAATCTGTCAATTTTACGTCCATTAAAGTCCTGCTTCCATGCACATCCTAACATCAACACAGGATATTTTCCTTTTCCCTGGATTTTTGGAGAGGCAAATTCCCTGAATTTATGCTTGCCGTGTTCATGAAGTGAATACTTCATTTCACGATCAGAAAAATTCATGTTCCGGTACCTGGCAATATATCTTATCGTACTATCGGTTTCTTGTTTGGTGATGATCCTCAGAAAGCTTGTATCCTGGTTTACACTTAAATCAAATCCGAAAGATTTCATAGTTTGCATACCCTCCTCATCAACGAATAAAACTGAATCTACACATTCGTGGTTAAGGTACTCTTCCTGAAGGATATTTACGGAGTAGGTGCTATCTGAAACAAGAGCAAATTTGTAAATATTTAAACCAATAAACTCAAGTGAAGCATAGATATCTTCTTCCTCAATAAAACCCCTGCTATACTGCGCCTTTGAAGCAGAGAATGAGACAGTCAAAAGAACGGCAATGACCAATTTAACTGACAAGACTTTAGAAACTGTTTTCATAATTGTAAGATCTTTTATATTTTATGTTGGCTCTTCCCTTATAGATTGTTAGTCAGCCAGTAGGCGGACAAGTTTTTCCTTTTAATACCCAGCTGCTCTGCGGCTGGGTAGTTCATTCCTTATCGGGCAGATTATTTTACAAGTTATCCTTCAGCTCGATCAAAAATGCTTTAATCTTTTTGAGTGACTGCACCACTTCGGCCGAACGCATGGTTTCCTCACGGTTTTGTTTGATCTTTTTGCGGGCACCCTCTAAGGTAAATCCCCTTTCTTTTACCAGATGAAAAATCAGATGAAAGTTATCGATATCATTTTTTGTGAACAGCCGGTTTCCCTTTTTATTCTTTTTGGGTTTGATGATATCAAATTCCTGTTCCCAGAATCGTATCAGGGAAGTATTCACATCAAACATCCCGGCAACTTCACCAATGGTATAATAAAGTTTTTGGCTCGTCATAAAGGAATTAATCCATTGTTTGGGTTGGAATTGTTGACAATTCCAGCATCTTTTCAAATTGTTCGGGTGTCAGGTCATTGAAGAAGTAGTAGATCGGGTTGACCGTTTTGTTGTTCTTGTGTATCTCGTAGTGCAGATGGGGCGCTGTGGATTTACCTGTATTGCCTACCCGTGCGATCAATTGTCCCCTTTTCACCTTTTCACCCTTCTTGACCTCAAACTCACTAATGTGGGCGTAGAGGGTTTCAAACCCATACCCATGATCAATCATAACCGTATTCCCGTAACCTCTTTTTGAAAACCTGACCCGGCTGACCACCCCATCTCCTGTAGCATAGATTTCCGTTCCGGTTGGGGCAGAAAAATCCAGGCCGGGATGAAACTTAGTGACCTTATAAAATGGATCGATCCTGTAACCATAATAAGAAGAAAGCCTTCTCAAGTCTTTGTTACTGACCGGTTGTATGGCCGGGATACTGGCCAGCATCTCCGCCTTGTTCTTGGCCATCCTGAACACCTCATCAAAAGATTCTGATTGTACGGCTACCTGGCTGGTCAATTTGTCGAGGGTTTTGGCCGTTTCGATGATTACATCTGAGTTCTGGTAACCATCGAGCCTGGCGTAGCGGTCAGCACCACCAAATCCAGCTTTTCTTACCGAAGGTAAAACGGGCTCCGCCTCGAAGATCACCCTGTAAATATTATCATCTTTTTCCTGGAGGTCTTCCATTACTTCCGACATTTCTGCAAGACGATCGTTAAAAATTTCATACTGCAGTTTCATATTCTCAACCTCTCTTTTCAGCATACGTTCCTTCGGTGAATCGAAGAAACTCCAGGCAATCAATACAACCACGAGCGAAAAAACAGCAACACTGGCCACGAAGAAAAGTCCGCGCAGCAGGCGCTGACGAAGTCCGATCCGTATCTCCTCATAACGCAAAGATTTCGGATTATAACGGTATTGCTTTTTAGCCATTTTGCTCCCTCAGAAATTGTAATTTTGTAGCTCAAACAAAAATAATTAATTAAATTAAATTTGCAATCCCTTAAGGGGATTGAAATTAACAATTTATCTGTTGACAAATATATATCTGCATGAAATCGAACGAAATACGAAATACTTTTCTCGAATTCTTCAAATCAAAAAAACATGAGATCGTAGCCTCTGCTCCCATGGTGATCAAAGATGATCCCAGCCTGATGTTCACGAATGCCGGCATGAACCAGTTCAAGGATATTTTCCTGGGAAATGCACCGGTAAAGCACCTCAGGATAGCAGACACGCAAAAATGCCTGCGGGTTTCGGGCAAGCACAACGATCTGGAAGAAGTCGGTCACGACACCTACCATCATACCATGTTTGAAATGCTGGGCAACTGGTCCTTTGGGGATTATTTTAAAAAAGAAGCTATCCAATGGGGCTGGGAGCTTTTGACGAAAGTTTACGCTATCAATCCCGATACGCTTTATGCTACGGTTTTCGAAGGCAACCGGGAGGATGGAATCCCAGAAGACAGCGAAGCATATAATTGCTGGAAAGAGATCATTGATGAAAGCAGAATCCTCTATGGGAATAAAAAAGACAATTTCTGGGAAATGGGAGAAACAGGCCCCTGTGGTCCCTGTTCTGAAATTCATGTAGACCTGCGCTCGGAAGAAGATAAAAAATCGAAGCCAGGAAGAGAACTTGTCAACAAAGATCACCCGGAAGTAATCGAGATCTGGAACCTGGTATTCATTCAATACAACCGGAGTGCCAGCGGGCAACTGAATTCATTGCCTGCAAAGCATATTGATACCGGGATGGGGTTTGAACGACTTTGCATGGTGCTGCAGGGCAAAACATCCAATTATGATACAGATGTTTTCCAGCCTTTGATAAAAGAACTGGAATCGATATCCGGAAAGCGGTACGGTAAAAATAAGGAAACCGATATAGCCATCAGGGTTTGTGCCGATCACATCAGAGCGGTAGCCTTTGCCATTGCCGATGGACAAATCCCCTCCAACACCGGCGCAGGGTATGTAATCAGAAGAATATTACGCCGTGCTGTTCGCTACGGTTTTACCTTTCTTGAACTGAAAGAAGCATTCCTTTTCGAACTGCTTCCTGTACTGGTAAAACAAATGAGTTACATTTTTCCCGAACTGGAAAAACAGCAGGAGTTGATCAGAAAAGTGATTGTTGAGGAAGAATCTTCTTTCCTGAGGACTTTGGAGCAGGGCCTGAAACTTTTTGACCAGTATACCGATGTGCAAAGCAGTAAATCCAGACAGCTTCAAAAAAAATACAATGCCCAGGAAGATGTTGCACAGAAAATAGTAAATGGCATATTTGCTTTCGAATTATTCGATACTTATGGGTTTCCCATCGACCTGACGAAACTAATTGCAAGGGAAAAAGGCTGGGATGTTGATATGCAGGGATTCCAGGAGGGCATGAAACAGCAGAGAGAAAGGTCGAGAAAGGCAGCCGAGGTGGAAACAGGCGACTGGGTCATTGTCAGGGAAACAAAAGAAGAACCTGAATTCGTTGGTTATGACCAGCTCGAAAGTCAGTCGGATATTCTTCGGTATAGAAAAGTGAATGCCAAAAAGAAAAGTTTTTACGAGATCGTACTTAACAAAACTCCCTTTTATGCAGAATCAGGCGGACAGGTAGGTGATAAAGGATACCTGGAAACAGCAGGAAAAAAGATTGAAGTTTTCGATACTGTATACCAGAATAGACTGATCGTGCATTTATGCAAAGATCTTCCTGAAAATCCCAAGAGTAAAGTAACAGCAAAGGTTGATGCAAACAAAAGGAAACAAACGGCCAACAACCATTCTGCCACGCACCTTTTACACAAGGCTTTAAAAATGGTTCTCGGTGAACATGTGGAGCAGAAGGGTTCCCTGGTTGAACCGGAAAGACTTCGCTTCGACTTTTCTCATTTTTCAAAAATGACAGAAGAAGAAATCCGCAAAGTGGAAAAGATCGTCAATGCCAGGATAAGAGAAAATATCAGGCTCCAGGAACACCGGGAAATCCCCATGAGCAAGGCCCAGGAAATGGGAGCGGTGGCACTTTTCGGTGAAAAGTACGGGGAAAGCGTCAGGGTGATCTCCTTCGACCCGGAGTATTCTGTGGAATTGTGCGGAGGAACGCATGTTCCAGCCACGGGGCAGATCGGTTTCTTCAAGATTACTTCAGAATCTGCAATTGCAGCAGGAGTGCGCCGTATTGAAGCAATTACCGCGGAGGCTGCTGAAGATTACATTTGTAATAAGTTGGGTATTCTTGACAGGGCCAGGGAAATCCTGAAAAACCCAAAGGATATCTTACAGGGTGCTCAAAAATTGCTAGATGAAAATACAATGCTGCATAAGCAACTTCATCACTTGAAAAAAGAACAACTTAAGTCGATTAAAAGTGAACTTAAGCAACAAATGCGACAGATAAACGGGATTAACTTTATTGCCGCCAGTGTGGATACAGATATGAATGGCGCCAGGGATCTTGCCTTCAGCCTTGCCAAAGAAAACAAGCAACTGTTCATGATCCTGGGTACGACAGATGCCGGCAAATGCAATCTCACCCTGATCATTGCTGAAGATCTTGTTAAAAATAAAAACCTGAATGCCGGACAGATCATTCGTGAAGCTGCTCGAGAAATACAAGGTGGGGGCGGTGGCCAGGCTCATTTTGCAACTGCCGGGGGGGGAAATCCAGCAGGGCTGGAAAATGCTTTTACGGTTGCAAAATCCTTTATTTCTTAATCTTTGAAAGGAAGTATACTGAAAAAATCTCTAATTTTATGAGATTATGTGATTTTATCTTTGACCACAGCGCAGGAGGTTTCATTTAGAAAGACTTATAAATCAGTTAAAAATATTGTTAATAATTCTTTTAGTAACTTGCGTTTTAAGTTTTTGAAGAAGAATATATTTGTTATATATTTACTTTGAATCATACTATCTGATAGTTAATAGGCTGGGATCAAAAAATTATGGCATATTTTGACAGAAAAACTATATTTCCTTTTTTAATATTCCTATTCATTTGCAGGCTGACGGTTTTTGCACAGATTGAGGATCCCAACAATTTTTCCGTGATTAGCGAACCACTTTCTACACTTCATACCGCCCAGGGGTGGTCATTGCAAGACAACGGCAAATGGGCCTATGAGATGAATATTATCCCAAACAGCAATTCCCGGACGGTGCGCAATCCTACCCCAAAAGAACGTCTCGGAATGGATAACTTCATTCGCCTGGAGTTGAGAAAAGTCCTGATTGAAGACAAACAATACAATGTTTTGATAAAAATATACCGGGATGGCGAATATGAATTTCCATTGCTTGAAGACGGTTGGCGCAATTTTAATTCAGCAAAATTCTGGGTATTCCCCGCAAACAATCTGATCAAAGTATTTCCTGAAGACATAGAATTTGAAGAAGCTTTTGCCACCAACCTTGATGTATATTGTTACGGGGAGATCAAAGACTATAATCCATATACCCTGAACGACAAAATCGTAAACAGAATCAACAGGACAATTGATGCAACTTACGTTAATGCTGCCAATCTGGTAATTGCTGTCTGGCCATTGCGCGACAACGACACAGAAGTAATCCGCTTTAAAATCATTGAAACCTATAACAAAAAAACCCTTACCGGATATTATCTGGAGCCCTCAAACATCAAAAAGTTATTTTCCAATTCTTATTACCAGGTATTCTACTACGAGTTCAAAAATTTCATCAGGGATGCTACCATTTATAACATTCCTGTTGAAAGCACACCATCTGAATATATGTCATATTATCGCTGGGGAGTTTTAAAATATCAATCCGGGAATTACGATGGGGCTGTTCAGGATTTCGACAAGGCCGTCGAAATCAATCCTGAAACCAAAGACTTTATGTTATACTCATACAGGGGAAATGCTAAAACCAAATTGCGGGATTTTAACGGTGCCATTGAAGATTTCGACAGAGCCCTGGATATTGAACCAACTGAAGTAGTTGATTATTCTAACTGGGTTAGAAACTACTATAACCGGGGCGTAGCCAAGTTTTATGTAAATGATATCAACGGAGCCTGCCGCGATTGGCACAATGCATATGAATTGGGATTCGGCCTGGCATTGGAATACCTGAACAAATATTGTCAGTAATTGAAAATGATTGTTGAGAGGATAAAATATTATATATTGATCTTGATCGCGGGCCTGCTGCTTTGCTCTGCTGAGTCCTCTTACGGACAAACATACCTGGAAGGCAGATCGCGCTTCTTTGACAACTGGAGGGTAAATGTAAATCTGGGCAGCATGCTCTTTTACGGAGATATCCAACAATATAGAATTGCACCTTACAAAGAAGACTGGCGAATGGGCTATGGGCTGATGTTCAGGAAACAATTCACACCTGTTTTCGGTCTTGGTTTTCAATTGCTGAACGGCAGACTGCACGGCACGAAACTCAAATATACCAACGACAAACCTGCCAACCTGATGTTTGATGCCAAAGTCTTTGAATACAACCTGCATACCTATTTTGATATCAGCAATCTTTTTGGCGGATATAATCCTGACAGACCAATCAGTATTTATGGTCTTGCAGGAGTCGGATTTTCGAACTGGGAATCGGAAGCAAAAGATTATAACACGGGGAAAATTCTGCGGCGTAGTGGATTTGTCGGCAAAGGCCCGTCAGGCAGAACCACGGAACTGGTATTTCCTGTCGGGATGGGCTTGAGATTTAATTTCAATGATGCATGGGGATTAAACTTCGAAAGTACGCTGCATGGAGTAAACTCAGATTTACTCGATGCCAGTGAAGGAGGCTTTCAATATGATGTATATAATTACTCAATGCTGGGCTTGACCTATAATTTTAACAATGCCAGCATTTTTCAGGGAGATCCCGCCAAACGTGAAGCCAGAATTCAAAGAAGACAGGCCAGATTATATGAAAGAGAGTTGAACAAATACGACAACCGGGTTGAATATGTGAAAACGAAACCCAGTAAGTCGTACGAAAAAGAGCTGAAGAAATATGAGTATCAGCAAAAGTATGATCAGCCTTACGAAGAACCTCGCCAGCAGGACATGCGAATGAGTGAACCGACTGAATTCCGTGAACAGCAACGACGTGGTGACCTGCCCGTTGTTGCAGAATATGAGATTACCGGCATATTTGACCGGGACCAAAAGTTTCAGAATCGACCTGCAACAGAAGAACCCATGGAGGTGGAAATACTAAAAATACCTTCGGCAACTACTTTTACAACAAGCACTGAAATTATTGAAGAAGAACCTCAAAAAGGCAGGATCCTCACTGATAAAGGTAAAATCCCAAACATCCTCCGGGCTGAGAATGTTTATTACGATACGAAAGGTAATGTTGCAACACCTTCACAAGCCTCCCAGGAAACAAATCAAAATTCCCAGACAGCATTAAAATCAATGAAAGGCGTTGTATTTGGTGTTCAGATACTTGCCAAAAGCACTGGCCGTATCAGCATTCATGATCTTGCAAACAGTTACAAAATCGACACAAAAATCATCGAAGACCACAGCAATGGATTGTATCGCTATGTTGCCGGCTGGTTTGGAAGCTTTGATGAAGCCAGCAGATATGCCCGGATTCTCAGAAACAAGGGGATCTATGATGCTTTCGTTGTTGCTTACCGTAACGGGCAACGCATATCCCTTTCCACAGTGATGCATTGATCTTTCTTTGAGAACAAAGAAGAAGTAAAAACCAATTTTTCAATCAACCAGTCCCAATGAAAGAAGCCGAAATAAAGCCAATCCATCCTTCTGAGCTTGCCACTTATGGAATTTGCGGGTACAAAAATGTGCAGAAGCACAAAGAACTTCAAAACAAGATCGAGTGGTATGAAAAGTCTTACAATGAAGGCTTGAGGATCCAGCAACTGATCCTGGAAGATGGCTCCTCGCAGGGAATGATAGAGTATGTACCCGGAGAATACTGCTGGAGACCGGTGAATGCAGCAGGCTATATGTTCATTCACTGTTTGTTTGTCGGTTATAAGAAAGTTTACAAAGGTCATGGTTTCGCCTCACAGATGATCAACAAGTGCATTGAGGATGCCAAAACAAAGGATATGCATGGTGTTGCGGTTGTCACCAGGAAGTCCTCCTTTATGGTGGGCAAAGAGGTCTTCATGAAATTGGATTTTGATTTGGTCGACAGAATGGAGCCCGACTTCGAGCTGCTGGTATATAAATTTGATCCGGATTATACCGATCCTTCTTTTAAATCAAAGGAAGATGTGAACACCGAAAAATACAAGAAAGGACTTTATATCCTGCGGGCGGACCAATGCCCATATTCTGTAAAGAATGTCGAAGGTATCGTTCAAAGTTCAGAAAGCGAGTTCGGGATAAGGGCAAAAGTTATCGACTTAAAAAGTCCGGCTGATGCACAGAACAGCCCCTGTGCCTTTGGTACTTTTTGTATCATATACAATGGCAACATCATTAGTTATCACCCGATCAGTGAAACGAGGTTTGGAAATATTATGAGAAAGTTATTGAAATGAATATGTTTATAAAAGAACTGGAAACCTGAAACTTGATACTGGAGTGTGGTTTCTAAAAGTTTGCTTTTATTGATAGCGGCTAATTTGATTAATGAATGCAATGTACTTGTAACTTTTGACCACCTGCCTGTCACTCAACACTTATCTAAAATACCCGTAAATTATGTACTTAAGCTATATTTTAAAATTTAGACCTTGATTTGATTGCCATACTTTGATATATTTCCTGCCAAACTTAAAATACTATATCATTATGGATATTCCATTCACAACCAAAGAGTTTTTCAAAGTAATTTCGCTTGGGCTACCCTGTCCTAGAACCATTTTAACATTTGGTTTTCTGATGCTGGCCCTGCAGGGTTTTAAAAAGTATTTGCTGATCATCCCCAGCATCTGGACAATCATCGGATTGGGAGCAGCCATCAACTTCGGAGTACTTCAGGACTTTATGATGCTGAAAACAGGCAATTGAGCATTGCGCATGTAAATACGGGCTTCAACTGTTGCCCGGCTAAACTCCAGTCAAACTTTAGGCTGAACGAAAACGAGATCATCATTGAAGAGCATGAAAGTACCGCCGAATGCAACTGCCTTATTTGATCTTGAAATGGAGATCAGTGAAATTGACCCCGGGATTTATACACTCAGTTTTGCAGAACCTTACCTTGGAAATAATGAGCCCCTGGAGTTTGAAGCAGACCTCACAAAAACTACCGACAATACTTACTGCCTTAGCCGAAACGAGTATCCGTGGGGACTTCCTGAATAGTACTAACAAAGCTTGCTTATTTCTTTTGAAAGATAACAAGTGCTATTTCGTTTTTCGGCAAAAATATTACTTCTCAGGTAAATAAAAAAGGCTGGCCTGGGCCAGCCTTTTTTATTTGCTAGCGGATATATTTAAAATCCTTTCCCAGGTACCTGGCCGAACTTCCCAGACTTTCCTCTATCCTGAGTAGTTGGTTGTACTTTGCGATCCTGTCGGAGCGGGATGCAGAACCGGTTTTGATCAAACCGCTGTTGAGCCCCACAGCCAGGTCGGCAATGGTGGTATCTTCCGTTTCGCCCGAACGGTGGCTGATCACAGCGGTATAAGCATTCCGGTAAGCCATGTTCACAGCATCGATGGTTTCGGTCAAAGTACCAATCTGGTTTACCTTGATGAGGATGGAATTTCCAATCCCGTTGTCGATCCCTTTTTTCAACCTTTCGGTATTGGTCACAAAGAGGTCATCTCCAACAAGCTGCACCTGATCACCCATTTTATCGGTCATGATCTTCCAACCGTCCCAGTCGTCTTCGGCCATCCCGTCTTCAATAGAAATAATTGGATATTTTTTGGCCCAATCCTTCCAGAAATCAACCATTTCCTTCGGGCTGAGCTTATCACCTGTCGACCATTTCAGATGATACACATTCTCATCCTCCAGGTAGTATTCTGAAGAAGCCGGATCGAGGGCGATAAAAATGTCTTCACCTGCTTTGTAACCAGCTTTGTCGATGGCTTCCAACACAACTTTGATGGCTTCTTCATTGGACTTGAGATTGGGGGCAAAACCGCCTTCATCGCCAACATTGGTGGAAAATCCTTTATCCTTAAGCACTTTCTTCAGGTTATGGAATACTTCTGCTCCCATGCGCAAAGCATCGCCAAAAGTTGTTGCGCCCACAGGCATGATCATGAACTCCTGGAAATCAATGCTGTTATCAGCATGCGAACCTCCATTCAGGATGTTCATCATGGGGATGGGCAATGTGTTGGCATTCACTCCTCCGATATAGCGATAAAGATACTGCCCGGTTTCCTGTGCCGCTGCATTGGCAACTGCCAAAGAAACACCCAGCATGGCATTGGCGCCAAGTTTGGCTTTGTTGGGGGTGCCGTCCAGCTCAATCATGCGCTGATCGATACCATTCTGGTCCATCACGAAATAACCGTTCAGCTCTTCATTAAGGATATTGTTGACGTTCTGTACTGCTTTTAAAACACCTTTTCCGAGAAATACATTTTTGTCCTCATCCCTGAGTTCAATGGCTTCATGCACACCTGTGGAAGCACCCGATGGTACGGCAGCACGGCCCATTATACCACTGTCGGTCCACACTTCCACTTCCACTGTCGGATTCCCTCTGGAATCCAGAATTTGTCTTCCTGAAATATTAATGATCTGGCTCATAATGTTGTTTTTTAATTATTATCTTTATTATCACGAGTATACCACAAACCCAACATAATACCCCGACTTCGCTGCTCGGAACACCAAACGTTTCAGGCTACAAAACCACAGTTATTCCGGGCAGCAGAGGAATATAATGTTCCTGGGTTAATACTTAGCTACCATCTTTAAAAATACAAAAAAAGGATAAAGTTAATCAAAACCTTATCCTTTGATTTTTATCATTGTGTTAAAAAATTATTTCTTGTCGTCCTCTTTTTTATCCTCTTCTTTCCCTTCATCCTTTTTCTCAGCTTTGGGCTCTTCCTTCTTTTCCTCTTTTGTTTCCGCTTTTGCCTCTTCCTTTATTTCAGCTTTGGCTTCCTCTTTCTTCTCCTCAGCCTTTGGCTCTTCCTTAGGCTCATCTTTCTTCTCTTCCTTAGCCTCGGCTTTGGGCTCCTCTTTCGTTTCCTCTTTGGCCTCAGCTTTGGGTTCTTCCTTTTTTTCTTCCACTGCCGGTTTTGCTGCAACTTCTTCCTCTTTCACTTCCGCTTTTGGCTCATCTTTTTTTGGAGCCTCTGTTTTGGGAGCAGCGGCTTCACTGGTCTTTTTCTTACCAGCTCTTCTTCTGCCACCACGGCGTGATTTGGATTTTCCTTCTGATTTTTCAGCCAGAAGGTTCTCATTATAATCAACCAGCTCTATCATTGCCATCTCGGCATTATCGCCCAATCGTGTTCCGGTTTTCAATATCCGGGTATATCCGCCTGCGCGTTCGGCAACTTTCACTGAAATCTCCCTGAACAGCTCGGTAACTGCTTCTTTGTTCTGCAAATATTTGAACACAACCCTTCTGGAATGTGTATTATCCTCTTTCGACTTTGTGATCAAAGGTTCAACATACACCCTGAGTGCTTTAGCCTTTGCCAGCGTGGTATTGATCCTTTTCTTCAGAATAAGCGATGACGCCATATTTCCCAACATGGCTTTTCTATGTGCCTTTGTTCTGCTAAGGTGATTTAATTTCCTGCGGTGTCTCATTGCTCTTATTCCTTATCTAATTTATACTTTGATGTATTCATACCAAACTCCAGTCCTTTCGATTTCACCAGTTCTTCCAGTTCGGTAAGCGATTTCTTACCGAAGTTCCTGAACTTGAGCAAATCGTTTTTGTTGTATGCAACCAGGTCACCCAATGACTCCACGTCGGCTGCCTTCAAACAATTGAGCGCCCGAACCGAGAGATCCAGGTCTACCAGTTTGGTTTTTAATAATTGTCTGATGTGCAATGAATTTTCATCAAATTCCTCTGCAACAGTTTTTTCTTCCGAATCCAGGGTGATCTTTTCATCTGAGAAAAGCATGAAATGATGGATCAGGATCTTGGCGGCTTCTTTCAAAGCATCCTTTGGATGGATGGATCCATCCGTTTCAATGTCCATTACCAGCTTTTCATAGTCTGTTTTCTGTTCAACCCTGAAATTTTCAATGTCGTATTTAACTTTTTTAATCGGGGTATGAATCGAATCCATTGCAATGGTGTTAACCGGTGCGTTGAGAGATTTATTCTCCTCTGCAGGGATATAACCTCTTCCCTTTTCAATGGTAATATCCATAGCAAGTTTTACGGAGGAATCCATTTCACAGATCAGCACTTCAGGATTCAATACCTGGAATACCGAAAGGAATTTATTGATATCACCTGCTTTGAATTCGGACTGATCGCCGATCACGATATGCACATTTTCGCTGTTCTCGCCTTCGATCTGACGTTTGAAGCGAATTTTTTTCAGGTTCAGGATTATTTCGGTAACATCCTGGATCACGCCTTTGATCGTTGAAAATTCATGCGCTACTCCGTCAATTTTGATCGAAGTAATTGCATAACCTTCCAGGGAGGAAAGCAATATTCTCCTCAGGGCATTACCAATTGTTATTCCGAAACCCGGTTCGAGCGGCCTGAATTCAAAGGATCCTTTGAATTCATCTGCTTCGTTCATGATAACCTTTTCAGGTTTTTGAAATGCTAAAATAGCCATATATCTAATGCTTTGATATGCTCAATAAATAATTAATGAATTGATTATTTAGAATAAAGTTCAACAATCAATTGTTCTTTGATGTTTTCCGGGATATCTTCCCTGGCAGGATAATTCAAAAGCTTTCCGGCCATCTGTGATTCATCCCATTCGAGCCACGAATAGCTGTGGCTGTGTCCTTCCAGTGATTCTGTGATAGCGATCAGTGATTTGGATTTTTCCCTGACACCCACAATATCACCTTCCTGAACTGTAAATGAAGGAACGTTCACAACTTCACCGTTCACGGTGATGTGCTTATGTGAAACCAACTGACGGGCTGCTCTCCTTGTTGGGGCAATTCCCAAACGGAACACAACATTGTCGAGCCGTGCTTCAATCAACTGCAGCAAAATCTCACCGGTAATCCCTTTTTTCTGGGTTGCCTTTTTAAAGACATTGCGGAACTGACGCTCCAGGATTCCGTAGGTATATTTTGCCTTTTGCTTTTCCTGCAACTGCACACCATATTCCGATTGCTTTCTTCTTCTCTTTGAAGCACCGTGATGGCCAGGCGGATAATTCTTTTTTTCAAGCACTTTATCCGGCCCGAAAATGGGTTCATTGAACTTCCTTGCAATTTTCGATTTGGGACCTCTGTATCTTGCCATTTTATTTCGTTTCTATTTTTTCTGTGATACGATTATACTCTTCTTCTTTTGGGTGGCCTGCAACCATTATGCGGCAAAGGAGTTACGTCTCTGATCTCGGTAACTTCGATGCCATTGGTATGCAATGTGCGAATTGCAGATTCACGACCGGCGCCGGGGCCTTTCACAAAAACCTTCACTTTTCTCAGGCCCATATCATAAGCCGATTTTGCACATTCTTCCGCTGCCATCTGAGCAGCATAAGGGGTATTCTTTTTTGATCCCCTAAAGCCCATCTTGCCGGCAGAAGCCCAGGCTATTACCTGCCCTGTTTCGTTGGTCAAAGAAATAATAATGTTGTTGAAAGAAGCCGTAATATAGGCTCTTCCAACCGGGTCAACTTTAACAACTTTTTTTCTTGCTCTCTGTGTTTTAGCCATAATTATCTAAATTACTAACCAGGTATCTCAATAAATTAAAACAAAAGCATCAACCTGTTGGTGCTTTCTTCTTGTTTGCAACAGTCTTTTTCTTTCCTTTACGGGTTCTGGCATTGTTCTTCGTACTCTGCCCCCTGACCGGCAATCCGGAACGATGTCTGATCCCCCGGTAAGTACCGATATCCATCAATCGCTTGATGTTCATTTGTGTTTCTGAGCGCAGGGCACCTTCCACTTTGTGGTTTTCACTGATGATGTTCCTGATTTTGGTCAGGGCTTCATCATCCCAGTCCTGTACTCTTTTGGCCGGATCAACACCGGCTTCCACCAATATTTTCTGGGCAGTGCTTCTGCCTATTCCGTAAATATATGTGAGGCTGATCTCGCCTCTTTTGTTTCTTGGTATGTCTACACCTGCAATTCTGGCCATATAGCTGAATATTTATATGATTAACCTTGTCTTTGTTTAAATCTAGGATTCTTTTTATTGATCACGTACAATCGTCCCTTCCTGCGAACAATTTTGCATTCGGCTGATCTCTTTTTTATGGATGCTCTGACTTTCATGAGTACAAATATTTTTTATTTATATCTGAATACAATTCTTCCCTTCGTCAGGTCATAAGGTGACATTTCCAGCTTCACCCGGTCGCCTGGAAGGATCTTGATGTAATGCATGCGCATTTTACCTGAAATATGGGCCGTAATGATGTGCCCGTTTTCAAGCTCCACACGAAACATGGCATTACCCAATGATTCGATTACTGTTCCGTCTTGTTCTATAGATTGCTGTTTAGCCATAATCTAATTAATATTATCATTTGCTTTCAATACTTCCTCGATATATTCAAATGTTGAAAGTATTTCTGCTTTGTCTTTTCTAATTACAACATCATGTTCGTAATGTGCCGAGGGAAACCTGTCAGCCGTCCTGATGGTCCATCCGTCTTTTTCCTGTATCACGTTTCGTGTTCCCAGGTTGACCATGGGTTCAATGGCCAGCACCATTCTTTCTTTGAGTTTGGTACCCGTGCCTTTTCGTCCGTAATTCGGGACTTCGGGTTTTTCATGCAAATTCTTGCCCAGTCCGTGACCAACAAGATCTCTAACTACATTGTATCCGAATTGTTCCACATAGCTTTGAACCGCGTTCCCGATATCTCCGAGCCTCTTGCCGTGAACCGCCTGTTCGATTGCCAGGTAGAGAGATTCTTTTGTCCGCTGCATCAGCATTTTCTTTTCTTCGCTAACCTCTCCCACAGCAAATGTATAGGCTGAATCTCCATAGAAGCCATTCTTCAGAACTCCACAATCAATCGAAACGATATCTCCCTCCTTCAATTCATATTCTCCGGGGAATCCATGCACAACCACCTCATTCACTGAAATACACAGTGAACTTGGAAAGCCGTTGTAGCCCAGGAAACCTGGCACTGCATCATGGCTTCTGATGAACGCTTCCGCCCGTTTGTCAAGTTCGATTGTGCGGCATCCCGGCTTCATGATCCTGGCCACCTCGGCCAGTGTTTTACCAACAAGTAAAGAACTTTCTCTTAATAAATCAATTTCTTCTTCTGTCTTGATGTGTATCATTACACTATCCCATATTTATCGATGAACGCCCTTTGATACGGCCCGATTTCGTCAGTCCATCATAATGTCGCATCAATAAATGACTTTCAATCTGTTGCAATGTATCCAGGATCACACCCACCAGGATCAGGAGGGAAGTTCCCCCGTAAAACAGGGAGAATTGCTGGGTCACTCCAATCATCCTTGCGAATGTGGGCATGATCGCGATCAAACCCAGGAAGATGGAACCCGGCAATGTAATTCTGGACATGATTGTATCAATAAACTCGGCGGTTTTTCGTCCCGGTTTAACGCCCGGGATAAATCCACCATTCTTTTTCATATCCTCTGCCATCTGGTTTGGATTCATGGTGATGGCCGTATAGAAATATGTGAACATGATGATCAGTACAAAAGTTGTCAGGTTGTACCAGAAACCGTTGATATTGGTAAATGCTGATGCAAATCCTGAAAGTGAATCAGAGGCTGCAAATCCTGCGATCGTAAGGGGCAGGAACATAATGGCCTGGGCAAAAATGATGGGCATAACCCCGGCTGCGTTCACTTTCAGTGGAATATACTGACGTACACCACCGTATTGTTTGTTCCCGACAATCCTTTTGGCATATTGTACCGGGATTCGCCTTGTACCCTGCACCAGCAGGATGGTAACTAGAATTACCAGCACCAGGATGACGATTTCCACCACAAAGTAGACCAGTCCGCCTCCTTTTTCTTCCATCTTGGAAACAAATTCCCCGACCAGTGAGAACGGTAATCGTGCAATGATACCGATCATAATGATCAGCGAGATACCGTTACCAATACCTTTGTCGGTAATCCTTTCCCCGAGCCACATGATAAACATGGTACCGGAAATAAGGATGACCACCGAGGAAACCCAGAAAAAGGTAGAAGGCGAACCTCCCGCCACAAAAGGTGTGACTCCTTCAGCAGGAAGCCTGTTCACGATCATGGTAGTGATATAAGCCGGTGCCTGGAAGCCTGTGATCAGTACCGTTAAATAACGGGTAATCTGGTTGATCTTCCTTCTTCCGCTTTCACCTTCGCGCTGCAGTTTTTGAAAATACGGGATCGCCATACCCAGCAACTGAACCACAATGGATGCTGAAATATATGGCATGATACCGAGCGCAAAAATGGAGGCGTTGGTAAAAGCACCACCGGAGAAAATATTCAATAACTCTACAAGACCTGTTCCCGTCTGGCTCGAAACTTCGGATAAGATATTCGGGTCGACGCCAGGCAAAACAACCTTGGTACCCAAGCGATAAATCAAAATGATACCCAGCGTATAAAGAATCCTTTGCCTGAGGTCTTCAATCTTATAAATATTCCTTATGGTCTGTATTAGTCTTTTCATTCATCAATCAATTTTTGTTGCTGTACCACCTTGATCTTCAATTGCTTTTTGGGCGCTTGCTGAAAAAGCATGTGCTTTTACTTCAAGCTTGGCTTCCAATTTTCCACGACCGAGAATTTTGATCAGGTCGTTTTTATCAATCAGGCCAAATTTCGTCAAAGTTTCCGGATCAACGCTTTGGATTTTCTTTTCATCGGCGAGTTTCTGGAGGGTATCAATGTTGATCCCCATGTACTCCACTCTTCCTCTGTTCTTGAATCCACCTTTTGGGATCCGGCGGAACAATGGCATCTGGCCACCTTCAAAACCAAACTTTTGTTTATAGCCTGATCTTGACTTGGCTCCTTTATGCCCACGGGTAGCAGTATCTCCATACCCGGAGCCTTCGCCACGGCCAATCCTTTTCCGTTTCCTGGTTGATCCGTCTGCCGGTTTCAAATTGCTTAGGTCCATTGTATTGTAGTTCTGTTTAATTATTTTACTTCTTCTACTTCTAATAAATGCTTCACTTTATCGATCATTCCCTGGATCTGGGGTGTTGCTTCCAGTTCGATACTCTGGTGCATTTTTCGCAAACCCAAAGCCTGCAACGTTCTTTTCTGGCGTTCAGACTGACCGATCTTGCTTTTAACCTGGGTAACTTTCAATTTCTTCATTATACCAATATTATCCGTTGAAAACTGTATCAATTTCTACGCCCCTGACCTGTGCAACGGTATAGGCATCCCGCATTTTTGAGAGGGCATCGATGGTTGCCTTCACAACACTGTGCGGATTGGATGATCCCTTGGATTTGGCCAACACATCGGTAACACCGACACTCTCCAGGACGGCACGCATGGCACCACCTGCAATTACACCGGTACCGGGTGCTGCCGGTTTCAGAAATACGCGGGCTCCGCTGTACTTCCCGATCTCTTCATGCGGGAGTGTTCCTTTCAGCACAGGCACCTTGATCAGGTTTTTCTTGGCATCATCAATTCCTTTTGCGATGGCTGAGGTAACCTCTTTGGCTTTACCCAGGCCGTAACCAACAACACCGTTTTCGTTGCCCACCACAACAATGGCAGAAAAACTGAAAGTACGGCCACCCTTGGTTACCTTGGTAACACGCTGTATACTCACCAGCCTGTCTTTAAATTCTATTTCGCTGGATTTAACTCTTTTTATGTTTGCGTTTGTCATAATGCTAAATTAAAATTTAAGTCCGCCTTCCCTGGCTGCATCTGCCAATGATTTAACTCTTCCATGGTAAAGGTAACCGCCCCGGTCAAAAACAACGCTTTCGATGCCTTCTTTTTTGGCTTTCTCCGCGAGGGTGCTACCAACCATTTTGGCCTGATCCTTCTTGTTGCCTTTCTTCTCCGAGATTTCCTTTTCCCTTGAAGAAGCCGCAACAAGGGTATTGCCTTCCAGATCATCGATCAGTTGGGCATAAATTTCTTTATTGCTCCTGAATACGCTCAACCTGGGTCTTTGTTTCGTACCCATCAGATTTTTGCGGATCCGTTTCCTGATCCTGAATCTTCTGAATTTTCTTTTGTCCTTTATCTTCTTCATCCTTTGTTCGGATTTTGTTTGCGCCCGGATTTTGCCGCACGCGATTATTCATACACTATTATTCAGCCGCTGCCTTACCAGCTTTCTTGCGCAGGATTTCACCCTGGTATTTAATACCTTTTCCTTTGTATGGTTCTGGCTTCCTGAGCGAACGTATCTTTGCCGCGACCTGCCCAAGCAGTTGCTTATCAATCGATTTCAGGGTTAATACCGGAGCTTTTCCCCTTTCGGTCTTTGCTTCGGCTTTTACTTCCGGTGGCAATTCAAAGTATATATTGTGAGAAAAACCAAGGGCCATCTCCAGCAACTGTCCGCTGACAGTCACCTTGTAACCTACACCAACCAGTTCCTGCACAATGGTATAACCCTCTGTAACTCCTTTTACCATATTGGCCAAAAGTGCACGGTACAAACCATGTTTTGCTTTATGGTCTTTCAATTCGCTCTGGCGTTCCAGTACGATCTGATTATCCTCAAGCTTCACACGAATAGCCGGGTCAATATTCTGGTGTAATTCACCCTGTTTTCCCTTAATGCTTACCACATTCTTATCAGATATATTAACCTGAACGCCTTCAGGGACTGCAATCGGATATTTTCCTATTCTTGACATTTGATTACTTTTTCAAATTAACTAATGTAACACAAAACCTCACCGCCGATGTGCTCTTTGCGTGCTTCCTTGTCGGTTACTACACCATGCGATGTTGATATGATCGCTATACCAAGACCGTTAAGCACTCTGGGCAACTCATCCGCCCCAACATACTGGCGCAAACCAGGTCTGCTGACTCTTTCAATTTTTCTGATCGCCGGCAGCTTGGACACCGGATGATATTTCAGAGCGATCTTTATGATACCCTGTTTGTTATCCTCTTCAAACTTATAGTTCAGGATATAACCTTTTTCGTAGAGGATCTTGGTTATATCTTTTTTCAGGTTCGATGCCGGCACTTCCACCACACGGTGATTGGCCATGATCGCATTCCTGATTCTCGTTAAATAATCTGCAACTGGGTCAGTTATCATTTCCTATCTTTATTTATTTTACCAACTTGCCTTTTTAACTCCCGGGATTAAACCCTTCAATGCCATTTCTCTAAAGTTTATGCGCGAGAGGCCGAACTGACGCATATATCCTTTCGGACGCCCGGTGAGTTTGCAACGGTTGTGCAAACGAACCGGAGAAGCATTCTTGGGCAATTTCTGCAATGCAACATAATCGCCCTTTGCTTTCAGTTCTGCTCTTTTTTCAGCATATTTATCAACAAGCTTTTGACGCTTGACTTCTCTCGCTTTCATTGATTCTTTGGCCATATGCTTTTATTTTTTTTGATTTTTAAACGGCATGCCGAAATGTTTGAGTAAAGCCATCGCCTCCTGGTCGGTCTGGGCGGTGGTTACAAACGTAATATCCATGCCATTGATCTTGTTTACTTTATCAATATTGATCTCGGGAAAGATAATTTGCTCGGGCACGCCCATGGTATAATTACCTTTTCCATCAAATCCCTTATCGTTTATCCCCCTGAAGTCTCTGACCCGGGGAATGGAAACTGCGATCAGCCGGTCGAGAAATTCATACATTTTATAACCACGCAGGGTTACCCGGACACCGATCGGCATTCCTCTTCTTACTTTGAAGTTAGAAATATCCTTTTTGGATTTTGTGGCCACTGCTTTCTGACCGGCGATCATGCTCATTTCTTCAATGCCGGTATCGATAAGTTTTTTATCGACAGTAGCTTCACCCAAACCCTGGTTCAAACTAATCTTGACCAGCTTGGGCACCTGCATGACACTCTTGTAATTGAATTCCTTCCGGAGTGCAGGTACAATTTCTTCCAAATACTTTTTTCTTAATCGCGGTGTATATTCCATTACTTAATCACCTCCCCGGATTTTTTCGAGTAACGTACTCTTTTGTTTGTTTTTTCGTCAATTTTCCTTCCGATCCTGGTAGCCTCACCGGATGAATCGACCAGCTTTAAATTGGAAATGTGGATCGGTGCTTCTTTCTTAATGATCCCGCCCTTGGGATTATCGGCGTTTGGTTTCTGGTGTTTCGAAACCATGTTGACACCCTCTATGATGGCGGTTTCCTTTACGGGATCCACGAACAGAACCCTGCCTTGCTGACCTTTTGATTCTCCCGCAATTACCATCACATTATCGCCTTTTCTTATATGTAGTTTCTTGCTCATGATCTTTGTTTTTCCTTTTTAAAGTACTTCAGGTGCCAGCGAAACGATTTTCATGTATTGTTTGTCGCGCAGTTCCCTGGCAACAGGACCGAAAATACGCGTACCAATCATTTCGTTGGTATTGTTCAAAATCACTACCGCGTTGTCGTCGAAGCGTATATAAGTACCATCGTTACGACGGATCTCTTTTTTTGTTCGCACAACCACGGCTTTGCTGACAGTCCCTTTTTTGATATTCCCGGATGGCAACGCATTTTTTACCGTTACAATGATCTGGTCACCTATGGAAGCATATCTTTTTTTGGTACCACCCAGGACACTGATGCAAAGCACTTCCTTTGCACCACTGTTGTCTGCTACTGCTAATCTCGACTCTTGTTGTATCATGATTACTTGGCTCTTTCAATTATTTCAACTAATCTCCAGCACTTGTTTTTGCTAAGTGGCCTGGTTTCCATGATGCGGACCTTATCGCCCACATTGCACTCATTTTTTTCATCATGGGCCGTGAATTTGGAGGTTTTTCTAACAAACTTCCCGTAAATGGGGTGTTTTACCCTCCGGTCGATCTTCACAACAATGGATTTTTCCATACCACTGCTGGTGACCAGACCAATTCTTTCCTTTCTTAAGTTGCGTTCCATGTTATGCATTACTTAGTTTCTTGTTGCTCATTACTTTCATTATCGCCTTCAATATCACGCCTTCTGAGTTCGGTCAGCATCTGGGCGATGGTCTTTTTATAATCCTTGATCTTATTAGGATTTTCCAATGGAGACACAGCATGGTTCAGTTTGAGTTTGGTAAGCTGTTTTCTTTCTTCTTCCAGCCGCTCGCTCAGTTCTGCTGTTGTCATCTCTCTTATAACTTGCATTTCCATTTTTTACAAATTGTTTATTCTTGATAGTCTCTTCTGACAATAAACTTTGTTTTCACAGGCAGTTTTTGCGCGGCAAGACGCAATGCCTCTTTTGCGACATCCAGGTTAACACCTTCGGCTTCGAAAAGGATGCGACCCGGGGTAACCCGGGCGACAAAATACTCGGGGGCACCTTTACCCTTTCCCATGCGTACCTCGGCGGGTTTTTTTGTAATGGGTTTATCCGGAAATATCCTGATCCAGATCTTTCCCTCACGTTTCATGTAACGGCTGATTGCCTGTCGTGCAGCTTCGATCTGGCGTCCGGTGATCCAGTGCTCTTCCAGTGTTTTGATGCCGAAAGACCCGAATGCCAACTGATTACCACGCTGGGCATTGCCTTTCATTTTGCCTTTCTGCTGCTTCCTGTATTTTGTTTTTTTAGGTTGTAACATTCTTTAAAACCTTTACAATGTTATTAACTATTTCCTTTTACGCGGTCCGCGGCCACCCCTGGGTCCTTTTTGTTTTGAACCTCCAACTGTTGTAGGGACCAGTTCGGGTTTTCCGTAAATCTCGCCTTTACAAATCCAAACTTTGATGCCTATACGGCCGTAGGTCGTATGTGCTTCCTGGAAGGCATAATCAATATCTGCCCGCAAGGTATGCAATGGGATCCGGCCTTCTTTATATTGCTCGGTACGCGCCATTTCTGCTCCGCCGACCCTACCCGAGATCACAACTTTGATTCCTTCGGCCCCGATGCGCATGGTTGAGGCTATTGCTGTTTTAATCGCGCGGCGGAATGAGATACGTCCCTCAATCTGCTTGGCAATGGTCTGGGCAACGATAGTTGCATCAAGTTCGGGTCTTTTGATCTCGGAAATATTGATCTGAATCTCTTTTCCCGTAAGTTTTTTCAGCTCTTCCTTCAGTTTGTCCACTTCCTGCCCACCTTTACCGATGATGATGCCCGGACGGGCAGTAAAAATGGTAACGGTAACAAGTTTGAGCGTCCGTTCGATAATGATCTTTGATATTCCGGCTTTAGACAAACGGGCATTCAAATACTTTCTGATCTTATCATCCTCAACCAGCTTGGCATCGAATTTCTTGCCACCATACCAGTTGGAATCCCATCCTTTGATGATTCCCAGTCTAAGACCTGTTGGATTTGTTTTTTGTCCCATTAATATTTATAATTGATTAATTAATTCTTTAAACTTCAATTTCCTGATTTCTGCTGTCGAGCACAAGTGTAACATGATTCGAGCGTTTCCTGATCCTGTGGGCTCTTCCCTGGGGTGCAGGCCTTACCCTTTTCAGCATCCTTGCACTGTCAACTGCAATTTCTTTTATATATAGTTCGCTTTCTTCAATTCTGCTGCCTTCATTTTTGGATTGCCAGTTGGCGATGGCAGACAGCAAAAGCTTGTATAACCTTCCCGCTGCCTCCTGTGGAGAATATTTCAGGATATTCAAAGCCATGTTCACATCCTGTCCTTTGACAAGGTTTGCAACAAGCCTCATTTTCCGAGGCGAAGTCGGGCAATTGTTCAGTCTTGCCATGTACAGGTTCTTCCTGGCTTCCTTGCGTTTTTCTGCTGTTATTCTTTTTCTTGCTCCCATTGTAAAAAATCTTTATTTTTTGCCTTTATCCTTTTGACCGGCATGGCCTCTAAAAATACGTGTGGGTGCGAATTCTCCGAGTTTGTGGCCTACCATGTTCTCCGTAATATAAACCGGAATGAATTTATTCCCGTTGTGAACGGCGATGGTTTGTCCCACAAAATCGGGAGAGATCATGGATGCTCTCGACCAGGTTTTGATCACGGTTTTCTTTCCCGAGTCAACATTGGCCATCACCTTCTTTTCCAGCTTATGATGTATGTATGGTCCTTTTTTTAATGAACGAGCCATTGTCTATTCTTTTAATGTTATTATTTCTTTCTTCTTTCTATGATGTAACGGTTCGAATCTTTCTTTTTTGCCCTGGTCTTATATCCTTTGGCGGGCAGTCCTTTTCTCGACCTTGGATGTCCACCCGAGGCACGGCCTTCACCACCACCCATGGGGTGATCGACCGGATTCATGGCAACACCACGGGTACGCGGCCTGCGACCTTTCCAGCGGCTTCTTCCTGCTTTACCGGAATACTCAAGGCTGTGATCGATATTGGATACCATGCCGATGGTTGCCTTGCATTTCTGCAGGATCATCCTGGTTTCACCTGAGGGCAGCTTGATAATGGCAAATTTCCCTTCACGTGAAAGTAACTGTGCATATGATCCGGCACTCCTGGCCATTTTTGCACCCTGACCGGGACGCAATTCGATGTTGTGAATAATGGTTCCAAAAGGAATATCACTCAGATACAACGCATTTCCAACTTCCGGTGCAGACCCTTTTCCTGAGTTGATTTCCTGACCTTCCTTCAGACCATGCGGTGCGATAATGTACCGCTTTTCACCATCCACATAATAAACCAGTGCTATGCGGGCAGTTCTGTTCGGATCGTATTCAATAGATTTTACCTTTCCCGGTATTCCTTCCTTGTCACGTTTAAAATCAATGATCCGGTATCTTTGTTTATGACCACCACCCACGTAACGCATGGTCATTTTACCTTCGTTGTTTCTTCCGCCCGACTTTTTACCCGGAGCCAAAAGACTCTTTTCAGGTTCTTTTGCGGTAATATCATCAAACGCGCTAATCATTTTGTAGCGCTGTCCTGGTGTTGTCGGTTTGAATTTCTTTAAAGCCATTTATCTATGTATTGCTTAAATATTGCTATAAAAATCAATTGTTTCTCCCTCTGCCAGAGTCACGATCGCCTTTTTAACATTGGGCTTCCTTCCCTGAATCAATCCGGTTTTTGTATATCGTTGTTGAAACTTTCCCTTTTGATTCAGGGTATTCACTGACAGCACTTCTACACCATAAAGGTCTTCGACAGCCTTTTTGATCTGGAGCTTGTTGGCTTGTTTGTGAACGATGAAGCCAAACTGGTTGAGCTTTTCGCCCTTGTCTGTCATTTTTTCCGTAATAACCGGTTTAACTATAATTTCCATTGCTTCTATTTTATTTTTCGTCTCCGAAAATGGATTCGATTTCTTTTAATGAACTTTCCTGTATCAACAAGCTATTGGCATTGAGAATATCATAAGTGTTCAGGTTGTGCACCATCGAAACCTTTGCATTCTGCAAGTTGCGGCTTGCCAGATACAGGTTCTCATTTTTATCTTTCACCAGCATCAAGGATTTCTTTCTGCCCAGTTCGAAACTATTCAGGATGCTGACATAGCTCCTTGTTTTGGGGTCATTGAAATCAAAATCTTCCAGGACAATGATTCCTTTATCTTTAGCTTTATAAGCAAGTGCCGATTTTCTGGCAAGTTGTTTCAGTTTTCTGTTCAGTTTAAAATGATAGTTTCTCGGTCGGGGACCAAATGCACGTCCGCCACCCCTGAACATAGGATTTTTGATATCACCTGCCCTGGCAGTACCCGTACCTTTTTGTCTTTTGATCTTGCGGGTACTTCCTGTAATTTCGGCTCTTTCTTTGGTACTACTCGTGCCCTGTCTTTTATTCGCAAGATGTTGTCTTGTATCGAGATAGATTGCATGATCGTTGGGTTCAATCCCGAAAATCGAATCATCCAGTTTAATCTTGCGACTGGTCTTTTCACCTGTGATTTTATGTACTGTTAACTCCATCTCTCTATGATTACATATGAATTATTAGCTCCCGGTACCGCTCCTTTTACAAGAAGTAAATTCTTTTCCGGTACGATTTTCATTACCTGGAGGTTGATCATTTTCACCCTGTTGCCACCTGTACGTCCACCCATACGCATTCCTTTAAAAACGCGTGAAGGATAAGAGGAAGCTCCGATTGAACCAGGTGCACGAACGCGGTTGTGCTGTCCGTGGGTTGTTTCTCCAACACCATGGAAGCCGTGACGTTTTACAACACCCTGAAATCCCTTTCCTTTTGAGACACCCACAATATCCAGGAATTCTCCTTCTATAAAGATGTCAACATTGATGGTATCCCCAAATTTCTTTTGATGCCCGGCTTCGAACCTGGTAAACTCCTTCACGATCTTTTTGGGACTGGTTTTGGCTTTGGCAAAGTGGCCTCTCATGGCTTTGGGAGTCTGTTTCTCCTTTTTATCTTCATACGCCAATTGCACTGCTTCATAACCGTCCTTCTCCTTGTTTCTGACCTGGGTTACTACACATGGACCAGCTTCTATAACGGTACAGGGGATGTTTTTCCCATCCTGGTCGTAAATGCTGGTCATTCCTATTTTTTTTCCAATTAATCCTGACATTTTTCGCTTTTTTTTGCTTGATCAGCCAATTCACTCAGACCTTTATTTCTACTTCAACACCACTGGGCAATTCCAGCTTCATCAGTGCATCGATGGTTTTCGATGTGGTGCTGTAAATATCGAGCAATCTTTTGTACGAGCTCAGCTCGAATTGCTCACGTGATTTCTTATTTACAAAGGTCGATCTGTTCACTGTAAAAATCTGACGATTCGTTGGTAACGGGATTGGGCCATTGACAACTGCTCCTGTCGTCTTTACAGTTTTTACGATCTTTTCGGCTGATTTGTCAACCAAATTGTGATCGTACGATTTCAGTTTTATTCTTATCCTCTGACTCACGTTATTAATTTATTTTAATTCGTTTTTTTATTCAAATGACGGCACATATCCACGCACCTTTATTAAAATGTCTTCCAGCATATCCGAAGGGATCCTGGCATAATGTGAAAACTCAAGGTTCGAACTGGCCCTGCCAGATGTCAATGTCCTGAGGGCAGTTACATATCCGAACATTTCCGACAATGGTACTTTGCCCCGGATCACCTGCCCGTTAATTTTGGATGACACATTTTCAATTTGCCCTCTTCTCTTGTTCATATCGCTGGTAACATCGCCCAGGTATTCATCCGGGGTGATGATCTCAAATTTCATAACCGGCTCGAGCAATGTAGGCTTTGCCTTTTTACATGCTTCACGGTATGCCTGTGCTGCGGCGACTTCAAAAGCAAGTGCATCGGAATCTACCGGATGTGTTGCTCCGTCAAGCAGCCTGACCCTGAGGCTGTACATGGCAAATCCTGCCAGCACCCCATTGAACATGGCCTGCTTGAATCCTTTTTCTACCGCACTGACAAATTCTTTAGGGATTACACCACCTTTGGTACTGTTGATAAATTCCAATCCACGTACTTCTTCCTCTGCAGGAGATATCTCAACCGTAATATCTGCAAAGCGTCCACGGCCTCCGCTTTGTTTCTTGTATATCTCACGGTACCTGGCAGTTTCCATAATCGCTTCTTTGTAGGCCACCTGTGGATTTCCCTTGTTCACCTCAATGTTGAACTCCCTTCTCAGCCTGTCTGTGATCACCTCCAGGTGCAATTCGCCCATGCCACTGATGATAGTCTGACCTGTTTCTTCATCTGTTTTTACGGTAAATGTGGGATCTTCTTCGGCAAGTTTGGCAAGGGCCATGGTGAGTTTGTCTACATCATCCTGTGTTTTGGGCTCAACTGCGACGCTGATCACAGGTTCGGGGAAATTGATGGCATCCAGGAGTATGGGGTGTTGCAGATCGGTGAGTGTATCGCCTGTGCGGATTTCCTTAAAACCGACTGCAACGGCAATGTCTCCGGCTTCAACCTTTTTAAGCGGTTTCTGCTTGTTGGCATGCATTTGCAGCAGTCTTGCGATCCTTTCTTTTTTTCCAGTGTTTACATTCAATACCTGTTTCCCTGCTTCGAACTGACCTGAATAAACCCTGAAAAAGGCTACCCTGCCTACAAAGGGATCGGTTGCAATTTTAAAAGCCAGTGCGCTGAAAGGCTCTTCTTTATCAGAATGCCTTTCTTCTTCTTTTTCGGTATAAGGATTCAAACCACTGATAGCCACAACTTCTGTTGGTGCGGGCAGGAATGCTGTAACAGCATCAACCAATGGCTGAACACCTTTGTTTTTGAAAGATGAGCCACATAAAACAGGAGTGATCCTGAGTTCCAGTGTGGCTTTTCTTAAAGCAGCAATGATATCCTCGCTGGTTATGCTTTCCGGATTTTCCAAAAAGCGACTCAACAATTCTTCGCTTTCCTCTGCTGTTCCTTCTATTAATTTGTTGCGATATTCCTGAACGGTATCGGCAATTTCTTCCGGTATGTCAACTTCAAAATACTCCGCTCCAAGTGAATCACCATCCCAGGCCCAGGCTTTGTTTTCTATCAGATCAACAATTCCTTCAAAGTCGTCTTCGGCTCCGATAGGAATTTGAATCGGGATTGGTTTTGTGCCAAGCTTATCTTCAATTTCTTCAACAACTTTAAAGAAATCGGCACCTGTACGATCCATTTTATTCACATAACTGATGCGGGGTACTTTGTATTTATCGGCCTGACGCCATACGGTTTCAGATTGTGGTTCAACGCCCCCAACAGCACAAAAAATGGCAATAGAACCATCCAGCACCCTGAGGGAACGCTCTACCTCTACGGTAAAGTCAACATGTCCCGGCGTATCAATAATGTTGATCCTGAAATCTTCATTGTCATATTTCCAGAAAACAGATGTGGCGGCCGAAGTAATGGTAATACCTCTTTCCTGCTCCTGCACCATCCAGTCCATCACGGCAGTACCATCGTGCACCTCACCCATTTTATGGCTGACTCCGGTATAATACAGTATACGCTCAGTCGTCGTGGTCTTACCCGCGTCGATGTGCGCCATAATGCCAATGTTCCTTATATGTTTCAGATCAATGTTCACTGTATAATACCGTATTTCATTATTTAGAATCTAAAATGGGAGAATGCTTTGTTTGCATCAGCCATTCTATGTGTATCTTCTTTTCTTTTGAAAGCAGCACCTTCTTCTTTGTATCCGGCCATGATCTCTCCTGCCAGTTTTGCGCCCATGGTTTTCTCATGGCGCTTGCGGGCAAATTTGATCATGTTTTTCATGCCGATAGACATTTTTCTACCGGGCCTGATCTCAGAAGGAATCTGAAATGTAGCACCTCCAATACGACGACTTCTCACCTCTACTGATGGGGTAACATTGGCCAGTGCTTTTTTCCACACTTCCAGTCCATCTTCACCTGTCTTTTCTGCAACGATATCAATCGCGGCATAAAATACTTTGAAAGCAAGGACTTTCTTTCCCCTTAACATCAGGTTATTTACAAATTTTGTAACCATTGTGTCATTAAACCGCGGATCCGGTACAATGATTCTCTTTTTAGGTTTCGATTTCCTCATTTGTAAAAATCTATATTATTAATCTCTTATTTCTTGGGTTGTTTTGTACCATATTTTGATCTTCTCTGCGTACGCCCTTCAACACCCGAAGTATCCAATGCACCCCTGATGATATGATAACGAACACCTGGCAGGTCCTTTACCCTGCCGCCCCTGATCAATACAATAGAGTGCTCCTGCAGGTTGTGACCTTCACCCGGAATATAGGCATTCACTTCCTTCTGGTTGGTCAGCCTAACCCTGGCAACCTTTCTCATCGCTGAGTTGGGCTTTTTTGGTGTTGTCGTGTAAACACGCACACAAACACCACGACGCTGCGGACATGAGTCCAGCGCCGGAGACTTGCTCTTCTTTGTTGTTTTTTGTCTTCCTTTTCTTACTAATTGCTGTAACGTTGGCATATCAAGACTTTTAGAACAAACTTTAATTTAATCCTTTAAAGGGGCGCAAAGGTAATCATAAAAACACAACCAGAGCTCCAAATCCTTTAATTTTTATGTTCTAAACCTGAAAAAGGGGAAACAGATATTCTGAGGGTAAGAAAGGCAACACTCCGGTTTTTTTGAGACCGATGTGGAAACCTATATTTGCCTCAATTTGTCAGGTTCCCTCTATTTTCCAGCTTTTTAACAATCCCTTCGCTAAGGGAGGTGCAAAAGTACAAATTATTTTCAATTAAACAATAAATGATATAGAATTTTTTATAATTACTTTTGTTGGGAATATCGAAGCAGGCAATGAAGGAGAGATATTTCAACAAGTACAATATCCAGGAAATCAGTAAACAAATCAAAGACCGTGCAAGCCAGTACGCACGGGGAAAAAGCTTTGTATGGCAAGCCGACCAATCTGCCCTGCTGGTGCTCGACATGCAAAAAGTATTTCTTTCAGATGAATCGAAAGCACATATTCCTTCCTCTGAAGCCATATTGCCGGGCATTGACCAATTGGTTTCGGTATGCAGAGATAACAACATACCTATAATATATACGCGTCATATCAACGACAGTAAAAATGCAGGTATGATGTCTTCCTGGTGGCACAGACTGATCGAAAAGGAAGACAGTTTTTCAAAACTCATATACAAGGGAAATCTCCATATAATTGAAAAGCCACAGTATGATGCCTTCTACAAAACCAGTCTTGAAAAAACCCTTAGTGAACTCGGCAAAAATCAATTAATCCTCTGCGGGATCATGACCAACCTTTGTTGTGAAACCACATTGCGTTCAGCTTTTGTAAGAGGATTCCAGGCTGTACTGCCGATTGACACCACAGCAACCTATAATCGTGATTTGCATCAGTCAAGCATTTCCAACCTTGCCATGGGATTTTGCCCGCCAATGCTTAGCGGGGAACTCATTAAACAAATTAAAAAATGAAAGAACTGAAAACTGACATAGGAATTATTGGCGCGGGACCAGCCGGCATTGCCTGCAGTGTTCAACTGAAAAGATTTGGTATTGAACATACAATCTTTGAAAAAGAATCCATTGGCGGTATGCTAAAAAATGCAAACTGGATCGAGAACTATCCGGGTTATCCCGCAGGCATCAATGGTATCGAAGTCTGTGAGCTGTTGAAACAACATGCTGATCAATTTCACCTAAACATTTATTTCGATGAGATCCTGAGTGCAGATTATGATGCCGGCAAATTTCATCTTACATCAGAAAACTATTCCGTCGAGTGCAAGCGGCTGGTAATTGCTTCCGGCACCAAACCCAAACCTGTAACCGGCGTGGAGATTTTTCCCGAGGCAAACGAATACATTTACCGGGATATTTATAATCTCAGAAATATTAAAAACAAAGAGATCGGCATTGTAGGCGCCGGGGATGCCGCTTTCGATTATGCCCTGACACTTGCCGGGGAAAATAAGATTCATCTGTATAATAAAGGTGAACAGATCAAAGCCATCCCCCCATTGGTAAAAAAGGTTCAGGAGAATGATAACATTGAATGCCACTCTAACACGAGTATATTAACCGTTGAAAAGCTAAAAAAACGATTGCAGTTTCAAACCATAGAAGATATTTTCCAACTGGATTACCTGATCTTTGCCATCGGCAGGTTACCACTTAAGGATTTCCTGTCGCCCAATATACTCCTGCATCAAAACAAGCTTGTTGCGGACGACAAACTTTTCCTGATCGGGGATGTTGCCAATGAAAACAGGAGACAACTGGCCATTGCCGCGGGCAATGGGATCGAATGCGCCATGAGGATCAATGAACTGGAACATGGAAGTTATTAAAAAAATTGATGGTAAAGATATTGCCAGTGTATACATCGCAAGGAACGCGAAAGGCAAACTGATCGAATTCGTTGAATCCACCCAGCCACCTCTAACCCGCCGGGAAAAATGGGTGCTGATCATCTCAACTCTTTTCGGATGCCCGGTGGATTGCAAATTCTGTGATGCAGGCGGTAATTACAAAGGAAAACTCAGCAAAGAAGAGTTGCTGTTTCAGATCGACTATGCTGTGCAGCAAAAATTCCCGGACGGTTTTATCGACAGTGAAAAATTCAAGATCCAGTTTGCGCGCATGGGTGAACCGGCATTCAATCCAAAGGTTCTCGAAGCGCTGAAAGAAATCCCCGGGCGCTACCAGTACAGAAATTTCATACCCTCTCTTTCCACCATTGGTCCGGCGAGTAATGGAACATTTTTCGAAGAACTTCTACTTATAAAAAAAGACTTATACGCTTGTGATTTCCAGTTGCAGTTCTCAATACATAGCACCGATTCTGCGCAAAGAGATGCATTGCTTCCCGTGAAAAAAATGAGCTTTCATGAGATTGCTACTTACGGGGAAAGGTTTTTTGATATCGGAGGTAAGAAAATTACACTGAATTTTGCACTGGGAAAGAATAGCATACTAGATATGAATAAGCTAAAGCAGTATTTTGACCCAAATATTTTTCTTGTCAAATTAACGCCCGTCAATCCGACGGTAAAAGCCGGCATCAACAGAATCGAGTCCCTCATCAGCAAGAAAAACAGAAAGCTTGCCCTGGCTGATAAATTAAGTGAATCAGGATTTGAATACATCCTGAGCATTGGTGAATGGGAAGAAAACAAGATCGGGAGCAATTGCGGACAATTTGTGAATTCGGTGCTGAACTCATGCAAAAAAAGCAGGGAGAGTTATACTTATAAATTAGATATGGTATAATAGTTTTGAGTTTTGAATTCGGATGTAGCCCCGACTTCAAAATTCGACATTCACATTGGACATTCGACATTTGTCAACACAATAACCAACACCCAATTGGTGAGACACTTGTTGGATATTGGATATTGAACGTTGGATATTTGGTTATCAATGAAACAAGACCTCAAAATCCCGGTCGGGCATGAAAGCTCTTTTATGCCAGAAATATGTAGTATTTTCCTCCGTAAATTTCACCGCATCCGGAACATAGCTTATTGAATCTACAACCAGATCTTTTACGACCAGTGTATAATTCACCGTATCAAATGGTTTTCCCCAGCGCTGGGTAGTTGTCAGTATATAAGTTGCATAACCCGAGATGTGTTTTTGCCTGTACCCGATTTCATATATTGCTGTATCATTCGCCCGAACGAATACATCAAACATCATAAACTTATTTCCTGAAACTGATTTTACGCAATTTTCAGCCTTCATTTTGCGCGTTGCATAGACTGAGTCAACATATCCAGATGATACATTATTGGGAAAAGGATACATTAAAATTGTTTTCACATCTTTCTGTGTTTTGTTTTTGAAATAATAATCGCCTTTGACCGAAAAATAATCCTTCCCCAGATAAAAGGTCAGATCTTCCCTGTAAAATTCAAGTCGTTGAGAATGGGCATTCTTCATGAGAAACAGGAAAAGGATGAAAAGATATGAGCTTTTTATCATTTGCAAATTATTTTACAAAGTGCACGAACACCTGTTATTAAACAACATGACGACAAATATACACTACTTTTGATAGCAGGATTCCTGCATTTTCTTGAATATTAGCAATGCCGGGATATATCCGGGCTAAAGCCCAAAACAATAAGAAATAGCAGCATTCCGTGGATGTCCAAAAAGTGCGATATTTTGTCAGGCTGAGCGCCTTGCCGACCGGCTAGACAGGGGAGTCCAAGCCTAAAGATCGTTGATTATTAGTCCATCTCGGCTGCGCTCGATGTGATCCAAATAACTATTAAGCACTTTTTAGACAACCTCTCAATATGAAGTCAGCAATGGATGATCTAGGAATTTTACTCGTATCATTTTACCCACAAATCATTCATGCATCCATAACCAAAGTATAAGTAAAAAATATTTACAGCAGTTGCGTTCAGCTTACTTCCGTCTTCCGTCTCCCATTGAAAATCCAACTTTTTGAATAATTTCACATTCCCTTCCATCCCATCTAAACGATATCCCTTACTTTTGCACTACAAATTTTTACTGTGATCAATTTTCTCAAACATCTGAACAAAGAGCAGCGCAAGGCCGTTGAGCACACCGAAGGTCCTACCATGGTAATCGCCGGGGCCGGTTCGGGCAAAACCCGTGTGCTTACCTACCGGGTGGCTTACCTGCTAAGCCAGGGTGTGGATCCCTTCAACATTTTGGCACTCACCTTTACCAACAAGGCCGCCCGGGAAATGAAAGAACGGATCTTTAATCTTATTGGTTCCGGGGAAGCACGGAACGTTTGGATGGGAACTTTCCACTCGATCTTTGCACGCATCCTTCGCACCGAAGGTCATCTGCTGGCTTACCCTTCCCACTTCTCCATTTATGATGCCGACGATTCCAAAAGACTCATCAAATCCATCATCAAGGAACAAAACCTGGACGACAAGACCTATGCACCCAATTATGTGGCAGGACGCATTTCGGCTGCAAAATCAAGATTGATCTCTGCAGAGGAGTACAACAAGAACATCGAGATCCAGGGCACTGACGAGTCTGCCGGTAAACCCAAGCTGGGTTCTGTTTATACCATTTATCAGAACAGGCTCAGAAAAGCCTCCGCCATGGATTTCGACGATCTGCTTTTCAATACCTATGTTTTATTGAGGGATTTTCCCGAGATCCTGTTGAAATACCAGAAAAAATTCAAATACATCCTCGTGGATGAGTACCAGGATACCAACCACGCCCAGTACATGATCGTGAAAAAACTGGCAGCGGATAACGAGAATATTTGCATCGTGGGCGATGATGCGCAGAGCATTTATGGCTTCCGGGGCGCCAACATCCAGAACATTTTGAATTTCCAAAAAGATTATCCCGATGCAGTCACCTACAAACTGGAGCAAAACTATCGCTCCACCAAAACGATCGTGGGCGCTGCCAATAAGGTGATTTACAACAACCGTGAGCAGATTTACAAAGAGGTGTGGACCAACAACGACGACGGCAATAAAATCGTAATACAAAAAGCAGCCACGGATGGTGAAGAAGGCAGCATTGTAGCCAATTCCATCTTTGAAAACAAAATGAACCAGCAGTTAAAGAACAGCGAATTTGCCGTACTTTACCGCACCAACGCACAATCCAGATCGATTGAAGAAGCTTTGCGACGACTGAATATTCCTTACAGGATTTTTGGCGGGCTTTCCTTTTACAACCGCAAAGAGGTGAAAGACCTGCTCGCCTATTTCCGCATCACGGTCAATCATAAAGATGAAGAAGCCCTGCTGCGGGTGATAAACTATCCTGCACGTGGCATTGGGAAAACCACGATTGACAAATTGCACATCGCTGCCGAAAAAATGGACACTTCGGTATGGGAAGTCTGTGAAAAGATCAAAGAATACAACCCTGGGGTCAAGGCCGGGACACGGAGCAAAATATCCTCTTTTGTCACCATGATTAAAAGTTTTTCCGCCCAGATGAAAAAACGCAATGCTTTCGACCTGGCCAAACACATTGCCTCCTCTACAGGTTTGCTGAAGGAGCTATATGATGATAAAAGCCCCGAAGGCCTGAACCGCTATGAAAACATTGAAGAGCTACTGAATGCCATCAAGGAGTTCACGGAAAAAGAAAACACCTTGCTGGAATCCGGTCCGACAGAAGAATCCCCTTCGGTGAGAACCCTGGATGAGTTTTTACAGGAAGTAGCCCTGATCACCGATGCCGACCAGGAAGACAAAGAGCAAACCGATTATGTTTCACTGATGACCATCCACCAGGCCAAGGGACTTGAGTTTTCTTATGTATATATTGCAGGCCTTGAAGAAAACCTTTTCCCCTCAATTCAGTCCTTATCATCCCGCCCTGATCTGGAGGAAGAGAGAAGGCTTTTTTATGTAGCCATGACCCGTGCCATGAAAAAGCTCATGCTTACCTATGCCGAGAACAGGTACAAATGGGGCAATCTCACCATTTGCGAACCCAGCCGTTTCCTGGATGAAATTGACGAAAAATTCATTGATTACCCGAAAAAGGCAAGTATGCAGCAATCAGGACTGAGTTTTGACGATCTCACGGCAAAACCAAAATCTTCGGCACCGCTCTCCGGGCTCAAACGAAAAAATCTGAAGCGACTCAGCAATGTGGGAAAGTCTCCAGCAAGGCATTCACAGGAAAGCAATTTTGAAGATATTCAAACCGGAATGGAGGTAGAACATTCCCGCTTTGGAAAAGGGAAGGTGGTAAATATCGACGGCAGTGGTGCCAACAAAAAAGCTACCGTGTATTTCAATGGTATCGGGCAAAAACAACTCCTGCTTAAATTTGCTAAGCTCAGGATCTTAAAATAATTTGTATATTTGCAGCCCTGATCGGAATATACTACCAGAAATAAGGAGCAATAATTAATCTGATCTTACAAAAATATTATGGAATATAACAGCACAAGAGAAAAACTTATCATTCCTGAATATGGCAGGAATATCCAGAAACTTATCAAATATGCAGTGGGTGTGGAAGATCGCCAGAAAAGAACCGTGATGGCACATCTCATTGTAGACATCATGAGCCAGGCAAGCACGGCACAGCGTGAATCCGGGGATTTCAAAAGAAAACTCTGGGACCATATGTACATCATTTCTGAATTTAAACTGGATGTGGACGGGCCTTATCCTCCGCCACCGGAGGATGTCCTCATGGAAAAACCCAAAAGATTGCCTTACAAGGAAGGTGACATCAGGTTTGCTCATTATGGCAAAAATCTGGAAAGCATGATCAAACAGGCTGCTGATTTTGAAGAAGGTAAAGAAAAAGAAGCCCTGGTCCTGACGATTGCAAACCATATGAAAAAATCATATCTGAACTGGAACCGTGATTCGGTAAACGACAACATGATCAAGGATCACCTGGAATTGCTCTCGCAGGGTAAGCTTAAATTGGGAGAAAATGTTGAACTGAATTCTACATCAGAGATCCTTTCCAAATCAAGAAGCAAGAGAAAATTCGATCCGCGCCAGCAAAAAAACAATAAGAAAAGAAGACAAAACCATAACTAATCATTCAGACAAGGGATCGTTAAGCCTTCACATACACTGAACTGCATGATATTGCAGATCAGGAAATCCTGCTTAAAAAGTATAGTTGTTAATCCTATTTCTTCGTACCTTAGTGATTCCAAAATATCATATCATGAGTTCATTTGAGATCACAGGCGGAAAGCAACTGAAAGGAGATATCAAACCGCAGGGTGCCAAAAACGAAGCACTGCAGGTTTTATGTTCTGTATTGCTGACAGATGAGGAGGTCAGCATTAGAAAGGTACCCGACATACAGGATGTTAACAAACTAATAGACATCCTGAAAGGTCTCGGCGTGAAAATAAAAAAAACAGGTTTTGAAGCCTATAGCTTCAAAGCCGATGATGTTAATCTGGAATATTTGAAAACCGGGGAGTTCAAGGAGAAAGGCGCATCCCTGCGGGGCTCCATCATGATCCTGGGTCCATTGCTTGCGCGGTTTGGTAAAGCTTACCTGCCCCATCCCGGCGGCGACAAGATAGGAAGAAGAAGGCTTGATACGCATTTCTACGGCCTGCAAAAGCTGGGAGCAAAATTCGATTTCGATCCAAAAGAAAAATTTTACAAAGTAGATGCCAGCGGACTGAAAGGCACTTATATGCTCCTGGATGAAGCATCCGTTACGGGCACCGCCAACATCGTTATGGCTGCCACCATGGCAAAGGGCCGGACTACTATTTTCAATGCCGCTTGCGAACCTTATGTTTTACAACTTTGCAAACTGCTCACGAAAATGGGTGCCCGCATTTACGGCATCGGCTCCAACCTGCTTACCATCGATGGCGTGGGCAAACTCAAAGGCGCTACCCACGAAATGATGGCCGACATGATCGAAGTGGGCAGTTTCATTGGCATGGCTGCCATGACGCAATCCGAGATCACGATCAAAGACGTGAATCCAGCTTCTTTGGGATTGATACCGGAAGTTTTTCGCAGACTGGGCATCACCATTGAAGAAAAAGAAAACGACCTTTTTATTCCGGAACAGGAAACCTACGAAGTGGAAACCTTCATGGACGGCTCCATCATGACCGTAGCCGATGCTCCCTGGCCGGGTTTCACCCCCGATCTGATCAGCATCGTGCTTGTCGTCGCCACCCAGGCCAAGGGCAGCGTGCTGATCCACCAGAAAATGTTCGAAAGCCGTTTGTTCTTCGTCGACAAGCTAATCGACATGGGCGCACAGATCATCCTCTGTGACCCGCACCGGGCCACCGTCATCGGCCTCGACAGGAAATTCCCGCTGCGCGGCATCGAAATGGTCTCCCCGGATATCCGCGCAGGAGTTGCCTTGCTGATCGCGGCCCTTTCGGCCGAAGGCAAAAGTACCATTTATAATATAGACCAGATCGACAGAGGGTATCAGCATATTGATGAGCGCTTGAGAAAGATCGGAGCGGAGATTGTGAGGAAGTGATGCTTGATACTGGATACTGGATACTAGATGCTGGATGCTTGATATTGGTTGTTTATACCATGGATATTGGATATTCAGTGTTGGATATTGGAAATTAAATATCCAATAATCAATCTTCAATATGCAATATCCAATGCGAGAGCCTCACGATCATTTCCTTCATTTTCATCTTTTTTCCCCGTTTCGAAACCACCCTGCCATTTTGTCCCCCTCCCCTCCTTTGGCAAACAATTTGTTAACTTGCAGCACGTTAATAACATTAACTTATTAAATATCAATAAGAAAGATGGCGAAAGGAAAAGAGAAAAATAAAGAAGAACTGGAGAAGGAAACCAAAACAACTGAAAGCAAATCTCCGGATGATTATGCGGGGAAAGAAGCAGGATCCAGGAATCAGTTCGGAGAGGAAGAAAAAAAATCACCCGACGATTTTGATGCAGGTCAAGACAAAGAAGCTGAAGCAAAAGAAAAGCAGGACAAAAAAGGCAGGAAGAAAGACAAGAAAAAGGTCAAAGTAGATGAGCTGGAAGAAAAGCTAAACGGACTCAACGACAAATACCTGCGCCTTTATTCCGAATTTGACAATTTCCGAAAAAGGACCATGAAAGAAAAGGTCGAACTCAGGAGTACTGCAGCCCAGGAACTCATCGAAGATCTTTTGCCTGTGCTGGATGATTTTGAAAGAGCCATCAAATCTATCGAAGAAAGTGATCTGGAGCAATCCAAAGACATCAAGGAAGGAATCCTTTTGATCTATAATAAATTCAAATCCACCCTTAAGGCAAAAGGCCTGGAAGAAATCGATACAAAAGAAAAAGAATTCGATACGGATTTTCACGAAGCCGTTACCCAGATCCCTGCCCCCGATAAAAAACTCAAAGGAAAGGTTGTTGACGAGATCCAGAAAGGCTACCTGCTCAACGGAAAAGTGATCAGGTTTGCCAAAGTTGTTGTAGGAAGCTAAACAAACATTTCATGACCAAAAGAGATTATTACGAAGTACTTGAAATTGACCGCGATGCCTCGGAGGTGGAAATCAAGAAAGCCTACCGCAAAATGGCTTTGAAATACCATCCCGACAAAAACCCGGGCGATGCCAAAGCCGAAGAACAATTCAAGGAAGCTGCCGAAGCCTACGAGGTATTGCGCGATCCCGATAAAAAAGCAAGATACGACCGTTTCGGTCACGACGGCCTGCGCGGCAACGGAGGCTTTGGTGGTGGTGCCGGCATGTCGATGGATGATATCTTCAGCCAGTTCGGCGATATCTTTGGTGAGGCTTTCGGCGGAGGTTTCGGAGGTTTCGGAAGTACCCACAGCCGCTCTCGCAGAAGAGTGAACCGGGGTACCAATATCCGCGTAAAAGTAAAACTCAGCCTTGCGGAAGTAGCCAAAGGCGTCACCAAAAAAATCAAGGTCAATAAATATGTAGGTTGCGAAGCCTGCAACGGAAGCGGCGCCAAGGGCGGCGAATCATATTCAACCTGCTCCACCTGTGGCGGCCGTGGCCAGGTAACCCAGGTAACCAATACTTTCCTTGGGCAAATGCAGACCACTTCTGCTTGTCCGACCTGCGGCGGCGAAGGACAGGTGATCACACACAAATGCCCCGAATGTGCCGGCAACGGCATTGTGAAAGGACAGGAAGTTATTGAGCTGAAAATTCCGGCGGGTGTTACCGAAGGCATGCAGCTTTCTGTAAATGGTAAAGGAAATGCAGGCGCCCGCGGTGGCATACCCGGCGATCTGATCGTACTGATCGAAGAACTGCCCCACGAGGAACTGGAAAGGGATGGCAACAACATTTTCTACAACAAGTATATCAGTTTTCCCGAAGCAGCCCTGGGTACAAGCGTGGAAGTCCCGACCATTGAAGGAAAGGCAAAGATCAAGATCGATCCCGGCACACAATCCGGAAAAATCCTCCGGCTGAAAGGCAAAGGGATCCCTGAGATCAATGGCTATGGAACCGGCGATCTGCTGGTAACCATCAATGTATGGACCCCCAGGAACATGTCTACGGAAGAAAAGAAAAGCATGGAGCAATTCATGCAATCGGAGAACTTTCAGCCTAAACCCACCACAAAAGACAAAAGTTTCTTCGACCGCATGAAAGAGTATTTTACTTCGTAAATTTGCCCCATGGAAATATTGACGGCCGAAAATGTAAGCAAGGAATTTTCAAATCACAAAGCCCTGGATGCTTTCAGCATCAGCATTCCGCAACAGAGTATTTTCGGCCTGCTGGGACCGAACGGCGCCGGCAAGACCACTTTCATACGCATCATCAACCAGATCCTGAACCCTGATACCGGCAAGATCTTTCTGAATGGGGAAAGGCTTCGCCCCAAACACATCGCAAGCATAGGATATCTCCCTGAAGAAAGAGGTCTTTATAAAAAGATGAAAGTGGGCGAACAAGCCCTTTACCTGGCACAACTCAAAGGGATCACGAAAAAAGATGCCACCGAAAAGCTGAAGGACTGGTTCCGGAAATTCGATATCCTCCCCTGGTGGAACCGGAAAGTGGAAGAACTTTCCAAAGGGATGCAGCAAAAGATACAATTCGTGGTTACGGTTTTGCATAACCCCAAACTGCTGATATTCGACGAACCTTTCAGTGGCTTCGATCCCATCAATGTGAACATCCTGAAAGATGAAATTCTGAAACTTCGTGAAGAGGGCGCCACCATCATTTTCAGCACGCACAACATGTCCTCGGTAGAAGAGCTATGCGACAACATCGTCCTCATCGACAATGCAAAAAAGATCCTGGAAGGCCGGGTGGATGACCTGAAAATGGAATTCAAATCCGATGTATACGAATTAATACTGAAAGGATCCGGGACCAGACTGAAAGGCATCCTTCCGGATGCATATGAAATGATTTCCGTACAGGCCATCAACGGATTAAAGGAAGTACGCGTGAAACTTCCTGCCGGCAGCAGCCCCAATGAACTTTTGCAGACCCTTATTCCGGAATTCGAAATTCACTCCTTTCATGAGATCCTCCCCAGCATGAACGATATTTTCATTGAACAGGTAAACAAGAATAAAACGAAATACAAAGCAGGTTAAATGGGCAAAACATCACTGATCATACAAAGGGAATACCTGAGCCGTGTGAAGAAAAAGAGCTTCATCATCATGTCCATCCTGGGCCCCCTGCTCATGGCCGCCATGATGATCGTCCCCATTTACGTGGCCACCCTCGAAAGCGATGAAGAAAAAAATATCGAGATACTCGATGAAACCGGCTGGTTTTACAATAAGTTCAAAGACAAAGACAAGCTCAAGTTTACCTATACTTTTACCGATCTGGAAACGGCCAAACAGGAGTTCTTTGAAAAAGAGATACACGCCCTGTTGTATATACCAAAAACCGAATTATCACTGCCCACTACAGCCACACTCTATTCCGACAAACAGGTGAACATCCAGGTGAAGGATTACCTGGAAAACATCATGGAAACTGTGGTAGAGAACAAGAAACTTGAAGCTTCCGGAATTGATCCGCAGGTACTCAAATCCGCTGAAGTGAATTTCCGGCTAAGCACCATGACGATCGAAGAAGACGGCGAGGAAAAGAAATCCTTTACGGAAGTAAGTATGGTACTGGGCATCTTCGCCGGCATCATGATCTACTTTTTCATTTTCCTTTTTGGTGCACAGGTGATGCGGGGTGTGATCGAAGAAAAGACCAGCCGCATCGTGGAGATCATCGTTTCTTCCGTCAGGCCTTTCCAGTTGATGATGGGAAAGATCGTTGGTATTGCTCTGGTAGGACTGACTCAGTTCCTGATCTGGATCGTTTTTACCCTGATCATCGTTACGGGTTTTACGACTGCCTTTTCCGATAAGCTTCCTGCCGAAACGGCGGAAAAGTTCAGTGCCGGCAACCAACTCATGCAGGTAGAACAACTGCAGCAAAATGCCCCTTCCCAGGATGAGATCACAAAGGTATTCGAGGCCATCTTTTCGGTGAACTACAATGTGATGATCTTCAGTTTCATCATTTATTTTCTCGGTGGGTATTTATTGTACGCAGCTCTCTTTGCGGCCATTGGCTCCGCAGTTGACAACGAGACCGACACCCAGCAATTCATGCTGCCCATCACCATCCCCATGATCTTCGCCATCATCATGGCACAATTCGTCATCAACAATCCTGAAAGCAGCATGTCCTTCTGGCTCTCCATCATTCCCCTCACCTCTCCCATCATCATGATGGTGCGGATTCCCTTTGGGGTGCCTTACTGGGAACTCGGACTTTCCATCGGCCTCCTTATCCTGGGCTTCCTGGCCACCACCTGGCTGGCCGGCAAGATTTACCGCACCGGCATCCTGATGTATGGGACCAAGGTGAATTACAAAACGCTCTGGAAGTGGATCAGGCTCAGGGACTGAGGGATGTAGCGATGTAGGGATTGAACGATTGCACGATGTAGCGATTGGGGGCACTTCGAATATCTTTACATCGCGCAATCGGCCAATCGATACATCAAAATCATTCAATTGCAATTGGACGGTGTAGCGATTTTTGGGGGCAGGTACAGATTATCGGGATCACAGAGGCCACAGAGGACCCTAAATGAAATTAACCCCCAAATGATTCAAACCTCCCGGAAACCCAACAAACATTTCAGATTTTAAAAACCTGAGAGGTTTACGAGCCCCTCTCCAAGGGTCTCTTTCGCCCATGCTACCTATATCGCTCATTTGCAAAACCCCGGGCAACTATTTTATCCCCTCCCGGTCTTTCAAAAAGTCCATACTTATACTATATTTGTATGGCACTTTACAGTATATATTATTTACTCAGGAAGCCATGCTTTTTTTTGCTCAAAGAACTACTGTTTATACCTTCAGACTGATAATTGCCGTTGTCATTGTTTTTATTTCACAATTATCTTTTGGACAATTGGTGATTGATAAATCACTGACTCCTGAACAATTGGTTCAACAGGTATTGATAGGTTCGGGTGTAACCGTTTCAAATGTAATCTACACAGGGAAAGCAGATTCAGCATTGGGACAATTCATGAATGGAAATACCACAAACCTGGGTATTGATGAAGGTATCGTTTTGTCATCGGGAGATGTAGACCTGATACCTGGTCCGGCTAATGGGCCAAATGCAAGTGTCAACAACGGAGAACCAGGTGATGAAGACCTTGATGAACTTGAAGGTGTTCTGGGAACAAATGATGCCTCTACCCTGGAGTTTGATTTTATACCCCAAAGTGATACCCTGACTTTTAGCTATGTGTTTGGTTCAGAGGAATACCCGGAATTCGTCAACCAGTTCAACGATGTTTTTGCTTTTTTTATAACAGGTCATAATCCCAATGGTCCTGATTATGTGAATGAAAACATTGCATTGATTCCAGGGACAAACCTGCCTGTTACCATTAATAACATTAACAATGGGCCTGCTAATAATGGACCATGTACTAATTGTGAGTATTATATCAACAACTCCAATGGTTTAACAATTGTTTATGACGGGTTTACAACAGTTCTCACAGCAACTGCAGTTCTTACGCCCTGTTCAACCTATCACATGAAGCTATCTGTTGCAGATGATCTGGATTTTGCATACGATTCTGGCGTCTTCCTCGAGGCCAACAGCTTCTCCGCACAGGGTTTAAACATCACCCAGAATTTTACTCAATCCGGGGATAATTATGGGAACACCATTGAAGGTTGCAATGACCAAATCATTCATTTTGAGTTATATGAAGCACTTCCTAATGATTATGTAATTGGATTGACTTATGGTGGCACAGCCACACCTGGCGTCGATTACCCGGCGCAACCGGATTCCATTGTGATACCCGCCGGATCAACCATTGACTCCATTATCATTGCTCCTTACCAAGACAATACCATCGAACCTACAGAAAGTATTATCATTGGCCTGGACTATGAATCTGCCTGCCAGACGGAAAATGATACGATTTATACCCAGATACTCGATAACAGCATTGCCTTTTCGGGATTGGACACGCTCTATTGCACGGATGATGATCCTGATACGTTGAGTTTCTATCCACCGGATGCAAAGATATCAGGTCCTGGCATGGTAGACAGTGTCTTTTATCCGGATCAGGCAGATATCGGCCTGAACCAGGTCTTTTGTACCAAATATTTTATAGATACTACAAGTATTCCTTATGATACCGTCTGCACCAACCAGCTCATGCTGGAAACCACCGTAGGTCAGGCAGTCTATGCCTTTGCCGGCTCGGATACCAGCATGTGCCAGGGCGATCCTCTTGACTTCTCAGGGCTTGAACAATTACCTGATACGGCAGATTGCGATTCCCTTTTGTGGATAGGCGGTGCAGGTACTTTCAGTGATCGCCGGGAATTACATCCAATTTATTTCTCCACTCCGGATGATCTCGGCGCATTGCAATTGGGAATCGTAGCCTATGGGGTTCCCCCCTGCGGAAATGATACTTCTTACATGACTCTGCAGGTTGATTCCATCCCCGATGGATATTTCAACGCTGTCCCGATTGATACTTGTTGCACCAATTCGATTATTCAATTTACAGGAAACAGTACCTGCATCATCACCCAATGGGAATGGGACTTCGGAGATGGCAGTCCGCTGGCCTATGGACAGGTAGTGACCCATCAATACGATAATCCGGGAGATTATACGGTTACCATGACGCTCTACAACCAATACGGATGTACCGGAAGCCAGTCTACGGTCAAAGTTGTGGAAGACGTGGATGAAGAAATCATCACCGATACCATCGCCTGCCTGGATGAAACCCACTTTTTTGAAGGAACCGGAGATATCACCTTTACGGATTATGAATGGGATTTCGGGGACGGGGATACGGCCTCCGGCAGGAATGTCACCCATGTTTATACCAGTCCGGGAAGCTATACCGTTAGACTTGTGGTCTGCTCTGATACGAATTTTACCACTGTCCAGGTCAGTCCGATGCCGCTTGCCAGTTTTCTCAGCAGCGAACAAGATACTACCTGCACCGACAACGAAATTGACTTTACAGGCATTGAGATTACCGGAACAGTTGACAGCTGGCAGTGGGATTTCGGGGATGGGCAAACCGATACGGGGCAGATCGTTTCTCATACTTATACAACACAGGGCGATTATACTATCAGTTTATATTATGGAAATGCCGATGCATGTTATGATACGGTCCAGGAGAATTTACGGATAGAGGAAGTAGATATCGGATTTAACAGATCACCCAACCCAAGCTGTCATGGAACCCCCATTGTCTTCCAGGGCATTGATTTTAACAACAACACGGATTTCACGCAGTGGACATGGGATTTCGGCGACGGGAGCCCCCCGGCCTTTGGACAGAACACGGCACATATTTATGCCAACCCAGGAAGCTATGAGGTTATGCTTGTGGTGTGTACCGATACGGTGATCCGGTCGGTAACCGTTAACCCCCAGGCCCAGGCCGATGCAGGAGGCAACCAGGCCACATGCGAGGACGTGCCTTTTGATTTCTCCCAGTCCGGCACACCCCCTTGGGCAAGCGGTTATGCTTCCATTTACTGGTACGGCGGAGAAGGGTTTTTCAACAATCCCAACGCCATTCAACCCGTGTATACCCCCGGTCCCACAGAATTAGGACCGGTCACCCTGACCATGGTAGCCTATGGTATCTCACCCTGCGAGAACGATACTTCCACCATGGTAATGAACGTGATAGAAGGCGCCTATGCATACGCCGGTGCCGATGCCAACGGTTGCTTCGGGACTCCCTTTGATTTTAATTCTGTTTCCGACTCCGCCTTTGCCACCAATTACGATACCCTCT
>JAIOZK010000038.1 GCA_021740625.1 Bacteroidales bacterium
CGTTGACTTCTTTGATGTTGGTTACATCAAAATACTCCAGAATTTCTTTGGGCAAAATGTACTGTAATATATCCTTTGTTTCCATGGATCTAAGGTAGACTAAATTCTTATTCCCCACCTAATATTACTGGTGAACCGTGAAAGATTGCGGAGCGCATCAGTAAGTTGGAAGATGGTTAACACATGTTAAAAGCCCCCGCTCCCGTCTCCCCCTGCAGGGGGAGAGGCCAGGGGATGCATGATAAAAATGGATCAGGTTTATTGAACATTTCTTTTCTGAGACATCTCCCGATTGCAGGCAGCCCCCAAAGTCCCTCACCCTCCAGGGGAGGGATTTAGGGTGGGGTGAAAGATTGCTGAGCGCATCAGTAAGTTGGAAGATGGTTAACCCATTTTAAAAACCCCCTCTCCCGTCTCCCCCTGCAGGGGGAGAAGCCAGGGGATGCATGATAAAAAATAGATCAGGTTTATTGAACAGTTCTTTTCTGAACATCTCCCGATCGCAGGCAGCCCCAAAGTCCCTCTCCTCCAGGGGAGGGATTTAGGGTGGGGTGAAAGATTGCGGAGCGCATCAGTAATTTGGAAGATGGTTAACCCATTTTAAAAGCCCCCGCTCCCGTCTCCCCCTGCAGGGGGAGAAGCCAGGGGAGGCATGATAAAAAATGGATCAGGTTTATTGAACAGTTTTTTTCTGAAACATCTCCCGATGGCAGGCAGCCCCCAAAGTCCCTCTCCTCCAGGTGAGGGATTTAGGGTGGGGTACAAACAAAAAAACCCGGCCCGACAGAACCAAGTTTGCTGTTAATCCATAAACACCAATAAAAAAAGTGCGCTTGTTTAAACATCAACGGATAACATCCATGATGCAGCACACAACTGTGAGAAACTCTCTGGGAAATATTATTTTTAAGGAAGCAGCAAACCCACCCACCGGATGGGCTTGCTGTTTTCCATATATATAACATTTATGATTAATCCAAAAGTTTCTTCTTTTTGTGATCGTATGCTTTTTTGCCGGCATAGGCCGCTCCCAGTCCAATCAGGAACAAGATGCCACCACCAATCGGGGCTGCTTCTCCTTTTTGATCGCCTGTTTCACCATGACCCGGAGGCAATGGAGCACCAGTTTGGGCAAAGACGCCTATTCCCATGAGCAAAAAGCCAAATACAAATAGTAATTTCAATATTATTTTTCTCATATCTTTCGCAATTAAGGATTATTTTACAAATACTTTCGTTGTCTTTGCTTCTCCACTGTTATACAAACGCACCAGGTAAATGCCGGTATTCAGTTCAAGATCAAAGGTTGAATAACCATTGCTGTTGAACTCCTCTGTCTGTAAAACACGGCCCTGCACATCCATTACATCCATCCTGCTTTCACCTTCTACATTGGCTACGGTGAGTATGTCACCATTGCTGTATACATGGGCGGAAGCCAGTGGCTGAACATCCTCAATGCCTACAACACCAAAAAGAAGTTCGAAACGATCCGGATCATCACCCTCTTCAGAGGAGAAAGTATAGGATCCTGTTTCGCTCAGGTTCACCGTTGTATTGGTCTTGAGGTCTTTCAGGTATACATCTTCGCCTTCAATACTTTCTGCAAGCTCGATCATGAAGCTGGATGATTCATTATTTTTTTCAAATCTAAATGGAACCACCAAGTCACTGCCAAAAGGAACTGTATTAGAAGCCATTCTCATCTCACCGTCAAAAGAATAAAACCCTGGTGCATATCCATTTAGAAAGCGTGAATCTAATCCTTGGTCATAATCTAAACTAGAATTATCATTGAATCTAATTATACTTTCCTGGAATAAATCCTTTTCTAAATCGTAAGCATTCAACACAATCATTTCATCAGTATTCTTATACCATGCAGTTGAGTTATGGGCACGAGCAGATGCGGGAATAGTTACAGGCTGTGAACCATCATAAGAGTAAATCATAAAGCCATTAATTGGAGGTACTGCATGTCCACTGGTTACCAACTTATAAGAACCAGCTGTGGAATTCCAAACCTGTAAATCTGGTTCAACTGATCCTGCTGCCCACGAAGGATTCCAAATAATCGCACTTGGGTATGGATTGCCAAGCAAATTAAATCCTTGTGGATCTGATCCATTATTGGTTATTGTCTCGGTTTCATTGGCTGTATTAAAATCACCCGTAAAAACTTTTGTGCTTGCCTGTTGATAAGCAACCAGGTAACCAATCCCCTCATCAAAGAAAGGCCAAGAATAATTATCATAATTTAACCAATAACCAGTCTGCTCATCCCACATATAAAAGTCAAAATCATAACCGCCAGGGATGAAATCACCACTAATTGCTTGATCCATTACTGGTGATGAAAGCAAGTGCCAACCATCTGAATCATCTGCCCAGTTAGCCGCTGCAATATACCTCTCTGCAGTTTTACTTCCAGCAGTTAATGTTCCATTCTCAATATAAGAACCACCTGATTCAATTGTGAAATCAGTTGTTACATCTAAACCGATTGTAGAATTCAGTGTAAGTTGACCACCATCTCCTATGGTTACAGAATTACATAAACCATCTGCTGTAACGGTAACAGTTCCACCTGTCAAGATAGATACATTATGACCTGGACCAGGTTCAGTTAAACTGCCCATAGGTCCAGTCCAGATGTTAACATCATTCCAGTTACCATTTGTTGCAGATATATCTGCATAACCTGTGACGCTTCCATCAATCATGGTTGCATTATATGTTTCAAAGTCTGTGGCAAAAAACTCAGCTTGAGTTATGTCAATATCGGAATAAGCTCCCGCATAAGTCAATTGAATATCGAAAGATTTTCCATCAGGATATTGAAATCCGTTACCGAAATCAGAAGCCTCGATATTGAATTGAACAACGCCATTTTGACCAGCTGGAAAAACATCAATGATTTGATTCTGCAGTGTTGGGTCAACATTGGTATATCCTACATAGGATAAAAGATCATCATCGTATTCGACACGAATAGTTGCAGTAATTATATTCCCATAACTCGTATGGATATCTGAAGTATTAATGGGAACTAGAATTGTAGTACCAAAATCACTACCCGCAAAAGTTTGGTCTGTGGTAGATACTTCTTGTGCATTGATCGTTACTGCAAATATTGCACTGAATAACATTATTTTTAGTACAATAAATTTTCGTTTCATATTATTCATAATTTTCAGTTTTTCTTTTTAAGGATTCGGTACAGCATAACTTGCATTAACATCACCATAACATAAGCCAATAATGTTCTGTACTACATTAGAATTAACAACTGATATTGCCGGGTTTTCAAAAACATATCCGTTTGGATCTGCCCATCCAGCTGTTGATCCTGTCGTCACGCGGTTTCTAATAAGCGCATAATCGGCTAATGTAACCGTACCTGTAATATTTACATCCGCAGCCGTCCAATAAATTCCAGATAATACAGGTGTACCTGTAGTAACGAATGCTCTTACAATGGCATAATCAGCTAACGTAATTCCGCCCCATGCTGTAGTTGTACTAGCATCAATGAAGTAATCTCCCGGAACAACACCAGTAAATTCAAAGTCTCCAGCATTATCAGCATTTACCGTTTTGACAATTGCTGAATCTGCCTGAGCTTTCAAATAAACTTCTGTATTCGGAATAATACTATCATTGGCATATTTCACATTTCCGGTTACTTGCAAGTCACTTACAAGTCCATCAACATAACCTAGCGGTATTAAAACAGAATACTCGGTTTTTACTTCGTTACCCGGCGCAAACTCAATGTCAGCAAGTCCACCGTAATACTGGAAATTCAGTGTGATCAGGTCACCATCCGTAATAGTATCCGGACCACCGGACCAATCAATGTCGATTGTTCCATCTGAATGCCCGTTCACAACCCATCCGCTGAGCTGATTTGCCGTATAATTAGCAAATGTAAGTTTGCTGTTGTCATACATGATGTTCAAGGAAATTGAACCCAGTGTTTGTGAAATATTGAATGCTTCAATGGGTACACCAACAGTTCCTGAATCAGCTCCAACAGATTCAATTGTTAATGTAGCATTTGATGCTGACGGTTCAACATAACCATCTACATAATCGGTAGCCACAGTTGAGGTACCGCTGCTGATGGTTGAACCGGGAGCAAAATCCACGTCGGCATTTCCGCCCAGGTACACGAAATTGATATTGATGATGGTATCCAGGCTGGTAAAATCCATGGCAGCACCATTCCATACAATCTCGATCATTCCGTTTCCGCCATTGGCTGTAACGCCTGTAAGGGCCAATTCTTCGATCCCTGTATAAGACAACTGGGAATCGTCGTAGGCTACTTTCAGGGTAACGGCATTGACAGAATCAAAACCAGCACCTTCCATGGTAACCGGCATGCTGAAACTTGTTCCAATCAGCACATCAAGGCTGTCCATGCTCACAGTACCCATGGCAGCAGATTGTGAAACGCTTCCGTCAACATAGCTTGCCACAATAGGTGCAAAAGTACTGTTTATGATTTCGCAATCGGCGGTAATGAATGATACATCCGTGGAGAAACCGCCGGCATATTCAAATTCAATATCCAAGAGTTTTCCATTGATATCATAACCACTTCCCCCGGGTGCAAAATAGGTGATCCTGAGTTCGTCTTCATTTGCCAGATAATTCGCTTCCCATGAACCGGAAAGTTGTGTATTTTCAATATCCACAAAAGAGAGAAGATCAGAATCGTACTCTATGTACAGTGTAACCGCTGCAACATCACCATCAGCTCCGGTAAAGTTCAGCATATCTACCTGCACATAAATTTCTCCAGGAGACCTCACGGCATCCTCGATTTGCACTGTTTGAGACCATACATTCTGGACGCCAAACAGTAGCAATATTATAAGGTAAATTATCTTTCTATTCATATGACTTCTTTTAAAAGTTTATAATTCAAAATATTCATATCAAAATCATTTCTTTATGAGTTTGGTTATACCGATCAAACGGTTTTCGCTCTTCAATTGCAATGCATACAATCCAGCAGGAATTCTGCTGAGGTCAATCGTTTCAACCGTTGAGGCATTCTTGAGGAATCTATATTCGTTGATCAAAATACCCTGGGCATTCACCAGCGTTAAGAAACACTTATCGATTTTCGTATCGTTGAAATGAACATGAACGATATCCGAAACCGGATTTGGATAAATTTCCAAAAGTGTTTCAGCCTGATGATGCTGATCGATACCGACGCTCACTTCCAGTGTTGCTTCACCCGAAAAGGCGGAACAATAAGCACTGCTCAGCAGGCATCTGTAGTGTCGATCATCAAAATCAAGGGGCACGGAAACAATGTTCAGCGTTTTTGAATGAACTCCATTGAATGATTCGGAATCTTCCAGATCCTTCCATTCGTCACTTATCTTTTCCTGCCATTGGTATTGAATACCGGGAATATCGGGCAAACTGAAGTTCACCATTGTTCCCTCCTCTACTGAATTTACTTCCGGTGCTACGCTCAACTCATCCAGGATTTTCACGTCTCCATCGGTATATTGCACATTCTCAACGAGAGAAAGATCAGAGTAAGCGACTTCGCATTCATTGAGAAATGCAATTTCAGTATTTTCATCATTCAATACCAAGCGAATATCCAGGATCCTGTCATCTTGTAGATTGACAGCCTGCATGCTCCACCAGCTAATGATAAACTTTTGCTCTGCTTTGATCAGGTTACTTGCAATATCTCCCATCAGGAGATCCTCATGTACATTTTGAATTTCGATAGCATTCACTTTGCTTGTATCTATTGATAGATAAAAAGTAAATGCTCCGATATTTTCAAAATTTTGCACGCTGACCGGAAGCAAAGCTTCTTCATTGCTGCAGGTATAATCCTGTCCGAGTGTAACGGATATTTGGGCTGCCAGCAAGGGGGCATAACAACATAAAGCAAATAATAGCATGACTGCTATTACTTTGTTTGCTCCAATATGTTGCCTGCTGTTTTTCATTCAATATAATTCTTAAGATAAAATGATTTTGAAATAAAAGTTGTTGCAGGATAAACCTGCAACAACTTTATTATGAATATTATTCAATAACCATCATACTCTTAGTCACTGAGTAATCTTTCGCTCCATCCAGTGTAATGCTGTAGAAGTATACACCTGGTTTGAGGCTGGAGTTGCTCAGTTCGTAAGTTTGAATTCCTGATTCGAGTGTGGCATCGATAAATGTGCCCACCAGTTTACCCAGTTCATTATAAACTTTCAACTGAACTTTTCCTTCAAGCGGAAGTACGAATTCAATTGTAGTATTGTCTTTGAAGGGGTTCGGGTAGTTCTTGGCAACGAGCTCACCACCTGTGATATCACCCAGGTCGGATGTCAGTGACATAGACTTGAAGGTAACACCAGGAATTGGTTTGGCAGCTGCGTCGGCCAGTTCAGTACCCTGCTCAAGTGCGAACAGACGTTTGCCTTTTTCAACATCGGCCAGTACACGTACTTTAACCTGAGCAATTACATCTTCAGCTTTGAATACTTTGCTTTCGTTACCGAACCATGCAATACGCAGTATACCTTCTTCTTGGTTGATATTAAAGTAATCTTCGCCGTAATTCACGCCGAGCACTTCGATTACCGTATTATCATAGGTCATATTCAGGGTAATGGCATTTACGCTGGCTTCCTGGCTGATACGGATCGGGATGATCACCTCATCATCAGTTGTTGCAGCAATCTCGCCTTCGTAAACCATTTCGTTACCATCATATGATTTGAATCCACCGTCCTGGGGTACATAACTTGCATTGATATCACCAAGTGCTTCGTAGTAGATATTCATGTAGTTGTGTGCACCTGTCCAGGGAATCAATTCACTGGTATATTTATGGTGTACTGCGCTGTCGTAGTACTGATAATCTTCACCACTGTGGTCGAAGGGCACATCCAGTGTAGGACGTGATACGTCATCGAAGTACTGTGACCATGTCGTATCCGGAAGTTTGTCAACCATTCTACCGGTAACTTCGAAATTACGGTTATAAAGGGGTGTACCACTATGATAATAGAAGGGAATATGACCAACTGAACGATAGTTCACCTGCAATGCATCAACAGCAGTAATGCCACCGGATGTATTTACATCGCCATACTCAAATGAATAGTATCCGTATTCAGGTGTAAGTGCCTGAGGACCTACCCATGAAACATTATAAGGTCCGGCATTGATATCGATACCGGCTACCATCCTGTTAACCATATACGCATCAGTAGCATTCACACCACCAAAGTTATTATAGGTATAGTTACCACCGAGGTATTTGTTCATTGCATTTGTGGGATAACCCGGATCAAATAGGTAGCCACCGTCCCAGATCTTCAGGAAGAATTCTGCATCACAACCATAATCCGCAACCGGAAGGTCATATTCCCAATGTGCGAAGAGTTCATTGTCGGGATCGAGGTTGGGCTCTACTCTCTGGTAAGCATCACCAATTACAAACATGTCGGTTGTATTTTCATACAGGGTAACATAGAAGTAATCCGGAGGTGTTGTACCATTGATATCTGTTGTAAACGGAGTAGGCATGTAAGTTTCCCATTCGTTCCAGTATTTAACCTGGCCTGCGAGTGTAGGTTGTTGTCTCACGACCATCAGTGAATCTTCCCAGCCACAATCCGGGAGATTCTCAATGCTGGCCCATACAATAATCCATCCAGTTCCGTATTGATCATTCCATTCTATCCTCACGGAGTCGGTATTCTGTCCTGAAACTATGGTTCCGGATCCGTCGGTATACCATGAGTATGTTATATCTTCCGTAATGTTCGTACATGTCCTGTTATCGAGCACTACATAAAGGTCTTCGGCGCAAGCAAAGGTCATTGTATCACCTACAATTTCGGGATTCGGTCTTTCGTGGAATCCAACTACAACTGTGTCGTAAGCTGTACACAGCTGGTTGGTCACCGTATAACGTAGTGTATAATAACCACAATCACTGGCGTATACGCTATCCGTACCAGGTACAAATGTTAATGTTCCCGGACCTGCGTCTTGCGACCATGCAGTAGTTGGTGAATAACTGCTGTCACAATCAATATAATAGACAGGATCCATTTCATAAGCTAATCCGCATACATCAATTGTATCGGCACCTCCTGCATCAGCATAAACTGAAGGCGTATCATAGAAATAAATCGCAACCGTGTCTTTCACGGTATCGCAAGGATAATTATAGACTGCATATTCAAATTCATAGTAACCACATTCGTTAACAAATACACTGTCTTCGCTAAATGTTGCCATACCTTGTCCGGCAACCTGTGTCCAGGCAGTAGTCGGATTTCCACAACCATCAGTATAGCTTGGCATTAAAAGATATTCAAGACCACATACTGAATCGTCATCTCCAGCATCAACCACTGGTGAGCTGCGGAATGTAATTGCGACTGTATCTGCCTTTTCACAAAATCCGTCGGGATCATTGCTCACTGAATACCTGAATTCGTAGGTACCACAAGTATCAACAAAAACGGAATCGTAAACGAATGAAACCCCACCGGGGCCGGAAACTTTAGTCCAGGCCGTTGTCGGAGTACCACAACTAAAATCCCATGTACCTTGTAGTTCATATTCAAGGCCGCATACCGTATCATTTGAACCGGCATAAATGGTTGCTTCATCATAAAAGTTCATGGTATCAGCAACCGGGTCAGATGAACAAACCAGTGTATCCTGAGAACCACCGCTCTTATTGTCAACGGTTACCTCTAGAATATACTGTCCACATGTTGGTCTTGCATCAACATAGAATGTTCCGGTTGTATCCGGACCTGAGAAGGGATTGCCATTAAGCGTCCAGTTCACATCCCAGCTTTTTGGAGCATGACTTGCCCAAGAAAGGTCAAATTCAACGTATGCACTGTCAGGAAAACAAATATTCTCATCGGCAACAAGAGAAATTGTAGGATAGCTAAAGAAATTAAACGTACTTACCGCATAGGTTCCTTCATCAAACCAATCATACCTGAGAACATAAGCTCCCGGTGCATCAACCGTAAAGTCCATTTCATACTGATACAGTGGATCGTCGAAAGTAACATTTCCAGGAGGAGTACCAACTACTGATCATGAGCCCTCACTTGTACTAGTTGGCTCGGTTGGACAAGGCCCCCCTGTTGTACCTGCTTCAGCAAAACTCGAGGTATTGGGGGCTACAAAACAAGTATTTTGAGGCGAGATGAAATAATTACAATCACCTCTGGATCCTCCTTTACTAACAATGGATCCCTCACCCAGTGTAACTCCCAAGCTAGGATAAAAATCTCCAACGATTACTTCAATCGTCTTTACATTAGGATTGTCGATTGCTTCCAGCATTTCTTGATCGCTGGAAACATTCACTTTTGAGCCCTGCTGGGCCACTGCGTTCATGCTAAACATTAACATAAGTGTTGCACTGAACACATAAAGTAGTAACTTTCTCATAATCATAATTTTAGGTTCATAAATGTTTATTCTATTCAAAAAGATTTTAATTAAAAATTTATTGTGAAGAATCATTTTAAATTCAAAGCTAATAGTTTTTTCCTAACGAATCAAGGTTTAACCAAAATTTAACAAAAAAATTATGCTTTCATAAAATTTCACATGCCCATTAAATCACACCTGCATGTTTCAATTTGTCAATCTGTAAGAGCAAAATTAGCATTGTTAGCTAAGACGAGTTTGGCAAATATACAAATTAAAGTTTTAGAATTGCAAGTTTTTATCTAATTAATTCAAAGTTATTTAATAATACACAATTTTTTAACACATAATTAAATTTATTAATCACTATTTTCGAAAAATTGTAGTTTTGGATTGACAAAGCATATTGCAAATGATCAAAAACAGAATTCAAAACCAAAAACGCAATTGGTCATTATCGGCATCAACATCAATACCACTGCTGCTGATAATTGTTTATATTTTATTAATTTACAGCAATACTTTTAATAACAGCTTTGTATTTGATGATGAGCCGGGAATATTGAAAAATGAAAACATACGGTCCTTCGAGCGTTTTTTTAATTCAGAGAATCTAGCAATCAACAAAAGACCATTGACATTTTTTTCATTTGCATTCAATTATTCTCTCCACAAATATAATCCGACAGGCTATCATACCTTAAACATCATATTGCACATAATTTTCGTATTGATAACATATTTCGTTTTTCAAAATATTTTCAGAATAAAAATCACTGAAAAGAGAAAAGTGACTCTTTTGTCATTGTCAGCTTCTTTGATCATTGCATCACACCCTATACAGGTAATGGCCGTCTCCTATATCTCCCAGCGCGCCACCCTGCTGGTTTCCCTTTTCTATATATTATCGGTATATTTTTATATGCAGGCCAGGAAAATGCAAATATCCCAAAGCCCCAAATCTATTGTCATATTTCTTTATTTCTTAACAGCGTTTTCCGGTTTCCTAGCCTTGCTGTCAAAACAAAATGCCATCAGCCTGTTGATTATGCTGTGGTTTGTAGAGTTTTTCTTTTTTCGGAGTAAAAACAAATGTTTCTCTCATAAGCTTTTGTCGGTTTGGGGGGCTATTCTGATATTTGGGTTTGTGATCATTACCATAGCAGGTTATCTACCCCGGGAATCAGAAAATATTACCCGCTGGCAATACCTGTTTTCACAGTTCAAGGTTTACTTGCAATATTTCCAGCTTATTATATATCCTAGCGGTTTCAATATCGATCATGGAATTGAACTATCTAACTCCATTTGGGGGGTTTATGAATTATCCGGCCTTTTATTAATACTGCTACTATTGTTCATTGCAGCATATCTTTATAATAAGAAGAATGCGATCATATCTTTCGGGATCATCTGGTTTTTTGTTAGCATGCTTGTAGAATCGAGCATAATCCCCATCACAGACCTCATGTTTGAACATCGGCTTTATTTGCCTTTAGTTGGTCTTGTCCTGAGTCTTAGTGCTACGCTGTTTTTTATTTTAAAACAGAACATAAGAATATTTGGTTTACTCATTATGGCGATTGTTATTTTACTGGGATTTATAACTTACGAGCGGAATAATGACTGGAAAAACAACAAAACGATCTGGCAGAGCAGTTTGGAGGAAAATCCTGATAATAAAAGAGCACTGGTTTACGTAGGCAATGCCTATATGCACAGCAAGCCGGATAAGGCATTGAAATACTATAACAGGGCTTTACAAATAGATTCAGCATATTACTTCGCCTGGATGAACAGGGGAATGATCTATTACAACAAAAAAGACTTTAGCAAAGCTGCAAGCAGTTTTGATCAAGCATTAAAAATGCCCGGCAGGAAACATCCTGTCCTGTATTTGAAGAAAGGGATCAGTGAACTTCAGCTTGATAAGCTGAAAGTATCTTTGCATGATTTCAATCGATACATTGCAGCAGTGCCTGGAAATGCCGAAGCCTATATTTACCGGGGACAAGTTCATTATTATCTTGGAGATTATATGGAATCCGCTCAGGATTTCAAAACAGCCGTATCCCTCGACCCAAGCAGGTCCAATTTATACCTTAATATTATAGAAACTTATTACCGTGCAAAAAGACCCGATCTTGTAGAGAAATATGTAACCATAGCCAGGAAAAACCATTTAAAGGTGAAGCAACATTATCTAAACTATGTTGATAGTCAATAATGCAGTTATCAAGAAAACATATATTAATTGCCACATAATTAATTTACATAGCTGCCTGGTTGGGTGGTTATTCTTTGAGAGAAAAAATCATTGAACATGATGTTTCGCGTTATTATGCCTACCTACCGGCAATTTTTTACTATCATGATCTTAGTTTCTCTTTTTTGAGCGAATTACCCAAAGAAAACCAAGAAGTTATTGATCTGGGGAACAATCGAACACCAGATGGCAAAAGGATTCTGAACAAGATGACAATGGGCCTGGCCTATATGTATTTACCATTTTATTTACTAGCCGAAATAACAACTTCCCTTGCACCGAAAGATGTACATCAGTTTTCAAATGCAAGTTTTATTCCTGTAAAACCCTGTTTTCTGAAATGCCGGCAGAAAGAAACAGTACAAAAGGAGTAATTAAAAGAAAATGCTTATCCCAGCAATAAGCATAAAAGGACTCAAGGGTCAGGAACAGAGCAACAGCGAAAAACATAAAGTAGCTCTGATATCGCCTGCAATACATAAAAATCAATTTCAGGAAAGACATCCCCCAATACAAGAATGCTGGTATAACAATGTATTTTGCCAATGAAATATGGTTAAAAGCAATATCAAGCAATCCCGCAGTATCAGGCAAATTTCCAAATTTCATATCTGCATTAATGTTGAGAGGAAAGGCCAGCACAGAAAAAAGGATTGCTAAGAATACAAGCTTCAAATCGGGTTTGTTAAATTTTTCGCAGAACTGCCGGTACAATGCAGGTATTGCAAAAAGGCCAATTAAAATAATGCTGTAGTTTAAACAAGACAATGAAAAAGAAAAAGCTTTCAGGGTATTCTCCTGGAACTTGTTCTCCCCAAAGCTGCCGCTATTCAGGCCAAAATCCCAAATAATAAAAATTGGCAGGAATAAGAATAATGCCACAGCATGGTAGATCAGGTTGCGCCAATATCCGCGATCTGAATCAATAATTTTAATTACATCGCTTAAAATAGCTGCCAGTGGAATAATGACAAAAAGTTGACGGGTATAGATTGCAAGTGCCCAGCTAATACCGGCCAGCAATTGGGATTTCTTTTCAATGTATAACAAAACACCAAGATATACGAAAATAAGCCCCAGTACATCCGTGTACAATAAAGGGGCAGTTAATGCAAAGAAGTAAGGATTTAAAATAAATAAGAGGATCAGGAGACTTTTTTGTCTGAAGTCATAAAAAAACCGGTTCAGCATTAACAAGAGTATCAATGCAAAAACAATATGAACACAGCGCATCCAGAACAAGGAAAAACTGGTGATCTTCCCAATCAATCCATACACGATAAAATATAGCGGTCCCATGGGTGATTGCAAGCTCTTAATTTCCTGAAAAGTTGGAAAGTATTCATCACCATATCTATTGATTTCCGAAAAGAAAAGATTTTCATCCCAGATCAATTGATCAGGAAGAAAGAAGTTAGCGATGAGCGCCAAGACAAAATAGCCAAATATAAACCAACTTGATTGTTTGATCTCTAGCTTCATTAAACCCATATCTTTCAGAATCAAAATTCTCCAAGTCTAGTCAAATCCATCTATCACCTTACCCGAAGTTTGTTTTCCAGGTCGCTCATCAGTTCCTTGGGTATTTCCATACCCAGTTCATTTGCCCTTTTCATATCCTGATAAGCCCTTTTGAATTCCCCTGTCCAGTAATAGACCATTCCTCGTCCTCTATAGGCAAAGCTCAAATTGGGATCGATTTTAATTGCCGCGCTAAAATCACGCCTTGCGGCATTAAATCTTCGGCGGCTTGCCTGCAAATAACCACGATTATAATATGCCATTGCAAAGTTATTGTTGATGTCTATAGCTTTGTCAAAATACAGCAAAGCACTATCCTTATCTTTGATTTCCAAATAGGTTTGACCAACCAGATTCATTACCTCTGCATTGGCTGCATTAAAATCAAGATAAGTTTTAAAATCCTCCAGTGCATCGCGGAAATTTTGCATTACGGCATTGACTTTCCCTCTGTTGAAATATGCAATTTGATAATCTGGATTACTTTGAATCAAAGCATCATAGGCCGTCACAGCACCTTCAAAATCTTTCATTTTAGCTTTTGATTTGCCGATAATATCGTATGCTTCGGGCGTTTTCGGGTGGCTTTGAAGCACAAACTCCAGATCGCTAACAGCACCGGCATAATCTCCAAGTTTATAACGAACATTCCCACGGTTGAAATGGGCATCTACATGTTCCGGATCAATTTCTATGACTTTATTAAATTGAATACGTGCTTTTTTATAATCACCTTTTTCCAAAAGTGCAATTCCGTAGTTTTGATTTGGCCTTGCCTTGTTTGGTGCTTTTTCTACTGCATCTTTCCAAAGACTGAACTTCGAGTGCCATATATTATTTCTGGAAAATGCCATGACAGAAAAGATCAAAACGATTGCCAGCAAGGCATAAGGCAAATATTTTAGACGTGCTTTTGAAAAGAGCTGAAAAACAACACTTGTCAGAATCACAATAATACCAAAAACCGGCAAGTACAATCGATGTTCAAAAACAACATCTTTAATAGGTATTATACTGGAAGTAACCAGGAGGTTTATCAAAAACCAGAATATCCCGAATGAAATTAAGGGTTTATTTTTATAAAATAAGACACCAATGGCCATCATCAGAATAATACCCATAAGACTGAACAATTCTTTAATTCCAATAAGATTAGCTGAAACCGGTATATCATGATCAATGCTTTGTCCGACTGGGATAAAACTCAATTGGATATATTTCATGATCACCTTGAACTGGGTAAAGAGATATTCCGCGCGACCGATCTCCCTAGTTTCTCTTGGCAAATTCCCGGTAAAACTAATAATCAGAAATGCAATGACAAGGGTGCTTGTAGCAAATATTAAATACTTTTTAAATACCCTGTTTTCCTTGTTTCGAATAAAAAAGAAATCAATCAGGAGCCATGCTACCGGAAAGATGATAGCATTTTGTTTTGAATACATTGCAAATAAACCACTTAAGGCAGCCAGGATAAAAATCCAGTATGAAGTCCTGTTTCCTGCAATCCATGCATACCTGGCTTTCAGGTAAAGGTAGCATGATAATAAATAAAACAAGCCGGCCATTGAACTCATCCGTTGCACAATATAGGTTACGGATTGTGTTTGTATGGGATGCACCAGAAACAAGAGGGCAACAGCCAGTGCAAAGAATTTTTTATTCGACCGGAGACTTTCATTTTTCAGCACCGGGGACCTTAATATTTCCCGGATGAAAAGGAATACAAAAAAAGAGGTCAGTACATGAATAATCAGGTTTATAAGATGATATCCAAAAACTTCATCCTGGTGTACCTGATAATTCAAAGCCAGGCTGAATTTTGACAAAGGTCTGTTTGAAATGAAATTCGTCCAGTATGCAAAATCTTTATAGGAATCGAGTGATTTTGTATCCTGGCTCAATTGGATCTGGGCCGTATCATCCAGGTGAAAAGGCACACTGAACGAATTGGAATACACAGCAAAGCCTATTGCCATGAATAAAATAAAAACATAAGCATTGAACCCTTTTATTCTCTGGATTTTATCGTGTACAGACAAAGCGAATGTTGATTTTGGTCAAAACGCAAAATAACAAAAAAAGCATTAAACAAATAAAAGGAGTTTTAAACAGAGATATATTTAATAAGTTTTTTTATTTCAGTTCTATTTTCACACTCAATAACAATAAGATATATACCGGATTTCAGGAAACTCAGGTCAAGGTTAAGTTCTTCGGCAGCCAAAACCTGTTTCTTTTCAAGCACCCGTCCATTTAGATCCATTAAGCGGATAGAATAGCTTTTTTCAGAATTGAATCCCTGAATGCTGATGTCAGATCTGAACATACTCGGGTAAACCATAATATTTTCCGCGATTGATGGTTCGGAGATTGTCACGGTATCCCGGATGATGATCTGGTAATCCTCAACCTCTCCGTCTGAGGCACTTCCGGTATAACTCAATCCACCGTATGTGGCAAAGCGAAAACGTGCAAAACTGGTATCAGCGGTTGCACTGAGGGGGATGTAAAGAATTACATGATTCAGTCCTGCAACAAGGTTCACGTCAGTGAGAACATGTTCGTTTGTATCGGCCCAGTCACCATCATCATTCAGATCAAACCATGCATTCAAAACACCATTGCTGTTAGCGGTAATTTTCAATGTATCCGTATTTCCCTTTTTCATGATGGCAGGGAATACAACTCCGTCCTCGTCATTCTGGTTATGCAAATCATCTCCTGTTGCAGTATTGTTGGGAAGGGCATCCGGCTCGGGATCACACAAGACACCCAGATAGCTTGTCCCGTCGATGCAGTGCCTGGCCCCATCGTTGATCGCTTTAACAGGATAAGCAGGATGCGGGGCATCGCCCCAATCCACTTCCAGATCCGGGTTAACTGCCTGTCCGAAGATCACATCCCCATTCATATCCGGTATAGAACTGGTATATCCAATATATGCACTGTTGTTATCTACGGCCAATCCCGGGTACTCACCCATCCAGACATCAAATGTTTTCCATGGATTGGGTGAAAAATACATCCCGGTATTCACCTGGGTATTGACCGCAAAACTATTTCCGCCATCGGTACTGGACGTAAAATACACATCCCATTGCAGGTCGGCAGGATCATTTCTGCGATCGTACCAAACTATATCGATGATACCATTGGGTTTGATTTCCATCCAGGGCATCACCTGGTCATTATTTGTATGATCGTCATTTACCTGGGCCGGACTGCTCCAATTCGTCCCTCCGTCGGTGGATTTGATCAGAAAGATATCCCCCTCATCAGGACCTGTTTGATCAGGATCGGCGGCATACACAATGTATAATTCATTCGGATTTGAGGGCATGACCCTGATCACGGCAGCTCCCTTGGCCCTTGCATCGCTCCCGCCGTTCAGGTTGATGGGAGGAAGGTCATAGGTAAGAATGGCATTGTCAGGTCCCCAGGTGACACCTCCATCGCTGCTCTTGTCCAGGAAGATGGTGCCCTGCCCGCCCGTCTGTACATTATAATTTACCCATGCAACATATATGCTTCCATCTTTGGCCACATCGGGTACCGGCATATTGCCCAAATTATTGGCCCAGGCATTGATCCTTTTGGCAGGGCTGAAGGAAATTCCTCCGTCGGCGCTGTATGAGAAATAGATATCGCTCCCGGGTTGTGATGTATTCCATCCCCTGTCCTGGATCCATGCGACATAGATATGGTTGTGGTTCGGGCTCATGCTGTATTGATCCGATACAATCTGGCACCTGTCATTGAAACGATATGCCGTATCAGGATTGGAGGTGGGTGCTGCATTGACAGACACCGTGGCATAATACGGCCAGCTTTGGCCACCATCGGTTGACTTATGCACAAACATTCCGCTTACCGGACCGCTTGCCCAGTTATTATCCGTTGCTATATGACCAACGAAGACATGGCCTGAGTCATCAATGCATACTGTCGGGTCGAAAGCATCCAGGAGATTTCCTCCTGAAAAGGGATCCACCGGGTAAGCCAATTGTGTATTGGACCAGCTTGCGCCGGCATCCGTGCTGTAACTTACTCCCAATCCCGGGCCTCCGGGAAAAGGCTCGTCGTTGTATGCAGCGACTAACAAGGATGGTTGACCAAACTGCGGGTCTGGGATCACTGCCATGGAAATTTCATTCTGGGTCAGGGTCATGCAGGGATTGGGATCGAGATAGATGTCGCCGCTGGCGGGCGGTCCCAGGAGCAGTTGATAATCTTCCACCTCTCCATCCGGAGCCAACCCTGTGTATGACAAACCTCCTGCCGTACTGTAACGAAAACGTGTGAATGAAATACTGCCGTTTGCAATGCCGGCAGGAACGGAGAAAGATAAATGATTGGTACCCGCGATTACATTCACATCTGCAAAGATGTGCTCGTTGGCATCAGCCCAGTCGCCATCGGCATTAAAATCCACCCAGGCATTGATCAGACCGGGCATACTAACACTCACGGAAACCGATGCAGTGGCATTGGCTATGATCCAGGAAGTGAAGATCACCCCGTCGGCATCATCCTGCATGCTTTGATCATCGCCGTGAGCAGTGAAATTCGGAAGGCCATCCGGTTCGCCATCAATAAAAATCCCCATCACAAAACCAGGCACGATAATATGCGAGGCGCCATTGTTTGCTGCCAAAGTTGGATAATTAGGATCGGGGGCATCGCCCCAATCCATATTCTGACCTGTGCCAATCATGCACATCATCAAAACAACAAGCAATGCTGTTGTTTTGTAAATAAAACTTGAGGTTTTCATCTCGATCAGGTTTGGTTAATAACAACTGAAAGTCAGGAGATAAAGCTATAAAGTTACGAAATTGAAAAAGGCAATGCAAGTAAAGCATCCTGAAAATTAATTTGTTTATCACTACTGTCCGGATAAGTGCTCAGATATTCCCAGGCTGCAATCGGTATGACGCTCTTTGTGCTCCTTTCTACAATCTTGCGTGTTGTCAGGCCGGAGTCGAGGCCCCGCATATGGTGAACGAACACAGCACCTCGACTTCGCTCGGTGTGACCTAAGAAAGTACGTTGTCAGGCCGAGCGCAGTCGAGGCCCCGCGTTTGTTGATAACTGAAAAGCACCTCGACTTCGCTCGGTGTGACCCCATTTATGGTTACGCTCGGTGTGACCCCGTTTATGGTTACGCTTGGTGTGACCTAAGAAAGTGCGTCGTCAGACCGAGCGAAGTTGAGGCCTCAGTATTGCATCTTGATTTCCCTCTACCGGAGTACAGATCAGAAAAAATTTGTAATTTCAAAACCAAAATCATCGTTTTATGAAACTTTCAAACATTATCTTAATTTCTACCATGACATCTTTGCTGTGCCTGTTTTCCTGCAATAACGACACCCAAAAACGCCTCAGCCAGGAAGAAACCACAGAATACCTCATGAAAGGCAAAGAAATTACACAGTCCACTTTCAAGGCCCTCAGCAGCGAACTGAAGGCTGCCCTGGCCCGGGGCGGCATCGAAGAAGCCATCTCTTACTGTAACATCCAGGCCATGCCCATTACCGATTCGCTGGCAAAGGCCTATGATGTTAAAATAAAAAGGACAAGCCTGAAAACCAGAAATCCTGATAATGCCCCCAATGAAAAAGAGCAAGAGATCCTGGAAGGTTATCTGAAATTACACCAGCAAGGTGACTCCTTAAAGCCTTCCGTGCACCGCATCGGCGTTGACAAAGTGCTCTTCACTGCTCCCATCATGGTGCAGCCGCTTTGCCTGAATTGCCACGGGGAAGTCGGGAAAAGCCTGCAGCAAGCCAATTATGAGATCATCAAAAAGCACTACCCCGATGACCAGGCAAGCGGCTATGAGATGGGTGATTTCCGGGGAATATGGAGTGTAGAGTTTTGATCCCTCGGCTTTGCTCGGGATAACAGGTATTACGGTGAATTTGACAGGGGTGCGAGGCGGCTTTGCCGCCCTCACACCCCTCTCCCCTTCCCTAACCACCTAATATGCAGTCACTCCGAGCGAAGCCGAGCCTGCCTACCGGAAGGCAGGGAGTCTCTATGCTTTTGTCCGGACAGTAGTGGTTTTGAATTTTGAGTTAGCAAAGAACTTCGAAATTCGACATTGGATATTGGATATTCGAAATTACCCTCATTTCCTGGATATTTAATCACTACTGTCCGGGTAAAAGCCCAGAGACTCCTCGCTTTCGCTCGGAGTGACAGTTTTTCAAGTATTTGGGAAGGGAAGGGGGTACACTGGCGGCAAAGCCGCCAGTGTACCCCCTTCCCTTCAGATATCCCAAATTACCAGTCATTCCGAAGGCGAGGGATCTCCATAAATTACCCGGACACTAATGATATTCAATCTTAAATCGGTGTTCGGATATTAAGATGAATAATCACCTTTTCCATAAAACATTTTTATCATTGTGATGTTGTTATACCAAATCAGAAAAACATGCAAGTAGAAACAGATATCATGCAAGTCAGGGTGGAAGAAATCCGTGAGATCAGTCCTGATGTTTACATACTCTCATATAACAGGCCTTTCCAGTTCGTTCCCGGGCAGGTGGTGGGACTCACCCTGGATCCTGAAGAAGCACCGCGTCTTTACAGCATTGCCAGCGGAAACCGGGAAGACCGTATTCAGATATTATTCAATATTGTTCCCGAAGGATCCCTGACCAAGAAGCTGATCAAACTGAAAGACGGAGATACTTTATACAGCACCAAACCCTTTGGCAGTTTTTATGGAAAATCCCGCCCGGGATATTTCATTGCCTCCGGTACCGGACTGGCACCCTATCTCTCCATGATAGAATCAGGACTGGGAAAGAACAAGGTATTGATCCATGGCGGAAGAACCCTGAAATCCTTTTATTTACAGGACGAACTAAAAAAAATGATGGGCGAAAATTACATCCGCTGTTGCTCACAGGAGAAGGGAGATGGCGTGTTCGAAGGGCGCCTGACAAAATATCTCAGGCAACAAAATGAACTCCCGGCCGATCATGATTACTATCTTTGCGGAAGTTCCGAAATGGTTTCGGAAGCCAGGGACATCCTGATCGACAAAGGTGTGCCCTTCAACAACATCATCGCAGAGATCTATTTTTAATGGAGAACAAAGAACAACTTTTCGGGAAAACGCTGGATGAACTTCGGGAATTGGCAATGAAAGAAGGATTGCCCAAATTCACCGCCAAACAACTGGCCAACTGGTTGTATAAAAAAGACATCACCTCCATCGAGCAAATGAGCAATCTTTCCAAAGAAGCCAGAAAGAAACTCTCAGAAAAATATGATTTTGGACTGACCCCACATACCACAGTTCGTGAATCCGCCGATGGCACCAAAAAGTATTTATTTCCTGCAGGAGCAGGAAAATTTATTGAAGCCGCATACATTCCGGAAAAAGACCGTGCCACTTTGTGTGTTTCTTCCCAGGTAGGCTGCAAAATGGGATGCCTTTTTTGTGCAACCGGAAAGCAGGGATTCCAGGGACAACTCAGCACCAATCAGATATTGAACCAGATCCGCAGCCTGCCCGAAAGAGAAATGCTCACCAACATTGTTTTTATGGGCATGGGCGAACCTTTCGATAACCTGGAAAATGTTTTGAAAGCCGTCCGGATCCTCACCGAACCCTGGGGTTTTGAAATGGCGCCCAGGCGTGTCACGGTTTCAACCATCGGCATTGTACCGGGCATGAAGCGTTTCCTGGAAGAAAGCAAAGCCCACCTGGCCGTCAGCCTGCACTCCCCTTTCGAAGAGGAAAGAAAAAAGATCATGCCCATTGAAAGTGTTTATTCCCTGCCCCAGGTCATGCAGACAATCAAAGAAACCGAATGGGGGCGGCAGAGAAGGGTGAGCTTTGAGTACATCATGTTCAAAAATTTCAACGACCAGCCCCGTCATGTCAAAGGCCTTGTCAAACTGCTGCACGGCCTCAAATGCAGGATCAACCTCCTGCATTTTCATCCCATACCGGCCACGCCCCTGGAAAGCAGCAACGATGAAACCATCGAAAGCTTCCGGGATGCGCTGAAGGAAAAGGGAATTACAACCACGATCAGGACTTCCAGGGGGCAGGATATTGAGGCGGCCTGTGGATTGCTGTCGACGAAGGAGCTGGTGAAAAAGAATCAGGAAAACGATTTTTAATAGCTTTTTAAAGATAGGTCCATTTACGTGCAATTGGATTAGATATGTGTTTCTAATAATTCACGAGACCTATCATCTGTTATGACCATTGAGTTTTAGATTTATTTAGGGGTCTGTCCAAAAACTCGCCCTCCTTCGCAAACCCCTCTAAGAGGCTGTCCAAAAAGTGCGATATTTCGTCAGGCTGAGCGCCTTGCCTGCCGGCCAGGCAGGAAGTCGAAGCCTAAAGATCGTTGATTATCAGTGCATCTCGACTTCGCTCGATGTGACCCAGATAGCTGTTTGTTACTTTTTGGATAGCCTCAACCATCCAACCCCTTGGTTGTGTGGGGGATTTCCCCTTCAGGGGACTAAGGGGGTGCGGAGGGTGGTGGTAAAATTGAGACTTTTTGGACAGACTCTATTTAGGGTCTTCGTTTAGGAAAAGAAGACAAAACTGACAGATTGAGCTGAGGCAAATTTGAAATAGCATCTATGATTTTTGATGATATCGCTTGAAGCGAAATCATTTATTCCACTCCTAAAAACATCAACTCTTTTATATAAAACAGGGAATAAAGTATCAATCTGTTGACATTTAATTTAAAATAATTATCTTTGCATTAGTAATAATTACTGAATATGGAATACTTGCGTCAATTATTTTATGAAAAATACGCAGCAACACAATTAAAATCCATACGAAACTTTATGGATTTTGTTGACTGGTCGAACAGATTTATTGGAATAAAAGGCAGCAGAGGAGTTGGTAAAACAACACTGCTTTTGCAGTATATTAAGAAAAACTTCAAACCAAATAAAGAGGTTTTATACATCAGTCTTGATAACCTGTATTTCACTGAAAACAGTTTATATAACCTGGCAAGCCAGTTTTATAAAAAAGGAGGACAATTACTTGCAGTTGATGAAGTGCACCGCTATCAAAACTGGAGCCAGGAAATTAAGAATATTTATGACGACATGCCGGATTTAAAGTTGATTTTAACAGGTTCTTCACTTTTACACTTACATAAAGCAAAACATGACCTTAGTCGTCGGGTTGTGATGTACAACATGCCTGGCCTGTCATTCAGGGAGTATTTGCAATTTGAGACCGAAAAAAAACTACCCGTATATAGCCTGAATGAAATTGTTAGTGATCATGTGTCATCAGCCATGGAAGTTGTTGAAAATCTTAAGCCACTCGCATACTTTGACAGTTATATGAATCATGGTTATTATCCATTTTATCTTGAAAATGTTAAATCTTTTCATAATAAGTTATCTGAAAGCATACTTACTGTACTTGATGTTGATATACCCCAATTTGAGTATATTCAGACAGCGGGTATTGTTTATTTGAAAAAACTACTAAAAATAATGAGTCGTTCTGTGCCATTCAAACCAAATATGAAAAGCCTGAGCAGCAGGACAGGCATTAGTCTGAATACCATGAAAACCTATTTGCAATACCTGACCGAGGCCCGTTTGTTAACTCTTTTATATTTTAATCCGGTCGGAATTAACAGTCTGAACAAACCAGAAAAAATATTTCTTGAGAATACCAATCTGATGTATAACTTATCAGAGGGCATTCCCGAAAAAGGAAATTTGCGCGAAACCTTCTTTTTGAATCAGTTGGCTTACCAACATCGGCTGGTTGCATCAAAGACATCTGATTTTAAGGTGGATGATAAATATGTTTTTGAAATAGGTGGGAAAAGTAAACAACAAAAGCAGATACGAAATACAGATAATGCCTTTATTGTCAAAGATGACATTGAAATAGGATCAGAAAACATAATCCCTTTGTGGTTATTTGGGTTTTTGTACTGATACTGCTTTCCTACCGCCGCTGGTCTGAACTGCAGTGTCATATTGAGATCCAAAAACGCAAATTTTACTTTTACCTTAATCCAGATTGCATATTTAAGTACATGTTTATCTTGAAGATCTGAAAACAGGAACGGTAACGGACTTGAAAGAAACCAATGCTTATACCTGTATACTGGATGAAGCAGGTAACATCAAACAGGGCAGAGCATTACTTCGAAATTCGACATTGGATATTGGATATTCGAAATTCAAATTAACCAACAAAGGAGAATACTCTTCTCGTATTCGCAAGTCATGAATCAAAAATCCCGCTGATCAACTACATACAATCCTTCAAAGACTACCTTGATTTTGTTTAAGGTGTTGTGCAGTTTGATTGTGTATATTCTTGGCGGTCAGTCTGAGCTCCTTGACTACCGGCTAGGGCGGAAGTTGAAGACTGGACCGTCACACTTCGACTCTCAGATTAACTTGGGTTTCAACTTTTCATACTCAAATCGCAAAATACGTTTTTTTTGCAAATATGCCTTTTTACCTATTGACACATATTGAATATATCTTTATATTTATCCTCATATAATCGCATCAAAAATATTCTGATGAATTTTAGTTCAAGATTCTGCTATATATCTCCTATAAACACATTTTACCGGGAATGGACAAAATTTATAAAAAATAAAACCTATTCAATATGTATACAAGAAAGTATTTCTTAATTGCTTTGATTTTGCTGGGGTGGTTTGGATCAACTGCTCAGAATAATTGCCTGGAGTTTGACGGAACGAATAATTATGTTACTTGCGGTGCAATAAACTTATCAGGTTCTGAGATAACCCTTGAATGCTGGGTCAATGTAGATGCTTTTCAATCAAATGATCCCTATATTTCTCAATTAGTGGGGACCGAATCAGCAGGTAATTCATCCTTCCTTAGATTGGGAGATTCAGATATTCCCGGAGGTGATAAAATTCAATTTGTTTTATATTTTACTGACCAGCAAATTAAACTAACCAGCACCTCAACATTGCAAACAAATGAATGGTATCATATTGCAGGCGTTTATAATAGTGCTTCCGGAATGAAATTATATATTAATGGTGTTGAGGACGCTTCCAACGGACAAAGCGGCAACTTTAATTCAAATGCCACGTTTTACATGGCAACAAACGATGGAACAGGCAGGTACCTGGATGGCAGCCTGGAGGAAGTCCGCGTTTGGAACGATGCTCGTACTGAAGCTGAAATACGCCAGAATATGTACCGCGAATTGCCCAATCCCTCCGGCGAAGCCAACCTGGTATCCTATTATAAACTGAATGAAAGCGATGGAAGCACCACAGCAACTGATTCCAGGGGCAGCAATGATGGAACTTTAACAAATATGTCCGGCAATGAATGGCAAACTTCTTCCGCCATTTTTGGACCTAAGAACGCTATGGATTTTGATGGAACAGATGATTATGTAGATTGTGGAAATGGTAGCGGATTGCAGATTACCGGAACGGAAATCACCCTGGAAGCGTGGATCAATGCAGACAATTTCGCATCAAACAGCCATGAAAATCCCATTATTGATAAACATGGACAGTCAGTGGAAGGCTATACACTCAGATGTGGCGGCTCGGGAATTTTGAGTTTTAACCTGGGTGACGGCAGCAGTTGGCATGAAGTGGTCAGTCCGGCCAATTCACTGAGCAATAACACCTGGCATCATGTCGCAGGCGTTTATGATGGAACAAATATGAAAATTTATGTCGATGGAGAAGAAGTCAATAGTGGAAGTACAGGTGCGAGCATAAGCGATAATGGGAGTAATATGAGCATCGGCGGAGCTGCCGAGTATCAGGATCGCAGGTTCGATGGAAAAATAGAAGAAGTACGGGTATGGTCGGTTGCCCGCTCTCCAAGCCAGATCATTGAGAATATGTGCAATACACTTACAGGCAATGAATCAGGACTTGTAGCCTACTATAATTTTGACAATAGCAGTGGAGAGCTTTTACAGGACTTTGGGCATGAAGATCAGGCATTGAGCGATGGCACATGGAATGGCAATTCGGGCGGAAGCTATACAAGCCCTGAGTGGACTTCATCAACAGCCTTTAACACTTGGCTCAATGCATCCTCCACATCCTGGTCAACCGGAAGCAACTGGAGCCTTGGGTCAGATCCTAACTCTACCAGTGTAAATGTTGGTATTCCTGATCACTCAACAGCCTATGATCCGGAGATCACTTCAGGAACCCAAATGAATAAGCTGGTTGTCGGTGAAGATGCCACCCTGACATTTAACCACAATGGCTCACATACAATCCATGGGAGTGTTTTTAATATTGGCACAACGAACCTGGAGGCGAATACAGACTTAACAATTACAGGTTCTCTTTATGTTTTACCATGGTCAACATTGAACATTAAGTCCCAGGCCTTCCTTACGGTTGATAAAAACCTGGATACAGACTTTTTTTTAGGCGATGGCAATCTGAATATTAAAAGTGATGCATCGGGTACGGGGTCATTGATTATCGGCGGTTCTGCTAATGGTGATATTACTGTTGAGAGATACCTGACTGCTGACAAATGGCATTATATTTCAGGTCAAACAAACATTTCCGATAATTTTAGCACCTTGAATATGGAGCTAACAGGTGGTGCCGGAAACGATCAGTTCTATTATTGGGATGAGTCTTTCACAGATGGAGAAGATATCGGATTCTGGATAGACATATTAAACGGTAACGGTAGCGGATCATTGATGGGCAGTATGGGCTTTGAAGATTGCAAAGGCTATGCCATCACCTATAAAAACTCAAATAAAACATTAAGCCTGAGTGGTATTCCCTATGTTACCAATCAGAATATAAATCTAACCAAAACTGCCAGCAGCACCGGAGAAGGCTCAAACCTGGTGGGAAATCCTTTCTGCTCAACCATTGCCATAAACGATGATGCCGATGCAAGCAACAATTTCCTGGATCAGAATACTGCTGCGCTGGATAATAGTTATGAGGCAATATACATATGGAATGAAAGTGAAGGATGGGATGGTACAACCGATGCTGACTATGATCTTTACAACAATGCATCGGAATCCGCATTTTTTGCATCTCCCGGGCAGGCATTTATGGTGCAGGCAGCAAGTGATGGCGCTACATTAAATTTCAACACAAGCATTCGAAAACATGGGTCTTCAGCTTTTTACAAAAATGTGGAAAGAAACGAAAGCGCGCGCATGAAGCTATATGTGATCAGTCCGGATAATTACAGCAACAAAACCGAATTCTTTTTCAGAGAAGACATGAGCAAAGATCTTGATCCATCCTATGATGCTGGTAAACTAAAAGGAAATCCAAATCTGGCCCTGTACAGTAGACTAATTGAAGATAACGGAATTGATTTTGGCATCCAGGCCTTGCCATATTTCGAAGAGGATTATGCTGTTAAAATTGGACTGGATATTGCGGAAAGCGGTGAATACACTTTTGAAGTAGATCAAATTGACCTAATCCCTCAAGACATCTATGTTTATTTTGAAGACAAAGAAAGTGGAAGCATTGTCAACTTTAAAGAAACAAGCAAATACACATGCCTTATCAGCGATCCCGGCAGCATCACCAACCGCTTTGTGCTGCATTTCACCCAGACAGCCTTTGGAGAAGAAGAGCTGCAGGCAAATGAAGATTCAATTCATATCTGGACAAGCAATCAAACGATCAATCTGTACAATCCTGGACACCAGAAAGGAAGCATCAGGATATTCAACCTCCACGGGCAGCAGATCAGGCAAATGAAGCTGGATGGAAGCGAACAGCAGCAGATAGAGTTACAGGTTCCTGCTGCCTATTACCTGGTGAATGTGATCAGTAATAAGAAAGTCGTCTGCAAGAAAGTCTTTGCTTATTGATAATAAAAAATAAAAACAATTGAATTTTTGTACTTCTGAACTTCTGAACTTCTGAACTTCTGAACAATCAAACAAACAACAAGATGAAAAAACACATAGCAACAATAGCCCTGATCATTAGCCTATTATTTCCCCTAAGTCTCATTTCCCAGAACGTACCCCCGCCGCCGCCGCCGGATCATGATGCTACTGGCAATCAGGAAGGAGGCCGTGGCGCACCCATTGGCGGAGGCCTGCTGATCTTGCTGGGTCTGGGTGGTGCTTATGGAGGGTATAAGGGATACCGGAATTTCAAGAAAAGGAAGAAGAGTTTGCTGGAATGAAGTATAAAAAATCGATTTATTTGTTTGTTATAAATGACGAAATAACTTATTTTTTCAAAAACGTCATTAATAAATTTTAACGATATTGGTATTCGGAATGCCATTGCAGGATTCTCAACATTTGATCTTGGACAGATCCTTGAGAACGTGATTTATTTGCATTTGAAGATTCATAATGATGACGCCACCGCCTGAACAGGGCCCGGAAGTATACTGAATCTAACAGAAAAATGCCTTACATTTTTAATAAGATTCAGTATATTGCCGTCCTTTTGCAATAACTTCATTATGGTTAGTCATATGCACCCGGTTTATTGCAGAATATAACGGAAGTATAAAATGGCGAAAATCAAAAACAATCTATTTGCTGTAAATATTCTTATCGGTTTAGCATTCCTGGTATCATGCCAATCGGATCAATTCAAGTATGAAGATAATGCATTGTCTAAACGGCAGGCTGACAGTGGATTGCTGTTTAAAGATCCTGGTCTGGAGAACATTATTATTAAATACAATGAGGTTAAACTACTTTTTGATTCCTTAAGCATCTATGAATCGCTAGAAGATCAAAAACAAATCATGCGGGTAAAGATATTGCTGGCAGAGGCTTGCCGCCAATCGGGCA
>JAIOZK010000039.1 GCA_021740625.1 Bacteroidales bacterium
CGGTTAGAACCGTTTTTGTGGCATCATTAGAACCGATCCCCTAGCATAATTAGAACCGTTTTTTGTGGCACTGTTTGAACCGGAATCACTGGCACTGATACTCCGAAATCTGTGGCACTGTTCAAACCGAAATATCCACTGGAAGCAATTTTAAACAAGTTTTCTATCATTCACTTTGCAGGACATGCCAGAATTGATGATGAACATCCGTTTCAATCCTATATATACCTGGGTCCAAATGAATCACCTGCTTATAGAAGCAAACTAAAGCTGTTTAATGTACTTTCATTAAATATTCCCAACGTCGAAATGCTAGTATTAAACGCCTGTAATACCGGAATTGGTGATTATTTAAGTGGCGAAGGTCTGATAAGTTTTGCCTGGGCATTTCATTATGCCGGATGTCCGAGTATTATCATGAATCTAAATGAAACCGATGATTATGCTGCCATGAAGATTCTATCGATCTATTACGAAAATTTAAAAGAGGGAGCTTCAAAATCTTCAGCATTACAAATGGCAAAACTTGAATATCTGGAATCGGTGCCTCCGAGTAAAACCAATCCTAAATTTTGGAGTAATACCACCCTTATCGGTAGCACAGCGCCAATATACTCCCCCAAATGGCAAAATTTATTCGTTTACATTGCGGGAGTTACTTTATTGCTGGTCCTGGGATTTGTCTTTAGAAAAAGACTATTTAAGGTGCTGTAATACTTTCCTGGCGTTTCTTTTATAATAATGATTATCGTTTTGAGAGATTGATTTTAACAATTGTTGCGCTTTGTCTATTTCTCCTGTTTTCAAACAACTTAATGCAAGATACCAATCAGCCTCCTGCCGAAAATCATTTGAGGATTGAGTAATCTTTTCAAATTGGATGGAGGCTTTTTCATATTCTTGAATCTCTAAGTAGCACAAGCCTTTATAAAACCTAACCAGATCATTATTTACTGAGGACTCATTTTCATTAAACAACTGAATTGCCCTGGAATAATTTCCATTTTGGTACTCAAGTAAAGCCAATTGCACATTGTTTAATTCGGGTCCTCTAGTTTCAATAATTTGATCATAGGTCGCATAATACCGATCATACAATTGATCGTAGGAGAGGTTATTTCCTCTCAATAGAATAAACAAGCCACTGCCGATAAACAGAATGATAACAGCCGCCCATGAAAGCAGATTATTTCTGTTAATCAAGTAGCCCTTAAATTCAAATATTTTATTTCTGTTCTTTATAAAGGATTCTTCCGACTTTTTCAGTTTACTGATAAACTCTATTTTTTCTTTCTCTTTAACAGATTTTGAAATATTTGTATGCAGGTCAAATATTTCTTTTAATTCGCTGTCTTCTTTTAATGAATTTTCGAACTGGCTTTTTTCCTCAGCGCTAAGTTCATCACTGAAATAAGAATCTACCCATTCATATTTATCCATTCTCTTCATCATCTATATATCTTTTGAAACGTTTATCTTTTCTAATTTCTTCATGAAGTTTTTTAATGCAATCGTGTTTTATTTTTCTGGCATTTCCCACTGATATGTTAAGTCTTTTTGCAATCTCCTTAAAAGAATAATTCGCGAAAAATAATTCCAGTACGATCCTGCACGTTTTGGGAAGCTTGTTCAAATACTCTATAAAAAGATCCATCTTCTTCAAATCCAACATTTCTTCCCTTGTACTCTTTGACTTGTCATCAGGAATATTCTCGTCCAAATCATCCAATGTTATTGTTCTGATTCTCTTATCCCTTGATAGTACATTCCTCCAGTTATTGCGACAAATACTTATTAAATAATTAATAAAACTTGTCGTCAAGGCAAAATTTGGATTTTGAATATTTTCAAAAACTGCAAATATTGATTCCTGAAAAACATCCATTGCTTCTGCCTGACTTCCGTTATTTGCAATAACATATGCCTCTATTACCGGATAGTATTTATAGTAAACATAATTCAAAACCTTCAGGTTTCTAATTTTAATTCCTTCAATAATTTCCTGGTCCGAAAACTTCCTTATTAGCATCAGGTTTTTCTTTTTATACCCTGATCACAAATATAAAAAGTTTTTACTACCAGTGAGTTAGTCTTAATTATTAATAACAGTTTTGAATAATTGTTACAATTATTTAATAAAATTTAACATCTATTTATGATTTATATGATAGGAAGCTTGAATTGATAACTTTAAACAAAATAATTTTTCCCAAGCAGATAAATATTTATCACAAATAAGGTTTAAGGTGAGAAAATCTTAGGATTTTATTATTGATGAATGAAATTTCTTGTTTTTTCATCAATTTTTAATGATTTGCAACTTAGAAAACAAGAATTTGAATCTTCAAAATCAGATCAACGTACAGAGTTGTTATACTTGCTCCAGAATTTTAAGAACTTCAAAAATCTATACCAAAATACTGATATAGAAGGAAAGCAGAAGATCATTGGTTCGATCTTTCTTAGATTATTTGAAGTTTCTAAAAATAAAGTTCGAACCAATAATATAAATGAAGTCATCAAGTGGATTATGCTGGGCGACAAGTATTTATCAAAAGCAAAAAAAGGACAAAAGATCAATTTTGATCTTTTGTCCCGTAAAGTGACCCCGGCGGGAGTCGAACCCACAACCTTCAGAACCGGAATCTGACGCTCCCTGCCTGCCGGCAGGCAGGTATCCAGTTGAGCTACGGGGCCTTAAGTACCTTTTTAAGGTACTCTTTACCACATCCTGACTTATAGTATTTTTCTAGTTTTCTGGCTTCCAAGCGAGAACCTGCAAGCTTTTTAAAGAACAATCTCCAAGGTCGATATCCTTTTGTTGATTTTGTTTTGCCATTATTATGCTCACGAATTCGTCTATTAACATCTGAAGTAAAGCCAACATAAACTCTTCCATCCTGCAGACTTTCAAGAGCATATATGTAATAACTTTTCATTTTTATGTTCAATTAGCGCTGGAAGTAATGAATCGCCTATTAAGGTCTAAAACTAATGAAATGCAAGTTGTCTGTTTGATAGCCTCAAACCAGTAAATGAAAACAGAATAAGATGTGACCCCGGCGGGAGTCGAACCCACAACCTTCAGAACCGGAATCTGACGCTCTATCCAGTTGAGCTACGGGGCCTAATTAAGGATTTTAAAAACTCTTTACCACATCCTGATTTGTAATATTTCTCCAGGTGCCTGGCTTCAGCACGCGAAGATACGGCTTTTTTAAAAAACAACTTCCAGGGTCTATAAGCTTTGGTGGATCTTGTCTTTCCACCGTTATGCTCTTTAATTCGTCTTTCAAGATTGCCTGTAAACCCAACGTATATCCGAGCCTCTTTTTGGCTTTCAATTGCATATATATAATAAGTTTTCATAGTCAGAATCTGACACTCCCTGCCTGCCGGCAGGCAGGTATCCAGTTGAGCTACGGGGCCGTTAAGTAAACAATTAAGCCTCCATAAAGGCAATCACAAAATTAAGCATATTTTTCCGTATGGCAATTTACTGGTGTTTTGGGGAGGCCTTACAGTAAAATATCATCCCTGCGGGATTCGGAAGAAGGAGTAGAAACTTTTTCGGCACAAATAAAATTTCGTCAATGATCAGAATTGTAATGGAGTTGTAAACCAGAAAAGTTACATTATGGTTTACAACTCCTTTTTACATGAATGTTGCAGGTCTTCAATTTCAGGCTTGGTCCTAATCCTTGATACAACGTATCGACATACCAAGGGATTTACCCATATACCCCCTGTATACGCCTGGCGACGAGAAGCTCATGCTCCTGTAATATCCGCTGGATGTAAAAGTTGGATGACCATAAGTCGTCCACCACATGCCTTTTTTTCCCAATTCGCAAAATGCGCCTCCCGTTCCCCTGAATCCACCGGGCAGCGCTGTATAGCCCGTTTCATTGGTGGCACCTGAATTTGGAGTGAACCAGTGGGCCGTTCCGGCTTCCTTTAGTTTGCCACCTGATACAGACGCTCCTCCCAGATAATCCGTCAGAGCGGTCCATTCGTCATCATCCGGTACATGCCAGCCTGCCGGGCAGGGATTCTTTCCACCATTGACCGCTGAATTGCCTACGTACCAGTTGTAAAGAGCCCCATAGGGTTCCTTGTTGCTAATATCATTATCGTACCAGCAATATGCATTCGTGGATAAAGTATCCCAGATCAAAGCCGTTGTTTGCAAAGGAATTGGTGTGCCGTCGTTGTAGTGTGTTGTTTTCAGGTTTTGTCCCAGCCAGCTCTGGGATCCGATCTCTACAATGGTATATACGTTGCCGTCATAATCTGTTATCGTATTTCCTCCGCCACCGGCGTAAAAAATGATGCTGTCGATATCACTGATGGCATATTTCACGACCATTCCACTGATTAAATGAACATACATGCTGTCCTGCTGTGCGCTTGCCGGTCCTGCAATGAGTGCCGACATCATGATTATGGTAATTATTTTTTTCATTATTTTCCTTTTTAATTTTTAATAAACTTTTTTGTGATTATGTTTTTGCCGCTGATCATCCGGCATACATATAATCCTGCTGGAATTGTTTCCAGCCTGACCTGCCAAACGGACATTTGGTTTTCCGAAAACAAGCGTTCACTGTGAAACATTCTGCCATCGATTGAAATGATCTCAATTCTTACGGTTTGCGTGCCGTGCATGTGATATTGTATATGCATCGTTCCGGAAACAGGATTGGGATACAGATTCATACCCATCTTTTCTGTAATGAAAGGAGGAGGTGTTTTCAAAGGACCACCAAAGCCCAGGTAACGAATATCGTTCAATGGGTATTGATCAATGGCCCCATTTTGTAATTCCACCATCAGTTCACCAGAAGAAAAATACAGCTTATTAAGATTGTCGATCACATAATCTGTTTGCTGTCCACTGTTCTCCATCAGATAAAGATTCTGGGACTTCAGGGCTATGGGTGATGAGCACAAAATAATAAACCCGGCCAGTATAAATGTAAAATTTCTCATAACATATCCTCCTTATTGTATCATTAATTTACGGGTCAGACTTTTTCTTTTGGTCCTCAGTTCCACAAAATAGCAGCCCTGTCTCAAAGCAGATACATCCAGGCAACTGTTCATGACATTTTGTTTTAACACCTCACGCCCATGCATGTCATAAATGATGATCTCTTCGGCCAGATATTGATCCAAACCTAGAACATTGACATGGTTTTTTGCCGGGTTCGGAAAAAGGCTGATATGCTCATTCTCAAAGCTTTCGATTCCTGCCGGGAAGTCATATTCGGCAAGGTAATGTAATGAGAACATACTTTCCTGTTGCTTATCAAAAAGAAATTCAAAAATAGTCAGTACAGGTGCTTTGATATTGGGAGCATACCAGTTGTAGCTGATGTCTGTGAATTCACCCAGGTATAACCAGGGTTCTCCAATATCAAATTTGTACCAGGAATGAATGACCGAGGTGGTTTTCAAACGCAGCACATTGGAATAGCTTTCCGCGGGCGTTACAATGCTGCCCCACGCATCTGCTTCAATGTAAACATGGCCTGAATCACGCATTATATAATGGCCCATGTCAACCGAATACATTAGCAATTCGGTATTAAAATCGAAATCATCACCAAAGTTTAGAGGAAATTGCAAATCAGTATAATTGCTCAGGTAATTTGTAAAGCTGGTATTCCCGGCCTCATACCAGCCCATGGCAAGCAATTCTCTTGAATTGAGGTTTGATTTATAATACTGGTAAGGTCCTTCATCGGAGTCAAAGAGTTTGATTGCGATGTTTGCACCTGTGGCGCCTGCAGAGTCGTTGAAGGGGGTGCCTGCCGGATCAACGCAAATTGCGGCTTCACCTACAAAAAAATCCTGGCCATCCACCACTTCAAAATCCCAGACCAGATTACTGCCGGGTCCTCCCGGATCAATGTTGTTTACTGTGTTCCAGCCATCGATACGATAGTAATCGCCAATGGCAAAGTTCAGATTGTTGTTCAGCACTGGTTGTGCGATCATGCATTGCATACCAAGAAGCAATACAATGAATGTAATTGTTTTTTTCATATGTTTTGGTTTTTGGGTTATTGATTATCTTGTTCCTTATTTTTGAAATGATCATATATCTTTTTTAAAGCTTCTTGTCTTGCACGCAATTTTTTCTTTTTATCAATCCATTGCTGCTTCTTATCGTTCGCATTCTTCTTTTTGGAAAGCCCGGATTTTTTCCCCTTGTTTTTCATTTATTCCAGTTGATTTGTAAAAATACCATAGCCCGATGCGGATGGTGATAAAAAAGAGGTTGTTTTAAGTTGCCGGGGCTGTTTCAAAAAGTAGCAAAAGCGGAAAGTGCTTAATTGACAGGGCTTTTAGAACAGGTTGAAAACGAGGATTGGATATTGTTGCGATGATTCCTTACTTGAGTTTTCAACAATTCCGAAAGAATTTTCGAGAAATGGTTCTTAAGGTTCAGGTTCCGGGTAGCGTTTAGAGTTTCATAAGATAAGGTGCTAGACTTTCATCAGACTTCAGTCCCAGTTTTTTTCTCAACCGGTACCTGGTTGACTTGATGCCTGCTTCTGATTTATAGGTTACGGCAGCAATCTCCTTGGTATTGATGTTGAGTTTTAAGAAAGCTGCAACCTTGATCTCGGCGGGAGTAAGGTCGGGACATTTGAGCAGCAGCCTGTGAAAGAAATCGCTGTGGATGTTTTTAAATATCTTTTCAAATTCGTTCCATGAATTATCCCTGAGTTGTGCTTCAAGGCCAGCAACAATGCCATTGATCTGATTGCTCATCTTTTCCGAAATATCATTTTCCTGACTGAAGCTTTCCAGTTTTTCGATGATATTACCAATGGTTTCATTCATTCTCAGCATTTCAAGTGCTTTTGAGGCAAGCTCCCGGTTTTTTACTTCCAGTTGTTTTTCCAGCAACTGTTGTTCCTTATCCTTTAATTCACTTTTTTGCTTGTGGATGGTTTTTTCCTGATCATAAATCTTCTTTCGTCGTTTCATGGCATTGGTTTTCATGCGGAAAAGAAATAACAATAGCAGGAGGAGTGCTGTCATGGCGATGATGGATATTGTCAGGATCAGGTTATTCTTGACCTGGATTTCGTTCCTGCTCTTCAATAGCTTTATTTCGCTATCTTTCTTGCTGACCTGGAATTTCATTTCAAGTTCACGGATGAGTTTTTCTCGGTTTGCTTCGGCCAGACTGTCTTTGAGGTGGCTGCTCAGATTATTGTAATTATAAGCCTCCTTGAAGTTACCATTGTATGCCATGATTGATGCAAGGGAGGTGTAAATATCACTCATAAGGCTTGGATTTTTTATCTTACGTGCAATTGCAATCGCAGCAAAAGCATTATCCAGGGCGCTGTCGCTTTGGCCAAGAAAATTCATTACTTCAGCCATTTTGTACAAATTGATGCATATACCTGTTTCGTCTTTAAGGGATGAAAAAATTGCCATGGATTTTTCAAACATTTCTTTCGCTTCGTGGTAGCGGCCTGTTTCCAGGAAAAGCTTGCCAATTATATGACGTATACTGGCAACACCCCGTGCTTCATCCAGCTTGGATCTTATTTCAAGGACCTTTTCAAGATAATAAATGGCCGAATCGTACATGCCCATTGATTCATAAGCCATACCTATTCCTGCGAGATTTGTGGCTTCGCCTGATAGCTGGCCTGTTTCGATGTTCAATTCCTGTGCCTGCTTAAAATATTCCATGGCCAGTGTTGTTTCGGAACGGTGCAAATATATGCTGCCAAGGCTATGGTAGCCGGTGGCCATCATTTCTATATTGTTCGATATTTCGCTGAGCCTTACCACTTCCTGGAAATCACTCATGGCGTTCAGTTGGTTGCCGTTGATGTTATGAATGGCCCCGATGGCAAAATGGTACTGGGCCAAACCTTCAAGATACCCGATCTCTTCAAGGATGGATCTTGCTTTTTCAAGATAAGCGTAGGCCACCTCATATTCATCCTTATAATAATAGGCCCTTCCCTGCCATAGCATACTGCTTGCGATGCCCTTGCTGTAGTTGAGTTCTGTTGAAAGTACAAGTGCTTCCTGCAGCAACAGAAGTGCTTTTTCAAAGTTCTTGCTACAATAATGTCTGCCGAGGTCGATCAACAAGTTTGCCCTGGCGGTGTCGGGAGGCATGGAGAGAAGCTTCTCCTCATTTCCATCAAAGTCGTAGGAACGAAAAGGAAAGGTTTTAATGCAAATCAAAACACATAGTATGATAACTGTTGTTATTTTGTACATAATACAATGGAGGCCGGATTGGTTAGCTTTTTATCTCATATTCATTCTTCGCCCGGCATGAGCCCGTTAACAAATATAGCTATATTGTTAATATTAAATTTAAATATTATTAATTAATTTATGGTTAGAGTATTAAAGCATTATTTGTATTGATCATTGGATATTGTGTATTGATCATTGGATATTTCAAATGTTTTATATCCGATTAATGAACACCCATTGAAGATTGACAAATTTTTCGATTTGATGCTAAGAGGTATCGAATTAATTCCCCCATGCTGCAGCATCACGAATTGTTAGCATTAGCATTGGATACTTTTCCCCATGCTTTAGCATGGGGGAAGCAGCCAGATCCTTTATTCCAAAGGGCTTCAGCCCGTTTTAAACAATAGAAATTTCATTTCAGGAAGGTGATCAATTTGAATATGCGGTAGGACTTTCTCCTTCCATCATAATTCCAATAATGTTATCCCTACGGGATTTTGGAGACGGCCAGGATTTCCTCTGCTACCATGCTGCCGGCCCTAACGGGCCTTTTTAGACTAGCAGGAAGAAAACGTCTTAGCCAAAATCGCGTAGCGATGATATTATGGTAGAAGAGGATATGACGGAGGTTGTCTAATAGTGCCAGCGGCACGATATTTAACCCCAGCCCTACGAGGCTTGCCCAATAATTTTGTCAAACTATTATTTAGGGTTTGGACAATTGTTAATATAACCATCGTAGGGATTCATTGCAGCCAGGTTGCAGATCAGTGAAGGCTTCACTCAAAGCGAAGCCTTCACTTTGTGAGAAATCCAGCAAGCCACTGTTCCATCAGGCTTTGATCTTCCAGAATAACCTCGGCCCGGCCCTGGGCGAATTCCTTGAAATCGATCTTCTTGTCCGCATTGTTTTGCAGTCCATGCGGGAACAAAACATCCGCAAAGTATTGTCCTTCCTCGGGCGTTTGGGATATGTTCCCGATTTCTCCCCATACATATCCATAATCGGCCACAGGGAAATTCTCCAGGGCAATCCTGACGGTTTGTCCAGCTTGAAGTTGTCCTGTGCCCAGGGCGCTTATTTTCAGTTTGCCAAGAATATCCGTCTTGGTATCGGGTCGAATATGCAGCAAAGCCGTACCTGCGGTTACATGCTGCCCGTCACACCAGTAGCTCATAAGATCGACCCGGCCTCCAACAGGCGCTTGAACCAGGTGGTTGCCGGACCATGCGGCAAGTTTTGACTGCAGGGACGCTGCGGCCTGCCGGATGGCGGTATATGCATTGTGCAGTCTTACTTCATAGTCTCTGCTCATTGCATGAAAATCCTTTTTGAGAAATTGTACGTTCAGCTCCTGTTCGGTCAGGCGGGAACAGGCCGTTTCCAGTTTTTGTTTGTGGTTAAGAAAAGTCAGTCTCTGCTTTTCAAGATCGGCCTCAGGGATCACTTTTGCCCTGAACAGGGAATCCATCCTGCACATTTGTTTTTCCTGTATAATGCAGGATTCCCGGATCAAATGGATTTGTTTTTGCTGTTGCCGGATCATTGACCGGGACTTTTCAATCATTACATGATATTCAAGTTTTTTATCAGCTATGTTTTCTATAAACAGCAGCCTTTCCAGTTCACCGATTCCGGATTGTATGAGTTGAAGCTTTTCTTCAAATCCGGTTTTCTGTCCGGGCCGGGGAGGCAAGATTTTTATCAATTCCATGGTATCTTGATTTTGCAGTTTCAGGCAGACATGATCCAGGTATTTCTCCAATGCAAGGAAATCCCCGTATTTTAGTTGATCTTCGAATACCAGCAAGGTTTGGCCGGCCTTGACCTTTTCTCCATGTCGAACCATCATCACGGCGATACAGGCGTTTGTTCCAGCTTTGATCTCATACCAGCTCTGCTCACGATATATTTTAATGTTGCCTCGGATCAGCAGGGGTGAACGGATCATGAAGCCGCACAGCAGCATTATCAACAGGCAAACAATAATGACCAGGCTGCCCCGGCTGATCAGCTTGGCTGGCGGCGGACCCATGATCTCTTCCAGGTGTTGCTTGTCAGCTTGAGTATGCATAGATATTTTCGGTTTGTTTGCGAATCAAATTGAAATATACCCCCTGCCGCAGCATCAGTTCCTCATGCTGCCCCTGTTCGGCAATGCGGCCGTCATTCATGACCAGGATCTGATCGGCATGGCGTATGGTACTGAGGCGGTGGGCGATCACGACCAGGGTTTTGTGGCTGGAGATCGCATGCAACTTTTCCATGATGCTCTTTTCGTTTTCGGCATCCAGGGCATTGGTGGCTTCGTCGAGGAAGAGGAAATCCGGGTCTTTATACAGCGCCCTGGCAATCAGGATGCGTTGTTTCTGGCCGCTGCTCAATCCGCGCCCGTTCTGCCCGGTCATGCTTTGATAATGCAACGGAAGGGATTCAATGTATTCTTTGATACAGGCTGTTTCTGCTGCCCGGATCATTTTTGCATGATCCGCCTGCATGTCATGCATGAGGATGTTGTTCATGATGGTGTCGGAAAACAGGAAGCCGTCCTGCAGCACAGAACCACAATGCGAGCGCCAGGTCCTTTCGTCGATGCTGTTGAGGGCAATGTTGCCGATGCTGATCTTGCCCGACTGAGTCTTGCACAATCCCAGCATCAGTTTCAGCAGGGTGGTCTTGCCGCAGCCGCTGCTGCCGACAATTGCCGTGACTTTGTTTTCAGGGATATGAAAGCTGACATTCCGGATCAATCCTTTGTCTTCCATTCCGGGATAATGAAAGCACACATCTTCAAAAGAGATGGATTTGTCATCCGGCATGAACCTGAGACCGCTTGTATTGCTATTTTTCTGAGGCTCTTTCAGGACTTCCCCCAGCCTTTGCAGGCTCAGGCGGGCTTCCTGCCAGGAGCGGTAAATTCCGCTCAACTGGTTCATCGGACTGCTCAGTTGACCCAGGATAAAAAGAATGGCCAGCATCACCCCCAGGCTCATCTCTGCCCGCATTACCGCCATGGCCGCAAAGAATATGATCAGCAATCGGGTGAGCTGGCTGATCATCAATGCACCAGAACGCTGGAGTTGGTCTATGCTTAGGCTGCTGATGCCGGTTCTGAAGATACGTGCCTGCACCTCTTCCCATTCCCAGCGTTTTTGCTGTTGTGCATTGTTGAGGTGTATATCATGAATGCCGTGGAATATCTCCACCAGGCTGTTGTGCTTTTCCGATCTTTGTTTGAAACGCTTGTGGTCGATCTGTATTCTTTTCTTGCTGAAATAAAGTATCCAGAGGCTGCTCAAAAGCATGCCCATTGCATAGACCAGGAAAATGGTCCTGTTGTATAGGAAGAGAACCAAACCGAAAACCAGTACATTCAGCACAAGGTAAATGGCTGTTATGACAGTGCTTGTAAGAAAGCGTTCCACCCTGTTCTGGTCTTCTACTCTTTGGAGTAAATCGCCAATCTGCCGTGTATCGAAAAACTGCAGGGGTAGCTTCAGCAGTTTTCGCAGGAACTCGCTCAGTATGCTGATGTTCACACTGGAGTTCATATGCAACAGTATCCTGTTGCGGATGAATTCGTTGCTCAGTTGGGCAAGGCCCAGGATCAACATAGCCCCCAGAGCCAGGTGGATGAATCGCGGGTTCTGGTAGTTGATGCCCCTGTCGACGATGGATTGTGTGAGAAAGGGAATGAACAATTGTATGAGGATGGCCGCAAAAATTCCGGCAAATAATTGATAAATGAAACTCTTGTGTCTTTTGAAATATTTAAAGGTATACGACAGGCTGAAACTTTCTTCCTGTTCTTCATCCTTTGCCTGAAAGGCGGGTCCGGGTTCCAGCAGCAGGCAAATGCCCTGCTTGCCGTTTTCAATGAACGCCCATCCCCGGAGGAATTCCTGCAGGGTATATTGTAGTTTGCCCACGGCGGGATCGAACACATGTACTTTTTTATTTTTGATCTTTTCGACAACGATGAAGTGTTTTTGTTCCCAGAAAGCAATGCAGGGAAGCTTTGCATGTTCTTTGAGCCGGACCAGGCTGATCCTGACGCCCCGGCTGCCAAAGCCATATTCCTCAGCCGCCCGGCTGATCCCGAGCAATGAAGCCCCCTCGCGCGAGACTTCACATTTCGCACGAAGGGTCTTCAGTGAGATATACTTACCATAGCGCCGGGCTATGTATTGAAGACATGCCGGACCGCAGTCTTTGCGGTCTTTCTGGAGAGATAGAACTGGTTTCATGATTAATTTCATTTTAAGTTTTTATCCATACTCAGGATCATCCGGATTAGGAGGTGGAGGTGGGGGAGGATCACCTGGATCACCTCCAATAATAATTTTAAGATTTTCCTGTGTAAGGATTTCAATGTTCTTTAATGAACCCTCAAATTCCTGAAATGATTTTGAATTCATGATTCTAAGATTTAATAATTAGCCTACTCTTTTTTTAAGATTTTCAGCATCCTCTTAAATGACATCATTTTATATCTAGTAACAAAAAGTCAAAAATGTTACCCCCTATTTTTAAGTTTTTTTTAAATTGGACATGTAAAAAACTACATTGATTTGTTAAAGGTTCTAATATTGAAGGGTTTAGCTGCAATTTTTGTGCTTTGGATTTTCCAGGGTTCTCACTTTTTATTCATTAAGGAGGAAAGAAATGTTCTTGACAAAATAGCATACAGTAATACTGAGTTTTTAGTCAATAAGAAAGATTCAAAGTCAATACATTCACTTAATATCTTGAACAAAAACAAAAATGATATAGATACTTTATTACTTAAAGGTGATGAGTATTTTTTAAATTTACGATATGATTCTGCAAAAGTAATATATAAAAGATTATTGCAAGAGATTCCAATAAATGATCATGATCTGAGATGTTTTGTATATGCTAGAATTGGCCAAGCCGAGTTATATCAATCAAATATTAAAACTGCAGAAGATTACATAATTAAAAGAGCTAAACCACTTTTAAAGACAAATACCTATCAATCTGAAAAGATTTATAGAATAATAGGTAATTTCTACTATACCATCAATAGCTTCGATTCTGCAAAACTCTATCTTAATACTGGGATTGAAATTATAAGAAGCACTTTTGGCAAAAATAATTTAAAACAAATTGAGCATCATTTATTATTGGCAAATTTATTCAAAGTGTTAGGTGAATATGAAAAAGCTAAGTCAATTGAGTTGTATTGTCTAAAAATGCTTTATAATTCTCAAGAAAAGCCTTGCCGAAAGATATTGTTCACAAAATATAATCTTGCTCTTACATATTTTTATCAAAAAAATAATAATGTAGCAATAGAATTATACAATAGTATACTTGATTCATTGAATAACTGTGAAATTAAAGGATTGAACAGCTCAGTCAGTGCAAATATGGCGATGTCTTATTCAAGATTAAACCAGGTTGATTCTGCTGCATATTATTTTAATAAGTCGCAAAAAAAAGTCGATTTTCTTACATTAACAAATAAGGTTAATCTCTACCAAAACTACGGCAACTTCCTCATGGTCCACAAAAAAGACCTGCCTGCAAGTCGATCTTATTACTCCAAAGCAGCACAATTGATTACAAATAAATTCCACGCCTATCACCCCCGCCTCAAAAACATATACGTCTGCATTGGCGATGTCCATTGGCGTATGAATAAAATGGACAGCGCTCTGTATATGTATCAAAAAGCGCTAAAGACCATCGATACTGCCCTGGAGCTTGATAATTATTCCCGCAGCCCGGAATTCAAACTTGCGGCCGACCTGGAAACCCTGAACATCATCATGAGAAAGATCCGGGTGCTGGAGATCCTGCTGGTAAACCTTGAGGATGAGAACCTCCGGGAAACCTATTATGAGGCTTTGCTTGTGAATGTGGATTATTATAAGGATGCTTTTGCCTTACTGCTTTCACAGAAGCTTCTGCTGGCAGATCAGATCAACGCCCTCAAAGGTGACCTGAAAAACATGATGGATATCGGTATCGAGGCTGCCTTTGCATTGTATTCCGAAGATCACCGGAATTTTTACCTGGAGAAAGCCCTGGCCTGGAGCGAGGCAGCACGTTCTCTCATCCTGAAAACAACTTTTTATGACCTTTATGAATCAGACAGTTCTGTGATGGTTATGCGCGAACAGGCTGAAAGCCTCAAAAGAAAAATTAATGCACTTTATTTCCGCTTGAATGAACTGAACCCCGGGATCGAAGCCGACAGCCTTAATGCCCGGATCTTTGCCCTGAATTATTGTTATGATTCAGTTGTCCGGGCAATCTCAGACAAAGCTCCTGGTATTCTCCAAAGCAATAGCATGCATAATTATGACATCAATACCTTCAAAAGTCAAATCCCCGACAGCACATTGATGCTGGAGTATTTCCTTTACCGTGACCGATTGCATGTTTTTCAAATGAGCAGTCAGGGGGTGGAATGGTACAGGATTGCCTTCTCCGATTCCCTGTATGAAAAGGTTCATCGTTTCATCGATCTGCTGAATGTTGAAAATGCACACCGGGAAAATACAAAGACGGATTACCTGAAACTTGCCGCCTCCATGTCTGAATTATTCATCCCGGGAGGCATTCCTTCAGATGCCAGGAATATCATTTTCATCCCGGACGGCATCTTGCATTATTTCCCCTTTGAATTGATGCATAAAGCGGAAACAAATTCAATATCGTACCGCAAAATGCCCTATCTGATCCGGGATTACAACATTTCTTACCGTTATACCCTTGATAGGTATGATCTTCCGGATGTGGATAAACGCAAGCATGTTAAATTGCTGGTGGTGGCACCGCAAATCCGGAATCACTACCGTGACAGCAACGAATTGATCAGTCCCATCAAGCAGGCGATTGCCGAAGCGGATACCCTGCTGGAAATGTATCAAGGTTCTCTATACACATCTGGGGATAAAAAGGAGTTTTCTGAAATTGCCCCTAACTATGGTGCATTGCATTTTGCCACCCACGGCATCATTGATGACAGTAACCCGATGAATTCCCACCTGATCATGTCCAGTAAAAATGATGTTCATACCGATCTAAGGCTTGCAGAAATTTGCAATCTTGATTTGCGTGCCCAAATGGTGGTGCTGAGTGCATGCGAAACAGGCAAAGGTGATATTTTAAACGGCGAGGGTGTAATCAGCCTGGCCTGGGCTTTTAAGTATGCCGGTTGTCCCAGTGTACTAATGTCGCTCAACAAGTTAGAAGACCGTTCAACAAGAATATTAATGATCAGCTATTATGAATACATTTCAAAAGGATATCGAAAAGATGAGGCATTGAGGAAAGCAAAACTGAACTACCTGGAAAAGGCCGGGGCTTTTAAGGCAAATCCAGCATACTGGGCCGGATTGATCAGTACAGGGGAACAATCAAAAGTTCTCTTGAAAAAGAAGGATAATTTTCTGAAGTATCTGTTGTGGATTGCCTTTGGTGCAATATTCCTGGTAGCGGTATACCGGATTATAAAAAGAAGATCATATTACAGGGACTAAGTTACATGCGCTTATTTCCCAAGCCTGATATTTCTAAAGAATTTTATCATCATTAAGTTTTTTTACAAAGCTTAAGAGCAAATGCTTTGATCTCATTGGAGACTAAATCGATCACAATTTACAAACTTTATCTGCAGCAATTTTACCGGTCAGGATTGACATGGGTACCCCGGCCGGACTGTATACCCATTGACCTGCCTGGAAGATATTCGGGATCGGGGTGTAAACAGATTTTCCGGAATGCTGGATCTTATTGATCACCGGCACCGGCCTTTCAAAAGTCCAGCCTACAATGGCTCCGTCGGTACTGCCAACTCTCTTTTTTATGCTGATGGGGGTAAAGGAAAATTGTTTTAGAATATGGTCTTTCAGCCCGGGGTAAACGTTTTCAGAGAAAACATGAATGATTCTGCTCTCAATTTCATCGCGAAATTCCTGATGCCATCCAGCCTCTTCGATCTTCTTGAACAATTCATAATCAACGATAAAGCTGATGATAAGGCCTGTTTTGTTTTTGGGCACAAGGCTTTCATCTTTTAAGCCCGGTATAGAAACTTCATAAGTATTGAGAGCCAGGAAACGGTCAAGCCAAGAATATATCACAGCTTTATCTGTATTTTCCCAGTTTTCAAGCATGGTCCTGAGCTCATCTCTGTGGATATTGTTCAGGCCAATCTTTGAAGGGGTATAGAAAAAATGACCATTGGCAATATCCCCAAAATACCGGAGGGGCAGATCCACTTCCAGATAAAGCGTAAAAACGGATTCACTCCCTTTGCCTTCCATTACTCTTTTTTTAACGACTTCATATTTTTTTTGTACGCCAGTTTCCATGTTCTCCACATGGGTTATTTGGTAAAATGTTTTTAAATCGGCTGCCCAGATCAGTTGATCGTAATAATACTGTCGATCCGCATCATCAACTACAATTTGTTGATCAGGATGGATTTCCCGGATGGTGGTATTTGCCATCAGGTTTCCGCCATACTCCCTGATTTTTTCAAGCAGAACATCGGCCAGTCTTCCAACACCTCCTTTCGGGTAAAAATAATCAAGGTAAAGCGAGAAATAACTCATGGCAAAAAAGGCAGGTGTGCTCTTGAAAAAATGCTGTGATATGATATCCCGCAGCGATATGCTTGTAATGATCTTTTCCAGGAATTTCTCGACAGGCATGTTGAGCCGGTTGATTTTCCCGACGGTTAGCATAAACCTGGGCAACCAAGGCAAAAGTTTCTTGAAAATATAGTTTCTGTCTTTTTTGAGGTCTTTAAAAACCGGGTTTTCGATGCCATATAAAATATCAAGCTGCTTCATTATTTTTCTCATTGAAACAATGAACCGCTCGATTTCCGCAACACTGTCGGGGTACAGATCAACCAGCAGATCCCGGTATTCCTTTATTGAGTTCGGGTTTTCAATGTTTAGGATTTTGTTTTCGATGCCCACAGAAACTTTGCTGCGAACCACATCCAGCCGGATGCCCAGGTCCTCTAACATAGGCAGGATTATTCCTGCACTTTCCAGGGCCCTCACACCGGCCTCGAAATGAAAGCCGTCACGTTGAAAGGTATTGACCAGTCCGCCAAATTCCCTGTTCTTCTCAACCAGCAAAATGTTTTTTCCGGCCCGTGCCAGGTATACTGCAGCGGTAAGGCCTGCGATGCCTCCGCCCACAATGATTGTATCGTATTTTTGATTTTCCATGACCTAATTGAGTTTACCCATCTTTAAGCTAATGTTCCATAAAAGCTTTGCTATTTCAACATCCAGTGCCGGGGGGGCAGGTTCTTCAAGGGTGGTAAGGTTGAAAAACTTCCCGTTGATTGTTTCGATATCTTTGGATACACCCAGGTAATAAATCGCTTCCGCTGAAATGGAAGCCGGTTTCAGCATTCTGTCAAGGATGTTTTTCTTATACCACCTGTATAATTTTCCATTGTCTTTTCCTGTTTCTGATTTCACAGCACCCGGGTGCATGGCATTGATCGTAACCCCCGAATCCTTGAAATCCTCTGCAAAAATCAACATGGATAAGAGCTGGGCTAGTTTTGCAGATCCATAGCTTTTCAATCCTGAATAACGCCTTTTTATCCAGTTCAGATCATCCAGCCTTAATCCCCATGCAGCAAACCTGTGTCCTTCAGAATTGACGATAATAATCCTTGATTTTTTCTGCAATTTAAGTTTTGTCCTCAGCTTATAATTCATTATAAAAGACGACAGGTAATGAACCATGAGAACTTTCTCAATTCCGTCGTGAGTCAGCTCATGCCTTGTCAGGTAAACACCCGCATTGTGTATAAGCACATCAATTGGCTGTTCGAGATGTACCAACTTATCCGCAACTTCATGGGTGTCATGCATGCAGCTGAGATCGGCCAGGAAATAATTGCAGGGAACCTTGAATTCACTTTCTATTTCTTGTTTCAAAATCTCCGACTTTTCTTTGTTTCTGTTCACACACAGGAGGCTTGCACCTTTTGAGGCATACTTTTTGGCAACCAGGTAACCAATGCCGGAAGTAGCGCCGGTAATAACCACAAGTTTGTTCTCAAAATCATCATGGCAAAATTCAGGAGTTTTGCGATTATTTTTGATCATCGCAAAAACATTAGACCATTTATACTCCTTAAAATACTTCCGGAATCTCCTTCCGTTTTGTTTTTCAGTCATCAACCAAACTTTCTTTTCATAAACCTTCTGTACATCTTACCAAACCTGGGAATATTATCAAATATATCACCCCATAAATCATAGTAATCACGCTGCTGGATGATTTTGCCCTTTTCATTGACCGTAAGCCTGCTGGCCCCATGTAATACAGAACTTGGATACCTTTTATAACTGATGGTCATTTCCCATTCAATAAAAATATCATTGTTTTGCTGAAATGCATTTACCAGGCGCATTTTCAAATCTTTTGACCGCTTTGTTAAACGTTCTGTCATTGCTTTAAACGCTGTCATGCCTTTAAGCTCCTGTATGGAGTCCCTGAAATGAATCTCATCATCATAATAAGGCAGTATGTGCGACCAATCCGGCTTTCCGCTGGTGTTGTATGTTTTTGTCCACAATTCTTTTACGATGTCCAGTGTAAGTCGGTATGTGTTATCCGGTTTTTGATCAATTGGATATTCTGTTTCCATTTTCAAAAGTTAAAGTTTTATATATCTGGGCGTACAAAACACAGTGGTATCGTTTTTAAGTTCAAAGATTGTTTTTTTGAATTTTGGAGGCCCAAACCTTGCCCGGGCATTGTTTGAAAACCCATAGCCTTCTTTCGGGACTTTTATCCAGTATGTATCCATCTCTTTATTGTTGTTTTCGTCATGAAAGTATCTGAATGCATATTTCCCGGGTATTAAACTGTCCACTATAATGAAGCATGCATGATCCGATATTTCCCCTGATAATCCTTTAAGATGCAGGTTGTTGCCATCTCTTAGATCCAGAATAACAGATCCTGCATTGCTTTCTAGATTTTTGACTACTATTTTTAGCGATACCTGGCCTGAAACAGGCAGATGGCCATATGAAAGCAGTATTGCTATGAATATCGTTTTAATCATATATGGCTATTTTTGATTCTTATTTATGTGGTAGACCAGTCCCAGTTGCACATATGTATTGTACATCCTGACCAGTCCCTGACCATTATCTTGTAGTTTGTCAAGATTGTAGAGCGTGAAAAAACTCCGGGAAACCTTTATTTCAAAACTCAGGTTTCTGTAAACCGGGGTAATTGAACCCAGCATTAAACCCTGCTCAATTTTACGCAATGCATGGTAATTGCTAAAATCTTCATTATAATCCTCGAAAAATCCTCCCGATCCTATCACAACACGAACAGTGCCTGCATCCCTGCCTGCCAGCAATACCGATATGTAGGGGCCAAACAATGCCTGAAATTTCCAGATCCGATATGCAAACAAAAGAGGAATGTCAATATAGTGCAGCCGCATTTTTCCATTCACATAGGCGGTATAAAAGGAAGGAACCTTTCCGCTGGTCCCATTAATTTCCACTGTATACAATGTATCGCGTGTAAAGCTCTGGCTGTAGTCAAGGCCGCGGAAGGTATAATTCAGCCCGGGTGTGAACGACAGGCGCTCGTTTATAGGGAATGACAGGGCCATGCTAAACACTGTTCCGATCAAAGGCTTGCCTGAGGAGCTATCAATAACTTCAGTGGGTATTGGTCCACCGAAGCTGATACCCGCACCAATATTGATTTTTTGTGCATCGGCATTTCCCAGCCCGCAAAGCAGGAAGAATATGGGCAGGATTGTCTTGATCAAAGTGCCACAACGAACTTGGTTGACGAAACAAGCTTGTTATCCACATAAGCCTGAAGGATATATTTACCAGGAGACCAGTCCGAAACATCCAGCCGGTGTTTTTTATGCCTGAGTGAAAAGGATTTTACCATGCGGCCGTCGAGAGCATAAACACGACACAGTATTTTCTCCGGGTGATTTGTATTAAACTCCAGTGAAAGCTGATCGGTGGCAGGTGAGGGAAATGCATGAATTGAAAACTCCTGCAGCAGACTTTCCTGCACCCCTGAAGTATACTCCAGCAGAATATCATCGATGGTCAGTATGCTGCCAACCTCTCCCTGGAAATTACCACCATCACCGCTGGAAGTAAACACTACATTTATGGTATCAGGATTTATTCCGGGAATGAGGTAATCAAAATCAATCTCAAATTCGGTAAAAACATCAGCATTTTCTGTAATGGCAGTAACAGCAGTGGCCACAGTATCCTGCTCGCTGGTCATTGTATTGTATTTGGTTAATATTACTGCTAAACCAGCCGAATCGTTGCCAGCGGCGGCGTATTTATACCAGCCCCTGAATTTGGATGGGGTTTCGGCAAAGGGCCTGCCATATTCAATATAGGGTTCGCCCATGATAAAACTACCAGCTACCAGCAGACCGGAGATCAGGAAATCGCCCCACATTTTGGTTTCCAGTTGAGCAGCATATTCACCAGAGTGAGCATCGGTCGTAGGGTAAACGGTGATGGGTCCACCCAGCGATGCCAGGGGATTCAGTGTTGTCCACCACCCACCCGCAGGTTCTTGGTAAATATTGGTCGCATTGGGGACCCAGTTCTCAAATCCACTCTCAGGGATTTGTGTTTGTGCCATTGCAGAGCCAATCAGCAAAGACAGCATCAAGATATTGAGTGTTTTCATATTATTAAAAGTTTGATTTCAGGAACGAAACTCTGTGTATTGTTTTGTATATTGAGTAAATATACTAAAATAATTTCACCATCGCTAAAAACGCTTCATTGGCCTGCCTTTGAATTTTTTTGTGTTTAATGTTGACAAGCTTGATGCTTTTCTATCGCAGCTTTTAATATTTCTCCCTGGCTGTTCTTACCTTTACCCGTGATGAAATCACAAACATCGTTCATCAGTTGCTTGCTTTCAGGAAGGGGAAATAGTGCCCAGTCGTGTTGCATTTTCTGATATTCCCTGAAAATGAAGTTTTTTCGCCTTGTTGCTGTTATTGATTTCAGTCTTTTACAATCAGAACTGAACACTTCTTCCGTTCCATAGAAGATAATGGTCTGGGGCAGACTGTTGAATTCCCCTTTGATGGGTGATAGTAAATATTGGTCCAGCCTGTCACCATCGGCATATTGCCTTCCGGCCGCCTGAAGCATTTTTACACTCAGGATATGATCTGAAATTTCCAGTTTTCGAATATCCGGATCAGACAGGCTTAAATCCAGCCATGGAGATAACAAAACAATCTTTTCAGGCAGTCTTTTATGTTTTTCTTTTACCAGTTTTTGCGCAAAGGCAAGTGCCAGTCCACCACCTGCCGAATCTCCCATGAGGATGAACTTGTCTTTGGGATAATGCCCAAGCAGTAATTCGTAAGCGTCACTGAGCATGCTGAATGTATCCTTGTAATTGTGTTTGGGAGCCAGCGGGTAATCCATATGTGTCATTCTGCAGAAGATCTTCCTGACGATCTTTTCTGATAACCGCCAGTGACCACGGGTGATATTAAAAATATACGCTCCTCCATGCAGGAATAGGATATGGTTTCTGTTTACTTTTTCTTTGCTTTCGAAAGTTACAATGTCCTTTTTATGAGATGTTTGAATATTGATATGATACAATCGCCTGATCCTTCCGGGAGGAAATCTCTTCTTGTTTTCCGCTACTCGATTCACAGCTCTTTTCTCAACCCTTTTCTTAAAGTTGATCACTTTCAAGAAGCAGACAAAAATTCTTGATCTGAAGCTGGGGATCATATTCTTCTTTATTTGCTTTCTAAAGCTTTTGAATTCTGAGGTTTGTTAAATCTGTCATACAATCGCTTTCCATTCGGCGTTTGTGTAAGTCCGCCCAGTCCTGTGCAGCATAAATTTGACGGCATCTTCCATACCAACAAGGCTTCTTATTTCTGCTGAAGTCAATATTTTGATATCCCGAAAACTTTTGTCGCTCATAAGTATAGGAACTTTCAACAACGCTTCATTTCATTAAATCATTGACGAGTTTTCGAGCTTTTGCCTGGTAATAATGTCCCTCCTCGGTTTTTATCTTTTCCAGAATCTGTTGGCAAGTATTAAGTTTTCCCATTTTCAGGTAAGCCAGTCCCAGGTACCATTCAGCACTTTGCCTGAGATCAGTCTGGCTTTTGGTCAGGCGCTCGAATAAAGGAATGGCCTTGTCTAACTTGTCTTTTCCGAGGTAAGTAATGCCCAGGTACAAGTTTGCCAGGTTTTGCTGTTGGCTGTTCTTACCTGCCTTTTTAAATTCAACAATTGCCTTGTCGAGCTTACCTTGTTGATAAGCTGCTATGCCAGCAATCATGGCAGATTCAGATTCACTCTTAGATCGGAACTCAATAAATTGGTCGAGAGGGGAAAAATACTGGTTAAATAGTTCCTGGCCGCTTTTCTGCCCTTCCTTGAAAACCAGGTACAGACCGGTTGAGATTAGCAGGAGCGTCACAGCCGCCAGAGAAAAGAAAAGACCTTTGTTGCCTGGTTTGTTTTTTTTATCAGAACGCTTTTTAAAATATTTTGATTCGACCTCCTCCAACTTGCTCAGGAATTCGACGCGATCCTTGTAATCAATGGTTTTTTTGATATTCTTATAATGATCAAAAAACTTTTTGAATTCGGGATTTTCATCCAGTTTTTTCTCAAATTCTGCCTTTTCCCTTTCATTGAGATCTCCTGCCAGGTATTTTTCAATCCATATTTCAGTTTCCTGCTTGCTCATCGATTATGGCTTTGAATCGTTTGTCTTTTTCTGCCAGTTTGATCAACTTTTTAATGCATTTGTTTTTTTTCTTTCTTGCATATCCCTCACCGGAGATTTTCAATTCTCCAACTATTTCCTTGTGTGAATAATTGCCCAGAGACATTTCCAATAATTGTCTGCATTTTCGGTCAAGCTTTTTAAAACAATCAATATACAGATCAAGTTTCTTCAGATTGTTCATTTCAAGCTTTATATCCGGCTTGCTGTCACTCAAGTGGTTTTCAATATCGGAAATATCTAATAAAACCCCCTTTGTATTTCGAAGTTGATTAAACCACAAATATTTACTGACTGTAAATATATAAGCCTCCAGCGACTTTTCCAATTTTAATTGATCTTCTTTTACTTTCAGATACATCCTGTACAGGGATTCCTGGAAAATATCACGTGAATCTTCCACGGTGCCTTTGTTGGATAATACAAAGGCTTCAACCCTGGGATAATATTTTTTATAGAAGTAATGCAGGCTTGCATTATTCCCTTCTTTCAAACCCTTCAGGAGTAATTTTTCTGATGCCTTATTGAAAATCATAAAGAATTGACAGCCACGTTCCGTTAACAAATATATTGTTATTGTATGAAAGTCCCAAAAGTGAGGATATGCCAATGGTAAAAAAGACTTTTGAAACAGCCTCGCTTATTTTTCCTTATCTTAGCTGCATATGCCTTTTAAAAAATTGATATGGATATTTTTGATGATCGGCACAACGGCTGCCTGGTCGCAGGAGCATGTGCTGCAGCATGAAGTAATGCGGTCGGAGCAGGTCAGCAGAAACGGGCTGATCTTTAACGATGAAGTCCTATCCATGGGTGCAAAATATCAGGGCTGGATGCTGCAGGATACCGTCTACCTCCAGTACGACCGCCTCAATTCCCATTCATTCATCAGCAACGCCCAGCATTATTTCAGCTCCTTCCAGGCCATCTGGATCAGTGATTATTTTGCAAAACTGCCTGTTGTAGCCGGAACATATGATATCCTTACCGACATGCGCAATGCAAGCTGGGATTATCATATCCTGGTCCACGAAGAAGTTTGGCTGAAAGACGGGGATACCCTGATCTTCAGCATTGGGGAAGCAGAAAACGAGATCGCGATCGAAGGTCTGGATGAAAATGCCATCCCTTTTGGAGAGCTTCCAGGCAGCGCCTCCAAATATTTTTCCTTTGTCTTCCCGGATACAAGTTTGCTGATCTCATCTTCATACTCTGTGCCCCAAAACAGGAACATACATGCCAATAATTTTTCAGACCGCTTCCTGCTGTATTCCTCCAATATGTATTATGATCTGTATGATGATAACAAAGTTAACATGGCCCTTTTCGATCCGCTTTACGGGGTAAACAACAGCATCGATCTGCAGTTTGATCCTTCAGAATATTATGCGGAGAACATAAAATTGCATCTTCCTGAGGGAAGTGAGAACCCCAGGCTGGGGATCTTTCACGTTAGGGAGATCATCCTCGATGGCGTATGGTATCTTTCCAAAGCCGGCACCCAGAAAGATATCACCGGCGACAACTGGGAAGGCCGTTTTTATGTTTCAGACAATTCGGTTGAAAATTACAGACATGCATGGCTTCCCGGGGTTTTTATCGAAAGTGCAAATTACCCTTATTATTTTGGTCAAACTTATGATGTTTTCAACGACAGCGTAAGGGAAGGCTTTGGCACACAGGTGCCCAACTGGGTGATGCAGGATGAGGGTGGACTGTTCGAAGTAGGGAATGGAGCAGTGATCCCGGAATTTCTTTTCGATAATCAAATTGTTTCCGGAAACAAGTCGAAGATCTATTTCGGGGCCAACACCAATTATTTTGGGATTCACAACGAAGAAAGAAGGGAGGACCAGCTGTTCGCAACCTACAACATCCTGGATGAAACAAGCACTGTGGTTGACAACGGGATCCTGGGTGATTTTGAAGACCTGAACACTGAGAACGGGCCTCATACTTTCCAGGTTACAAACGATCATTATATTGTGGGCAACAGACAGGGCCGGTCGGAGTACCAGGCCGAATTCGGGCTGGGGCAGGAAGATGATAATCCCCCTTCGCTCTTTTGCTTCCAGACACTGGGTGTGGATGGACTACCTTATGATGTGCTCAGAAAAGATGAGGAAGCCAGCTTGCTGTTCGCCATATCGGATTATTACTGGCTGAATGAAAATGAGCACTGGTATCCCTTGCGGCTGAAAGAGCTTGAGAACGATTCCACAAAGCTTTTTATCCGGCATGAAAATGACCCGGAATGGACAGCGGTGGAAACGGAACACTTTTACCAGGATACCATCAATGGTTCCTATTTCCGTGCAAGTCTGGATGCCTTTACTTATGCTGATACCGGCTTTTATGAGGTGAAATTGCGTTTTTCTGATCATTATCAGAATACCGTAACCTATACCTTATCTCCGGCTTTTGGCCTAAGAGATGAATTTGTAGGCAAGCCGGAAATGCGAACACCAGATGAAGAAAATCTGCTTGCATGTTACCCCAACCCTTTTGGGGATCAGGTTCAAATTGTAGTTCATGAAGAACTTCCGGGACATGGACAAATCAGGATTTACAATGTAAAGGGAGAGCTCATTGAAAATAACACAGCTCATGACGGCCGATTGGTATGGAATCCGGATGAAAATCTCCCGAGGGGAATTTATTTCCTTGAATATAGCTACGCTGACCGACGCATCCTGAAAAAAATCATCAGGATTGATTGACAGCAAGGAAACTTTCTTAATTTTACCAAACACCAAATCAAATTCAAATGATCAGGTTTTTCGAGATTTTCAGGATCGCGGGCGTTACCGCCGTGATCTTTTTTGGTTATTATTTTTATGCGGATGATGCCGCAGCGCTGTTGCATTTCCAGGCACCCTGGCTGGTGGTTTTCATGGCGGGGCTTTCGGGACTGGAAGGACTCATCTTTGGGAAGCGATCGGCCGAAGCCAAAGGATATGCCGGAGGCAACGAATACCAGTTGCAAACAGACCTGATCTTTCTTGCCATGGGGATCATGGGTGCATTTCTCTTTTACATCGACTGGGGTGTGAAAGCCGACCTGACCCTGGCACTCATATTTATGCTGATGTTTCTCTTCTCAAGCCTCAATCATGCTTACCAGGCGCTTTTCAAAGGAAACAGGTCCCGGATCAACATGATGCGGCCACTGCTCACCCTGGCCATGATCGCTGCTTTGATCTACCCGGTGATAGAGGCTTGGAAGTGATAGTTTCTTAAATATGCAATGCGTGAGATTATTAAACCGCAAAGGACGCTAAGTTTCTTGCAAAGTCCGCAAAGAAATATGATCTGATTAAAAACCTTTGCGTCCATTGCGGTTAAATATTAAGGTGTTGTGCGGTTTTGACTCTGTAAATCAGTGGCTGTCAGTCTGAGCGTAGTCGAAGACTGGGTCCTTACACTTCGACTCCGCTCAGTGTGACCATGACTATTAATAATTTACATTCAAACTGCACAAGTCGTTAAATAATAATTTACTATCACCAAATCAAATCATCATAATGAATATGATTTCCACTGTTTCTTTCTCTTCGGGGTGGGGAGGTACCGCCAAAGAATTCCCGGAAGATCCTTTCAATGAGATCATCCTGTCCTGAAAAGAAATTACCTGAAATATCATCGTGGAAGCCTTCCGCTCTCTTGTCCCGTGCAGACCGGGGGCGGATATTTACCTTTACTTCCTCCCCGGAGGCATGATCGTAGTCCTTTCTCTTATCTTCATTCCCAAGGGTATCAAAAGCCTCCCTGATCTTTATATAATCCGATGCATCATCATCACTTTTCTTGTCGGGATGATGAATATGGGCCAGTCGGTGATATGCTTTTTTGATGTCTTCCTTGCTGGCATTCTTGTCGAGCCCCAGGATCTTATATAAATCATCTTTTTGCATACTGCAAAATTACAAGCATATTTGATAAATGTAAAGAGCTGTCATTTTGACTTTTATCAATGACAAAAAATCACATAACATACTGATGGGCATGACATTATGACCTTTAGGCTCTTGATGTCCTCCGATAATAGCATTGGTATTTGATTTGTATAAATGACCGTGAAAAGACAAAATTGTTTAACCCTAAAAAAGGAGGTGCTTATGTTACCAATGTTAAGAAGAAGCTCATTACCGGATCTGGTGGATGAATTTTTCGGACGCGATTTTCTGGGTAATTTTGATGAACAAACCGGAGTAAATATGCCTGCAGTGAATATCATAGAAGAAAAAGACGATTTCAGCATTGAAGTGGCGGCTCCTGGTTTGGACAAAAAGGATTTCAAAATTGACCTTGACCACAATGTTTTAACGATCTCTTCAGAGAAGAAGGACGAGAAGAAAGAAGAGGACAAAAAGTTCATGAGAAGGGAATTCAGTTATACTTCTTTTAAGCGGTCGTTTACTCTGCCCAACACCGTTGATGCAGAAAAGATCGAGGCCAAACACAAAGATGGCGTTTTGAGTATTACAATGCCCAAAAAGGAAGAAGCCAAAGAAAAACCAGCGCGACAGATCAAAATTTCATAAACAGAAAAACGATCAGAGGCGGCCATCAGCCGCCTCTGATCGTTTTTATACTAAATGCAAGAAAAAATTGTTAACTTTATACTTCAAGCAAAGAGGATTCAGTATGAGTGAAGAAAGATCATTTAAAGAAAACCTGGATTTATTGATCCGACTTTTCAAAAAACTTAACCCACATTGCGTGTTGAAAAATATAACTATCTGATGTCAAGACGAGTCCATTTTAAGAATTTTACCAGGGGGGACTACGGATTTTTTTCTGGTGAACGGGGTATATTTATACCCCAAAAGGTCGTACACCTGTTT
>JAIOZK010000015.1 GCA_021740625.1 Bacteroidales bacterium
GGATTACAGAAGCTGAAACGGATATATTGTTGCATAAAGCATAATTTGTCGGGAAATACCCCCAGTTTGCCCACGGATATAGCTTTTCAAGAAGAGGTACCGGATAAGGCTGACTGTTGTAATCCGAAAAATCCCGCATTTGGTGACGCAACAGGCTCCTGTAATTAAGACTGTCGCCTGCATAAAAATCAGAGATCAGGGCTGAAGACCTGTTATATCTTTGAATCCCTGTACTTCCACTACCATTCACAGTGAAATTGGTTCTAATGATGTAACCATCCGGCTCATCTTCTGCATTGAATTTCCAGTATTCATTGCCTCCAACCTCAAAAATGGCGGCATTGCTGTTGCTGTCAATGACTGCAAAATTGGCCCTTGTGTTCCTTCCGGTAATATTTGTTGAATCGAGATAATCCTGAAAATCATCAATTGTAACGCAATTACCCAGCGCATAACGCATTACCGTGCCATTACCCGGTCCTGAACCACCTGTTAGATCATAAGTCAGTGAATTTAATATTGCAAAACCATATTCATTTACACCCATCCATGGTATATTACTGTATCCTGCATTGGCCACACAGATATAGTGAATATTAAATGAAGTAATGTACTTTACTTCATTGTTTGGGGCAGATGAATTATCTCTCGTTTTCTATATAAGTGGTCGCCCATCCGGAGTTGAAGAAGCTGATGCAGCACCTATTGTACATTCATCCAAATTGGACTGTGGGTATAAGATTATCTGTAAAAACAGTATTAACAGAACTGAAATAGATAACTTTTTCATAATAACCTCCTGTTTATTTCTGAAACAATGTTGAATGATCGTTCTCAAATATATATTTCAATGGAGGTGAAATGCTAACACTTATGTTCCAATCTTTAACACTTATGGTCCAACATGAAGGTTACGCGGAATTGCGCGGAGGTATCTTAGCGTTGTGCAGAGAAGTCTTAGGTCGAGAAAATGTAGATGAATGTTTTCAGGTAGTGTACTCGGATGGCAGCACTCCGAACTGATCCCGGAAGCATTTCGTGAAATAAGAAAGATTGTTAAACCCCACCTGGAAAGCAACTTCAGTAACATTACCGGCTTTGCTTTTCAACAATTCAGCAGCCCGGTTCAGCCTGATGGTCCGTATAAAAACACTGGGAGACTGGCCCAGCAGGGATCTGAATTTCCTGTGCAGCTGGGTTTTACTCATGGCGATTTCTTTCCTGAGGGATTCAATAGAAAACGCCTCATCCTCCAAATGATCATGAATAATCTCAACCGCCTTCTGAAGAAAGTGTTGATCCATTGTCGTAAGATCATCTTCCGCCAGGTGAATAAGCCGGGATAAGCCATATTGCCTGATATTCCTGCCAAACCGCTCCTGCAGCTTTTTTCTTTGCTGAATAAGGTTTTTTACGCGAAGCTGAAGCTCTTGATGGTCAAATGGTTTGGTGATGAAATCATCGGCACCGGTTTCCAGTCCTTCCAGGCGGTCTTCAAGGGAGACTCTGGCCGTTAACAGTATTACCGGGATATGGCTGGTGCGCTCATCGGTTTTTAGTTTGCGGCACAATTCCATGCCATCCATTTTGGGCATCATCACATCGCTGATGATCAGGTCGGGGACTTTTTCGATGGCTTTCTCATAGCCCTGTTCACCGTCCTCTGCCTCTGTCAGTTGTAATTCACCGGAAATATTGGAACGGATGTAATGGCGCATGTCGGCGTTGTCTTCTACCAGGAGAAGGAGGGGCTTGTCTTTATCAGTTGCAGGTTGCAAGTTGCAGGTTGCAGGTTTAGGGGGATTTTCGATTGTCGATGGTCGATGGTCGATTTTCGATTTTCGATTGACACTTGCTTCCAGGGTATTTGATGCAATTTCTTCCTCCTTAAGATGTTCCTTACCCAGGGGAAGCATGACTGTAAAGCTGCTTCCTTTCCCTGTTTGCGAATCAACGCTGATTTTGCCGTGATGCAGTTCAACCAGTTCTTTGGTCAGTGCCAGGCCGATGCCGGTTCCTTCTCCGCTGTTTGAATCGTTGTCGTATGCCTGGTAAAAGCGATCGAAGATGTGGGGGAGGTGGTCGGGTGGGATGCCGTGGCCGGTGTCGGAGATTATTATTCCAGCGCACGGGCCAGCAGTGTTGGCAGTTGGCAATACGCAGTCTGCAGTATATTCACCAATAACAGACTGCCGACTGCCGACTGCCCACTGCTGACTGCTGACTGCCGACTGCTGACTGCAAATCTCAACCTCTACCCTGCCTCCGTCCTCTGTGAACTTAAACGCATTCGAGATCAGGTTGTAGAGGATCTTCTCGTATTTGTCCTTATCCAGGTAAACCGGGATGTTTTCCTGGTTAGCTTTAAATTCAAGTGCGATGTTCTTTTTCTTTGCCAGCGATTCAAACGACTGCACGTAAACCTTGCTTAGAGAAACGATATTTTCTTCTTTTACCTTAAGCTTCATATTCCCCGATTCAAGCTTGGAAAGATTCAGCAATTGGTTGATCAGGTTTTGAAGCCGCCTGGCGTTTCGTTGCATGATGTTCAGGTCGGCTTGTGATCCCGGGTCATTGGTCTTGGATCTGAATTTTTCTAATGGTCCAAGAATCAATGTGAGTGGTGTGCGGAATTCATGGGAGATATTGGCAAAGAAGCGGGATTTCATTTTGTCGAGCTCTTTGAGTTTGTTCGATTCTACCTCTTTTATTTCAAGGTCGTGCTGGAGTTTTTGTTCTTTTAGTGCTGTCTTTATTCTTCTTTGTCTTATAAAAAGAATTGTTACCAGGAGTAATATCAACAACAAACCGCCAAGTCCATAGGTTAGAATCTTCGACCGGTTGATGCGCAGATCTTTCAGCTCGTTTTCTTTTGCGAGTATGGCAATCCGGTTCTCGGTTTTCTCATTCTCCCACTCTGCCTCAAGCATGGTGATCATTTTCCTGTTGTCTTCCAGGAAAAGCCTGTCTTTGGATTCCTGCCACAAAATGTAATATTCGTGGGCATCTTTGTAATCACCAAGCGCTTTGTAAGCGAGATATATTTTTCGATAAACCCAACCTAAAACTTCTTCATAATAGTGGTCTTCGGCAATGGTCCAACCAAACGGATCAATCCCTTCATAATCTTTAATGTTAAAGTTTAATCTCGCTTCTCCGGTTTTTTTTATCCCCTCTTTATATATTTTTATTGCAGCCCGGTAATCTCCGGCCCCAGCCCTTAAATCCCCTAAACGATTGGTAACATGCAGCTTCATAAAATTTTTAATTAAGAAAGTATCCGTCATGCTTTTTACTTTATGCAGGTATTTAAGGGCGTATGCGGTGTCATCGTGTGTCCTTAAATTTAGATAATAATAGGCCAGGTTATGATATATGGATAAGTAACCGGCATACTCATTTTTGCTCTTGAAATTATATGTTTTTTCCAGATCGGTTGCGTTTAACAGCCAGTAAATGGCTTTCTTATAATAATTGCGAATTATTTCTTTATTTTCCTCCCAATACAAATAAGTAAGCCGGACTTTTCGGCCCGTATTGTAAGCTTTATTGTGGTAAACACTGGCGAAAAATGTGGTATCAGGATATTTTCGGAGAATTTCCAGTGCCTTATCCAGGCAGATATTCGCTGAATCAAATTTATTTGAATTGGTAAAGTAAAGGCTTGCTGAATTCAAAGCTAAAGCCTCACAATGATGGTCAGACAGTTCATGTGCAATTTGGATTTCTCTTTTTATTTGCTGTATTGCTTTTTCCAGTCTTCCGGCCCTGAAGTTTAGAAGTGAAAGTATTTCCAGGGTGTAGCCCATTTCCATGCAAACATCAATGTTCTCAAAAATCCTGAGTGCAGTTAAATAATTGACTACTGAATTTTTAAGGCTGTCCAGGAAAAAATACCCGTTGCCCAGGTTGAAGTATCCTGTAGCCTCTCCTTTTTTATAATCCACTGATTCGGATAACTGAATGGTTTGACTGGCCATTGAAATGCAGCTATCCGGGAATTTATAACAAAGCTTGAATGCCATTTTATTCAGGGCATCGATTTTTTCGGTGCCTTCCAACTCAGGCAGCAGTTGATTCAGGCTGTCGGCATTGATGCTTGCCATTTCCCTGGAGATCTGGCCGGAAGAGGTTAAAGCAAACAGGAAAAAGACAACAATTAGTATTGACTTCAACTTCATTGGGTTTGGTTTGTTTTCATAGGTAAAGATAAGAATATGAGGCACTTTATGCAAGTTGTATTGAAAAGGGGAAGATTCCCGGCTCTGCGGTCCTCCGCGGTTCTCTGCGCAACTCCGCGCAATAGCTTTCAATCTCTTTTTTTTAAAGAAATGAATTTTGAAACATACATGATGTGTTTACGATATGCCAGCCAGGAAAGCCTCCAGGTCTGAAATAGATAAGGCATTTATTTGTGCAGACAATGGATAGGATTTTTTTCCCGGAAACACAAGCTGCAACTGATCCAGCTTAAGATCTTTTATAGCAATGTGCATCGAACGGGAAACCTTTGGTGCGTCCGTATATTTGATTTCAAACCCAATTCGTCGGCCTTTCATAAAAATCAACAGGTCCAGTTCAGCGCCAGCATGTGTTGACCAGAAATAATAGTTTTGACTTCCGGTGAATGAAATAATCTGTTCAATTACAAAGCCCTCCCAGGAGGCTCCCAGTTTTGGATGGGAAAGAATGGTGTTTTCCTGTAAAGTAAGAAGATTATGCAGCAAGCCACTATCCCTTATAAAAACCTTTGGAGCTTTAACCTGACGCTTTTTAAGGTTTTCATGCCAGGGCTGAAGTTGGCGTACCACAAAAGCATTGCTTAAAATGTCAAGATACTTTCGGGTGGTTGGTTCAGAAACACTCAGTGACCGGCCAATTTCGGAACCATTCCAAATTTGCCCGTGATAATGTGCAAGCATGGTCCAGAATCTGCGTAAGGCCTGAGATGGAATTGATATTCCAAGTTGTGGTATATCCCTTTCCAGGAATGTCCTGATGAAATCATTTCTCCAGGCATAACTGTCAGAACCTTCTGACGCTAAAAAAGATCTTGGGAATCCTCCCCTCAACCACAGTTTGTTTACCTCACTTCCTGATATTTCGTCCAAAGTAAAACCCGTCATGTCGATGTAGCTAATCCGGCCTGCCAGCGTTTCTGATGATTTTTTAATCAAATCAGGTGAGGCACTTCCGAGGATTAAAAACCTTGCCGGATGGTCTGAACGGTCAGCCAGGACCCTGAGTACTGGAAATAATTCAGGCATACGTTGAATTTCGTCTATAATGATGAGTCCTTTAAGTGATTCAAGTGCCAGTTTTGGTGCTGATATCAACTGCTGGTAACCAACAGGATCCTCCAGGTCGAAAAAAGTCGTTTGCTCCGTTCGAGATGCAATATCCCTGCTGATCGTTGTTTTACCGCATTGCCTGGGGCCAAGTATTGCCGTTATCGGAGCACGCTTTATGGCATGTTCGATCATCTTTTTCAAACGTGGTCTTTCTATTTTTTTCATTGAAATTTAAAAGTATATGTTTCAAATTTCAAGCAAAGATACATTAAAATGTTTAGATTTGAAAATAAACCTTGAAATTTAAAATTTGATATTTTAATTTTCAATGATTATTGTGAACATACTCAAATTATGACTTTCATTTTCCGGGATTTAGCTCAGGTGATATAAAAAACTCCCACAGAGCCCATGTAAGCGCTGCGGGAGTAAAACACTACTTATCACCCTGTAAGCTGAATTATTCCAGTTTGATCAGTTTTTTGGTTTGCATGCCTTTAGTGGTTTTTAATGTGCAAAAATAAATACATGGCTTTAAATTGGCCGCAAAAAATACAATTTGCTGTTCTCCCTGCCAGGTGGCGGTGAAAAAGTACAGCTTGCCACCTCCCGGGATGAACCGGAAAGTATGCCTACCTTTATCCAACACCCTTTCTCTTTTGACAATAACCCGTCCCAGGATATCGGTCACCATGGTGCTGACCTTATCCCTTTCCGGGACATACAACGAAACGTTTGTCTGCTCTGCCACCGGGTTAGGATAATTCTGGAAGACCCGGAAGCCTTCTTTCCTCAGGTTAGTCTCCGGAATTCCGACCTGATAATCCAAAACGAGTACCGTGTCAGGGTAATATAAAACCGTATCGCCTCCCTGGCTTCGGTTCATAACCTTGATGCTGTCTAACTGGACGTAAGCCGCACTGTCGATAGCCGTGAATGTAAGATCAATGCTTGGCCTTTGTCCGAAAGTGGCTATTATTAAAAATAGCACTGTTACAGTAAGAATAATTTTTTGTTTCATATGACTTGGTTTTTGATGCTGTTTAACAAATTTATGTACCGTAGCAGGTGAAATGCTAACACTTGTGTTTCATTCTTTGACACTTATGATCCAAAATCGGGTTTTTACTTGCTTCATTGTCGTTTAATTGGCTGCCAATACTCCGCGGTCCTTTGCGTAACTCCGCGTAATAGCTTTTAATAGAATACTCTTGAAAGATCAGGGGGTGTTTGTGATTTGTGAAGAGCTGTTGCTCAATGCCGTTCTCTTTGCCTCCGTGTATCATTTTCACCCCTCATTTGTTGGGGAATTGTCAATCATCCCTCAAACAGCGAACACTGAAACCGAGTTGCTTGTAGGTGTAGCCCCGGCTTACTTCCGGGCCGAGGTAAAGGAGGTTACGGTTCCATGCGTGGTGGATGCCTTTCTCCGTCGATGTCCACCAGTAGCTGAAGTTGCCAAAATTGTAGAAGTAACCACTGCCGTAGCGGACGCCACCGGGCAGACCCGAGAAGCCGAACAGGTCGGTGCCGTTGCCATTATAATACCATCCGCTGGTAGTCTTCAGATTCGTCCCGGCATCAGTTCCACGGTATTCAGAAGAAAAATCCCATTCCGGATCACCGATCCCATACTGGCTGTCCACCGCCCCTTCCAGCACCTTCCATTCCTCGTCCGTGGGCAGATGCCAGCCCGGCGGGCAGATGCCCTGGGTGCCCTGCTGGGTAGTGTACTGCATCATCTCATTCCATTGGTATAGGCCGCCGTACTTGGTGCAACTGTCGGGTTCGTTATCGTAGCAGTATTTCTCATTGGTGTCATTATTGGCCATATTCTCACTTCCCGGAATCATTGTTCCTACGTTCAGGTTTTCTTTCAGCCAGCACTGGCTGAAGATCTGGATGGTGTTGTACACCTGCCCCTCGTAGCTCACAGTGGGCGTTCCCGGGCAGGGTATGTTGGTGGCAAACTGGAAGGTGTAATCCCCGCTTTCTTCAGGGGAATCCAGCATGCCGGATTGAAGGGTGTCAGAGCAGCCAATGTATAAAAGTTCATCACCCGGGCTGAAAGGGAAACTCCGGATATCCGTAGTTGCCTTTAATTGAGAGGATGAACTCTCGTATCCAATATATTCAAGTACACCTGTATTGTATGAACCGGGATTTGTTTGCAGGATTTTAATACTGCTGCGCTGTCCCTGCCAGGCGGCAGTGAAAAAGTACAGGTTTCCACCTCCCGGGATGAACCGTAAGGTATGCCTGCCTCTGTCCAACACCCTTTCACTTCTCACAATAACCCGTCCCAGGATATCGGTCACCACGGTGCTGACCTTGTCTTTTTCCGGGACATACAACGAAACGGTCGTCTGGTCTGCCACCGGGTTGGGGTAGTTCTGGAAGACCCGGAAGGCTTCATTCCTCAGGTTAGTCTCCGGAATTCCGACCTGGTAATCCAAAACGAGTACCGTGTCAGGGTAATATAAAACCGTATCGCCTCCCTGGCTTCGGTTCATCACCTTGATGCTGTCTAACTGGACGTAAGCCGCACTGTCGATGGCCGTGAAAGTTAATTCAAGCGTATTTTGACCCGGTAGAACAGATGATATACAAATGATGAAAGAAAAAAGTAGAATTTGTGTTTTCATAATAACTTCCATTTATATGTTTCGTGTTTTGTGTTTGACTGAACAGTAGGAACACTGAACTTATTTACAGTTTGATGATTTTATTTTGCATGTCAAGACCGCTATTAAGATGATTAAGGCGACTTACGATAGTCTATTCATCCTTGAGGCAACGGACGCTGAAACCGTAAACAAAATAGTAGCCGAAGGTGTACCGGTGTACTTCCGTGCCGTTGTAACTAAGGCCGCGAAGCCACTTCCAGTGGCTAAATTTCTCCCCCGATGACCACCAGGTGCCGTAGTAGCCAACATCGTTGAAGTCACCATAGTAGATGCGGCCTCCGCCGGGCAGACCTGAGAAGCCGAACAGGTCGGTGCCGTTGCCATTATCATTCCATCCGCTGGTGGTCTTCAGGTTCTTCCCGGCATCATATCCACGCCATGCCCAGTAGTCATCCCATTCCGGATCACCGATCCAATACTGGCTGTCCACCGCTCCTTCCAGCACCTTCCACTCCTCGTCCGTGGGCAGGTGCCATCCCGGCGGGCAGATACCCTGGGTGCCCTGCTGGTTGGTGTATTGCATCACCTCGTTCCTCTGGTAGAGGCCGCCGTACTTGGTGCAACTGTCGGGTTCGTTGTTGTAGCAGTATTTCTCGATGGTGTCATTGTCAGCCATGTCTTCACTTCCCTGAATCATTGTTCCTACGTTCAAGTTTTCCTTCAGCCAGCACTGGCTGAAGATCTGGATGGTGTTATACACCTGTCCCTCGTAGGTCACCGTGGGCGTTCCCGGGCACGGGATGTTGGTGGCGAACTGGAAGGTGTAATTCACGCTTTCTTTAGGGGAATCCAGCATGCCGGATTGCAAGGTGTCAGAGTAGCCAATGTATAAAAGTTCATCACCCAAACTAAATGGAAAACTCAGTATATCCTTAGTTGTCTTTAATTGAGAGGATGAACTCTCGTATCCAATATATTCAAGTACACCTGTATTGTATGAACCGGGATTGTTTTGCAGGATCTTAATACTGCTGCGCCGTCCCTGCCAGGTGGCGGTGAAAAAGTACAGCTTGCCACTTCCCGGAATGAACCGGAAGGTATGCCTGCCTTTATCCAGCACCCTTTCACTTTTGACAATCACCCGTCCCAGGATATCGGTCAACATGATGCTGACATTGTCTTTCTCCGGGGCATACAACGAAACGGTCGTCTGCTCTGCCACCGGGTTGGGATAATTCTGGAAGACCCGGAAGCCTTTGTCATCCATATTGACTTCAGGCAAACCTACCGGAAAATCCAGGATCAGGATAGTATCAGGATAATACAGTACCGTATCGCCTCCCTGGCTTCGGTTCATCACCTTAATGCTGTCTAATTGGACATAGGCCACACTGTCGATGGCTGTGAAAGTTAATTCAATTGTATTTTGACCCGGGAGAACAGATGACATACAAATGATAAAAGTAAAAAGTAAAATTTGTGTTTTCATAATAACCTCCGTACATTTTTATTTGTGAATCTTTCCAAATTTATGTTGCGGAGGAGGTGTAATGCTAACACTTATAGATCATTCTTTAACACAAATCGTGCATCCACTCCATAACTGACTTTCACATTTGTAATGGAAGAACGGATATGAAAAGAAATGATGCTTTTCAGGTTTTGAATTCGGAAGGGACAACACCGAATTGTTCTTCGAAGCATCTGGAGAAATACGACAGGTTATTAAAACCAACCCGGAAAGCAATTTCAGTTACATTGCCCTTATTGGCTTTTAATAATTCTGCAGCCCGGTTTAGTCTGACCGACCTGATAAATCCGCTTGTTGATAATCCCACGAGGGATTTAAGTTTCCGGTAGAGTTGTGAACTGCTCAAAGCAAGTTCTTTTTGAAGTGTTTCGGCATTAAAATTTTCATCATCCAGATGAGTGCTTATGGATTCCAAAGCTTTTAGAAGAAATTTTTGATCCATGGAATTCATTTCGCTTTCCGGCAGGTTTAAAACCTGAGCCAAACCCACTTTTTTGGCATTTTTTGTAACCCTTTCCTGTAATTTTTTTCGCTGATCGATAAGATTTTTGATCCGGATTAGTAGCTCCTGCTGGTCAAAAGGTTTGGTAAGGAAATCATCCGCTCCGGTTTCCAGTCCTTCCAGGCGGTCTTCCAGAGATGCCTTTGCGGTAAGCAAAATAACCGGGATATGACTGGTGCGTTCATCGGTTTTCAACTTGCTGCATAATTCCATCCCATCCATTTTCGGCATCATCACATCGCTGATGATCAGGTCGGGGACTTTCTCGATGGCTTTCTCATAACCGTGTTCGCCGTCCACTGCTTCTACAATTCGAAATTCACCGGAGATGTTGGAACGGATGTAATGGCGCATGTCGGTGTTGTCTTCTGCCAGGAGAAGGAGGGGCTTTTCGTTATCAGTTGCAGGTTGCAAGTTGCAGGTTGCAGGTTTAGAGGTGCTTGATTCCACATGCTGGATTGTTGTATAATGTTCTTCCGTCTCATTGCTCTCGGCCTTAGGCCCTGCGCCGAAAGTAAATTCCTCAGGTTTAAAATGTTCTTTCCCCAAAGGAAGGGCAATGGTAAAAGTGGTTCCTTTTCCCTCCCGATCGGGGTCCGATTCAACGCTGATGGCGCCGTGATGCAGCTCAACCAGCTCTTTGGTTAAAGCCAGGCCGATGCCGGTTCCTTCTCCGCTGTTTGAATCGTTGTCGTTTGCCTGGTAGAAGCGGTTGAAGATGTGCGGGAGGTGGACGGGAGGGATGCCGCGGCCGGTATCGGAGACGGTGATGATCACCCCCCTCGGTCCCCCCTGAAGGGGGGAAGATGCTGCCCCTGAATTACTTTGTTTGTTAAGCAGGCTTTTCGACTCTGGTGGAAGGCTGTTTGAGGTAATCTCAACCTTAACGCTTCCACCCGGCTCTGTATACTTAAAGGCATTCGAGGTCAGGTTGTAGAGGATCTTTTCGTATTTGTCCTTATCCAGATAAACCGGGATGTTTTCCTGGTTAGCTTTAAATTCAAGTGCGATATTCTTTTTCTTTGCCAGCGACTCAAACGATTGCACATATTCTTTGCTTAGTGAAACGATATTTTCCTCTTTTGCTTTCAACTTCATCTTCCCCGATTCAAGCTTCGAGAGGTTCAGCAACTGGTTGATGAGGTTTTGAAGCCGCCGGGCGTTTCGTTGCATGATGTTCAGGTCGGCTGCTGATTCTTTATCGCTGATCTTAGCTTTAATCTTATCAAGCGGGCCGAGGATCAGGGTCAGTGGTATGCGGAATTCATGGGAGATATTGGCAAAAAAGCGGGATTTCATTTTGTCGAGCTCTTTGAGTTTGTTCGATTCTACCTCCTTTATTTCAAGGTCGTGCTGTAGCTGTTGTTCTTTAAGCGCTGTCCTTATTCTCCTTTGTCTTATAAAAAGAATTGTTACAAGGAGCAAGATCAACAGCAAGCCGCCAAGTCCATAGGTTAATATCTTCGACCGGTTGATCTTCAGGTCTTTCAGCTCATTTTCTTTGGCCAGTAATGATATCTGATTCTGTGTTTTTTCGTTTTCTGATTCTGCTTCCAACATGGCCAGCAGTATTTCATTATCTTTATTATAAGCTTCGTTATTGGCTTCAACTTTTAGTTTGTAATATTTCAGCGCATTTTTATAATCTCCAATTTTAAGATGAGCTTGATAAAGCAGATTATATGGCCATCGCCCCAGTGCAACCCTGTAATCCCGTTTCAAATTTAACATGGACAAAGGAGAGGTCCTTTTGTATATCCTTTCAGGAAAATTGGCTCTTCTTTCCTCTGACTTGCTAATGGCCAGTTTGTTGAGCGCAATGGATTCCCGGTAGTCACCTGACCCGTACTTCTGCCATGCCAGTCCATAATAAGTCTTGAGAATTATATCATAAAAAACAGTATCATTTGTCAGGGCTACATCTAATATTTGATGCAAATATTTGATTGCCTTTTCGGTAGAATCAACTGAATCGATGAGGATCAATCCTATGGCCAGGTGATATTTTATATAAGGGGAATAATACAGTTGCCATAATTTATCACGTCTATCGGTTAAATTATAATATGCCATGGCTTGATAAGCCCATTCAATTATAAGGTTTTTACTGTTCTGGCCAGTAGGATTCCGGTTCCCCCATGCGATGGCAACCCCGGACAAGAGAAAGTAAGTTTCTACCAACAACTCATTATCGGGATGAACTTTAAGAATATCAAGTGCCTTTTGATGATAATAATAGGCTGAATCCCATTTAGCGGATTCACTTTCATCGTACCAAAAACAATTGGCAAGTCTATTATAAGCTATAGCCTGATAATGAAACATTGATAATTGTTTGTAAATATTCACTGCTTTTTTCTGATAATTCACGGCATTTCGAAATCTGCCGGCGGACAGGTTAATATGTGTCAGAATCCCAAGCAGCATGCCCATTTCATTGCATGGGGGTAAGTTTTCGTATATTCTTAGTGCTTTTAAGTAGTACACCACCGAAGTCTTTAAGCTATCTTTCATACTATATGCATTAGCTGCATTAAAATATCCGTCGGCAATTCCTTTGTTGTAATTGATTTTTTCAGCCATTGCGATGGTCTTCTCTGTAATGGCGATACAACTGTCAGGAAATTCACCAAAGATGCTTAAAGCAATTTGATTCAGGGCATCTATTTTTTCGGTGCCTTCCAACTCAGGCAGTAGTTGATTCAGGCTGTCGGCATTGATGCTTGCCATTTCCCTGGAGATCTGGCCGGAAGAGGTTAAAGTAGACAGGAAAAAGATAACAATAAATATTGACTTCAACTTCATTGGGTTTGGTTTGTTTTCATAGGTAAAGATAAAAATATGAGGCACTTAATGCAAGTTGGATTGAAAAGGAATACATTCCTGACTCCGCGGTTCATTGCGGTCCTTTGCGTAACTCCGCGTAATAGCCTTCAATCTCTATTTTTAAAGAAATGAATCAGAAGGTTTTATTAATAAGTTGTTACACAAAGTTGCGCGAAATTTACGCAGAGCTACGCAAAGGTTTCGCGGAGTTTCGCGGAGAGGAGTTAGGAAAACAAAAAGTAGATAAATGTTTTCAGGTAGTGTACTCGGATGGCAGCACCCCGAACTGCACCTGGAAGCATTTCGTGAAATAAGAAAGATTGTTAAACCCGACCTGGAAAGCAACTTCAGTGACATTACCGGCTTTGCTTTTCAACAATTCGGCAGCCCGGTTCAACCTGATGGTCCGTATGAAAACGCTCGGGGACTGTCCCACAAGGGAATGAAGTTTACGCCGCAGTTGGGCTTTGCTCATTTTCAGTTGCCTCTGGAAAGTTTCTGTAGAAAAGTTTTCGTCTTCCATATGCTTATTCACGATCTCAACTGCTTTGTTCAGGAATTTCTGATCGGTGGAGTTTAATTCGCTTTCCGGGAGGTTTAAAACCTCTGATAAACCCAGTTGTTTTGCCTTTTGTAAAAACTTTTCCTGCAGTTGTTTTCTTTGCCGGATAAGATTTTTAATTCGCACAAGTAACTCATGCTGGTCAAAGGGTTTTATAATGAAATCATCCGCTCCGGTTTCCAGGCCTTCCAGGCGGTCTTCCTGGGAAGCTTTGGCAGTTAAGAGTATGACCGGAATATGACTGGTTCGCTCATCCGTTTTCAATTTCCGGCACAGCCCTATGCCATCCATTTTGGGCATCATCACATCGCTGATGATCAGGTCGGGGACTTTTTCTATGGCTTTCTCATAGCCCTGTTGGCCATCCACTGCCTCTGTTATGTGAAATTCATTGGAAATGTTGGAGCGGATGTAGTGGCGCATGTCGGTGTTGTCTTCTACCAGGAGAAGAAGGGGCTTGTCATTATCAGTTGCAGGTTGCAAGTTGCAAGTTGCAGGTTGCAGGTTTAGGGGGATTTTCGATTGTCGATGGTCGATGGTCGATTTTCGATTTTCGATTGAGGCTTGCTTCCAGGTTATTTGATTCAATTTCTTCCTCCTTAAGATGTTCCTTACCCAGGGGAAGTATGACTGTAAAGCTGCTTCCTTTTCCTGTTTGCGAATCAACGCTGATTTTGCCATGATGCAGTTCGACCAGCTCTTTGGTCAGTGCCAGGCCGATGCCGGTTCCTTCTCCGATGTTTGAATCTTTTTCGTCTGCCTGGTAAAAGCGGTCGAAGATGTGCGGGAGTTTTTGGGGTGGGATGCCGCGGCCGGTATCGGAGATTTTTATGCCAGCGCACGGGCCAGCAGAGTTGGCAGTAGGCAGTTCGCAGTCTGCAGTATATTCAACAGCATCAGACTGCCGACTGCAAATCTCAACCTCTACCCTGCCTCCGTCCTCTGTGAACTTAAACGCATTCGATATCAAGTTGTAGAGGATCTTTTCGTATTTGTCTTTATCCAGATAAACAGGGATGTTTTCTTCGGTGGCTTTAAATTCAAGAGCGATGTTCTTTTTCTTGGCCAGCGACTCAAATGACTGCACATATTCTTTGCTAAGAGAAACGATATCTTCTTCCTTTACGCTCAACTTCATTTTTCCCGATTCCAGCTTCGACAGGTTCAGCAATTGGTTGATGAGGTTTTGAAGCCGCCGGGCGTTTCGTTGCATGATGTTCAGATCGGCCTGTGATCCCGGGTCATTGGTCTTGGATCTGAATTTTTCTAATGGTCCAAGAATCAATGTGAGTGGCGTGCGGAATTCATGGGAGATGTTGGCAAAGAAGCGGGATTTCATTTTGTCGAGCTCTTTGAGTTTGTTCGATTCTACTTCTTTTATTTCAAGGTCGTGCTGTAGCTTTTGTTCTTTTAGTGCTGTCTTTATCCTTCTTTGTCTTATAAAAAGAATTGTTACAAGGAGCAAGATCAACAGCAAACCGCCAAGGCCATAGGTTAAAATCTTCGACCGGTTGATGCGCATATCTTTCAGCTCGTTTTCTCTGGCCAGCAAGGATAGCTGGTTTTGTGTTCTTTCACTTTCTGATTCTGCTTCAAGTACGGCAATCAGCTTTCTTTTTTCCTGATTGCTTATTTCCTGAAACGTATTTTCTTTTAGCCTGTAATATTCCAACGCATTTTCAAAGTCTCCCAATTTCATATATAAATTGTAAAGGCTATCATATACCATCATTTTAGCAGACAGATTTAGGTACTTTAAATAATAAGGGGACATTGCACCCATATCAATATGTGAATCCAGGTAGCTTGTCATTCTCTCTTCAGCAATCTCCAATCCCTTCAGATACAGTTGAATCGCATCCTTGTGGTCTCCTTCCCTTGATTTTATGGATGCAAGAAGACTATATGTCGTCATTTCTAGGCCAATTATTTCAACAGTATCGATCATCTCCTTTACTGAATACAAATACCTCAGACCAGGATTTGCTGAATCGATCGGCTCATTTTCTAAATAGGCTTCTGCAAGATCATTAAGTATGTCATGACGCAGCCATAAATAAAATGGGTTTGTTACTGAGGTTCTTTTGATCAGCGCGTATGCCTTTTCTCCCCATTCTATGCTTTTCCGGTAATGCTCATGACTGCCGGGATCAGTATCGCCTTTGCGCAGCTCACTACTTTGAAGTATACCATAATTATTGATTAGGGATAATGTATCGGGATGATCTTTTAAAATTGCCTGGGCTTTTAATGCATAGTAATTTGCAGAGTCCAATTCATTTTTCCACCTGAAAGCCACAGCCATCTCCTGCATCGAAATAGCTGTACCGACAAAGTCACCCAGTTCATCATTTATCCTGATCCTGCGCTTATCATATTGAATGGTTTTATCAATTCTTCCTGCACCGAAATTGATATTTGATAGCACCTCCATCGCATACCCCATCTCTTTGCAGAGGGGAATTTCTTCATATATCCTGATCGCTTCAAGCAAATATCCAAATGAAATCTTCAGGCTATCCAGGAATTTGAAATTTCTGGCCAGGCTGAGATAAGCATCTGCAATACCCTTCTGGTAACCCATTATCTCAGACAGCGCCATTGCTTCCTCCGCCAGTTTGATGCTGCTATCCGGGTTGTTTACTGTGAGAAACAGGGAAATTTTATTCAGGGCATCAACTTTTGGGGTTCCTTCCAGTTCATGCATAACTTGTGAAAGACTGTCAACATTTATCAATCTCAGATCCCTGATCATTTGACCATAGGTCTGAAAAGATGACAAAAAAGTCATCAAGAAAATGATCACAGACAAAACTGACTTCAACTTCATTGGGTTTGGTTTGCTTCCATAGGTAAAGATAAGAATATGAGGTACTTTATGCAAGTTGGATTGAAAAAGGATACATTCCTGACTCCGCGGTTCTTTGCGGTCCTCTGCGTAACCCCGCGTAATAGCTTAAGATTTGGACCTTTTAAATGATAGAATAAAGTGGTTTGAAAATAATTTTTCAGGATTTATTTTTTGATTACATTTGTATGATTCCACCTTGCCCATTCCCATTTTCAAGGGATAAATTGCCGGCAACTTTCTACCGGCTCAGATGCCAACCCGGATTAACAGACAAGATAAATTCCACAGTAGACCTATAGTCTTTTGCCTGCGGATTGATTGAATTGTTGAACCATTAAAATTGAATCGAAAACAGCTTGTTAAGATTCGCTTTTACATTTATCAAGAACAAACAGGGCTGGATTGTAAATGGATTTCAGTGGGGTGATGATTTCCAGGATCTGTTTGAATAAATTTTAGATGACATCCTAAAAAGACAAATGTTGTCGGGAACAATTCCTAATTTTGCCCCAGTGGCAACATTTGTTATCAACATACATGGTAGAGTTCAGGGAGTTGGCTTTCGGCCTTTCATCTATCGCCTCGCTGTGCGGAATGAGCTTAAAGGATGGGTAGAAAACCGCACCGATGGCGTCCGAATCAAAATTAATGCTGAGCCGGATCAGGCGGTCCGTTTCGTCCGTGCCATCCGGGAAGAAAAGCCGCCGGCATCTCATATCGTTGAGATTATCTCGAAGGAAGACAGTGCGGAAGATTTCAGTGATTTTCGCATTCTAAAATCCGAAAACAGCGGTGAAGAGATCACACAGGTGAGCCCCGATATCGCCTTGTGTAAGGATTGCCTGGAGGATATGAAAACACAATCCCACCGGCTGGACTATCCCTTCATCAACTGCACCAATTGCGGACCGCGTTTCACCATCATCCGCGATCTTCCCTACGACAGGGAAAAGACCAGCATGAAGCCGTTCCGCATGTGTGAGCGTTGCCGGGCAGAATATACGGAAATCCTCGACAGGCGATTTCATGCCCAGCCAGTGGCTTGCAGCCTTTGTGGCCCGGAATACAAACTCCATTGTAAAAAAGAAGTCATCAGTGATTTTGACCAGATCATCAGAACTTCTGCAGAACTGATTCGTGAAGGAAAGATCCTTGCCATCAAAGGGATGGGCGGATATTTCCTGGCCTGTGATGCACAGAATGAAAAAGCGGTCGACCGCCTGAGACTAGCCAAGAACCGGGATGGCAAACCCTTCGCAGTGATGTTCCGCAACATGGATAGCCTGAAAGAATTCCTGCATATGCAAAAGCCCGAAGAAGATATCCTGCAAAGCTGGCGCAGGCCCATCCTTCTGGCCAAAAAGAAAAAAAGCCTCGCTTCGGGTGTTAGCGTTGGTTTTTCAACCACCGGCGCCATGTTGCCTTATATGCCCTTGCACTACCTTTTATTCGAAAAACTGGAACTACCGGCCATCGTGCTGACCAGTGGCAATATTTCGGAAGAACCCATCATCATTGATGACAAAAAAGCCCTGGAAGTTCTGGGACCGTTCAGCGATGCAGTACTCACCTACAACCGCGAGATCCACAATCGTACGGATGATTCCGTAACAACTTATGTGAATGGGCGGGAAAGATTGCTGCGTCGTTCAAGGGGTTATGTCCCGGAACCCTTCATCGTAAGCAACAAAGTGGAAGGGATCCTTGCCACAGGGGCCGAACTGGTCAACTGCTTTTCTCTGGGCAGAAACAGGCAGGCCATCATGAGCCAGCATATTGGGGATCTGAAAAATCTGGAAACACTTGAGTTCTATAGGGAATCAATCGGGCGGTTTAAAAAACTTTTTCAGTTCAATGCAGAACTGATCGCACATGACCTGCACCCCGATTATCTTTCAACCCGATGGGCCAAAGAGCAAAATATAAAATTGCTTGGCATCCAGCATCATCATGCACACATTGCCTCCTGCATGGCAGAACATGGTCTCGATGAAAAAGTGATCGGTGTGGCCATGGATGGTGTGGGCTATGGTGATGACGGCAAAATCTGGGGTGGTGAGTTCCTCTTGTGTGATTATGCAGGCTATGAAAGAAAATTGCATTTCGAATACATTCCCATGCCCGGTGGAGATGCTGCCACCAAGAATCCCTGGCGGATGTTGCTGGGATATCTTTATCATTATCAAAAGGAAGACCTGCAATTGGATCAGTTCGAAGTACTTCAATCAATTGCACCGGATCAATCTCAACTGGTTTTAGATATGCTCAGAAAAGATATCAATTCACCCCTGACCTCCAGTGCGGGCCGGCTCTTTGATGCTGTTTCTGCTTTGCTGGGCCTATGTACAACAGCATCCTTTCATGCTGAGGCACCCATGAAACTCGAATCTGCAGCAGCAAAAAACATTAATGATTCTTATTCGTTCACCATTGCAGAAGATATTTCGTTTAAAGAAACATTTACAGCGATCATTGCAGATTTGAACAGAGGAATGGATAAAGGAATTATTTCGGCCAAATTCCACAACACCTTAATTAATACTATCTTTGCAGCCGCAAAGAAAATCAGTCTGGAAAGCGGTATAAACAAGGTCGCCCTGTCGGGCGGAACGTTTCAAAACAGGTACTTGTTAGAAGGAGTCGAAACGAAACTTTCAGAGAATGGTTATAAAGTTTTCTCCCAGGAAAAGATACCTGCCAACGATGGAGGCCTTGCCCTCGGACAATTGATGATCGCTGCTGAAAAAAGGAGGTTAGCATGTGTTTAAGCATACCCGCTAAAGTTGAAAAAATAGAAGGAGAAAATGCCACAGTATCCGTTGGAGGCGCTACCTACAAAGCAAGCCTGCAAATGCTGGATGATGTGGAAGTTGGTGATTACATCCTGTTGCATACCGGCTTTGCCATTCAAAAACTCAGTCCGGAGGAAGCCGAAGAATCCCTGAAAGTTTTTGAGGAATTCGAGGAACTAAACAAACAACTCGATGAAGAAGAAAAAGAAAGCGGCAAACGCATTACCTGATATTTCCCCATGAAATTTATCGACGAATACCGTGACAAGGAAATTGTCAGGAAGCTTCTTGGAGAAATCCGGAAAATATCCAGGAAAGAAATAGCTCTGATGGAAGTCTGTGGCGGGCATACCATGTCCATACAGAAATTCGGCATTCCCTCCCTCCTGCCCTCCAGCATCCGTTTGTTATCCGGCCCGGGTTGCCCGGTATGTGTCTCCCACAGGGGATACATCGACAGGGCGATCGCCTTTGGACGTTTGCCTGATACCATTATCACCACTTACGGCGACCTGATCAGGGTCCCGGGATCGACCTCCTCCCTTGATAAGGAAAAGGCCGAAGGCAGAGACATCCGCATCGTATACTCCATCCTGGATGCCCTGGACATTGCGAGGAAAAATCCCGGTAAAAAAGTGATCTTCCTGGGAATCGGTTTTGAAACCACGGCCCCCGGAAGTGCAGCAGGAATCCTGAATGCTTCAAAGGAAGGCCTTGATAATTTTTACCTCTACAGTTCCCACAAAGTGATGCCCCCGGCCATGGAAGCCCTGATCGACGAAGGCGTCAGGATCAACGGATACATTGCACCCGGGCATGTCACTACCATAACAGGTCCCGAGATCTATGTAAGCATCCCCGAAAAATTCGGACTGGGCGTCGTGGTTTCCGGGTTTGAACCGGTAGATCTGCTGAAAGCCATTTATATGCTTGTAAAACAGCATGAAACCGGAAAACCCGCGGTAGAAATCGCTTATACAAGGGCGGTGAAAGCCGGGGGCAATCAGAAAGCAAAAGCCATGCTCGAAGAAGTTTTTGAATACCGGGATGATTGGTGGAGAGGACTGGGCAAGATACCACAGAGCGGACTGGGAATCAAATCAAAATACAATGCCTTTGATGCTGAAAGCAGGATCGAGGTGGCAGTGGAAGAAACCAGGGAAGACAAAGGCTGCATTTGCGGGGAGATTCTGAAAGGGCTGAAAACACCCAAAGACTGCAAGCTTTTCGGCAAGGTCTGCAAGCCAAACAATCCCGTGGGTGCATGCATGGTTTCAAACGAAGGCGCCTGCCATGCTTATTACAGATACAACAGATAAACAATGGAAAACAAGATATTACTCGGACACGGCAGCGGCGGGCAGATGACCCATGATCTGATCACAGATTTGTTTGTGCGCTATTTCCGGAATGATTACCTGGGCCCGCAAACCGACAGCAGTATCCTACCGGTAAACACCAGAAACATTGCATTCACGACCGATTCATTCGTGGTGGACCCCATCTTTTTTCCCGGTGGGGATATTGGCAAACTGGCAGTGGCAGGAACTGTAAATGATCTGGCTGTTTCCGGGGCAAAACCCTTGTATCTGAGCTGTTCCTTCATTATTGAGGAAGGATTTCCTATCAAAGACCTGGAAAAGATCGTTCAATCCATGGCGGATGAAGCCGCCAAAGCTGGTGTCCTGATTACAACGGGTGACACCAAGGTGGTGGACAAAGGCAAATGTGATAAGGTTTTTATTACAACCACCGGTGTCGGAGAATTGCAGGAAGATCAAATCCACATCAGCAGCGGAAACAAAGTAAAACCCGGCGACAAGATCATCATCAACGGATCCATTGCCGATCACGGTATGGCCATTATGGCAGCAAGGAATGAGCTGAACATACAATCGGCAATCACTTCCGACTGCGCATGCCTGAACGGTCTCATTGCAAAAGCCCTTTCTGCAAGCAGCAATATTAAATTCATGCGCGATGCCACCCGGGGCGGACTGGCCACTGTTTTGTCAGAACTATCTTCCGGAAAGAACTATGGTGTGCATGTGGAAGAGGATCATATCCTGATCAAGGAAAATGTCAGGGGGATCTGTGAGTTGCTGGGTTTCGATCCGATCTATGTAGCCAATGAAGGCAAAGTGGTCGTGGTGGTGGATCAGGAGGATGCAGCCGCTGTGGTCGATTCAATGAAAAAACATCCCTTTGGAAGAGATGCCGCCGTCATCGGTGAGATATCTGAAGATCATCCGGGAAAATCCTGGCTTACAACAGAAATCGGAGGAAAAAGACTGATTGATAAACTGGCCGGGGAACAGCTCCCCCGCATCTGTTAAATACCATATTCCCGTGTATACTTTCGAATGGCCGATTCAAGATCTTCGAACATTACATAGTGATTCTTACATCCATTGCGGGAACAAATACTCACCACACCACCAATCTCAATGTTAAATTTCACCATGGTTGCATCACATACCTGGCATTTGATGAGCGTATTGAGTTTTTCCTGACAATGCGGACAATAAAAATCAACAATCGCCTCATGCGGTATCTGCAAGTCGGTTTCATGATCATAACAACCATAGGTAGAACACAACCACATTTTACCCCTTTTGCCATTGGTGGAAACTTCAACCATCACACTGGGCATGTTGTTAACCGTACGATTATAATCCATTAATGTATGCCTGCATTTCAGGCATTTTAAATTCAGAGAAATTTGTTTAGCCATGGGAATCCTCCTGAAAGTTTAGATTAATGATTAAATATATTAAATTCCATATGTTAAATCAAGAACAACACTTAGTATAGAATTATTCTAAATAGGATGCTGTACGAAATATAAAAGAGCAAAAATGGTTTGAAGCTATACGCAAAAAAGCAGAATAATATTAGTAACTTTGCAATTCTAAATCATTTAAAAACAAACACTATGTGCGGTACTTGCGGATGCGGGGAAGAAGGTTCCGTTAGCATCAGGAAACCAGGAGAAACAACAGCTCAAATGCACGAGCATACACATACACATGTTCATGAACACGATGGTCACAGTCACGAACACGGGCATACGCATCATCACCATCATGAATATGCCCATGACCATGAACATCATGACAACAGCGATCATGCCCATCATCACACACATGCGGATCATGATCATTCACATGGTAAAGAAATCCAACTGGAAGTTGATATCATGCAGAAGAATAACCTGAGAGCTGAAAGGAACCGGGGTTATTTCGAAGCAAAAAACATACTGGCATTAAACCTTGTCAGTTCACCAGGTTCGGGAAAAACAACATTGCTTGAAAGAACCATCAAAGAAAAAAAGGACAAATTTGACTTCAACATCATCGAAGGCGATCAACAAACCATGAACGATGCAAACCGCATCGAGTCAGCCGGGGCACCTGTTGTGCAGGTAAATACCGGAGCGGGTTGTCATCTCGATTCTGACATGGTAAGTAAAGCCGTGAAAAAACTGGAACCAAAAGATGATTCTGTCCTGATCATTGAAAACGTTGGCAACCTGGTCTGTCCATCCCTTTTCGACCTGGGTGAGACCAAGAGGGTTGTGATCGTGAGCACCACAGAGGGCGAGGACAAACCCATCAAATATCCCAATATGTTCCAATCCTCCCAGCTTTGCATCATCAACAAAACCGACCTCCTGCCCCACCTGGATTTCGACCTGGAAAAGATGAAGGAATATGCCAGGCAGGTCAACCATCATCTTGAATTCATTGAACTCTCTGTAAAAACCGGAGAAGGAATGGATGAATGGTATGCCTGGCTGGAGAAGGAAGCTGGGTGAGTGAGCGACTAAGAAACTCAGGGACCGGGTGACATAGTGTAAATCAAGTCACACTCAACAAAGTCGAAGTGTGAGGGTTCATTCTTCGACTCTGCTTATACTGACAGCCAATATCATACACCACCAAAACGCAGAATACACTTATTACTAACATTGTATTTTATTCAAATACTATCATAAAGAACTGTTATCCATTACCATATATTCGTTATTTTTTCACAATGTTAATTTATTAACAATTTCTTTGTTTTTATGAATACTGGGTTTAAATTTGCAACATACACATTTCAATAAATTGGGTATGGACAAAAACAAGATGAAACACCTGCCGCACAAGACGATTGAGAGATTGAGCCAGTACAGGAGAGCCCTGCTTCTTTGCCACGCCCAGGGCCAAACCCACATCTTTTCCCATGAAATTGCCAAGATACAGCACATTACGGCAGTTCAGGTAAGAAGGGATATTATGTTGATAGGATATACAGGCACATTGCGCAAAGGATACAACATCGAGGAGTTGATAGCATTGATTGGCAGAATACTCGATACAGATGAGGGCATCAAAGCCTGCGTAGTGGGCATCGGTAACCTGGGACGTGCTTTTATCAATTACTTTAAAGGCAAACGGACCAAGTTATCCATCGTAGCAGCTTTCGACAACAACCCAAACAAGGTCGTCAAAAACTTCTGCAATACAGAAACATTTCACATCGACGAACTGGAAAGAATTGTCAAGCAAAAGGGTATAAGCATCGGCATCATCACAGTTTCGCCGGAAGCTGCCCCTGAAGTAACCGAAAAACTGGTCAAAGCCGGTATAAAAGGTATTCTTAATTATACTCCGAAACCGGTCAATGTGCCTGCGCATGTATATCTGGAGGAATACGACATGATCACCTCACTTGAAAAAGTCGCCTTTTTTGTAAAAACGCATTCAGAATAATTCCTGTTTCAATCAGGAAGATGCACTGGATGCTGCAGTGATGGCAACGGTGCTGGCAATTGCAGCTTCCAGTTCTTTGATGGCTTTTTCTACACTTTTGGAAACTACATTCTTGTCAGAAAGTTCCTTCAACTTTCGGCGGATTTCTTTTCTTTCTTCCTTATTAACGGACAATACCTTATCCATTTTGCAAGCATTGATCAGCCCCAGGAGACCGGCATTTCTCTCGGGAATACTGGCAAGATTTTCAAGATTGGACTTCAATGTTACTATCAGATTTTCCCTGGCCTTCCGATCTAAAAGACTTACCAGCTTGTAGGGTATGATCCAGAATTTCTTACTTTCGATCTTCAGAATACCTTTTCGCTGCATATCCCCGAAAATATGAAATCTGAATTTTCTTCCCCTGACCGAATTATTGGATATCAGGTTTTTGATCCTGGGTGGTCGTTTGGATTTCCTGATCTTCTCCATCAGGAAGGCCTCAACACTGCCTTCCCTGGTTTTACTACTTTTCAGTTTTACCCGTTTGTCACGGAAATCAATCTTCTCTTCAAAATAAAGATCCATCAGTACGCTGCCGAAAAGGCCTACATTCAGTTTTTGACCTGAAATAACATAACGTGGTTTTTCAGGGTGAAGGGCAAGTAGCAGAAATTGTTCAGAAATCTTTTCCATTTTATATGATTTGGATGATTAAATATAGTGATTTTCCCGACATTATTACTTATTTCATACAACAACAGTAATTCTCCCAACTCAGCACCTTTTACTATTTTTGCATTCGGGCAATGGATAAATAATGATCAAGCGGTGAAGAAGCATCTGCAACATCCCATATTTAAAATTATAACCCAAGCGGCGGAAAACTTGCAGGTCGATGCATATGTGGTGGGTGGCTTTGTACGCGATATTTTCCTGGAAAGGATATCTAAAGATGCCGACATTGTTACAATTGGAAGTGGTATTGAGCTTGCGAAAGAAGCAGCAAAGCTCGCAAAGATTTCCCCGCCAAAGGTTTTTAAAAACTTCGGAACTGCCATGTTGCAATACAAGGATTGGGAAATTGAATTTGTTGGAGCCCGCAAAGAGTCCTATCGCAAAGATTCCAGAAAACCTATCGTAGAAAACGGCAGCCTGGAAGATGATCAGAACCGCCGTGATTTTACCATCAATGCCCTGGCGATCAACCTGGGAACCCAGCATTATGGAGAACTGCTCGATCCTTTCAATGGCTTGCAGGACCTCCACGACAGCATCATCAGGACACCGCGGGATCCGGCGATCACCTTTTCTGATGACCCCCTGCGTATGATGCGTGCCATCCGTTTTGCCACGCAATTGGATTTTAGCATATCAGCCGAAACGTTTGAGGGTATAAGAAAAAGTGCCGATCGCATCAGCATCATCTCCAAAGAGCGTATCATGGATGAAATGAACAAAATCATCCTGTCTAATAAACCTTCCAAAGGATTCATTCTGCTCCACCAAAGTGGCCTGATGAAGTTGATTTTCCCGGAATTCGAAGCCCTGCGGGGAACCGAGTACGTCGATGGCAAGGGCCACAAAGACAACTTTTATCACACCCTGGAAGTGCTGGATAAACTTTCTCAAAAAACTGATAACCTCTGGCTGCGGTGGGCCGCTATTCTGCACGATATCGCCAAACCGGCCACCAAGCGATATGAACCAGAAACAGGCTGGACCTTTCACTCCCATGAATTTGTAGGTGCTAAAATGGTTCCTCGCATATTCAGGCGCTTCAAACTGCCCGTAAATGAAAAGATGAAATTTGTTCAGAAACTGGTGCAACTTCACCTCAGACCAATTGCGCTTACCGAAGAGAATGTTACCGACTCTGCCATCAGGAGATTGCTCTTTGAAGCCGGTGATGATATCGATGATCTGATGATGCTGTGTGAGGCAGACATTACTTCCAAAAATCCCAGGAAAGTCAAACGCTATTTGCGTAATTTCAAAATGGTACGCAGAAAACTACAGGAAGTTGAAGAAAAAGACCGCATACGAAACTGGGAACCACCGATCAGCGGAGATATTATCATCAAAACTTTCGACATCAAACCCGGACCCAAAGTGGGTGAAATTAAAACAGCCATCCGGGAGGCCATCCTGGATGGAGAAGTGGAACACGATTTTAAGAAAGCTTTTCGTTTTATGCTGAAGATCGGCAAAGACAAAGGTCTGGACGCACAGCTTGACCTGCATGATTTTAATGATCAAATGCTGCATTGGTACAAAAAAAAGGATCAACAACAAACAGAGCTTCCAAACGGATCAAATAATAAGAAAATTCAGGAATGATGCCGGGTACTCTTGTAGTAATATGCGGCCCGACAGCCATTGGCAAAACAGAACTTTCCATACAACTGGCCAAAGAACTGGGAACGGAAATTATCTCAGCAGATTCCCGGCAGTTTTACAGGGAAATGAATATCGGTACAGCCAAACCCTCCCCTGCCCAGCTTTCAGCAGTAAAACATCATTTGATCGGTCATTTGTCCATCCAGGATACCTACAATGTTTCCATGTTTGAACAGGATGCGCTTTACATTCTGAAAGAAATTTTCAGAACGAAATCTCATGCAATACTATGCGGAGGCAGTGGCTTGTATATCGATGCATTGTGTCGTGGCATTGATGATTTGCCGGATGCCGACACGGAAATCAGGAAGAAATTGCAAGATCAGCTTGATAATGAAGGTATCGAATCTCTTCAAAAAGAACTCCAAATCCTCGATCCTGAATATTATGCTGAAGTGGACCGGAACAATCCCAAACGCCTGATGCGAGCCATTGAAGTATGCCGCATTGCCGGTAAGAAATATTCAGACCTCAGGAAAAGTCAGCCCAAATCACGGGAGTTTAATATTATAAAAATTGGCCTGAACACAGACAGGGAAAAATTATTTGACAGGATCAACCGGCGCACGGAACGGATGATTGAAAAAGGACTGCTTAAAGAAGTCATGGGTCTTAGACCCTATAAGAACGAAAACGCACTGAATACAGTCGGGTACAAAGAGATCTTCAATTACCTGGATGGATCAACCGAACTAGCCCACGCCATCGAAAAGATCAAAACCAATACGCGCCGCTATGCCAAAAGACAACTGACCTGGTTCAAAAAAGATCCAAGTATTCAATGGTTTGAACCAGGGCAATTCTACACCATCCTGGAATTTATTCACAAAAAAAGTTAATCAGGAATTTGTTATATAAAAATGATTGCATACTTTTGTTTCGTATTTTTACGAAATACAAAATGAAAAAAGAGATCATAACATCAGAGCATGAAAAGCTTGCCCGTTATGCGAGAGCCCTGGCTCATCCCGTACGGGTCTATATCATGGAGCTGCTTTCGAACCAGAGTTGTTGTTTCAGCGGGGACCTGGCGGAGATATTGCCGATCGCCCGATCAACACTATCGCAGCATTTAAAGGAATTAAAAAATGCCGGGCTGATACAGGGAAGTATCGAATATCCCAAGATCCGGTATTGCATAGAGCCCAAAAACTGGGCCCAGGCCAATAAACTTTTTCGTGAATTAATGAACCAGCAAAAACCAGTTCAGGATGGAAATTAAAATATTGGGATCAGGTTGTGCGAAATGTCAAAAACTTGAGAAAATGACAATCAAGGCATTGCATGAACTGAACCTGAAAGCAGATGTTCAGAAAGTCGACGACATCATGCAAATCATGAATTATGGAGTTAGCTCCACTCCTGCCCTTGTCGTCAACGGCAGTGTAAGGATCAAAGGTAGAATTCCAGGCATTGATGAAATTAAAAAAGAAATCACCAGATAAAACTTAAAGCATGAAAAAACTAGTTTTTTGGTCAGTGATCATTACCATCACCGGATTTTCAATGTTAATTTCCTGCAATCCGGGACAAAACAAAAAAGCTGAAAAACCAGAAATAATAAATACAAACGATCAGATCAAGGTTCTGTATTTTCATTTCACTCGTCGGTGTGCAACCTGCAACGCAGTTGAAAAAGAAACGGAAAAAGCCCTGGCTGACCTGTATCCCAACCATATAGAATCTGGAAAGATCAGTTTCGAATCCGTTAACCTTGACCTGAAAGCCGGCAAACAAAGCGGGGAAAAGTACGGAATTAATTCCCAAACCCTGGTCGTGATTGGGGGGCAAAATAAAATGGATATCACAACGGATGGTTTCATGTATGCCCTCACAAAACCAGACAAGCTGAAAGAAACAATCAAACAAACCATTGAACCAATATTATAAGATTAATAACTGATGGAGTTTCTACAGGAGATCCTGGATAATACAAAGTGGCCGATTATCTCAGCATTTATACTGGGATTGATGACCGCAATAAGCCCCTGTCCGCTGGCAAGCAATATTACAGCCATTGCATACATCAGCAAAGATCTCCAGAACAGAAAAAAGGTTTTTATCAATGGGCTGGTATATACACTGGGGCGAGCCTTTAGCTACACCGCCTTGGGTGTCGTTCTTTTCATCGGAGCAGGACGTTTGAATTTTGCAGGTTTTTTTCAGCAATGGGGAGAAAGGATTCTGGGACCATTGCTTATGCTGATCGGAATATTTATGCTGGGCATCATCCGCTTTTCCATACCGGGCTTTGGAAACTTTAACGAGAAAATGGAGAAAGTCGGCAGACAGGGCTACCTGGGAGTCTTTCTCATGGGTGTCGTATTTGCTCTTGCATTTTGTCCTTACAGCGGCATACTATATTTTGGATTACTGATCCCCATGACGATCGTAAGTGCAAAAGGACTTTTGCTCCCGCTTGTTTTTGCCGCAGGAACCGGTCTGCCGGTAATCATTTTTGCCTGGTTGATCGCTTTTACGCTTAATGAAGTCGGACTGTTTTACAACAGGCTGAAAACTTTTGAAAAATGGTTCAGAAAACTGATTGCAATTGTTTTTATCGCAGTGGGTTTGTATTATGTGATTATTATATATTTCAATATTTTGTAAGAGATGCTTAAGATAATGAAAGAAGCATGCAGAAAATAAAAATTATAAATGAATAAAGAATGAGGGATCGGCAAAACAAACAAACAGGATGTCTCGAGTGTGGTGAGGAATTGCAATACCTCGAACATGACGAGGAAATGAAATGTAGCTATTGTGAATTGGACTTTATTTCAAATGTAAAGTGTGTTTGGGGTCACTACATCTGTGATGATTGTCATGCTTATGATGCCGTTGAGGTGATCAGGAATGTCTGCCTGAGTACAAAATCCGTGAACCCTGTTTTGATCGCACAAAGATTATTTGAGCACCCGTCTGTAAAGATGCATGGCCCTGAACATCACTACCTGGTACCGGCTGCTTTGCTGGCTGCAGCAAAAAATACCGATGGCGATTCCATGAACCTGAAACAGGCCCTGAAGGTTGCCGAACACAGGTCGGCCAATATACTGGGCGGATTTTGCGGCTTTTATGGATGTTGCGGAGCAGCTATCGGAACAGGTATTTTCATCAGTGCATATACACAGGCAACACCTTTATCCAAAGAGGGCTGGAGCAATGCAAATTTAATGACATCAAAATCGCTGGAAAAGATTGCCAGGCTGGGAGGACCAAGATGCTGTAAGAGAGATACCCTCCTGGCTATTGAAACGGCAATTGACTTTTTCGAGGAGAAATATCATGTACAGCTTGAAAAAGAGGAAAAAATTCACTGTAGTCATTCGGATCAGAACAAAGAATGTATCACTGTAAACTGTCCATATTTCAATCATTAATCCATTATAAAACAGCTTATAATCATTATGAAAATATTAATACTATGCACCGGTAACTCCTGTCGCAGCCAGATGGCAGAAGGCTTTTTAAAATCCTTCAACGACAAGCTTGAAGTTTTTTCCGCCGGAACCGAACCGGCTGATGAAGTTCATCCCAAAGCCATTCAGGTAATGCAGGAATTGAGTATTGACCTGAGCAAAAACAAACCCCAACAAGTAGATGAATTTCTGAATGATTCATTTGACTATTTAATAACTGTTTGCGATGATGCCAACGAAAGCTGCCCGGCATTCTTCGGTAAGGTAAAGAACAGGCTCCACATAGGTTTTGAAGATCCGGCCAAAGCCGAAGGCAATGAAGTGGAAGTCTTACAGGTATTCAGGAAGGTCAGGGATCAGATAAAAGAGAAGTTTTACGAATTCTATAAAAACAACATACAATCATGAAATTCGAAAAGGATGATTTAAAAGAGGTCGTAAGGACACGGTATAACCAGATTGCACAGCAAAGCAAAGAAAAAAATGAAACCTCCTGCTGCGGAAGTACCGATTGCTGCGGAGAAGTCGATTATACCATCTTCAGTGATGATTACTCCGAATTACAGGGTTATAATACTGATGCTGATCTGGGCCTGGGCTGCGGACTGCCAACCGAACATGCCGGTCTCAAAAAGGGAGATACCGTAATTGACCTGGGCTCAGGAGCCGGAAACGATTGCTTCGTAGCCCGCTCCATTGTGGGTGAAGAAGGCATGGTATGGGGACTGGATTTTGCCGGTGCCATGCTCACCAAAGCCAGGAAGAATACAAAAAAGCTGGGTTTGAAAAACATTTCCTTCGTGAAAGGGGACATTGAGAGCATGCCTTTTGAAAATGAACTGGCCGATGTGATCATCAGTAATTGTGTGCTGAACCTTGTCCCTGATAAAAACAAAGCGTTTTCCGAGATTTTCAGGGTATTGAAAACGCTTGGCCACTTCTGTGTTTCTGATGTTGTGCTGGAAGGAAAACTGCCCGAAAACATACGGAAAGCAACCGAAATGTATGCAGGTTGTGTATCAGGTGCGCTTCAGAAAGATGAGTACCTTGAAACAATCCGGGGAAATGGTTTCACTGGTATCGAGATCAAAAAAGAAAAAAAGATCAATGTTCCGGATGAGTTACTGTTACAATATATTTCCAGGGAAGAGCTCAAAACATTCAGGGAAAACAAAAGTGGGATATTCAGCATCACTGTAACCGCAAATAAAGCTTAGTTTATGAAAACAGGAAAAAAACTATCCTTTTTAGATCGTTACCTGACCCTCTGGATTTTTGCTGCCATGCTTGTGGGAGTTTTCTGGGGTCATTTCTACCCGGGCATTGCGAATTTCTGGGATCAGTTCAAATCAGGCACCACCAACATACCGATTGCGATCGGCTTGATCCTGATGATGTACCCTCCCCTTGCAAAAGTCAGGTATGAAGAATTGCCCCGTGTTTTCAGGAATGTGAAGATACTCGGCATTTCACTGGTGCAGAACTGGATCATCGGCCCAATACTGATGTTCGTGCTGGCGATCATCTTTTTGCCGGCTTACCCGCATTATATGGCCGGACTCATTCTGATCGGGCTGGCCCGCTGCATCGCCATGGTGATCGTGTGGAACGACCTGGCCAAAGGCAACCGGGAATATGCCGCCGGCCTGGTGGCTTTCAACTCCATTTTCCAGATCATCTTCTTTTCCCTTTATGCCTGGATATTCATCACAGTATTGCCCGGATGGCTGGGCTTAAAATCCTTTGAAGTGGACATCACCATCGGGGAAGTGGCCAAAAGCGTACTGATCTATCTGGGAATACCTTTTGCCGCGGGATTCTTGACCAGGACGGTCCTGACCCGTATTAAAGGCAAAGAATGGTACGACAAAAAATTCGCCCCGAAGATCAGTCCTGTTACACTCATCGCCCTCTTATTTACCATTCTGGTGATGTTCAGCCTGAAAGGCGAATACATCGTAAAGATCCCGCTGGACGTGGTCCGCATCGCTATTCCGCTGGTCATTTACTTTGTCATCATGTTCCTGGTTTCATTTTGGATGGGCAAAAAAGCCGGTGCCGATTATTCCAAAACCACTACCATCGCTTTTACAGCAGCCAGCAATAATTTTGAACTGGCGATCGCAGTTGCCGTAGCGGTTTTCGGTATCAATTCAGGTGAAGCATTCGCTGCAGTGATCGGACCTCTGGTGGAAGTACCCGTGCTAATCGCCCTGGTGAATGTGGCGCTGTGGTTTCAGCAGAAGTACTTTGCGGGAGAACGCACTAGAGTATAAAGGGCATTTTAGTCTGTAGGCTGAGATTTGTAGTCGGCATTAGGCAGTCGGCAAGGCCACGGCAGACAGGCAGGTGGCAGATTGCATACCTTGATTACAAATTCGAAGATGTCCTTTAAAGCTGACAGGTTTGATAATTGATCGGTACAACTCAAGACTAAAAATTCAAAACTCAAAACTCAAAACTCAAAACTTATTGCTATCTTAACTTTCCTTGATTTATTTTAACATATTTTAAGCTTATGCTTATATTTACACCTTTACTTTTGATCCGTAATCAAGAGCAATCGACCATTATATGACAGAAAGCAAGAAAGTACCCCGTTTTCATGGTTTGAGGATCTACCTTATAGCAACGATCCTGTATATTTTCCTTGTTTTGCCTCTTTCACTGATCCTGCTGGCCAAATACGGTCCCGACTGGGCAGACAACGGAAACTCATCTTTTTTGATCTATGGGAATAATGAAACCCAGCTTTCTGATACCATCCCGCAAGTTCAGGATGAAGTTTTGCCCAGGGACTCCCTGGAATCTGAATTGGAATCAGAAATCCAGGCGACAGAAGAGAACATACAAAAAGATGAGCAAATGCTTATCAAAACCATCAACCTTTTGCCCCAGTTGCTGATCATTTCCTTTCTGGTTGGTTTTGCTTTCAATCTTCCCTTTAAAATTTATTTCAACCGCAAGAGAAAGAAAAAAACAATTTCCGAAGGGCTCAAGAAATTTGTCAAAAGATTTATTCTTAAAGTACCCATGATCAATGTGGGCATACTTTCCATATCATATGGCCTCATACTCATTTATATGCTCTATGTTATTATTTTCCACAACCATGATTTCAGTGATATTGTAAGCCGCTTTTATATACGTTACTTTTTCATTTCGGTTCTGGCTTCCCTGCTTACACTGATCTTTGTTTATAACTGGGAAAAACACCGGGTACATATCAGATACCTGGATTTTGTCTTTTCAATGGAAGAATTGAAGAAAAGGATATTCAAAGTGAAGGCCGGCAAGATCAGGAACAGGCTCTGGGTCTCCTCCGCAGTAACCACACTGCTGCCATTGATCCTGGTAATATTTTATCTTTTCCTCGGACTGACCAACATACAGGAGTTAAACCTACAGGAGATTGATGACAAGGGTTGGAGAATATTGCTGGGTAAGTATTACGACTTGCTGGAAGAAGGCAGTCTGAGTTTCAGCAACATGCAGGACCTTTTCTATGTCAATATTTTTGACAGCATCCTGATGCTCACCGGTATCTTTTCCGGGATTTTTGTAGCCTTCATCTACATCCTCTTTTTTGTAAACTGGACCACCAGTGACATTGTGCTACCCGTAAGCGAATTGTTGCGGAAGATGGAGAAAACAGGCAAGGGGGAAATGGACCAGTTCAGCATCGTAAGGACCAATGATGAAATTGGTGTATTGACCGAAGGGTATAACGATATGTCGCAGAAAATCAAAGATTATATCACAAGCATTTCCAGGATTAACCAGGCCAATGCACGATTTGTACCCAAGCAGTTCCTCGAATACCTGGGCAAGGAAAGCATTGCCGATATCAGCCTGGGCGATCAGGTACAGCAGGAAATGACTGTGTTGTTTTGCGACATCCGCAATTTTACCACGATTTCGGAAGACATGACCCCACGGGAGAATTTCAATTTCCTGAACAATTACCTGGGGTATATGGAACCTATCATCCGCCGCAACAAAGGATTTGTAGATAAATACATTGGAGATTCCATCATGGCTCTTTTCAGCCAGCGTGCCGAGGACGCCCTCAATGCAGCCATCGAAATGCGTATCAAGCTGGTGGAGTTCAATCAGGTGATGGAACAATTTGGGAAACCTCCCATCAGCAATGGTTTCGGAATACACACCGGAAACCTGATGCTGGGGATCGTGGGCGGTGAAGGCAGAATGGACGGAACCGTTATTTCTGATGCCGTGAACCTCAGCTCACGCCTGGAAGGACTCAATAAACTTTATGGAGGATCCATCATCATATCAGAAGACACCCTGATCAGGATCAACGACCCGAGTCATTATAATTACAGGTTCCTCGACATTGTAAAAGTCAAAGGCAAAAAAGAAGCTGTCTATATTTTTGAAGTCCTGGATGGAGAACCTGCCGAAATCAAAGAATTGAAGATCAGTACCAAAACAGAATTTGGCAAAGCACTGCAACTCTATAAAAACATGCAGTTCGAAAAAGCCCTGGAGATATTCCTCAGCATCTATTCCGAAAATCCGGATGACAAAGCTGCCAAAGTATACCTCAACAGGTGTAAAAAACTGATACGGGAAGGGGTTCCCGATGATTGGGACGGAATTCAGAAATTTGAGAACAAATTTGAATGATATAAGCCCGGACCGCTGAAAAACCAACTGCCTGAATAATTAAACAATACAGGATCTTTCAAAGAGATTTTGTAATTTCGAATAATACTGGAATGAAACGCACTTGAAAAGAAGGACTGAAAATGGATTTTGAAAAAGCACGCGAATATATCATACAAAGGATTGAACAAAATATCAATCCCAATCTTTTCTATCATAACCTTGACCATACCCTGGATGTGTTAGAATCTGCCACTCAGATTGCTGCCAATGAAAAGCTCGGACAAAAAGAATTTATACTCCTCAAAACAGCCTGTCTCTATCATGATTCCGGCATGCTGATTGACTATGGATCCCATGAGGAGCAATCCTGCAAAATTGCAAAAGATTCCCTGGATCAATTCAATTATTCAAAAAAAGACATTGAAAGTATCTGCGACATGATCATGGCCACGAAATTACCGCAGCAGGCCAGCACCATAATGCAGCAAATTATTTGCGATGCTGACCTGGATTACCTGGGGCGGGATGATTTCTTTATGATCTCTCACAGGCTGCGCCTTGAATGGATCCGGATGGACATCATCAATTTTAATTTGAAAGACTGGTATGCGAACCAGATACAGTTTCTTGAATCACATCAGTATTTTACAAACTGGGCCAAACAGGAGCGGGAAGCAGGGAAACAGAAAAACCTGGAAATGATCAAAGAAATATGCTCAGTTGAATAATTCATAATTAATTAAATTAATCTCGATAATTATTTTCTATATTTGTTGAAGAATTAATTAAAAGCGTTCGAAAATGAATAATGTTCTCTTAGTGCCTACAGATTTTTCCGATGTTACTGCAAACGCCGCCAGGATGGCAGGCAATGCAGCAAAATATCTTGGTTTTAAGATCAGCCTTTTGCATGTGATCGACAAAAACACAAAGGCAACTTTGAAAAAAGAAGGTAAAGATATCAATGCAGTTCACGAGGAATTGAATACCCAGGCCGCAGAATTGAAAAAAGAATTTGGGGTCGAGGTTGATACCATCGCCAGGGAAGGAAATATTTTCAGTACCATTGGTGAAACAGCCAAGGACATTGGTGCCAATCTGATCTTTATGGGTACCCATGGAAAAATCGGTATGCAGAAACTGACAGGCAGCTACGCGCTGAAAGTGATCACCAGCTCCGAAGCCCCTGTCATCGTAACCCAGAAAAGATATTTTGAAAAGCAATATACCGATATTGTGCTGCCGATCACAAGTGATTCCGGTCCATGGGAAAAAACAAAATGGGCTGCCTATATCGCAAAACAGTTCAACGCCAAGATACATATTTATCACCTCGACAGTGAAGGCATAGAGGATGCAATTGTTTTGATTACAAACCACTTCAAGGCAAACGAAGTGGATTATTCTATTACCAAAGCCGGCAGGAGCGGGAACTTCACCAAACAGGTGATCGATTATGCCACCGAAACCAATGCCGGCCTTATCATGATCATGACCAATCCCGAAAAAGGTTTTTCATCTTTTATACTGGGCAGCTACGACGAAGATATTATTTTCAACACCTCTCAGATCCCGGTGATGTGCATCAACCCAAGGGATGTGAACTGGAAAAAGATTGTTTCTCGTTAATTTTTATGAATGTCACTAACATTTACCGAGGTCCGGCTTTGCCGGGCCTTTTTTGTTCCTGTGATGCAAGTATAACAAATACTTAAATATTTACCTTTGCTACCTCAATCAATTCTTATGGATACAATAAAAAAGATCTGGAACGAAAAACCCCTGACACTCATTCTCTGGCTGGCGGTATTGTTCAGACTGTTGGCTGTCTTTTTTTCAAAGGGATTCGGCATGCATGACGATCATTTCCTGGTGATTGAAGCTTCCCAGTCGTGGGTCGATGGATATGACTACAACAACTGGTTGCCGGGCAGCACAAAGGATGCAAGCCCAACAGGCCATAGTTTTTTTTACGTGGGATTTCATTACCTGTTCCTTTATTTACTGGATTTCCTGGGCATTCACAATCCACAGGGTAAAATGTTTCTGGTCCGTCTGATCCATGCAGCCTATTCTCTCATCACAGTGATTCTGGGATACAGAATTGCCCTGAAAATTCACAACCGCAGATCAGCAAGGCTTGCCGGCCTTTTGCTTGCCCTGTATTGGTTGATGCCATTTTTAAGTGTCAGAAACCTTGTGGAAGTGGTTTGTGTTCCCCCCATGATGTATGCCCTCTGGCTCATCATCAAGAATGAACATAAAACGAATAATCTAAAATATTTTTTCTGGGCAGGTTTTTTCCTCGGCCTTGCTTTTTCAATCCGCTACCAGACGCTGATTTTTACAGGAGGCGTAGGATTGGCGCTGCTGTTGCAACAGAAATGGAAGGAAACCCTCTTTACCGCGCTCGGCACACTTCTTTCCATTTTTCTCGTGCAGGGAATTGTTGATCTTTTTATCTGGGGATATCCTTTTGGAGAATTGCAGGCATATATCCTCTACAACCTCGAACATGCTTATGACTACAATGTAATAGCCTGGTACAGTTACATCTTACTGATACTGGGATTATTACTCCCGCCGGTTTGTTTTTTTATTTTCTTCGGATTTCTCCGGGAATGGAGAAAAAATCTCCTGCTCTTTCTGCCATCGGCGCTCTTCCTTATCTTTCATTCCGCCTTTCCAAACAAGCAGGAAAGATTTATTCTTCCCATCATACCCTTTATCATTGTGCTGGGTATTGTGGGATGGTTAAAATTCTACGACCATTCAACTTTCTGGCAAAAACACAGGAAGCTTCATCTGCTAAGCTGGTCATTTTTCTGGGTCATCAACCTTAGCATGCTTCTGATAGTAAGCACCATGTACTCAAAAAAAGCCCGTGTTGAATCCATGACCTATTTGTCAAAATATGATAACATTGGTTTCATCCTGACCGAAAACACCAATAAGGATGATACCAAGATGATCCCGAGGTTTTACCTGGGAGAATGGGTAAAAGAACATAAGATCACAAAACAAATTCCCATCGAATGGCATGCCGGCAATGGTCACCTCAGCGGACCGGGTGCCGCTTCCTTTGTTTTGTTTTTCGAAAAAGATAGCCTCGACAAGCGGGTTCAAAACCTGAGAGAGGAAATGCCTGGGCTTGTATTTGAAGAAAAGATAGAACCCGGTTTCGTCGATAAAGTCATGCACTGGCTGAACCCTGTAAATGCCAATAATGTTATTTATATATACAGGAACAAGGAAAAGATTCCCAAAAAGAAGCCTTAATAATTCTGTTATGGATAAAAAGCAGGCCAAAAACAAAATAGAACAACTGAGAAAGGATCTCGAAAAACACAACTACCTGTATTATGTCCTTTCCCGGCCCGTCATCAGCGATTATGAATATGATATGATGATGGAAGAATTGATCCGCCTGGAAAAGGAATACCCGCAATTCCGCGATCCCAATTCTCCCAGTCAACGTGTTGGTGGCGACATTACCAAAGAGTTTAAAACCGTCCGCCATAAATATCCAATGTTATCTCTTTCCAACACTTATTCAAAAGAGGAAGTCATTGATTTTGACAAACGGGTAAAGAAAGTCATCCAGGGCGATCTGGAGTACGTTTGTGAATTGAAGTTTGATGGGGTCGCCATCAGCCTGACTTATGAAAACGGATTGCTGCTCAGAGCCGTTACCCGGGGTGATGGTATGCAGGGAGATGATGTTACCACCAACATCAAAACCATCAACAGCATACCGCTGAAACTGCAGGAGAACGGATATCCGGATGAATTTGAGATCCGCGGTGAGGTTTATTATCCGCATGAAGGATTCGCCCGCCTGAACGAAGAAAGAGAAAAAAATGGCGAACCACCTTTTGCCAACCCCAGAAATGCTGCCTCGGGTACCATTAAAATGCAGGATTCATCTATCGTGGCCAAAAGACCACTCGACTGCTTTCTTTACAACATAGCATCAGATGAGCTGAACACCAAAACGCATTATGAAAACCTGCAAAATGCCAGGAATTGGGGTTTCAGAACATCTCCATATGTGGTTAAGGTGAGGAATATCGATGCTATTTTCGATTTTATCAATGAATGGGACAAAAACAGAGCGGAATTGCCTTATGATATTGATGGTGTTGTGATCAAGGTAAATGATCTGTCCCAGCAACAGGCATTGGGATTTACCGCCAAATCGCCCCGCTGGGCCATTGCTTATAAATTCAAGGCCGAAAAAGCTTCTACCAGACTGAAGAGCATTTCTTATTATGTGGGGCGAACCGGAGCAGTCACCCCGGTTGCCAACATGGAACCTGTATTGCTGGCAGGCACCATCGTGAAAAGGGCCAGTCTGCACAATGCCGACATCATGGAAAAACTGGATGTTCGCACCGGAGATACCGTTTTTGTCGAAAAAGGAGGTGAGATCATTCCCAAGATCGTAGACGTGGATCTGGATAAAAGACCCGCCGGTGCCGAAAAAACAAAATTCATCAAAAACTGTCCTGAATGCGGCACAACCTTGATCAGGAAAGAAGGAGAAGCAGCCCATTACTGTCCGAACGAGGAGGGATGCCCACCCCAGATCAAAGGCAAGATTGAACATTTTATCAGCCGCAAGGCCATGGATATTGACAGTTTGGGTGAAGGAAAAATTGAATTGCTTTACGACCGTGGATTAATCCGCAATGCAGCCGATCTCTACGACATGAAATACGAACAGTTGATCGGCCTTGAAAAAGTTTATCCGGCAGATACCGAGAAAAAAGAAAGAAAGGTATCATTCAGGGATAAAACAGTCAGGAATATTCTCAAAGGAATCGAAGCCTCAAAGGAGACAGCCTTCGAGAAAGTACTTTACGCTTTGGGGATAAGATATGTTGGAGAAACGGTAGCCAAAAAGCTGGCACAACATTTCAAAAGCATGGACAGGCTCATGGAAGCATCCTATGAAGAACTTGTTGCTGTTGATGAAATCGGAGAACGGATTGCAGGAGCACTGATTGCTTATTTCAAAAGCGAGGAGCATCTGGAGATGATCCAAAGACTCCGTGAAAAAGGTTTGCAATTTGAGATCAGGGAAGATAAGCCTGGTGTTAAAAACACTCTTGAAGGAAAAAGCTTCGTCATTTCAGGCAGCTTTGAAAACATTTCGAGGAATGAACTGAAAAATCTCATCGAATTGCATGGAGGCAAGAATACCGGGTCGGTTTCGGGAAATACCAACTATATCATAGCCGGTGATAACATGGGCCCCAGCAAAAGAAAAAAAGCCGAAGAGCTGGGTATTCCACTGATCAGCCTGGATGACTTCAAAAAGATGATCGAAAAATAAAAACCGCTAAGTTGCCAGGACGCTATTATAAACTTAGCGTCTTCCTGCCTTAGCGGTTCAACTTCTTAGCGCCTTACTTAATTCTGATCAACGTCCGCCGCCCCGCTCACATGCTTCATCACCCTGGGATTGCCTTTGAAGTCAACCGAAGAGGCTCCCGAAGCATCAATCTTCAATTCTTCAGAAACATTGATCTCTACATCCGATGATCCGCTGGCTTCGATCTCAGCTTCTTTCACCTTCAGATCCCATCCATCAAATTCAGAAGCTCCGGAGAAATCACCTTTTAACTTGTCTGCATTACCCTTCATCTTAACTTCTGTCGCACCACTGATGTTCAAACGGATAATTGCAGCCTCCAGCTCCATTTCCACTTCGCTGGCACCACTGGCAATCAGGCCGAAATCACCCAGTTCCAGTTTATCTTTGGCTTCCAGTTCTGCAGCGCCGCTGATCTCGATGTTTTCCAGTTCAACGAAGCTTATATAAAGATTAAGCTCCCCGGCATCCCTGAATCCTTTCTCCTGGTATATCTTCAGAGTATTGCCCTTTACTTCTGTGACAATATATCCGATGAGGTTGTCATCCGCTTCTACCATGCATTTTTCTGCAGTACCCTGCTTCAGTATGATATCAAATGCACCCCCTACCTCGATAGCATTGAAGCTGCCGATCTGTCTTTCTTCTTTAACCACATCGCCGCTTCCTTTAATTCCCTGTGCGATACAGCTATTCAGCATAAAACCGGTTGTCATGACTATGACCAGGCTCGTAAGAAAATTTAATCCTTGTTTTTTCATAATGATCAATTTATTTATTAAAGATTCACATTTGCATTTTTACATTTTATGATTACTTCCGATTGAGGTGAGGTTTCTTCCCCCACAGTACCAGAATAGTAGAATTTGGTATAACCTTCGGTTTCCTTCGAGACCTTCGCCTCGTCTTTTGGGTAATTTACCGAACCGTATTTTGCTTCAGCTTCCAAGGTGTAGCTGGCATCACTGTCTATGCCAATACTGGCATTCGCGTATTCCGTATTGATGTGGATCTTGTTGAAGTTTTTATTGATATTTTCCACTTCCAGATTTCCGTATTTCATTTCAACCATGAGGTCTTTGCTCAACTCATCGATTTCCACATGTGTAAACTTGGAATCCATTGCAAAGGAAAAACATTCATCAATATCAATTTCATCATATTGAGATTCCAGTTCGATGCTGCGTATGTTTTCCGCTTCAAGCTGGCTGTATTCCGACTCAACAGCCATTGAAGCAGCCTGGCCAACAAAAAACTCCGAATAAGCGATCTCCATTTTAGCTTTGTTCAATCGATTGATGCTTGCACTGCTGTATTTGAGAAAAAGTTCAACATCATTGTTGTTCAGTGCAATAATATTCAAAACACCATATTTAACACCGATCTTAGCCTCGCCGCTGATCTCCTCTGCATGCAGCTTTCCGTATTCCATCAGCAGGTCAACATGCATGGATGCAGGCATCATGATGTTCATGATCACTTCGTAATTGCAATCATTCTTGCATTTCACATCCGAGAGGTCTACATATGCTTCAACCAGATCTTTCGAACCTGAGATATTGACTTTAATATCTTTCAGTACCTTGTTGGCTTTTTCTTTTGTATTTGCTACAACCTGCATTTCAACATCGAATGCTACCTGGTTTTTATCCCAGTTTTCAATCCTGATCTCCCCATATTTGTTTTTTGCTTTCAACAGGGCATCTGCATTCACATTGAATTCTTTTTTGATTGTACTGGTGACCTCCTCATCCTGGGCAAAAAGATTGCTGCTAAACAGGCTGATCAAGAGAATTCCGCTTAAGAGTAAAATTGTTTTTTTCATAATAATTAATATTGGTTAGTGAATTACAGCGTTGCGTGGTTTTGATTATGCAAGATATTGGTTGTCAGTCTGAGACCGGAGTCGAAGACTGGGTTTACAGTGACTTACATTCAAACCAAACAACGCGTTTTTGATTTATAATTTTTGATCAATTCTCAATTGTATTTATTTTATCAAGGATCTGGTCCAGCACATTGCTCATCAACTGGTAGTTATTCACCAGGGCATGAAACAACCTGCTGTTCTGCCCACTGCTTTCAAAATCTTCTTCAAGCTGCCGGGTTGAACGCTCCAACTGGTCGATCTCTTCCGTGGCAAATTGCTTCAGTTCTGCACAATCCGGATTTTCGCAGCTCATTTGCTGGATCTTTTCCAGTTTCTTCTCTTTCTGAAAACCATAATATTTTTTGATGTTTTGCAGTTCCTGCTCATAATTCTCATCAGTCATAACCTGAGAAGCCAGCTCTCTGCCAGTATTATAGGGCTGATCAGGCAAGAGGAAAGATATTGCAAACACGATCACAAACACAGCCGCCACTTTCCATGCAATCCCGAAAACCATGCGTTTTCTTTGTAAGGTTCTGGAATATCCAAGTTTTTCGCTGAACCTGTCGAAGTGTCCTGCCGAAGGTTCATGCACATCGAAGGATTCTTTGTTCTTTTTTATTTTTTCTTCAAGTACCGACATAACAATTCTTTTTAATTGGCCGAATGAAACAGGGCCGTGTTCTTTAATTCCTTTGATAATCGCTTCCTGGCTCTGGAATAACGGGTGCGGGCATTTTCATAGCTGATGTCAAGGATATTCGAGATTTCCTCATGATCGTATCCTTCCAGCAGGTAAAGAGAAACAATCACGCGGTAATCATCCGGGAGTTCCTCTATCTTTTTCCTGATCTCACTGATTTTGTATGAAAGGATTTCCAGGTGATCCTCTTCCTCCTGAAGGGCATTCTCAACATCGATATTTTCAATGGGAACATATGTTTTCCTTCCCTTATAAAGATCAATGGACTTATTGATGACGATGCGCTTCAGCCATGCACCGAAAGTGGATTGCCCGTCAAACTGCCCAATCTTCCTGAAAGCATCCAGGAAAGCCTCCTGCATGGCATCTTCTGCTTCTGCTTTATTTCCGGTTATTCTATATGCTGTATTGTACATGGCTTTGTAGTATAATTTATACAACTCGAACTGGGCTCTCCGGTCATCCGAACGGATCTTGTCTATCAGTGCATCGGTTTTTGGTGTATTGCTTTTCTCCAAACCTGCTTGATTTTTGTCTAAAGACATAAAAAAATATTTGATGTTACACTTTCTCAGAATTTTCTGAATTAAAAATACAAAGACCGGAAGTGAAATACAAAAAAAGTCCCGCGCATTCAACGCGGGGCCAAGCGACTCAGGAGGCTAAGCAGCAATTTTTAAAGGAAAACCAGCCTCCGCATTCAAGTCATTCAACCGGAGAACAGTTGTTAACGGAATCCGCATCTACTTGATTAATATCCGTAATCCATCTCCTCACCCGTATTTTCCTGCAGTTTTCTGTTTTTTTCACCATCCTGTTGATAATTGTTGATCCTGTAGCTCAGGGTGAGTTGTACTATTTGCGATTCACGTTGCATCATGATATGTTCATAATAATCATCCTGGTCAGCAGTAAATTCTCTTTTTGCCGTTCCAAACAAATCCCGTATCTGCAAGGTGGCCGAAGCTTTCCGGTTGAAGAAATCATGACGAATCGCAAAATCACTCATGAACATACCCTTATAAGTCCCCTGCAGACTTGCCGAAGGCCCCCGGTATCTCAGCATAAGCTGAGCCCTGCTGGAAGGCAGGAACTTATAAGTTGTATTGAAATGAGCATTGTAGTTGGTACTTTCCTTTACAACGTTTTCGCTTGAAAGTTCACCATCCAGTTTATAAAAATACAGACTGCCACTGATATTGAAATTCAGCTTTTTACCCAGATGACTGCTAAACATCAACTCTCCACCCAGGCGGTGATCTTCATTCAGATTTTTGACAGTATGCAGTACCATTCCATCTTCCATTGGCGTCAGTATCCTGGTAATTCGATTCTCAGTATGCCGGTAAAAAGTTTCAAAAGAGAAAAATGTACTGCCCCACTTTTTGAGATAAGACAGCTCATAAGAATTCACATATTCGGGCTTTAAATCCGGATTTCCCTGCCAGAAATTTTTGATATCCTTATAGCGCTTGAATGGGTCCAGGTAGCGCCCTCTGGGTCGGTCTATCCTTCGTGAATAACTCATCATAAGCTGGTTATCGTTTGTAAGCTGTTTCGACAAATGCATGGAAGGAAACAGGTCAAAGCGATCAATATTAAACTCTGAACCGGTCCTGGAATCCGTAATGCTTCTTAATGTATATTCTCCCCTCAGGCCCAATTGATAGCCAAAACTCATGCTTTCAATTTCATCAGAAAAGGTGGTGTAGGCGGCCCAGATTTCCCTGTCATAATCCGAAGAACTGCTGAACGCATCGTCTTCAACCCAACCTACATTTTCCACATATCGCTCAAAAGTCTGGACTTCATCATCATTTTCAATCCTGCTTTGAAAACCGGCCTGCAGGTGGGACGATTCATCGAATGGCAGGGTGTAATCCAGGTTTGCCCTGATTTCTTTCGAATCACCTGTTTCCTTGCTATTGATACTGTTCAGGGTCTCCAAATTAATCCAATTTGCATCCGTAAGCCATTCCAGGGTTTTGTCCTCACTTGTTCCTTCACGGTCCGACCAATATAAGGAAGCCTCAATCTTGTGACCCGGTTTGTTGAAATTATGCGTAAGATTGGTGTTAAGCCTGTAAAAACCTCTTGGTCTTTTCATCTCCGACTCCGATTTATAATATATGCTTGTATCTCCGGGCTCTATCCACTCGTGGTTTTTTCCATTCCCGCTGAATCCAAACTCAAAACTTCCGTATTCCCCGGAAAACCCCAGTGTTGTTTTCTCGCTAATGTACCAGTCGGTGCCGAACTTAATATTGTATCCGCCCCGGTGCATGGTCCTGTCATCATTACTTTCAAGAAATGTTGTGGTATCCTTGTACCCGGTTCTTCGCTCAGATTCGCGGTCCATACTAAAGTCATCGCTGCGATAATCAAAACCGCCATAAATATTGAACTTACCCAAACGCTGGTTCAGCAGAATATTCCCGGAATACTTATTATTTGTGCCCATACCAAGATTTACCAAACCCGTCAAACCTGGGTCTTCTTCTTTCTTGGTGATCACATTCAATATGCCGCCGGTTCCGTCGGGATCGTATTTTGCAGAAGGATTGGTAATGATCTCAATACTTTTGATTGTACGTGCAGGAATTTGCTGCAAGGCATCGCTTCCCTCTAGCACGCTGGGCCTGCCGTTGATAAGCACCTGAAAGTTTTCGCTTCCGCGGATGCTTACATTCCCTTCAATATCCACATCCACAGAGGGTGTGTTTTCCAGAACATCCACAGCCGTGCCACTGGCAGATTTCAGATTCTGGCTCACATTAACCACTTTTTTATCGATCTTGTATTCAAAAGGGAGCTTATCGGCTACCACTTCCACCTGATCCAGGGAATAGCTTCCGGGACTGATCCTGATATCGCCCACTTCAACATCAGGCTTGCCGCTCTGCACATTGATCTTGTCCCTGTATGTTTTCGCATAACCAATGAAATCAGCCGTCAAATAATACATTCCAAAAGGAACCATTTGAATGGCAAACTTTCCATCCGAATCTGTCACCCCGCCAGTAACCATCGTAGAATCTTTTTGACTGTAAAGTATGATGTTGGCATATTCAACAGCCAGCCCGCTTTTTTCATCCAGTACCATTCCATACACACTTCCATATCCACGGGCAGAGCCTCTTTTTCCACCTCCCACATCGTGATCTTGTGCCACGATCGTGTGGCTTGCAAGAGCCAACAAACAAAACAGTAAAATCCTTTTCATAAGTTAATTTTTGCTATTAGACAATGGAAAGGTCAAAAACATGCGTTACTGGAAAAAAATTCAAGAAAAAGAAATCCTTACATTTGCGATCAATGAACAAGCTAAAGGATCATCTGCTGCTCATACTTTTGTTGCTGGCCTACCTTGCAACGCAATCACAATGCATTGATACGAATAAAGCCTTCCGCGAAGGCGAACAACTCAAATACCAGATGAGCTACCAGTGGGGATTCATCTGGATCAGGGCAGGTGAGGTATATTTTAAGGTAGATCGCGGAATGTACAAAAACCGCGATGCTTACCACTTCACAGCTACGGGTGGAAGTTTAAAAAAAATCGACTGGCTTTTCAAAGTCAGGGAGCACCTTGAATCCCGGGCAGCAGTGCCGGATTTGAAACCCATGTTTTTCGTTAGAAATTCCCGGGAAATGGGATTTCTCAAATACAACAGCATTTTGTTCGATGATAAAACGAATGAAATATATACGAAGGTCAGCACATCAAAAAACCTCTCCAACATGGATACTTTGCAAAAACTTCCCTGCACCTATGATGTGATCACGGCTGCCTACGTCTTGAGAAACCTGGACTATGACAATCTAAAACCGGGCGACAGCCTGCAGGTACATACCATACTTGATAACAGGGCTTACAATTTTCTGGTTAAATATTCAGGCCGGGAAACCGCCCGGGATGCATCCGACGAAGAATACAATTGCATAAAGCTATCTGCCATCCTGGAAGAAGGCACACTTTTCAAAAGCGGTGAAAGCCTGACCATCTGGGTCACGGATGATGAGAACAAACTTCCCGTAAAGGCAGAAGCAGAAATCCTGATCGGTAAGGTAAATGCCTTTCTGGTTTCTTCAAAAAACCTGAAACATCCTGAAAAAGCTAAAATCCAGTAGAAATCCTGTGGAAAAATATTCACAATCAATGATGAAATACACAAAAAACGAATTCATTATTCAGGGTTATTCCACATATTAAAATTGAGTATTACCTGCTTATCAGGGATTAGGGGCAGGATAATGTATCCCTGAAACCATTCAAATGATTTGGCATATTCTTTTAATCCTTATTGTCAAAAAAGGAGGAATAAATGTCGAGCATTTTGATCCCGGTCGATTTTTCAGCAACATCAAAAAACAACATACAGTACGGATTGAATCTGGCCAGGGAAACTGGCAGAAACATAGAATTGCTGTATGTTGTGCAAATCGACTACCCCTCATACGGGCAGATAGGCCCCATAGAACCCCTGTCGAACCCTGCTGGAACAGGAACTATTTCCCCCATAAATATTAAAGAACAGGAAGAAACTGCAAAAAATGAATTTGACAAATTACTGCTGGAAATAAAATCTAACATCCCGGAGGATGTTAATATTGAAACAAATATCAGGACAGGTATTTATCCCGATGTGGTCATCGAGGAATCCAGCAGGAAAAAGATTGAGATCATTCTGCTGAACAGCAGAGGGAAGGAAGAAAAACTACAGGGAATGGCCATTGAATCCATCGATGCAATCCTGGAAAGTGCCCCTTGTCCCACCATTATTATATCACCCCAGACAAGGTTTGAAAATATCAAGAAGATCTTGTATGCAACGGATTTTCAAAAAGAAGATATCGAATCACTCAAAGAGCTTTCAGGTTTTGCAGGACGGTTCAAAGCTGATATACTGGCGCTGCATATCACTGAAAACCCTGACTTCAGGGAAAGGATTGAAAAAAAGGGATTCAATGAACTGGTCAGTGAAAAGGTGGGATATCCCCATATCAGCGTGATGAGTATGCCTTCCGATAAAATTGCAAAAGGAATTGCAAACTATGCATATAATACCAGCGTCGACATGATCGCATTGCTGAAAGAAAACAAAGGTTTCTGGAAAAGTCTTTTCAGTAAAAGTACCACCGAAAGACTCATGAAAGAAACCGATCTGCCAATCATTGTTTTTAACCAGGCAAATAAAGGATAATTTATGATAAACATGGATAAGAAGACATTTGAAGAACTTGCAGAATTTCATGAACCGCATTGCACAAGCATATACATACCGACTCATAGAGCCGGACAGGAGGTGAATAAAGGACTGGATAAAAAATTATTTAAGAACAGTCTGAAGAAAGTGAAAGAGGAATTAAAACATGTTTACCAGATGAGTGAACCGGAAATCAATGATTATCTGGCACCTGCCAGTGAATTACTTTCAAAAAGTGATTTCTGGAATTACCAGTCGGACGGGCTGGCAGTTTTCATCGGCAAAGACTTTTTCAGGCATTTTACCTTGCCGGTCCATTTTGAGGAATACTATTATGTGGCGGATCATTTTTACCTGAAACCGCTCCTGCCGCTGCTGAATGAAGAGGCAAACTTTTACATACTGGCACTCAGCCTGCATGATGTTAGGCTTTATGAAGGACATCCTCATCAGATAGACGAACTTGTGGTTGATGATCTGCTGCCGGAAAGACTTGAAGAAGCTGTGGGTTTCGATTACAGGCAAAAATACCTGCAGTTCCGGGAGGGACAATCCGGAACCGATAAAACCATTTTTCATGGACATGGCGAAGGAAAAGATGAAAAGAAGGAAGAAGTGTTAAAATATTTCAGGGCAGTTAACAATGGTGTGATGCAGGTACTCCACGATAAAAAATCCCCCCTGATCATTGCAGCAGTCGATTATCTCATACCGATTTACCGTGAAGCAAATGAATACAATCATCTTCATAATGAGCATATTCAGGGAAATCCGGAACACAGCGATCCGGTCCTTTTGCATGAAAAGGCCATGAATATTCTGAGCGATTATTTCGCAAAGGATCAAAAAGTGAAAATCAAAACCTTCGAAAGAGAACTGAGCAACAAGAAGGCTTCCTTTGAAGCAAAAGAAATCATCCCGGCTGCCCTTAATGGAAGAGTCGACACCCTTTTCATCAGAAACAGGTCCAGCCTGTGGGGCACTTTTGAGAAGGACACGAACAGCATAAACAAAGAAGACCAAAAAACTCCTCACAATGCCGACCTGCTGAACACTGCAGCCATTAACACACTGATGCAAAGTGGCAAAGTATTTCTTCTTGAAAAAGAAGAAATGCCTGAACCAGGCAGTCTTGTGAATGCAATTTACAGATACTAAGACGGAGATATAAAACAAAAGGAGATATTATGAAAAAATATAAATATGTTATCATTGGTGGCGGCACCACTGCCGGATATGCAGCGAAAGAATTCGTCAAACAGGGGTTAAATAAAGGAGAACTGTGCATCATTTCGGCTGAAAACATCTTACCCATGGACCGGCCTCCCCTTTCAAAAGATTTCATCACAACAAACATGGATAGAAAAGACATTCTTGTGAATGATTCTGACTTTTACAACAATCACGGAATCGATATTCTGCTGAATGTCAGGGCCGATTCTATCGATTTTGAAGACAAAGTTGTTGCACTGAACAAAGGCAGCAAGATCGGATACGACAAATTATTAATTGCTACCGGAGCAGAACTCAGGTACCTCGCCGTTAATGGCCACACCCTCAACAACATTCATTATCTCCGTACAATCGAGGATGCGGAAAACATCAGGAAGGCTGCCCGGGAGGCCAGTAAAATTGTTGTGATCGGCTCACAATACATCGGTACTGAGATGGCTTCTTCATTGAAACAACTTGGCAAAGAAGTCACTATGGTATACCCCGAAGACCGCTTACTTTCCAAATTTGCATCTGCCGATATCGCAGGCTTTCTCCAGAATTACTATCGCGATCAGGGAATTGAGCTTATCAATCATGATGAAGTGGTTCAGTTCAACGGCAACAAAAAAGTTGAAGAAGTTGAACTACGATCCGATAATATCATAAAAGCCGATATGGTGGTTGCCGGTATTGGGGTAAAACCCAATATCAATGCAGTTAAAAAAACGAACATTGCATTGAACGACGGTATCCTGGTAAATGCATACCTGGAAACCAACATCCCGGATGTTTATGCTGCCGGTGACGTGGCAAGGTTTCCCGATAAGACTTTTGATCAGTTACGCCGGGTGGAACACTGGGAAAATGCCTTCAAACAGGGAAAACATGCGGCAAAAGTATTGAGCGGACAAAAAGAACCTTATGAATTCCTGCCTTTCTTTTTCTCCGATATATTTGATCTCTCCTATGAATATTATGGAGATAACAAGGAAGCCGATACGGTCTTCAACAGAGGAGATGTAAAAGCAGGCGATTTTAGCACCTGGTGGTTCAGGAATGATGTGCCCGTAGCTGCATTTATCATGAGCAGTCGCCCCGAAGTAGAAGGTGAAAAAGCCAGGGAATGGATCAGCAACCAAAGTATACTTGAGGCCGAAAAGATCGAGAACGAAGATATTGAATTACATGATATGATTATAAAAGAAGGATAAACTATGATTTGCAAAAAATTTAAATCAATCGTCATCTTGCTTTTAATGACAATACCAAGCTCGCTTGTCATGGCACAAAATACCAATATGGAAATCCATGAAAAGTATGCCGGAGATATTGTTTTTGCAAGGGAAAAGATCAATTTTGAAAACATCAACAATGGGATACTGAAAGACAATTTCAAGCTTTTAAGCAGTATCTATGGCAAAATCTTCCTGAAAAAACCGCTTGCGGATTATTATGAAGATTTTGACTGGACCTATGATTACAATGATGAAAAATACAAGTACAATTTTTCCACTGTCATTTATATAGATGGCAAGATGGAGATCAAATGGTTGGACGAGCTGTCAAGAGAGGCTTTTAATAAATTCACAGCTTTTGACATCATCATTGCACCGGATGAAAAAGACAAAATGAGGTACAGCGAACAAAGCAGTGACTGGAAAAACAAAATTTCCATGCTGAGCGAAGGCAAACATGAAATCAGGGTTGAGATGCGGGCTGAAAACATTTCCAAACCGGGCCTCATGAAAGATCCGCTGGCAAGCGGTGATTTCAGCCTGCAGGTGGAAAAGTCCAAAATGGATGAATTCAGGCGTAAATTCGGTATCCGCCTTCCTGAAGCAACCATTATCGCGCCTGAAGTAGAAGAAGGTGTACTCGTTGCCAGTAAAAACATGTACAATGGCATGACACCGGTTAAAGCCATCATTATTGAACCAACAGGTCAATGGCAGTACAGTCGCGATATTGAAGATAATATACTCTCCAGGAATTTTATTGCTGCCGTTGTTTTGAAAAGCTTCGACGGGGATTGTTTCGTTAAAACTGCCAGGTATTTTCAGGAACATAAAGGGAATTATCAATTCGACGATGTCCGAATGTCGGAAAAACTGGAGGATTACCTGAACTATCAAATTCCCTGTGAGAACATCAAATAGATGGCTGCATTGTGCATATTCATCAACATCATATGTAAAGACTTATACACAGGCAAATCACCGTTTTTAAGGTGCAACATCAGGAAAAGCCCGGATAAAGGCCTTAAACGTACAATCACCTGCAGGTTTGTTGCAATGGTATCAAGTTTGAATTTTAATAAAAGAAATTGAATGTAGAATCTCAAAAAAAGATTGATTATGAAAATTGTAAAAGTTATAGAAGTAATTGCAGGATCGGAAAAGAGTTTTGAAGATGCCATTCAGAATGCTCTGGAACAGGCATCCAAATCAGTTAAGAACATCAAATCAATTTATGTAAAAGAGATGAATTGCAACGTAGAGAACAATCAAATCGTTTCTTACGGTGTCAATGCAAAAATCTCTTTTGAAGTAGATGAATAAGGGTATTTGATCCCAGATGCTTATTTTTGTCCGTGGAGATGATGATTAGATTCTTCACGGACAATTTTTTTAACCAAATAAAAATATTATGAAGTATTATATCAACAGAGAAATTAAATCAGGCTTTGAAGAAGCCATTGAAAAAGTTACAGAGGAATTAAAAAAAGAAGGTTTTGGTGTATTGAGCGATATTGATGTTAGCGCAACATTGAAGAAAAAACTGGATGTGGACTTTCCCAGGTACAGGATACTGGGGGCCTGCAATCCCGGATTTGCACACAAGGCACTCCAGGAAGAAGAAAAGATAGGAACCATGTTACCATGCAACGTGATCGTACGCGAAATTCCGAATGATTACGTAGAAGTAGCAGCCATAGATCCTGTAGCATCCATGCAGGCTGTCGAGAACGAAAAAATAAAGCCCATTGCCGAGGAGGTAAAAAAACGGCTTACAAAAGTCATTACACAACTAGGATAATAAACAGTATTTAACTTCAGGGCAGAACCCTGGGCCCATTTTCCGATGCAAAGCATCGGGGAAACTTGCCTGACGGTCAGGTTAAACCATAACTTCCTGTCCACGGGAGCAAACGCGAAAGCAGAATAAAAAAATGGTCATTTCGCTCAAAACAGTACAGAACGAAATGACCATCTCAATTATTAATTATTAATTACTAACTGTCAACTATTTGTCTCCGGTCCAGCGCATTTCCAGGTATTTATTGGTATATCCTACTTTCTCGTAAAGATAGCGTGCTGGATTATCCGGTTCAACATGCAATTTCATGGTACCATCGGCCATCTGATGTGTTTTTTTCATCAGTTGCCGGCCGAGGCCTTTCCCTCTGAAATCACGATGCACTGCAATATAAACCAGGATGTTTTCAGGGATATAGCCTTTCATTCCGGTTTTATTCACCACTACAGCACCTGCCAACTGCTCATCGATATACCCCATCAGTACATATCCCCCGAAAGAATCGAATTCTTTCATTGCGAAGTCAACACATCTGGTAATATCTTCTTTGGGATCTCCAAACTGGTCAAGATGCTTGTATAAAAAATCGATCAATTTTTCTTTTTCCTCTGCCGGAATACCGGATTCCGGCGTATACTCTTTGATTTTTAACATATCTGTTTTTATTATTTTAGTAAAACAAAAGCGGCGGGGTCGATCACCTGGAATGTAAATGCTTCTGTAAAATAAAGCTGGACATTGTTGCGGTCATGGGTTTCATAACCGATCGAAATATCTTTGCCCAGGGTAATTTTAAAATCACCGCCTCTTTCCGATACCACAAATGCGCCTTTCAGGTTGGGAGCCAGGATCAGGCTTCCGCCGAGAATGTGCTCCAGTTGTTGCCGCAATGGATAACCGTGCACAAAAGTAGATATATTCTCCCACTTTTCAACATCCAGCACCAAACTGTATGGGCCTTCGATGGCAGAAGTTTTCAACACACTCAATGCTTCCGTTACGGCATGCAAGATCTTTGAAGAATCCTCCGGAAAATCGTGCGCCTGGTTTTCCGCCATATTTTTCAATCCTTTAATATTGGCATTTTTCAAACCTTCATAAATAGCATTTTCTTCGAAGGCCGCCAGTCGTTTGGCTGCTTTTTCCAGGGGATCCAGGTCGATATCCTTGGCACCCCGTTCAATATTATCAAGTTCCCATAAATCAAGCTTAAAAGCTGTTCGCACCTCAATCAAGGGATGTACTTCCTGTATCCCATATTGCAATTCCTTTTTATCCTGGTTTTTGGGTATGTGCAATCTGCCAGCCGGTATGGCACCCATGTCCAGACCATTCGGGCCATCCACATCGGCAAACTTCCTGGCCGACAAATCCGATTTAAACACCTCGCTTGCCTGCTCATTGATTTCCTCCCATGCTGCTTCGGTAATGGGAGCAAGTTGTTTTTTCAAAATATCCATAATATATTCTCCTTTACTTGATTTTACCGATTCCCAGATCACTTTCATTTTCACCTTCCTCCTCCTCACCTTCTTCCAGTTCGGTGATATTACCATCGGTAAAGAGATAGGTCTTCAGATTCTCATCCCATGCATCCATATTTCTCCTCAGCCATTCGATGGCCATGCATGCATGCTCGATCTCCTCATCCCGGTTGTGGGCAAGAATCTGCTTCAGCCCTTCGTCGCTGGTTATATCAATGCGCTGGTTGTACCAGTCGACGGCTTCAATTTCTTCTTTCAAACTTACCAGAGCGCGTGTAATGTCCCTGGCCTTTCCTGATAATTCATTTGCTGGTTCGTGATATTGTGACATAATTTTCAATTTTTTTGATTGTCATGGGAAAAAACCCTGCCAATAAAAACTTTCCTGATTTATTATAATTTCTATATGATACGATTCGATCTCATTGTATTCTTTGGTATTCTCACATAGAGTATATTCCCGTCTACATTGGCGGATATCAATCTTGAATTTGCATTTGCCGGCAATTTGAAATTACGCTCATACACCTTTTTACTTTCATGGCCCATGATGCGCTTCTTTCTAATGGAAAGCTGCAATATATCATCCTTCACATTCATCTTCAGATCATCCTGCCCAAAATCAGGCACGGCAATGCTTATCGTATAATCCTTTTTGTCTTCACTAATATCTATGGGGCGTTTACTGTAGGGGTTTCTTTTTATCAATTCTTCTTGGTTTATCTTTTCCATAAGTTAACCTCTTAAAGCAATATGAACCAAAATAAGATGCCAACAATTGCGATGGAATTAACGAACTTATGAAATGCTTTCAATTTCAAATGCTCCATTAATTTTCTCGGTAAAGAAATAAAATACCGCAATGCAGATTGTAGAATAATATTCACAACAATGGGAATGAATTTCTTCAGCTTCGATGGGATGACCCATTATGATCTTGTGGGATCGATATTGAACTTATTGATCTTATTATACAAGGTTTTCCGGTCGATCTTCAGTATCTTGGCGGCCCTGGATTTATTAAAATCAGCTTTGTGCAGGGCATCCAGAATAACCTGCCGTTCGGCATGATGCGAAGCCTCTTTAAGATCTACATCAGATCGCGGATCAGTTGACTTTTCCGAAAAATGACCGGGACGCCTGATCTCATCCGGGATATGGATGCTTTCAACAACTTCATTATCGCAAAGCAATACAGAACGTTTGACAACATTTCTGAGCTCTCTCAGGTTTCCCATCCATTCATAGTTCTGCAATATTTTTTTAACCTCATCATCAAAGTCTTTTACAGATTTATCCAGTTCATCATTGGCCTGTTCCCTGAAATAATCTGCAAAAATTACAATATCCTCAGGCCTTTCCCGAAGTGGGGGCACTTTTATTTTAAATTCATTGATCCTGTGGTAAAGATCATCGCGGAAATTATTTTCCTTCACCATATTCACAAGGGGCTCATTGGTAGCTGCAATGATCCTCACATCAATGCGAATATCCTTATTCTCTCCTACCCTGTTTACCGTGCGCTCCTGAAGTACGCGCAATAGTTTTACCTGCACCTCATAAGGCAGGTTACCGATCTCGTCAAGGAACAGGGTACCGCCATGGGCTGCTTCAAAGGAACCCATTTTATCCTTAATGGCTCCTGTAAAAGCGCCTTTAACATGCCCGAAGAGCTCGCTGTTGGCCAATTCATACGGGATTGCACCGCAATCAACGGCTATAAATGGTTTTTCTTTTCGCTTGCTGTTGTAATGAATGGCCTTGGAAACATATTCTTTTCCTGTTCCCGTTTCGCCTTCTATCAGTACAGTCATATCGGTGGGCGCCACGATCCTGGCCAGTTTCAGAATTTCTTTCATCTGCCGGCTTTCCCCGATTACAAATTCTTTTTCAAAGCTTTTCTTTCCCCTGCTTTTGCGCCTGCCCTTCAACGCCTGTTTGATGAGTGAAAGCATTTCCTCAGGACGAATGGGCTTGGTAACATAATCAAATGCCCCCGCCTTGATCAGCTTGACGGCTGCCGATACTTCAGCATAAGCAGTAATGACGATCACTTCCAAAGTACTGTTCATCCTTTTGATGCTATTCAGGATGTTCATGCCGTCGCTGTCGGGCAACCTGTAATCCAGCAGCACCAGGTCATAATTATTGTCTTTGAGCTTTTGAAGTCCTTTGTTTCCAGCAAAGGCTACATCCACTGCATAGCCTTCTTCTTTCAGAAAGTTTTCCAGCAAAGTGCAGATATAAGTATCATCATCAATGACCAGTATTCTCTTCATAATACGTATCTATTGTTTTAATTCTTTTTTCAATTCCCTGATGATGTGGTCTGAGCTATCAACAATCTTATGAATCATCTCAGGTATTGTGCCATAATTTTTCTTTCGTAGGGTGAGGTCTTCAGTATGCTCAAGTAATTCGACAAGATGCATGGCCTGGATATGCCTGCCGGAGGGGATCATTTTATGCGCCAGTTCTCCGATGCTTTTCCAATCTTCTTTTTGCAGAAAATGCCTCATTAGCTTTATATTGGAGTGTGTATTGGAGATAAAGGTATTGACCATTGTATTGAAGAATGTCTTGTTCCCCCTGGTTGTGCTTTCAAGCTCTGCCAGGTTGTAAGGCCTGTCCTGATCCACAAAAACCTGTTCTGTCGCCTTTTCCTCTTCTGTTTTGCTGAGTGTTTGCATATCCTCAATGTTTTCATCGAAGAAAAACCGCACAAGTGTATCAAAAAGTTCTGATTCGTTAAAAGGTTTTAACAGATATCCATCCATGTCTGCATTCAAAAATCTCCGCAAGTCCCTTTCGATTACATTTGCCGTTACAGCCAGGATGTACAGCGGTTCTTTTCTTTGCTTTTTCATTTTGCGGATACGCTGTGTTGCTTCCATACCACTCATGCCCGGCATATGAATATCCATTAGGATGATATCAAAATCGTGTTCCTGGCACATTTCAATCGCCTGGAAACCATCCACAGCAATCTTATATCGAACGTCCCATTCATCGAATATGGTTTTTGCCAGCAAGCGGTTTAATTCGTCGTCGTCAACCAGCAGGATGAATTTATTTTTTAATACAATGGGATCAATGTGAACCTGTTGCGTTGCGGGCAGCTTCTCTAAAGGCACTTTCTTAAAGGGCAGTGTCACGATAAACTCCGAACCTTCTCCGGGAGTACTTTCAATGGCAATTTTACCATTTTGCATTTGTACCAGTTTTTTTGCAATCGTGAGTCCCAGTCCGCTCCCTCCAAATTTCTTTGTAATTCCACCATCAGCCTGGGTAAACTCTTTGAATATCAATTTACGTTTGCTTTCTTCTATTCCGATCCCGGTATCAATTACCCTGAAAATGATCCCAACCTCATCTGCATATTCATTTTCTATTTCAGCAGAAACGGTAACTGATCCTTTCTCAGTAAACTTAATTGCGTTGTTTACAAGGTTAAGCAAGATTTGTTTCAGCCTGACCACATCGCCTGATATCGGATAATCCAACCGATGACTCTTGATCATAAACAGCTCAATTCCTTTTTTTTCTGCTTTCAGTCGTTCAATATTTTCAATCTCACTGAATACATCTCCCAGGTTAAACACTTTGCTTTCGAAGTTAATTTCTCCGATTTCTACCTGGGATAGGGTAATGGTTTCATTAACAATGGAAAGCAAATGAGAAGAGGAGTCCCTGATTGCATTCAAAAAAGTACTTTGCTTTTCATCCAGCTTGGTTTTCAGGAGCTGTTCCGTAAATCCGATCACAGTATTCAATGGTGTCCTGATTTCATGACTAACGCTGGCCAGAAATTTACTTTTGGCCTCATTGGAACGCTCTGCACGCTTCATAGCTGACTTCAGGGCTTCAGCGCTCAATTTATCTTCGGTAATATTTTCAAATATGAGCATGCACGCTACAACATCCTCACTGTTGTTCTCCCTGATCGGTACTGCCTGAATGAAATAATAGTGATCATTGATCATCAATTCATGCGAAACACTGGTACCTTTCATAGAAACCCGCAAAAGGGGATTCAGGGCATGATAAACCTTTGTTTCAAAAAACTCACGAATGTGTCCTTTTTCGCTCAAATTTCTATCCCGAAATGTTTTACGCAATTCCGCTCCCTCTGCCATGATTGCTTGAAGATCCCTGTCGATCAGCCATATCATAGCATTGGGTATATTCCGCAGCATTTGCATCAGAAGTTCCTGTTTTCTGCTTGATTTATCCTCCATTTATCAATGTAATTTTAAAACAAAAGTAGAGTGATTTCTACACTTCTCCACAGTTTTGCAGTCAGATTCAATTCAAATTAATAATACAAAAAATATGAATATAAACAAAAATAACACCTGCAAGTGTTGATTTTCAATCTCTGATAAAAATCTTTATCGTTTAAACCATGGCCACAGGTTCAACTGTATAAAGATGGCATAACCTTCGTGAGTAATATACAGGAATCTAAATCACCTAACACACGTAATATTTTTTAGCTATGAAAAGAATACTTGTACCGACAGACTTTACGGATACCGCAGAAAACGGACTTGACGTTGCGGCAGATCTTGCCGAAGAACTGAATGCTGAAATTCTATTGCTGAATGTAATCTATCCTGTAAGAGGTACCACTTTTACCGCAATGGGTGACATTAACAAAATGCCCAGGGGTGAAGCCGACCGTTTTATGGTAGAGCTTGTGCGTACCAACAAAGTCAGATTACAGGAAGAGATCAAAAACTACGAAGACAGGAATATCACAATCACTCCACATATCGACTTTGAGAACAAAACCCATGGTCTCAATCATTTTGTAAAAGAAAATGAAGTTGATTTTATCGTAATTGGAACAAAAGGCAGCAAATCTTTAACAGAATACCTATTTGGCAGTCATACGGAAAATATTATCAAGGCTTCTGATTGCCCTGTTATATCGATAAAAGAACCAACGAAAGATTTTAAGCCCAAAAATATTGTTTTTGCAGTTGACATTCAAAAGGAAGAATATTACGGTATAGATGACCTCCAGGAGTTCGCGGAAGAATTCAACAGCCAGGTACATTTCCTCTATGTCATGGATGATGGTGTCGATAACAACGAAGCAGTAAGCAAATTACAAAACCTGGCCGATTCAAATCATTTTAAAAACTACACCATCAATACGCTCGAAAACAGCAATGTTGAGAACACCATAAAAAAGTTCGCCAGGCGGAAGGAAGCCGACATGCTTGCCGTGGTATCAGAAGGTAAGAAGGGGATCAAAGAACTTATCTTCGGCAGCGTAACCAATGATATCATCAATAATATGCATGAGCCTGTTCTCGTAATGAGCAAAGAAAAGTGATTTTATTTCCATAATCCCTGTATATTTGTTTGAAATTTAACTGCATGCAATTCAATAAACATGTTGAGGAAAAGCTCATCATGAAGATGTTCAGGGATGCATACCAGGATTTCCCAAAAGGCAGGCTTGTAAAATCCGAATCGCCTGATTTTTTCCTCCGGGAGGCCCGAAAGAAAAAAACCGGTATTGAACTTACCAGGTTGCACGACGGAAATCATGATGCGAACAATCCGGCTGAAGTCATGACAACCGAATCCTACCTGGTACAAAAAACCTCCCGGAACTTTTACAACAAACACAACACACCCCTCCTGGTCAAATTCTTTTTTAATGAAACGCCAATAGAACGGGAAGATACTGATATTTATGCCGATTTCCTGAGCCTCTACATTGAAAAACTACTGGATACAATATCGCTGAAGTCATTGAACATATTAGAAGTACACGATAAATTACCTGACTTTCTCGACGGAATTGCCCTGATTTCTCATCCTGATTTCAAAGAATCATGCTGGAGCCCTGCCAAAAATTTCCTGATCTATGACCTGAGCAAGGATATACTCCAGAACACCATCAACCTGAAAGAAGAAAAATTGAAACTATACCAGAGCAGGGATTTTGATAAATACTGGCTGGTGATCAGCACATTGAAGATCAATCCCGGCAAAAAGTTCAACATCAGAAATAAAATTGAGAAATGGAGTTTCCAAAGCGGTTTCGACCGGATATTGCTTTATGAGATCCTTTCCAACAGGGTGTTTGAATTGAATACACCTGGTTCGGAATAATATCTTAAGAATTAGATGAGGATTTTATTGCTCGATTGTTCGATTGTTCCGACTTTTATCGAAGGTTCATGTCCGGGAGATGGGCTTCGATTGACTTGAGGTGATTCGATCGATTGCCCCCCCCTATTCATAACGCAATGCATCCACGGGCTTGGTTCTGGCTGCTTTCACGGATTGATAAATGACTGTGACAACAGCCTGGATATAAGCAAGGGCTGCTGCCAAGAGGAAAAACCACCAGAAATGCATGATCTCAATGCGGTATTCAAATTTTTGCAACCAGTTTTCCATAAAATAATAGGCCACAGGCCAGGCAATGAGGTTGGCAATAAGAGCCCATTTTGTGGTGCTGTTCAACAACAGGAATACAATGCTGCCTGCATTGGCGCCCAGTGTTTTTCTTATACCAATCTCCTTTCTTCTTTTTTGCATGATCAGTGCCGTTAAGGAAAAAATCCCAAGGATGGAGATCAGTATGGCGAGTATGGCCGCATAGGTAAAAAGCCTGAAGCTCCTGTTCTCTGCATCATACAGATTTTGAAAAGCTGCATCCACGAAAAAGTAATCCGTTTCATAGGCGGGATCAAAAGCCTGAATTTTTTCTTTTATTTTCTGCAGGCTCTCCTTTGTGCTCCCGGGAACAATGCGAACGGAAACATAGGAGAAATAATGGCTCGACATTTTCAGGATCAGGGGTTCGATGGGACTGTGCAGGGATTTCACATGATAATTTTTCAACACACCAATGATTCTCCCCTTCCTGTCCATTTCATAAATGTTTTTTCCTACCGGATCTTCAAGGCCCAGTTTTTCTGCAGCAATTTCATTCAGGATGAATTTAGCCGTATCCAGTCCGTATTCTTTAGAAAAGTCCCTGCCCGCAGCCAATTCTAAACCATAGGTTTCCAGATAATCATGCTGTACGCGGTTGATGTTGATCAGAATGGAATTATCGAAATCATCCCCTTCCTTATGAACCATATTGTTGCTGCTTCTTTCTTTACCCGGAACCAGGTTAGAGGCCGTAACACTGATTACTTGCGGAATTTGCTCCAGTTCAGTTTTCAAACTTTCGTAGCTGTTCCTCAATTTTTCAGTAAAATTCTGATAGACAACGACATTTTCCTTGTCAAATCCCAGTTCTTTGTTTTTCACAAAGCTCATCTGTGCATAAAACAACAGTAATATCACGATCATAAAAACCGAAATACTGAATTGAAACACCACCAGCACCTTTCTCAGCGTATATTTTCCGCCGGATTGCGAAGCTCCGCGAATGGCTGAAATGGGTCGTATGCCCGACAGGTAGAAGGCAGGATATGCCCCAGACACAACTCCTACCAGAATCACAAATAAGATCATTGCAATCAGCTTTGCTAAGCTTTGCCACCAGATAATCGGAATGGTGGTGTTCATCAGCATGCTGAAACGCTCGGCCAGTAATTCGACCCAGACCAGTGAGAACACAAATGCGATCAGGGACACAACAACGGATTCGAAAATAAATTGCCTCGCCAGACTGCTTCGATAAGCCCCTGCAACTTTTCTGATGCCGATTTCCCTTGATCTTTTTTCATATAATACAGTTGACAAATTAATAAAATTAATGACCGCGATCAGGATCACAAAAAAAGCAAGAGCCGAAAAAATATAGATATTTGAAATACTGCTTGTTTTCGCATATTCAAAAGTATAACCCGATCTTAAATGAATATGGTTGAGGCTTTGCAGCCATGAATCCACTTCAATGGTAAAATCACCAAATAAATCATCGATCAGTTTCATTGTCAATGTATCGACCCGGTATCCCATGCTGTCGGGATTGGCACTTTCGGCAAGAAGCAAATAAGTGGGAAAGCTGATGCCATCCCTTGTGGTAATATCATATTCGGGATTGCATATGGTGGTAAAGGAAGCGATTAAATCGAATTGCAGGTGAGAGTTCAGTGGAGGATCTTTCATAACACCTGTAATGGTGTAATTGTCTCCATCAATTTTCATACTTTGCATAAAGGGATCTTTCTTTCCAAAAACTTTTTGTGCAAGACTTTCGGTAAGCACAACGCTGTATGGATCGACAAGTGCATCATCCCTGTCGCCGCTGATCAACTGATAATCAAAGATCTGGAAAAAAGTTGAATCAATATAAATCCCTTTTGTATTGGTGAACTTTCTACCATCCTCTTTGTCGATCTCAAAACTGGCAAAGCTATAGGTGCGCACTGCATTTTCGACGCCGGGCAATTGCCGGCGTGCTTCAATACTGAGCGCCCCGATCGTAAAAGGAGCTGAAACTTCCCGACCGGCCGTTTGTGTTTTCAGCACCACGCGATAGATCCTGCCCTTCTTTTCATTAAACTGGTCATAACTCAGTTCATGGATGATGTAATTCAGGATCATAAAACATACGGCCAGTCCGACTGATAAACCAAATACATTGATTATGGTAAAGCCCAAATGCTTTTTCAAAAACCTTAAGGTAACTTTTATGGCATGCAGCATAAACTCTTGTCTTTGAAAAATGGGACGAACGAAAAAGGAAAAAGTTACGTGCTTGCTTGGCAGAATTTACTATCTTTAAAAAGAATTACCCCGCTGCAGAGCAGGGGAGTATCAAAAGGAAAAACTTGTCCGCCTACTGGCGGATTAAAAAATTATTCAATGAAATCAAAACTCGGTCCACAACGTATTATGTTTCCCCTGCCCACCGCACTTGTGGTAGCAGGCAACATGGAAAGATCAAATATCATAACCATAGCATGGATCAACATGCTTACCGGGCTGCCGCCAACCCTTGGAGTCTCGATTGGATCAAAAGGCTATTCCGCTGAACTGATCAAAAAGAACAAAGACTTTTCAGTAAACCTGGCCTCGGTGGAAATCATGAGAGAAGCTGATTTTTGCGGGATCACTTCCGGTGAGGAAGTTGACAAATTCTCCGCCACAGGCCTCACAAAGATACCATCTGATAAGATCCATTCGCCGATCATACAGGAATGCCCGGTCAATATCGAATGCAAACTGGTCGAAACCAGGATGACCGGAAGAACCCATCAGCTTGTCGGTGAAATCTTGCAAACACACGTGGATGAGGATAAAATCAGAGACACAAAACGCCCTGACTCAATTGACATATTATCCATCAATCCGCTGATCTATTATTCCAGGGCAAGGGAATACTGGGCCCTTGGAAGAAAAGTCGGGGATGCTTATAAGATCGGATATGAGTTGAAGCAAAGGAATGACTAAGAGATTGAGAGACTGAGTGACCTCTGAGTTTCCACTGAGGCAGCAATACATAACAGAACTTACGAAACATTCAAACGCCAGTATATCCTGATCCGGAGAGAAACAGGAAACATCACACATCCTATTAGATGATCACTCATACTTCACCACTTCGGCCGGGTTGGTATTGGCAGCCCTGAGGCTCTGGTAACTTACTGTTATAAATGCCAGCACGAAAGCCAGCAAACCGGCAAATAAAAAGATCCATAAACTCAAAGGAATGCGGATGGCAAATCTTTCGAGCCAGTTTTGCATGATATACCAGGCCACCGGCCAGGCGATGACATTGGAAATGATCACCAGCTTCGAAAAATCCCAAGACAACAATCTCACTACGTTTCCCGATGAAGCCCCAAACACTTTGCGTATCCCTATTTCCCGGGTGCGTTGCTCAACCATGAAGGCTGCCAGTCCCAACAAACCGAGACAGGCAATCAAGATTGCAAGGATTGAGAAATATAGGAATAACTTGCCGAAGTTGCGCTCACGCTGATAAACCTTTTTAATCCAGCTGTCCATAAACTCATACACGAAAGGTTCACCCGGTACCAGGCTTTTCCATTTTTCCTCAATTTTCGACAAAGAATTTTGCAGATCATTCATATTCATTCTCAGGGCAAGATATTCGAAACCCTGCCATGGCTCATTGGTAATGATCAGGGGCAATACCTCAATGTAAAGGGGGGCAAAATAAAAATCTTTGACCACGCCGATCACTTTGTGCTTGCCGTTTCTTTCGATCTCTTTCCCGATGGGCTCCTTCCATCCGAATTCCTTCACAAAAGCCTGGTTCACCAGGTATTGATCATCATCCAGCGAAGAAACATCTGAAAAACCCTCCCCTTTCGCAATTTCGATATCCATGGTTTCCAGGAAGTCCTCATCCACATCCAGCACATTGATCATGACCGGCTCTTCATATCCCTCGGGGAAATACCCATTCCGTGTAAAATTCCACCCGGGCATGGCAGAAGTGGCACCGGCAGCATAAACAAATGGGAAAGCTTTGAGTTCGTTTTTCAAGACTTCCACACTTTCTTTTGCATGATCACCCAACAGGGGAAAATATACAATACTTTCTTTTTCATAACCCAGGTCCGTTTTATTCAAATGATTGAGCTGTCTGTAAATTACAATGGTTGAAATGATCAATACGGTGGTTATACAAAACTGAAAGACTACCAGCACATTGCGGAATAACGTTTTCCCGGATGGTGAGAACCAGCCTCCTTTCAGTACTTTAACGGGTTTAACCGACGACAGGTAAAAAGCAGGATAACTTCCACTCAGTATTCCCACCAGGATCACCAGCAAAAACAATCCAAGCAGCAATACCAGATTGTCAGATGAATACAAACTAAGATTTTTTCCGACAATATTGTTGAAAGAGGGCAAAAACAATTCAACCAGCATCATTGCCAGTACTGCAGATGCAAAACTCATGATCAAAGCTTCTGTAAGAAACTGCCAGCGCAGCGACCTGCGTGTTCCACCCAGTACTTTACGGATACCCACTTCCCTGGATCGCTTTGCTGAACGGGCTGTAGAAAGATTCATAAAATTAACGCAGGCAATCAGTAAAATCATGAGTGCGATAGCAGAGAAGGTTATGAGTCCGGCAACATTGCTTCCTTCTCCATCGGCTTTCGTAAACAAATGTATATCTTCCAGGGCTTCGAAATACATATCCAACTCTACACCAATTTTTTTATATTTATGGTTGATATGTTTTTCAAGAAAAGGCGGAAGTTTTTCATAAACTGATGACAACTCGCTGTTTTCTCGCAGCAGGATATATGTAGTATAAGCATAACCCCCGTCCCAGGAAAGATAAATATCATCATAGGTATAAAGGGTGGAAAAAGAAGCCAAAGCATCATATTGCAATGTTGAATTGGAGGGTGCATCTTCCACAATCCCCCTGACTACAAATCCATGCTTGTTATTCAGGCGCAAAACTTCGCCAACAGGGTCATCGTCGCCAAAAATCTGTTTGGCAAGCGATTCTGACAAGACCAATGAATAGGGTTCATTCAGAACGTTCTTTTCATTGCCCTTAATCAATTTAAATGTAAAAACATCAAAAAAGCTGGAATCTGCATAGGAGAGTTGTCTTAGCTCGTGGGTTTTACCCTCATGGGCAAGAAAGGCTGATTGGGGATGAGAAAACCTGAGCATGTTTTCGATCTCCGGAAATTCAGCAAGCAGGTCAGGCCCCATTGCTGCAGTGGAAGTTCCACCCATGCTTTGCGAATTCTGTTGCCGGAAGATCACATTCGTCCGGTAAATCCTGTCTGAGTTTTCATGAAACCGATCATGATTGAACTCGTTAAAAACGTAAAGAAAAATGAAGATACTTGCTGTAAGCCCCACAGCCAAACCCACCAGATTGATCAGTGAAAACATGATGTTTCTTGAAAAATTCCGCAGAGCAGTCTTGATGTAATTCTTAATCATGATAGTCAGTTTTCACTCCCCCATTCAAGCTACATACCAAAATAACTAATAATATAAGAGCCAATAACATAGCGACGGGTCATGAAAATAAACACATACAATGTGTCTGAATACGAACAGCAGACTGTATCGAAATGATACACTCTTTTCTATTACCTCAGAATAATGGCAACTTTTTTCAGTGCCCCATGATGAACCACTCAGGATCGATATACTTGCTTAGTTTTGCACCATATGATGTGATTTGTTTATCATCATGCACCTGAAAGGAGGACTTCTCACCGTAGACACGTGAAATAACGACGGTAGATTTTTTGCCATCTTCGTCAAGATGGGTGATTCCGGCAAGCCCTTCTCCTTTCTCAATATCCAGGCTTTCCTGACATACCGGGCAGTAAAAATTCACCATATCTCCCGGCGACACCTTCAGGCTCGTGCTGATTTCACTGCTGTAATTTCCGATCTCCTCGTGCAAAAACACCAGGCCTTTGTTATCAATATCTTTTAAATTCCTGGCAGCAAGGACTACATTGCCTTTTACATTTATCGCGGCCCGGCAAAAAGGACATAAGTATTGTGGTTTCATAGCATTGAATTTTTCTAATAAATTTACTGCATACCGGCCAGATTTCAAAATTTAACATAAAAAAACTGCACCAGCAAAGTAAACTGATGCAGTAAAACCAATGCTGGGTTCATTTACAACCAGAGAAAGATAAATCCTCCACTGTTGATCGTTTGCCATTCCAGTTTAAATTTCTTGCCACAGTCGCCCGGTTGTATCGGATTGTTATTCTCATCAAATCCATAGGTAAGGGTCAATGTGGTATTGATGTCGGGCAGGTTATAAACTTTGATACCTGCGGATGGTTTCCAGAAGCAGTCTTTCCGTCTTTCGACCGGAAGTGTAATCTGTGTATAAAACTGGTTTCCGGCACGATCCACTCCCCATACAACCAGATCATCGTATTCTCCATAGCTGCCATATCCCCATGTCTCAAGATTCAAATCCGGGAATGTACCTGTAAACAGCTTGGCACGTGCCACCTGCCAGGTTTTGGTAGTATTGTCCATGAAAGTTACTTCAACATCACCATCAATGTGATGCTCAATACTTTCCAGGCCATTCCCGAGATGGATAAGCATGCCACCACTTACATTTGTGTAATCATGATAACCGTTGAAGATCATCCATTTGCTGTCGCTGATACGTGTAACTTTAAAATTAATGAGCTCGACGTGTACCACGGCATTGGCCTGTGGCCAGATAGCACTCATATCTGTTCTTACAACAGCATTACCATGCCTGTAAAGCGTTTGATTACAGTTAAGACCATCAAAGGTGAGGTAAAAATACATGGTATCATTCTGGTAAATCGTAGAATCCAGAACAGAACCGCAGGGCAGATCCTGCATATCCCGCTGGGTTTCGGAGGAGAGGAAGTTACCTACATCTTCCAGCACATCATCGGTTGCACGCATAAAAAAATCTTCATCATAGGATAACTTCTCCATTTCAGATGTATCGGTTTCCTTTTCAGGTATAGGTTCTGTTTCGTCTTTTTTACACCCGCTGATCACCAGCGCGAAAAACAACAGGAATAAAGCAGTCAATTTCAAATTTTTCATAATTGTTTGTTTTTTGATTGTTACCATATTAATTCTGTATTCATTAACAATACACATGAAACAGGATTTACCCTGATACAATACTGCATTTTCTGTTAATTTTTGATTTTTGATAGTGATGGGGGGATACTGGATACGGGATACTGCCTGCTAAAAACTACCAATCATCTCCTCCACCTTACCATACAAAAATCGTATCAGCCGTAACACCGCATGCTCCAAAATACCCAACTGCTCCATCGCTCAGGTTTCCTCCGGTGTTTGCATGGATGGGATCAAAGAGGCCACCGGTCCATGTGGTTTCAAGCAAAACATCCCGGATATATGCAGCATGCTCCTCCGTGAGGGAATATCTTTTTTGGAGGATAATGGTTCCGGCAGGGAAATGCACCTTTTCAGCAGCCGGTGCAAATATCTGGCTGACATCCAGACTTGGCAATGCATAATAGTACAACAGTGCCCTTGTGTCATTTTCAGCCGAATCAGCATAGGGTGGCAAATACGACCAGTCGAGATACAATTCATACATTGCAGGGGTATTGAAATCGTATTCGTTGCTTACCTGTCTTATCTCAAAAAGATCACTGCCCGGAACTTGCTGGTATTCCAGTTTTTGAAAATCCTTGCCTGGCTGCATATAGGCAACTGCCTGGTATTCTTTGCCCTCGCTTTTCACCGAAAGCCGGTAGTACCGGTCGGGCGTTGCAGCAAGCGGAAAAGCCGTAAAGTAATACCCTGGATACAAATTGGATTCATGCAAAAAAACCAGGGTATCTTTGCTGATGATCCTGACATTTGCATTGCATACTGCTTCGGGCTTTTCATTCAATTCCTTGATAGGATGAAAAATTTCAATACGCTGGTACTTGTGTTCATTCGTAATGATACCATCTATTACGATGACTCCGGGATCTTCATTTTCCAGGGGCCAGTCCGCTTCTTCTTCACATGAAACCATCAGCAAAACGAACAATATGTAAAATACTTTCCTGATCATTTGAACCTGAATCTATAATTAATTGAAGGCACCATGCCCGAAACTGACAGCGTTGACGGAATCAAATCTGCCGGTTCATCCATATCTTTGGGAACAACAAAATCACCCTGTTCATTAATCTCCTTATTAAAATTTATCGCAAAGGGATTTTTATTTCCCAGTGCATTGTATAGCGTCAGTTCAAGGCTGTGCTGATATTCATTTCTTTCTTTACCAAAATGTAATTCCACGGAAAGGTCCAGTCTCCGGTAATCCGGTAAGCGGTCATTGTTCTTCTTCCCATAAACTGGCACTTGGTAACCGTATGAATAATAGAAGCCAATGGGAGTGGTAATGGCACCACCGCTGATAAAATACCAATTGGCTGCCATACTCCACCTGAAAGAGGGCTGCCATATCAGGCTGATATTAAAATTATGTGGCCGGTCGTAAAAAGGATGAAATTCTTTTCCATCATTCACGTCTGCAATGGTTTTGAAAGCCCTCGACCATGTGTAAGCAATCCAGCCGTTTAGTTTTCCGGTTTTTCTTCGTAGCAGGAATTCAAGGCCATATGCCCGGGCATCCCCAAAGCGCAATTCTCCTTCAAACAATGGATTCAACAGCAAACTGGCATGTTCGGTATAATCGATCTCGTTGTAAATCTTTTTAAAATAGGCTTCAGCCGAAAACTGCAACTTTTCTGCAATGATATCCCGGAAATATCCAACAGATACCTGGTCGGCTTTCCTGGCCTGGATATTCGGCCCTGCCGGCACCCAGACTTCCAGTGAGGTAAAAGGTGAAGTTGTATTGGAAAGAAGCTGGAGGTACTGGACATTTCGGGTATAAGCCGCCTTCAGCGAAGCTGAAGATCCCAGCAAATAGGTCAGGCTGATCCTGGGTTCAGGATTGACAAAAGTTTTATAAACATCTTCTCCCATGATTTCTTCCGTTTCCGTATGACGATAAAATTCGTCAAAATGATAAACTCTTGTGGGCCCGTAATCCTGCCAGCTGGAAACCCTCAATCCAAACCTGCTGATGAACTTCTTGCCTAATTGCAATTCATAACTGCCATAAAGATTGGTTTCGAAGGCATTGTATTCCGGAATTGCCGGTGCTGCCGCTTGTGTTTCAGGATCTGAAAAGTGAATATTGCCAGGGTTCATTGCATAGTTCTTCAGCGCGATCCCAAATCTCAATGTACTTCGGGGATTGAAATAATAAGACATATTGGATTTCAACCCCTGGATTTTAATTGCAGATATCCAGTAATCATCGTTCTCCCGATCGATATACATATAATAATTGTATTCGCTTGCGAACAGGATGTTGTTTATAAAAATTTTATCCCCAGGGGTGTAGTTCCACCTGAGGGAAGCAAGACTATTGTCCCAACTGATCCCGAAAGCATTGTTAGTGTTTATGATGCGACTGTAATCATCCTGTCCTTTATAAAAAGTAATGAAAAACTGATTCTTGTTATTCGGTTTAATATTGAGTTTGGTATGAATATCATAAAAGCTGAAATCAAAGGTCCGATTGACCTCTGCCAGTTCTCCCATCCAGTTGAGGTTGGAACGCCGGACCGAAAAGAAAAAGGAAAACCTATCTTTTACAAAAGGACCTTCCATGGAAAAGCTTGAAGTAAAAGGCCCCAGCTTTCCGCCAAATCCAAGATTACGCATATTGCCATCTTTGGAGTGAATGTCAATTACCGAAGAAAGCCGTCCACCAAAGGTGGCCGGAAAATCTCCTTTGTAGATCTCAATATCGCGAATGGCATCGGGAGCCAGTGCCGTAAAAAACCCGAACAAATGCGTTGGATTAAATACCGGTGCATCATCAATGTTGATCAGGTTCTGGTCGCTGTTCCCACCACGCACATAAAACAATGTGGATCCATCCCCATAATTGGTAATACCCGGAACGGTATTCAGGGATTTGATCACATCCACATCACCTGCAAATGCAGGCAGGGAGTTCAGTGTTTTCGGGCTGAACTTCATACCTCCCAGTTGGTTCAGCCTAAGCAGGTTTTCCTCAGGCGCGCGGATAACAACCTCTGAGATATCCAAACCACTTTCCACCAGATCTATATTAATTACGGTATCCCGTAAGGGAGAAAATGAGATGGTCCTGCTTTCATATCCCAAGAAAGTAAAATGCATTATGTAATTGCCCGCAGGTAGAGTGAGAGAATAGAAACCGTACGCATTGGTTATGGTCCCGAAATTCAGGTCACGCGTATACACGTTGGCTCCGGCAATATACTCACTGCTTTCATCATCCCTGACCCTTCCGCTGACTGTAATCTTCTCCTTCTGCTTCTCCGACTTCGTCTTTGCTTCCGACAGTACAATCTGCTTCTCAACCACTTGATAACTGATTTCCATTGGACTCAATACATCATCCAGAATTTGCCTTTGCTGTTTCTCCCGGGCTTTGTATGATACTTTTTCTTTCAAGGCCTTCAGGGCTGAAGGATATGAGAAATTCAAACCGGATTTTTCCCCGAATTCATTCAGAAATACTTTGAGTGTTTCATCTTCAATTTCAATTGTGATGGTCTTATCGAGATCCTGAGATAAGGAAATTTGCCCGATGCACAGTGACAAAAGCACAATGAGTGATATTCTAAAACGGGTGATATTCAAAGTAAACTTCTTTATTTGCATCCTTCCCCTTCTATCCTGATCTGGTCTTTTGTTCTGCTGATCTTTAAATCAAATGTGGCCTGCAACACTTTTAATATGGAGCTAAGTGACTGGTCCTGGAAACTTGCATTAAGCCTGCAGTTAGTTAGGTTTTTACCGGACAAGTTTATTCGGGTATTGTATACCTCTTCAAGCAATTGAACAACATCAGCCAATGCAACATCATTAAAAACGAAATCTTTTGTTTTCCATGAAAGATAATTGGGATCGGTATTGGGTTTTTTAAGTATTTTTTGCTGTTTTAGGGATATCTCAACCCTGTCGTCGGCTTGCATGATCATTTTACCGGAAGGCCGGCTCTCAAGATAAACTGAAAGTTTACCTTCCTGCAAAACAACTTCAACCTTATCTTCATGGCTTTCACCTACCAGGAAAGAAGTTCCAAGTACCTGTATGCGGGCTTTCTTGCAGGAAACAATAAAAGGGCGATCTTTGTCAGGTTCCACCTCAAAAAAAGCTTTGCCATGAAGATTTACCTCTCGTTTCTCTTTTGAAAAGTCATTTGCATATTCAAGCACCGCATTTTGTTTCAGGCTTACCCGGGATCCGTCGGGCAGTTCAACCTCCAGGATACCATCTTCTGCAACCAGCTTTTCATATGAGGGAGGAAATACCAGGTATTGCAGTATAAAGAAAAGACCAGTTAATATGAGCAAGCCAGCAGCCATCGCCTGCAGGCGGCGATCCTTCCAGAGCGGGACCTTTTTCTGGGTCTTTGCGCTCATTCTTTCCCGGAGCTTTGACCAGGCAGTCTCCGTATTGATGCTTTTATCAATACTCACGCTGTTTACGGCCATCCACGAGTGTCGGTATTCCTCAAACTGTTTTTCATTCCGCTTATGCGATCTCACCCATTCCGCCAGTTCCGATATATCAGTTTCTGTGGCTTCTCCCGAAAAGTAGCGGTCCATCAGCGCATGATAATATGTTTGATCCTTTTTCATTTTTTCTTCATCAATAATACACCTGAAACTGCATTTACCCTGATCTCAGTTTCTGAAGATAATATTTCTTTATCGATCCATCTAAGACCTGTTGAAAGACACGGATAACAATGCAAACCTGCCTAAAGCAATAATATCATCATGTATTTCTTCAGATTGTGCCGCAGGTACTGTAACGCTTTCGACATCTGGGTTTCAACTGTTTTAACCGAAATACCCAGTTTTTCAGAAACCTCCCTGTATTTCAATCCTTCAAACCTGTTCAGGATAAAAACCTCTCTGCATTTAACCGGAAGGTCGCTAATCAAATCCTCAATCTTTTCTTTCAATTCCGTCATCTCATATACTTGCGAAGAATCGTTTTCAGTTTCTACGGCAAGTCCCTCTAATTCCAGGAGATCCCTGTTGAACTTTTTATGATCGCGCAAATGATTCAGACATTTGTTCCTGACACTGGCAGTGAGATAGGATTTAACATCATTTGAAATATTGATATCCGTTCGCTTTTCCCACAAAGCCATAAAAGCTTCCTGAGCGATCTCTTCAGCAGTATCATGATCCTTGACATAACGCAAGGCAAAAAACACCATTCCTTTATAGTGATCCTTAAATACTTGCTCGAAATGTTGTTTCGCGAATTGCATTTATCCTGAATAATGATTGTTGATAATCCGCTTATAAAAATAATGATAATTGTAGTGTCAGCCTGATTTCATATATTTGATAAGGACAATATTAAAAAATCGGAAATTATGAAAAAAGCAATACTTGCAATATTCGTACTCATTGCAATGGTTTCCTGCAACGGACCCGGCTCTGAAGAAAAAAAAGAAGCAACAGCATCAAAAATAACTGAAAAAGTCGATGGAAGAATGCTGGAAAAAAAAATCTGGAGGGATTTCAACAAAAGAGATATGGATGCAATTTCAAGCAAGATCAGTGATGCATTCCAGTCGGTGCATCAGGATGGCGCCCGCGACAAGCAACAAGAATTGAAATTGCTCAGGAACCTGGATCTTGGTCAGTATAAACTCAGTGATTTTAAAGTTACGCAACAGGGTAATGTTGTCGTGGTTACTTATATGATCAGTGCGATTGAAACCATTGACGGAAAGATTTTATCGAAAAAACCTGCTCCCAGGATGAGTGTCTGGATCAAAGATGATACAAGCTGGAAATGGATCGGGCATGCGAACCTGAAACCCCAGGATGAACAGGCGCAATATTAATCTGCATTTGATGGTGATTGCGTCTTATCATCCTTTTCATCAGCCTTTTCCTCTTCCTTCATGCTATATTGTGGATAAAACCTGAAATCCCTGATCCGGCCATGTAACTTTCTTTTTTCCGGGAATTTCAGATCATAATAGATATCCACGTAATATGAGAGTATGTCCTTCAGTTCCCTGCGTTGCACCAGGTGCTGAATTTTTTCTGTTTCATACAATTTATCCGTACACACGACCTCACGGTCAACATCAAAACCGGCACCCATCACTACCCGTGGCCCGGCGAATTCCACCAGTGCGCCTTTTTCACCGATCATGATATCACCCTGTGTTACATAACTGGCATAAGCCCCCCCCGTTGTGGGTCCGGAAATAACAGAGAGGTAAAGCACCCCTTCTTTTTTCAGGTCATGGATGGCCATGTTCATTTTGGCCATTTGCGCCAGTGCCATGGGTCCTTCATTCATTCTTGCGCCACCTGATGAATTAACAGATATGAAAGGATAATTCTTTTTCACCGCATAATCGATAGCCCTTCTGAACTTTTCGCCAAAAACAGCACCAAAAGAACCCCCGATAAATTTGAGATCCGAAATCACCAGGACAACATTCCGTCCATTTACTTTTGCTGTTCCTGTTACCAGTCCCTCTTTTGAAAAGGTCTTTCCTTCCATTTTTTCGAGCAGTTCCTTGTATTTACCAGTATTGTAATAATTGGTATTTACAAGTTTTTTGATGGTGAGATCACCTTCCAGTTCTTTGAAAGTATTTTCATCGCAGATCTTTTCTATTTGCTCTTCCACGCTTAAATACTCACCTTTTCCGCATTTGGGACAGGCATAAAAATTATCTACATAATCATGAAAGGAAACGAATCCACATCCTCCGGCCACTCTGAACAAATTGTTATCCGGGTCCCATTCTTTTTCACAATTGTACAATTCTGTATCGGTAATACCCTCTCTTTCCATATGGGCTTTAATCTGCAACCAATTGTGAAAATCTTCTCTTTCAATATCGATGGCTTTCAGATGATCGGGCGTTTTACGGCGTGTTTTCCTTTTGGCAAGAATTCCCATGGTATCGTAAAAGCGTCCGTAATTCAGCACTTTTTCCCTTCTCTCTTTTCGCAATTTCCTGACAACACCCTTTTTTACGACCTTTTTACCGCCTTTTTGCGATTGCATCCAGTCATCCAGGGTTTCGCTCAATTTCTTTTTTATCGCTGCAATTGTGAATTTATAATCGGTATGGGCGCCTTCGGGGGGTTCGGGCAGGATTTCGTCGATCATACCGATCTCTTTGATGTGTTCAGCACCCGGCCGCAATACAGCCAGAGCATCACCCAGTGTACTTTCAATATCTTCACCGGCTGCCAGTCTTTTATGAAAAATGATGCGGCTGCAACTTTCGGGAGCGATCACGGAATAAAGGGCATTTTCAAGCATGAAGCTTTTGTCAGCCACCTGTAAAGCCAGTGCTCCACCGCTGCCGCCTTCACCGATCACAAACGACACGGTTGGCGTGGCGATCTCACAATAGCGGGATATGCAATCAGAAATCATAAAGGACTGTCCGTCCATTTCCGATTTCATGGAAGAGTCTCCTCCAAACGTATCGATAAAACTTACAACTGGTAATTTCTTTTGTTCTGCCTCATCAAGCATGTCAAGCACAAATGCAAATCCCCTGGCCAGCAACATACCTGTAGCTTTTGACTCTTTGCCTTTGCGTTTCTTTTCCTGTCCCAGGATGATACATTCAACTCCATCGAGCGTACCTTTTGCAGCAATCAAAGATGGGTCGGGGGACTCGTAAAAAGATAGGTACTCAAATATCCCTTCAATCACATCAGAGCTTCTGATTCTTTCGGGATGGCGTACCAAATCATAACGTAATTTGTAATCTTTGGCAGGTTTAAAAGCTACTTTTTTCATCTTGATTGAATTTGGTTCAGTAATCGATTAACTGATCAATCTCCATTCAACACTGCATAAACTGGTTTCGTAAAGTTGTTTTTCCATCTTGAAAAAAACACGGCAAGATATAAAATATATGTGAAACAATAAGAATTCTGCTACATTTCACCTTCACCACCAAAATCACCATTGGCACCATTCATACCCCTGCCATTGTTTTCGCGGTAGTTATTGATCCGCCAGGTTACATTCAGCATCACAATGGGAGATTTGTGTGTGTATAACCGGTAATTATAAAAGTCGGCTCCCTCAATTTCGGATTCATGCTTTGCTGTTGAAAAGACATCCCGAACCTGCAGTGTGGCATTCAGGTGTTCCTCAAAAATAACCTGCCTCAAAGCAGCATGCATAACAAAATATCCCTCCTCTTTTTCCTGGGCTTCCACTTCCGGGCTGTGGTATGCGGGATTTAGCTGTATACGGGTTTTTTTCGTAATATTCAAAATATTATTCCAGCGGACAGACCATGTAAAACTTCTCTTGTCGAAACTCACATCATTCAATTGCCCTTCCACCCTGTAATCGTAGAAGTTTCCGGTCAGGTTGGCTTCCCACCATTTCAACGGGACCAGGTTCAGCATTACTTCCGTACCAAGCGCATAATCAGTACCAACATTCTCAAAAGTACGCAGGATGATATTTTCTTCATAAACGCTTCTGATCCTCTCGATGCGGTTCTTTGTTTTGCGGTAATAACCCTCTATTGAGATGGAATTGTCACCAAAACTTTTCTGGTACCCCAGTTCCCATGAATCGATGTATTCGGGCTGTATGCCCGGATTGCCCCTTCTGACATTATAGGCATCCGACCAGGTAATAAAAGGTTCCAGGTACCAGCCCCGCGGCCTGTCAATTCGCCGGCTGTAGCTGGCCATCAATTGGTTGTCGTTGGGCAACTTGTAAGAGGTATGCACTGTTGGAAAATAATCCCAGCGATTGATGTTAAAATCCTCTTTGGTATCAAGCAATTCAATATGGCGGAATGTATATTCTCCACGCAATCCAAGCTGAAACCCAAAATCGCCGAGCTCTCCCATTACCAATCCATACAAGGCATGTATGCTTCTCGAGTATTGCACATCATGACTGAATGCTTCCTGAAGTTCGTAATTACCTGTGGCAGTATTATAATAATATACATGATTGTCCTCTTCTGATTTCCGGATTCTTCCCTGTGCACCGGCTTCCATTTTAAGAATACTATTCAGCGGTCTTTTATAATTCAGCCGGTAATGCACTCCTTGTGAGGGACCTGCTTCGGTCGATCTCTGACTGTTGTTGATCTCGCCGGTAGTATCCCTGAGGGTATTGATCGATTCTTCATCCCCTTCCCTGTTGTAGAGCATCAGATGCATGTCAAGCTTGTGTTCCCTGTCGCCAAACAGATGTGTGTACTCCGACCTGATGGAGTAAAAGTCACCGCCCCGGTTCCAGTCTTCGTCGCTTGAATATATACGTTTCACTGGCTCAAGCGAAGTCCATTCCCGGAAGGTGGTATTGGAAAGTCCCTCCATGCTTCGCCCGCCATATCGACCGCTGAGGCTCAGCGTTATATTTTCCCGGGGGAACCATTCCACGCCTGCCCTGGCGCTGTATGATTCTCTTTTCCGCTGGTAACCACCGTCGGAATTTAAGTAAAAGGTAGTATCATGCTGATAGCTACGGTTTTTTTCTTCGACATTACCTGGGTAATTTCTTTTGTTGTAATCCCCGCCCACAAAAAGGTTGAACTTCTCAGAGCGGTAATTCAAAAGCAAATCCGATCCGTACTTGTCATCAAGCCCGAGATTCAGATGCGCAATGCCATTCAGTCCTGTCAACCTTTTCTTTTTTGTCACAATGTTGATGATCCCGGCAGTTCCTTCAGGATCGTATTTGGCCGAAGGATTGGTGATGATCTCGATATCTTCGATCATGCTTGCCGGGATTTGCTGCAGGGCTTCGTTTGCATCCAGCACCGTAGGACGATCATCGATGAGTACCGTAAAATTACTGTTGCCGCGCAAGCTGACATTCCCTTCGATATCCACCTGTATTGAGGGAACATTTTCAAGCACATCGACCGCATTGCCCGAAATGGCTGAGAATTGTTCGGATACATGCACTACTTTTTTATCGATCTTGTACTCCACTCCATGTCGGTTTGCCACAATATTCACCTCATCAAAAGTCTCTGCCGAAAGCGCCAGCTTTATCTCTCCCACCTGAATTTCTTCTGAACCAGGAGCGACTTGAATTTCCTCATAATGCCGGGCGTATCCAATGAATCCAATTCTTAGGATAAAATCTCCGCTTTCATTCGTTTGGATTAAAAAATCACCACGCAAGTTGGTGGTGGCTCCACTCACCATGGAACTGTCAGACTGTCGTAAAAGTGTTACCGTTGCATATTCCAGGGGCTTATCAGATTCTTTTTCCAACACACGGCCCGAGATCTTATATGGGTTTTGCGTTGATGGGTTTTGTGCACCCAGGTTTTGAACAAGCAGGCTTGCAAATATAAAAACAAATATTAACGTATATCTTATCATTGTATATGTTCAGGATTTTAAAAATTGGTAAAACGTGTTGGCAAAAATGATGCAAATACAGGCAGAACCATGTTTGCATTATACCTACCGTTGTTTTAACTTAACAAATGGAGATGTGTCTTTGTTCTTGTATCCATGGTAACTTGCTGCCAGAAAAAGTATGATGGCCACAATCAGTGCCGTCCAGGCTACAAAGTCATTTGCCTGCCATTGTTTCACAGCAATGGCAACGAACGCCCATGTGCCTACCAGGGCGGCCTCCCTCATATTTCGATAAACGATCAACAACAGGTATATGATGGCAGATGCAACCAGCATGATAATGGTCCATTGCTCTTCCGACATTACACCTTTATTCCATCCCAGGAAAATAAAAAATATTGCATAATTGGCCACCGTGGCCACGATGATCCATCCCAGGTAAATACATATCGGCCACCAAACAAAAACAATGGTCCTCAAAGGAGCATCCCATGTTTCCAGCCGCAACCGAAACATCAGAACGATCAGAAGAACCAGCAACAGGCTCGTCAATAAAACTGAAATACCAATATACTCATGCAACCATGCATAGATCCAGGCTGAGTTGACCAGGTTGCTCAAAGCAAACCAAATACCGGTCTTCTTCAACTCATGATCATCCTTTCTTTTTAACCAGGCATACCACTGGTATCCAACAAAAGCGATCAGCAAGAGGTAGATTGGGCCCCAGATGCCAAAGGCATATCCGGCAGGTGTGAAAAGACTTTCATATTGTGCACTCACTTCCCCAACCGACTGACCATTGATGGCACCTGTTCCGGATAAATAATTTACCAAAAGAACCACAACAAGTGTGACCGTATTGACTATCAAATATGTTATTTGTTTCATTGTTTCATTTTCAGGAAAAATACAAAATAATTTCTGCTTCCTGATTGAATTAATTGTTAAAACGTCATAAAATATACCTGAAGGCACAACATTTGAGTGTTGGGATTGTTCAAGTAAATAGAGTCAGTCCATAAACTCGCCCTCCTTCGCAAACCCCTCTAACTCTCCGCCTGAGGCGGAGAGAACCATCCAACCCCTTGGTTGTGTGGGGGATCTCCCCTTCAGGGGACTAAGGGGGTGCGGAGGGTGGTGGTAAAATTGAGACTTTTTGGACAGACTCTAAATAATCTTATTGTTTAACATAAAAATAGAAAATTATGAGTATACACAAATCCTCAGCAATATGGAATGGTAACTTGCCAGAAGGCAATGGAAAGATGACCATTGGAGAGAAAGCCTGGACAGGCAAGTATTCATTTAAATCAAGATTTGAAGACGGCACAGGTACAAGCCCTGAAGAACTTATTGGCGCTGCACATGCAGGTTGTTTTTCCATGGCATTTTCGCACGCACTCGACGGAGCAGGGTACACACCCGGGAGCGTGGAAACCAAAGCAGAAGTGAGCCTGGAAAAAGGAGAAGGCGGATTCAGCATCACAAAGATCCATCTCATTTCGGAAGGAAAAGTGGCAAACATCAGCGAGGAAGATTTCCAGAAGATCGCCAATGATGCCAAAGAAAACTGCCCGGTTTCAAAAGCGCTGAAAGCCGTTGAGATCACATTGGATGCCAGCCTTGTTTAATAAGCTGCGAAGAGGCTGTCTGAGAAGTGCGATATTTCGTCAGGCTGATCTCCCTGCCTGCCGGCCAGGCAGGGAGTCGAAGCCTTAGGATGATTGATTAACAGTGCATCTCGACTATGCTCAATGTAACCCATAAAATTTTAGGGCACTTTTTGGACAGCCTCACATCATAAGACATGGGCAGCCAATATTATCGCTGCAGCAAGTGTCGTGCCTGCAAAAAGGATCTTTAATATAACCGGTTTTGTTTTTAGTGCAATGCTTCCGCCAATGATCCCACCGACAGATGCCCCGATCGCAAGCGGCAGCGCGACGCGATAATCAAAATGGCCGTTCAGGGCATGTCCTGTAAACCCCGACAGGGCCGAGACAGAGACGAGCACACTCACGGTACCCACCGCATTTTTTATGGGGACCCTGCCTGCCAGCACCATCAGAGGCACCAGAAAAGAACCTCCCGAAATACCTACCATTCCTGATATAAACCCAAAGACAAGTACTACAGGAACAATCAATAACAGGTTCAGGCTATAAACATGCTCCTTATCGATCGACCGCACGTTCCAGTTTCGCCATCCCCTTTTAATCCTCTTATCAGAGCTCATTTTTGAGGGAATGATCATGAAAATTGCAAGGATGAAAAGCAATACAGACAGGATCAATTTCAAAGATTTGCCAGGAAGGTAATCCGAGAAGTAGCCTCCCGAGAAAGAAGATATTAAGATCAGAAGTCCGAAAAGAATTGCCACTTTCCACTCCACAACTTTTTTCCTGCCAAACACAATCATTGCAAAAAAAGCTGCTGAAAACAAAATAAATTGCACGCTGCAGGCAGCAACATGCATATCAACACCTGCGAAAACGAGTGTTATAATAAAAAAGTTCCCACCTCCATGGCCCGTCATCACCATAAAAACGGCAATCGTCATGATGACAAGGGCCAGTAACCAAATATTCATTGTGTATTTTTTTCTTTAAGGCCTGAAAGCTTCATTGAGCGTGATTTCACCAAATGAATAAAACTTTACAATTGTTTCTTTGTCCTTTCGCGCTTTAAAATACAGCTTTCACAAATTTACCAAATACCTCTGAATGTTTAATCAATCATTTTTCCCTTGATCCATAAAACCAATCGTGAATTCGTGTACATTTTAATTCCATCTTTCATCTTTTTTCCTGACCTTTACAAACTGATAACAACCAAAAAATCTCCAAAGATGAAAAGCATATTTTACTTCATGACAATTGCCATTGCGGCAGTTTTGTTCTCCTGCCAGCCGGCCGGAGAAGAAAAAACAAAAGATCAAGAGATCATCGGCAAGCCCGACATTGAACTGACTTCCAACCTGATGACACCAGAAGCCCTCTGGTCATTCGGAAGGGTGAGTGACCCACAGGTATCCCCCGACGGGCAGAAAGTCCTGTATGGTGTTACCTATTACTCCATTGAGCAGAACAAAGGCAATCGTGAGCTTTACACCATTAATCTTGACGGTAGCGACAACAGGAAAATAACGGAAACAGCCCAGGGTGAATACAATGCCATCTGGCGCCCGGATGGAGAAAAGATCGCATTCATGACCTATGAAGGCGGCAGCATGCAGATGTGGGAAATGAATCCGGATGGCAGTGAAAGGGTTAAGATATCGGATGTTCCCGGCGGTATCACCGGGTTCAAATACGCACCGGATCAAACAAAAGTTCTTTACACAAAAGAAGTGATCATTGAAAACAAATTCGAATACCTGTACGAAGGTCTGCCCAAAGCCACCGGAAGACTGATGGACGATTTGATGTACCGGCATTGGGATGAATGGGTGGATACTTACAGCCATGTTTTTTATGCTGATTATGATGGAAGCTCCCTGAGCAATCATATAGATATTATGGAAGGTGAACCCTACCAGAGTCCGTTGAAACCATTTGGCGGCATGGAGCAGATCAACTGGAGCCCCGATGGAAAAACCATCGCCTATACCTGCAAAAAACTTTATGGCAAAGAAGCCACGCTGTCTACCAATTCAGACATTTACCTCTATGATCTTGAAAGCGGTAAAACGACGAATATGACAGAAGGCATGATGGGATTTGATGTTGCACCCTCCTGGTCACCCGATGGCAAATACATCGCCTGGGAAAGCATGGAACGTGAAGGTTATGAATCAGACCAGAACCGCATGTTCCTCCTCAATACTGAAAGCGGTGAAAAGACATATGCCTCCAAAGGTTTCGACCAGAATGTTGGCAGCATAAGCTGGAATGAAGACAGCAAGGATATTTATTTTACCAGCGACTGGCATGGCGCGTTCCAGATATACAGGTACAACCTGGAAAGCGGTATCATCGAACAGATTACCGATGGTTTGCATGATTACAGAAGTGTAAGCGTAGCAGATGGTCAGCTTGTGGCAACCAAACAAACCATGGCCATGCCCACAGAGTTGTTTGCCGTTAAGCCTGAAAACGGTGAGGGCGCACAGATCACCTTTACCAACCAATGGCTGCTGGATCAATTGCAGATGGGTAAAGTTGAAGAAAGGTGGATCAAAACACATGATAATAAAGACATGCAGGTGTTTGTCATTTACCCGCCCAATTTCGATCCGGAGCAAAAATACCCGACGCTGCTGTATTGCAAGGGCGGTCCGCAGGGCCCCCTGAGCCAGAGTTTCCATTTTCGCTGGAATTACCAGATCATGGCGGCCAATGGCTACATTATAGTAGCACCTGCACGACGGGGTGTTTCCGGTTTCGGGCAAGCCTGGCAGGAACAGATCAGTGGTGATTACCATGGAAAAAGCATGCAGGATTATCTTACGGCCATCGACTATATGGCCAAAGAACCTTTTGTAGATGAGGACAGACTGGGAGCCATCGGCGCAAGTGCAGGCGGATATGCCGTATTCTACCTGGCCGGCAACCACGATGGAAGATTTAAAGCTTTTATCGCACACGATGGTATTTTTAACGAAGAAGCACAGTATCTTGAAACAGAGGAATTGTGGTTTGAAAACTGGGACAAGGGAGGTCCTTTCTGGGAAGAAGACAATGAAGTGGCACAGGAAGCTTATGCTCATTCACCCCATAAGTTTGTTCAAAACTGGGATACCCCCATCCTGGTCATCCACGGGCAAAAGGATTACAGGGTTGTTTTCACACAGGGCATGACTGCTTTCAATGCGGCCGTATTGCGTGATGTACCCGCAGAGTTCCTCTATTTCCCGGATGAAAACCACTGGGTACTCAAACCCCAGAATGGTATCCTCTGGCAACGCACCTTCTTCGACTGGCTGGATAAGTGGTTGAAGGAATAAGGCTTCGGCTTCGGCTTCGACTACGCTCAGCATGACACAACATTGATACAGTCACACCGAGCGTAGTCGAGGTGCCGTCAACCTGATGGCACACCAATTGTGTCACACCGAGCGAAGCCGAGGTGCCGTCAACCTGATGCCACACCGATTGTGTCACACCGAGCGAAGCCGAGGTGCCGCTCAAGGTGATAAGCTTTTAAGAATTTTGAACAAGCTCTTTTTTGATTTTTAATATTTGTGAAAGACATCAACAAAATAAAACTCCTCGCCCGCATCACGGGCATCATTGCCTCGGCTGTGGTCATTTATTTTATTGTCAGCATAGGCCTGGCACCCGAAAACCAGGGCAATGAACAGATCATCACCATCAATACCATGTTTGCCTTTCTGATATTCGGTTTTATCATTGCCTGGTTCAGAGAAAAGGAAGGCGGAATCATCCTGAGCTTCGGGAGCGTGATCACGTATATGTACTTTTCCTACCTGCCCCCCGACAAGCAATTCCCCCTTTCGTGGATGTATGCTTTTATGTATGTGATTCCTGGTTTGTTGTTCTTGTATTGCAGTTACCTGAAATACAAACAGGATAATTGATCACTTCTGGTATTCCAGGTTATAAGTTTCGAGAATATCTTTCCAATCAACACTTTCTATTTTGTTGATCAGGGCAGGATTGATCTTATCGATCAATGCCTGGTTTTTCGAGGCAAAACTGAAATACTCCTTGCTGTATGAACTGGGTATGATGATCAGGCGTTCGTTCAGCTTGTTCTCATGTATCAGGTAACGCAGAATGGCTTCATCATACACAAAAGCCTTAATAACATCTTTATCAACATCTTTCAGGCCTTTTTCCAGATCGTTGTATTCGTAAAAAATAATTCCGTAATTCTTTAAAAAGGAAGCAGATGCCGATTTTGCAATCGTCCCGACTTTAACTTTTCTCAGATCATCAATCCCTTTAATATTGGATTCAAGTTGATTAACGGTAAGGGATGAAGCGATCCCTGCCGTAAAACTTGATATCACGATCACTGCCGTAAACATCCAGACGATGGAAATGATGCGCCCCCAGGTAGTGACCGGGGCTTTATCACCATAGCCTACAGTGGTCATGGTTACCGCCGACCACCAGATCCCGTCTCCCAACCCCCTGGCTCCTTTTTCAAACTGTTGTTTGTTATGCTTTCTTTCTACCAACCACACAATCAGGCCAAACACAAAAATGATCAGCAACAGCAATGAAACCGCTTTGATGAATTCAAAAGAGAACATTTTTTTGATAAAAGCCAGAATGGTACTGTCATCTTTGTACCTGGTTGCAATACCGAGATTGGTCACATAAAAGGGCTGGGAAAAGCTGAACTTTTTAATCCGCTCAGAGGTTACCGTAAGGGGATTAATGCTCAGGTCAACCTCTTCCTTTTCAATAGCAATCAGCAAATTATCGAGATTATACTTTTTGAATTCATATTCAAAACCGAGTTCATCGGCAAGTTCCGACCACAAGTCGATGCATACACCTTTGTATTTCCCTGATTCTTCCATGACAAAGGGAGGAGATTCTTTGAGCCCGATGCGCAATTTTTCACCGCCCGGGGCCGCCTGCATTACCGGAATATTTAGAACAAATAAAAATATCGCGGATAATAAAATATGCCTCTTCATAATCGTTATTTTGATGACATCAATACAAATTTAATAAATGTTGCTGAAGAAAATATGGCTGCTTTGAAAAACACATTTTTTCTATTGTTCTTACTTACGATTTCATTTTCAGGCTTTTCAAATGAAAAAAACGATAGCATCGCCTCAGTTATCCCAGATTCACTGAAAAAATGGAAATTCAAGGGAAAAACTTCTTTGCATTTTAACCAGTTATCACTAACGAACTGGTCTTCGGGAGGTGAGAGCTCCCTGGCAGGCAAGGGAAACGCCAGGCTGGATTTTGATTATAAGAAAGATAAATTTACGGTGGACAACGATCTCAACATGGTATTCGGGCTGATCGGACAGAAAGGCAGGGAGGTTCAAAAAACGGATGACAAGATCAACCTGAGCTCTACAATTTCTTACGAAGCTTTCGATAACTGGTTCTATTCTACTTACCTGAATCTGAAAACCCAGTTTGCCAACGGGTTTAAATATCCGGATGATTCTACCCTGATCTCAACATTTTTTGCCCCGGCCTTCCTGACTACCTCCCTTGGCATGAAATACAAACCATCGGATGAATTCCTGCTCATTCTTTCACCAGCCTCGGGAAAGTTTATTTTCGTTTGTAACCAGGAACTGGCCAACAAAGGATCTTTCGGGGTTACCCCTGCAGTAATAGATGATTCAACCGGAGCGATCATTGAAAAAGGAAAAAACCACAAAGCTGAATTTGGGCTGAACGTAGTAGTTAAGCTAAACAAGGAAATCTTCAAAAATATCAGTGCTGAATCCAAGTTAAACCTTTATAACAACTACCTGGATGAGGATATTTCGAATCGCTGGAACATCGACCTCGACTGGGAGTCCACCATCACCTTTGCCGTGAATGACCATGTATCCACCGACCTGTTCATCCATATGATATACGATCACAACACCAAGATTCCTGAATATGAAGTCCGCGACGGAGAGAAAGTTATTGTAAGTGAAGGTCCGAAACTTCAGTTCAAAGAATCCTTTGGGATTGGCTTGAATTATAAGTTTTAAAAATAATATGCTATTGATGCGTCATAAAAGTTTGCATTTTCATTATCTTTAAATCATCATTGAATTATTGGTTTAGCTAATTATGTAATTTAGGCAAAAACAGAGATTCAGGACTATGCCAAACGGAATTGAGGTCACGTTGAAAATAGATAGTGCGGCACCTCGACTTCGCTCGGTGTGACGCAATGATAATAACGGGTTAATACCAAAGCTGTGTCAGGACGAGCGCCTTGCCTGCCGGCTAGGCAGGGAGTCGAGGCCGCGTACATAACAATAAAACAACCAATTAACAAGCAAATTTTGGAAACACTTATCAAAGAATCAGCAGCACTTATCAAAAAGTCAAAGTATAACATTGCTTTTACCGGATCGGGCATTTCTGTTGAAAGCGGTATCCCGCCATTCAGGGGGGAGCATGGGATCTGGTCAAAATATGATCCCATGGTGCTTGATCTGAATTACTTCTTCTCAAATCCCAAAGAATCCTGGTCGGTGATCAAAGAGATCTTTTATGACTATTTCGGAGTGGCAAAATTTAACCGGGCCCATGAAGTACTGGGCCTGATGGAAAAAGCAGGTCTTCTGGAATGTGTCATCACACAGAACATCGACAACCTGCACCAGGAAGCCGGCAATACAGTTGTTCATGAATTTCACGGCAACTCCAAAAAACTGGTTTGCACATCCTGCCAGAAACATTTTGATGTGGATGAAAGCGTATTTCTCAATATACCTCCAGGCTGTGCTGAATGCCAGGGTTTGCTCAAACCCGATTTTATCTTTTTTGGCGAACAAATCCCACCCGATGCTTACATGGCTTCCATGCAGGCGGCTGAAAAAGCTGAAGTCTGCCTGGTCATCGGCACAACGGGCGAGGTCATGCCGGCCAACCAAATCCCGGTAGTGGCCAAACAAAGCGGAGCAACCATCATCGAAGTCAATCCTGTAAAGTCAATGCTAACCGACAGGATAACGGACATATGGTTGCAAGGGAAAGCATCGGAAGTGATGGATAAACTGGCGAAGGCACTGGTACTGGAGTGATTTTGCAGTTGCAGTTGCAGTTTGCTAATAACAATTGAACCATTGAGCAATTGAACCATTGAGCAATTGAACCATTGAGCAATTGAACCATTGAGCAATTGAACCATTGAGCAATTGAACCATTGAGCAATTGAACCATTGAGCAATTGAACCATTGAGCAATTGAACCATTGAACAATCGAACAATCGAACTTCCCTTATCTTTGTCAAAAAAAACAAAACCTATGAAAAGAATAATACTCCTTTTTCTTGTATCATTTTTTGTAATACCATCATTTGCCCAGAGATCCTTAAAGAAGAAACTCAAAGATCTTGATACTTACTATTCCGAAAGCCTTGAAAAGTGGGAAGTTCCCGGAATGGCAATCGCGATCGTAAAAAATGATTCCATTGTCTTTGAGAAAGGATACGGCGTCCTCGAGATTGATGAGCAAGACCGGGTAGATCAATACAGCATGTTCCCCATTGCTTCCAATACCAAAGCTTTTACAGCCGCTGCCCTGGGCATCCTGGTCGAGGAAGGCAAACTCAAGTGGGACGATAAAGTGAGGGAGCAGCTGCCGTGGTTCGAATTGTATGATCCATATGTAACCTGCAACATGACCGTGCGGGATCTTCTATGTCATCGCAGCGGATTAAAAACATTCAGCGGCGACCTCATCTGGTATGGCACGGATTATAACCGTCAGGAAGTTGTCGAACGCGCCCGCTACCTGGAACCGGTTTACGGCTTCCGGGCGCATTATGGTTATTCCAACATCATGTACATCGCTGCCGGACTGGTGGTCGAAAAGATCAGCGGGATGCGCTGGGATGAATTTCTGAATGAACATTTTTTTGAACCCCTGAAGATGCAAAGAACCATTACATCTACAAGCGAACTACCCGGCTATCAAAATGTTGCCACACCGCATACAACCTACCAGGATGAAGTAATTGCCATTCCATACCTCAACTGGGACAATGTGGGCCCGGCCGGCTCCATTATTTCATCTGTTCATGATGTATCCCAGTGGCTCAGGATGCAACTGAACAATGGTGTTTATGAAGGCGATACTTTGTTTGGCGAACGTACTGCACTCGAAATGTGGTCGCCACAAACGATACAGGGCGTAAACCGGTGGACCATGGAAAACATGCCAACCCACTTCAAATCCTACGGGCTGGGCTGGGCATTGATGGATTACCACGGCAAAAAGGTGGTCAGCCACGGTGGCGGTTATGACGGCATGATCTCCCAGACAGCCATGGTACCGGAAGAGGATCTGGGTATCGTGATCCTGACCAACAAGAATGCATGGCTGATCCTGCCCGTTTTGTATGAGACGCTCGACATTTTTCTTGCGGAGCATCAAAAAGACTGGAATGAATTTTACCTGGAATTCTGGAACAAGAGGAAAGAGGCCGAAAAGAAAAGAATTCAAAGACTGGAAGATGAACGAATCAGAAACACCAGTCCCTCCCTCCCATTGAACGAATATACAGGCCTGTATCATGATAAAATGTACGGGGATGCGGAAATAAAACTGACAGATGGAAAACTGAGGGTCCAACTTCTGCCCGCTCCCGAATTTAAGGGACGCATGGAACACTATCATTTCGATACCTTTGAAATCGAGTTTTACAATTTTCCTTCCCTGCCAACAGGACTGGTAAATTTCAATCTGGATGAAAAAGGAAAAGTTGCAAGCATGCTCATCGATGTACCCAATCCGGATTTTGATTTCACGGAAATGAAATTTGTAAAACAATAAAGAACAAACAAGGCTGTGGAATAATATCCGCAACAAACGGAACACATCATTGCTTATAAACAATTTTAAAACTGCCTATGCCGCGGTAACACGCCCGGCATGCAGAAATGAAGCATCACAGCATTTGGGGGAAAGACAGGAAGGTCAACTGGTAAAATCTTTGATCCGGTATTGCTGAACCAATAATAAAAGGAACATGGCAAAAGAGAAGATGTGGTGCTTACCACCAAAGTAGGTCTCGACTGGGATGAGGATGCTGATGAAAAGCAACCTGTCAGGAATTCTTCCCCGGAAAGGATCATGAAAGAGATTGATGACTCATTGCGCCGCCTGCAAACCGACTATATCGATATCTACCTGGTACACTGGCCCGATCCGCTGGAAGCCTTTGAAAAAACCGCCATGAGTTTGTACAGGCTATTGGAGATCGGGAAAATACGTTCCATCGGGGTCAGCAATTATTCAACGGATCAGATGGAACAGTTCAGAGCTGGTGGTCCCTTGCATGTGAATGAACCCCCATTCAATCTTTTTGAAAGAAAAATCGAGGAAGATGTTTTGCCCTATTGTAAGAAGAATGAAATCAGAACATTGGGGTATGGCGCCCTGTGCCGGGGACTACTTTCCGGCAAGATGTCACAAGACAGGGAATTCAAGGGTGATGACCTCAGAAAATACGATCCGAAATTCCAGGGTAAACAATTCGAGCAATACCTGAATGCAGTAAAAAAGCTGGATACTTTTGCACGAAAAAACTATGGCAAACAAGTCATCCACCTTGCAGTTCGCTGGATCCTCGACCAGGGAATAAGCACAGCCCTCTGGGGAGCACGCCGGCCCAAACAACTGGAAGCCATCGACCAGGTCAGTGGCTGGCATATTGATGATGATGCCATGCAGGAGATAGATCAAATTCTCAAAGAAACCATCAAGGATCCCGTTGGCCCGGAGTTTATGGGTCCACCATCGCAGGAAGATAAGTAGAAATTGACCATTTGGTGTCCGGTAAATTGACTGACAATTTGAAAAATGCCTTAGGTGCTGTTTCAAAAAGCAATAAAAACTTAACCGCTATGACCGTAAAAATTTACGCTAAGAATTCGCTATGTTGCTCACTTTATTTATTTTGCGCTTTTCGCACTTTGCTTAAACTTCGCGTCCATTGCGGTTAAAATCACTTTTGAGACAGCCTCTCCCTCAAACCCCTATTAAATAGTCACTCTGATCCGCCGGCTGGCGGAGATGAGTCATTGGTCACTTAAGCGGTCATTGGCAAAAAATTCATACTTACTTAATATCCAAATAAGTATTTTCATCTATTTTTGGGAATTAAACCAAATAAGAAGATGAAATCTGTAAACATTATCGGAGCCGGCATTGCTGGTCTTTCCGCCGGCTGTTACCTGCAAATGAACGGGTATAAAACCAGGATATTCGAATTGCACAACATGCCGGGTGGCCTTTGCTGCGCCTGGGAAAGAGGAAACTATACTTTCGAAGGATGCATCCACTGGCTGGTGGGTTCCCATCCGAAAAGTACGTTCTATCCAATGTGGAATGAATTGATCGATATGAAGAAGCAAAAATTCTACGATCATGAAATCTATGCCACAGCATATGATGAAAACAATAATTCTATTTCATTTTATACAGATGTTGACAAGCTCGAAAGTGAACTGCTTCAAAAGGCGCCTGAAGACCAGGATTTCATTAAAGCCTTCATTAAATCGATCAGGAAAATGTCCGGACTCAAAATGGACCCTGCCAAAGCCCGGGAGCTGATGAATTTCTGGGACAGGATTAAAATGATGTTTGCTTTTATACCCTATATGTCTGACATCAATAAATGGAACAAGAAAACCAGCGAAGTTGCAGAAAGCATCCACAATCCTTTGCTCAAAAAAGCAATTTACAATTCATTCGATCCCGACATGGCTTTCATCTTCATGATCTTTACCCTGGCCTGGATGAACAATAAAGAGGCCGGTTATCCCATCGGAGGCTCCCTTGCCCTCGCCAGGCAAATCGAGAAAAGATACCTCGACCTGGGTGGTGAGTTGCACTATCATAACAGGATTGAAAAGATACCAACTGAAAGAGAAAATGGAAAAGAAAAAGCAAAAGGGGTAGTAACAAGCAAGGGAGAAGAATTCCCGGCCGACATCACCATATCGGCCGCCGACGGACATGATACCCTCTTCCATATGCTGGATGGGAACTTCATGGATGAAAGGAAAAAGCATTTTTATGATCATCAGATCACTTTCCCCTCTTACTTCCAGGTTTCCCTTGGTGTGAACCGGGATTTAAGCAATCAGAACAATATGCAATTGTTTCCTTTGAAAAAGCCCATTCGTTTCGACCCAGAAACAGAACATGATCTTCTTGGCATGAGGATCATGAATGAAGATCCGGGCCTCTCACCCGAAGGCAAGAGCATGATCATCCTGTTGATCCCCTGTAGAAATCACGAATACTGGGTCAAGCTCAGGAAGGAAAAGCTTGAACAATATAAAACCGAAAAGGTAAGGATTGCCAATGAGGTGATCGAAGCCGTGGACCATTGGCTTGGTGATATCAAAAGCAAAGTGGAAGAGATCGATGTTTCCACACCGGCCACGGTGATCCGGTACACCAACAACTGGAAAGGAAGTTACGAAGGCTGGATCATGACTCCGGAAATTGGCATGAAACCACTGGAAAAAACATTGCCCGGACTGAAGGATTTCTACATGATCGGGCAGTGGATAGAACCGGGAGGTGGCCTGCCAACAGCATTAAAATCAGGCAGGGACGTCGTGCAGATGATCTGTAAGAAAGACAGAAAAAAATTCAGGTCAGATCATTTTTAATCATTTCTTTTTTGTGCAATAATTTCTTGTCCTTAACAATCTTTTAACAAAGTATCTATATATTCATATGTTTTTATATATACATTTGTTTTATTAAGTAGTTAATGAACTACCCCGCCGCAGAGCAGCGGGGTATCAAAAGAAAAAACTTGTCCGCCTACTGGCGGATTAAATAGCGCCCCAAGGGGCGGGGAACCTGACTGCCCTGCCTGGCCGGCAGGCAGGCGTTAGGCAAGTTTAAACCCTTGTCCGCCTATTGGCGGATTAAAACCTCAATTTTAAACCAAAATCATTTATTATGATAAGAAAGTCATACACTTCTATTCTTTCAATTGTCTTTACTATTTTTTCCTTCGGGATATTAAATGCGCAAAGCATCCAGGATGAAATTCAGGGTATTGACAACAGCAAACCAACTGTAACTTCCAGTTCGCAACGGGGAACAAACGACATCCCGGACGGAGGGTATTTGCTGATACCGGAATCGACCAATGACAGGGTCATGGCGTTTGACCCGGTTACAGGAGATCTTGTAGACGCAGATTTTATTCCTTCTGATGTCACAAATTTAGCTACGCCAATCCAGGCAATCATGAATCACAACGGTACGGGCATACTTGTCAGCGACCAGCTCAGTGACGGTGTTTATGAATATGATCTGGATGGAAACTTTGTTGGTATCTTTGCTCCGGCCGGGGGCGTCAATACCACCATGCTCGACAATGCCAGGGGCATCTGCCTCAGGCCAAAATGGAATTTTCAGTAGGAGGTCAGTGGGGATGGGTAGGGCACGCTGCTCCACAGATTTTCAATGAATTCGCAAACCAGGATCCTTGCAACATCCTGGGAGGTACTTGGCCGGCAACGTTCGGACCCGGGTCCGACCAGTTTCCTGGAAGAGATAGTTATGATTTTACCTTTGCGCTGTATGGCAATGAAGTTGAACAGGCCCCTCTTTCAGACTGGCCCATCTATCTGGGTGTTTTCCTGATCCTGGCATTTACTGTCATCAGAGTAAAAAAGCTTTATAAGAAACAGCAAAGCAAGATTTAGGATATCTGCAGTCCATTCATCAAACCTACTCTGAGGATCAATATTACAACAATCAAAATTAATAGCGGGCCGGTTGATAAAGCAAAGCGATCATTCTTTCGCTTAAACTGCAATGTTTTGAGGCGGGGGAAGCGGATCAGCAGTCCGATGATGAACAAAAACACACACATCAGCACATACATATCCAAATAATCAAAATCAGCCAGGTGGGGCATTTTGAACAATGCGACAATGCCAACGCCAAATATGGCCGGCAAGATTACTTGCAACAGGAAGAATATCCCGATGCGGTAAGCAGGAATCTGGGTAAAGTAGGAGTTGGCAGAAATAACAACATTCTTTTGCGCATTGTATCCCATATAACCCAGAAACGCAAGCCCGACAAATGCAAAGATCAGCCTGACAAAAAGCGGCAGGTCCATGGCCCGGATGGCAGCGCCCATGCCAAAATTAAAGAATGCCCCCACGATGATATTCCCAAAAAACCAGGTATAGGCCAAAATATAAGTCCACATGAAAAAGAATTTCCTCCTGCTGATCTTTTTCCGGTGTTTCACATAAAGATATTCAAAGAAAAGCCCAACGAACAGGGTGATGCTGCTTCCAATGAAGAAAATGATAAATATGTTCTCATTATTCCAGTGTTCACCACTCAACCCATAGCCATAATAGTACAATACTGCATCAAATCCACTTGGCAATGCCAGGAGTATTGAAAAAAGATTGTTCACCAGAACAACAAAGAAATACGCCAAAAGGAAATAGATCAATGAATTGGCAATAATAATCAAATACGACAATGGATTATTTGCTGATGAAGACATAGTAATTATTTTTATTTGGTTTTGATTCCTGGGAATTTAGCAGCATTTTAGCACTTATGTTCCCATTCCCCATCAGCAAATATAAGCATTGTATCTTAAAACATATAGATATTATTTCAGAATGATTTTTCTGAGGGTAGCTGATTTGTCATCCATGGTAAACCTGAGAAAATACAATCCGGGCTTCAGAAAATTCAGATCAATCTGACAATCATCACAATCGAGCGGCCCGAACTGTTGCATCACTTGACCGTGTGTATTCATGACTTGAAGGTTTTGAATTTTGTTTTGTTTCGACAGCCCTTTGATATTCAGGTATCCTGAAACCGGATTCGGGTATAATACGAATTGATTCCCGGAAGCATTGGATTCAATATTTACATATAGCGTATTGAAAGTTTCGGGTCCTGCCCAGTTGCTGCTGAGGGTATCATTGCAAACCGCCCTTACATAAAAATCATAAAGCGTACCTGAATCCAGGCCTTCCAGTAAATAAGTTGTTTCAAATATTCCGGTTACAAGATTGCCCTGGTTTGTGGTATCAAATCCTGCAGTATCCCACAATATTTCCCATTCAACTTCATCTCCGCTTGGCACCCAGTACAATGCTGCAGAAGTGAGTGTGATGTTCCCGGCAGACAATGCCACGGGCATGGAGCAATCGATGATCTCCAGGAAATGTGCCATGAGATTATGATCATCAAAAACCTCAAAAGAAAATGCAGAATCGTAAGAAACCGCTTCTCCATCTTCGGTCCAAACGATGAACTTATACCCTTCTTCAGGCGTGGCGACAACTGTGGCCGTATCTCCGTATTCATACTCTCCGCCTCCTGTTGTTGTCCCCCATTCCGGGTTGTTGGGCTGTACGCCAACATTGTATATGATGACACTGAAAAAGGCGGTCATGGTATCATCATGGGGTGGCATGATGAAACTGTATTCAGGATTGTAAGAAACGATGGAATCGCCGTTGTGCCAGTAATCGAACTGGTATCCTTCATCTGGAATGGCATTCAGGTTGGCCGTATCATTTACATTGTAGGTTCCCCCGCCACTCACCTGCCCCGCTTCTTCAGGTGATGCAAGCACAGTGAGTGTATAATCGATGGCTGTGTAATTTGCTGTGAGCAATACATCATATGCAGGCATGCTGAACAAGAAAGCAGGATCGCTTGATACGATGCTGTCGTCAATGGTCCATTTCTCAAAACTATATCCCGGTTCCGGTGTAGTGCTTACGTTTACCCCGGCTTGTGGCATATAATAGCCTGATCCGTTTGTAGTACCGGCAACGACAGGTTCTGCTGCAAGATCAAGATAATACTCGAAATCCACATATCCATGCTCGTAAGCAGAGGTAACCAGCACCTTATTGTTGTATACTTTGCAGCCCGGCAAAAAATCAATTGTTGTGATGGTATCTCCCGTAACGCCATAGTTCAGGTTGAACAAGGTATCCAGGCTGGTAAAGTCCATGGGGTTGAGTGTATCCATCCAGTCGATGGTCAGGATGCCATTGGTATTTTCAAGTGCAATACCACTGATTGCTATTTCCGTAAAACTGCTGTATTCCAGGATTGCAGTATCGTAAGCAATGCGCAAATGTGTTTGTGTAACGGAATCGAAACCCGCGCCTTCAATGGTTACGGGCATCACCAGTTCTGCACCCGTATGGGTGGTCAGGGAATCCATCATTACAACACCCAGCGGTGTTTCCTGATAAACATGGCCATCGGTATAACTTACATTGGTTAATGTTTGCAGGTTTACATTGGAGATTTCGCAATCATCATTGAAATGCAGAAGGGCGTCAAAGCCGCCATGATATTCAAAACGCAGGTCGAGCAATTTACCGTCGATATCATAACCTGTATTCTGGGGTGCATTATAATTGATGGCAAGTACATTTTGATTTGTATTATAATTGACATACCAGTTGCCAAAAAGTGCAGGATTTTCAAAACTAAGGTAAGTAAGCAGGTTTGTATCGATCTCTATTCTCAGAGAGATGGCAGCAATATCCCCGTTGTCCCCGGTAAAATCGAGTGCATTCACATGCATTACCACTTCGCCGGGGCCTGCGGTAGTGTCGTTCATTGTTATGGATGGATCTTGTGCTTTTGCTGATTCATTCGTGAAAATCAGGTTTATCAAGCACAAAAGAAAGAAAGTGTATATGATCTGTTTCATTGATTCTGGAATTGAAAAATACTACAGCAAAGTTAAGCATTTGGGGGATTATGAGCAAGGCACCTCGGCTACGCTCGGTGTGAACTGCATCCCGTTTTTGTTACCCCCTCGCCCGTCTCCCCCTGCAGGGGGAGAAGCCAGGGGATGCATGATAAAAAATGGATCAGGCTTATTGAACAGTTCTTTTCTGAAACATCTCCCGATAGCAGGCAGCCCCCAAAGTCCCTCTCCTCCAGGGGAGGGATTTAGGGTGGGGTGAAAGATTGCGGAGCGCATCAGTAAATTGGAAGATGGTTAACCCTTTTTATAAACCCCCTCGCCCGTCTCCCCCTGCAGGGGGAGAAGCCAGGGGATGCATGATAAAAAATGGATCAGGCTTATTGAACAGTTCTTTTCTGAAACATCTCCCGATCGCAGGCAGCCCCCAAAGTCCCTCTCCTCCAGGGGAGGGATTTAGGGTGGGGTGAAAGATTGCGGAGCGCATCAGTAATTTGGAAGATGGTTAACCCATGTTATAAACCCCCTCTCCCCTCTCCCCTGCAGGGGGAGAAGCCAGGGGATGCATGATAAAAAATGGATCAGGTTTATTGAACAGTTCTTTTCTGAAACATCTCCCGATCGCAGGCAGCCCCCAAAGTCCCTCACCTCCAGGGGAGGGATTTAGGGTGGGGTGAAAGATTGCGGAGCGCATCAGTAATTTGGAAGATGGTTAACCCATTTTAAAAGCCCCGCTCCCCTCTCCCACTGCAGGGGGAGAAGCCAGGGGATGCATGATAAAAAATGGATCAGGTTTATTGAACAGTTTTTTTCTGAGACATCTCCCGATAGCAGGCAGCCCCCAAAGTCCCTCTCCTCCAGGGGAGGGATTTAGGGTGGGGTGAAAGATTGCGGAGCGCATCAGTAAGTTGGAAGATGGTTAACACATTTTAAAAGCCCCCTCTCCCCTCTCCCCCTGCAGGGGGAGAAGCCAGGGGATGCATGATAAAAAATGGATCAGGTTTATTGAACAGTTCTTTTCTGAGACATCTCCCGATGGCAGGCAGCCCCCAAAGTCCCTCACCTCCAGGGGAGGGATTTAGGGTGGGGTGAAAGATTGCGGAGCGCATCAGTAAATTGGAAGATGGTTAACACATGTTATAAACCCCCTCTCCCGTCTCCCACTGCAGGGGGAGAGGCCAGGGGATGCATGATAAAAATGGATCAGGTTTATTGAACAGTTCTTTTCTGAACATCTCCCGATCGCAGGCAGCCCCAAAGTCCCTCTCCTCCAGGGGAGGGATTTAGGGTGGGGTGAAAGATTGCGGAGCGCATCAGTAATTTGGAAGATGGTTAACACATTTTAAAAGCCCCCGCTCCCGTCTCCCACTGCAGGGGGAGAAGCCAGGGGATGCATGATAAAAAATGGATCAGGTTTATTGAACAGTTCTTTTTTGAAACATCTCCCGATAGCAGGCAGCCCTCAAAGTCCCTCTCCTCCAGGGGAGGGATTTAGGGTGGGGTGAAAGATTGCGGAGCGCATCAGTAAGTTGGAAGATGGTTAACACATGTTAAAAGCCCCCGCTCCCGTCTCCCCCTGCAGGGGGAGAAGCCAGGGGATGCATGATAAAAAAATGGATCAGGTTTATTGAACAGTTCTTTTTTGAACATCTCCCGATGGCAGGCAGCCCCCAAAGTCCCTCTCCTCCAGGGGAGGGATTTAGGGTGGGGTGAAAGAGGTTCACCAGTAATATTAGGTGGGGAACAGTATTTAGCTACGCAAAGATCAATGTCACCCTGTAGATAAAAAACCCGATATCATTAATTCCCCTGAAAACAGATCTGAAAGCCTTGATCTTGGAGTTAAAGTTTTCTG
>JAIOZK010000040.1 GCA_021740625.1 Bacteroidales bacterium
GAGTCCACCTGTTGGGGTGCCTGCCCAAATAGCTCCATCCCTGTCCTGGTAAATACTTAAAATCCCATTAACATCTATTAATGATGTATCAGGATTTGGAAAATATCTTGTGAAATTGTCCTCTGTTTTATTGTATTTGTTCAATCCATACCACATGCTACCGATCCATAGATTCCCATCCTGATCCTCAAGAATATTATTTATTGAATTGTTCGAAAGAGAATTAGGGTCTGAAGGATGGTTTGTATATAGCTTGAAACGGTATCTGTCATACCGGTATAATCCATCAAAGGCGCCCAGCCAGATAAATCCCTGAGAATCCTTATAGATTGTAATGACGCTTGCAGATGTGAATCCATCTTTTGCCGTAAGATGCCTGAATCTTCCCTGTCCATTTTGCTCCTGTCCATGTGCACAAAAACATAAAGCAAACAGCAGAGCAAAAATTAAGGTATTTACGGATTTGGACATTTCTACTTCAAAGCACTTATAAAGATTTGACATGTATTGTTCTAGCATAAATATACAACAAAGTAAGCTGGTTTGGAAATGACCTATTTTTACAACACTGATTATAAGTTAGATAGAAGATAAAGGGTGGTCCTGGCGGGCCAAAGCTGTTTCTCACAAAAGCTTGTATAACAGAAAGATATGGGTCTTTTTTTTAAGGTTACATATAAGTTATTCTTTTGCTGGGTTATTTTCAACTGAATTAGCTTTTAGCTGGAAACAATCAATTAAACATTATGTTTAATTGATTTATAGCTACATTAAACAATAATCCTCCTGATGTGTTAATTGGTTAAATCTTAACATGTACAGATATGAAAAATTTAGTCATACTATCAATCGTTTTTTTTAGCCTGGCAGTTTATGTAAAAGCTGATCATGGCCCGCGTATTCAATTTATTCATAATTCTGCTGATGCAGCGGCTTCTGTTGTAGATGTGTGGCTTGATGACAATCTCCTACTTGATAATTTTGAATTCAGAACGGCATCTCCCTTTATAGATGCACCTGGCGGCGAAGAATTCACAATTTCCATTAAAGGTCCGGATAGCAATAGCCCAGATGATCCTATCTGGTCAGAAGATTACATCCTGGCTTCCGGTGAAACCTATATACTTGTTGCTGAGGGGATTGTTAGCCCCGATGGCTATGACCCGGCAACTCCATTTGATATTGCAGTTTATAATATGGGACGGGAAGAAGCGAATGCTTCAGGTGATACAGATATTCTGGTACACCATGGGTCAACGGATGCTCCCACTATCGATGTGGTAGAAATTTCCGTTCCCTATAACACCATAGTGGATGATATTTCCTATGGTGAATTTCAAGGCTACATTGAAATACCCACAACGAATTTGGTTCTGAACCTTTTTGAACCTGTAAATGGAACGTTTGCAACTTATGATGCCCCATTGTCAGATTTAGGTTTGGATGGCGAGGCCATTACCATAGTTGCATCCGGATTTTTAATTCCTGAAAACAATAGCAACGGTGAAGCTTTTGGCTTATGGGTTGCATTGGCTGATGGTGGTGAACTTTTAGAATTGCCTGTTATTCCGCAAGCGCCCTATGGCTGGTTCCAGTTGATCCATAATTCAGCAGATGCGGAAGCAGCAATCGTGGATGTGTGGATCGATGATGCACTGGCATATGACAACCTGCCATTCAGGTTTGCAACGCCTATGAATGGAATGCCGGCCGGTGTGGAATTTACCGTTTCGATTGCAGGGCCCAACAGCCAGAATCCTGACAATCCCATCTGGTCGAATACTTATATTTTAGAAGAAGACAGTCAGCATATCATGCTTGCTGAAGGTATCGTAAGCTCTTCGGGATATGATCCTTTAATTCCTTTCGATGTAGCTGTTTATGACATGGGACGTGTATACTCCAATATGCCGGAAAACACTGACATTCTTGTACATCACGGTTCAACTGACGCCCCGACAGTAGATATTTATGAGGTTGGAGTAGGTGCCGGATTGATCGTAGATAATTTAATGTATGGTGATTATGCAGGCTACCTCGAGCTGGAAACCCAGGATTATGTTCTTGAGATCAGAGATGAAACTGGTACAAGCACATTAGCCACCTATGGAGTACCACTGGAAACGTTTGGCCTCAATGGTGTTGCCTTAACTGTAGTGGCCTCCGGCTTCCTGGATCCCACAAATAACAGTAACGGACCCGGCTTCGGTTTGTGGGTAGCCCTGCCAAGTGGCGGACCACTCGTGGAACTTCCTGCACAAAATACACCTGAAACTGCAAGGGTACAGGTAATCCATAACTCCGCCGATGAGGCAGCAGAGGTAGTGGATGTCTGGCTGGATGACCAACTCTTGATTGATGATTTTGAGTTCAGAACAGCAACCCCATTCATCGATGCACCGGCAGGTGAAGAATTTACAATCGCTATCAAAGGACCGGAAAGTGTGAATCCTGATAACCCGATCTGGTCGCAGAAATATACCCTCGCAGCAGATGAAAAATATATCCTGGTGGCTAATGGAATTGTGAGCGGAACTGGCTATGATCCCCTTGAACCATTTGATATCTATGTATATGATATGGCTCGTGAAGAATCCGCTAATGCCCAAAATACTGATGTGCTCGTATTTCACGGATCAACAGATGCCTCTGTAGTAGATATTGTTGAAACAGGAATTGGTGCAGGTACCCTTGTCGATAATATTGCTTATAGTGATTTCAGAGGTTATCTGGAACTTCCCATGGATGATTATTATCTTAGCATCAGGGATGAGTCCGGAACTGTTGAAGTGGCCGATTTTTCGGCACCACTTGCATCGCTCGGACTTCAAGGTGAAGCACTTGTAGTGGTTGCTTCAGGATTCCTGAGTCCAGACAACAACAATGGAGGTGAAGCTTTCGGATTGTGGATAGCTTTACCGGCCGGAGGCTCACTGATTGAACTCATGAATGTAACATCGGTAGAGGAGAATCTCATTGAAGACAGATCAGTAGAAATATATCCTAACCCGGCAAGTGAGCTAGTCAATATCAACTTCCGCCTTACAAAAGATTCGGAGGTTAATGTTTTTATTTATGATCTCCTGGGCAGGCTTGAGAAATCAGCTTCTTTTGGAGCAGCCCAGAAGGCAGTAAACAATAGATCTCTCAACATAAGCGACCTGGAAAATGGTATGTATATATTAAGTATTCAGGCAGGGAATTCTGTTGTTAACTCTAAAATTCAGATTTCAGAATAAAAAAGTATTTTTTACTATAAAGCCCTGAATAGTGTAAATCTGTTCAGGGCTTTTTTATTTGTGTGATCAAAATATAACCTGAGCCTTAAATGCTGTCAAACATTTTACAGTGATTTTTATAGTCATTTTTACAATGACATTTTCAGACATACAGATTATCAATTAGATAAAAATTAGGAATGGTCCTGGTGGGCCTACAACATAAAACCTCGCAACTCTTTAGTTGCGAGGTTTTTGTTATTCTGAAAGTATCCTCATCAATTCAAGATTGAGATAATAATGATGGCCATAAATTGACTTCTTCTCAAGGATACCCATTTCAGACAACTTGTTTAAATAAGATCTGGCAGTGTTCTCCGAATATATTTCTTTCTCCGTAAGGTGTTTCACTCTTGTATATGGTTGAATAAAAATGGATTCCACCAAGCTCTCTGGCCTTCTTATGTCTTTATTTTTAATTAACTCATCTAATATTATATCTTTAATATCAATTATCTGATTTATTTTCGTGTAAGTTAGCTTAGAAGTTACTTGTATAGCTTTTAACATAAAAATGATCCATTCTTTCCATTGTCCCTTTTGTGATACATTTTGTAGCAATCTGTAGTAATCATTTTTATTATCAATGATATACTTACTTAAATATAGTATTGGATATTCTAACAATCCTTTTTTCGTCAAGATGTGAATATTAAATATTCTTCCTGCCCTACCATTTCCATCTCTAAATGGGTGGATAGCTTCAAATTGAAAATGACCAATTGCAAGTTTTATTAATGGATCAATTTGAAAATCATCGTCTCTGTTTATAAACTCCAATAAATTGCTAAGCTTTTCTTCAAGTATGCCTTTGCCCCGGGGAGGAGTATAAATAACTTGTCCTGCATTCGGACCACTACCTCCCTGCAATATTACCGTAGGTAAAAAAGGAGGTCTGATACCATCTTTTGTTTGCTTTATTTCCTGAAATACACTGATAAGATATTCAATGTCGAATTGTGATTTCTTCTTAAGAAGATCGTAACCTCTCCATAATGCTTCACGGTATCTGAGGACTTCCTTCTCAGGGCCTCTAACCGCATCAGGATTTTCTTCACTAAATGCCCTGTATAGCTCATCATCAGTAGTGAAAATATTCTCTATCGCACTTGAATCACGGGCTTCCTGAATGCTAATTGAATTTATTAGTATAGCTTGATCCGGAATTGCAATGCTTCTTCCTTGTAAAAGGCTTAACTCTGATTTTGCATGAACCAGTGCTTCCAAAACATCTGTATTATAATATAATTCATTGTTAATTGGTAGAGGAGGAAGATCATTCCAGGGAGTATTTCTATCAGGATTAATATTGTATAGTTTAACAGACATTATTTTGCTGTCCTTTTAATGTTTACTCAAAATATGGCATTAAATATACTAATAATAACCATGCAAACATTATTTTCTGCTGTTTTTAATGTTTGTGTTCATGAATAACCTTAAACTGTCTAGAAATTTGCTGTCAAACATTTCACAGTGATTTTCACAGTCATTTTTACAATGCCATTTTCTGATACACTGGTTATCAATTAGATAGAAAATATTGGTGGTCCTGGTGGGCCCATCCCGATAGCTATCGGGAAAAACCTCATAACTTATTGGTTGTGAGTTTTTTATTTATATATACTTTCGATATCCCTCCAGGATATTATGTTAAAATCCTTGAAAGTAAAGCTTTCTTCTCCTCCATAAATCACATGACCATTTCTTGCCTTCATTTCAGAAAATCTTGCAAAGCTTTTTAACCCATCAATAAAACTGTTGGAAAAGGATTTTGCTGATTTAATTTCGATTGCCTTTAATTCATTTTCTTCCATTATGCAATCTACCTCATTCTTGTTACTTTCTCGGAAAAAATACAAATTTGATAACTGTGCATTGTTAAAACGATTTTTTAATAACTCCAGTATGATTAGGTTTTCGAACAGGTTTCCTCTTAAGTAATGAGTTGAAAGCTGTTTAGGATTTTGAATATCTAACAGGAAAGATGCCAACCCAACATCAATGAAATATAATTTTGGGGACTTGATTATTCTTTTATTCAAGTTCTTGTAATATGGATTTAATAAGGTAACTACATAACTTGCTTCCAGTAATGACAACCAACCTTTGGCTGTGTTAATACTTACTCCTGCATCATTAGCCAGGGAAGAATAATCAACAAGCTGACCTACTCTTCCTGCACATAGTTTTACAAAGTTTGAAAACTGGCTCAGATCCCTCACATTTTGTATTTCTCTGACATCCCGTTGCAGATAGGTTTCAAAATAAAATGGGAAGAAATCAGAAGGAACCATTTTTTGATCATATATACGGGGGTAGAACCCTCTGAAGATCCAATCTTCATAGTCATCTTTTGAATACTCTTCATGGCTCTTCATTTCTGATAAACTAAATGGTAATAACTTTAACATGGCTGTTCTGCCTGCAAGTGTTTGTGATACTTTGTCGCTCAGCAATAGGCTCTGAGATCCTGTAATAATAAATTGTCCGTTTATCTTTTGCTTATCGGCATGAACCTGAATAAAAGAGAGTAAATCCGGAATCCTCTGTACCTCATCAATAATTATCTTTTTGCCTTCAGGTAAGAAAAGGATTGATGGATCCTCCTGAATTTGTGCCCTGGTTATAGGATTTTCCAGTGAATAATATTCATGATCCTTGAAAAGGTTTTCAACCAAGGTTGTTTTACCTGACTGCCTGGGACCGGTAATGGTTACCACAGGATATTTCTTAGTAAAATATAAAGCCCTCTCCTCAATTTGTCTTTTTATCATCTTACAAAGATATGTTATTTTGCATTTGTTTTGCAAAAATACATAAATAAATTGTTGATATGATAGTTTAATTGGATTAAATAATTGTTATTACTGACTAAAATATTGGTGTCAAACATTTCACAGTGATTTTTATCGTCATTTTTACAATGATTCTTTTATAACCACTGAATATCAATTAGATAGACGGCAGGGGTGATCCAGGTGGGCCCCACAACTACTGTTTATAAATGCTTGTATCATAATAAGATACGAGCCTTTTTGTTTAATGGATTATATATAAATTATGCAATTAAGGTATACACTTTTACAGACTAGAATTATCCTTGAAGTCCAAGCATTGTAAAGATGCAAGATTAGAAGTTTTCAGATTAAGAGAATCTGATTATCTAAAACAGATATACAAGACTTTCTTGCAAGATAGATTTGAAATCAGTATTATTAATACACAAAATAAGAGGAGTTATTATGTTAAAAAGAATTGGTTTATTTTTAATTTCATTATCAATTACATTTGTTGGGGTAAATTCAGTTTTTTCGCAGAACGGCGTAACTACGTATTCTGGCCAATGGGAAGGTTCTTTGGTTTTCCATGAATTTTCTAAGAAATATAGTGGAACATGGCAGTTCGAAATTGACTTTGACAAGGGAGAAGTAGAAGGCTGGTTCAAAGGCGATGGTGCTGGCGATATCACGGGAACAGTTTCCAATGGCATTATTGAGGCCTCAGGTGAAGCTGCATTTGGAGTTGTTCAATGGTTTGGAGAATACTCTTCAGATGGAAAAGAAATTTCAGGCACATGGAAAATTGCAGAAGGAGTTTCTGAATTTGGCAAAGGAAGCGGTACATGGAGCGGATCTTTAGGCGAATTAGAGGCGGAAACTCCTGAAGAAGAGCAGGCAGAAGGATTGCCGCAAGAGGACCAGGCTGCAATTGAAGAAGAAATATTGGAAAGATATCCGGGATCAATTGCTATGGACTATAAAAGCATACAAACTATGGAAGGTTCTGCAATAAATATTGAGTACGTAACTGATAATACCCTGGATAAGGTAGTAGACTGGTACAAAGGAAAATTAGGTGAACCAACTATTGAAGAATCCAGTGCAGGAAAAGCTAAACTTGGATACAGTTTGGATGAATCAGGCGGATGGATCAATATAGAAATTTCGAGGAAAGATTATACTACAATAGAAGTTGAAACTATTCAGGCTGAATAATTTATTTCTTGAGTGCTCGGGCTGCGCAGGTTGAATTTTCGTGTCAAAGTAATAGAAAGTCAATTTTCAGAAAAAGTTTGCCAGAACTCACAAGAAGAAGTAGTAATTGTAGAGCCAATAGACACAAAAATTTAAAATAATCTTTCTTAGAAAGTAAAAACCCTTGTTAATGAATACGCAGCAAGGTTTTTTGTGAAATATCTAGTTGTGATCGTGGTATTTCATCTACCTTTAAAAATGCATTATATTCCATATCTGGCCGGCTATTCTAAAGAGATATTGCCCCGGGAGATGTTTGAGTTTTTGAAAACCAGGGACCTTGGTTTTGCATCTGTTCTGAACTATCTTTGGTTTGATTTGTTTAACCCCAAAACCTTAGATTTATGTACATCAAGCTTTTTATTATTGCCCTAGTCATTTTTTTCGCTATTGATATGCTTTGGCTGGGCCTGATCGCCAAGAATTTTTATGCCAGGCAACTTGGCGACATGATGACAGAAAATATCAACTGGGTGGCAGCAATTATTTTCTATTTGCTTTTTATTATCGGACTGGTTGTTTTTGTGATACATCCGGCGGTTGAAAAAACTTCCTGGATGCATGCATTGTTATACGGAGCATTGTTCGGATTAATCACTTACGCTACCTATGACCTGACCAACCTGGCAACCCTGAAAAACTGGCCCATCGTCATGACCATAGTAGATTTGATTTGGGGTACTGTGTTGGCTGCATCAGTTTCTGTTTTGTCATATCTCACGGTCACGAAACTTGGCATTTGATCTGCAGGGTTATAAATTGCCTAACGGTCAGGTTTCCCGCCCCTTGGGCCGATAAAATCAATAAAACCTTAATGATACCCCGTTGCTCTGCAGCGGGTAGTTCATTAGAACCATTTGGGGATAATAAATAGTCAACAGTACGATTATTCGAGCATAATTTTACCCCTAAGCAACTTGCTTTCTTTGAGGATCTGTATGAAATAAATGCCCTTAGAATATTTACTCAGGTCAAAATTTCCGGATGCATCCGTAGCTGTCCAGGTAACAATCGTAGTTCCTGATGGAAAAACAGCTGCCTGAAGCGTACTCAGGTTGTTGTAATTGTTGGTGATGCTTTCCATCTCCCGATTTAAGCAAATTAGAAAGCCTGGGAGTCTTTGAAATTCATGGAGCTGGCCGAAGTAAACGCTAGTATCTTAATCTTTTCTATTTCTTTTTATTTCATTCTTTATAATATTACTGAAACTATGAAGACGAAAACCGATATTGTTAACTTCCTGTTAAATAATAATAAAGAAAGCAAAATGCTATTATATTTGGTTTTTCCAATGTGATGTGCAATGAAAAATTAAAATTGCATCACTATGTATTGCAGCATGTTTATTACACTGTTAGCATCTCTTCACCAAAGTGTTTTATATTTTTCATTTAATCTAAAACCAGGAATATTATGAGGAATTTTTACAAACGAATCACGTATATGTTATTTGTTATACTGCTGCCAGGATATTCATTCCTGAATGCCCAGAAATTTAATAATGAAATCCCGATACCTTATCTCATGACGGGAAATGATTTTGAGATAGACATCTCCGGTGGTCAGCATAATTTTGATCCCAATGGAACAGTAAGCGAGATTAATATGAATGTACCGCTGGCCACGTATTGTTATAATAAAACAGGACAGCCAGGCAACGAACAAATGTCTTATCTGGGGCCTACACTCATCTTTACGAAGGATGAACACCTTACTTTTGATATTGAAAATAATTTGCCCGATGGAGCCAATACAACCGTTCACTGGCACGGACTCAATATCCCGGGTGAAATGGATGGGGGACCGCATCAGGTAATATCCAATGCTTCGAACTGGGCTCCGTATTTTAATGTGATTGATCAGGTTCAGACCGCCTGGTATCACACCCATCTGATGGATTTAACCACAGAGCAGGTCATACGCGGGCTTGCAGGGCTTCTCATCGTGGAGGATCCTGATAATGACCCTTTATATTCAGAATTGCCGACAGACTATGGTGAAAATGATTTTCCCATCATTATCCAGGAAAAGGGATTTGTACTGGATTCCACCACAACACCGCCAACCGCCACAGCAATAAAAGCAGGAGAAAAGCCGGGTAATGGACCCTATACTTTGATTAACGGCGTTGTTGGCGGATATTTGAATGTTCCGCCTGAAATCGTAAGACTGAGAATTTTGAATGGCAGTCCCAGAAAAATGTTCCACATTGCTTTGTCTACCCAATTACAAGCCCCTTCAGATTTTACAAGCATGTGGATGGTGGCTACAGGCGGTGGTTATGTTGATGTTCCACGACCCACCGATTCTACACTCATGTCGGTAGGCGACCGCAGGGAATTCCTTGTTGACTTCTCTCAATTCAGCGATGGTGATACACTTTATATGTCGAACCTGAGCGTCCCGCAGGATGCAAACTACGGAACGACCAAAGGTGATGCTTTAATGGCTTTTGTTGTTGATTATGGATTATCATCTAGCAACCCGCTTACAAGCATACCAGCAAACCTTGTCGAATATAATCTAGCACCCGGTCCCGTATTTCAAACAAGAGAAAAGGAGCTCAATGGAACCGGAGGCAGTGGGAACGTGTGGACCATTGACGGAACCCCGATGGACCTGGCAGTTATCAATGATACCGTGCTGGTAAATACAAAAGAAAAATGGGTGATCCACAATGCCACCAACAAATCTCACCCATTTCACATTCATAAGGTGCAGTTCCAGGTAGTGGAATATGAAGGCAAGGTGGGTATGATCGATACGACAGCCACCTATACTTATCCTGATCTTCCGGATGAACTTTTCGGATATAAAGATGTGCAATTGATCCGCCCGGGAGCAACACTGACCTTTGAAGCCCGCTTTGACAGCTTCCCCGGCCCATTGCAGGCAAACTGGGGTTACATGTATCATTGTCATATACTTACGCACGAAGATACCAGTATGATGCACCAGTTTGTGGTGGTAGACTCAGCCGACTTTTATACCGGAATTACCTCAATACCTGGAACAGAAAGACTTTCCATCTATCCAAATCCTGCAGATGATGTGGTCTCTATTGAAGGCAAATTTGAGGAATCAGGAGTCTTACGCATTTATGATATATACTGAAGACTTATACGAAAAGAAGCCATTGGAACAATGGAAAACTCTGCAATATCCGTTCAAGGTCTGCCCAGGGGGGTGTTTATATTTGAGTTAAACTCAGGAAGCAAACGATATGTTGCAAAGGTGAGTTTGAAATAAAAAAGAGGCTGTAAAAAAGCTGGAATAACCGCAAAGCTCGCCAGGTATCAGCAAAGAACGCTAAGAAAAATGAAGTAAATGTAAAATCTTTGCGTTCTTTGCTGATACCTGGCGAGCATTGCGGTTAAACATTTTCACTCCTCTTGATACATCCTCTTTTTAGTTTTTTCAATATTATAGTTTTATTTCAATGCAAAATTTCATTCTGCCTATTTTTAGTACAATGCCAACGGATTAAGTAATCCTCCAGAAAGCTGATATTGGTTTATAATAAACTGAGTCCGGGAAGAAAATTAAATAATTTGTATTTGCCTGTACATTTTCTTCATTTCCGTTATAAATTTGTTGTATTACAATTTGAGCATCAATGAAAAAAGCAATCTTTCTTAGCCTGGCATTGTTTATAAGTGTGTTTTGTATTTCTCAGAAAGACGAACCCTTTAAATGCCCTGTAAAGATCAACGGTCAGCTTCAATCCGATTCCTTGATCTGTAAGCTTACGAACGACCTGATACTGGTCGATGCCAAAACTTTTATGGAATCTGCGGGAGGTGAGTATTATCCGTTTCCCGACCTGTTTAACGTTTTCGGCTTTGCCGCACAATATGGCAAAATTATTTCCTATGCACGCGCAGGCTATGATACGGGCTTTTACAATTCACAACCCGTTTTCATGATCCCGCCTGTTGAAAAGATCAGTTTCGAAGGGGCCAATCTATATGCCGCCCCGCTAACATTCCTGTCAAAAGCAATTGGTGATACGGTTTTCTACAATTCAAACGAATCTTTGCTTGAAGTCAGCCTTTCGCCTCCCGACTCAATAGGTTCCATATTCGATGGTACCTACAATGTAGCCAAAGCTTTGCAGAATGAAGGATACCTGGTACGGCAGGCTGGGATCAGTTATACCAATGCCATTACATTATGCAATGCCGGATATGTTCCCAACTGCAATGGCAACAATGCAAACTTCCCGTATTTCATGATCAACATGCCTCCTTCCCCGGTTTGTGATACCGCTTTCACGATTACGGCTCTGTACAATATGCGGAATGATGAAGCCATCATTGCCATGGGTTACACCCCACCTGAATGTAAATATTACAGCTACAGAAGCTATATGGTGAACAGGTTTTTTCCATTGCCGCAACCCACACGACTTAAAATATACGCCAGTTTGGGAGATACCAGAAATCTTTACACTATGAACACCAGCGTCTCCCTGAATGAAAGATTCACACGTCCTTTTGCTGTCATTTCAGCGGCTGACAGCCTCATTGCACACAGGGCAAAAGAGATCATATTAAACAATACCCTGATTCCTGAAGAGGACATTCATTTTGACATTATTCCCCATGAGCTTTTTCATTTCGGATTCAACATTTTTGCCGACTGGGGCAATTTCCTGCACAGGGCTTCCATTTTCAAAGATGAAGAAGCCGGCAAGAAATACATTCAAAGTCCGAGCCTGGAAGTGCTCAGGGTAACTCCTTCACAACCGGCTGCACCGCAATATTTTGCTTTTCCACCGCTGAGGAGCCGGATTTCGGGTACAAATGAGTTTTATCTTCTCGATGATTTTTTTCACCTTGAACAGTCCATCTATCATAAATATGCCGCTGATTATGATATTACAATGCTGTATCCCTCGGTTTGGCTTGTTGAAGGATATGAAGCGCTTCAGAAAAGACTGGATGTGCTGGGTGAGACCAGGGATGCTCTTTATATCCGCACAGATGCTTTCAGCTTCAATGAAGATGATATCGTAGTGGTTTATGGCGTGAACCACACCAAAACCGGAAAGGCTGTTTATACCAATGTTAGTTGCTATCATGATACATTGTTTGCCGGTTACGGGGGCATTAAGAATAAGCAAATGGAAAAAACTGCCAGGGAGTATTTCCAGGACACTCTCACAGCCGACTACTTTTTCACCTATAAATTTGCAAGACATACGATTGGGGGAGACTCACATGTTTATGTCGTGCCCTCTGATACTTTCAATAATATGCTGGGGATAAATCCGGGCCGGACTGCTTTTATGGGATTCAGGGCCTATATCGATACTACCACACTGGTGGGACCTTCGGCCACAGAGGTCATCATGAGCAGGGCCATGGTATTGAGACCCAAAGGATCCGGGTTCGAAGATGTTGAATATCACAGGTCAGTTGATTTTGAAGTGTTTCCAAATCCCGGGAAAGACATGATATACTTTATGATCGAAACCCGGGAAGAAGTTGAACTGCATATCGACATCTATAATGCTGCAGGACAACTGCTAGCGCAGCCGGTGAGCTCAACGAAACTAAACGGCAAACACAAGATTGAGTGGACTGTCCCAACAGGATGGCAAACGGGTAATTATTTTGTGCGCATGGGTTATTCCGGGCGATCGGGATACTACCAATATATCCTGACTAGGAAAATAGTTCTTCAACCATTAGCGTTCTGATGTTCGTTAACATCATTAATTGAAAACACCGGTATAAAAGTAAATAAGTTTTCTCTTTAATCATGTCCAAATATTGCAAATATATTTTCCTTAATACGTTTATCGTTATAATGTTAATATAATATGTGGTTTTTAATATGTCTTTATTTGTAAACTTCATATTAAATTTGTAATTTTACGTTTGTAGATCAATCTGATGACCTTTGCATAATCAGCGTGTTCATATAAACCTGAAGCAGTAATTACAGATAATCCATACGACCTATAAATCAAAATTTCATCTCATGAAAAAAAAAGCTATAATTTTGGCAGTTAATGTATTATCCTTAAGTTTTAGCATCTTTGCCCAAACACCGGGTACCCTTGATCTTAGCTTTGGATCCGACGGGATCGTTAATATTTCTTATACCGGACAGGATGTTTATGCGCTGGATATTGCATTCCAGTCCGATGGAAATATGGTAGTTTGTGGTAAAATGGAAACAAGTATATGGGCTACCCGGATGGATGAAAACGGGATCATCAATTCAAGTTTCGGCAACAACCCTGGATACTTTGTCCATGATTTCGGATTGGATTCATGGGGTAGAAACCTTTGTGTATTGCCAGATGACAAGATAATTATAGCAGCAGAAGGACAATTAGACGGTGAGGTATTTGTAATGAGGCTTACACCGAATGGGCAACTTGACCTGTCTTTTGGAGATGGAAATGGATATTATTATTACCCGGAAATTAATGCAATAAAGGATATGAAATGTGTTACAACAGCCGGTACAAGCAGCTTGTATATAGTTGGTTATGAAGGAGTATTTGGTGATTGGCATCCTGTGATGATCAAGATCGACCAGGATGGTAATTATGATAATTCTTTTGGTACCAATGGTGTAATGCTCCTTGATGATACTGATGGCGCTTTTTTTGGTATTGACATTGATTTATCAATGGACATGATATATGCAACTGGGGAATCCGCAAATGAAGCCATGATAGTAAGGTGCGACCAGGCGGGTCAAATTGATCCGACTTTCGGTACGAGTGGATATGTGATCTTTGAGGAACCCGGAACCGGTGATAAGCTGCGATTAAAGGATTGCATTGTTGATCAGGAAAACCATTATATCACATGCTTCGGTTATATGAATAACCCGGGAGGAGGATCAACATCATACGACATTTGTGCTTTAAGAATTAACGCAAGCGGGACAATGAATATGAATTTTGGTGTGAATGGCTGGTCTTATATGCTTATAGATGGGATTGACTTTATACACGATGCAGTGCAGCAATCGGATGGTAAATTTTATTTTGCGGGTCAAACCGAGTTTTATACCTCTACCCAGGATTTTTTCCTGGGACGCATGGGACATTTTGGTTTCCTTGATCCTGCTTTTGGCTCTTCCGGGGTTACAAACCTTGATCTTGGTTTTCATGAAAATGCTATCGATCTGCTACTCGATGAAGATCATGGAAAACTGATTGTTGCTGGGATATCATTCGGAGGTGATAATACTACTGCATTGGTTGCAAGATACCATACCGGGTTCTTTGTTAATTCTCAGGAAAATCAGAATCCTCATGATATAAAAGTCTATCCAAATCCTGTTACTGGCTCAATCCATGCTGATATTGCCCATACAGGAAACTCCTCTGTTAAATTTCAACTGGTCAATTTATTGGGGGTGGTTGTCCAATCCTGGAATAGTATTCAATTAAAGGCAGAGAAGCACCCGGTTGAGCTGAACTTATCAAACAAGTTATCGCCAGGTACTTATATTTTGATTGCTTATCCTGGTGATGAAAATGAAATCATGCAACAAAAGGTTATTGTTGTTGAAGATTTGCGTGTGAGAGATTAATCATTATATTAATTCCTTTTGATATCCAGTTTCCTGATTGCGCTCTCCCGGCCATAAAGAATCAAAAGATCATTCGCTTCAATTACATAGTCTTATTCTGGAAAACCAATATATTCCCATCTGGGCTTTTCTATGCCCGGTAATTTAATTTCACATTTTCCCGGACTGCAATCTTTTACTTTCCTGCCTTTAACCCAATCATTCTCCCGCACATGCAATTCGTCAATCTGGAAATCATTGCTTAGCTTGTGAAGGGCAGCATAATCTCTGATATGGAGATTTGTAATTTTACCCAGGGTGAGGTTGATCATTTTATCAAGCCATTGATCGATTGCGTGGATTGAAGTAATAACTACAAGCAGAATGATTGAACCTGCGATAATAATGATGTTGTAAAAAGCCGGCAATGACTTTTCATCCTGATTCACGAAGGTAAGCAAGAGAGAAGCAATCACTGTTACGATACCGGCATTTCCCAGAAGCATAAGAACCATGACTATTTTATGCCTTATCGGATGTTGTGTGATTTTTTCTGCCTCACTTGTTGTAAAACCACATCCTGTAAAAGAAGATCGTGCCTGAATTCTAGCTGCTTTTTGTGAAAGCCCCGTATTCACAAGGATTGCAGTTGCAAACTTCGTGATAACAATTGAAAAGATTAAGATGGTGATGACTGATAATAAGGAAACCATAATGCTATTAATTTGATTTAGTTATTCAACTATACCAATCGTCTTTTGAACTGCTCACCAGAATGAACAACTTTTCTTGGAGGAACGGGCAGGATGGAGTTTCATTTGAGGGACTTAGACCCTTGGTTTCCTTTGCATTTGCTAAACAAATTGTGATATATGTTTGTTATCAATACAGTGAAACTTTAAAATTTTGACCCATGAGAAAATTTTTTGGCAACATATTCATCTTAGCAGGTCTGGTTTACGCTACCTGGGCCTTGTTTGGCGGCGGTATTGACTATTATCCCAATTTGAACAGATTGCAGGAAGATTTTGGAATGGAGTTTCTCAATCTAATCTCTAACCTGGCAGTTGTATCTGTTTCATTGATACTGGGATTTGTAATGCTTTTGCAGAGCAGGCTGAAAGGCGAATAGGTAAAAAAGGAAAATCCAAAAGAGAATGGCAGATTTATTAGCCTCCTCAGAAAAAAAGCACCCGGTTCCAGTGTTGGCTATGATTTCAGTGGCACACTTACTGAACAACCAGCTTTTTCATCGCAACCTTACCAGGGGTATGAATTCTGATTAAATAAAATCCTTTCGGGAATCTTTCCGGATCAATCGAGAAATATTTAACCGCCCAATGGCAACAAGCAGCATACATTTTCTATCATGGTAAATTTTTCCCGAAGTTAAAAATGAGATTAAAAATCGGTGGTGAATTTCATTAATTCCCTATTTTTACCGTAAATCTTTCCTATGAACCATTTGTTTACAATGAAATCCGGCTGTTTTGCTTTCCTGCTCTTGTTTCTTTCCGTGGAGGGCCTTGGTCAGGACAATCATTACTGGTCGCAGCAATTCGGGGCAAGAGCTTCGGCCCGCAGCGGCGCCTTTGTGGCGGGGGTAGACAACAACAGTGCGGTGTTCTACAATCCTGCTGCCATTGCATTTATTGAACAGGCCTCCCTTTCGGTCAATGCCACCCTGTACAAAGCACAGCGTACATTCATCAGGAACGGGATAGGGGATGACCTCAACCTCAGGTCCATGAGTTATAACTACTATCCGCAACTGATCTCGGGCATGATCAAAATGAAAAAGCAATCGAAGTTTTCCTTTGCCTACATACTCATGACCCGGCACACCAGTGATATTAGATTCAACACCCGGTTGAATGAGCTTTATGATGCGGTTCCGTCTGTGGAAGGTATGGAAAATTTCATCGGGGCCTTTGAGTACAGCAACAGTTTCAGCGAACAATGGGGCGGACTGGGCATGGCATACCGGATCTCGGAATCGGTTTCCGTCGGTATTACCCCCTTTGTAAGCTACCGCTACCAGGCCTATAGGTTCAGTGTTTATTCAAGGGCAATACCGGTGGTGGATTCATCCTATTACGTCGGCAGTTTCAACAATTATGACGATATCCTTTTTGTGAACTGGAAAATGATCCTCAAAGCAGGTTTGAACATCCGAAAGGAAAACTGGAGCTTTGGTCTGACATTCACAAGTCCATCAATTAATCTCTATGGAGACTGCGACGTCCAGCGGGAGGTGTCGGTAAACAACCTGGGTCTGGGTGATCCGGGAGGCAGTACTTTTAACTTCCTGGCCATTGATCGTCAGCCTTACCTGCCGATCCATATGAAATCCCCCTGGTCGGTGGCTTTTGGCGTGGAACATCACAAGGATGCCACCCGGATTGAACTTTCAGGTGAATATTTTTCCCGTTTGAAACCTTATAAAATGATCAAAGCGGAGGCTCTCCCATTTGTATACCCGACCCAGATCTTTGATGAGATCAACCTGGGGGAACTGGAATTCCTTTCGGTATACAATTATGCAGACCCGGTTTTCAATATTGCTCTGGCAGTGGAACATCAAATCAATCCAAAGCTCACTTATATCGGGAGTTTCAGCACGGATTTCAGCATGCACAGGGATGATGAGTCATTCGAGGAATACGCTATGTCGGGAGGGGACTGGAATCTCTACCATTTTGCCAGCGGGATTTCCGTAACCAGGGAAAAAAGTAGGTTTACCGCTTCACTGATGTATTATTTCGGTTTTGAAAAGAATATCTCGCAACTGGTTAATTTTTCTGATCCTACCGAGGAAAACCTCTTGTTGGGAATTCCTTCCGGGATTGCACAGGTCAGTGTTCACTCCCTGGCTCTGGTCATAGGATATACATACTTTTTAAAGGATTGAACTGGCTGAATTAATAATGAGTTTCTGGTGTCATATACCATGAAAGCCCTTTTACAGGAGCATAAATTTCTTATAATAACTCCTGTCATCAAGAAAAATATTTACCAGGTATATGCCCGGAGGTTCGTTCTTTAAATGAACCTCCATTTTTTCGTTTTCAGAATATTGTTTTTCAAAGATCACCACACCTTTCGTATTCATGATTTGTATCCTGGCAGTATGATATTTTATTCCCGGATCTATGGTCAAATGATCTCTGGATGGAACCGGGTAAATCGTGGGATTCATCCCGCTTATATGATCATTGAGGGAAACACTTGTGATTTGAAAGCAGGAGCTTGTATCAACACAAAACTCTTTTGTAAGAATAACGGCATATGATCCGTTTTCTTTGGGTGTGAATGATTGATTCGAATCCCCAATAATCGGGTTGTAGGCATTGTCACAGTCTACCCACTGATATGTGCAGTTTGAATCCATTGCAAAAAGGCTGATGTTATACTGAAGAACGGAGGTATCTATTTTGATAATTTTCAGGTTGATGGTAATCATACTGTCGCAACCCATGTGGTTCGGGATAACATCCTGGTAGATTCCAGAGCTATCCCAGCTATGGTTTCCGCTAGGAGACAGATAGTGATCACATGCTACAGGGTTTATGGTATCATATGTGTGATAACATGAATCTAATTTGAGAATGAAAATATCTTCTAATCCATTTGAAACCAGAGTAGATCCGGGGTATCCATTGAAGAAATTGGCTGTATCTTCAAAATAGCCGGTAAGGTAAACAGCGCCATCCTCAGTGATTCTAATGTCGTTACCATTATCAAAGCCTTTTCCACCAAATCCTTTTGCCCAGCAGAAATCTCCGGAAGAATCAAGCTTCTGAATAAAAATATCCCATTGACCCAGCGGGTCGAGTTCAAAAACATCCGGTCCCGGGTCAAAATCAACTGTTCCATAGTAATGTCCTGTTGAGTATATGTTCCCGGATTCATCGACAGCCGATCCGTTCACAATGGTTCCAGGATTATCAGCATATGATTTTGCCCATAAAAAATTGCCATTCGAGTCCAGCTTTTGAATAAATATATCCCATCCTGTTGCAGTTAAATAATGTTCGCGTGGACCCGGATCAAAATCAATTGAGTCACCGAATTTCCCTACAGAATAAATATTGCCATTCGTATCTAACGACAATGCATTGCCATAATCGGAAGTAGACGATCCCAGAGAAAAGGTCCATTGCAATACGCCTGCTGAGTCAAGTTTGAGCAAAAAGAAATCATAGAGTTCAACGGATGTCATGTAATAGGTGCCCGGCCCGGGATCAAAATCAGATGTTCCCCAGAATTCACCATTGATCAGGATATTGTCGTTTGGATCCAGCTCCACATTCACTGAATAATCTTCATGGGGTCCTCCAATTCTTTTGGCCCAGATAAAATTATTGGAACTATCCATTTTTTGGATGAAGATGTCCCATGAATTTTGGGTGCCGGCGGCGGTAAGTTCTAACACTGCGGGACCCGGATCAAAATCAATGGTACCGGCAAAATATCCAATGGTATACCTGTTTCCATCTGTATCAAAACTGAAATCGGTTGGTGTAGATATATAAGAACCAAGAAAAGCGCCGGCCCAGATATAAGCACCGCTTGTGTCCATTTCCAGTATAAAACTTTGTGAATAAGTCTTGCCATACAAAAAAGCAGTGTCAGACCCCGGATCAAAATCAACGGTATCTGTAAAAATACCACAAACCACAATATTACCCAATGGGTTAAAGTCAACTTTAATTCCTTTGTCGGGTTCCGTACCGCCAATTGAAACGGCCCAGATAAGTTCTCCTTTTGGATTGGTCTTATGAATAAAAATATCGGATTTGCCGGAAGATATAAGATAACAGGTATCCGGCCCCGGATCGAAGTCAACAGTATCCCGAAAAGATCCTGTTGCATAAACGTTACCCAGGGCATCAATTGCCAGTGATTCTCCGGCGTCATCTGAACTACTGCCTATTCCATTTACCCAGTTGAAAACAGGTTCCTGAGCATGCAATAATAAAGCGAACGACAGCAACAATAAGATGAAAAGTGCTTTCATGTGACATTGGGTTTTTGTTTGGTTGTTGATAACAAAGTCCTTTTATTTTAATCAGTCATCCTGGCTAAGTTAATCAGCGAATATCCAAATAGCGCTGTTAAATTACGCATAAATTTGCAATTTTAAACAAGAAATATTTTTCATTGCTGGTGAAGCAATCAATGCTTACTTCTTCTTCGAATCCAATTTTTTGATTGCAGGCTCCCGACCGTAAAGAATCACGAGATCATTCTCTTGAATGGTATAATCATCTTTAGGAAAACCAATGTATTCCCATCTGGGCTTTTCTATGCCCAGTAATTTGACTTCACATTGATCCAAATTGCATTCTTTAATTTTCCTTCCCTCGATCCAGTCATCCTTTCTGACATGCAATTCGGCAATCTGGAAATCATAACTTAACTTATGCAGGGCAGCATAATCTCTGATGTGGAGGTTCGTAATTTTTCCCAGGCTGAGGTTGATCATTTTGTCCAGCCATTTGTCGATTGCATGGCTTGAAGTTATAATTGCAAGCAGGATGATTGATCCGGCGATTATAATGATGTTATAAAAAGCCGGTAGTGATTTTTCATCCTGATTTACGAATGTAAGCAAGAGGGAAGCAATCACTGTTACGATACCGGCATTTCCCAGCAGCATAAGTACCATGACTATTTTACGCCTTATCGGATGTTGTGTGATTTTTTCTGCTTCGCTTGTTGTAAAACCACATCCTGTAAAGGAAGAGCGGGCCTGAAATCTTGCAGCTTTTTGCGAAAGACCTGTATTCACAAGGATAGCAGTTGCAAATTTTGTAATAACAATCGAAAAAATTAAGATCAGGATAACGGATAATAAGGGAACCATAATACAATTAATTTGATTTAGTTATTCAAATATACCAATCGTCTTCAGAACAACTCACCGGTTTCATAAACTTTTTAATTGCCAAACAAAATGTTGTATTAAAGTGGTGAAAATATCCACTTGATCCTAATGCTTGTCATTATTCAGAGTCTGTCCATCAATCCGTAGTTATTTCACAAACATCCGAACGCCACTTGATCCGCTGAAGGAGAAATCAATGCACAATCAGGTGTTGTTTGAACTTGTCCAGGCTTTGTCCTAGAGAATAAATTGACATGCCCTTACCTTGTATTGTACTTTTAAGGGGACAAAACAAAAAGCATTTATGAAACCCTTAATCCATTTTCTTAAAAGAAGAACCGTTTTGTGGTTCTTTTGCTTCATGTTATTCCTTTCGGCCAGGAGTCAGTGGGAGCAGGTACCCGGATTTACCGGAGGTACTGCCTATGCCTTTGTCCGTTGTTCTGATACAGCCCAACTCCTTGGCACCTCCCTTGGCGTCAACATTTTAAGTAATTCAACCATGCCCGACTGGGAAAACTATGTAACCCCTGACTATCCGGTGGTTACCGGACTGGCCATGTTTCACGATTCCCTGATCATCGGAACACCCGGTGGATTGTATATTAACGGTTTACAGGACAAGATGCTGCATGATTTCAGCATGAACCTGCCTGGAACACATGTGCTGAACCTGTATGAATTTCGCTTGAACGGGGTTAGCTGTTTAACGCTTATCCTCAGGGATCATGGCATATTCTATTTTGATCCCGGATGCCGGCAATGGATTTCCTGGAACATGGATCTGGAGAATCTGAACATTCATGATCTGATCCAGGGGGATTCCATGGGGGATGCCACCCTGAGGGAAAGTTTTTGGCTTGCGAATGATGACGGGATATTCAAAAGCAAGGGCCTGGGTAGTCAATGGGAGCCTGTGGCTGAGATCCCAAATGCCGGCAGCACCCTTTCCCTGGTATCTTTCTTTACCTGGGAACATACCTTGTTTGCCGGGACTGATTCGGGCCTCTATCAATTGAAAGACACTTCCGATGCATGGTCGTTAATTCCGGAAGTTCCTGCTCTTTCGATAACAGCATTGTATAAGAAAAGGGATCAGAATCTCTTTTTCTGGGTTGTCGCAGGCACATCCGAATCGGAAACCTGGTTTTATGATCCGGTTGATTTTACCTGGGATCATTATCCTTTGTCCATAACGGATGCACCACCCATTCGCGCTTTTCGATGCGACGGACAGCATCTCCTTGCATTGACCGACTACTACGGGATTTTCCATATAGATGTTTTTTATGAATGGAATGCTACCAATGACGGTTTGTTCCAGATTGATACCCGTTGTATGATCGATTATGATGGGAACGATCATTTTGTATTGGTTGGAACACATGGAAATGGTATTCGAAGAAAATATTCCTATGGCGATCCTGTTCCGTTCAATGAGGGTTTAGCGTCCCCGGATATTGATCTCCTGTTTGATGCCGGCCCTTACCTGGTCACGAGTGCTGGAGGCCGGATGTATTACCTTGATGAGTCTTTGCTGGAATGGGTTGATTTTGCTTACAGCGGGTGGGATGAAACCCCCTGCATCGGGATCAGTTATACAAATACCAGTACTGCAATGGTAGTTGCAAAGGAAAATGGGATCAGATATAATAACTTTATGTACGACACGACCTGGTATCCTTTGAATCAGGGGATTGAAGGATGCGGAATAAGCAGCCTGGTTACCTGGCATGATACCATGTATATCTCAACCTACGACTCAGGTGTTTACTGGTTTAACGATTATGATTCAACATGGCAACAGAAAACGACAGAAGGGCTGGGAGCCAACGCTATCAATAGCATGGAGGTTTGTAATGGTGTTATTTACGCCGGGACTTTTTATGGTATATTCGCACTCTATCCCGATTCCACTTATTGGGTGCCTGTGAACGAGGGATTGACTAACTTCAATAATATCACACTGAAGGCCCACAACGACATGCTTTTTGCCTCTTTTTATCCCAATAATTTCTGTGTTGCCAACACCACAACGATGCAATGGAGAGACCGGAGTGAAGACTTTCCGGAATACACCTTTATTAAGGATATTTACATTGATGAACCCTATGTTTACCTTTCCTCCAACCGATCCCTTTGGAGAAGGGACCTTGGAGAGATGCATCAGGGTATCCATGAAGAGAAAAAAGCTACAACCCTCATGTGTTTTCCAAATCCCTGCCATGGCATACTCTTCATTGATGCAAGTAAAGTTCCCGGAAACATTATGACTTTGGTGTTGTTTGATCTTCAGGGAAGAACCATACAGGTCAAACAGACTGAGAAATCGCTTAACGGCATCCACTCCATTGATATAAACAACCTGACTCCCGGACTCTATTTCGTCAGCATGCAAACCCGGAAAGGAAGTTATTCGGCAAAAATACTGAAACAATGATCCCCTTGGTCATTTTCTATATGCTGAAGAGATAGTGCTCAAAGGATCGAGCTTCTGAACGGATTGATGGCCATGTAAAAGTTTTAAAATATTCTATATATCTTAGTGGAAGTTTTTCGGATAAGGCATATTGGATTTTTGCTTTCGATATATACAAAAACAAGAATCTTCAATAATTATCGTGGAGTCCAGAAACACAATAAAAATGGGGCGTAACTGGAAAGCAGAAAAGGCTGTGATATTGATAAGGATGGAGAAGGTTTGACAGGCTGGCCTGTTCCGGGTATTATGCTGAATGACCAGGAAGGCAATGAGATCAGCTTGTCAGAATTGGCAGATGAGAACAAGAGCGGTGCAGCCAATGCGGCCAAATTTCTTGCAAAAGAAACGATAAAGACCCTGGATAATCGGCAAAGTGTGGTTGATATCTGGAGTGCAGAAGGAAACCTGCCGGATGATGAAAATAAAGGATTTAAAATGCACTTTTTTTAAATTATTGGGAAATAAATAAATACAAGCCAATGAGTACTGATTTTGAACACGTTAATCAAAACTTCCGCCAGATCTTCGAAAACAGCCCTGCCATCATGCTGCTCATCGATCCTGCTTCACACAGGATCATTGCTGCCAACAAAGCTGCCGAAGATTTTTACGGATGGAAACGTTCAGCATTAGAAAGCATGTCAATCAACGACATCAACTCCCTCTCAACTGAGGAAATTGAAGCCGAAATGGATAACGCCCGCCAAAGCAATCGCAATTATTTCAGATTAGAACACCGGCTGGCAAATGGAAAAATTCGCAATGTGGAAGTTTACAGCGGCAAAGTTGAAATTGACGGGAAAGAATACCTGCATCATATTGTGCATGATGTAACAGAAAACAGGCAGACTGAGTATGCATTAAAAGAAAACGAGGAAAAATTCAAGGCGCTGTTAAATCAGGTACCCGAAGCTTTATTCCTGCATAAACTGGATGGAACCATTGTAGATTACAATCATATAACGCTCGAAAAATATGGTTATACTGCCGGGGAGATACTTCAACTAAAAACCACTGATATAGACCCCGATTATAAAGAAAGGGAAGATCTGGGTACATTCTGGAAAGAACTCACACAGAAAAAGCAGCTCCGTTTTGAAGCCAGGCACATGAAAAAAGACGGCACCATCTTCCCGGCAGAAGTCAGCCTGGCTCCCATTGAGATGAAAGGTGAAAAGTATTATCTCGCTCTGGCTGCCGACATCACAGAGCGCAAACAGGCGGAGGAACTTATCCGGCATAACCAGGAAAGATTGCGTGAAGCAGAAAAAATCGGAAAAATGGGCCATGTTGACTGGATCGTAGCCGAGCAACGATCCTATTGGTCGGATGAGGTTTTCGAAATTTACGAACGCGATCCAAAATTGGGTGTACCGACGTATGAAGAGGTAATGAACCTTCACCAGCCGGAAGATGCTGCCCGGTTAGAAAAAGCAGTGATTGATGCATTGCAGAAAGGCAAGGATTATGACCTTGATCTGGTGGCTTTAATGCCATCGGGTAAAAAAAAGTATCTGCATGTTATAGGCAAGCCCGTGAAAGATGCGAATGGTGATGTTACAAATATCAAAGGCATTGTGCAGGATATTACCGAGCGTAAATTAACAGAAGAAGAGCTCAGAATTAAAGATAAATCCATCGAATCTTCCCACAACGCCATAGCGCTGGTTGATTTGGATAACAAGCTAACCTATGTGAATCCTGCTTTCCTGCAAATGTGGGGATATGAGAAGCAGGAGGAAGTCCTGGGCAAGTCCTCGGTTTCATTTTGGATTTCAGAAAATGAAGCACAGAAAGTTTCCGACAGCTCCTTATCACAGGGCTCCTGGAAAGGTGAACTAACAGCCAAAAGTAAAGACGGCAGCACTTTCATTGCATTGGTATCTGCCAATCTGGTAACAGACGATCAAGGCAAACCATTGCATAAAATGGCTTCGTTCATAGATATCACCGAACGGAAACAGGTGGAGGAAGCACTGAGGGAGAGTGAAGAACGCTTCCGTTCCTATATTGATCATGCTCCTGATGGTGTTTTCATTACCGATGAAAACGGCAGATATGTAGAAGTAAATCAGGCCGCATGCAAAATCACCGGTTATATAAAGAAAGAACTATTACAAAAGCATATTCCTGATCTCTTGCAAAAATCTGAAATCGAAAAAGGGATTCAACATTTCAAAGAAGTTCAGCAAAATGGATCAGCTCGTAGTGAAATTGGTTTTGTAACAAAATCCGGAGAGAACCGCTTCTGGCATGTTGCAGCCACTAAGCTTTCCGATACCCGTT
>JAIOZK010000041.1 GCA_021740625.1 Bacteroidales bacterium
CCAAATCGCATTAGCGATGACATTATGGTAATGTATGACCGTCTTCATCAGAATAAATGGTTATTGTAATTTTGTGGCCCCAAGATCTAAAAGCAATATTGAATATTCATAATGTCATCCCTACGGGATTTTTGAGTTGGATAGATGCCATTTGAATCTACCAAAATGCCGGCCCTACAGGCCTGAATACATGAGATTTTAACTTTTTACCAAATCGCATTAGCGATGACATTATGGTAATGTATGACCGTCTTCATCAGAATAAATGGTTATTGTAATTTTGTGGCCCCAAGATCTAAAAGCAATATAGAATATTCATAATGTCATCCCTGCGGGATTTTTGAGTTGGATAGATGCCATTTGAATCTACCAAAATGCCGGCCCTCCAGGCCTGAATAAATAGAAATTTCACTTTCCATAAAATCGCGTTAGCGATGGCATTATGGTAGCAATAAATAAATGGGCGGCTTTATCAGAGCCCCGTAGGGGCGGCATTATTTAAAAATTATTTCTTAAAATTAATCTATATTCCCTACATTTGAAATCCACAAAAATCAATACAATGAAATTTAATCTGATCATTCTCCTGATCGCAGCAATGCTGGTTTCCTCTTGCAATGAACCCAGCAGTACCGCGAAAGAAACCACCAAACCCGAATACGCCCTGGTTATTCATGGTGGGGCCGGCTATATTACAAAAGATAACATCAGTCCTTCAAAAGAAAAAATCTATGTGACAAAATTGAGAGACGTTCTACAACTTGGGGATTCCATCCTGAAAAACGGTGGTACATCCCTGGATGCCGTTGAACAATGCATCAACATGATGGAGGATTCGCCCCTGTTCAATGCTGGCAAAGGCGCTGTATTTACCGAAACAGGGGAAAACGAAATGGATGCTTCCATCATGTCGGGTATCGATAACAATGCAGGTGCGGTAGCTGGGGTGAAAACCATTAAGAATCCCATCTCTGCAGCCCGCAAGGTGATGGAGGAATCCAAACATGTGATGCTGGCCGGTGTAGGAGCTGAATCATTTGCTGATTCAATGGGGGTTAAAATGGTTGAACCGGAGTATTTCTTCACCGAAAAATCCTGGAAAAGTCTGCAAAATATTCGTAAATCCGACAAACACGGAACGGTGGGCTGCGTGGCACTTGATAAATACGGGAACCTGGCTGCCGGAACCTCCACCGGCGGGATGACCAATAAAATGCGGGGCCGGATCGGGGATTCACCCGTGATCGGTGCCGGAACCTATGCGGATAATACAACATGTGCCGTATCTTCCACCGGTCATGGTGAATATTTTATCCGGAATGTTGTGGCATATGATATTACCGCTTTGATGAAATACAAAGGCCAAAGCCTGGAAGAAGCAGCACAATTTGTGATCATGGAAAAACTAAAATCACTGAATGCCAATGGTGGCATCATCGCAATTGATAAAGATGGTAATATTTCGATGCCTTTCAATACTCCCGGGATGTTCAGGGGATTTGTGCTTTCGGACGGAAACATGGAAGTGATGCTATATCAGGAAGAATAATAGGAAAAGTTTAGGGGCAAGAAAACTGGACGTTAAAAACGATTGAAAGGAAGATGTTGTTTTAAGGATTACGATAAAATATTGATTGCCAGCTATACCTGCTAATTTCTTCAAATGCGGAATCCGGAACTCAAAACTCAAAATTCAAAACATCAGCTACCGGAATTACTTTTTGAAGGTGGTCAAAATCCTAATAATCATCCCCCTTCTGTCTGTCATACCGCAGCACTTCATCATGAAAATATTCAATGCTGATGCCGGCCTGATTGAACATATCTTCAGATTCTTTCCCGGCATGATATTTTTTCTCACACACAATCCTTTCAATCCCGCTGTTGATCAACAACATGGCACAGGTTCGGCAGGGAGTCATACGACAATAGCAAGTGCCGCCTTCAAGGGAAATGCCCAGCCGGGCCGCCTGGCAGATTGCATTTTGTTCGGCATGAACCGTGCGCATGCAATGCGTGCTGGTTGAACCGTCTTCGTGTGTAACTTTCTTCAGCAGGTGTCCAACATCATCGCAATGGGGAAGTCCACGGGGGGAACCAACATAACCGGTTACCAGTATCTGTTTGTTGCGTACGATCACGCATCCACTTCTGCCACGATCGCAGGTGGCACGACGGGCCACGGTATTGGCCAATTCCATGAAATACTCATCCCAGCTTGGACGTATATGTTCTTTATTGCTCATCAATCTCTTTAATTTTGGTATTTAAAATCAATTCAACCTGCCCGTGCAAATCCTCGATGCTGCTTTCGTTTTGGATTACGAAATCAGCCATTTCCCGGCATTTCTGCAGGTTTTGTTTGTTTGGATCGTTGGAACTCATTTCCCGCTTTTCGTTGGCCAGGAAAGTTTCATAAGTGACATGGTCGGTTTCGGAATTTCTTTGTTTGATCCTGTTGTAGCGAAGCACAGGATCGGCATCAACAGCAAAAAGATAAAAATGCCCCATACTCCTTAGAGATTCCACCTCCCCAGGTGTCCTGATGCTTTCGATCACACAGTTCTTATTACTGGTCAGGGCTTCTTTGTAAAGTTCATCAATAATGTAAGAAGGAGTGTTTTTTTCCCTCAGTTCGTTGGCGACGGTGGTCAGGGTGTCACGATTAACAGGCAGACCTCTGTTTTTGATTTCTCCTGCGAGATATTCCCGCACAGAAAAATGCAAAAAATTCCTGTTTTTAACAAGATACTCAACGATTGTACCCTTGCCTGCACCCAGTGTCCCTGTAATTCCAATGATGATCATGGGTGTAAAAGTAAGGATAAAAATTCATACCCGATCAGGAGAGGACAACGATCCGCTCACCACAATGTTTGCATCTTCCATTTTCATCGATCTTCTCCAGCTCTGCCCGGTAACGGCGGCGGGAGATCACCAGCGAACCGCATTTGGGACAATGTGTGATATGCCCTCGATCGCTATGCATGTTTCCCAGGTATGGATAATCCAGATACTTCCTGGCAATACGATAAAATTTTTCAAGAGTTTCGGGTGAAGTGGGAGGATTATGAAGTTTATAGGTAGGATAATATCTTGAAATATGCAAGACGGTATCGGATCCCAGCTCACCGGCGATCCATTTCAGCATGTTTTCAAATTCTTCCGCATTATCATTTTCACCTGTAATAACCAGGTTGGTGATTTCAAGGTGCTTACCTCTTTTTTTGATGCGTTTTAAGTTTTCTTTTATGGGTTCCAGGGAGGAAGAGGTAAGTTTTTTATAAAAACTGTTATTGAAAGATTTCAGGTCAATGCTGTAAGCGTCCATCACTTCAAAGGATTTTTCGAGTGGTTCCGGATTGATAAAGCCATTGCTGACCATCACATTTTTCAAGTTCTTTTCTTTGGCAAGTCTTGCAATATCAAACATGAATTCGAACCATACTGTAGGCTCATTGTAAGTGTAAGCAATCCCTGCATTGTTAGAATGACCAAGTGCGATGCTCACCAGCTCTTCAGGCGTGTATGAACGGAGATAATCAAATTCATCAGGTGTGGTTTGCGATATTTCCCAGTTTTGGCAAAACTTGCAATGTAAATTGCAACCAATGCTTCCAACCGAAAAAATGTTCCATCCTGGATAGAAATGATACAGTGGTTTTTTTTCGATGGGGTCAAATCCGGCCGAGCAGATTTCTCCATAGGTTTCAGCGACCAAACTTCCATTGATATTCTTTCGTACCCCGCAAATCCCTCTCTTGCCTTCTTTGATTTTACAATTGTGTGGACAAAGGTAACAGTGTACCTTTTGCTCTTCCAGTTTATTCCAGTATAAAGCTGTTTTCATCGGTTTCATTAATTATTTTCCGGTTCCACGAATCAAATCAATACGAATACATCAGGGTTTGATCTCTTTGCGGTGCCACCATTCGTTGAACAGCATGGCTTTTCCTTTTTCGTTAAAATGCGCTTCCAGTATTCCATCAAGCTTAACGTGTATCTTGCGACCCACTCGATCGAATTCAGCAGTCCATTTTGCAAACCCACGATTGCTTTTCACAGCGATGATCTCGTAAGCAAACTGAATGTTCATCTGGGAATCGCGGGCTCCTTCCTCCCAGTACCTCCTGATCTGTTCGATGCCTTTTAAATTGGTTGAAAACGGAGATTCATTGTATTCTGCATCCCCGGCATACAATTCATCCACAGCCGCCGGGTTTCTTTCTTCCCAGGCGTTTTTATAGCGATTGAGCCATGCTTCAAATTGTTTAAAATCAATAGTATCCATTGTTTCAATTTTTATAAAGATATGAAATTATACTCAGACAGCGCTTTCTTTGCGGATGTCTTTTATCCACTTGTCAAGGTCCAGGGGCTCATAGTCTTTTATTTTTTCGATCAGGTTTTCGGGTTCAGCAGCTATGATCAAATTATCAATATGTTCTTGTCTGATAAAGCCTTCCTGTACTGCATGCTCAAAGAATTTTATCAGTTTATCAAAAAAGGATTTGATGTTCAGGATGCCCAGTGCCTTATCGTGTATTCTTAGTTGGTTGAAAGTGATCATCTCGGCCATTTCATCCAGGGTGCCAAAACCACCCGGAAATGCAATGAAAGCATCCGATATCTCTGCCATCAGTAATTTTCTTTCCTGCATGGATTCAACGATATGCAATTTGCTCAGCCCGGTATGGGCAATTTCCTTGTCAACAAGGCTGCGTGGCATGACTCCGGTCACCCTGCCATTACGATGCAGCATATTGTCGGCCAGGACTTTCATGATCCCAACCTTGGCCCCTCCGTAAACCAGCTCAATATTATTGCTGATCAGTGTTTCGGCAAGTCGTGTAGCTTCTTTCCGGTAAGCATCATCGGTTCCCAAACTGGAACCACAAAACACACATATTCTCTTAAGCTCCATGGTAATTCGTTTCAAAATCTATTTATGATTACCTTTGTCTTCATCCAAAATTACAGAAAAGAAATGAACAGATTGTACCCGTTAAAATTTAAACCCATATTCAAGGAAAAGATCTGGGGTGGCGACAAGATGAGGAAAAGAATGAACATGGATTTTTCACCACTTACCAATTGCGGGGAAGCTTGGGTATTATCGGGCGTACAAGGATATCAATCGGTAGTCAGTAATGGGTTCCTGGAAGGGAACCAACTGGATGAGCTGATCGAAGTCTATATGCAGGATCTTGTGGGTGATTATGTTTTTGAAAAGCATGGAATTGAATTTCCGGTGTTGATCAAATTTATCGATTCGCGCGACTGGCTTTCGATACAGGTGCATCCGGATGACGAGTTAGCTGCAAAGCGAAAAATTGGCAATGGCAAAACAGAGATGTGGTATGTTCTGGATGCCGACCAGGGTGCAGAACTGATCAGCGGATTTAACCGTAAACTGGACAAGAACGAATACATGCATCACCTGAGAAACAAAAGTCTCCGCGAGATTCTCAATTTTGAAGAAGTAGAGAAAGGGGATGTTTTTTACATGCCCGCCGGACGTGTTCATGCCCTGGGCCCCGGTGTATTCCTTACGGAGATCCAACAAACTTCGGATATCACCTACCGGATTTATGACTGGAACCGCATGCAGGCTGATGGAACCTTCAGGGAACTTCACACAAAAGAAGCGCTGGAAGCAATTGACTTCAGCATGGCAGACAAGTACAAGACCGATTATCAGCATAAGGAAAATGAAACAAGCCGCCTGGTCGATTGTCCTTATTTTACCACCAACATCATCAGGTTCAACAAAGGCATAAAAAAGGATTACACCCAATTGGAATCTTTTGTTGCCTATGTTTGTACCGAAGGTGATTTTGAACTGCACTATCGGGATGGCAGCATTGCAGTAGCAAAAGGTGAGGTGGTGCTGATCCCGGCCGAATTAAAAAAAATAAGCATCATTCCATTGCAGGAGGCTGAAATCCTGGAAATATACCAGCCCCGTTTGTTTGACAGGGATAAATAACCCAAAAGCAACCTTTCAAATTCCGGGGTTGTCATTGCTTATACGTTTTTGCATGCACACAAATAATAATGTAGATATAAAAGAAGTTTATTGTTTAATACTTAACAGAAGAACGAAAAAATGAAAAAAGCTGCCTTACTTTTACTCGCAACCTTTGTCGCGATCATCGTCTTTTCCCAGGAAGAGCAAAAACACAAACTACCCTCTGTAGAAATCAAGAATGTTAATGGAATACCTTTCAATACCTCAGATATTGACAATGACGGAGATCCTGTGATCATCAGTTTCTGGGCCCTCTGGTGTAAACCCTGTATCCGGGAGTTGAATACCATTTCGGATGTTTATCCCGACTGGCAGGATGAAACCGGGGTAAAACTTTATGCAGTATCCATTGATGATGTCCGCTCCAGTTCCAAGGTTTTGCCATTTGCCAATGGTAACGACTGGGATTACGAAATTTTGCTCGATCCCAACAAAGACTTTGCGCGGGCCATGAATGTCAACCTCATTCCGCATATGTTCATACTCGACGGCGAAGGCAATATTGTATGGCAACACACTTCATTTGCTGAAGGCGGTGAACTGGAGGTGATCGAGACCGTAAGAAAAATCGCCGCGGGCGAGGAATTATCCCAATAAATGAATCATAGCAGGAACAAGCGATGAAAAGATTATTTGTATTAACGACACTGTTCGCTTTCTATGCAGGCGGTATTTCAGCCCAGGGTTTCCTGAAAGGCGGACAGGTGCACGGGAATTTTGAGATCGATGCACAGTATTATCAGCCGGATGATAAACTGGGTATTACCGATTCCTCCCTGGCCGGCAAGGTATATGGCATGAATGCTTTTGGCAATCTGATTTATACCAATGGTGGTTTTTCTGCCGGTCTAAGATATGAAGCCTACCTGCCGCCCCTCAACGGTTTTGACGCCCGTTACGAAGGACAGGGAATCCCCTATTGGTTTGCAGGTTACCAGGGTGATAAATTTGAGATCACTGTCGGGCATTTTTACGAGCAGTTTGGGAATGGTTTGGTATTAAGAAGTTACGAGGAATGGGCCCTGGGTTACGACAACAACTTTAATGGTGCAAGGATAAAATACCAGCCTTTCGATGGTGTTTATCTGAAAGCACTGGCAGGAACCCAGCGCTTCTTCTGGGAACCTTATGAGGATGATAACCGGGGCATCGTGAAAGGATTTGATGCCGAATTTTATTTGAATGACATGATCCCGGGATTGCGTGAGAAGAAAACCCGCATCGTGCTCGGGGGTAGTTTTGTGAGTAAATACGAAAAAGCCAAAACCAAATCCATCCTGGTGGATACTACACGATATGTTTACGAGTTTCCTGAAAACGTTGCTGCCATGGCGGGTCGTGTGAACCTGATCCACGGTGGATTTAATTTGGTTGGAGAATATGCCTATAAGATGAACGATCCCTCGGCCATGAATGGATTCATCTACAAACCTGGTGAGGCACTGTTCACATCCCTATCATATTCCCAGAAAGGATTCGGTGTAACCCTTTCTGCCAAAAGGATCGATAATATGAGTTTCAAATCCGGGATCCTGGAGCAATCCAATGCTTTGGATATCAACTATCTCCCACCGCTGACCAAGCAGCATCTTTACAGCTTGCCTACCCTTTATCCCTATGCAACACAACCCAATGGAGAAATGGGCGTGCAGGCTCAACTGGTATATACCATTCCCAGGAAAAGTAAGATCGGCGGGAAATACGGAACCAAGATCGAAGTGAATTATTCCAAGATCAATGCCCTTGAAAAGGAAGCGGTGGAACCGGGTATCCCGATTGATTCAACAGGAACTTTGGGATATAGGAGCAATTTCTTTTCCTTCGGTGAACTGGAATACTATGAAGACCTTAACATCAAGCTGAGTCGCAAGTTCAATTCCAAGTTCAAAGCCAGTGTCTCCTATTTTAATATGAAATACAATATTGATGTCATAGAGGGACATCCCGGAGAACCCATGGTGTATGCCAATATCGGTGTATTGGATATGACCTACAAGCTGGATTATACCAAATCCCTGAGACTTGAATTGCAGGGGCTCTTTACGGAACAGGACCGCGGGGACTGGGCCACAGTATTGCTGGAATATAATGTGGCACCCAAATGGTTCTTCTCAATTATGGATGAATATAATTATGGTAATCCGGATGATGATATGCAATTGCATTATTACAATGCAGCCGTTGCTTATGTGCTCCACTCCACCAGGATCGCTCTTTCTTATGGAAGGCAAAGAGAAGGATTGCTATGTGTGGGTGGAGTTTGCCGACAGGTACCGGCATCCAATGGATTTACCTTAAATATTACGAGTAGTTTTTAATGATAATGAAAATGAAGAAAAATATTCTATTACTGATCGTCAGCAGTTTCTTTTTTCTTTTCACTGCCTGTGATAAGTTAGATAGCCCTTACCTTGTAGAACAGGGGCATGACATCCCCGATCCGGAGGAGGTGGTCCGCAAGGTACTGCTCGAAGAATTCACCGGTCATAAATGCCCCAATTGCCCCAAAGGCTCAAAGATCGCTCATGATCTTAAGGCCATTCACGGTGAGCAACTGGTCGTTCTGACCATACATGCCGGATGGTATGCACAGACCGAACCGGGAATGTATTCTGAAGATTTCAGGACCACGGCAGGAACAGCGATTTACGAAGACTTTGAACAACCCCCAACCCCCCAGGGCCTGGTGAATAGGGCCCAATATGCCGGCAAAACCGTCCTTTCTATCAACCAGTGGGAACCGGCTTTGCTTGAACAACTGGAAATGGAACCTGAAGCCAGCATTACCATCAATGTTGATTACAACTCCACAAATCGTGAAGTATCCGTAAACAGTGAAACCATTTTCCTGAATGATGTTACGGGTGAATTCAGTGTGTGCATGTTCATCACCGAAGACAGCATCGTTAGCCCGCAGGTCAACAACGATCCTGACCTGGGTCCTTCGCCCGACTGGGAGGATTATGTGCATGAACATGTTTTACGGAAAGCCATTACCGGTGCATGGGGTGAGAATATCAACCCCGGGGAAGATATCATTCCGGAGGAGCCCTATGAAAGTAAAGGCTCTGTCGTATTAGATGAAGACTGGCGAGAAAACCATTGCAACATTGTTGCTTTTGTTTACCGGAACGATACCAAGCAAGTGATACAGGCTGAAGAAGTGAGTGTGATTGGTGAATAGGAGGGGTGAGTTATTGTTTATTTGTGTATTTGTATAGGGTATAAGGTATAAGGTTATATGGGTATAAAGGGGGAGCCTCTGTATTAAGATTGTTATTAATCAGTTTGCTGATATGTTTTAAAACGATAAAACGAGGCTGTCCAAAAAGTGCGATATTTCGTCAGGCTGAGCGCCTTGCCTGCCGGCTAGGCAGGAAGTCGAAGCCTAAAGATCGTTGATTATCAGTGCATCTCGACTTCGCTCGATGTGACCCAGATAGCTGTTTGTTACTTTTTGGACAGCCTCGTTTAAAGGCAAATATTGTTTTAAACTCAGACTGCCAACTGCTGATCCGAAAAATAAAAAATCAAAGATTTCTGATTTTCCGGTACTGCCCACTGCCTCTTGCCGACTGCCGACACTTTTTCAGATCACCCGCACTTCGAATACCCACAAGCTTTACAGGTAATACATCCATCCTGATAAACCAGGTCGTTTGCCTTACATTTTGGACAAGCATTGGAAGGTGCCCTGGTACCGTCGGGGATGTATTTTTTGAGGGCGCGTACCACACCCGTTTTCCAGGTATTGATGTGTTCCTGGTCGAGGGTGAGGTTTTGGATCAGTTCCACTGCAAAGGGCAGGGGCATGCCATGCCGGAGGATCCCGGAAATCAGCTTGGCGTAATTCCAGTATTCCTTGTTGAATTGCCTGGAAAGGCCCTCCATGGTGATCTTGTAACCGTCTTTATCTTCAAACTGGAAGTCGTATCTGGCTTTTTTGCCTTCTTCCTTGTGTTTGATCACATGGCCTTTGGTTACCCAGCTCGGCAGGAAGAATCCTTCTGCATTTCCGGTAAAGATCTCATAAGGACGATCATTTAAAAGACCCACGACAGCAGCCCATTTTTCGTGATTGTTCTGGAAACGCACTACCTCAGCTTCCAGTACCCTGGGCCTGGGAGGTGCATTGGTTTCCTTGAATTCAGAGTTGTCTTTGTTGTTGTCTTCGTTGCTGATCAACACACCTGAACGGGAACCATCGCGGTAGATGGTCATGCCCTTGCATCCGCTTTCCCATGCTGTTTTATAAATTTCTGAAACCAGTTCTTCAGAAGTTTCCTTGGGAACATTCACCGTCACACTGATAGAATGATCCACCCACTTCTGTATAGAACCCTGCATCTTAACTTTGCTCACCCAGTCGATATCATTGGCTGTGGCTTTGTAATAGGGCGAAGTTTTGATGATCTCCTGCAATTCTGTATCATTCATGTGGGAGACTTCATCAATGTTGTAATCATTTTGTTCCAGCCACCTTTTGAAATTGTGATGAAAGACCTGGTATTCTTCCCAGCTATCACCCACTTCATCTATGAAAGTTACATTCACATTTTTCTCATTGGGATTTACCTTGCGCCTTCTTTTGTATGATGCTTTGAAAACGGGTTCTATCCCGGAAGTAGTTTGTGTACAGATACTCACGCTGCCTGTTGGTGCGATGGTCAGCATGGCAATGTTGCGCCTGCCGTGCTCCAGCATCTCCTGGTAAACATTGGGTGCGTTTTCCTTGAGCCTTAGGATAAAGGGGTTGTTTTTTTCCCTTTCTGCATCGAAGATGGGGAAAGCACCTCTTTGCTCGGCCAGCTTCACAGAAGCGTTGTAAACTTCTATGGCCAGCAGTTTATGCACTTCTGTTGAAAAATCTATGGCTTCATCCGATCCATACCGGGTTCCCAATGCTGCCAGCATATCTCCCTCGGCAGTAATGCCAATTCCGGTCCTGCGGCCTTCGGTGCATTTCTGACGAATGTTTTCCCAGAGTTTTCTTTCTGTTCTTTTGATCTCCTCATCTTCGGGATCGCTGTATATCTTTTCAAGGATCTTATCGATCTTTTCGATTTCCAGGTCAATGATGTCATCCATGATCCTGAGTGCATACTGTGCATGTTCGGAAAAAAGTTCACTGTTGAACGTAGCTTCTTCGGTAAAAGGATTGTCGACATAACTGAAAAGATTGATGGCCAGCAGTCGGCAACTGTCGTATGCACAGAGGGGAATCTCGCCGCAAGGGTTCGTCGACAGGGTTTTGAATCCCTGGTCGGCATAACAATCGGGTATGGATTCATTGATCACGGTATCCCAGAAAAGAACGCCGGGTTCTGCAGATGCCCAGGCATTGTGTATGATCTTGTTCCAGAGTTTTTGTGGATCAATTTCCTTGGTAAAGATGGGCTTTTCGGAATCGATCGGGAATTGCTGGACGAATGGCTTGTTTTCAATCACGGCATTCATGAATTCGTCTGTAACCCTGACCGAGACATTGGCTCCCGTGACTTTGCCTTTTTCCATTTTTGCGTCGATGAATCCCTCTGAATCAGGGTGCTTGACGGATATACTCAGCATGAGTGCACCTCTTCTTCCGTCCTGCGCCACTTCGCGGGTTGAATTGGAATATCTTTCCATGAAAGGAACGATACCCGTGGAAGTGAGGGCGCTGTTTTTTACCGGGGATCCTGCCGGCCTGATATGAGAAAGATCATGCCCGACGCCACCACGGCGTTTCATCAGTTGCACCTGTTCCTGGTCAACTTTCATGATGGCGCCATAGGAATCAGATTTGAAATCTTCACCGATCACAAAGCAATTTGAGAGGGAGGAAACCTGGAAATTATTGCCGATGCCCGCCATTGGACTTCCCTGTGGGACGATGTATTTAAATTCTTTGAGCAGACCATAAATCTGTTCCGCACTCATGGGATTTGGATATTTTCGCTCAATGCGTGCAATTTCGGAAGCCAGCCGCCGGTGCATGTCATCAGGTGTCAGTTCGAAGATTTCACCTTTGCTGTTCTTCAGGGCATATTTGTTCATCCAAACATTGGCTGCCAGGGTATCTCCTTTAAAATATTTTGTTGAGGCCTTCATAACCTCTTCCGCTTTGTATTTTCTCAGTTCCGGTTTATCCATATTGACTTCCGTTCCTTTTTGCTCTCCCATTAATTTCTCGCCATCCTGTTTTTTATCCTCAGAGATATCCGGGCGTTTTCGCTGCTCAAGGACTTCATCGTAGAACGTGGATTCTTTTGTCTTCCTGTCTTCTTTCGTTCTTGCAAAAAGGTCGCTACTCATATTCTCAATGATTTTATCTTAATTTTACAAATGCTTTCCGTAATTGATTGTATTTCTGAAAGATACTTATGTCCGGTTCCAGTAGAATCAGATTACTAAGATAACGCAGAATATCGATTTTTGCGGTTTATTTTATCAACATGACAGGGTTGAAAAATCAATAAAACTGAGCGAAAAAAAACTGCCATCTTCGCGGAAAAAATGCTATATTTTTAAAATCAGATTACGAAAACAGCCTTGAGTTTGTTCGGCATTATCAAGAGTATCAGCTTTTTCATAATACTGAAATCATTTGTTTATTTTTTCAAATTTAATGGCACGACCCATTTTGGTGTCAACTTCAGTCCCTGATAACGTATTGTTAATACTGATTTAATGTTAATTTAATAACAATAAAAATATTTGAATATCAGCACAAAAGGATTTTGTTTTTTTCTGTCTTCTTTTTATTAACAAAAGCTGTTAAAAAGTAATCTGTAAAATAAGGTTACTGATCCGTTTGCCGGATGCCTTGGGTTATGGTGTCAAATCATTAGAAATCAAGGCTCAGTGAAACATAAAAAACATTGTCTCCCAGGATGCCGTCTTCTATGCCCCAGGCCCAGTCGGCCCTGACAAAATATCCCAGTATCCTGCTTCGAAGCCCGAAACCTACACCGGCTACGATGGGTTCTTTCTCAATCTCATATTCAATGTGCAGGGGACCTTTGTCAACGGTTCTCTGGTAAAGTATGTTGTCTTTGGAATAGGGATTCCATCCGTTCCAGGCGGTTCCAATGTCGCCGAAGGTTACGATCTGGAAGTTATTGAGAAAATCGGATTTGATGGGCCGGTTAAAGAAATATCTGAACACGGGAAAACGAAGTTCTGAATTGATCACGGCAAAGCTATTCCCATTCCGGATGTTCTGGTTAAACCCGCGCATGTTGGTGGCCAGGGTCTGGTAACGGTAGTTCTGGCTATAGTCGATCGGAGTTTCCTGGTTAAACTTCGGAAATAGCCAGGTGTCAACGCCTCCCATATAATAGATTAGTTTGTTCTGGCCAAAAGAAGTGCTGGCCGCAAAACGATTGGCCCAGATAAAAGTACGGTGAATCCTGGTGTAATGCCTGAAATCGGCGCCCAGCACCACCATGTTGCGGGTATCTTCATCCAGCAACTGGTAATATTCCCCGAATATCTTATATCGTGTACCATAATATAGGTTCAAACCCACATTGCGCGTATCGTCGTAATTGAATTCGGCCTTCAGACTGGCCCAGTTTTCATCAAAGCCCTTTTCATTCAGGTTCACATCATCGGTGGCCAGGTATACCGCATGATCATTCCGCAATTGCAGGGTGCCGGAGATCCGCATGGCTTCATTGAAGGGCCAGGATAGCTTATAAAACAGCTCATTGGTATGGTATCGGACAATGGAATTACTGCTCACATATTCGACCGATTGGCGATGAAAAGTGTATTGTTTATCAAGACGGTCCTTCAGATTGATCAGGGTAAGCAAGTACTCATTGTTGATCAGGTTCACATTTAGCCGCACACCGCCAATGATGCGCCAGTCCTCAAGCAAATCGGAAACGCCCACCTTGAAAAGTGCATTGAATCCGGGATTCAGAAAGATGGGCGATCCGCCCCCGGTAAAAGTTTCATAGGTATTGTTCAGGAATGTGAAATCGATCTGCGTGGTGATCTCATTGAAGAAATACTCAACCTTGTAGTTTCTCCTTTTGGGTAGTTCAAAACCATCTTCAGACAAGGATTGCTCAGGGCCAAGTTTCGTTTTTCCCTTTTTACCGCCTTCTATCGTTATGAAGGACTGCTTGTCGAATTCATAATTATCGATATCAATTTCTTTTTCCTGATCCTCTTCTCCCTTGTAAACATTCCTGAAACGCTTTCTTGGCTTTTTCTTTTTCTTAGCTTCCTTTTCTTCTTTTCCTCTGAGCAAATCTGTTTCTTTCCTGAGCCTGACCAGATTTTCCATATAGGCAGTGTTTTCAAGACTCACGGGTTGCAATTGTTCAGCCGGTATCATTTCCTCAAAATACATATGGTACACCTGGTCCTTGTATATGATGCTGGATGTTTTTCCTGCCTTCGGGTTGGCACTGATCTGGCTGATATTCCTGGAATAATTTGTAAAAGGAAATGCATTCATAAAATACCGGTAATGCACGCTTGTGTCCACCCGGCTGATGGTACTGTCGAATGTACCCAGGTATTGATTGAAAATACCATTGGCATCGCTCAGGTAGGTGAGGTAATTGCCCTGGTACCGTGTGGGCTGTATTTCATTGGCCAGGGGCGTTTCGGTGAGGCGTTTGAGAACTTTGTCCCGTTTGGCATAATCGTACAAAAACAAGTCGTTGTATTTCGGAATGACCAGCGGGATGGAATCCATTTTGTCTTTGATGGTGTCGTTTACCCGGTTTGAGCTGAAAATGATCCTGCTCTGACCCTGATAAAATTCCGGGAAGAGATCATCATAAATATCATTGGTGATCTGGAAATGCGAACCGGAAGGGATGTCGAATACGAAAATATCCGACTGGCCCTTGTGGACAGCCGAAAGAACAATCTTTCTACCATCGGGTGAATAGGCATAATCCAGGATCTTTTCAAAATTGATGAGTATTCTTCTGCTGAGCTTTTTTGTTTCCAGGGTATAATAATAAAGGTATACGTATCCCTGTTTTTCCACGATGAAACTCAGGATCTCACCGCCGGGATGCCAGGCTGTGATGGGATAGGTGTAATCTACATTTTCACCCAGTTTAAAACCCGCTTTGAAGATCTTTTTGGATTTATCCCGGGCGAAATCATACAACCACACTTTGTACTGTCCGAGCTCATTTGTGATATAGCAGGCATAGCGTCCATCCGGACTAATTTCAGCCTGATCGTAATACACTTCCCTTTGGGGTTTTCTGATGACCTGGTTCGCAGGGAGTTCCTGGAAATTCTCATCGCTTTCATACTGGGATTTGTAATAATTCAGCCAGTCATTGATCAGGGTTTTATGAGAAATCTGTATCACATAGATGAAACCATTCTCGATGTTGTGGCTGATGTTGGTCATATGCAGGATGTTGGGCACCGTGGATTTGCCGTATACATCGGCAATGTATTTCCAGAGAGAATGTCCGGCATAAATTGCATTTTCACCGGTAAGGTGATTGAACTTTTTAAACCTCCCCGAGAGAATACCGTCCCTGACACGATTATCCATCTCGGTATTCCAGTCTTCTGAGATGTATGAGATCAATCCGTTGAGGTACCAGTCGGGCAGGGTGAAAAGCGCTGAATTTTTGATCTGCGATCCGATGCTGCCCCCGTATACCAACTGGTTGATCAGCACATTCGCAATGCCGGCCCGGATCTGTTTCTCAAAATCATTATAATCCCCGTTGAAATAAAGGATCACTTTGCGCCCCACGATCTTCGTTACACCGCCTACATTGTAAATTTCATCATCCACAAGGCCAATATTGCTTTGCTTCAGGTCGGTCATGTTGTTGAAAACGATGAATTGTATTTTCTCGTTCAGGATGCTTTCCAATTTGCGTTCCAGTACAGGGAGTTGTTTTGAGGTGTAGCGGGCGGTATACTCTGCAAGTTTCTGCCCGTCGCGGTAAAAATAAACATCGAAATCATCGAACATATAAAAGGTCCAGATGAAGTCACGGTACTGCACCCTGTTCTTGCCGAACTTGAGCTGCGAACCATTGTAGAATTGTGCATAAACAGGGATGAAGAAAAAAGCCAGCAGTACCAGCAGGAAGGCTGTTCTCAGTTTATTTTTAATTATGCGGGTACAACTCCTTTTCATTAACGGCATCGGGTTTAGACGCTAAATTAAAATTAATTTGTCTTTTTTGAGTCTATTTTGAATGATTTATAAAATTAAAGCAGCATGCTGATCACAACTGAACAAATCCAAATAATTCATCGTTAATGTATAACTTTGAGCAACTTTAATTATTATTGCACACATACAAAATCAGCAATACTGAAATGATCACGATCAAGAGATTTGTTTTTAATCCATTCCAGGTAAATACTTATTTGTTATATGATGATACCAATGAATGTGTCATCATCGATCCCGGATGTTACGATGAGTACGAAGAGGAGCAACTGAAAGACTTTATCAGTGAAAAGGAACTAAAGCCCGTCAGGCTGCTGAATACACACAGTCATGTAGACCATATCCTTGGGAATAATTTCATCACTGCAACTTATGGTTTGAAACCTGTGATCCATGCCGCTGGACTGGCTTTTCACAAAGCGGCACCGCAGCACGGGGAAGCATTTGGTATTAGCATACCGCAACAGCAAGATCCTGAAAGGTACATTGCTGAAGGTGAAAAGATACATTTTGGTAAATCCATCTTGGAAGTGTTGGACGCTCCGGGTCATGTCGACGGTCATGTATGTTTCATGAACCGTGATCAAAAATTCCTGATCGTGGGCGACGTGATCTTCCAGATGAGTATCGGCCGTACCGACCTGCCCTCCGGTAACATGGATCTTTTGCTGAATAATATACGGGAAAAGATCCTGACCCTGCCTGATGATTACATCCTGTATCCCGGTCATGGCCCGGAGACCACGGTGGGTTTTGAAAGGAAGAACAATCCGTTTTTGGGATAGAACGCGGATGAGGCGGATTGTCACGGATTAATATAAGCTTTCGTGGTTTGATTATTATTCGCATCCATCAGCATAATCTGCCTCATCCGTGTTTTGTGATCCCATTTACAACATCCGCAATTCCGCTCAGATCAATCTTCCGCATACACTTAAAATGTCCCCGGGGACATTTTTTATATCCCAGTTTGCTGCATGGCCGGCAATTCAATCCCTGAACCTCGAATATATGGGATTTATCTTTTTTCCATTCGGGAAGATAGGGATACATCCCGAACTGGGTTACTGTATTGCCCCATACGGAGATGACCTCTTTTTTGAAAGCTGCTGCAATATGCATCAAACCCGTATCATTGGTGATGATAACATCGGCCTGTTCCACCAGCGAAGCCGATGCATTGATGTTGTACTTTCCGCAGGCATTATAAACAGTTGTTTTGCATTCAGCCAGGATGCGCTCTCCCTTTTCCCGGTCTTCAGGTCCACCCAGCAATACAACCGGCTTTTTGATTTTGTTGATCACAAAAACCACCTCCTCTTCGGGGAGGGCTTTGGTGACATGTTTCGCACCGATCACGAACCCCGCATATCCCTGCCGGAAATCATCGGGAAGGGTACTGGGGTTCACCCTGTCTTTTTCCGGGATGAAATAATCCAGGCCTTTGCCGTCATTCTTTATGCCCAGCTCTTTCACCGCTTCAAAATAGCGGTCCACGATATGGATCTCCGGCATGAGGTCAATTTTTAGATTCACCAGCATCCATTTTTTGATGTTCAGTTTGTTGAATGTGGCATGGGGTAATTTGAGCTTTCTTGTAAGATAGATGGAGCGGAAATTCTTGTGGAGATCCACGATGAAATCAAAGTTCTCCGTTTGCATCTCTGTCAGCGTTTTTTTGATGTTTTCGGTATCCACGATGTGGATCTTGTCGATGTGCGGGTTTGCCTCCACCACAGGAACAAACTGCTTCTTCACCAAGAAATGCAGCTCCGCATCCGGCAATTGTTTTTTGATACAGCGGACCACCGGCGAAGTCAGGACAATATCACCGATGGAACTGAGTCGTATGAGGAGGATCTTACGCAAAGCTTATGTTTTCTACAAAGATATGAAGTAGTTTTGAGTTTTAATTTTGAATTTTGAGTTGAGGTCATTGGTCATTAGTAATTGAATCATTTGCTGTCCTGGTGCCAATTGCCGACTGCTTCCTGCCGCTGCCTCCTGCCACTGCTCCTGCCACTTAATTACTACCTTTGCAACATGACATTAACCGACACACATACCCATTTATATCTGGATGCTTTTGATGATGATAGAAATGAAGTTGTTCAAAACGCAATCGACAAAGGCATCAAATACATGCTCCTGCCAAATATCGACAGCACTTCCCGTAAAGGTATGCTGAAGCTTTGTAAACAATTCCCCGACAACTGTTTTCCCATGATGGGCCTGCACCCCACTTCGGTAAAGGAGAATTACAAAGAAGAACTGGCCCTGGTGGAGAAGGAGCTGGAAACGGGCAAATACATTGCCGTGGGAGAAATCGGTATGGACCTGTACTGGGACAAAACCTTTCAGAAAGAGCAGAAGGAAGCCTTTCAGCAACAGATCCGCCTGGCCCTGAAACATGATCTGCCCATCGCCATCCACCAGCGGGATTCCTATGAGGAGATCATGGAAGCTATGGAAGAAATGGATACCAGCGGACTGACAGGTGTTTTTCATTGTTTCACCGGAACAAGGGAGCAGGCGGGAAAAATCATCGGCATGGGCTTTTTCCTGGGCATCGGCGGGGTGCTGACCTTTAAGAACAGCAAACTGGAACAGGTGATCAAAGGCATCGACCTAAAACACATCATCCTGGAAACCGATTCCCCTTTCCTGGCCCCCGTGCCTTATCGCGGTAAAAGGAACGAAAGCACCTATGTCAGGCTGGTGGCCAACAAGCTGGCCGAAGTAAAAGAAATGGATGTGGAAGAAGTGGCGGAGCAAACCACCATCAACGCTAAAAAAATATTCAATTTTTAAAAGATGGAATCAAAAACAGCCATATTGATCATATACACCGGCGGCACGGTGGGCATGATAAAAGATCCGGAAACGGGAAGTCTTAAACCTTTCAACTTCGAATACCTTTTCCAGCACATCCCGGTTCTGGAGCGCATGAATTATCATATTGACTATCATACTTTTGATCCCCTGGTTGACTCCTCCAACATGAAGCCCTCTTTCTGGGTGAAGCTGGCTGGCATCATCGAAGAAAAGTACGAAGAATATGATGGCTTTGTGGTCCTGCACGGCTCCGACACCATGGCTTATACCGCTTCGGCACTAAGCTTCATGTTCGAGAACCTGAACAAACCAGTCATCCTCACCGGCGCACAGTTACCCCTTGACTTGGTGCGCAGCGACGGCCGCGACAACATTATCAACTCGGTTGAGATTGCCGCAGCCAAAAAAGACGACATTGCCATCGTACCTGAAGTGGCCATTTGTTTTGAGAATTACCTATACCGCGGCAACCGCACCTCCAAATTCAACGCCGAACACTTTGAGGCTTTCCTCTCCGGCAATTACCCGGCCCTTGCCGAAGTGGGCGTAAAGATCAAATACAACCGCAATTACATTCAAAAGCCCAACTTCAAAAAGCTGAAGGTGCACGACAAACTGGAAAACAATGTGGCCATCCTCAAGCTCTTTCCGGGCATCACACAATGTGCCGTGGAAAGTCTCCTCAATACCCAGGACCTCAAAGCGGTCATCCTGGAAACCTTCGGCTCGGGCAATGCCCCCACCGATGGATGGTTCCTGGATGCTTTGAAAAAGGCCATCGACCGTGGTATGTACATTTACAATGTTACTCAGTGCAAATCCGGCACCGTCGAAATGGGCCTGTACGAAACCAGCGCCGACCTGGAAAAGATGGGCGTCATTGGCGGTTACGACATCACCACCGAATCGGCGATAGCGAAGATGATGTATTTGCTGGGAGAAGGCTACAAGCGGGAGAAAGTGATTGCGCTGATGCGGGAGTCGTTGCGGGGAGAGCTGACGAAGCAGTAATGAAATTCCAAGCATCAAATTCCAAATAACAAATAAGCACCAATTACCAAAATTCAAAATTCCAAACAGTCCATTGCTAAGGGGTTTTTGGTCATTGATTATTTCGAATTTGGAATTTATTTGTTATTTGGTGCTTGAGATTTGCTATTTCTTTATCCTTAATCTCCTATCCGATCATTCTTCATTTCGAAAAAATCTTTACTTTTGCAAACCGCAAAGCATACGGAGAGGTGGCCGAGTGGTCGAAGGCGCACGCTTGGAAAGCGTGTAAGCGCCAAAAGCGCTTCGAGGGTTCGAATCCCTCTCTCTCCGCCTTCGCCCGCCGAAGTCTCGCCTGATACGAGACGAAGGCGGGCTCTTTCATTCTGGCATCCCATTAGCAAATTACCGGAAAGGCTACGGCGGATACGATCCGCAAATCATACACCTTTTTTGGTTTTTATTGTCGACGAGTAAAAAATAAATCCGCAAGGATTGCTTTTTAAGTTTGCAGGACCCTCCGGAATGGGATCACGTTAGTAATCCCCAAATCCACGCCAGCGAGACGAAGGCGGGCTTTTTCATTCTGTCATCCCATTAGCAAATTACTGGAAAGGCTACGGCGGATACGATCCGCAAATCATACACCTTTTTTGGTTTTAGTTATTAACGAGTAAAAACAAATCCGTAAGGATTGCTTTTTAAGTTTGCAGGGCCCACCGGAATGGGATCACGTCAGTAATCCCTCAGATCAAAATCCCTTTTTGGTTTTTGTCGATAAGTAAAAGAGGCTGTCTAAAAAGTGCCTCACGGCTATCTGAGTGAGATCGAGACCAGTCTAGATGCACTGATAATCAATGATATTTAGGCTTCGACTGCGCTCAGCCTGACGAAATATCGCATTTTTTGGACAGCCTTTTGCACATCTACATGTGCAATAAATTCGTATATTTACACAAACAGATATGCAATAATTGAACTTTTAGAATTATCGGAAAAATATACTGGTTCAGTATCTCTTGATTTTCAGCGATACCTGATGAAAGTGATCAACTGGAAAAACAGACTCATCGGTATTAAAGGAGCAAGAGGTACAGGAAAAACTTTCCCGCCGATTTCAGACCACTGGAATATTTTCATGATTATCTGATCCATGGATATTACCCGTTCTACTATGAAGACCCGGAAGGATACGAAGTACGCTTACGACAGCTTGTGCGTCTGATCGTTGAATCGGATATGGCTGAACTGAAGGGATTCGATATCAGGAATGCCAGAAAAATTTTGCAGTTACTTTATATCATAGCACAGCAAGTTCCCTTCAAGCCAAATATCATCAAACTGGGTGAAAAAAGTAAAATTCACCGGAATTCAATCAGCAATTATTTATACTTCCTGGTAGAGGCCAGGTTGATCGGCTTGCTTTACCCTGCAGGCATCAGTATCGCTACCCTGCAAAAACCTGAAAAAATATTTATGAATAATACCAATCTCCTGCATGCCATGGCAGAAGAGCGGCTGTCGGCAGGGACTCTGCGGGAAACTTTTTTCTTCAATCAGTTGTATCCTGTACATAAACTCAGGCAGCCCAAAGCGGGTGATTTTGAGGCAGCAGGCAAATATGTTTTTGAGCTGGGCGGCAAAGCTAAAGGTGGAAAACAGATAGAGGGCCTGGCCAATGCCTTTCTGGTGAAAGATGACATCGAATATCCGGCAGCCGGGGTATTTCCTTTGTGGATTTTTGGGTTTTTGTATTAAATACTCCTTACTCCTTAATTTTCTCCAGGATCTTCACCATCGCCCAGGTATCCAGCTTGCAATATTCCAGCAGGTTCTCTCTCAGGGTCTCTTTTTCATGCCCACCTTCGAGTTCCATTAGCTCCTCAAATCCCCGGCTGGCTGCTCCGCCTTCTGAAATCTACCAATCATCATATTTCAGCTCCGGAACAAAGGCCGGCAATACTTTTTTAATGGAACAAGAACCCTGCATGTCCGTTGTATAGTATTGCTTTTGCTGGAAGGGTTTCATCAGGTCTACGATCCGGTTGATGACCTTCTCAATCGGGTCTTTGTATTCAGGAAAATCCCTGGCCAGCTCCTTCAGAATTCTGATCTCAAAGGTCTGGTTGTAGACCAGGATATCTCCATCATTCCCTGCATCAGTGATCAGAGACTCAATGAAATCTTACCTGGGATCTCCTTTGCCTTCTCCAGGAACTCAGTATGCAACACCTCCCCACCGGGCTGCTTTTGGGCAACCCAACGACTAAAAGAATACTTCATCAAGGGGTTTGCGTTGAATGACGATCGATTTAAGTCGGGCAGTTCCATGAACTACTTTACCGAGCTGCAGGAACGCATCCGGGAAATTCGTCTTTCGGAACGGTTTTTTTATCAGAAAATAAAGGACATTTACGCCACAAGCATCGACTATAATCCTAAGTACAAATTGTAAAGTTATGCTATCATGGTTCAAAAGAGATAACAAAAAACCCATGCAAATCATCTGCATGTAACAAAGTTTTAATACATTTAGGCCTGCTTTCATGCCGCAAACACACAACCAATGATGAGAGAAATGATATTTTATTTTGAAGCCTAATGCGTTATCTGCTTCAAAATAAAATTATTTTAGGCTTTGTCCTTTTTTTGATCCTGACTTCGATGGTGGCTTGCCGGCAGGTCAGTTCGAACGATATTGCAGCCTGGGATAAATTGCAGCTACAAGAAGGGGATATTGTTTTCCGCAGAGGTTCAAGTTTGGCCAGTCAAATCGTGCTGGCCTCCGATACAAGGGGGAATTATTCACACATTGGTATTCTTGTACTCGATAGCGGTCATTTCAAAGTGGTGCATGCTGTGCCCGGGGAAAGCGAGCCAAAGCAACCGGACAGGGTGAAGATGGAAGCGATACAGGATTATTTCGCAGCAAACAAAGCAGTGGCCGGTGAAGTCATGCGATTGCAGATAGATGATTCACTGCGCGTTAAAGTAGCTGCCAGTGCAAAAGATTGCTTTTCAAAGAAAATCCTTTTCGACCATGATTACGATCTTTCGGAGCAATCATGCCTGTATTGTACCGAGTTGATCTGGTATGTTTTCAATGCCATCGATATCGACATCACCCATGAAAGCCGGTCATACGTGAATTTTCTTTCATTTAAGGGGGATTTTATTTTTCCTTCGGATATTTCGAAAAATGAGGAATTAATTTCAATATATTCATTTAATAATCACTAAAACTTAATTATCGTGAAAAAACTTGTTTATTTATCAATGGTTCTTCTTGGAATGGCAGTAATCCTTAGCTCATGCGGATCCGGTGGCGGTAGCACCCCTGCGGATGCAGCAAGCCACATTATGAAACTGATGCAAAAAGGCGATTATGAAGGCGTTGTAGATCATATGCAATTGCAAGTTAAGGAAGGCGAAGACATCAAGGCCCAAAAGGAAATGCTGGTCGCCCTGATGGAAGAAAAAGCCGGTAAATCAATGGATGAAAAAGGTGGCCTGGAAAGCTATGAAGTTCTTGAAGAAACAATCTCCGAGGATGGAAATTCTGCAAGCGTGAAAGTGAAATCCATCTATGGGAATGGCTCCGAAGAAACACAGGATATGGATTTTGTGAAGGAAGACGGCAAGTGGCTGATGGAAATGAATAAGTAGCGTTTTCGTCAGATTGTCATTTTATTTGCGCATGGAATAGTGATACAGGCTGTTTCATGCGCATTTTTTATTTATTTCCTCCCTTCTGCTTTGGCCTGAATTGCTTTTTCACGCAAAGCCGCAAAGCACAGCGTTTTGCTTGTTTTTCAACAGTAGTGTAAATTGATCTTTCTTTTTACCGCAAAGGCTTGAAGGCTCCAAAGGTTCAGTTGGCCTTTATCGAAGACTGCCTGCTGGGCATCACTGATCGGATCCTTTAGCTCAGGATGGTGTTTGTGCAGGTAAAGGGATTTGGTGCACTGGGTGCCGTGGAGGCAGGTTGATTTGGAGAGGATGTGTTTATTTATTCTATTCGGTTTTGCTCCTCGCCCTCGTCAAATACATTTCCAATATGCTCGGTGATGGTGCTTCTTCCTTTGCCAAATAAAGTGGCCATCTGGTCTTGCGTTAACCATACGGTTTCATCCTCCAACCGAACATCAATCTTGATATCGCCTGCTTTGTTCTGATATAGGAGTATTTCGCTGTTCATTTTATTTTTCTTATCAGATCAAATAAATTGTATTTCAACTTGTGAGAAAACAGTTACAAATAGTCTGATTTTGTAAAAACCTGTTTACTCATTTTTTTCCTTAGTACCGTTCAATTTTTTAATCTCCCTGTCGAAATCGCTCTCGTAAGTTCTATCCTGGATTAGCCTGAATTTATCGAATTCCTGCCCAGCTTTGAGTTTTGCTTCGAGCATGCTTATTTTCCCTTTGTCTTTTAAAATTGGGTAATTCGACAATTCAAGAAAGCCGTCCAGAAACTTCGACCATTGCTGCATATTGAAAGCAATTCCCCTTTGGGCGTTGTTTTCGGCCAAATCAAGATAAGCGGTGACAATACGGTTAAGCTCGGAAATATGTTGATGCGACAAATAGTTTTTGGCCACCGTAACATCGCTTTTTAAAACTTTGCCATCGGGGGCATCTTTCCAGGTCTTCAATCCCATGTATAGCTTGGTGG
>JAIOZK010000016.1 GCA_021740625.1 Bacteroidales bacterium
TTCTCAAGTTTGCGGGAGCGACTCATAGTTAAAAGTTCTTGCTTCTCGTCCAGAGTTAATTGTATTGGTTTTCCTATCCTTGCCATATGGCAAAGATAATAATTATTTAGTTAACCAACTTAGTAATTATAACACTAGCGATTGCACGACCTAACGATGTAGCGATTTTAAGAGCTAATTTGAAAACAATTATCCATTCGGGAGAGTATAGAGCCTGCCTTTTAAAGCCTCTGATTAAGTTCAGGGGCTTTTTTTTATGCCCTGATATTTAAAATAAACTTTCCCCTTACTTCGAATATCGCTCAATCGATCAATCGATCAATCGATACATAAAATATATCATTGGACGATAGAACGGATTGCACGATTTAGCGATGTAACGATTTTAAAGGTTGACTCAAATTTCCAAACACAACTCAGGTGCTTTTTAGTGAATTGCATTTAAATATTCATATCATTTTAAACTACACCTCTTCACATTCCGATTCGCCAGCCGGCGGATAAGCCCATCAGCGCAGATGGTACTTTCCTAATAAAGATCAGAATGGGAGAGTATAGAGCCTGCCTTTTAAAGCCTCTGATTAAGTTCAGGGGCTTTTTTTATGTCCTGATATTTAAAATAAACTTTCCCCTTACTTCGAATATCGCTCAATCGATCAATCGATCAATCGATACATAAAATATATCATTGGACGATAGAACGGATTGCACGATTTAGCGATGTAACGATTTTAAAGGCTTTCTCAAATTTCCGAACACAACCCAGGTGCTTTATAGTGAATTGCATTTAAATATTCATATCATTCTAAATTACACCTCTTCCCATTCCGATCCGCCAGCCGGCGGATTGAGAGAGCATAGAGCCTGCCTTTTAAAAGCCTCTGATTAAGTTCAGGGGCTTTTTTTATGTCCTGATATTTGAAATTCTCTCTCCCCTACTTCGAATATCGTGCATTCGCCCAATCGGTCAATCGTTACATCCAATAACTAATTGTAATTCACCTTATGCGTCCCCAAAACATAGCCAATCAGGATGGGCGTATTGCAAACCACGAAATCGCTTCTCCTCAAATGCCATTCGTCATGAATGGAACTGCCGGCAAACACATACACGGTTCCTGACAGCTTGTCGAATGCAGCTTTCATGCCTTGTACCAGGTTGGAGTTTTTTGCTGCCTCATTACTGCCTTTTGTATGATTCACATAAAGACCAAGGTTATGGGTATGTGTATCGTAAAAAACTGAAATCCCAAAACCGCCGAATTCGTTGTGAAAATCATCCAGGGCCGCCTCTAACTCAGGGATACCCGAGAAACCCAGTTTGCTGAACAGGTCCTTAACAGGTGGGCTGTTAATGATTGAGTTTTTAAGTACTTCGTAGGATATGCTCTCCCCTTCTAAGGATATGGTGAAACCGTATTTTCGCACCCCGCATGCCGACCATTCCAGAGGATAATAAACCGACTGGGTTAACACAGGAAACAGGCTGCCCGGGCCTTCATGACCAAAGGCATAATATCCTCCTCCATCCTTATGCAGCCAGCAATCGCTGCTCATGGTCCTGATCACACCATCCGTCAGCGTGCTCAGCACCCAGGAACCAATCGAGAAGATCACCTTGCAAATATCATCTTCCCAGTTACCGACTTCCATGATGTTTTTAAAGTCAGGGCCAGAAACAAAACCGTCCTTTAAAGCGTTCAGTTTTCGTGCTGAAACGATATAGGTATTTTTGACGATATCCGGATAACCTTCGTTGGCATAATAGGTTCCCGTTCCACTCATCAGGCCAAAATCATCGAGGGACAATTCCATTTTTGAATACTTGAACATTTCATCAACAGGCCGTCCTGCAATGTAATTCCCATTCGGGTGATCATAAACATCCAGTATGATATTTTTGCCGTTAACGAATCCTGACAAACGGAAAGGGCCTGAATAACCGATCAGCGCTCCCTGCTTATTCTGATAGAGATAAACCTGATCGTTAACCGAAGCATAATATTCAAAATCACAGGAAGAATGCCCTTTTACAATGGCAGTGTCAAAATATAACTCACCGGGACTGAGGGTAAATTCCCAGCACCCGGTTACGTCTTCATTGTAAATTATAAGCTCGCTGTCTTCTTTGTTTTTATCACATGAAAGACATAGCATAACAAGCACAAGGCTTGTGAAAAACAATAATTGATTCGTTTTCATTAAATTGTTATTTGACTTATGAATTTAGTTTTTTACAAATCTCCGGCAAGTGTAAATATCCCGGGTTCTGAAGGATACAAAGTAAATCCCGGGCGAAAGGTTCCCGGTGTTTAAAACTACTTCATGCCTCCCCTGCCCTTTGTATTTTTCGACAGCATCAGCGGCCTGTTTTCCCATAAGATCATACAAAGCAATTTCTACGGTTGAAGCCCGTTCCATTTCAAACTGAACACGCAGCATATCCCGGGCCGGGTTGGGATAAAGTTGAATGGGTTCCCGGTCTGTAACAGCAATATCCTCATAAGACAAAGGTCCTATCCAGCCCTCAGGTCCCATGTTCTGGGCGTAAATGTCCATTTTGAAGTCATGTTGAGGATCATTGCGATTATCGCACCAGGCGAGGATCCACTGATCATTCGATTCGCCGGAGATATCATGATAGAAAACCTCTCCATAATTGTTGCTGATAACTGACGGATTGTTCCAGATGGGGTTTGCATCCTGATCGATCCGTTTGGCACAGATATAATCCGTAAATATTGTATCATTGCCCAGCATCGAAATAAATTTATGATCATAAAACACAATTGCTTCGTTATTCCCCACAGGTTTAACATCTAACAGCAAGTTCGCCGTATCAAGTTCGTTGTAAAACCCGTCGATAACCTTGCCCTGGGTGGTCCATAAACGTTCGCCATCCATTGAGAAACGTTGTCCCATCACCGCAACCTCAACATCCGTTCCCGACCTTGGCCGTGATTCGTTCCAGAATACGATCACACCTTCACCATCAGACAAGGCAAGCACCACCGGATCGGTATGCAGAAACTGCGTCGAATCCGTTACATTGATCCCGTTCTGCGCCCAATGTATGCTTCCATCTGAAGTAACATACTGGACATAGCAGGTATAAAATTCACCAAAATCAGGGAAACCCATCCATGAAACGAAGGCCCCTCCTTCTCCATCCGTATCCAGTGAAGGCACAAATGGAAACAAGGGCATATCATACGCATAATTCAGTTGCACCGGCTCGGGCCAAACAAAATTTCCATCAGGATCAATCTTTTGCATATAAGGGAACATATAATGATAATTCCCAACTGCATGAGATGTATCCCGATCGGTCTGAACCCAGATGACAAGGGTGCATGAGTCTTCGGTATTGATCATCCGGGGCATCCAACAGTGGGCGCTGTCATTTTCAATAACCACATCATCCCACAGAAGGGTTCCGTCAGGACCTATCTTTTGAAATTTTGTTTTGATGAATAGATTTGTATCCAAAGGAAAAGCTTCCCACATAACAACAGCATTGTTTTCCTGATCAATCAATACTTCCGGGCTGTAGTCCTCTTCCGTATTATCGCTTAAAGAAACCCCGTTGCTTCCCCAGATAAAATTGCCTTCAGGTGAAATACACCAGGCATAAATATTATCCAGGCCCGTTCTCTGATCCCTGTTCACGATAACAGCATTTCCTGCCTGGTCCATCGCCAGACCGTAGTCCGTGGTCCAGGAATCGGTCGGATGATTGCTCACCAGCAAACCATCTTCATCCCAAAGCTTATTTCCATGAACATCCAGACGCTGCAGATAAACATAAAAATCGTGTGTGCCCGATTCTTCAGAAAACCATGAAATATAACTCCCGCCATCGGGACCGATTACCACTTTTGGCTGTACATAGGAATCACTACCCACCATAATGGGCGTGTTTACCGAAGGATCATTGCTCCACTGCGCATTGAGCAACAAAGGGAACAACACAACAATCAAGGTCAAAATTTTTGCATTCATCTTTTATGGTTTTGGTTTATATTTGGCAAAAGATATAAGGGGCTTTTGTGCTTCTGTTTTATCACAGGTAAATTTACGTTGATTATGAACAGAATACAACATATTTTTTTCAGTTCTTTTGAACGGATTTCCGCCTGCTCAATATTCATTGACTTTAACCGCTATTTGCTTATTCGATAAAAATGCGGTTTCACAAAGCGTTTCTGTTGGGATGTGTTATGTTACCGGCTTTCCTAACAGCCAAAAATGCCAACGACTCCGCTGGCGTGCGTTTTGTAACACTTATCAACCCGGCTTTTTTTATGCCCGGATATTTGAAATTCTCTCTCCCCCCTACTTCGAATATCGCTCAATCGGTCAATCGATCAATCGATACATCTTTTCCCTCTTTTCAATACTTCACTCCCCCGTTTCACGTTTAAATCGTAATTTTGGCGCAAGAAAGCTATCTGTTATATTTTCATGAAAAGATACCTGATCATTATCTGTACGATCTTCTTAACATGCTTTATGGGTCCCGGACTCCTGGCCCAGCAGAACAGCACCCCTCCTGCCCGTCACACCATTCGGGTATTACAGGACACACTGACAGCAAAACCCGATACACTTTTACTCCTCCCCGATTCTATCCCAATTCGTCCGGATGCATTTCTTTTTGATTCTATCGCAGAAATAAAGAAGCCAAAACTTTATACCGAAATTTTCATTCCCGATACTGTAGCCGATTCCACACAGGTATTCTATTACCATTACTCCCTCGACAGCCTTTCCCTCAACAACCTTCACCATATTGATACCAGTCTGAAAGGCATACAGTATTCATATCCAATCTACGGTCAGGGTAAGTATTTTGCTTCCCTGGGAAATATCGGCCTGCCGGAATATAACATGGTATTCGATCCCGACCTGGAACTGGGATTCAAATTCGAGAAACCGGTCTTCAGCAATTATCTTTTCTCCAATGAGAAAACCCGCTATTACAAACTCTGGAAGCCTTATACCAGCATCGATTACCTGATGGGTAAAAACAAGCTTCAGGATGTCAGGGTACAACACAGCCAAAATCCTATCAAGAATTTTAATTTTGCCGTTGATTTCCGCTTTGCATATTCACCGGGCATTTACCTCAGGCAGAAAGCCGATGATAAAAACCTTTCAATCAATGCACAATACCGCACCAGCAATAAAAGATACGGCCTCATCACCAACTACATACACAACAAGAACATTGTGCAGGAAAGCGGGGGGATCAAATACGACAGCATTTTTATTAACAACGAGGAAGAAGACAGGGTGCTTTACGAAGTAAACCTGGAACAGGCCGAAAATCAGCTCAAGGAAGCCAGCATTTACCTGAATCAGTATTTCAACATTTCCAAACCGCCAAGGATTGTCCGGGATACTGCAGGAGATACCCTCAGGTTACAGAAATTCCAACTGGGACGCCTCTCACACACCTTTCTATGGGAAAGAAAAAAATACCGCTATACGGATGAGGACTCAACACACACATTTTACGATGCTTTTATGCCATACCAGGATAGTACCTTCATCCACGACACCAATTATTATGTTAGGATGGAAAATGAACTGTCCTGGTCGAACATTTCCTATGATGCCAAACCGGATGACAAACCCGTTTATCTGAAATTCAGCGTCAAACAACAAAACATACAGGTAGGGAATGATTCGAGCAAATCCACATTCAGCCAGCTCATTCCTTCCGGGCAGGTTTCCTTTTTTATCCTGAAAAGCTTTCGGCTGAACACTGCTTATGAGTTTGTAATCGGTGATTACAATGGCGGGGATTTCCAGTTGCGGGCCAATATCAACCAGTACATCGGAACAAAATACGATAACAAGGGCCTGATCACCCTGCGGGCACGCTATGCACAGCTCACCCCGCCCTGGCTGTATAATCACTACCAGGGAGATATTTTTAAATGGGACAACAGTCTGGCCAAACAGGAATACCTGATCTGGCAGGCCGATTATAACTACAAGTCCTTGGACCTTGGTGCAAAATACAGCCTGATTAAGAATTTTGCTTACTTCGATTCACTGGCACGCCCCCGGCAATTTGGAGAATCCTTTAGTGTGATCCAGGCATTTGCCAGCAAAAACTTCCAACTCGGCAAATTTGGATTTGATAACAATGTGATTTTCCAGTTAAGCTCAAAAGATGATATTCTTCCGCTGCCGAACATCATCGCCCATGTCAATTTCGATTTCAGCCAGAGTCTTTTTAAAAATGCCACAGTGATACAGCCAGGAGTCGAATTATTTTACAACACCGCCTATAACGGCTATGGCTACATGCCCGTAACACGAAGCTTTTATGTACAGGATGCCGTTCAGACCGGTAATTACATCTATGCCGATGTTTACCTGAAAGCCAAGATTAAAAGGGTAATGATGTATATCAAATACAGGCATTTCAATGCAGGTATGCTGAGTTATGATTATTTCATGGTGCCCCATTATCCCATGCGGGATGCAACGGTTAATTTCGGAATCCGCTGGTTGTTTTACGATTAATAGTTTTGAGTTTTGAGGTAGACAAAAAGTGATGCAATGCCCTGTTCGATATTTGTTATTCATTATTCGACATTCGACATTTTTTTGAACAGAATTTCGAATATCGAACACTCAATATCGAATAATGAAGTTTTGCATAATTCAAAATTCAAAACTCATAATTACTTAGAGTCTGTCCATAGAGTCAACAGGTTAACCATAGCAAGGAGATATCTCATGGCAAATATCCTAATTCGTGACTTTATAGACAGACTCTACTTAATCCCTCTTTCTTTCTTGATCTTATCATACGCATCCTGCACCATCTGGAACTTTTCCTTGGCAGCTTTCTGCACATCTTCGCCCAGGTGGCTCACTTTGTCGGGATGGTATTTGACGGCCATTTTGCGGTAAGCTTTTTTGACCTCATCATCCGTGGCATCTGGTGTAATTTCTAGTATTTTGTAGGCACTGCTGGTGTCTTTTATGAACATGGATTTGATGGACTGGAAATCGGCTGAACTCAATCCTAAATAATTCCCAATTTGTTCAATCACCTCTACTTCACGGGGATGGAACTGTCCGTCGGCTGAACTTATGCCAAATAAAAAATGCAGCAACTGCAGGCGGGATGAATAATCCATGTTGGCCCGGATCTGTCCGCAAACTTCGTAGAGATTAATATCCCGCTTCAGGATTTCCCCCAGAACCCGAACCTGTTCGGCAGCCGCCTGTTGCCCAAATTGCCTTTGCAGGAATGATTTCACATAATCAAGTTCGGACCTCAAAACCCTTTCATCTGCTTTCATAACTGCAGCCGCCAGTACCAGCAAACTCACACTGAAATCTGCAGGCCTGGTCTGACCAGCATAAGGGCCACTTTGTTCATAAGCCCCGCTGCTCATGGAGTCATACATGGAGCCGAATACAAATCCAAGGATCCCGCCGATCGGCCCACCAAAGGCCCAGCCAAGTCCGCCACCGACCCATTTCCCATACCTGGAGCCACTCCTGCGAACTTTTGGCTGACTGGCCCTATTATTGGCTTGCTCCGCATTTCCACCGTACCCTGACTGCCCATAAGGATCCCTGACTTTGGGTTTGTTAAGACGGGTAAAAAAATAGATTATTAAACCAATGATAACGATCGTGATGAGAATATCCATATCTCAGAATTTTGTCCGCCACAAAAGTAAGCATGATTTTGGAACGGGGATGTTAAGAATGATTAAAAACGGGAAAACGGAAGAAGGGATTGGATAGCGCAGGGTGAAACCTGTCAGGTTTTAAAAACCTGACAGGTTTTACCAACTGCCTATTGATTTATATTTTCGCTTTCGGGCAAACCAAACTCCTCCACCATCTTGATATTTTCTTTCCTTTCAAGCTGATCAAGTACGGGATTATAAATACCGGGGATCACCGGGATATGCACTCCTGTTTCTGTAATTTCACCTTTCAGGATCATTTCAACTGCCATGGCTGCGGGCAGGGCAACGGTCCTGGCAACGGCAGTATCGGTCGACAGGGTGCCGTAATCCAGCATGGAGGACTTGATAACTTCCTTCTTACCATCCGGATAAGAAGCTAGGAAAGTATGTTGCATGACCACCATGTCTTTTTCATCAGGATCCATTTCCATTTTGGCGATCATGATATCGGATGTGATCTCGAAAGCGGTGTCCTCTCCCCTGCCCATATCTTTCTCGTCAAACAGGCCAAGCCATTCAAGGGCTTCAATTGCATGATCCGTAACCTCTAAATATTCTTCCCTGAGCTGTTTTTTTAGGTCCCCTCCTGTGTCCAGTCCAGCCTGCATGGCCAGAAACTCAGCATAAGTCTTTCCCGAATAATCTTTCTTCTCATCATCGATCAGGTTGAGCGCCTTGATGGCATCCAGTGATTCGCACCAGCCCGGGTGACGGAAAGTACCCCTGAACATGGTGCTGCTTTCCGGGATACTGTAAAGGTCGATATAAGGCATGGAGTCGCGGTTGGGATAGACTTGTAATTCGCCCACCTTGGGAAAGTCGAGCGAAAAAACATCCTTGAAAAGATCTTTGGGGGAAATATATTTCTCCTCTCCCCGCTTCAGGTAATGTGCATCATTCTTTGAAGCCAGGATCACTCCCTTGGGACTCCAGGAAAATTTGTAATTGAAAGGATTGTCTTTCTTTTCGGGCAAAGCCCCCGTAATGGAATAAAATTCTTCGATCTTTCCGCCCTTTTCGTGTACATGGTCGATGATGCGCATGGCCGACATATGGTCGATCCCCGGGTCCAGCCCGATCTCATTCAGAATAATGATGCCTGCATCCCTTGCCTCCTGATCGAGGGCTTTCATTTCCGGTTTCACATAAGAAGTGGTCACCATATTCTTTTTATGCCTGATGCAATGTTTGGCGACCATCAGGTGGTAAGCATAAGGCAACAGACTGACGGCCAAATCGTGCTCTTCGATTAGCCTGTCCAGTGTTGCTTTATCATCAACAGTCCAGGCCAGGGCCGTACCGTTTTCATGACCGTCAATCATTTTTTCTGCTTTGGATTTTGTCCGTGTGGCAACGGTTACATGATATCCTTCTTTTAACAAATACTTTACGATGGGTCTTACCACCATTCCGGCACCCAGGATGAGAATCTTTTTCATTTGATCTGATTTAAAAGGTTTATGCCTGACGAATTTAGGCTTTTTTACGGAATGCAAGAAAGCAAATCAGAAAGGATTTTCAACAATGCCTTAGTTTACCACCTCTCCCACCATACTTTCTTCCTCAACGAAGCGTATGCCATAGCCGGCAAGCTCTTTCATGATCGGCTCGTAAATATCTTTCACAACAGGCAACTGCGCACCCCGAACCTTGATCCGGCCCTGCAACAAAAGCTTGGCTGCAATGGCCACAGGTATACCCACAGTGATCGACATGGCCGTATGTACAGGATCGTCACCCTTGACTACCATGGTAGATTTGATCTCCTTTTCCATGTCATCGTATGTATACTCAAATTTATGCTGCATGATGATCATGTCCCTTTCCTCTTTTCCAAGCTTCCATTTTGATTCCACCAGGTGCTGCAGGATTTGAGCAGGGGTCGCCCTTTTTAACCCGATGAGTTTCCTTTCGAATATCCCGGTCCATGTAAGTTTTTGCATGATCTCAGATTCCAAATCCTCATGGATATAATCAGCCAGCTTTTGCTCCAGGGGTATATTTTTCCGGTATTCCAGGAAACTGTTGGTAAATTCCCGGTAAGTAAGCCCCTCGCAATCGATAAAATAACTGTCATCGGTCATGCCGAGTTGCACAAAAATATTCCAGGCTTTTGAATAACCCGGTCTCCTGATGGTACCACGAAACAAAGTTTTCACATCATCCAGGCAGTAGATATTTTTGTATTTCAGCGAATCCCGGTTGGGATAGATCTCAAATTTTCCATAATCCAGAATATCCACGGTTTCTGTGCGGCTGAAAAGCTTGTGATACGGAATATACTTAAGCTGCCCATTATGCAGAAATTTTGAAACTCCCTGTCCGGCCACAACAACATTTCTTGGATTCCACGTAAATTTATAATTCCATGGATTGTTGTCGTGTTCAGGAGCAACAAGGCCTCCAGTCGAAGATTCAAAAGCAGTTATCTTGCCACCGGAATTCCTGATCCTGTCGATCACCTGCATGGCCGACATATGATCGATGCCGGGATCCACGCCCATTTCATTCAGCAGCAACACATCTTTTTCCAATGCAGCATTGTTCAGATTCCTGATGTCGTCGGAGATATAGGAAGCTGTGATCATGTGCTTGCCTGATTCAATGCACTGCTGTGCCACCAGGTAATGAAACCTGGCCGGAAGCATGGAGATAACAACATCAACTGAGCTGATGAGCCGGGTACGCAATTCCCTATCAAAAACATCAAAAAACAGGGCCTCTCCCCTGTTGTGTCCTGCAATCTTATTTTTCGCCAGGGCTTTGGATTGGTCTGCAACAATTACCTTCCAGTCGTTATCTTCTGCGTGATCCAACAAATATTTGATCATGCTCGAGGCCGACAGGCCAGCTCCCAGTACCAGTATTCGCTTCATAAATTCGTTCGGTCTTCTGTTCGGATTCTTATTTCAGGTATTCTTCAATATATTGATAATCGGGGGTAAGTTGGCCCTTGTGCAGGATAACAGCCATCTTGACCGGTTCCGGCAAGTTCAATATATTGAAGGGCACATTATAATCTGCAGTAGCAATGGACTCCACATATTTGAAAAGGGCATCCCCGAAAGCAATAGAAGATTCTCGTGGCAGTTCGCTGGGCAGGATGTCCACAGCCATTACCAGGATTCCGGTGCCTTCATGTCCCATTTTATAATCCCGCTTAAAGGGATCATAAACAAATATGGGATCTTCTATTTCAGTTCCCTTGTGTGTACATTCAATGGAGCCATCGGGATCGCAGGTCACATCACCGATCACGGTGAGTTTATGATTGCCGTATTTGTACAACTCTTCCAGGTAATCTTTGGTAACGATTCTCGGATAACGATCATCCCAGTACATGCAGTTCATCAATATGGATAAGTGAGGGATAAACTGCTCGAATTTGCTCTTGTAATCCTGTGGGTTGTCGTAATAATCCTGTAAATCAAATTCCTTATCTGGATCAAGCGGTTCGGAAAGATCTTCCTCCTTAAAAACCACTTTGTAGAGAAGATTCTTGGGTAGTTTTCCTTTTTTGTGAATTTGAAGCAGTTCCTCCGGCGAGACTTCTTTCACTGGCAACAAATTAGCAATTTCCTGGGCTCCGTTGGAAACATTGCCATAACCAGTAATACCAATCACAAAAGGACAGAGTTCTTCGGGAAGGCCATTTTTTGCAATCTCAAAACCAACCTCCGAAATCGCTTTTCTGGCATCCTCCAGACTTTCGTATTTATGTGCCTGCTGTATTTTTTCAAAAGGAGTACTGATGCCGAATGTCTTATAGCGGAGTCCGGCCGACCAGAGGGAGTTGATCATTCCGGCCAGGCCGGCAAAACGGCCAAAGAAAATGAGCCGGCGTCCGAGGGAATCGGCGATCTTTTCATAATCGATGAGGTTGCATTTAAGCTTCATCATATTTTTCAACATGGGCATGTTGTAAGATTGCCCTTTGATCACATGTGAAAAAAATACGTAAGTTCTTTCTTCTTCAAAAAAGTCGAGCGGGATCTCTTTAACTCCCATGATCACCGGAGCATTGAGTTTCTGAACAACACTGGCTCCAGCCTGCGCGAAAGCATCATCCCTGAATATCCTTTTGGGTGAAGCCTGCACTTCAAATTCCAGATTTTGTGTTTCTATAAGTTTCCGGATATGCTTGGGTGTAAGGGGAACTCGTCGTTCCATGGCATATTTGTCTTCGTGCCTGATTCCGATTTTCCTGTTCATCATGTAATTTGTTCATTAAAATGCGGGGCGAAATTATAAAATATAAGTCTACACAATGTTATTTCTTAGCAATAATTCTGTCCGGCTCACCACTTGAATTATTCTATCGTGCAAAAACCATCCACCAGCAACAAATAAAATGAAAAGCTGAATATCTCCACCCAGACTTGGGATGTCCTTCAAAAATCATAACTTTGCACATTGGAGAGATGCCGGAGCGGTCGAACGGGGCGGTCTCGAAAACCGTTGTCCGCCAGAGGCGGACCGAGGGTTCGAATCCCTCTCTCTCCGCCATAGCCCGCCGTAGCCTCGCCTCAGGCGAGGCGAAGGCGGGCTTCATTTTTCATCATGTATCTCTATTAAAGCTTGTATCGTCAAGCTTTGGTGGATACCATGCAATGGGATTATTTTTTATTCCGTTTGACATGCACCGGGTATGGCAGGATTAAAGAATAGAAATAAAACTGTACACCGAAAACAATTGATCCCGCCTTGATCAGTAAAGCCCTTACTCCTGTCACCTGGGCCAGCTCATACAAAATGACTACTTTTGCATGTAATTATAAATACCCGGATCACTTATGCAAAAAACAATACTGGCGATCCTGATTGCAATTTTCAGTTGGCATTTGCATGCACAATCCGACCTGGTCTTTTTCTCCAGTAAAGGAGAAGTCTTTTATGTTTACCTGAATGGAATACAACAAAACAAAGAGCCGGGTTCCATCATCTCTATCCAGAATGTTCCGGCTCCTAATTATAAGGTTAAAATCAGGTTCCATTACGAGAAGCAATCCCCACCCATCGAAAAGGAAATTTTCTTTACACCGGGAAAGGAGATCAATTACATCATCAAACAAAACAAAGAAGGGAATTTTGTTTTGAGGTTTTACAGTGAAGTTCCCCGCCTGGGTTTCGAGGATACGCTGCTGAACCACCGTATCCTGGATTATACAAAAACACCCATGAAAGAACGTAGATACAATATTCAATCCGATACAAACAGGAAAAAGTAAAGCTTGATGGCGGACTTGGTAGTTGATGCTGGATGCTGGATACTTGATGCTGGAAAATCATGTTTATTTCAAGCGTAAGCTTAACCATAATTTCACAAATCCAAGCTGTATTTTTTGTATTTTTGCACCCTCAAAGCACATTATTGCTTAACACCTTGAAGCAAAAAGAGATAACACAATATTAAAAAGAAATATTATGGCAAAAGAAAAACATGTATATCTCTTCGGAGATAAGAAGGCAGAAGGAAGAGCGAATATGAAAAACCTGCTGGGTGGCAAAGGCGCCAACCTGGCTGAGATGAACCTGATCGGGATTCCGGTTCCTCCCGGTTTTACCATTACCACAGAGGTAAGTACGGCATACAACGAAAAAGGGAAAGAGAAAACACTCAAAATGATCAAAAAAGAAGTTGAAAACGCTGTACACCAGGTAGAAAAGATCATGGGAACCAAATTCGGCAGCAACGAAGATCCCTGCCTCATGTCAGTGCGTTCGGGTGCACGTGCTTCCATGCCGGGCATGATGGATACCATCCTCAACCTGGGATTGAATGATGATGCCGTGGAAGGACTTACAAAAAAAACCGGCAACGACCGTTTTGCATGGGACTCCTACCGCCGCTTTATCCAGATGTACGGCGATGTGGTAATGGGGCTCAAACCAGCATCAAAAGAAGACTCCGATCCGTTTGAGGTAATCATTGAGGATCTCAAAGAAGAAAAAAATGTAGAAAATGACACTGAGCTTACCACCGATGACCTCAAAGAATTGGTATCACGTTTCAAGAAAGCTGTTAAAGATGAAACCGGACAGGATTTCCCTGAAGATCCTTGGGAACAGTTATGGGGATCCATTATTGCCGTTTTTGACAGTTGGAACAACGACAGAGCCGTTTATTACAGAAAACTCAACAACATACCACATGAGTGGGGAACAGCCGTAAACGTACAGGCCATGGTATTCGGCAATATGGGCGACAACTCTGCTACGGGTGTTGCCTTTACCCGGGATGCCGGCACAGGAGAAAACATATTCAACGGTGAATATCTCGTCAATGCACAGGGAGAAGATGTGGTTGCAGGTACCAGAACCCCCCAGCAAATCACAAAAGAAGGTTCGCTTCGCTGGGCAAAACTGGCCAATGTTTCGGAAGAGGAAAGAAAAAACAAATTCCCCTCCCTGGAAGAAGTTATGCCGGAGGTTTACAAAGAACTTTTCAAAACCCAGCAAAAGCTTGAAAAACATTATCAGGATATGCAGGACCTGGAGTTCACCATTCAGGATGGCAAGCTCTGGTTGTTACAAACACGTAATGGTAAACGCACAGGGGCAGCCATGGTAAAGATAGCCATAGATATGCTTGAAGAAGGGCTGATCAATGAAAAAACTGCTGTTATCCGTGTTGAACCCAACAAACTGGATGAGCTTTTACACCCGGTTTTCGATAAGAAAGCGATTGAAGATGCAAAAGATATCGCCAAAGGACTACCTGCCTCACCCGGCGCCGCAACCGGTCAAATCGTATTCTTTGCCGATGAGGCAGAAGAATGGAAAAAGCAGGGTAAAGAAGTAATCCTTGTGCGCATTGAAACCTCCCCCGAAGATCTCAAAGGCATGACAGCCGCCAACGGTATCCTTACAGCAAGAGGTGGTATGACTTCACACGCAGCCGTTGTTGCCCGTGGTATGGGTAAATGCTGTGTATCGGGTGCCGGAAGCATCAAGATCAATTATAAGTCGCGTACATTGACTGTAGATGGCCAGGAATTAAAGGAAGGTGACTGGATGTCACTCGACGGTTCTACCGGGCGAGTATATGCCGAAAAGATTAAAACCATTGAACCCGAACTGGCCGGAAATTTCGGACAACTGATGGAGCTTGCCGATAAATATGCAAAGATGTCTGTCAGGACCAATGCAGACACACCGCATGATTCTGAGCTGGCCCGGAATTTCGGTGCCAAAGGCATCGGCCTTTGCCGCACCGAGCATATGTTCTTCGAAGGCGACCGCATCAAAGCCATGCGTGAAATGATCCTGGCCAGCGACGAGGCAGGCAGAAGAAAAGCATTGAACAAACTGCTGCCTATGCAGCGCGAGGATTTCGAAGGTATCTTTGCAGCCATGCATGACTTGCCCGTCACGGTGCGTCTGCTGGACCCTCCTTTGCATGAGTTCGTGCCCCATGAGGAAGAGAACCAGCAGGAAATGGCCAAGGAACTGGGCGTATCAGTAGAAGAGATCAAAAAGACAGTAGATGATCTTTCCGAGTTTAATCCCATGTTGGGACATCGCGGATGCCGCCTCGGGAACACTTACCCCGAAATTACCGAGATGCAGGCCCGGGCTATCATTGAGGCTGCATTAAATCTTAAAAAGAAAAATATTACAGCCATTCCCGAGATCATGATCCCCCTCACAGGTACACCGGAAGAAATGAAAATGCAGGAAGAGATCGTCAGAAGCACGGCAGAAGCTGTTTTCGCTGAATACAACGACAAGATCGATTACCTGGTGGGCACCATGATCGAAGTACCACGTGCTGCACTTGTTGCAGACAGAATTGCCGAATCAGCGGAATTCTTTTCTTTCGGTACCAACGACATGACACAGATGACCTATGGCTATTCACGGGATGATGCAGGAAAATTCCTGCCCGTTTACATGGATAAGAACATCCTGAAGAACGATCCCTTCCAGGTCCTCGATCGTGAAGGTGTAGGACGGTTGATGGAAATAGGTGTTGAAAAAGGAAGAAAAGCCAGAAAAGGCCTGAAAGTAGGTATTTGTGGTGAACATGGCGGCGAACCGTCTTCTGTAGAATTCTGCAATAGCCTCAAATTTAATTATGTGAGCTGCTCACCCTTCCGGGTGCCGATTGCAAGACTTGCAGCAGCACAGGCAGAGATCAAACGCAAAGAGGCTAAAAAGGAAAAAAAAGCAGCAAAAAAAGAAAATAAGAAGAATAGAAAATAAACCGAGCTTCAAATGAACTGCCCCGCCGCAGAGCAGCGGAGTATCAAAAGGAAAAACTTGTCCGCTTGCTGGCGGATTAAATTAAAGGGGCTGTCCGAAAAGTATCCCAATGGGATTTTGGTCACATCGAGCCAAGTCGGGATGTGCTGATAATCATTGGCTCTCAGGCTTCGACTTCGCTCATCCTGAGGAAATATCAAACTTTCCGGACAGCTTCTTTTTTTTATCTTTACTTGTTGCATAGATGAATCTATATATTTTATATTTTTGCCGGATAAGACCACAATCAATCATTTAATATAAAATCTTATACAATCAGATGAATCTAAAAGAGAATCTAGCCAAAACCATCGAAGACCATGCTAACATTTTGAATAATATTTCCCGCAAGGAAATGATAGAACATGCAGTAGCCAACAAAGAGGCCATCATTGCCGCGAGCGGAGCACTTGCAACCTGGACACCCACTGAATCCACCGGACGCAGTCCCAAAGACACGGTAACCGTGAAAAGAGCTTCCAGCGAAAAGAACATCGACTGGTCCTCCCCCAATAACATTCCCATCGACGAAGAAACTTTCGATATGGCATTCCAGGATGCACTGGATTATCTAAAAAAAGCACAAAAGGTTTATGTTACGGATCGTGTGATTGGTGCAGATTCCAAATATGCACTGCCAGTGAAAACTGTAACGGATTTTGCATTGACAGCCCTTTTTACCGAAAACATGTTCAGACCGGTACCAGATGATATTGAAAAGAGTGTTTTTGCCAGCGACGGTTATCAATTGCTTGCCATTCCTTACGAAAAACTCGATCCAAAGAAATATGAAGGCAGACTCAGGAAACTCAGCGATGGAAGCACTTCCAACATGATCGTGGCCATGGATATGGATCGCAAGCTGGGCGTTATCATTGGTTCTGCCTACATGGGCAGCGTTAAAAAACTCATGTTCACCGTGATGAACTACCTGCTACCCCTGGAAGGCATTCTTCCTTTGCATTGTTCAGCCAATGAAGGCCCCAAAGGGGATTGCGCCCTATTACTCGGACTCTCAGGCACAGGAAAAACTTCTCTTTCCGCAGATCCCAGCAGGGCTTTGCTGGGCGATGATGAACACGGCTGGGGTGAGGATGGAGTTGCTAATTTCGAATATGGCTGCTATGCCAAAATGATCGACATTGATCCTGCAAAAGAAACCGATATCTACGATGCCGTAATGCACAAAGACGATTACAGGGAGCATGGTTCCATCGTGGAAAATGCCATGATCTACCCCAATGGTACTTTTGACTATTTTGACGACCGCTTCACGCCCAATTCAAGATCATCCTACCCGCTTCGATACCTGAAAAACATCAAGGAAAGCTCAAAATCAGGACACCCCAAAACCATTCTGTTTCTGACGGCAGATGCATATGGTGTTTTACCTCCTGTTTCCAAGCTGAATCCCGACCAGGCCATGCTCTGGTTCCTGATGGGATATACCAGCAAGCTGGCGGGTACGGAGACAGGCATTACTGCACCAGTAGCCACTTTTTCCCGTTTTTTCGGACAACCTTTCATGCCGATCAACCCAGATGTATATGCCGGCATGCTGGGTGAGAAAATGAAAAAACACGGTACCCAGGTGTACCTGATCAATACAGGTTGGAGCGGTGGCGCTTACGGTGTGGGCAAACGCATCGACATCAACCTGACCCGTAAGATGGTGAATGCCGCACTGAACGGTGAACTGGTGGATGTTGAATACAAATACGATGCACTGTTCCATCTGAACGTCCCCACAACTTGCCCGGGCGTACCATCAGAAATGCTGTTTGCTAAAAATACCTGGGATGACAAAGAAGCCTTTGACAAAGCTGCAAGGAAATTAGCCGGTGAATTCTCAGATGATTTCGATAAATCATATGGAGACAAAAAAATCAAGGAAAGCATTGTGAAGTCCTGTCCGGGAAAATAAGACCTCCCAAAGTTCAACATATCTTGCAACAATTATTGTTAGCCACGAATGCATGAATGATCCTTGAGCTAAAACTTACTTCTCAATTTTAACCACTATACGCTCAACGATTTGTTTTGCTGTGGTTAAAGTGCTCAAATCAGTGTATAGTTTTCCGTCTTTTCCAGAATAATGCCCGTGGCCAATTGGGTTCATGAAATATTCCTGTTTTTGAGAGTTCCGGTCGATGACAGCCTCATAAATAATAGAAGGCTGGCTGGAGCTTTTGTATTCAGTATCATCCGGGTACTTGGTATTGGTCCAGTATTCGTTCCAGTCCCAGCTCTGATTGATCTCGAAAAGAATGCGAAAACGATCCGGCAATTTATTTGAAGATTTGCTGATCAGCACAAAGTCCGAAGGTGGCGTGGGACCTGTAATGGCATCCGCCACAGGCTCTTCCGGAGCGGGCAGGTACAATCCGTCTTTTGCCTTTACCCCTCTTTGATGCGACCAATATGGCAATGCTGCCGGTCTGCGGATCGTACCGGGTTGCCATTTACCGGAAGAGGCATCACCATGACGGAAAACACTCGTTCCAATGGACTGCGCCACATACAATGTTTCCATGAAATTACTGTCCATATCCTCTATCCAGATAGCCATCAGGGGGTAATTGTGCTCATCTTCTTCCCGGAATTCCAGCATGACCTCAATTCCTTCTGCCCCCACATTGGTCCACAGCGTATCCTGTGCCTGCAGGTAAATCCCTGCAAACATTAAAATCCCAAATATTAAATTTCTTTTTTTCATTATTATAATTTTGTTTATTGTCAATCAACCATCTCTGTAATCCATCTTACTGCCGACTGCTTACTGCCGACTGCTCACAGTCACCCCATGACTTACGAAAACTCCAAATCTAAAACTCCACAATCACCCCAACCGTCGGCAACACCGTCCCCGACTCCGACTGTATTCTTCTCAATTCATACAACTGCTGACTGTAAGGATCATCCGGGTTGATGATCACCGGGTTGCCGTTCTCATCAAGATTGGTCAGGTTATCCTGTTCATCCGCTTTAAAATTGTAGAGGTTTTGTATGTCGAGATAAAGATTCAATGACCATTTATCAAAAAAATACTGTTTATCTACCCGGATATCGAGCTGGTGAAAATTTCCCAGTCGCAAAATGTTGTAGCGATCATAATCCAGATAGGCACGTCCCCGTGCATCCCAGGCGGGTCGTTTTTCCGAGGTGGCAATATCATAAGGCGTATAAGGTGTACCGCCCACAAAACGCCATTTGGCGCCCACATCCCAGTTGCGGGGGAGGCTTTTTAGTACCGTCAGGTTGAGAATATGTTTATTGTCCCAGCGGGACGGGATGAATTCGTCATTCTTATCCTCAAACTCACTTCTCACAAAAGTGTAGGAAAGAATAATGTTGAAGCCTTTTAAATTCTTATCTCTTGCCAGCACTTCGAAGCCATAAGCCCTGCCGTTGCTTTTTGAAATAACTTCTTCATCCCCAAAAGTCCCAAAATCACCACCTTTGCTGGCGATAGCCACTGAATCATCAACAGAAAATGGATAATCCCTGTAATATTTGTAGAAGCCCTCCACCGTAATCCTGGAATTTTCATCCGGTAAAAATTCCAGTCCCGCTACCACATGATCTGATTCTATATATTTCAATCCATTTGCTTTATTCACCAAGACACCATCATTATTTCTGAATCCCAGGGTTGTATACGGAGGTCTCTGATAATAGATCCCGGTATTGAAATTCAAAAACCAGTTCTCGGTTAGCATGTAAGAAGCCGAAAAACGGGGTGAGAACTGCTCGAACATGTTCGACATTTCTTTTGAATAACTGCTGGCGTCCATTCTGATACCCAGTGATAGTGTCAGTTGATCCTGGAAAAAGCCCTTGCTCACCTGTCCGAAGGCATTCCAGTTGGCCACTTCCAGGTCGGAATTGTAATTGATCTCCCGCAGGGAATCCCGGATAAACACTTGCTGATAAGTATCATTGGAATATGTTGCATATTCCAGCCCTGCCCCATAATTGATCCGCCATGAGTTCAGACGGTTTACATGCTCATAGCGTACCTTGTTTTCGGCCTCTGCCGACTTATAATCAAATGTCTTCATGGAATCGATCTCCACATTGTTCTCGTATTTATAGGAACGGTTGTCGAGGTAGTTACGACTGATTACCCAGGTGTCATATCCTTTGTCGCGGAAATGGCGGTAGCGTGCACCAATGGTATAACTCCATTGCTCATTCACAGGCAAATAACCCAGGATGAAGCGTTGGTCATCGTCGGGATCCTCCAGTCCTGTATTCAATTCGAACTGATCGATGGCACCCAGGCCGATGATGGTGAGTTCGTTCTTTTTATCAAAACGGTGCTTGTATTTGAATTGTGCATCATTATAGGTGGGCAGGAAAGGCAATCCCAATACATCAAAAAGAAAACCCAGGTAAGACCTCCTGGCAGAGAAGATAAGTCCCGATTTTTCAGAGACAGGTCCATTGGCGGTAAGGGCAAGGTCGGAAGCACCTACTGCAGCCTTAAAATTCCAGTTTTCACGGTTGGGCTCGATCTGCTTGAATTCAATTACTGAGCTAAGAGCATCGCCGCGGCTTGCTGGAAAAGCTCCGGAATAGAAATCCACTTCCCGAATAAAATCTACATTGATAATTCCAACGGGACCACCCGAAGCACCCTGGGTAGAAAAGTGGTTCAGGTTGGGAATCTCGATGTCATCCAGGTAAAAGGTGTTTTCGCTGGCACCGCCTCCCCTAACGATCACATCATTGCGAAAAGATACCGTGGAAGATACTCCCGGCAGGGATTGAATAACCTTAGAAATGTCCCGGTTGCCTCCCGGATTTTTTTCGATCTCTGAAATATCCAGCGAACGCATGGAAACAGGACTTTCTTTCATCCTGCGAAATGGAGAAGCCCTGATCTCCACTGTTTCCAGTTGTACGGTCTGTTCTTCCATGGGCAACTCCAGATACACCGATTTGGCATTGGTCACCAGCACATCCTCGGAAATATATTTTTTATATCCCACGGCTGTGGCAGCCAGGCGCACATAGCCGGGTTCCAGACCCGTAAAACTAAAATTTCCGTCCAGGTCGGAAGTGCTCCCAACCTGGGTCCCCCAGATCACGATGTTTGCAAATGGTATGGGTTCATTGTTGGACGCATCGAAGATACGGCCTTCTATTTTACCCGACTGCGCAAAAATCGACAATGCCAGCCAGGTCATGATTATCAATAATGCTGTCTTTTTCATCTTGTGTAAAGTTATAAATTCCGCAATAATATTCTCATTCCAAAAACAACTTATATAAGATTTTGTTCATTGAAGGAATAGCAGGAATGTCAACCCGGATAATCAAACAGTAGTCAGCAAAATGGAATTAAATCAGCACATAATCCCGGGATCATATTTCAGGCACAAAAAATCTTATATTTATGTATATGGTTGGCGGAATATTGACACCTATCCGTTTCATACAAATATCCGATTACGAAATTATCGTTTTTGCCCAAACAACTAAGCAAAACAGACTGGCAAAAGCTCACTTCAAAGTCGATATTGAGTATCCACATCACTTACTGGTTTATACAATAACACCAACCACACAGGAAGAAGCACTACAAATTTCATCGATTGATCTGCAGATTGTTAATAATACCATTGACTCCCTAATCGTGATATTAAGGGAAAATTATGTTGACCCTGAAAAAGGAAAAATTATGGCTGATTCATTGAACCACTACAAATCCGCCGGAAGATATAGTGGAATAACTGATGGATCTGTGTTGTCACTTCGCCTAACGAATGATCTCTGGCCTCTGTGTCATGATAAGCATCTTAGTGTTACCTATGGCAAGATATCCGAAGAAGACAATACACCGGCACCGGCATCAGAAAATGACAGTGCCAACAATTATGGTTTTCATAGTATTAAAGTTCTTGAAAATAATATCGGTTACATAAGAATCGATGAGTTTAATGGGACTGATAAAGGTAAAGAGGCAGCAGCTAAGGCATTTGAGTCAGTTAGTGACTGCGATGCCATAATTTTCGATTTACGGTATAACATTGGAGGTTCACCAAAGCTTGTCAATTTACTCTACAGCTATCTGTTTTCTGAACCAACCTATGTAGGCAGCCGGTACGATAGGATCAAAAATGATACAATTGATTTCTGGACTCATACTGATATACCAGGCAGACCCATTGGCGCTAACGTAGCTTTTTAACAATTTGTAAGAATTGATTTTCGACTGCCCAATCCATCATTCCATTCATATGCAATAAATTAAACCGATTTTGCCCGAAACCACAAGCGATATACAATGAATACTACGATCAAACCGGATAGCAAATAAACTGAATAATCTGATAACGGGACCGGAGATGTTTGCTCTGAGAATTCGTAATTATCCACATACATCTGACTTTCGAGCGGAAGACCTGTTTCATCATAACCGTATAGGTCGAGCACAGCCAATTGTTTGATACCCGGCTCGGGGCCATATGCTGTTTTACTACTATACTGCCAGGTGTGAATCAAATTACCTTCGATGAAAACTTCGGCGATATCATTATCAAGATCGATATCATTTACTATCCTGATCCATTCTCCCTGGGGATATGAGAAGGTTGCAGCTGCGGCATCTTCAAGTCGCAAAGCGCCCGATGCATCGGTAAAGAAAACACAATCAAATGCCCAGGTTTCGTTTGTTCCGAATTCCATCATGATGTTGTAATAGCCACTTTTCCCTGGCGGGATAAAAGCGTAAAAACTGATCCTGTACTTACCGCTGGTCCGGTTGCCCAGGTCATTCACAATATCATTGTCAGGAACAATGAGTACCGACTTCGTTGGACTGAAGGCCTGATCATCACTAATGACAGCCTGCTCATAAGCATATCCAAACCAGGGCGACCACGCCGGAGATTCCTCTGCCAGGTAATCACCTGTTTGGTAAGTCTCGAAATTATCCGAATAAATTTGTTGAAAAGTCTGTGAAACTACTGAAACGCAAAATAATAGGATGCCTGCCAGAACTGCGATTTTGAGGTGTACTTTTTCCATCTTAAATCTGATTTTGTTTGAGAAACAAGAATAAACAAAGGGAGCAACAACCAAAAATAAAAAAATAATTGAATATTTGTATATTTGGTTTGATTTATCAGGGTAGATCAGGATTTTAATTTTCAACAAATGGAAAAATTTTCTACTGTATATATCAGGGAAAAGAAAACAACACAACAGGTAAAAATCACTTCGGACCTGAAACCATTCATTGAAGATGGCATCACGAAAAAATGGCAATCGCTGATAGACACTGCTGCCCGGCTCGCAAAGGTTCCATCCGGCCTGATCATGAAACTGAATAAAGACACAATCGAAGTATTCCTAAAAAGCAATACAAAAGGAAATCCTTATAAGGCAGGGGAAAAAGCCAGGCTGATATACGGGCTCTACTGTGAAACGGTCATCGGAACACAGCAAAAACTGCTTGTTCCCGATGCGAGGAAGGATGAAGTCTGGAAAGAGAACAATCCTGATGTTGATATTGATATGATCGCTTACCTGGGTTACCCGATAAACTGGCCCGATGGAGAAGTATTCGGCACTGTTTGCCTTCTGGATAATAAAGAGAATCAATTTGACAAGGACCGTGATGATCTGCTCAAACATATCAAACAGCATATTGAAGATGACCTGAAACTAATCATGATGAATCAGGAACTAAGCAAAATGAATCAGGAACTTGAGAAATCCAATAAAACAAAATCCAAATTCCTGTCATTAATTTCTCACGATATCAGGGGAAGCATCGGCACCCTGGATGAGTTGCTTAAAATCGTGGTAGCAGAATTGGATAATTATGACAAAGAATACTTAAAAAAGATACTCCATTCCTTAAGCCAGAATGCCTCAACCTCTTTCGAAACACTGAACAATATGCTGTTATGGGCAAAGAATGATCTTATACGAATAAAGCCGGATTATCAGTCAGCAGACCTCATTGAAATCATTGACAAAGTATTGCTGTTCTTCAAACAAAGTATTGCGCTGAAAGGAATAAAAGTCACCAAATCATATTACGCGAAAAAAGCTTTGATTGAAACGGATATTGATATGATTGGTGTTGTATTGCGAAATATTATTTCGAATGCAATTAAATACAATAATAACAATGGAACGTTGAAAATCTCTATCTCAGTGAAGCAAAATAAACATGATATCATGATTCAGGATACAGGAAAAGGAATGCATGAAAGCACTGTAAACAAACTGTTTCAGTATAACAAGTATCCTGCTGAAGATAGCAGAGAGGCAGACAGTTCTGGAATAGGATTGATGCTTACAAAAGAATTTGCTGATAAAATCGGAGCTGAACTTATCGTTAAAAGCAAACCGAACAAAGGAACATCTTTTACAATAAGAATTTAAGAAAAACACTTTGTTTCCAAATCAACACCCTGTACATGAATACTTACCACTTCATAAATTAAAAGTGTTATATCAATTTCTATAAATAATGAACTACCCCGCCGCAGAGCAGCGGGGTATCAAAAGGAAAAACTTGTCCGCCTACTGGCGGATTAAAATTTGCTGACTATCAACTACGCTTCATTACTAACGGCCTCCTTATACACCCGCAATGCTCTTTCCCTGGCGCTTTTATGATCCGTAACAGGATCAGGATATTTGCTGGTTCCCAGCTCCGGAATCCACTTTTTACAATATTTCATTTCAGGATCGAACTTTTCCTGCTGCGTACCCGGATTGAATATCCTGAAGTATGGCGCAGCATCGCATCCGCTACCGGTCACCCACTGCCAGTTACCCACGTTGGACGACTGTTCAAAATCCAGCAACTTCATTGCAAAATAGGATTCTCCCCATCGCCAGTCGATGAGCAGGTGTTTGACCAGGAAGCTGGCCGTGATCATGCGGACACGGTTATGCATGAAACCGGTGGCGTTCAGCTCGCGCATACCCGCATCCACCATGGGAAAGCCGGTCCTGCCATCGCACCAGTCTTTAAAATCCCGGGTGTCGTTTCTCCAGGCTATAGCGTCATACCTGGGTTTGAAAGCTTTATCAATTGTCTGGGGAAAATGCCAGAGGATCATCATGAAAAATTCACGCCATATGAGCTCTTTCAAATAGGTGGTACTCAGGTTGCGCACATGGTTTACAAGTTTGCGAATGCTGATGGTCCCAAAGCGTAAATGCACACCCAGGCGCGAAGTAGCTTCCAGCGCTGGAATGTTCCTGAATTGTTCATAATTACGGATCAGGTCGTCGAGCACTTCTGATGAGGGAAAACTAAAATCGATTTTCTTAAAGTTGAGCTCATGCAGAGATGGCATATGCAACTGCCCGGTTTTGAGAAAGTTTTCACCCAGGGCACTGATATTATATCGTGGCAATTCACCCTCATCCAATTTCTCCAGCCATTTCTTGCTATAGGGCGTATAAACCATATAAGGTTTACCGTCATCCTTCAAAATCTCCTCCTTTTCAAAGATGACCTGATCTTTGAAGGTTTCAAAGCCAATCCCCTTTTCTGCAAGGAATGAACCTACTTTTTCGTCCCGGTGCCGGGCATAGGGTTCATAATCTCTGTTGGTAAACACAGTTTCAATATCATATTCCTCAACCAGCTTTTTGAAAGCCTGCAGGGGTTCATCGTGCATGATCTTTACAGCAGATCCGTGATGATCCAGTACTACGTTCATGCGGTCCAGGAAATGATGGATAAAGGTCAGACGCTTGTCTTCCTTTTCTTCTAGCTTACCAAGAATGATCTTGTCGAAAATAAAAAGTGGTAAAACCGGTTTATCAGCCTTGAGCGCTTCATGCAGCCCGTGGTTATCATCCAGCCTTAAATCCCTTCTGAACCAGAAAACATTGATCTTTTTCATAGTTAAAATTTTATAAATGGAAAAAATACCGGTGTTCTTTTTTTATAAGCTTCCCAGTCTTCCCTGCCTTCGTATTTTTTCTCCAGCATGGGTACACCTGAGCCATAGCGTAACAAGAATGTCATAACAAGAGGACTGATGACGGCAATCCATCCCAGATTCGCTGGCAGGGCCATAAAAAATATTCCCCACCACAGGACAGCCTCACCAAAGTAATTGGGATGACGGGTATGCTTCCACAAACCTTCTTCAATGATCCTGCCCTTGTTCTCAGGTTTTTTCTTGAATTGTGACATCTGGTAATCACCCACCACTTCAAAATAATAGCCGATCAGGAACAAGGCTATGCCAAGATAATGCAAAAAGCATATCTGTTCCGTCACTCCAGCAAAATTAATAATGATGGGCAGTGAGACGATCAGCATCACCAATCCTTGCAACATAAACACCTTAAAAAATGCAATGAGCCAGGCCATTTTTCCCCACTGCTTCCGCCAGTTGGCATAGCGAAAGTCCTCTTCTTTTCCTTTGTTCCTGGCAAAGATGTGAATACTCAGTCGCAAGCCCCACAGGACTACCGCCAGCAGCATGATCAGTTGCGGCAAACCGTAATTCTCTGTATAGAAAAGCAATACCAGCGAAACAATAATAAAGCCGCCTCCCCAGCCGATATCAACGATGGAATTGTCTTTGATAAACTGGGCAATGATATAAAAGACCAGCATGTAAATAAAGATGCTTATCGCGCTTACCAGTACAAGTTCTGCAATCATATTTTGCATGTTTTTTTAACCACATATGGAGCTTTAATAGCGCCATGAAGGCATGGGTTCTATGCCCCCAAAAACCTTGAGGTTAAAAGTTAAACTTTATTTCAAAGTAATTTTTAAAGTTTCTTCCAATTCTTTGTATTCAAATTCAAATCCCGCCTGTTGCAACTTTTCCGGCAAAACTTTCTGGCTGAGCAACAGCATTTCTTTTACCATCCTACCCATCAGCGCCTTAAGCAATGATGCAGGAACATGGAACCAGTCGGGACGATGCATTACAGCAGCCAGAATTTTCATAAATTCTTTCTGCCTGACAATACCCGGGCTAACAAGATTAATGGGCCCATTGATCTTATCATTTTCCATTGCAAAGCGGATGGCCCGCACCTCATCTTTTATGTGTATCCAGGGAAACCACTGCCTGCCATTACCGAAATGTCCTCCGAAAAACAACCTGACCGGTAAAGCGATTACGGGAAGTATGCCTTTGCTTTTTCCCAGCACGAGGCTGGTTCTGAGCAAAACCTTCCTGCATGTCAGCCCGGAATTTACCAATATGCCTTCCCAATCTCTTACTATATCCGGCAGGAATCCTTTTCCGGGTGAGGCTTCTTCCGGCAGAGCCTCCTCCTTTCTGTCACCATAATAACCTACCGCTGATCCCTGCAAAAAAACATCCGGCGTATGCCCCGATTCCCTGATCAGATCTATAATTTTCTGGCTGAATCCGATCCGGCTTATTTTTATCTTCTCCTTGCGGGATTTCGTCCATGGTCTTGCAAGAGTAGCCCCTGACAAATTGATAATGGCATTGGAATCCTGGATGGCTGACAGAACCTCTTCTTTATTGTTCAGGTCAACTTTTTCAGTCCGGTCGAAAATCTTATTAAGTTTTGCCTTGTTCCTGGAAACAGTGATGATTTCATGCCCTGCCGGCAACAATTCATCCACCAGGTTTTGTCCGATAAATCCGCTTGCACCAAAGATTAATATTTTCATCTCTGCATTTTTGATTAAGCAACAAGGCGGGGGTGCGTTTGTTCAAACTTGGTTTTGTATAAATATACGAAATTTTTAGAACAAATGAAAATGAACCATGAACACGAATGAAATTTTAATGCGTTTGCTTCCTGTGAAGATCACTACCTGGAAAGAATACAACTACCACTGAACCATGTCAGACCTGTGCACTTGAGGTATTTACGGAGACCTCCAATTTGGAATAACCAATAACCAATAACCAATGACCAATAATACCACCCTACTGGTTCAGCATCACCGGCATGACCAGCATCAGGATTTCCTCCTTATCATTCTCATTTTCAACGGGAAATATGATACCTGCCCGGTTGGGTGCCGACATTTCGATCCTGATCTCATCCACGCTGAGATTGCTTAACATCTCCTGCATGAAGCGTGAATTGAAACCGATTGCCATATCATCGCCTTCATAGCTGCAGGTAAGCCTTTCAGTGGCCTCGTTAGAGAAATCCACATCTTCGGCTGAGAGTACCAGTTCCTTGCCTGAGATCTTGAAACGTACCTGGTGTGTCGACTGGTTGGCAAAAATGGCCACACGCCTGATGGAATTCAGCAGCAAGTGCCTGTCGACAATAAGTTTATTGGGGTTGTTCCCGGGAATTACCGCTTCATAATTGGGATACTTCCCTTCGATCAGACGGCAAATCATATTCACATTGCTGAAAGAAAAGGCAGCATTTGTCTGGTTGTATTGCAATTGTACCTTGCTGTCGTCTTCCGGCAAAATCTTTTTCAACTGGTTGATTGGTTTTTTTGGCAGTATGAAAGAACTGGATTCTTCCGCTTTGGCATCTTTCCTCCTGTATCGTACCAGCTTGTGGGCATCGGTTGCAACGAAAGTGACATCATCAGGGGTTAATTCACAAAAGACCCCCGACATCACCGGGCGCAGCTCATCATTGCCCGTAGCAAAAATGGTTTTGTTAAAGGCATTGACCATGAGTGAAGATTCCAGTTCCAGTTTGGTGGTATTTTCCATGGGTGGTGTTTGCGGAAATTCATCACTTTTGTGTCCGGAAAGTTTGTATTTACCTTCACCGGCAGATATTTCTACTCCCAGGGTTTCTTCGTTGATGGTGATGGTAACCGGAATATCGGCAAAAGTTCTGAGAGTTTCGATCAATATTTTTGCCGGTATGGCCACAGAGCCTGGCTCTTCAGCTTTGGAGGGTTCCAGGGTAACCGTCATGGTTGTTTCCAGGTCGGAGGCAGTAACTTTCAAACTTTCGGTTGATAATTCGAACAGGAAATCATCCAGGATCGGCAGGGTATTGCTCGCATTCAGCACCCCTTCCAGCGCCTGCATATTCTTCAACAGAACCGAACTTGAGATAATAAATTTCATTTTGTTATGTTTTTCAGATCGTTAAACATCATTATTCAGAATGGTAAAGATAGGATAAAATTAAAAACACAAAACTGATTTAAATAATTCTTTCTCAACATTTTTTTCACAGGGAAATAGGTCTCATTTTCTCTTTTTAAAGGACATCTTTTTTTCTTCTCCCTTCAACAGTCTTTTGATATTGCTGAAATGTGTAAGAGGAACAAACACCCCCACCGCGATGGAGAGTACAGTTAGCGAAAGATGCTGGGGTGGAAAAAGAAAAATAACCAGGAAAGGGAAACTCATGGATGCCAGAATGGAAGAAAGTGAAACGATCCCCGACAAGAGCAGTACCACAACGAAAATCAGCACAACAAACCAAACAGAGACCGGGAACAAAGCGATTCCTACACCCAGCAGGGTGGCAACACCCTTGCCGCCCCTGAACCCGATATAAAGCGGGTAAATATGTCCGGCCACAGCCGCTGCTGCAGCCATGATCCTGACCCAAACCATCGGAATATCCTGGAAAGCTTCTGCAGGAAGGAATCCGGTAAGGAACACAGCCAGCCAGCCTTTGAATACATCGATGATCAGAACCGGCACACCCGCTTTCCAGCCAAGTACGCGTATGGTATTGGTGGCACCTGCATTTTTGCTACCCTCGTTTCTGACATCCACCTTAAAAAAGATCCTTCCAATCCAGACGGAAGTCGGGATCGAACCAAGCAAATATGCAACTACAACCGCAACAATAATATAACCCATCCCAAATTATTAATTATAAATTATTAATTAAAATAGTTTTCCATTCTTCTTACAAAATCCACCTGCTTCCGGCGGGTCGAAATTACAAATTCATACGGGGTATCCCGTTCAGGAACATTTACAGTTCTTTCACCTGGTTCTAGCTCAGAAAGTTTGGTGTTAAATCCCTGGTCGGAAGAAATGGCCTGCATAACATTTCCCCTGTATGAAAAGAAATACCACCTTTCTTCTGAAGGCTGCAGATAAATATGCATGGCATCCCCGCTTCTTCTTCTTTCGATCTCAATAAAACCATCAATATATTTGCTGATATGCTGGTCCTGTATACTGCCGATACCAATCTTTCCCTTTGAGATAAAAGATCCTGAAGAAGCATTCCAGACAAAACGGACATCGCTGATTAGCAATGCATAATTCAATTCATCCGGAAACTTTCTGATGGTGCCGTAAAGATTTAGCTCCTGTAAGATTTCATCAGCCTGCTCCTTACCCAGTAATTCATTCAAGGTATATTTAAAAATATTGTTGTTGGGATCCACTCCTTCCCCATCTGATTGTTTCAGCGAATCCCCAAACATTTCAAGAAGATCAGTATTGAACGGAAAGTCCAGCATCATAGATACCCTCAGCCTGGTCGAATCCGGAATGAGCAGGTACGCTGCCTCCCCGAACGAACGCAAATACAGGGGGTAAAGATCAGTACCAAAATCAATGGTTCCCTGCCCCCGGATCTCGCACTGACTGGCCGAAAGGTTGAGGTAAGGGCCATGATCTGTTTTGTTTGTAATCCTGTCGAATGAACCGACCCTGAATTCCCGCAGGTTCTCATTGAACAATAATTTACCGGTGCTTGTAATCAGGGGTTGGTCTGCTGCATTGTTTTTGGTGGTCAGAAAAACCGGGTATACCTCATCTTCGAATACCGAATGATACAAGCCAACATGCAGGGGATTTCCTTTAAGATCCCTTAAGTTTCCCGTTACTGGGAAAACAATATTCCGGGGATCCAGCACCGTATCAAAACGAACCCAGTTTTCGTCATAATAATAGCAATCCTGGTTGATCCTGAAACCTCCCTCGAATCGGAGATGTTTTCGGGCTGCCTTCATGGAAACATCCCCAATAAAGAGATAGTCGGGACTTAAAAAGAAGATGCTCCCCTCAGGAACATTCCCGTATGCACGTGTCATACCGTTGCTGTCAGCCTCAATCAAAGACATTTCAATTCGCTGTGGTGTGTCATTCTTATCGATATAATCGTAGTTTCCTTTTGCAATGTATTTATGCCTGTTAAAAATAGTTGCGGTAGCATCATAAAACGTATGATATTTTGAAGCTGTATCTGCAATGATATAGGCATCATTCAGACTTTCCACTTTGGCATCCTTGTAAATACGGACTTTTCCGTCGCCAGGAAAAATCCCGGCGTCGGCCACCTTGATGATCTTGACCCCTTCGGCCGAAATGATATAATTTTGCATATCATACACTGCTTTCTGGGAAAAGAAAGCCAGGGAATCCTGGTCTTGGCGCGTGGATATGAATTCAGAACCCGTGAAGTCAAAATCCATGAGGTCAAAAAGATTCAGCTCATCCAGGTATGGTATTTCCTCAGCCATATTGTTGAACATCTCGATTTTCTGTTCATCCATGAGCCAGGTCATTTCGTCCATAGAGGATATGTATTGATTGAAAGGAAATTCAACCAGGGAAACATTGCCAAGCGAAATAAAATTGCCAATACGTTCTTCAAAATCGATGAAGGTTTTGTAATCCTCTGTTGAAATAGCCAATTCTCCTGCATCTGCTGTAAGAAGCCTGAAATCGGAACTGTCGGCGGAAAGTGAATGATGATAGAAGTCAAACTGCCTGGAAACAATTTCAGCATTTGTAAAATTGAATACCCCTCTGCCCTTCACGCCTTGTGGTGATAGTTCGATATCGCCTTCCAGCACCGAATTGTTGCTGAACATCTCAAAAGGATTATCGATCATATTCACATACATCAGATTCGTATCTGTCAACCAGTGCAGATCCGCCATTTCTGTATTTATCGCCGGAAATTCTGTTTTTTCTCTCCTGGGTGCCACCTCAAAAGTAGCAACGCTGGATCCCAGTGAATCCAGGTAAAAATAATAAGCGGAGGAAGTGCTTACGGATGTTAGATATTCCAGTTTACCCTCTCCAACCAACCCATGATTGTCAAGTCTGATTTTGTTAAAAAATTGCCCTTTTTCATCATATACCGGCCATCCTGTTGCAGGTGTCCGGGTCTCAAACCCCAATGAATAATCGGGCATCACCACCAGGGGTTCCTCAATGGGCGGGAAAATACCGTCGGAAGCAAGGGAGCCGGAGAATTGCAGATCATCCGTTGAGAAGTTATCCAGCTTGCGGATTACAAAAGGATCCAACTGGTAATAAAACCTCTCTTTGTCGTATACTCCCTTTTGTATAAAGTGGTAATCATAAAATACATAAGAATCATTTTTGCTGTTGAAAATGGGATATTTGGCATTTGATTTCAGGCCTGATTTATTATTGGCCTTGTCGATCAGCAGATCACCACTGAGCCTGGCGATCACGTTTTTCACCCTGACATAGAGAGGATTCCCCTGTTTATTGATAGAATCACTTTTTACCATAAAACTCAGGGAGTCGACTGCGGGAAGATTGAGCCGGAAAGTATCATATTCGAAAGAACACTGGTTTGCATAGAAATCAAACAAGCCTGCTCTTACCAGGCCGGAAAATATAAAATCCCTGTTTTCCTGCATCAGTATTTCCTGATCTTTTGGATAAATATACACGTGCTGTGAGTCACTCAGGAAGATCTCCCGCACACCATTGATCTTCAGATCAAAGTTGTTCAAAGATAGTTCGGCATTGCTTTGCAGTTTTGTTTTGCTGGCAAAGCGGATCACGTCATAATCTTTCAGTCCTGCCTTGGCATCGAGATAGTCATATAGCCTCTGTTTGATGTGCGCCCTGCCATCTTCGATATCAAAAATCAGAAATCCTCTGGCCGCAAGCCGGTACAGCATCGCCTTGACCTGTTCCGCGGGTTTGTCGAGATATTGAGAAAAAGCATTGATTGTGATGCTTTGTGTACCATAATCACGGGCATAATCTTTCACCAGATCAAGGGGATTCACCGGGTCGATGCCCTGTAGTTTATAATAATCATGGTCGGAATAATATCCGGCTGATTCAAAATAGGCATTGCTTTCGGTATTCAATCCCCGGATGGATTCGAATGAAACTTTGGGTTCAGCGGTATTCCAATACAATGCCTCACAATAGATGTCCACATTGTGGTATGAATCCAAAAAAGGACTCTGGGCAAGTCCGCGGCTGGTGCGGTAAAGTGTCAGCATCTTTTCATCATCGGTATATTTCATGTCGAGTCCGGGATGATAAATAGAATCTTGCTGATAATAAAGTGAAATGGAAGACCGGCTTGAAACGATCTTGTCCTCCTGTATCTGAAATGCTGTTGACCTTACTTTTGCAATGAGGGTATCGCCTTTGTAATAATCCAGCACTGCCGGACTACCTGCAATACCGGTACCATACAATCTGGCACCTTCCATGGAGATACCCCCACGGTAGTCGACATTCCGGAAAACATCATCCAGTTCGTATTGATTATAAAAAGATGTGAAACGTGGGTAAGATGTGCGGTTGTTGGGGGGACTTGAAAGAACCTTTTCTTCCAGTCTGCCAGGCATGGCCATCTGGAAATAGTATTTGTTGAAAAACCGGACTGAGTCCACATGGAAATCCGTTTCACCGATGTTGATCTCATAATCTCCGAGGATCTCGGCATATGTTTTATCTGTATCCAGACCAACCCGCCGCCAGTCGATCCTGCCGCCACTGCCATACCACATGAGCTCATTGATATTGAAAGAGCCGCTTGTATTCACTATCACGCTGCTGTCCTTGCGGGTAGCACATACCAGTTCAGCCTTCCGGATCTTCAGGGCAGGAATGGAATCGAAAACGAATTCCATTTCACCCTTTTTATACTTCCAAACAACACTTCTCGTATCGTGCAGAATCTGCTCACGAAACAGTTTTACCGAAAATTCTATATAGTCATCGTAATCCTGCGTTGACTTCATCATGATCATGGGCTCCAGGCTCCTCAGCCAGGCAATTACACTTTTATCTTTGAATGTGGTGTGGGCAATTTCATTCAATGCAATCAGGAAGTTGAGAAAATCAGGGAACACCCTGATATCTTGCTGCATCATCATGTTGCTGGTAAAGATCACTTCGTCTTTAATTTCAGGATCGAACCTTTCGGAAAGCCATTTGGGACCAAATTCTTCCAGCAGCAATTCGGATTTATTTTCATAGTAATCACTGCGGGTGGCAAGCAACAGCTCGGTAACTTCCTGAAGATAAGCCTCACGGGTATTTGAAAACACGACAGTTTCCTGGGGGTAAAGCCGGAACAATGCAAATGTCAATATTAAAGTGAGTAGAAGTTTCCTCATCTCAGGACCTGAAAGCTTTTTGATTATTAGAAAACAGATTTTTCCAGCTTTTATTATTTGCGAAAAGCTTCTGCAACCCACTCATCTTTTTTTAATTTCTGGATTCCATGCAAACCCGATTTATTGCAAATACTTTCAATGGCTTCCGCATCATGCTCCAGGAATCCGCTTAGCAGTATATGACCATTTTTCTTCAAATGCCTGGTATAGGTTGGGATATCTTCCAACAGTACATTCCGGTTGATATTGGCCAGGATCATATCAAATCCAGGATTGGGGATCTTTTCTTTTCCTCCCTCGACCACTTCAACATCGCCAACCCGGTTGAGTTTGAGGTTATGCAGTGTATTGTGATAAGCCCAGCGATTGTTGTCGATGGCCCAGGCTTTTGTTGCTTTCCGGATCATGGCAAAGATGGCCAGTATGCCGGTACCGCAGCCCATGTCCAGCACAAGCTTATTATTAAGATTGAGATTGAGCATCAATTCTATCATCAGGGCAGTGGTGGCATGATGTGCCGTACCAAATGACATCTGGGGTTCTATGATTATTTCATATTGGTAATCGCCACTCTTATCGTGAAACGGGGCTATGACCCTGCAACGGTCGGCGATGATAACAGGCTCGAAATTTTGTTCCCACAATTTGTTCCAGTTTCTCTCTGAGATAAGCCCCGTGTTATAATGGAGAGCCGGGAATATTTCCCCGGGCAGGCTCTTTGTCAACAACTCAGCATCGAACGCTGATTCAGGAATGAAGGCAAAGAGATGATCGTCGGTTTCCTGAAAGCTTTCATATCCCAGCTCCGAAAGCAATGCGATCAATATGTCCCGCTTTTCCTGCTCCTGTTCCGGAAAAGAAATTTGCAAATAATCCATGGGGTGTCTTTTACGCAGGGATTCCCCTGATAACTTTTAAAAACTCTTCGGCGTTCAGGGATGCACCTCCGATTAGTCCCCCATCCACATCAGGATTTTTGAAAAGGCTTTTTGCATTTTTAGCATTGCAACTGCCTCCATACAATATGCTGATGTTTTCAGAAATATCTTTTCCGTACTTTCCTTCTATGATTTTGCGGATGAACGCATGCATTTCCTGTGCCTGTTCAGGTGTTGCATTTTTTCCTGTACCAATGGCCCAGACGGGTTCATAAGCAATGACCATCCTGGAGAAATCATCGGGTTCCAGTTCGAAAAGCGCCTTGCTGATCTGCCTTTCCACTACTTTTTCCTGCTGTCCCTTTTCTCTTTTTTCAAGATCTTCGCCACAACAAAAGATCGGTGTAATACCGGCATTCAGCAATTGCTTGACCTTTTCTGCAAGGGCTTTTGATTTTTCCCTAAAATATTTTCTTCTTTCGGAATGTCCGACAATACAATAGTTTACCTCCATGGATGCCAGCATAGGAGCTGATATTTCTCCCGTATATGCACCGTAATCATGATCACTTACATTTTGTGCACCGACTTTAAGTGGCGAGCCCTGTGCCAGGTCTGTTGCCATTTCCAGGTAAGGAAAAGGCGGTATCACGATCACCTCCGTATGCTTTATTTCATGTTCTTCCATCAGGTCTTTTACTTCCGCCACCAGCTCTTCTGCCTGTTGAAAAGTTTTGTTCATCTTCCAGTTTCCGGCTACAATATTCTTTCTCATAAGCTTTTAATTTATTGAACTCTCACGCGTGGATCTAAAAATCCGTAAACAATATCTACAAAAATATTAATTATCACTAAGATAACAGAAATAAACAGAACAGCACCCATCAAAACAGGGAAATCATAAAGCTCAAGGGCATCAACAATTACCACACCCACACCTTTCCAGTCGAATATAAACTCCACGAATACGGCCCCAGCCATGAGGGAGGCAAACCATCCGGAAATTGCTGTGATCACAGGATTTAATGCATTTTTCAGTGCATGACGGATTACCACACGGGTATTGCTCAGACCCTTCGCCCGGGCAGTACGAATGTAATCCTGCGACAAAACATCCAGCAGGGAATTCTTGGTCAACTCCACAACAATGGCGAGTGGACGTATTCCAAGGGTGATCGCCGGGAGGATCAGGTTTTTCAGATCGAGATATTCTCCCTGACCGAAATCATCCACCGAGTAAAGGCTACCGGTCATATTCAGGCCTGTAAATTCAGCCAGCACGAAAGCAAAGATCCAGGCGTTCAGGATGGCGGCAAAAAAAGATGGCAGCGACATCCCCAGTACAGAAAAAACAAGGGCCAGCTTGTCGAGGACTTTGTTTCTTTTGATGGCCAGGATGATACCGATGAAAACTCCCAGTATCAGGGCAAACAAAATGGATACCGTTGCCAGCAATATGGTTTTGGGAAATGCTTCCACCAGGATATCTGAAACTTCCCGCTTGCTCTGATAAGAACGCCGGAGATAAGGCTTTTTCAGGATGATGCTTGCATTGTCAGATAAGCCAATTAAACTTGTGTAGGGGGCATATTTTTCATCATTAAGATACCAGGAACTTTCCGGGTCATTTGTATGATAAGATACAGGCGAGAGATCATTGATAAAGTTTACATACTGAATATAAAGTGCTTGATCCAAACCCAGATCTTTGCGAATATTTTCCACGCTGGAAACATCCGCCCGTTGTCCAAGCATCATCCTGGCAGGATCGCCCGGCAGTATGTTGAACAAAAAGAAAACGACTGTGATCACACCCAGCAATACCAGGAATCCGTACCAAAGCCGCCTGATGATGAAACGAAGCATTTTGTCTTTTGCTTAATGTTCAATGTGTTCAGCAAAGATATCACCATATTCCGGAAAATCATTGTAATGCCATTTGTCCAGTACAATTCCGTCTTTGAGCAAAATCAGTCCGGGATTTGAGCGTATGATTGTTTTCAGGATGATATCATCTGCATAGTAAAAATCATATTCAACATTATGTTTTTCCCTGAATTTATCAACCTTTGCAGGAATACTGCTCGTAAGCGCAATCATATCATGTCCTTCCCGTTCGACATCCTGGTAAAGACCGTTCAGTTTTTTGAAAGATGTTGTATCGGTCTTATCCAAATCGTATGCTACCACCAGGAACTGATAATAGGGGTTTTTAATGAAATCCCTGGTAAAATCTTCACCATCCCTGTTTTCGATTTTCAATTCCGCTGTGTTCTCCCCTTTTTCTTCAAAGCGCTGGGAAACGAATTCCCAGTTTTCCAGCCATACCGAATCATTCCAGGGATAATTGGGTGACAGGTATTCTTTCGTTTCCCCGGTGTTGATGTTGCGGTATGTAAGATAAACATCCGGTTCTTCTGTATGCTCATTTTTCACAGACTGGCCAACTTCCCATGATCTGAAATCAAGGACCGGCAAATGATTCAGGTTGTAAACGGAAAACCAGACAAACCCGCCTGCAGCCAGCAAAATAAGAACCATCTGTGTTGAGGATGCCCAGGGGCTTGCTTCTTTTTTGCGGGTAAAGAAGATGATCGACACAAAAACGATCAGCACAAGATTTTTGTAAAATGTTTCCCAGTTGGTGAGTTTGATGGCATCTCCAAAGCAACCACAATCTGGGACGGGATTGTAGAGGGCATCGTAAAATGTTAAACCCGTGAAAAATATCATTAGCAGAAACAAAATCCAGGAAAGGAATTTTAGCCTTGTGTTGAAAACCAGGGCAAATCCCAATACAAACTCAAGGGCGGAAAGGGAAACGGAAAGAAACAGTGCCAGCGGGATGGCCCATTCCATTCCGTATGCAACAAAGTAATCTTCAATGCGGTAGGCGGTTCCCAGCGGATCAACGCCTTTTACTATACCAGAAAACATAAAAACGATCCCAACCAGCCACCTGCTGACAACACGCAACAACTTCATAAAAAATCTTCCTATTTTACTTCGTTTCCAATATTTTTATCAACGCAAAAACAGCGTAATTGATTATATCATAAAAGTTGGCATCCACCCCTTCCGAGACAACCGTTTCACCTTTATTATCTTCAATTTGTTTGATCCTGAACAATTTCATCAGAATGATATCCGTAAGGGAACTGATGCGCATATTTCTCCAGGCCTCACCATAATCATGGTTCTTATCCTGCATCAGGCTTTTTGCCTTCATTGCATAATGCCCGTACTTTTCTTCCACCTGTTCGGCCGGCATTTCCAGTTCATCAAAGGTATCGGGCAAAATGATCTTGTCGCCCAGTTCGAGTTGTATCAATGCAATGATAGAATAATTAACAATTCCAATAAACTCCGGTTCAATGCCCTCTTCAATTTTTTGCGATCCCTTGCTGTCAATACTTCTGATCCGGTTTGCCTTGATGTAGATTTGATCCGTCAGGGAGCTGGCCCGCAACACCCGCCAGGCTGTTCCGTAATCTTTCATTTTATTCAGGAACAGATTCTTACAGTTTTCGATCACTTCATCATATTGCCCGGAAGTTATGTTTTCCATAGAATGTCTATTTTCGCAAAAACTTTGGATTTAAAAATGACGCGTAAAGGTACATCTTTTTCAGAAAAGCAGTTGCTGGAATGCGGCGGGAAAAAACTGGATTTATCAACACCTGCAGTGATGGGGGTATTGAATATCACCCCCGATTCTTTTTATGACGGGGGCAAAAACACAGACTTTAAAACCATTGAAAACTCCCTTGAAGAAATGATTCGCGAAGGCGCTTCAATTATCGACATTGGTGGTACTTCAACACGCCCAGGTGCGCCGGAGGTGAGTAAGAAATTGGAATGGGAACGGATCGAACCTGTATTGCGTTTTGTCCTGAAGACTTACCCCGAAATGATCGTGTCCATTGATACATACCGGTCGCAAGTTGCTGAAAAAGCCATGGAAGCAGGCGTCCACATTATTAATGATATATCAGGAGGAACTTTTGATGAGCAGATGATACCACTTATATCCCAAAGCAATTGTGCCTTTGTAATCATGCATATTCAGGGTACGCCCCGGAATATGCAGAAAAACCCGGCTTACTCCAATGTGACAAAAGAGATCGGCAATTTTTTCCAGCAGCAGATCAATCAATTCAAAAAGCATGGTTTTGATAACCTAATCCTGGACCCGGGTTTTGGATTTGGAAAAACTGTGGAGCATAATTTTTCCCTGCTGAAAAACCTGGGAATATACCGGGAATTCGATTTTCCGTTGCTTGCTGGGTTATCACGCAAGTCCATGATCAATAAAATCCTGGGGACACAACCCGCCTCAGCCCTCAACGGAACCACCACAGTCAATACAATAGCATTGCTGAATGGAGCCAATATTTTAAGGGTGCATGATGTGAAAGAAGCAGTGGAAGCGGTAAAGATCGTGGAAAAGCTGAAGAAGGTGGATTAACCACAAATTACAGGTTTCGGATTAAAGGTTTACACATTCAATCAATAACATAAATTCGTGTATGTCATCCTAACAGGATTTTGGAATTACTACCAAAATATCAAACTTAACGGTTTTGTAAGCCAGACAAGAAAAGCGGGCAAGAAAAAAATAAATAAACGCACCAAATCGCGTATCGATGATAATTAAAAACCCGGAGTTTTGAATTAATGAGCTGAAGAAAAGATATTATTGCACTTTTTAGACAGCTTCCTTAAAATAAATTGTTTTTTAAGCGCTAAATGGGTTTTTTCCTGAAACCGAAAGCTATTAAAACCAGGATCATGAAAATACCGCTGTAAATTGCCCAATCGGAAAGGGGCACTTCAGCGGCAGGTCCCAGGCAAAATGCTAAATCATAATCCTGGGTATATCCCAAGCCATACATATAACAAGAATTGTCTCCATCTGCCGAGGATATCCAGGTATGATGAAAAGAATCGTCGGGGTAATCAGCAATTCCAACCCAGTCGCCTGCTGTAACTGAAACGGTTGTTGGAAATACATAGTGATATTCAATGACGGAAAAACCACTCATACTTTCTCCTGTATTGGTTCCCGATAAAGGAACAGACAAAAAACTTGCAAAGGTGGTTCCGGGTATACCCCCGGCGTCGTGCTTAAAAATGATATCGACAGTCAGGGGATCATGAACAGTTATTTCCTTCATCCAGAAAGTAATACTTGCAACCGGACCAAAGGGTGTGCTTTCAATTTTGTCAAAAGGAATTATCCCGTCTTTTGTCCCGAGGTCAGCAGAACCATCCGGTAAATGGGAATAATTTGAATTTGATGGGCAGCTTAAATCAGTGACATCGCGGGTGGAACCGTTTTGTTCTGTTATTACAGAAATTGATTGGAAATTTTGTGCAGATACAATGGCAATACAGTAACATGCGATCAATAATAAAATTATTTTTTTCATAACTATTTGATTTGGTTAACAAATAATGATGAAAGCAAAAGTAAATCATTTTTATATGGATTGTCAAATAAATAATGCTGGCTGGTTTTTATCCGGGCAAGAAAAAATACCAAAGCATTAATATTAAACCGGCTACCATCTTACTTCCTGCTTACTGTATCCGTTACTTTTTCAAATATTTCCCTATTTTTGTATATTATAGTAAAACTTTGCAGGAATTACTCATCACCGGTTTCATTGGGCTTCGGCTGCTGGACATAATCGATATCCTGCTGGTAGCCTTGCTTTTGTATGAACTTTATAACCTCCTTCGCGGAACTGTTGCTATCAACATATTCATCGGCATTCTGGCCATCTTCCTGGTATGGAAAGTGGTTTCGGCCCTGGAAATGAAATTGCTCAGCGAGATTCTGGGAGGTTTTATCAGTGTGGGTTTCATTGCATTGATCGTGATCTTTCAACCTGAGATACGCAGGTTTCTTTTTGCCCTCGGCACACCCGCATTCATCAATAAAAAAGGAAGGGGTTTCTTTTTCTGGCGTTTCAGCCTGGAAGAAGAGAACAAACTGGATATTGACAACATCATCGTAGCCTGCCAGCGGATGGCCGATGCTCGCGAAGGTGCTTTGATCGTTCTCTCCCACCAGCACGACCTGAAACAATTCATAGAAACGGGTGAAAAGCTGAATGCTGTCGTATCCAGCCGTTTGTTAGAAAACATCTTTTATAAAAACAGTCCCCTGCATGATGGTGCTGTGATCATCTCCGACAATAAAATCGTAGCTGCAGGCTGTATACTCCCGGTATCCAACAATACCAACATTCCCAAACGCCTGGGTTTGCGACACAGGGCAGCTCTTGGTCTCAGCGAACAAACTGATGCCATTGCAATTGTTGTTTCAGAGCAAACCGGTAGTATCTCCTATTGCAAACTTGGAGAGATCAACACCCGGATCAAACCAGCCAACCTCAAAGAATTTCTGGAAGAGGAATTTGCAAGCTCCGGCAAGACAGAAAAACAAAAAGAAGATCAGGATTCATAATCCACAACGGCCGTTTTATCCATGATCTGTTTCAGGAAGTCTAATACTTTTACATGTTCGGGATGTACACGGTAATTATCAAGTCCCTCTTTCGACTCAAACTCCGAAATAAGCACAACATCATAGGCAGAAGGCTTTTCATTGAAATTCAATCCAACCTCCATGGCTTTCAGGTCCGGAACAAGCTCAACAAGATCTTCCAGCATTGTTTTGAACTTCCCTGCATTATCTAGTTTTTCCTGTGTTGAAGAAAACTCCTTCAGCTTAACCATTACGATGTGTTTGATCATTTCGCCTGGATTTTTTGTTCTTTTACAAAGATAATGAAAAGAGAGAATCAAATATCAGGCTTCTAATAATGAATTACCCCGCCGCAGAGCAACGAGGTATCAAAAGAAAAAACTTGTCCGCCTACTGGCGGATTAAAGATACTGATCCAAGGTCTGCGATTCCAGGTACGTCCTGTAATCCTCAGTCATCTTTTTGGTAATATTATTCATGATGCACTTGTCGAAAGGGCAAATGGGCTTGTCCATGGGACATTCATGAATTTCTATTTTTCCTTCGATGGCTTCATAGATCTCCAGGAAAGTAATATCCTTGGGGGATTTTTTCAGGGTAAAACCACCGGTCGGACCACGGTGTGACTCAATAAATCCTTCTTTAACCAGGCGCTGAAAAACTTTAGCGACATGATGTTTCGAGCTGCTTGTTGCCTCAGCGATCTTGACAACATTGATCATTTTCTTCTGCGATTTTGCAACGAGTATCATACCATGCAATGCAATGGAGGCAGCTTCTGAGAGCGTTACTATTTTTGACATTGATTCAGTTAAGGTATTTAATTACCCAAATGTATACTTCTTTTTCACAACTAAAAAAGAAAAGCTGCCAAAAATTCTCAAATTCTGTCTATTTTTACCCGTTCAAAATAAATGCTGTTTTTCTTATATGTTCATAGGCATCATCAAACAAACGATCATGATCACCAGCTTTGTGCTGGCCATGATGCTCATCATCGAGTACATCAATGTGCAGACGCGGGGTAGGTGGATACAGCCATTCAAACGTAAAGGCTGGCTGCAAATACTTTCAGCAGCGTTGCTGGGCCTGATCCCGGGTTGCCTGGGTACATACACTGCTGTTTCTCTTTATGCACACAAGATATTTGGTTTTGCCGGCCTGGTTACAGCCATGATTGCAACATCCGGAGATGAAGCCTTTTTTATGTTGTCGGTCATTCCACAGAATGCACTCCTGCTGTTTGCGATCATCTTTGGGGTCGCAATCCTGAGTGGCAGCCTGATTTACGCTTTTATGCGAAACAGGACATTGATGAACCTCCCGGAAAACCACCTGCAGGTCCACGAAGAACACGAGAACTGTGTTTGCTTTGCTCCCAAAGAAATCGGAAAGCAGTTAAAAAACATTAGTTTTCAAAGAGCCATCATCATTGCCGGGCTGATTCTGTTTATTTTCGGCCTGCTGATCGGTGAATTCGGACATGCACATGAATTCGACAAACTCCTGCATCCTCATGAACATCATCATGATCATGTACATGAAGGATCCATATGGAACTGGATCAGCATCTCTTTCCTGATCGTGTCCCTCCTTTCCCTGTTTATCATCATTACGGTAAACGACCATTTCCTGGAAGCGCATCTCTGGAACCACATCATCAAGAAGCACTTTTTGAAGATTTTTCTCTGGACACTGGCAGCCCTCACTGTTCTGCATTTTATCAATGAATACATCGATGTGCGGGAGTGGGCGCGTGCCAATTTTTATATCATGTTGCTGATCGCGGTCCTGGTGGGCATCATCCCGCAATCGGGCCCGCACTTTATTTTTGTGCTGATGTTTGCCGAAGGGAGCATCCCTTTTAGCATCCTGCTGGCCAATTCAATTGTTCAGGATGGACATGGATCCATTCCCTTGCTGGCAGAATCAGGCAAAAGCTTCATCCTGGTAAAACTTGTAAATATTTTGATTGGCCTTTTATTCGGCATTTTTATTCACTTGCTTGGATGGTGAAGGCATTAAGTCTTATATTTGTTTAACAAATTTATTCGAAAATGAAAAAGATACTTGTACCCATAGACTTCAGTGAGAACACTGATCGTACTTGTCAGTACGCTCTCGAAATTGCAAAAAAATACAGTTCCGAGATTCGGCTGTTCCATTCGTATTTCGATCAGATCATCGTATCCGACAGCAGTTTTCCAACAGGGGTTGATACAGACACCATGCTCAATGAACAATTGCTGCGGGATATTGAACAAAGAGCCCGTGAGGACATCGTAAACCTGCAATCGAAACTGATAGAACAACTGAAAAAGGAGAACATTCACAGTGTGAAAATTGTCTATACCTTAAAAGGTGGTGATCCTGAAAGCGAGATCATCGACGAATGCAGTGAATACAAACCCGACCTCATTATCATGGGTTCCAGCGGGCGCGGGCGAAAAAGCATCCTCACCGGTAGTGTTTCCAAGAAGATCATGAACAATGCAAATCTTCCTGTACTGGCAATTCCCCAGGATTATACTTTTAAGGGAATCAGGAATGTCCTGTATATGACAGATTTCGGCGGACCCGACCAGGATTTGCTGAATAAGCTGATGAAGCTGCTGCAGGATTTTGATATACAGATACACTGCCTGCATATGAACATTCACGATGACAAACGAGAGGAAAATGAAAAGAAAATGAATGCAATCAAAGAATGTTTCTCAGAAGAGGTTAAGTCGGGTACACTCAGTTGCAACCTGGTCGACAGCAAAGACATTGGCGAGGATATCGAAAAATATGTAAAGGAAAATAACATCGATCTGATCGCTTTTCTATCACACAAGCGTAATATTTTCAAAAGACTGTTTACCAGCAAGGTCACGAAAAAAGACCTTTTCCAGGCTGATATCCCTTTACTGGCCTTTCATACAGAAGGCTAAGGGACAAAATAAATAAGGAATTCAACGTTTGCTAAAGTAGCCATAGATCGGAAGCAGAAATGAAACTGTCCATCGTAGTTGTCAATTACAATGTTAAATACTTTCTGGAACAATGCCTGAACAGCGTCAAAAAGGCAATTCGGAATATTGACGCAGAGGTCATTGTGGTGGACAACAACTCTGTAGACGGCAGTGTAAAAATGCTCGCGGAAAAATTTCCTGAGGTCAGGTTGTTGGCCAACAATCAAAACACCGGCTTTTCCCGGGCCAACAACCAGGCGATCCGGCAAGCTTCCGGTGAATATATTTTGCTGCTGAACCCCGATACGGTTGTGGAAGATGATACCTTTGAAAAATGTCTTGCCTTCATGGATGATCACCCGGATGCCGGCGGACTGGGCGTTAAAATGATCGATGGAAAAGGGAACTTTCTTCCGGAATCAAAAAGAGGGTTCCCCTCTCCTGCCACGGCCTTTTACAAGATATTCGGACTATCAAAGCTTTTTCCGCATTCAAAAACCTTCAGCAAATATCACCTGGGCTACCTCGATAAAGATGAAATTCACGAGGTGGATGTGCTGGCCGGAGCATTTATGATGCTGCGCAAAAGTATTCTGGATAAGATCGGCTTGCTCGACGAAGCATTTTTCATGTATGGCGAAGACATCGATCTTTCCTATCGCATCATGAAAGCAGGGTATAAGAATTATTATTTCCCCGAAACCAGGATCATACATTATAAAGGTGAGAGCACGAAGAAAAGTTCGGTGAACTACGTTTTCATCTTTTACAATGCCATGGTGATCTTTGCCAAAAAACATTTCTCCAGGAAAAATGCCCGTACATACACATTCCTGATCAACATGGCGATATGGTTCCGGGCCTCTATTGCTGTTATGAACAGGTTCTTTAAGCGCGCTTTTTTACCCATACTGGACTTCATCATCATTTTTATCGGTATTTTCCTGATCAAAAACTACTGGGAACATGAAGTGATCTTTCCGGATGGCGGTCATTATCCCAACATTTTCAATTTTGTTGTATTGCCTGCCTACATCCTTACATGGATATTTTCAACTTATATTTCGGGAGGTTATGAAAAGCCCGTCAAACTTTTCAAAGTCATCCAGGGAATGAGCATTGGCACCATCATCATCCTGGTCTTTTACGCCCTCTTTCCCGAAACCTGGCGATTTTCCAGGGCAATTATTTTGCTGGGCGCTGCCTGGGGGCTCATCTCCATGCTCGGGATCAGGCTGTTGTTAAGTGGATTGAAACTTAAGGGCTACAGGATCGGTGAACGTACGAACAAACGATTTCTGATCGTGGGTAAAAAAGATGAAGCGCAGCGTGTATCGCAACTATTACAAAAAACCAGGCTCACACCCGGATTCATCGGGCTGGTTCATCCTTCCCTGCAGGAAAACAAAAACAATGGCTTCATTGGAAATATCAACCAGATCAAGGATATCATCACCATCTACAAAATTGATGAAGTGATCTTTTGCTCCAAAGATGTTCCTCCGCAAAAGATCATCGATAAAATGGCCGAGCTTCAAAACTACCAGGTCGATTACAAGATTGCTCCCGAAGACAGTCTTAGCATCATCGGGAGTAACTCTATCAATACTTCCGGTGATCTTTACATCATCGAGATCAATTCCATCGATAAACCCGAAAACCGACGCAACAAAAGATTGTTTGACATGATTGTTTCGCTGACTTTCATTCCACTCTTGCCACTGTTTGTTTTTGTGGTTAAAAAACCTGCCGGCTTTGTCCGGAATGTTTTCAGCGTGATCTTTGGCGCGCGATCCTGGGTAGGTTTTTACCCTATGCAAACCGATGCGAATCCAAGGTTACCCGAGATCAAAAAAGGCATCTTGCATCCTGCAGATGTTTTTAACCGGAAAGAGATCAACCAGGAAACCTATCAGAAACTCAATCTCATTTACGCTCGTGATTATAAAGTCTGGACCGACCTGAATATTATATGGAGGGGATACCAGGAGCTGGGGAGGAAGGTTTAGGGGTTTTGGGGTTTGCATCTTTTAGCCTTTTTACTTTTTACTTTTACTTCCAGAATGAACTACCCCAAGACAAGCCTGCTGGGTATCGAGATTAAATATTCGCTTGATTCGCACCACGGGGCGGAGAACCTGATTGCCGTCAGGTGAGTTATACCCCAGAGATTCCTTGACAGCACCTCCAATGAGCAGCTTCAGCACTCGCGAAAGCCCGGAATCCCTGCCTCGCCGGTAGACAAGGAGTTCGACTTTGTTTTTTTAGTTTGCTCACACTCCTGAAAACAACAGTCTCATTGAATTAATTCCTGCAATAAAATAAAAACCGATGATCTTTTGGCCTTCCAAAAAGAAAGCATACCTTTATCATTACTAACAAAACTAAATTGATTCTAGCTCTTATTGCTCACATGATTTATCAATAAATTTATCAAGATGAACCGTATTAAAGTCTTAAACATTGAGTTTGAAAACGACATTTTTGCCTATGAACTGCCTGCATTCAGAGGAGCAATCGCTGAATCTGCGGGTAAGGATCATGTGTTATTTCACAATCATCAAAACAACAAATATTTATATCAATATCCATTAATACAATATAAGCGCATTGGTAAAAAGCCGGCAATAATTTGCATTGAAGATGGTATTGATGAGATACATCATTTTTTTAGCAACAAACAAGAAGGACTGATTCTGGGAGAACGACACTATGAATTAAAAATCGCAAAATTGCATATGAACCAGTTTGTTATGCAGGTTTGGGATAAGAGTTTTCATTATAACTTATGGAATTGGCTTGCATTAAACCAGAAAAACTATTCAGAGTATAAAAACATTGAGTCTGAATTTGGAAAAATAGAATTTCTGGAAAAGATCTTAACCGGAAACATTTTATCCTTTGCCAAAGGCATTGGCTGGCAACTGGATAAAGAACTGAAAGTACGTATTAAAGAGATAAAACAAAAAAAAATCATAACTGTTAAAAACACAAAAAGGGAAGCATTATCGCTGGTCTTTACAAGCAATGCATTTTTACCCAACTATATTGGTCTGGGCAAAAATGCGAGCTTGGGATTTGGGATGGTAAAAGAAATAACCTATGGAAAAAAATCAAATCATGGAGAACGACAATTATAAAACCAACAGGCAAAAAATATACCTTGCAGCTTTGTTACATGATATTGGGAAGTTTTATCAACGTGCTGATGATAAAAATGCAAAAGAATCAAAGTTGCTTTCTGAGCAAACCAAAAAACTTGAGTCTATATATTGCCCCAAAAACAAAGGTTATTATTCACATAAACATGTATTGTGGACAGCACAGTTTTTTGAGGATTTTGAAAAGCAATTCCGCGCCTTAACCAATAATGATGATAAAGAAACTTCTGTTTTTAAACTTGCCACATCACATCACAATCCCGATGAAAACGCTTTACCTGAACTAATCATTCAACGTGCGGATTGGTATTCATCGGGAGTAGACAGAAGCTCCGATGAGTATAGCATCCAGGACGGCCTTAAAGAAAATGACCGCGAAGCTTTCAAGAAAAAAAGACTGTTGTCGGTTTTTGAAGGTTTGGCAAACAACAAACAGGATTTTGAATATGCACTGCCTGTTGAGGCACTCAGCTTGAAAACAGATTTTTTTCCAAAAAGAATTAATGAATTTACTTCGGTTCCCGATTATAAAAGCCTATGGGAAAGATTTATTAAAGATTTCAAAATCATCCAGACTGTTAACTACAGAGTCTTTGCTGAAACCACTCTAAACCTGCTTAAGAAATATACCGTTAACATTCCGAGCAGTACAATGCACCTGCCGGATGTTTCACTTTATGATCATTTAAAAACATCAGCCGGTTTTGCAGTCTGTCTGCTGGATTACCTTGAACAAGAGGATGTGCAGAATAAAAGTCTGGCAGGTATAAAAAATAAAAATCCTTTTATACTGATCGGCGGAGACTTATCCGGGATTCAGGACTTTATCTATGATGTGATCTCGAAAAACGCTGCAAAAAATCTAAAGGGCAGGTCTTTTTATATTCAACTCTTAACTGAAAGCATTACTCATAAAATCCTTCATGAACTAAAACTCTTTAAAGCAAATCTGATATATGATGCGGGAGGTAATTTCTATATTCTCGCCCCTAATACTGAGGAGGTGAAAACAAAGCTTTCCTCGCTTAAAGAAGATTTTATAAATATGATTTTTAATGCTCATGGCAGTTCAATCTATCTGGCCATCGACCACATAGCTTTTGGGGAGCAGGAAATTCTAAAGGGGGGTGTAGCAACTGTATGGGAGAAACTTCAGTACAAGCTTGATATTTCAAAGAACCAAAAGTATAAGTCAAAGATTGCCGATGATTTCAATTCTTTCTTCTCACCTGCTGAAATTGGCGGAAAGCAAATCCGGGACGTAATAACGGGCGAAGAAATTTCAGATAGTGAAATTCAGGAAAATGAAGTCAAATATCTGGACACTGATAATAAAGACCCTATAAAGCTTGCAACTTTCAAACAAATAGAATTAGGCAAGCAACTACGGCAATCAGACTTCAGGGTGAAATCCAATGAACCACTCAATTACTGGAGCGGAGAGCACGAACACAACCCTGCCGGACTTGGCGTTTATTATTATTTTCTTTCAAAGAGTGGGCTTGAGAAGTATGCATCTGAACTAAAATCTTCGGCTGACAATGTCGAGCTCATTTCGATCAATGATTCTCTTTCAGAAACAGAGGGCGAGATCGAATTCATCCATAGCCTAAAAGGCCTGAACAATATTTACAGCTTTGATTTTTATGGTGGCAACAAATTTCCGTCATATGAAGAAACTGAAGTGGATGAGGATGGAGTTGAACACCTGACCGGTGAGCCTAAAACCTTTGATAAACTATGTGGAAATGAAGGATTCAGAAGACTGGGTGTTCTCAGAATGGATGTTGATAACCTGGGAGACCTCTTTGCAAAAGGCTTCAAAAACAGGCATAGAACCTTTTCCCGTTTGTTGGCACTCAGCCGTAACCTGGATTACTTTTTTAAAGGTTACCTGAATACAATATGGAAACAGGAAAAGTATAAAAATGAAAGCATTATCCTGTATTCCGGTGGCGACGATTTGTTTATTGTCGGAAGATGGAACAAACTAATTGATATGGCTAAGGAAATCAAGCAGAATTTTGCTGCATTTACTTGCCATAACAGCAAGCTGAGCATTTCAGGAGGGATGGCAATTGTTGGCCCCAAATATCCAATCTTAAAAGGAGCTGATCAGGCAGCAGAAGCTGAACACCAGGCGAAACAATATGAAAATAATGATGCAAATAAAAATGCATTTTACTTTTTCAACAATGCCTTCAACTGGGAAATCGAATATCATGCGCTGGAAGAGCTGAAAAATCTAATTGTAAAATACACCAATGAAGAAACCGGTCTGCCGGGCGCTTTCATTGGAAACGTTCAAAAGTTTGCAGCGAACCGTCAGTTGCAAATCAATAAGCAAAGAAATGAAAGCTGGCAATGGCAAATGGCATATTCACTTTCGAGAATGGCTAAAAGGATAAAGAGTGACGAGATTAAGCAATTTGTAAACCGTATTAAAAATGATGTGTTCGCCAACTACTGGGAAGGGAAATCGCATCATTTTAAATATGAAACAATTGAAATATTGAATGTGGCTGCAAGATGGGCTGAATTTGAAATTCGAACTAAATGATAATCAAGATATAAATCAAATATATAAATCATGACAAACGGAAACATAAAATTTCAGAAAGGTAGAAAACACGGCCCTCCTGAAAACTGGGCGGCAAAGTTTGATACCAGTTGGATCACCGACAAAATCACAAAAGACACAGTTAAATTTTGTGATGAGTTTGGTGGACACCTTAAGCGACAATACTTAACTACATCTCAGATCAGAAATGTATATGGAGAACTTAAGCGCATACAAATGAGAGGCTTTGAAAATGAAAAAACATCTTTTATCCTTTTGAAACCTAAAATGGCATATTCAGTAGCCAGGGACAGGAAACTTGAAGACCTGAAAAGGGTTTTCGACAAAGCATATGATTCAGTTGAAAAGGCTGAGCATTTCGAAAATTTAATGGACTTTATGGAAGCATTATTGGCTTTTCATAAATCACATGGTGGTAAATAATACAAAAACGATATATCATGGAACAGTTAGTAAAAAAGATATTCATAGAAGGAGAAATAAAACTTCTTACCGGTACTCATATCGGAGGAACCAATTCAGCAATGGGAATTGGAGGGCCCGATTCTACTGTAGTTAGAAATCCCATTGATAACAAACCTTATATACCCGGAAGCTCCCTCAAAGGAAAAATGCGCGCTCTTATTGAAATATCGGACGGAACCATTGGGAGCTCAGGTATGAAAGATATTAAAAATGTAGCTTCGGATGATCCCGATTCCAATTCGGGAAAATTGTTTGGCACTGCTACCAATGATTTGAAACAGCGTCCTTCAAAACTGATCGTGCGGGATGCAGAAATACTTTCTGACGATAAGGATTTTGTAAATACTGATCTTCCTTATACCGAAAGCAAAACCGAGGTTGTTATCGATCGTATCACTGCCAAAGCAAATCCCAGACAAATTGAGCGTGTTCCGGCCGGTGCCAGGTTTAAGCTGAATATGGTACTGAATGTGTTTAATTCCGATCAAAAAGAAGAACAGCTTAATACTCTTTTCAGAGGTTTTAAACTGCTGGAGAACGATTATCTGGGAGGTAACGGCTCCAGGGGCTACGGACAGGTTAAGTTTCAGATAGACAAGGTTACCGAAAAGGAAATAAGCAAACTTATTGATAAAGATGATCAGGGTTTAGACCTGACCGATGAATGGAAATCCAAGCTTGATTGATTATGGCTGCAAAAAGTTTTGATATAGTAAAGCTGTCCTTTACATCTCCTTTACATTTGAGTCGGGGCAAAACAGATTATTACGACCGATCGGAAACTGTTTTGCATTCCGATACCATCAAATCTGTGATATTTATTGGTGCAAAGCAGTTGTATAGAGAAATAATCAACAGGGATTTTCTGGAGTCTTTTCTCATAAGTTCGGCTTATTTTTTTAACAGAGATGAATATTTTTTACCAAAACCATTGGTAAATTTCAATATTAATATCCAGAATATAGAAGAGGGACCGGCTAAATATAAAAGGATTAAAAGATTGAAATATCTGAGCAAGGCCTATTTTGAAAAAGTTATGAATGATGTTGATATTGGAATTGAAAATGACCAGTTTTCTTCCAATGGAAGTTTGTTAAGCATACATAGAAATCCTGAAACGTTTTACAGCTCTGTTTTACAACAAAGAGTCGCAAAGCCTTCGGGTGAAGGCGAACAACCCCGTCCCTATTATGTGGATCGTTTGTTTTTCAAGAAGGATGCAGGCATGTACTTTCTGGTGGAGACGGAAAATAACGACACAAAGCAGATGATTAAAAATGGACTTAAGCTAATGGAAAGCGAAGGTTTGGGGACTGATCGAAATGTCGGAAACGGTCAATTCCAGATGGAATATATCGATAAGGGATTTGAAGTTGAGCTTCCTGAAAAAGCTGATGCTTCAACCCTATTGTCACTTTATCTTCCAAAACAGGAAGAGATCAAAGAAAGTACACTCAACAAAAGCAGCTATCAATTGCTTAAAAGGGGTGGATATATCAGTAACGCGGAAGACTTACAGTTTGTGACTTTCAGGAAAAAGTCAATCTACATGTTTGCCGAGGGTTCTGTTATTGGAACAAAAAACATAAAAGGCAATATTGCGGATCTTAAGCCTGAAACAGTCCAGGGTTTAAACCACCCGGTTTATCGCGACGGACAGGCGTTGGCCATCCCGATAAGGTTACCCGGTGCATAATGAAAATCTGAATTGATCAAATTAAAAACGACAAACTCATGGCGAATGTTAAAGCATTATTATTGTCACCTGTTCATATCGGAAGTGGAATTGAGCTGCAACAGAATATAGAGTTTCTTATCCACGATCAACGGCTGGCGGTGGTTGATGATAAAAAAGTCCTTGAGGTCATTGGTGAAGATAACATCAGTCAGTGGATAAGCTATATCAACAAGCGCGAAAACCTGATGGAGTTGTTAAAGCAGAGAAAGCCTGATGTCACAATTTCAGATGTGGCAGACAGAGAAATGGATGTATACGGAACCAGGCTGATGAACAAAAAAACTTTAAAGGAACAATTGCATAATGGACAGGGATTTCCAATGATACCAGGTTCCTCGATTAAGGGCGCCATCAGGACTGCCATAATTACACACCTGGTAAATAAGCATACAAAAACTGTTAAAAACATCATCTCAGAATACAAAAACCTCAATGCTTCAAAAAACCCTGGTTGGAGATGGCAATTGAGAGACTTTCAAAAAGTTGAGGAAAGAATCCTTAATATGCTTTTGAGCGGTTCGAACCGCACAGACCCCAATAGAAACGCAATGCGTTTCCTGCAAGTGACCGATGCCAGCTTTAATTTTAACACCATTGCCAGCAATGTATTATTACTCAATCTTACATGGCGGGGATGGGACTTTAAAGGTGGTTCGGATCAACTGGTAGAATTCATTGGGCAAGACAGCGAAAGCAGATTCAGGATTTCAATCAACCATGATCTGCTTGGAAAAAACCATTTGAAAACAGATACTGCTTTCCTCGAATCCCTGGAAAAGTTGTTTGAGATTATAAACGAACACAATAAAATGTTAATCAATGAGGAAATTAACATGTGGAAAGATGAGGCGGGCTTTCCCGGGCAGCTTGAAATTTACCTGGATATCCTTAATGAAATAAAACAAACTGCTTTATCTCTTAATAAGAATGAAGCCATATTAAGGCTAGGGGGACATACCGGCTGGAATAGTATAAGCGGTGCTTGGGCAAAAAATAACAAAGAATTGTTCGATGATTATGAATGGGAAATTTTGAAAAAATCTCTTAATAAAGGAAGAAATGTGGATTATTTTCCAAAAACAAGAAAAATTGAAGAAGAAGGCGATGTTTTTGGTTACATCAAACTCAGTTTAGAAAATTGATATTTGTTTTTGCAAATGTTTTCTTTGCTATCAATCCTAATAATCACTTTTACAGAAGTGATTTTTAGCATTTTTTTCACTTTTACAAAAGTGATTTTGCTATCTTTACAAAAAATAGCTCAGAATGCAAAGATTATTTGAATTATCAAAAGAACGTCTGAAGAGCACTCCCATGCAGTTTTTTCGCTATCTCATGAGCGAAATTCATTGGGAGGATCGTCTCATCGGAATATCAGGCGCAAGGGGATGTGGCAAAACAACATTAATGTTGCAGCACCTAAAGAAAAATATCAAAAACACTGAAAATGCTCTTTATGTCAGTCTCGACGATATTTACTTTGCAGAAAACCATTTGGTATACTTTGCAGAAGACTTTGTAAAAAACGGTGGAAAATTCCTCTATTTGGATGAAGTTCACAAATATCCCAATTGGAGCCGTGAACTGAAAAACATCTACGACAACCTGCCGGAACTGAAGGTGGTTTTCACCAGCTCCTCGGCTCTTGATATTTACAAAGGGGAATATGACCTCAGCCGACGGGCACTGGTGTATGAAATGCCCGGACTTTCCTTTAGGGAGTTTATCAACCTGAAATACAAAAAAGAACTTCTCACACTAACACTCAACGAAATTTTACAAAACAAACATCAAAAAATCAAGGACGGACTTGGCACCCTTAAACCTCTCGCCCTTTTCAAAGAATATTTGAAGTATGGCTATTACCCCTTTTTCATCGAATCACAAAAAAATTACTATGTGCGTCTTCATTCAACCATCAACCTGGTTGCGGAAACCGACTTGCCTTCCATTTTTCATTTCGACTATCACTCGGTACAAAAAATTAAAAAATTGCTGGCTGTTATTGCCCGGGTTGCTCCCTATAAACCAAACATACAAAAACTTGCTCAGCAAATAGGTTCCACTCGCGATACCCTGCTTAAATTCCTGTTTTATCTCGAAAAAGCCAGAATTGTAAAATGGCTTGGGAAAGACACTTTTGGGATCAATTATCTGAATAAACCTGAAAAGCTGTTTCTCGATAATACCAACCTCATGTATGCCTTAAGTGACGGAAACCCGAATATTGGCAGTATCAGGGAAGTATTCTTTATAAACCAACTTGCGGTAAAACATTCAGTTAACTATCCAAGCAAAGCTGACTTTCTGATTGATAAAAAATACCTTTTTGAGGTTGGGGGAAAAAACAAAACCAGCAAACAAATTGCCGGTCTTGAAAATGCATACATTGCAGCAGATGAAATTGAACACACATTTAAAAATATCATCCCTTTGTGGATGTTTGGGTTTTTGTATTAAAACATTAAAACATGAGCAGAAAAGTATTCATTTCAATTTTAGGAACAAGCTATTATGAAGAGACCTGCTATTTCCATCAAAATGAAGAACCAGATGGAAATAAGGTAAGATATGTGCAGGAAGCAAGTATTCAAAAACTTTGCGTTGACTGGAAAGAAACCGATTGTATTTATATATTTCTTACAGAAAAAGCTCGGGAAACAAATTGGAAACATCCGGCACAAAAAAATGCCGCCAACGATAAACAAGCATATGATGGCCTGGAAAAAAGGCTGGCTTTGCTTAATCTCGAATGTGTGATAAAGGATGTTGACATTTTGGATGGAAACACCGAACAGGAAATCTGGGAGATATTTCGAAGTATATATGATGTGCTGGAAGAGGAAGATGAAGTGTATTTCGACATCACGCATGCATACCGATATTTGCCTATGCTGCTGATGGTACTAATCAATTATTCTAAGTTTTTAAAAAATATAGAAGTAAAGCAAATAACATACGGCAATTATGAAGCCAGGACAAACAATTATTCACCCATTATCGAATTGTCATCATTTTCTCAACTACAGGATTGGACAAGCGCAGTTCATGAATACACATACTCAGGTGCTAGCGAAAGTCTGATAAAAATTATTAAAACGAATGCAAAAAAATTAAAAGGCAAACAAAAACAACCTCTTGAAAAATTTGCAAATTCATTGGGAGATTTTAACAACTCAATCCTAACATTAAGGGGTAATGAGATTTACAAAGGAAATAATGCGAAAAAACTTAGAGAGAATTTAAGTATAGTTAAAGAAAAAACCGAGATCGCCGCTCTTGATCCTGTATTGAATAAAATTGATGAAAAGATACAGAGGTTTAACAAAACTGATGAATTGGAAAATGGCGAGAAAGCAGTTGAATGGTGCATTGAGCATAATTTATGGCAACAAGCACTCACCTTAGGCCAGGAGCATATTATAAGTATGCTTTGCTCAATTTATAGGAAAGATTATAAGGTTAAGAAAAACCGGGAATTTATTAGTAAATCATTAGGTGTATTGAATATTGAACAAAAAAACAAAAAGGAAAAAAATAAAAAAGAACTTGATTACGTGCTTAGAGAAAACTATGAAGAATTCTTAAAATTAAAATCCGATAAAATCTTCAACAAAATCAAAAATGATTTTGCTAATTTATCTGGTTATCGGAATACATATAATCATGCTGGTATTATAGGCAACATTAAATCAGGAGAAATAATCAAAAACTTCAAATCATATTATTACAACATCATTGAAATTCTACGGACATGCTCCTAAACCTCTCCAATCACCCCTATCAATACTGGCCCGAAATTCAGCTACAAGCTGCAAAATTAGCTTACGGGAAAATTGTTGATATGAATTTCCCTCCCATCAACCCCCATGCAGACAAAAACGAGATAAGCTTGCTGGCGGAGCAATATGCAAAAAAATGCTTGGCTCTCTTGAAAGATGAAAAAATAAAAGCCGTCCACATCATGGGCGAAATGACCTTTTGTTTTAAAGTGGTAAGCCTGCTGCAACAGCAAAACATCACTTGCCTTGCCTCAACAAGCAACAGAAGTGCGACCTTTATTACTAACAACGAAAAACACGCAAAATTTGATTTTGTGCGTTTTAGGGAATACCCCCGATTGTAAAGCGATTGTTATGAACAGCTCAAAATACTTCGATATATCATTGAACGATGAACAGCAACAAGCTTTTGAAAAAATAAAACGGTTTTTTCAGAATAACGATCAGCGGGTATTTATTTTAAAAGGACATGCCGGCACCGGCAAAACCACCCTGGTTAAAGGTCTTATCAAATACCTGAAAGATCAGGAAATAAAAAGTGTATTGCTGGCATCAACCGGAAGGGCTGCCAAAATACTGAGAGAAAAAGCTTCGGTTCCTGCCAGTACGGTGCATAAACACATTTACGATTTTGAGAACGACGAGCTGGATGACAAAATAAAAATACGCAAACTTAGCTTCCGCCTGATAAAAAACCTGGATAAAGATAATGCCGTTTATTTTGTAGATGAAAGCTCAATTATCTCCAACCAGAAAGTAAAAGCAACTTTCCTGAATTTCGGCACGGGCATGTTGCTAACGGATCTACTTTATTTTTGCGGCAAGCGCAAGATCGTTTTCGTGGGCGATCCGGCCCAGCTTCCGCCTGTTAATTGTAAGTTTTCTGCAGCGCTCAATGAGGTATATTTCAACAAAAAGTTCAACATCCGGCCGCAAAGTACAAATCTTACGCAAATCGTACGCTTTAGCCAAAATTCAGGCATATACCATAATACCAACCATTTCAGAAATTCCATTCAAAGCTCCACTTTTCCAATGCTTTCGGTTAAGGCAAGCAATTTTGGTGATATACAGGTACATCATAATCTGCAGGAAATGGTAAGGCATTACGTTGAACGCATCCGGGCCACAGGCGTTGAAAACTGCATTTTCATCAACCTCTCCAACAAGGAAAACACGTACGTAAACAATCTTACCCGAAGCTATTTATACTCCAAAAGAAAAGCAATGCAGTTTAACAAAAACGAATCACTGATGGTGGTACGAAACAATTATCTGCACGACTTGCTAAATGGCGACCAGGTGTTGGTAAGAAGTGTGTCTCCGAAAACTGAATACAGGGCAGGATTACGATTCCGTGAGGCCGAACTCATGCATGTTAGCGAAAGTGGCGGTAATGTGATCAATGCTAAGATCATTGAAAACCTGCTGGGCATGAATACGTCCGACCTGGACCAGGAGCAGGAATACAAATTATTTTTAGATTTTGTGATAAGAATGCGCAAAATTGGCCTTAGATCAAAGGACCAGAAATTCAAGGAAATGATGATGGAAGATCCCTATTTAAATGCCCTAAGGGTAAAATACGGATATGCCATCACCTGCCACAAAGCACAAGGCGGCGAATGGCAGGAGGTGTTCATTCAGTTTGAAAGAAGCATGTTCTTTTTTCCCAAAGAAAACATTTACCGCTGGGCTTACACGGCCATCAGCCGGAGTACAGAAAAACTGCATTTGCTGGATAATCGTTGCATTTATTAATTTATTGTTATGGACATTATTTTAAATACCTACGGCACATCCCTTCAAAAAGAAGGGGAAAATTTCCTTGTGATTCATAAGGATGGCAAACAAAAGATCCATCCAGAGAAAGTAAAAAGCATCAGTATTAGCAAAGGAGCAAAAATAAGCTCCGATGCTGCCCTGATGGCAATTGATAACGAAATCGACGTATTGTTTATCAACAAAACCGGCAAACCGGCAGGCAGGCTGTGGAGTGTGAAATACGGCTCGGTTTCTACCATCAGAAGAAAACAGCTTGATTTTACCTTCTCCAAAGAGGCCATTGACTGGATCAAGCAAATCCTTGAGAAGAAAATTGACAACCAGGTGGCTTTGCTGCTAACCATTGCTTCCGATGAGGAGAGCGAAAATAAAAAGCTAGAACAGGCTATAAACAAGCTCAACGATTATAAAACCAAGATTAGGAGTCTTAAAGGTGAAGTAATAAGCGATGTGGGGGCAAGCATCCGGGGATGGGAAGGCGCATCATCAAGAATTTATTTTGAAAGAATTTCAGCCATTTTACCCGATGAATATAAATTCCGGATTCGCAGCAAGCACCCGGCGCTGGATATTTTTAACTGCCTGCTAAACTATGGTTATGGTGTTTTATACGGAAAAATCGAAGGGGCACTTATCAAAGCAGGAATTGATCCTTACGTGGGCGTTTTTCACCGCGACGATTACAACCGCCCCGTGCTGGTTTTTGATATTATTGAACTTTACAGGGTTTGGGTGGATTATGTGGTGATAAACCTTTGCACCCAAAAAGTGATTGATGAAGACTGCTACAGTGTTAAAGAAGATGATTCCTACTGGCTGGAGTCGATGGGGAAACGCATTTTGATTCAATCTCTGAACGATTACCTGGGTGAAATAGTTAACATCGGCGGAACCGATCGAAGCCGGTCAGAGCATATCAACCTCAATGCACAAAAACTGGCAACAAAATTTACCAACTTCCCCTCTTAAATTTTTAAGCAATGATCACTTTTGGCAGAAATATCACACAAAAAAACGACCCGCTGCAAAAAATTGAACCTGAACGCTTTTACCGGCTCCTGAAAAACCCTCCGGAAGGCTTGCGTTCGCAAATAAAACAATTGCGCACGGTTTTGAGTCTTGACCAGGGAAAATACCGCACACTTAAAACAAAGCTGCCCTATGTTTGCTGCGGAATTTTTAACCCGCCTTACCGGCTTACAGCAAACTTTGCTTCTGCCTCACATTTTATACTCGACATTGATCATCTGAAAGAAAAAGAACTGGAAGCTGATACACTCAAACAAAAACTTTCCGAAGATTCACGCGTCCATCTGATTTTTGTTTCACCCGGAAAAGATGGATTAAAAATATTATTCCGCATGGATCGAAAATGTTTTGATCATGCCAAATACAGCATCTTCTACAAGGTTTTTGCCCATGCATTTTCAAAACAATATGAACTGCAGCAGGTAATTGACACGCGAACATCTGACGTAACAAGAGCATGTTTTGTAAGCTACGATCCGGATGCCATTTTCAACCCACTGGCCGACAAAGTCAATATGGAGGCTTTTGTTGACTTCAACAATGAAACCCAGGTAAAGGAAGCACAAAATTTAATCAAAGAAGAGAATAAGGAGCAGCCAGGCACACCCGATAACAAACCTGAAATTTCGGGTGATATCTTGCAGGAGATCAAACAGAAGTTAAATCCAAACTTAAAAAAGAAAGCGGAAAAACAAATTTATGTCCCGGAAGAGTTGAATGCCATCATTGAAAAAGTAAGGCAAAAGCTTGGGGAATACCAAATTGAAATCCTCGACATACAAAACATTCACTACGGGAAGAAATTCAAATGCAAACTGCAGGAACACCTGGCTGAGGTTAATGTGTTTTACGGCAGGAAAGGATATTCGGTGGTCAAATCACCCAAAAGGGGAACAAATGCAGAATTAAACGATATTGTACACAAGCTGCTTTGTGAATTGTTTTTTAACTGATATGACGAAAAAGAAGAAAAAGGAATTAAGCTTTGTTGAAAAAATGCGTTTGCTGAAAAGAGCAGGTATGGAAAATGCAAAGCAAATAGAAAGCGAAGAAACTACTGCTAAAGAAAGCAAGATGCTTCCGCTGGAAGAACGCCTGCAGGAAGTACTCGGAATCTATAACAATCAAAAAAAACATCCCAACCGTATGCTGTACTTTATCATGTATGATATAGAAAACGACAAGATCAGGACCCGCATATCAAAGTACCTGGAAGACAAAGGTTGCGTGCGTGTACAGAAATCAATTTTCTTTGCACAAACCGAAAGGTCACTTTTTAACGAAATCCATGAAACCCTGCGCGAAATACAGGACATGTATCAAAACGATGATAGTTTGTTTTTTGTGCCGGTAAGCACCGATCAGATGCGAAGCATGAAAATCGTAGGCCGGAGCGTGGATTTCGACCTGATCATGGACAACAAAAACACCCTGTTCTTTTAATCCCATAGACAACAATAGTTAGTAAAGGACATTAGACCACAAATGACAAATGACAAATGACAAATGACCAATGACAAATGACAAATTGTCAATTACCAATATCCAACGCTCAATATCCAATATCCAACATGTGTCCCATCTAATGGATATTGATTATTGGGTGTTGATTATTGGATATTTAAAAAATCAAAAATAACCAATAACCACCTTGCATGCATCAATTTATTTTGTTAAGTTTGACAAGTAAAATGCCCTGCGATGTATATGAAAAACTATTTATACCTTTGCACCTTTCAAAAAAAGACCTTTTTATCAAGGCGAAAACCCCAGGGGAAACAATTAAGAATATTTAACTACCTATCTCATAGAATTTTATAAAAAGAACTATCAGAGACTAACTTTCCAGTAAAACAAGGATTAAGACGTTTGTTTTGCTCGAAAGAACGAGCACAGTTTGCCGTCAATCAGAGACTAACTTTCCAGTAAAACAAGGATTAAGACTGTTGCAGTCAACAATGTCAAATGCATCGTCGATTATCAGAGACTAACTTTCCAGTAAAACAAGGATTAAGACCTGTTTGTGGCCTGTTTAATAGCTCGTTAACTATGTATCAGAGACTAACTTTCCAGTAAAACAAGGATTAAGACATTGTTCCGTTTTCGACGACATCTTGCAGTTGATAGGCTATCAGAGACTAACTTTCCAGTAAAACAAGGATTAAGACTCCTGTTTTTAATTTGTTTCTGTTTATTGCTTTGTTTATCAGAGACTAACTTTCCAGTAAAACAAGGATTAAGACTATCATAAGAAGTTCCGCCATCTTCATTAACTTCTACTATCAGAGACTAACTTTCCAGTAAAACAAGGATTAAGACGATCTGTCCACCACTGACCATTTGCCTGCGACTTGCATCAGAGACTAACTTTCCAGTAAAACAAGGATTAAGACAAATACTGGGCTGGTACGTCTGCCATTGGAGTATCTCTATCAGAGACTAACTTTCCAGTAAAACAAGGATTAAGACAGTCCATGATCTGTCCACCACTGACCATTTGCCTGCGATCAGAGACTAACTTTCCAGTAAAACAAGGATTAAGACAAAGACTACAGGAAGCTTTTGTCACATGAACGAAAGTATCAGAGACTAACTTTCCAGTAAAACAAGGATTAAGACCATTCTTAGCTGCTCTGTATAATTCAGCAGCTTTAGTATCAGAGACTAACTTTCCAGTAAAACAAGGATTAAGACTTTCATAAGTTCTAACAACCTGACCATTTTCGTCAAATCAGAGACTAACTTTCCAGTAAAACAAGGATTAAGACAGTTCGATTTCAGTTTTTCCAGCCTGTATTTTTTATCAGAGACTAACTTTCCAGTAAAACAAGGATCAAGACTTTTAAATTCGTTTCCGGGAACCTGCAACGTAGTGTTCTTTGTTTTGTGTTTTGTGTTTTCTGTTCTGTGTTTTGTGTTTTGTGTTTTGTGTTCTTTGTTTTGTGTTCTTTGTTTTGGGTTCTGTGTTGCCTTTTGGCTTCTCCCTTTTGCCTTTTCCTACTTAGAATAAATCCAAATAAAAAATTTTCCGTACTTTTGCAACAAATTTGCCGGAAGGCTTGTTAAGTGGAAACAAAACAAAGATTAGCAAATGGGGAAATTTGAACTCGTGATGCCCAAGATGGGCGAAAGTATTATTGAAGCCACCATCACCAGGTGGATGAAAGAAGTGGGAGATACCATCGAAGAAGATGATCCTGTCGTGGAGATAGCGACGGATAAAGTGGATTCGGAAATCCCATCACCGGTTGAGGGTGTTATCGAAAAGAAGCTCTTCGAAGAAGGCGATGTTGTTGAAATCGGGAAAGTTATTGCCGTGATCAAAACAGAGGGCGAAGATGATGAAGAAAGCACGCCTGAAGAAGAGCCTGTTGAAAAAGAAGAAACTGATCCCAAACCCGCCGCAAAAAAAGAAACAAGCGTTGAAACATCAGAAATGAGCACGGAGGCCTTCGACCAGGATTATTCCAATTCGGAACGCTTTTATTCTCCCCTCGTAAAAAACATTGCCCGCACTGAAAACATCAGCCGCCAGGAACTGGACAATATCCAGGGTAGCGGCAAAGATGGCCGGGTAACAAAACGGGATGTACTTACATATCTCGAAGACAAGAAAGCCGGAAAAACAAAACAACCTGCCACTGCCACTGCTACTGCCACTTCCACTCCGGCTGCCACTGCTCCAAAAGTTGAACAACCTGCCGTTACCACCTCAGAAGGTGACGAGGTGATTGAAATGGACCGCATGCGCAAAATGATCGCCGACCATATGGTGATGTCCAAACAGGTTTCCCCGCATGTTACCTCTTTCATTGATGTGGACGTTACCAATATTGTCAACTGGCGCAACAAAGTCAAAAAAGATTTCCAACAACGTGAAGGTGAAAAGATCACCTTCACCCCCATTTTTATAGAAGCTGCAGCCAAGGTCCTGAAAGAATATCCCAGGATCAATGCCAGTGTGGATGGGACAAAGATCATCCATCGCAAGAAGGTGAATATTGGCATGGCCACAGCCCTGCCCAACGGCAACCTGATCGTGCCTGTAATCAAAGATGTGGATCAGAAAAACCTGCTGGGACTTTCGAAGAATGTCAACGACCTCGCCAACAGGGCCAGGAACAACAAACTGGAACCGGATGAGATACAGGGAGGCACATTTACAGTGACCAATTTTGGAAGTTTCGACAGTCTTACCGGAACCCCTATCATCAGCCAGCCGCAGGTAGCCATCCTGGGTGTGGGTGCCATCCGTAAAAAACCGGTTGTCATAGAAACCGAACAGGGTGACGTGATCGGCATCAGGCATATCATGATACTTTCACTGGCATACGACCACAGGGTTGTTGACGGAGCCATGGGAGGTATGTACCTGAGAAGACTGAAAGAAGTACTTGAAAACTTTGACGCAAACCAGAGCATCTAAATTCTTATGCCTACTTTTGCAGCAAAGAAATCCCGAATTTATTGATTATGGAATTAAATCTTACGAAACCCATCGCTTTCTTCGATCTGGAAACAACAGGACTGAATGTTGGATCGGACAGGATTGTTGAAATAAGCATATTGAAGGTGCTTCCGGACGGAACATCAAAAATTAAGACATACAGGGTAAATCCTACCATTCCGATATCGGCCGAATCCACTTCCATTCACGGGATCACCAATGCCGACGTAAAAAATGAGCCTACTTTTAAAGATCTTGCGCCTGAAATAAACACTTTCCTGGAGGATTGCGATCTGGCAGGTTACAATTCCAACAAGTTCGACCTGCCCATGCTAATCGAGGAGTTCCTGCGAGCCGGCATTGAATTCGACCTGCGGAACCGCCGTTTTGTGGATGTGCAAAACATTTTTCACAAAATGGAGCCCCGCAACCTGAAAGCAGCCTATAAGTTTTATTGCAACAAAGACCTCACCGAGGCGCATACCGCCGAAGGAGATACCAAAGCAACTTATGAAATACTCAAATCCCAGCTCGACAGGTACAAAAATCAGGAATATGAAGATTATGACGGGAATATTTCCAAACCCGTGAAGAACGATGTACAGGACCTGCATGATTTTTCATACAATACACGACATGTAGACCTGGTAGGCCACATAGTTTTCGATGATAAACAGGTTGAATGCTTTAATTTTGGAAAATACAAAGGCCGTTCGGTAGAAGACGTATTCTCAAAAGAACCACAGTATTACGACTGGATGATGAAGGCACAGTTTCCCCGCTCCACAAAAAAAGTGATCACAGCGATCAAGTTGAGGAGTTTTAACCAGGGGAACCTGAATATATAGTCGGCAGGCGGCAGTGGCAGGAGGCAGTTGGCAGTGGCAGGAGGCAGTTGGCAGTGGCAGGCGGCAGCGGCAGGCGGCAGAGGAGCAATTGAACATTTAACAATTGAACAATTGAACAATCGAACAATCAAACAATGAAAATCATCTGTATCGGTCGAAACTATGTTGAGCATGCCAGGGAGCTGAACAATCCCCTTCCCAAAGAGCCTGTCTTTTTCCTGAAACCTGATTCTGCTATCCTGAGAAGAAATCATCCGTTTTATTACCCTGATTTTTCGAATGAGATACATTTCGAAACGGAACTGGTGCTGAAGATTTGTAAAGTCGGACGGCATATCCCGGAAAGATTTGCTAGTTCATATTACAAAGAAATAGGCATTGGCATTGATTTCACAGCCCGCGACCTCCAAAGGAAATGCAAAGAAAAAGGTCTTCCCTGGGAAATCGCGAAAGCATTTGATTTTTCGGCTCCCCTTGGGAAGTTCCTGATCAAAGATGAACTCGCTGACACCGGCAACATTAGCTTTTCACTGAAAATTAATAATGAAATCAGGCAGGATGGTAATTCCTCGAATATGATCTTCAGTTTTGATCAGATCATTGCATACGTTTCCAAATTCATCACCCTGAAGATGGGTGACCTGATCTTTACGGGCACACCGGAAGGTGTGGGACCGGTTAAAAGAGGAGACCGGCTGCAGGCTTATATTGAAGATAAAAAACTGCTTGACTTCCCGGTCAGGTAAAATTGTATTTTGATGTAGAATGATTTTGTATGAAATTTATTCCCAAACAAAATCAATTCTTAAATGAAAACAAACATCATCACCCTCATCCTGCTTGTTCCGCTTTACCTTTTTTCTCAAAACTACCAGTGTGTATACCCTGAAATTACAGCATACTTTGAACCGGAGGAAGATTTCAACAGCCTGTTTTTCTATGAACAAAAGTTTTTCAGGGCACTGGAACCAAAGGATACTGTAATAAATAGCATAACGGAACTAACCAATTTCAATTCGTATAAAACAATCGACTATAAAACGGATTTCCTGGAGTGGGACGAATGTGTTTATCCTGACATGGCATCCTGGATTGGCTGGAAAGCTTTGCTCTTCCCCGGCGGCAGGAATATATTCCTGAACAGGAATATGGATTCCATTTTTATTGAAACCTCTGCCATGACCGGTGACACCTGGGAGTTTTACAAGCGGGGCGATAGCATAATTTATCAGGCTGAAATCACAGACTATGATACCATGACATTCCTGGGTATCAATGATTCCGTAAAATTCATTGATATTTATGCATTGAACCAGGATCAAAGCCAGGATTTTCAGATCATCATCAGTAAAAACCATGGATTTATTAAAACCCTTAACTTTCGCGATTTCATTGGTTTCGGAGATACTTCACAAACCTATGAGGTATTGCACCATAATCTCGTGGGTTTGAGCGATCCTGCTGTTGGCTTTCAAAATTTGAGATACGGCGACATTTTTGACTTCGAGCCCGGCGATGAAACTCACTGGACCCTCAGTTTTCCATATGGGTACGAAAGCGAGATCAGGAAGTATCTTGTAAAAGAGGAATTTGGGCAGGACAGTGTTGTTTATACCCTTCATCTTACAAAATGGGGTTTTAACGGCCAGAATAACGACACCACATATTTTAATGATACCATTGCACAGTCATACCAATATCCGGATAGCCTCCTCAGGGCAGCAATGCCCTTTTCGTCATTCCGGGAGGATTCAAACTGGGTATTGAGTGATCATACAATTTACCGGAATGAGCCCATGTTTCACAGAGATGTTTTATATGTGAGTGCACCTAAACTTAATTACAACGGAAACTGCTTTGTTGTGCCTTTTGAGTATTTTGATATCTGGCAGTTTAACTATATAAAGGGCATTGGTCGTGAACATATATACCAGGATGTCATGGGAGGATTTACAGTTTATTTTGATCTTAAATATTATCTGAAGGGAAGTGAAACATGGGGTACCCCACTCGATCCGCCGGTAAACATAAAAGAGCACAATGAAACATCAATATTTATGATTTATCCAAATCCGGCTGATCAATATGTTCAGATTAAACATAAAAACAACATAGAAAAAATCGTTCGGATTATTGACCTGAACGGAAAAGAAATTTTTAACCGGATAACAACTTCCAATAATATCGGGATCAGCACTTCCGATTTTAAAAACGGAGTTTACATCATTGAAATAAAATACAGGCAAAATAAACAAATGGAAAAACTACTGATCAGTCATTAATTGTCTGTCTATATAGTCTCAGTTTTTACTATCACCCTCCGCACACCCTTAATCCCCTTCCCCACAATCTAGGGATGGATGGTTGGGACTGTCTCAAAAACAAAACAAACTTAACCGCTATGACTGCAAAGAATTACGCCAAGGACGCTATGTTGCTGTTTTTGCCTGGCTTACAATTTGTGCACTTTGCTTAAACTTCGCGTCCATTGCGGTTAAGATGACATTTGAGACAAGCTCTTAGAGGGGTGTGTGGGTTAGAAGGCGAGTTTATGGACAGGCTAAATAAACTTCACATCCTCTATTACTTCCCGCCCAACTTCCTCGTTCAAAGATTTCCTGATCTTTTCACGGGCATAGGTTAGTTCATTAGCCAAAGCCGGAGAATCAAGCTTTACAAACAGGATTTTTCGCTTGATATACAAATTCAGCGTATGCTTGCTGATCATCTTGCCCACGATCTTTTCCCAGGCATGAATGACTTTGGTTTCATTTACCTTTCCTTCCAGTTGATATTCCTTCAGGAATTCTTTAATGGCATCGCCAAGTGATAATTCATTGGATGAAGGCATGATCAGTTGCTGTTTTTAAGTTCAAATGACTCACCGTTTCTAATTTCGTATATCTTGTGGTCTATCTTTGCCTGTTCAAAAAGTTTCTCAATCCGTATCCGCTGTGTATCGGTTATGAAAACCTGGCCGAAACTGTTGTGACTTACCAAATTAATAATTTTTTCAACACGCTGGTCATCGAGCTTGTCAAAGATATCATCAAACAAAAGAATGGGCTTGAAGCCCTTGATGTCGCGGGTGAAATCGAACTGAGCCAGTTTAATAGCGATCACAAATGATTTTTGCTGTCCCTGCGAACCAAACTTTTTTACGGGATGGTTTTCTATCCTGAAATCCAGGTCATCTTTGTGTATCCCAACGCTGGTGTATTTTAAGATCCTGTCACGGTCGAGATGACTGCCAAGCATGTTTTGCAGATCTTCCTGGTGCAATTGTGAGTCGTAATGAATCGCTACCTTTTCTCTTCCGTCGGAAATAAATTGAAAATAATGCTGAAAAATGGGGATAAAATCGGATAAAAAGCTTTTTCGCTTTTCAAAAATGTTCTGGCCGTATTTGGCCAGTTGTTCATCCCAGATATCCACAGAAGCCTGATCGAAACGATCGCGTTCTGCAAACTTTTTCAAGAGTGCATTGCGCTGCGCAAGTGCTTTGTTATAATTCAAAAGATTGTCGAGATACATCCTGTCGAACTGTGAAATGACACCGTCAATGTATTTCCGCCGGGCCTCACTGCCTTCATTGATCAGGTCGCGGTCGTAAGGAGAGATCATGACCAGGGGCAAAAGACCGATATGATCCGCCAGGCGTTCATATTCTTTTTTATTGATCCTGAATTGCTTACGGGTATTTCTTTTCTGGATACAACTCACGTTATCCTTTTTATCGGCATTGCGAATGTAGTTTCCATGAATGGCAAAAAAATCTTCTCCATGCCTGATATTTTGTGAATCAATGGGATTGAAATAACTCTTGCAAAAGGAAAGATAATATATGGCATCCAGGATATTGGTTTTTCCGGCCCCGTTATCACCAATAAAACAATTGATCTTTTCCGAGAAATCCAGATCGGCCTGCACATAATTCTTAAAATTGCTTAATGTCAGTTTATTCAGATACATAGAACTTGTTAATCTCCTCTTTTACTTTCCGCATTTGCCAGAGCGGTGTTGAAGTAGCACCGCTGATCCCGATACTACTCACAGCCCTGAACCAGTTTTGCCTGAGTTGACTCACCCCGCTGATTTTGTATGCTCTGGGATTGGACTCCTTCACTTTTGCAAAAAGATATTTTCCATTTGAACTATTTTCTCCTGCAACAAAAATAATGAGTTCTTGCCTGCGGGAGAACATCCGCAGGTTTTCAGCCCGGCTGCTCATCCATCCGCATACCGAGGCCTGGTAATCAAAATCCGTATCATGCCGGATGGCTTCTTTGCTGCAAGCTTCAACAATCTTTTGGTATTCCCCGGGATTCATGGTAGTTTGTGAAAACAGCCGGATTGGACGATCAAAATCAATTTCACTAATATCAGAAACACCGGAAATGACCACTGCCTGATTATCAGCAACACCCCTGAGACCGATTGTTTCGGGATGATCCTTTTTCCCGAATATCACTACCTGTCCTTGCTGCCGACGCATTGATTCATATGCTGAGCCGATCTTTTTCTGCAGGTTTCCAACGATGCGACAGGTGGCATCGACCAGTTCAAGCTTGTTTGTCTTTGCAATTTCATAAGTTTCGGGAGGCTCACCATGCGCCCTGAGCAGAACTGCCTCATTTTGCATGCGGCGAAATTCATCCCGGTCGATGACGATCAGGCCCATCTTGCTCAGTCTTTCCACTTCGGCAGGATTGTGTACGATATCCCCCAGACAATACAAATGATCTCTATGACTCAATTCCTTTTCGGCCAAATCGATTGCTTTCACCACGCCCGGGCAAAAACCAGCCTTGTTCTCTATTTCGATCCGTATCTTTTGCATGCGCTGTCAAAATTAAGCAATATTCGACAAGGCAGGTTAAATAGAGTCTGTTCATAAACTCGCCCTCCTTCGCAAACCCCTCTAACGCTCCACCTGAGGCGGAGAGAACCATCCAACCCCTTGGTTGTGTGGGGGATTTCCCTTTCAGGGGACTAAGGGGGTGCGGAGGGTGGTGGTAAAATTGAGACTTTATGGACAGACTCTAAAGAATCTGCAATGATAGCAACTGTTAAAACTCAGAAAAATTGGTTGTGATGGTAATGTAGTTGGGAGAACCCACCAAATGATAGGCAGACCTGGCATAGCTGAAATGAAACTTTGAAACCCTGAAGCCAAACCCCCAGGAAAAACCTACTGTTGCGGCTTTTGTATCGATTTTGAGTTCCTGACGCCGGTGGTAATTATACCCGAGTCGCAGGCTGAAATTTTTCGAAAGCAGCAGTTCTCCACCAAGTACGATATGCCGCATGAACTTATCGGCAAAATCCCCGGCTCCTGAGGTTTTGTTTTCTTCCCCGGTGAATGGATCAACACCTTCATTATCAAGATAAGGATCATCATAGGTCAGATCCCACTTTTCAAGATGTGTTACCAGGATGGAATACCTGAAAGGAAGATGTTTAAGTCTTTTCGACATTCCGAACATGAGTTCGAAGGGCAATGGTTCGATATGATTTGAATAATAGGGATCGATCTGGCTGCCGATGTTTTTGGCGATGAGAGAAAGGGTTAGTTGCGATTCAGGATTGTAGTATGTTCCGGCCACATCCACTGCCAACCCAAAAGAATTGTATTCATCAAAGGAGGAATATATCCCTTTCAGGTTTGCCCCGATTGAAAAGTTGGAATCCAGTTGTCTTCCCCAGCCCAGGTTAAAAGCAAACTCTCCGGCAGTAAACTCACCCAGTTCACGACCGGTCTCATCGGTCCACAAAAAATCACCATAATTGATATACTGCATGGTGGCTACATAATTCCCTATTTTCGGGAAAGACCTGCCATAAGATACAAATCCGTAATTGATATCTGAAAAATAATCCACATAACTCAGGGCAAGATTATTATGCATCTCTTTGGTGATCAGGGATGGATTGGATTGTGCCAGGGCAATGTCATTGTCCTTTACCGCAAAAAAATTACCGCCCAGGGCAGTTATTCGTGCAGAATTCGGAAGGTTCAGGAACTCGTATGTATTATCGCCCCCAATTTGTGAATATGCAACATTTGAAAATAAGAAAATGAGAATAAATGCAATGGCCAATGGTTTGAAAATATTTTTCACGGATGAAATCATTAGTTCATGAATTAATCTCTTAAACGAAGAAAAACAGTATTTATGATGTAATTTATTTGCCAGCTAAAAAAAATAAAGTGGATTTTATCATCAATACCGGATAAGGGACAAACTTTATCATTAAATTCGCAAAAGAATGATTAATTTCTTGCTCCCTTTGAAAATATTCAATTTATGTTGAATGCGTAAAAAATTGATTTTAGTCGTTGAAGATGAGGTAATTGTTGCAAAAGACATTCGTAACAAGCTGGAGCAACAGGGCTATGAGTGTATCCTTGCAACAGGAGGGAACGAAGCACTGGAGATGATCCGGGAGCACTCTCCGGACCTGGTGCTTATGGATATCTACCTTGAAGGCAACAGAGACGGCATCATGACGACCAAGAAAATCAACATCACTTACGATATACCTGTAATATACCTGACTTCCTACACCGATGATGCTACTCTGAAAAAGGCCAAGCTTACCAACTCATATGGATACATCTTAAAACCCATAAACGAAAGGGAATTGAGCGCCATTATTGAAATGGCCCTGCATAATTATGAAACCGAACACAAATTAAAAGAAAGTGAAAAAAGATACCTGACTTTATTCGACAATGCCCCTGATATGTATTTTTCGGTAAATCCGAATGCCATTGTGATGAATGTAAACAAAACGGGGGCAGAATATTTGGGCTATTCGAAAGAAGAGCTCCTGGGCAATTCGGTATGGAAAGTCGTCTATAAGGAAGATGTTGAACATATCAAGAAACAACTAAATGAGATTATAGCAAACAGAACCGCCAAAAGTGAGCTTGAATTTCGCAAAATCAAGAAAGATGGCACCCTGCTCAATGTCCAGGAAAGAGTGCATTTGATACTGGATGAAAATGGAAATCCTGAGGAACTGCTCATCATTTGCAGGGATATCACGCCCATGAAAAAAGTGCAGGAACATATCGAACTAAACGAAGAAAGACTCAGGCTGGCAGTAGAATCAGCCAATGCCGGAACATGGGACCGAAATTTCAAAACCGGGCATCTTTTTCTTTCTCCCTACCTGAAAAGAATTTATGGACTCTGGCAAACCCAGGATGTAGACATTGATTATATCTGGGATCACCTGGTTTACAAAGAAGATCATGACTGGGTTTTGCAAGCTATCAAAAATCACCTTGAAGGGAAAACAGATCATTATGATATTGAATACAGAATCCGGAGAGAAAATGGAGAGGTTATCTGGATACTGGAAAAGGGCAAGGTGGTGCAAAGAGATACAGATGGCAAACCTGTCAGGATGACCGGGGTAATCATCGACATCAACGACAAGAAAAAATTAGAGGGTAAACTGATCGCATCCAAGAAAGAAGCTGAAAGAGCAAACCAGGCCAAAAGTGAGTTCCTGGCAAGCATGAGTCATGAAATCAGAACCCCGATGAACAATATCATCGGTATGACAGACCTTACCCTGGAAACCCCACTCAATGACGAACAAAAAGAATACCTGGAGATTATCAGGTCCTCTTCCAGTCATTTGCTCGATATTATCAATGACATCCTTGATCTTTCAAAAATCGAGGCCAACAAAGTACAATTCACCAAGACGGTCTTTAATATCCGGGATACGGTCAGGGAGGTTGTGCAGTCTAACAGGCCCAGTGCCGAAAGCAAGGACCTTTATATTAAATATTTCATCCGCGACAATGTTCCTGAAGAACTTATGGGCGACAGGGTCCACCTGAAGCAGATCCTCTATAACCTGATCGGCAATGCGATAAAGTTTACTGAGCAGGGAGGTTGCGAATTGAACGTACAGGCAGAGAAAAAGAAAAACCACGCGAATGAATTACTGCTTGAATTCTCGGTCAGGGATACCGGGATCGGAATACCAGAGGAGAAACTTACCTCCATTTTCGATACTTTTTCACAGGCACACATATCCACGATTAAGAAATACAAAGGCACCGGACTTGGACTGACCATCACGAAAAAATTGCTTGAACACCTGAATGGCAGCATACATGTTGATAGCAAAGTTGATGAAGGCTCGGTTTTCAGGGTCAGGATACCTTTTGAAATTATAGGATCCAAACCTGTATCAGAAGAAACTGTAGCAGGTAAAACCCAGGACAAAGATACTGCAGAACAGAGCCTGGACCTGCTTGTGGCCGAGGATAACGACCTGAATCAGAGATTGATCCTAAAAATGCTCCGGAACAGGAATCATAAAACCACACTTGTCGAGAATGGGAAAGAAGTGCTGGAAAAGCTACATGAAAAGAATTTCGATGCCATCCTGATGGATATCCAAATGCCGGTTATGGATGGCGTGGTGGCAACCAGAGCTATCCGGAATGGCGATCCCGAAAAGATCAATACCAGTATTCCCATCATTGCAGTAACGGCCTACGCATTTGATGAAGACAAATATAAATTTATCAATGAGGGCATGAATGACTTCATTCCCAAACCCATCAGCAATCTGAAACTTGACAAGGTACTGAAGAAAATCATGGAAGAGAAAAAGAAAGCAACTTAATTCTTACTGTTTGTTCACACTACCCGATCCCGATATTCTGGTATTTATATCAGGGGAGCCTTTATAATAAACATCCCCACTCCCACTGACTTTTACGGATAATTCTTTGTGCACATCCAGTTCACAATCACCGGAACCCGAAACATGAACATTTGCCTTGTAGGTCGTCAGTCCGAAAGCGTTTACATCACCCGAACCATTGATATCGATCCGGTGATCATTGGCTGTACCGCTGAGATAAACCCTTCCGGATCCACTGATATCTGTGTTGATCCTGTTGGCCACCAGATCAAACTGCACATCCCCGCTGCCATTGATGTCAATATCGATCCTGTCAACCGTAAAGCTGCCTTCGGAACTCATGCTGCCCGAACCATCGATTTCCAGTGATTTCAGGACAGGCAGCGTGATAAAGAATTCGATCCTTTTACCAGAACGGATGCATCCGTTTTCGGTATCAATGATCAGTTTTTCACCTTTGACTTCTGTTCTGATAAGCTTTAAAAGATTTTCCTGTGCATTGATTGTCAGGCTGAAAAGAGAATCCTGTTTCAGAATAACATCTGCTCCCATGCGCAACTCCACTTCATCAAAATAAGAAAGTTCCCGCCCCTGCTCCACCAGCGGACCTTCTCCTTCAATACAATTACAGGAAACAAGCAGGATGCCTGCAGTAAAGAAAGCAAACAGAAAAATGGCTTTGCTTTTTAATTGCCTTTTCATTTGTTTATTTGTTTAGTTTTCGAATTAAATTCAATGCACTGCCAGCTTTAAACCATTCAATCTGGTTGGAACTGTATGTATGCCCGGCGGCAAATTCTTCCTGAGTACCATCAGAATGTTTGAGTACCACCCTCAGGTCAGCACCAGGTTTAAAATTATCCAGTCCTCTGATATCGATCAGATCATCTTCCCGTATTTTATCATAATCAGCCGGATCTTTGAAAGTCAATGCAAGCATGCCCTGTTTTTTGAGATTGGTTTCATGAATACGTGCGAAAGACCTGACCAGCACCACTTTCACACCCATGTACCTGGGTTCCATGGCGGCATGCTCCCTGGAAGAGCCCTCACCGTAGTTTTCATCGCCAACAATGATACTGCCGATGTTGAGTTTTTTATAAGTTCTGGCTGTATCTGGCACGGTTTCATATTCTCCGCTAACCTGGTTCCTGATCAGGTTGGTTTCATCATTAAAGGCATTCACAGCCCCGATCAGCAAATTGTTGGAGATGTTGTCGAGATGTCCCCTGTATCGCAGCCATGGTCCTGCCATGCTGATATGATCGGTGGTACATTTTCCTTTTGCCTTTATGAGGAGTTTCAGATCTGTCAGATCATTGCCATCCCAGGCATCGAAAGGTGTCAGTTTCTGCAGGCGGTCGGATTTGGGATCGATCTCAACGTCAACCTCCCGGCCATTCTCAGCAGGAGCCTGGTAACCATTATCTTCAACTGCAAAGCCCTGTGGCGGGAATTCGATTCCCTGTGGTTCATCAAGTTTTACTTTTTCTCCATTTTCATTGATCAGTTCATCTTCCATCGGATTGAACTTCAGCGTACCCGCAATGCTGAAAGCAGTTACGATTTCGGGAGAAGCCACAAAACCATGGGTATTGGGATTTCCGTCATTGCGTTTGGCAAAGTTGCGGTTGAAGGAGGTCATGATGGAATTCTTTTCCTGCTTATCCGCGTTGTGCCGGGCCCATTGCCCGATACAGGGTCCGCAGGCATTGGCCAGCACCACGCCGCCAATATTTTCAAAGATCTGCAGGTATCCGTCCCTGTCGACAGTATACCTCACTTGTTCCGAACCCGGTGTGACCGTATATTCGGATTTCACTTTCAGGTTTTTGTCAACCGCCTGTTTGGCTACCGAAGCAGCCCTGGTAATATCTTCGTACGAAGAATTGGTGCATGAGCCTATAAGGCCTACTTCCAGTTTTTCGGGCCAGTCATTTTCTTCCACGGCTTTGGCAAATTCCGAAACCGGTGTGGCCAGGTCGGGTGTGAACGGTCCGTTGATATGAGGTTCCAGTTCAGAAAGATTGATCTCGATCACCTGGTCGAAATAATCCTCAGGATTTTCATATACTTCGGGATCACCAGTCAGGTGTTCAGCAACTTTATCAGCCTCTTTTGCAACTTCAGCCCTTTTTGTTCCCTTCAGGTATTCTGCCATTCTTTCATCGTAACCAAACAGCGAAGTCGTTGCCCCAATCTCAGCACCCATGTTGCATATAGTTCCTTTGCCTGTACAGGAGATGGTTTCCGCACCTTCTCCAAAATATTCCAGGATGGCCCCGGTACCTCCTTTTACACTCAGGATACCCGCAACTTTCAGGATCACATCCTTGGCAGATGTCCATCCGCTCATTCTTCCTGTCAGCTTAACACCGATCAGCTTGGGAAATTTCAGTTCCCAGGGCATGCCAGCCATCACATCAACTGCATCGGCCCCGCCAACACCAATGGCAACCATGCCCAGGCCACCGGCATTTACGGTATGCGAATCGGTTCCGATCATCATCCCCCCGGGAAAAGCATAGTTTTCAAGCACTACCTGGTGGATGATCCCGGCACCGGGTTTCCAGAAGCCAATGCCGTACTTGTTGGAAACAGAAGAAAGGAAATCAAAAACTTCTTTGTTGGCTTTGTTGGCCTGGGCCAGATCGGCAGCCGCCCCCACCTTTGCCTGTATCAGGTGATCGCAGTGAACCGTGGACGGAACGGCAACCTGATCTTTTCCGGCCTGCATGAACTGCAACAAAGCCATCTGTGCCGTGGCATCCTGCATGGCAACCCGGTCGGGCTTAAAATCTACATAAGAACCGGCTCTTTCATATGCTTCCGTTGGCTCACCTATATCCAGATGTGAATACAGGATTTTCTCTGTTAAAGTAAGAGGCTTGCCTATGATCTCTTTTGCTTTTTTTACGCTTGCGGGAAGTGTGCGGTAAACTTCCTTAATCATCTCAAAATCAAATATCATATATTTTATATTCGTTTAGTGTTAATGTAATAACAATGTTTTCAGTGATTTACAAAGATAATAATATTATTTCGATTTCATGAGCTTCAGCACATGAGAACCATCTTCAAGATCAATCTCAAGCAAATAAACCGCATTTTTACAGTGCTTCAACTCAGCCAGCCTGATCAGGTTATTTCCATGCTGAAGTTGAACAGATCGATCACACAGTGATCTGCCTTTCAGATCAAAGATTTTGATCATTGCCTTTTGCTGTTTCTGGCTGTAAACAGAAATATTAACATTTTCCCTGAATGGATTCGGATAGACATGGATCCCAGGAGTAGTTCTTTCAAAACTGGAAGTACCAACCACCAGATCTGCTTTGAATGCTTTATCCCATAAAACATCATCAACTTCCAAACGAAGCCGGGTTCCAATCGTATTGACCTGAATGACCGAATCAATCGCTCCGCTGGCCGTATTCCACCAGCTTACAGTATACGTACCTTCAGGGACATCGATAATTTCCAGGCAGGCATGATTAAGCGGAAGGGGTTCGTTGCCATTGTTAAACCAGTGCTGCCAGCTATACCTCCTGTTCTGAAGCCATCCTCTGACAGATCCCTGGTCCTTCAGTACAAAAGCGCGCAAAACGGGGGCATAATTCTTAAATACATACTGCTCAACCTCGAGATAACTTCCAAATTCATCTCCTGAGTTTTGCACCATAATATCGTGCTTTCCGGAATCCACTGCTAGCGTGTATACACTTTCTTGCTCAACCATCTCTTCAAATACCACCTGCCCGTCGATTGAAACAGATAATATGGCATTGTTGACAAACGCCCCGGTATGTATGCTAATAAATCCTTCCTGTATATAATCGCAACTGAAAACAGGAGGATTTCTAAGGTTCTGCCCGACAGGATCAGTCCCGTATAATACCTCACTCAAAAACAGGTTCAAAGGTCTCAGCCGGCCACTTTGCTGAACTTCGAAAGTATCATGTTCCGCAGGCATGCTGATGCTGAAATATTTTGGAATGATCCTCACATTCATGACGGAGTCGGAATAACAGAAAATTTCTGCAGGCTGAGGGTCTTCATAATAAAAATCATCATTGTTAAAAAACGCTTTTACTGCAGCATAATGAGGATACAGCTTCAGTTCATTGATATACCCGGGCCAGTGCCAGTACAGAGCTGATGAGAATGAACCTGCAAAATGAGAAACCCAGAGGGCATTGTGAAATGTTATTCCCATGGGATCTTTCAAAACCAGCGTATCTTCCAGGTGGAACAATCCTGCCTCACCGGCAATAATTGCTTTGTCAAAAGCTGAAAAATAATTCCTCAGTTTGTCATACAATGAAAGAGTAAGGTCACCATCCTGGGGCAGGTAAACATGCACATGTGCAATATCTATGGCAGGATCCAGCCAGAGCAGGGAGTCATGCTCTGCCACTGCATAACTTGCCGTTGTGAAATGATCATTCGGATCTATGCCTTTCATGTAGGAAGCCATTTCAACGATCCAATTGCGGATATCAGCTTTTTCTTCCTGGTAATATGGAAAATTATCTGCTTCCGAGAGTATCTCGTATTCCAGAATATTATCCGAATAACCCCACCTTGCATTGATGTACCTTAGTTTTCGCTTAAACAATTCCCTGGCGGTTTCATTTATATAAAAATCCTGTGGCTCTGGACATGGTCCGCCATTATCATCATTGTAAGGATTGTCCTGCCAGTGATTATTTGAATTGCTTGAGTAGATCAACTCATCATGAATGCATAGTACAAGTGAGCACAAAATATCCTTTTCATTGAACTGATCCATAATCCAATCCAGCTTCCATGCATTCGAGAGACGTTCTGTGTATTGTCCCAGTCCGGTTTCGCTCCACTCAATTCCATAAGACCATGGAGTCATGTACAGTCGTACCATATTGGCATCGTATTTTTCCATGCTGTCGGTATAGGGCTTGTAATGATAAAAGTCCTGTTCAAAACCATCCCATGCAATGTTTTGTCCCAGTGAAATAAAGATATCACCATCATCATAAAAAACCTGTCTGCCATCTGTATTTCTGACAAAGCCTTTGTGGTCAGAAGCAGTACAGGTGAATTCCATCGGTGGTTCCTGGGCTGTTCCACTGGTATCAGTACAAACCAATGAAAATTGATAGGTGCCGGTCACCTCAGGAGTATAGCGAATTTTCCAGTAGGGATCGCCAAGGGCTTCGATCTGGTTGGGTGCGGTCATTTCATATTGCTGAAAATAAAAACCATCAACAGTATCGTTTTGTCCGTTAGGATTTTCAAACACAGCATAAAGCCAAAACTTTTCATAATCATAAACATTTTCAACCTGGGTGGTGATGTAGCAATTGACTTCAAATTTTTCCATTCGAGGCAGGACATCCTGCAACATTTTTACGCTGTCGAACGATGGCTGCGCGAAAGATTTTGCTACCAACAAAATAAAAGATAAAAGGAAGTAAGATATTATCCTTAAAATTTGCATCAGGAGGGAAAGATAATAAAAATCAGGTCATCAGGCCCCTGCCCTTCTTGATTATTTTGTTTTCTTTTTTCAGGTCTTCGATCAGCTTATCAAGGATTCCGTTGATAAAAACCCGGCTTTTCGCCGTACTGAATATTTTAGCAAGTTCAATGTATTCGTTCAGGCTGACTTTGATCGGGATGGAATCAAATTCCATCAATTCGATGATGGCCATTTCGAGGATCAGTTTATCCATGGTTGCGATCCTTTCGATTTCCCAATTTTTGGCTCTTTGTTCAATCAGTTCATCTGCTTCAGGCTTGCGGAGTATGGTTTTGCGGAACAATTTCTTAATAAAAGCCAGATCTTCATTATCAGCCTGATCAGCAGTTTTGAATATACCCGGAAGCGGGTGAAATGAATCATGATCGTTTTCAAAACCTTTAATACTTTTCAGAACGAGCCACACAGCAAGGTAGTAATCAGAGGCCCAGTAAATGTTTTTTTCTTCAAAATAAAACTCAAGGGCCGGAAAATCCGTCAGATGTTTCTTCACGATCTGTATACAAAGGTCCTTATCTTCCTGGTAAGAATCGCCTGAAGAAGACATGTAATCTTTATAAAGTCTGCTATCACGAAGCTTAACATAAAACTTACGCAGCATTTCCTGCTCATCTACCCAGTTGATTTTCAAGTCATATTCTTTCCGCCTGAAAACGCGATTGTCAGTTAATTGCTTGATAAACCTGTTGTCGATGAATTTGGTATTGGGATCCAGGTCTTCTTTCGTGGGAAGATGTTTCTTTTTATTCTCCTCCATACGTGTTTCTGCAAACTCAAAAACCTCTTTGAGGAAGGAAAGCAAATATATATATTGTTCATAAAGCTTGTCAATGCTTTTCAACAATTCACGCTCTCCCATATCCAACCGGTCGTTGCCCGACTGGATGAATGCATACAGAGATTGTAATACCTTTATTCTTAGATGCCGCCTGCTAAGCATTAATTTATGAACTGAACATTTTAAAAAGCAAAAGTAGTTCAAAAATTCAAATACATGAACCCAAAATAAAAAAAATGATGTATGCCTGCGACAAAGAATGCAACCATATCATTTAAGTCTTTGTCTGTGTATTTGTTATCGACCAGAAAGAAAAAAGAAATATAAAACTTGATAGATTTTGATTTTTAAATAATATTTTTATTTTTGCGATAAGGGAAGCGAGTTTTAATAATAAAACATACAGCGAAATGGCAGAGAGCGATAACAAGCCAAAGAGAGATGAGATTTACTCACACACAGTAAGAGCGGGCAAAAGGACCTATTTTTTTGATGTAAAATCAACGCGGGCCGGAGAATACTACCTGACGATTACCGAAAGCAAAAGAAGGTTTAACAACGAACAGGGCAAATTTTATTACGAAAAACACAAGCTCTTCCTGTACAAGGAAGATTTTGATAAATTTGCCAATGGCTTCAAAGACACGATTACATTTATTGAAAACAATCAGGAAGAACCGCGGGAGCAGGAAAAATCCGAATCCACGCAGGAGGTAAAACCCGAAGAAACTAAAAGTCACACCGATATCGAATTCGAGGACCTGGGCAAAGAGGATGATTCCAGCGAGGAAGAAAAGGATACAGATGATTCTAAGGACGAGGGTGAGGAAGATATCAAAACATCCTGATTGCTTCCTGGAAACAGTATTTCAAAAGACTTTCATTTTTTTATTAACATTCCTGGTGTATCAGTTAATAACTTAGTTTGCTTCACTGTTTGAATATTTTCCTTTTATTTTAATTTTGTCTGTCAGGCTTCAGAAGGGAGCAAAATGTTAATACTTTGACAAACAAATTATGGGAAAAATAATTGCAATTGCCAATCAAAAGGGCGGTGTGGGGAAAACAACCACAGCGATCAATCTCGGGGCAAGTACGGCAGTGCTCGACCTCAAAACACTGATTATTGATGCCGACCCGCAAGCCAATGCAACCGCCGGCGTTGGCTTTGATCCGAAAAACATAAAGACCAGCATTTATGAATGTATTGTTGATGATATTAACGCAGAAGATATCATCCTGAACACCAAAACGCCCAATCTCGATATTCTCCCCGCTCACATTGATCTGGTAGGGGCTGAAATAGAGATCATCAATTTACCCAACCGTGAAAAAATGATGCGCAAGGTGACAAGTAAACTGAAAGATAAATATGACTTTATCATCATCGATTGCTCTCCCTCACTGGGGCTGATCACTGTAAATGCCCTCACAGCGGCCGATTCCGTTATCGTGCCCGTTCAATGCGAATATTTTGCACTTGAAGGTCTTGGCAAATTGCTGAATACAATCAAGATCGTGCAGTCGAGGTTAAATGAAAACCTTGACATCGAGGGTATTTTGCTTACCATGTTTGATTCGCGCTTACGACTTTCCAAGCAGGTGGTGGATGAGGTAAAAACCCATTTCCAGCAAATGGTGTTCAAAACGCTCATCAACAGAAATACCAGGCTGAGCGAAGCTCCCAGCTTTGGAGAAACGATTATCATGCATGATGCAAATAGCACAGGAGCCATCAACTATTTGAATCTCGCAAGGGAAATATTACAAAAAAACGGTTTGACGCAATTAGACGAATCTGAAAAACAAATAAACATTTCGAATGACTAACAAAAAAAAGGCATTGGGAAAAGGTCTTGCAGCCATACTGGCCAGCCCGGATACGGATATTACATCCAAAGACATATCTGGCAATTATGTGGTCGGCGCCATCGCCAATATTAAACTGGATCAAATTGATGCCAACCCCTTTCAACCCAGGAACGATTTTGATGAAGAAAGCCTGCAGGAACTTGCCGACAGTATTGCAGAACAGGGGATCATACAACCCATTACGGTTAGGAAGCTGGGATATGAAAAATACCAGTTGATCTCGGGTGAAAGGCGCCTGAAAGCATCCAAAATGGCCGGCATGGAAGAAATGCCAGCCTATATCAGGGTTGCCAATGATGAACAGATGCTCGAAATGGCCCTGGTGGAAAACATTCACCGCGAAAACCTGAATGCCATAGAAATTGCCATCAGCTACCAGCGACTGATAGAAGAATGCAAGCTTACCCACGAAAAACTCAGCGAAAGGGTGGGTAAAAACAGAACCACCGTCACCAATTATCTCCGCTTGCTGAAACTTTCTCCCGAAGTACAACTGGCACTTCGAAATGACCAAATCAGCATGGGGCATGCACGTTCATTGATTAACCTGAGCGATCAGGAAGCACAAACCGAAGCGCTGGACATCATCCTCAAAGAAGAACTTTCTGTTAGAGAAACCGAAAACCTTGTACGAAGTTTTAAAAAACCTGAGAAAAAAGAGAAAAAGTCAACCCAACCGCCTTCCCTGCCCGAAAAATTCACAAAGGCAGAAAACAAACTCAACAAAATGCTGGAGGCAAAGGTTAGCATAAACAGGAGTAATAAAGGAAATGGAAAGATCGTTATCTCCTTCGATTCGGATGATGATTTCGACAGAATCCTTGAACAACTCAAATAAACATGCAGTACAAACCTGCTTTCAAAGTATTTCTGCAAATGATGTCCGGCAAATGCCTGGCAGGAACCCTGATTTTTATTTTTTTTGTGCTGAGTAGCTTACAACTATCAGCACAACAAAAAGACAGCATTCCAAATAAAATTACCGAATCAGCAGATACTGCGACATACAAACACTCTCCCCAGAAAGCCACACTCTACAGCATGGTCCTGCCCGGCCTGGGTCAGGCCTATAATAAAAAATACTGGAAAATTCCTGTGGTTTATGCCGGTTTTGGTGTGCTGGGATATTTTGCAATCATGAACGGAAATGAATACAGGAAATACCGGCAGGCATACGATTATGTTACACAAGGGGACCAAAGCATCCCGATCGACAATGAATATGTTGATAAATATGCACCGGAACAACTGGCCCAGGGGAGGGATTACTACAGGCGTAACCTGGAATTCACATACATTCTCACAGGTTTTTGGTACATCCTCAATGTGGTGGATGCAGCCGTGGATGCGCACCTCTACAATTACAGCATTGACGATGACCTGGGAATCAGACTGAAACCCGTTGCAGATTATGCCAACCTGGGCAGTGGCTTTCATCCAGGAATTACACTCAACTTCAGATTTTAATAAACATTAAGGATTTACATCCTGCTTTTTGGGCCATAGTGCCGGACAATTATTAAATTTGCGGCTCATTACAAAATGCAGGATTATGAAAAAATCATCCCTGATCATCGTATTCAAATTACTGTTTGTATTTTCTTTGTATGCACAGTCCTTTGTGGCCGATTCGGCCTGGAATCAGCAAACACCCGACTCTACCGATAATTTTCATTCGGTCTTTTTTACGGATTCCCTGCGGGGCTGGATTGCCGGAGAAGCTGGAATTCAGGCAAGTGTTGATGGAGGTTCCAACTGGCAATTCATCAAAGGCTCGATCGATAGCAACCAGCGAATCCTGGATTTTTATACGATTGACGCCCGGAATATGTGGATGATTGTTGAAGAGGATACATTGGGCAATCTCAGTAAACGGGACAATAAAGTCTATCATATGTACCATTCCTCCGATTCAGCAGCAAGCTGGCAAAAACAATATACATCCTCCGATACTTACTTCAAGGGAAGCTTCTTCCTGAACGACACCCTTGGCTGGATGTTCGGCAGCGCCTATTCCATCCTCAAAACTTCCGATGGCGGATCGAACTGGATCATTGTATATACCGATACGCTCACCGGTTTCATTAAGGATTGCTATTTCCTGGATGAACTCAGGGGATTTGCTGTCGGGGATAATTCCACCTTCTTGAAAACTGAAGATGGCGGTATGAGCTGGTCGAAGGACACAGCTTTGCCGGCTTATGCCTCATTGAATACCGTTTTTCCTGTAAATGATGAGATCATCTGGACTGCAGGAAGCCTGGGCAGAATATTTTTCAGCGTGGATGGTGGCAATACATGGACTCTGAAACAACTGGAGATAGCTGATGATGTTTTCGACCTCTATTTCAAGAACAACAAAACTGGCTGGGCCGCTTCTGCCAATGGCAAACTGCATTACACCACAACGGGTGATACAACATGGAATACAAGTGAATACGGTTCAGAAAACCTCTATGATATCTTCTTCCTGGATGAAGATATTGGCTGGATCACCGGAAGCAAGGGCATGATCCTGAAAACCACTGACGGTGGTGGTGAAGTAAATATCGAAGAAACCCAAGCTGTTTTTTTATCAAAGCCTCCTTTTCCAAATCCTGTAAGGGACAAACTCCGGTTGCAGTTCGAAAATCCGGAAGAAACCGCACGGCTGCGACTGATCGACCTGGCAGGCAAAAGCCTGAAAACCGAAATCCTTGAACAGGGAATGCGCGAAATTGTCCTCGATGTGCAGGATCTCCCGGCAGGTTTTTATTTTCTGCAGATATCCGACAAAGAAAAGGCACGCACTTTCAAAATCCTGAAAAAATAATCTGGCACATATTCTATTGTTTTATCATCTCCTGGTATTAATTTTGAGTTTTCATTTTGTTAAATGAAGCTACGAATTGATTAATTCCTTAGGTTTGTTATAAGTACTGAAAAATATGAAGGTGTCAAGTTATCCCTTTCCGGTCAGATTGTTGATTTTTTTACTCAACATGCTGCTGTTGTTCACAGCCATCATTGTTGCCAGGGATTATCTATACCCCATTGTACTGGGTATGTTGTTTGCTTACCTGCTTTTCCCCATCGCCAACTGGCTCGAAAAAAATCATTTCCCCAGGATACTGGCCAACCTGGTCAGCATCATCTTCGGGATCATTGTGATCGCCTCAGCACTCGTTTTTATCTATAACCAGATCGAAATCCTTTTGCAGGATTTACCCCAGATCAAAAAACAGGCTTCCCAAAACATCGGGGGCATTGTGTCTTCTGTCAATGACTACCTGGGACTGGATGAACGAGAGATCAGGAACCTTCTGAGCCAGCGGGTGAACCATTTATTCGACAGCAGCAGCGATTTTATCAACAATGTTTTCTCCGCTACCACCGGCACACTGGTGAAGGCCGGTTTGCTTCCGGTATATGTATTTTTATTCCTCTATTATAGGACCAAGATCGCATACTTTATTTTAAAAGTAGTTCCTGAAAAAGACAAAAAATTAACCATCGATATACTCAGGGAAATTGCCGATGTCACAAAAAAATACATGGGTGGTGTTTTTATCGTGGTGCTGATCCTTTGCATATTAAACTCCACAGGCTTGTATATCATCGGGATCAAATATGCACTGATACTGGGCATCATTTCGGCATTGTTCAATTTCATCCCTTATTTCGGGACTTTGCTCGGGGGACTTGTTCCCCTGGTATTCTCCTTCCTGGTAATGCCTTCACCCATTTACCCCCTCAGGGTGATCTTTTTGTTCATCATCATTCAGTTCCTGGAGAACAACATTTTAACGCCCAACATTACCGGGGGTGCTGTGAAGATCAATCCCATGGTGACTATTTTTGGTGTGGTCGCCGGTGCCCTTGTATGGGGATTGCCCGGGATGTTTGCCATCATCCCAATCCTCGGGATGGTCAAGATCATTACCTCACATCTTGAAGATGGAAAATCATATGCCTTCCTGCTGGGGACGGGAGGTACCAGCAAACATGCCATCAACAGGAAAAATCTGATGAGCGTTTTCAAAAGCCTGGGTTTTAAAAATCACGAAAAGAACGAAAACATTTGATTGAAGGCAATTCGGGAATCAATGAGGCTTAACAATTTTTAACAAGATATTGAGCAGACTTTTGTATTTTCGCCCTTAATTTTGAGCACTAAAACAATTAACATGCTTTTATTGATTATTCTCATTCCGCTTTCGCTTACCCTGCCTACGATATTTGCAGCAAAAGTTTTTGAAAAAGCCGGAGAACCAGCCTGGAAAACACTTATCCCCTTTTACAACCTCTGGGTATGGCTCAGGATCATTGACAAACCATGGTGGTGGTATGTTTTTCTAATCATCCCTTTCATCAATGTATTTGTATATATGCTGATGATCGTGGAGATGCTGAAAGGTTTCAAAAAATACGGCCTCGGTCAGCAGGCCCTGGCAGTCATTTTTCCCTTCATTTATTTGCCCTATCTGGGCTTCTCCGACAAGGAAAAGTTTATCCCGCCATCAGAAAGACCCAAGAGAAAGAAAGGCATTGTCCGTGAATGGGTGGATGCCATTATTTTTGCCGTGATTGCTGCCACCATCATCAGGATATTTTTAATAGAAGCATACACCATTCCCACTTCCTCCATGGAAAAATCATTGCTTGTGGGAGATTACCTGTTTGTAAGCAAGATCGCTTACGGACCCAAGGTACCCAACACCCCCATTGCCTTCCCCTTTGTGCATCATACCATGCCCATGACGCAAAACACCAAATCGTACCTGGAATGGATCAAGCTTCCGTATTATCGCTTTCCGGGTCTGTCAAATGTAAAAAGGAATGATGCGGTTGTATTCAATTATCCTGACGGAGATACGGTTTCCCTGAAATTCCAGAGCAATGTGAGTTATTATTCACTTGTGCGGGAATATGGCAGGAAGCGGGTTTTGAATGACATGCGAAATTTCGGGGAGATCACGGCACGGCCGGTCGATAAGCGTGAAAATTACATCAAGCGTTGTATCGGACTTCCGGGAGACACCCTGGAGATCGTCGATCAAACCGTATACATCAATGGAACCCCCAACGACAACCCGGGCAAAAAGCAATACCACTACATTGTTAAAACTGATGGCACCCCCATCAATCCCCGTGTTTTCGAAAGACTTGGAATTACCGAAAAAAGAATTGGCGGCCAGGCCGGCGAGTTTATACTCACGCTGACCGAAGAAGCTGCCCGCCAACTGGAAGATTATCCAAACATCAAACTGGTCCAGAAAAGGGTGATCCCCCCTGAGACTTATGACAAGAACATTTTCCCGCACGATCCCGCTTACAAATGGAATGCAGACAATTTCGGGCCGCTTTATATTCCGAAAAAAGGCGATACCCTGAAGCTTACTACAAAAAACATCCTACTTTATGAGCGTTTGATACATGCCTACGAAGGACATGATCTTGCGGTAAAGGGTGATCAAGTATTCATTGACGGGCAGCCCAGGGATGAATATGTGGTAGAAATGGATTATTACTGGATGATGGGAGACAACCGGCACAACTCTGCCGACTCCAGGTTCTGGGGCTTCGTACCCGAAGATCACATCGTTGGTAAAGCCGTTTTTGTCTGGCTATCCCTTGATCCTGACAAACCACTCTTCGGAGGCAAGATAAGATGGAATAAAATTTTCAGACTTGTAAAATAAATCAATCAATTAAAAATCAAAAAGTAAAATTTAACATGAGAAAATTAATTCGCTTTTTAAGTATCCTAATCATTATATCAATCGCATTCTCAAGCCAGTCAATGGCGGGCAAGAAGCCATTCCGGGGCATCATCACCTACAAGATATCATATCCCGAATCAGAGTTTGATGCCCAGACCATGAGTATGCTGCCCAAAGTTGCCATTGTGATGATCAAAGGCGATATGCTTAAAACATCCATTACAACCGGTGCCGGTGAGCAGACAATGATCACCGACGGCAAGAACAAAACCAACATCACCCTGATCGATGCCATGGGCCAGAAATTCGCACTCAGAAGCAGTTTCGAAGAAAATGAGGAAGAAATGAACAAGTACGAAACAACTGTAGAAGAAACAGGCAAAACGAAAGAAATTGCCGGTTACGACTGCGAAAAGGTGATCATACATTTGAAGAACAAAGAAACGCAAGATGAAAATGATATCACGGTTTATTATACCGATAAATTTGATGTGGGCAACATTTATTCGGATAAGGCCATGTTTGAAAAGATCGACGGGCTGATGCTGCAATACGAATTAAATACACAGGGGATGAAGATGGTGTTTACCGCCACGGATGTTAAAAAGAAAAAAGTATCAGATGATGAATTCGTAATCCCAGAAGGATACGAAGAAACCACGAGAGAGGAGTTGCAGAGAAATTTCGGCGGCTGATCATATATTCATAGAAATAACAGAGGGTTGTCTTCGTTGTGAGGATAACCCTTTTTATTGAAATCAAACAGATATGATCATTATTTTATACTTTTGCTAGACCCTTCAGAATATACAGATGACGAAAAAGGCAAACAAGCTCAAAAGAAACGACAGTCGGGAGAAACGTAAAAAGAAATCCGCAAAGATCAGTCAAAACAGTGACCGGGAGCGAGCTACAAACAGGATGATCAAATTCAGGAAGATCAGCGGCTTTTTTCTTTTTCTTTTGTCATTTTACCTGTTGTTTGCTTTTGTTTCTTACTTTTTCACCTGGTGGATTGATTACGACAAAATCGCTGATGCGGCACAGGCTGACCTGAGTGGTAAAGTGGAGATCAAGAACTGGACTGGCTTCATCGGCGCATACCTCTCCAATATACTCATAAAAAATGGTTTTGGGATATCTTCTTTCTTCTTCGTTTTGATCCTCTTCGTTTCGGGTTTGAAACTGGCCCTGAACATCCGGCTTTTCTCTATCGGCAGGACCATTATCTATTCTGTAGTTTTTATTCTCTGGCTGTCACTGTTCTTTGGCTTCTTCTTCCGGGAAACAAGCCTGGCCATCATGGGAGGGGTCTTCGGATACGAAATATCGCAATGGCTCGAGGGAGTTATCGGCTGGGTGGGTACCGTGATCCTGCTCCTCTTCGTCTTGCTCAGTGTGATCATCATTGCTTTCAACCTTCCCGGTTTCTTTAAAAAAAGAAAAAAAAGGAAGAAAGAAACCGAGGAAGCCGGTGAAGGTAACAGACCGAAAAGAGATGAGCCCGAAGATAAATACAATACAGTAGAGTTTTCGGTAACCGAAGACGAAGGAATTGATAAAGAGAATGCCGAACATGGGCATGAGTCACTTCAAGATACCGGGGATAATTCAAAAGAACCGAATTCGCAGAAAAATGTGGAAAGTGATATTGAATTAACCATAGAAAAAAGGAAAGAAGAGGAGCAAACGGGAGAACAAAGTGAACGCAAGGGAATCGATACCGACTTCGATCCCACCCTTGACCTTCCGCATTATAAAAGTCCTGGTTTGAACTTGCTGGATGAATACGGAGACGATGAGATCTCTGTAAGAAAGGAAGAGCTAGAGCAAAACAAAAACCGCATCGTAGAGACGCTGGAACACTATGCCATCAAGATTGAAAAGATCAAAGCCACCATCGGGCCGGCGGTTACCCTGTATGAGATCATTCCGGCGCCCGGCATCAGAATTTCCAAGATCAAGAACCTGGAAGATGATATTGCTTTAAGCCTTGCTGCACTTGGAATACGCATCATAGCACCCATACCGGGCAAAGGTACCATTGGCATAGAAGTGCCTAACCAGAATCCCGAGATCGTTTCCATGCAATCTATCCTGGGGAGTGAAAGATTTCAGAACACCCCTTTCGAACTGCCCATGGGACTTGGCAAGACCATCTCCAATGAAAGCTATGTGCTAGATCTAACCAAGCTACCGCACATTCTGATGGCAGGTGCTACCGGGCAGGGTAAATCGGTTGGACTGAATGCCATCATTGCTTCATTGCTTTACAAAAAGCATCCTGCACAGATCAAATTCGTCATGGTGGATCCCAAAAAGGTGGAACTCACCCTTTTTTCCAAGATCGAAAGGCATTTCCTTGCAAAACTCCCCGATACCGAAGAAGCCATCATAACCGAAACAAGAAGCGTGGTCAGGACCCTGAATTCCCTCAACATCGAAATGGACAACCGCTATGATCTGCTGAAAGATGCACAGGTCAGAAACATCAAAGAATACAACAAGAAGTTTATCGACAGGAAACTCAATCCTTTGGAAGGACATCGTTTCCTTCCTTATATCATCCTGGTGATCGATGAGTTTGCCGACCTGATCATGACGGCCGGCAAGGAGATTGAAAACCCCCTAACCCGGCTTGCCCAGTTGGCAAGGGCCATCGGCATACATTTGATCATTGCTACGCAGCGGCCTTCGGTCAATATCATTACCGGAACCATCAAAGCCAATTTTCCTGCGCGCATTGCCTTTCGGGTGATCTCCAAGATCGATTCCAGAACCATCCTCGATACAAGCGGTGCCGACCAGTTAATCGGCCGGGGCGATATGCTGATGTCAACAGGCAGCGACTTGATCCGTTTGCAATGTGCCTTCATCGATACACATGAAGTGGAAAGAGTGACAGATTACATCGGTTCCCAGCGTGCCTATCCGGAAGCATACAAATTGCCCGAATATGAAGATGATGAAAGCGAAGGTACACCCGAATATGATCCCAACGAGCGGGATGAACTGTTTGAAGAGGCTGCCAAGATCATCGTGCAGACCCAGCAAGGTTCAACTTCATTGCTCCAGCGAAAACTCAAACTGGGGTATAACCGGGCAGGCAGGATCATCGACCAGCTTGAAGCTGCTGGCATTGTCGGGCCATTCGAGGGAAGCAAAGCCCGGGAAGTAAAGGTGGCCAACGAGTTTGCACTGGAACAGTTTTTGAAAGATCTGGACAAAAAAGAAGAAGATATATCATGATGAAAAAGTACTTTGGAATCACATTGATGCTGACCGTCTTAAGCACCGCTGCACAGGTAAGGGACAAAAAAGCAACGGAGATACTGGACGCGGTCGTGGAAAAAACCAATTCATACGAAAGTTTTAAAGCAGATTTCGATTATACCATGTTGAATGAATCGGCCGGAATTGACGAAACCAAAGAAGGAACTATCTGGGTTTCGGGTGATAGGTACAGGCTGAATATCGCAGGACAGGTGGTTATCTGCAATGGCGAAAATCTCTGGACAGTCCTGGAAGAAGATGAAGAAGTTATGCTGAATGCCGTGGAAGAATCGGATGAAACCATTACACCTTCCAACCTGCTGAACAAATACAATGAAAAATACAAATCAAGGTTCACAGGGGAGATTACCGAAAATGGCAGGGTTTTACAAACTATCGACCTGAAACCTGAGGAAGGTAAAACCTATTCAAAAGTGGAGGTAGTTATTGATAAAGAAAACAAACAAATTGTGCGTTTCACCATCTTCGACAAAAATGGCAGCATTTACTCATACAACATCAAGAATTTCGAATCCAACATCCCGCTTGGAGAAAATATGTTCCTGTTCAGCGAGGAGGAATATCCGGATTTTTATTTGATTGATATGCGCTAGGTCCATCATCAGTTACTGGGACGGGGTTGCCATCCAAATTATTTGCATGAATAAACAATGGTTTGGGTTTAAACTTCAAATCAGATCCCTTGTTACCCCAACTAGCACTAAATGTGAATTAACGAAAAGTCTAATTGTTTAATAATGATTAAAATGATGATGATCATCTGATGATTTTGTCATCCAATTTATCGAATTAATCTAATTTTTGCTAGCAGGTTCTTCAGTCTTCTTATTATTGTTTAATTTCTTTTTAATTCTAAAATTCATGGGTTATTGGGTAATAATCAATTCCTACCTGCCGGCCAGGCAGGTTGTATTTAGGGTCTGTCCGTAAACTCGCCCTCCTTCGCAAATCCCTCTAACTCTCCGCCTGAGGCGGAGAGAATCATCCAACCCCTTGGTTGTGTGGGGGATTTCACCTTCAGGGGACTAAGGGGGTGCGGAGGATGGTGGATAAATTGAGACTTTATGGACAGACTCTAATTGGTCCGATGTTCATACGATGTTCATACGTAATTAATCGTATTAACTACGTATTAAATACGGAGAAAGAACGAAGAAAATAATGAGGGGTGAGAAGTGAGCATTGGCAGGCAGGAAGAATTTTTTAGCTGATTTTTGCCCTGCGGCCTGTTAAAGGTAAAGGATTTGAGGAAATTATTTCAGTATATTTTGTAAGCTTGTGTTTATAGCGTTGATACAATACACTTTTTATGATTTGTGTTAAATTTTGTAGATTAAACATCAATTTATTTTTATGCAAACACTAACAATAGAACTTACAGGAAATGACTCTTTAAAAGCTTTACAGGAGTTGGAGCAGAAGCGTCTTATCCGAATTCTAAAAGGGTTCACCAGTAATATTAGGTGGGGAACAGTATTTAGCTACGCAAAGATCAATGTCACCCTGTAGATAAAAAACCCGATATCATTAATTCCCCTGAAAACAGATCTGAAAGCCTTGATCTTGGAGTTAAAGTTTTCTG
>JAIOZK010000017.1 GCA_021740625.1 Bacteroidales bacterium
AGAAAACTTTAACTCCAAGATCAAGGCTTTCAGATCTGTTTTCAGGGGAATTAATGATATCGGGTTTTTTATCTACAGGGTGACATTGATCTTTGCGTAGCTAAATACTGTTCCCCACCTAATATTACTGGTGAACCGTAATTTCGCATGCCTATGGAGGCATCATCGATCTATCACAAAAAGATCAGGGATAATGAAGCAAAGCTTGAAGTCATTATTCGTAAAAAGAAATGGTTCACACTTTTAAGGGCCGTTACTTTCCTGGGAAGCATTGCCGGGTTTTACTTCTTGTTCCCGCTCAGCCTGCCGGCAGCTATTCTTGCTGCGCTTTTCTTCCTGGCCTTGTTCATATATTTTATACAGTCAGACATTCAGAACAGCCGGAAGGAGCAGATCTGCAAAATCATGATCAGCATCAACCGGAATGAAATTGAATTTCTGAACGGCAATTTCAGTCAGTTTGAGGATGGTGCCGAATATACGGATCCCAAACATCCTTATACTTTCGATCTTGATATATTCGGTGAAGCTTCTTTGTTTCAGTTTCTGAACAGGACCTCCGGAAATCCTGGTAAGGGCAGTCTTGCGGGGCGATTGATGAATATCTCTGAAAAGAAAAATATTTCCAGGGAACAGGAAGCTGTCAAAGAAATTTCCGCCAAACTAAATTTTCGCCAGCAATTGATCATGAAGGGAATGATGCACAAGAAACGGGAAGACGCCGCTGCAAAAATTATTGATTTTTTAAAATCAACGGATGTTCTCAGCAAAAATGCATTGCTGAAATTTGTTGTCAATGGCTTCCCTTTTCTTAGCATCCCTTTGGTGATACTCAGCTTTTTCATCGTTCCACCGGGTTACCTTTTGCTTTTACTGATGTTGAGTTTTTTGATCAATTATCAATATGTTAGAAAAGCAGGAATTGTCCACAACCGGATATCCGGCACAAACGAGGCACTGGCCGGCTTTGCCGAAGTAATCGCTTTGATTGAAAAGGAAAGTTTTTCCACTGCCAATCTATCTGCCTTGAAAGAAAAATTATTTCATCATGAGCGTGATGCCTCTGAAATCATCCAGAAATTATCCAAATATGGGAAGAGGCTTGACTATCGTTTGAATATTTTCGTGGCCATCCCTTTGAATCTTTTTTTGCTCTGGGATTTGAAACAGCTTATGCTGATTGAAAAATGGAAGAAGAAATACCATGATATCATCCCTGATTGGTTTAATATCCTGGGAGATTTCGAGAGCCTGAGCTGCTTCGGCAATATTGCTTACAATTTTCCTGACTGGCATTTCCCGGAAGTGAAAAATTCGGAAGGTTTTGTTTTCGAGGCTGAGGAAATGGGACATCCCCTGATATCGCGCAACAAAAGAATCAATAATGATTTTAAGATCCATGGCAGATCCAGCATTGCCATCATCACCGGATCCAATATGTCGGGCAAAACAACTTTTCTGCGCACCATTGGTGTCAACCTCGTCCTGGCACAGAATGGAGCCCCTGTCTGTGCAAAATCCCTTCGTTTCTCTCCGGTAGGATTGCATACAAGCATGCGTATCATGGATTCCCTTTCGGAGAATACTTCTTCCTTTTATGCCGAATTAAAACGATTGAATGAAATCCTGCAAAGAGCCAGGAAAAGAGATAATGTGTTGCTGCTGATGGACGAGATCTTGCGCGGCACCAACTCCCACGATCGACACCTCGGATCGGAGGCCTTGGTCAGGCAACTCGTAAAAAACAAGGCTGTGGGATTGCTTGCCACACATGATCTTGAATTATCCCAACTGGAGAAGGAATTGCCGGAAAATATTGCAAATTATAACTTCGACGTACAAATATCCGGTAAAGAATTGTTTTTTGATTATAAACTTCATCCGGGTGTGTGCAAAAGCATGAACGCAACCATATTGATGGAAAAAATGGGAATTGAAATGAATCGAAATGATTAATTGTTAATTTTGCAAACAAATTGAATAAAAGATGATTACAGCCATCGAAAATATCAAAAACACCCAATCGGGCAACTTTTTTCTGATCGCAGGGCCCTGTGTAGTGGAAGATGATAAAAGCCCCTTCCTGATCGCGAAAGAGATCAAAAGAATCACAGACAAGCTAAAGATCCCCTTCATCTTCAAAGCATCATACAAAAAGGCCAATCGTTCGCGCCTGGATTCTTTCACAGGCATTGGCGACATGGAAGCCCTCAAGATCATTGAAGCCGTTGGCTTTGAATTTAAGATACCCACAATAACTGATATTCACAGTGAAGCAGAAGCTACCATTGCAGCCGAGTATGTAGATGTCCTTCAAATTCCTGCCTTTTTATGCAGGCAGACGGACTTGCTGGTTGCAGCAGCATATACCGAAAAACCCGTCAACATTAAAAAGGGACAGTTTCTTTCGCCTGCCTCCATGAAGTTTGCCGTAGACAAAGTTCGGGAATCGGGCAACAAAAATGTAATGATCACAGAGAGAGGAAATATGTTTGGCTACCAGGATCTGGTGATTGATTACCGGGGCATCCCGGAAATGCAAAAGTTCGATGTCCCTGTGGTTCTGGATATTACACATTCCATGCAACAGCCCAATCAAAGTACGGGGGTCACAGGAGGAAAACCTGAACTGATAGAAACCATTGCCAGGGCTGGTGTTGCCGCTGGTGTTGACGGCTTGTTTCTGGAAACCCATCCTGAACCAGCCAAAGCCCTGTCGGATGGCGCCAATATGTTAAAACTTGAGTTGCTGGAAGATCTGCTGCGGAAACTTGTAAAGATCAGAAAAGCTCTTACCTGATCTGCATGCTTTTAATGCCGCCTGTTCCTGGATGCATTTCGATCTCCAAATTATAAAATGGAGTCACACTGACTGCACCCAACTGGTTGATCATCATGTTGGCTTTGTAAATACTTCTGCCTTCATACTCAATTTCAACATCCGCAAACTCCGGAATTCTATAGTAATAGCCGTTGTTTTCGGCATTTGGGTTTGACTTTATGGTGGCGGCATCAGCAATTTTTTCTGCTATCCCGGAAGCAGTGATTCTGATAAAGACATTTTCCCCGATGGATTCAGCAGTGCTGAAAAGACCCCTGTTTTCGGAAAACCTGAACAAGGGGGAAGATTGGCCCGGCTGCCCGGCATCAGGCGTGAAGAGAAATGAATAATGGTAAGTCATTGTTTTTTCAATACCGATGAACAATGAAAGATATTCACTGTATAGTTTTTTCAATTCCTGATCCATATACGCTATGCTTTCCCCGTAGTTCACTTCCTGGTAACCACTCATCAGGAGAAAACGATTTTCTTTGATCCTGGAAATAAAATCAGCAGCATCCCTGGCTTTTTGCTCGGAAGTTTTTTGCTGCCAGGTAGACCGGTAAAAATTTTTCTCAATGGTCAATGTGTCTATCGTTATCCTTCTGACCACGGTATCTATCTTTTCGTAAAGATTGTCGTTTGTAATTTTCGAGAAAGGCTTATCAAAAAAAGGCTTATCTGAAACCTGTGCAAGTTCGATTGCTTTTGCAGACCCTTCAGCATTTGCTTTATCAGCACCCACAAGGATACCTGCCTGCGAAAGTTTCAAAGATAAAGACCTTTCATCCTTATTTGATCTTTCTCCGTATTGTACGAAATATATTTGATCCGGATCCGGCCTGGTGAACGATTCCACCTGCAGATCCAGGATGTTGTATTCATCATTACTAAGCCTGGGAGCATCAGTTATTCCCAGATATTTTTCTGCATAATCGCTGAAAGGGCCCGGTATTGTTCGTGTGTGTTCTACTGTTACATCAATTTTAAAAACAGTTTGGGGCAATGCATAAAATACGCCGGGAGTATTTCCGGATGATTCTGCAGGTACTACTTTTACCTGAGCAAATATTGATTGGCACAGCCATACTGCAATCAGTAATGTGGAAAAGCGTTTCATAAGAATTTCTTGTATGGCTCTTTAACGAAGAAAGGCAAAAGATGTTACTTAATGAACAATAATTCACGATATTTCGGCATGGGCCAGAGGGTGTCATCCACCATGAGCTCAAGCTTATCCACATGATACCGGATAATTTCCAGGTAAGGTCTGACATTATCATAGTAAGCCCTTGCCATTTCATCGGTACTTTCCATGCGGTTGGCCTTCCTCCTTTCATCTTTCATGGCCTCAACATTGGTCTTTACCTGGGTGATATGTTCAGAAATCTCTTTGAGACTGGTAATCTGGTTCTTCGATAACTTTACATAGGTCTTATGATCAAGTACTTCTTTCAGTCCCCTGGCATTATCGATCAAGAGGTTTTGGTAACGAATTGCAACCGGGATTATATGATTGGTTGCCAGGTCACCGATCACCCGCGATTCTATCTGCAGTTGTTTTGTATAATTCTCCAACCTGATGTTGTAGCGTGCCAGCAATTCTTTTCTGTTCAACACATTATGCCTTTTAAAAAGTTTTACATTTTTATCTGAGAGATAAGCCCTCAGGGCTTCAGGGGTTGAATTGATGTTTGGGAGTCCCCGCTTTTCAGCTTCTGCAATCCATTCCTTACTGTAATTATTTCCTTCGAAACGAATCGGTCTGGATTCTTTCACATATTTTACCAGGACTTTAGCAATGGCTTCTTTCTTGTTCACTTTCTTGCGGATCAGCATGTCAACATCATGCTTGAAGGTTCTGAGTTGTTCAGCTACCATGATATTGAGGGCTGTCATCGGATTGGCACATGTGGCAGACGATCCCACTGCCCTGAGCTCAAACTTATTTCCTGTAAAAGCAAATGGCGATGTTCTGTTCCTGTCGGTATTATCGCGCAATATTTCCGGAATCTTGGGTATGCTGAGATTCATGCCATCATCTGTATCATTCACAATATGACCGGTTTTTTCTATCTGGTTCAGTGTGTTTGTGATCTGTGAACCTATAAAAGCCGAAATGATGGCGGGCGGAGCCTCATTGCCTCCCAGCCTGTGTTCATTCCCCGAACTGGCTATGCTGGCACGAAGCAGGTCGGAATGCGTATGCAGAGCCTTCAGTGTATTCACAAAAAAAGTAAGAAACCTGAGATTCTCTTTAGGCGTTTTACCGGGAGATAGCAGGTTTTCGCCCTTGTCAGTCTGCAGAGACCAATTGTTGTGCTTTCCTGAACCATTGACTTTGGCAAAAGGCTTTTCGTGCAGCAACACATTGAAATTATGGTTTTTGGCCACTCTTTTCATGAGATGCATCAGAAGCTGGTTATGATCCACGGCCAGATTGGCTTCTTCGAAAACAGGGGCACATTCAAACTGATTGGGCGCCACTTCATTGTGCCGTGTTTTGATCGGAATGCCCAGGCGGTAAGCTTCGTATTCAAAATTGCGCATAAAATCCATGACCCTTTCCTGTATGGTACCAAAATAATGATCGGATAATTGCTGGTCTTTGGCCGAAGCATGACCAAAAACGGTACGTCCCGTAAGCACCAGATCGGGCCGGGCAGTGTAAAGTGCCGAATCGATCAGGAAATATTCCTGTTCCCAGCCCAAGGTAGCGATCACTTTTTTTACGTTGCGGTCGAAATACCGGCAAACATCCACGGCTGCTTTATCAATGGCAGAGAGAGTTTTCAACAAAGGCGTTTTATAATCCAGGGCTTCTCCTGTATAGGAAACAAAAATGGTTGGGATACATAAAGTCCCATCCATGATAAAAGCAGGGGAAGTAGGATCCCAGGCAGTATATCCGCGGGCTTCGAAAGTGTTGCGAATGCCACCGCTTGGAAAACTGGATGCATCCGGTTCCTGCTGTTCAAGCTCTGCTCCCCGGAAGCTATCAATGGCCCGGCCTTCATCTGCAGGATCAACAAATGCATCATGTTTTTCTGCCGTTGCTCCTGTTAAAGGATGGAACCAATGGGTATAATGTGTGGCTCCCTTGCTGATGGCCCAGGCTTTCATGGCACTGGCCACCTGATCGGCGATCTTTCTTTCTATGCGTTCTCCTTTCTCTACAGCACTGATCACCTTGCCGAAAGCTTCCTGCGATAAAAATTCCCGCATGGCTTTTTTATTGAAGGTCATCTCACCGAAATAATCCGGTACCCTTTTCGATGGAGGACTTACTTTATATGGCTTTCTTGACAATGTGATCTTTAAGGCATCAAATCTAAAATTCTCCATAATGCAACACTTTTGGTAAATGATTGAAGGAAAGACCCAAATATATATTAAAATATTTCTATATGTGAGATCAGCCCCTAATTTTTTTGTTAACAATAAAAAGTCCGGCAAACGTAATCAAACCATTGATTATTAACAATTCAAATCCCACCTTGTAACCGGGTATGATATTTTCTGAATTGATCTCAATCAAATAAGTCAATACAGGAGCCACAACGGCGATCGCAGGAACCCATTTGTCATAAACCCTGAATCTGGTAAACAGACCAAAGGCATAAAGTCCCAGCAAGGGACCATAGGTATAACCGGCAAACTGGAATAATTTTGAGATAACAGCTTTGTCGTTGATAGCGCTAAATATCAGGATCACTGTAATAAGGACCAATGCTATGCAAAAGTGCACGACATAGCGGATCCTGATCTTTTGCCTTTCGCTGAGATCGCTGCGTTTTTCGATTTCCAGGAAGTCGACGGTAAATGATGTAGTTAAAGCTGTAAGTGCACTATCAGCACTGGAATATGCGGCGGAGATCAAACCTACGATGAAAACGATGCCGGCAATTGGCCCCAGATAATTCAGTGCGATCTTTGGGAAAAACTCATCCGTAAGTTCAGGCACGGCAATATTCATCTGCTTTGCATAAATGAACAAACTGGCTCCCAGGAATAGAAAGATCAGGTTTACGGCCACAAGCACAATGCTGAGCGTGGTCACATTTTTCTGGGCATCTTTCAATGACCGGCAACTCAGGTTTTTCTGCATCATGTCCTGATCCAGCCCTGTCATCACAATGGTAATAAAGGCTCCTGCCAGAAATTGCTTTAAAAAGAATTTGCTGCTTTGCCAGTCGGATTCCCAAATCATTGAATACTGGCTTCCCGAAACCTTCCTAACCATGTCAAACAATCCAATGTCAAGATGTTGCAGGATGATCACAATGGTCATGATCACTGCAAGCAACATAAAAGTCGTTTGCAGGGTATCGGTCCACACGATGGTCTTGATCCCGCCTTTAAAAGTATAAAGGTTGATCAGTATCATAAAGATGATCACGGTTACCCAGAAGGGAATACCCCAGTTGTCGAAAACAAAAACCTGCAGCACATTCACTACAAGGAACATCCTGAACGAAGCCCCGATGATCCTGGAAAGTAAAAAATAAAAGGCACCTGTTTTATAAGACCAGAAGCCAAAGCGATCATTCAAGTAGGAATAGATAGAAGTGAGTTTAAGCTTATAATAAAGTGGTAGAAGTACGGTTGAGATCACGGCATATCCCAGTATATAACCCAGCACGATCATCATATAGGTGAACTGGGTGTCGCCTACCCATCCGGGAACGGAGATAAAGGTGACACCTGAGAGGGATGCGCCGACCATGCCATAGGCTACCACGAACCAGGGCGAAAGCCGGTTCCCGAGAAAAAAGGTCTCATTGGTCGCTTTGCGGGATGTTATAATAGAAATCCCAAAGAGCAGGGCCGTATAAACCAGGAATACAATGAGTATGGATACCGGAGACATTCCTTAAATTTTGTGCAAATGTAAATTATTCGCAGGAATGGGAAACTTTATTGAAGGATATATGTGATTTATTGGTTCGATTGTTCGATTGTTCGATTACTTGATTGTTCAGGTTTTGTTAAAGAATATTTATCCGAAGAATTGGATTCAATAATTCAAATGTTGTTAGTTCGCAGTAGTTTTGATATTTCCGGCAAGGTAAGTTTTTTCGTAAAAACGGTTAACATGCCCAATCTTTTTCCAAATTCGATATCAGATTCTGAGTCCCCGATCATGACTGACTTTTCAAAATCGATTTCAGGGAAATCCTTTTGTGCCTGCAAGGCCATTCCTGGTTTCGGTTTCCGGCATTCGGGATTTTTCTCTTTCAGTTCCGGGCAGTGGTATATTGCATCAATTCGGCCGCCAGCCTCTTCGATTTCATGCACCATCATGCTATGGATATAGTCCAGGTCTTTTTCTGTCATAAGCCCCTTGCCGATCCCCTGCTGGTTGCTCACGATGACGACGCGGCCGAAAATCCGGGAAAGTTTTGCAATGGCTTCTTTCACCCCGGGCAGGAATTCGAATTCATCCCATCGTTTCACATAGTCATCCAGCAGGCGGCGGTTGATCACACCATCGCGATCAAGGAACAATGTCCAACTTTTATCAATAGGGTAATCTGACAAATTCTTCATGAGCCTTTTTATAATCTTCAGGTATGCCGATATCCAGGAAATACCCGTGGCATTTAAATCCAAAGAAGCGTTCTTCTTTGCAATATTTTTCAAAAAAATCCTTTTCGATTGAAAACTTATCAGGAAGGTCAAAATCGAGCAGATAATTTTTAGCAAAATAATAAACCCCTCCATTGATAAAGCCTTCCCCGGATTTCCCCCCTTTCTCAGTAAAACCGGTAATTTGCCGCTCTTCATCCATCTCAACACAACCATAGCGGGAAACATCATCAACGAATCTCAGCACCAAGGTCACATCAGCATCTTTTATCCTCTGGTAATCGAAAACCCGCTTCAGGTTGACTTCAAAAAAAGTATCCCCGTTAAAAACAAGAACATTACGACCTTTCATATATGGTAAAGCATTTTTAATTCCTCCACCCGTTCCGAGGGGCTCTTCTTCCACAGCATAGTCTATCTTAACCGAAGAAAACTGCTCACCGAAATAATTCTGAATGATCTCTCTTTTGTAACCAACACTTAAAATAACATGATCTATCCCCCATGATTCCAGGTATTTGATCTGATAATCAAGAAAAGGGCGGCCGTTGATCACCGCCATTGACTTGGGCTTGTCGCTTACCACAGAACGCAAGCGGGTTCCCAATCCGCCGGCCAGTATAATGGCTTCCTTACTCATCTTTGGGAAACATTTTGCTCTCGATGATCTCGCAAATAATATGTCCGATCAGGATGTGAGCTTCCTGTATGCGGGGTGTATCTTTCGAAGGGATGTTGATCAGGTAATCACAGGCTTCGCTCATCTTTCCCCCGGTTTCTCCCGTCATCGCCACATTGATCATTCCCCTTTCAGATGCAACATTGAATGCCCTGAGTACGTTTTCGGAATTGCCCGAAGTAGACAATCCGATGAGCACATCTCCTTTTCTGCCCTTGGACTTCACCATGCGGGCAAAGATCTCATCATAGGAATAATCGTTGGCCACGGCTGTTAAATAGGATGTATTCACATGCAGAGCTTCTGAGAACAAGGGTTCCCGGTCATAATAAAACCTGCCGGATAATTCTGCAGCCAGGTGTTGCGCATCGGCGGCGCTACCGCCATTTCCGCAAAACAAAACCTTGCCGTCGTTCTGCAAACACTCGATACAGACTTCGGCAACATCTTCGATTCTTTTAATCAGGGCATCGTCTTCCAGGATAACCTGCTTTACTTTTATGCTTTCTTCTATTGCTGATTTGCTTTTCATTCTTCAAACTTATTCCAGTGTATAATATCTTTTAACGCTTTTCTCTTCTCATGGTTTGCCGAGGGCTCATCCGCAGGATATCCAAGTGGCAGGTAAACAAGTGGCTCAATGTATTTGGGAAGGTTCAGTACGGATTTGCACTTGTCTCTGTCAAAATTGCAAACCCAGCAGGTTGCCAGCCCTGCATCGCTCGCCTGCAAGGTCATATGATCGGCGGCAATGGCAATATCGATATCACCGTGTTCCTTGCCATCGGCTCTTTTCCATGATTCCTTGTAGTCGACGCACAAAACCAGCACCACGGGGGCAGATTGGAACCAGCTTCTTGCATAGGTACTCCTGATCTGTTTCAGCATTTTCTCTTCATTGATCACGATAAAACGCCAGGGCTGAAAGTTCACCGCCGAAGGGGCGATCCTGCCGGCCTCCAGGATCTTTTCCAATTGATTTTTCTCCACAGCCTGGTCTCTGTATTTTCTGCAAGAATAACGTTTACGGGCTAGTTCGAGGAATTCCATTGCTTTCGTTTTTGTACAAAAGTAAAAATATTTTTGGTGGGGATAAATTGGCAGCGGCAGTTGGAGTGGCAGCAGCAAGGGAGCGATCACAGCCACTGCAACTGCTTCTTCTACTCCATAGTCTCAATCATACAACTTAATAAACTCAAACGAATTCCCCGTCCATTCCAGGTATTTCATAAAATCCCCGAAAAGCATGTCAATGGTAGCGGTGTTGATGTTGGGATGAAAAGAGATCCTTTCGGCATTGGTCAGGTTCTGATCCAGGAAGACATGTACATGATTTTCCGTATCATTGATCAAACCAAAGGGTGTAACGGAACCAGGTGTGAGCCCCAGCCATTTTTTTAAGCGTTTTTCCGAAGCAAACGTTAGCTTGCCCTGTTTGAGCCTCTGCTCCAGATCGCGGATGGCCAGGTTCTGTTCGGCAGCGATGATGACCAGGTAATGCCGGTTGCCTTTGTGATTTCTGAAGAAGATATTTTTACAATGCTGGGCATCGATGTTTTTCCAATGCTTCAGGCCCTCCTCTATTGTGGGTATGGGAGGATGGGAGAAGTGACGGTATGCTATGTTGAGGTCTTCCAGGACTTTTAGGACTTGTTTTTCTTGATCTGTCATGGTGCAAAGGTAGGAATAAGGAGTTACATGTTACAGGTTACAGGTTACAGGTTGCAGGTTGCAGGTTGGGAGAGCGTACTTCCCCAAATAAGGTTGACCACTTTTGAATTTCGAATATCGAAGTTGGGAGCTGCTGTCCCTGTTCGAAATTCGTTATTCATTATTCATTATTCGACATTTTTTTAACCAATATTCAACACACAACCTGGCTGCCGTCAGGCAAGTTATCCAATAAACAACAAGCGTTTCACTAATTGGATATTGGTTATTGTATGTTGTTATTTGGATATTTAATGTACTTTCTAATTTTTAATAATAGTAACCAATATATTCCTCCGATCTCTCGGTCCATCAAACTCACAAACAAAAATATTTTGCCAGGTGGACAAGCCCATTTTTCCATCTGCAATTGGAATAGTTTCAGAAGGTCCGACTATACCTGCTTTCAGGTGGGCGTCGCCATTTCCGTCCTGCTGGTCGTGCAGCCAGACGCCATTGGGAATAAGTTTTTTCAGCAGGTTCACAACATCGGTTTGCACGGAATCATCCCAGTTTTCCTGTATCATGATGGCGGCTGTAGCACCCTGCACATACACATTAACAACACCCGACTGAATACCACTCCCTTTGACTATTCCTTCAACCTGTTTTGTGATATCATACAATCCGTTGTGCTTATTTGTTGAAATCGTAATTGTTTGCTGCATATTTCAAAGTTACAATTTCTCCCTCAGAAAACCGGCGGTATAAGATTTATCTGTTTTAACCAGGTCTTCCGGCAGACCTTCAAACACGATATATCCACCCTGATCACCGCCTTCGGGTCCCAGGTCGATGATCCAGTCGGCCGATTTTATCACCTCCATATTGTGTTCTATCACAATAACAGTATGGCCTTTCTCAATCAGGGCGCGCAAGGAGGTAAGCAAATTATTGATATCATGAAAATGAAGCCCGGTAGTAGGTTCATCAAATATGAACAAACTGGTATCATTACCAACACCCTTGCTCAGATAATAAGCCAGCTTAATGCGCTGGGCCTCTCCCCCGCTCAAAGTACTTGAAGCCTGACCAAGCTTGAGGTAACCCAGTCCGACATCCAGCAGAGGCTGAAGTTTTTCTATGATCTTTTTTTCATAAAGATTTGGCTTTTTGCCGGAAGAGAAAAACGCAATGGCCTGGTTGACGGTCAGGTCAAGAATTTCGCTGATATCTTTGCTTTTGTATTTTACATCCAGTACTTCCTCCTTAAAACGCTTTCCATCACAAGCTTCGCATTTCAGGTAGATATCGGCCATAAATTGCATTTCGATCTTGACGGTGCCTTCTCCCTCGCATTCCTCGCATCGGCCACCGGGCACATTAAAAGAAAAGAATCCGGGTTTATATGCTCTGACTTTCGCAAGTTGTTGTGCAGCAAACAAAGCCCGGATATCATCGTATGCTTTTACATAGGTAGCAGGGTTGGATCGTGAAGAACGGCCTATGGGATTCTGGTCGACAAACTCAACGCTGGAAATGCGGTCAATATCTCCTTCCAGCATGTCAAAACGGCCTGTTTTCTCTGCAAAGCCCGAATAACGTTTTTTAATGGCAGGGTACAATATCTTTTTTACCAGTGAAGATTTTCCCGATCCACTCACGCCTGTTATCACGGTAAGTACATTGAGGGGAAATTTAACATTTATGTTTTTCAGGTTATTTTCTGCAGCCCCCTTCAATTCCAGATAATCTCTCCATCTCTTCCTTCTTTTGGGAACCGGGACTTTCATTGCTCCTCTCAAATACTTTGAAGTCAATCCATCACTTTTTTCAAGGATCTCCCGGTAAGTTCCCTGAAAGACCAGTTCACCTCCCTGGCTGCCGGCCATCGGTCCGATGTCAATCAACTGATCTGCAGCTTTGATGATCTCTTCATCGTGTTCTACTACTATCACGGTATTACCAATATCCCGTAAATGCTTCAGTACTTTGATCAGGCGATGCGTATCGCGGGGGTGCAGCCCGATGCTGGGCTCATCAAGAATATACAAAGATCCTACAAGGCTGCTCCCAAGGGAAGTGGCCAGGTTGATTCGTTGGGACTCTCCTCCGGAAAGACTTGAGGAAAGCCTGTTAAGCGTTAAATAGCCCAGTCCGACATCCTGCAGGAACTGCAGTCGGTTTTTCAATTCTAAGAGGATTCTTTTGGCTACCTTTCTGTCATGATCATTTAGCTTTAATGCATTAAAGAAACGGTTTACTTCCTGGATTGGCATCAACACCAAATCGACCGGGGACTTCCCTCCCAGCTTAACATATGCTGCGTCTTTCCTGAGACGGGTTCCTTTGCAATCCGGACATATTGTTTTTCCACGGTAGCGCGAAAGCATCACCCTGTACTGGATTTTATAGGTCTGTTCTTCTACATACTGAAAGAAATCATTGATACCATTAAAATATTCATTTCCTTCCCATAATAACTCCTTTTGCTCATCCGATAACTGGAAATAAGGTTTATGCACGGGAAAATCAAACTTGTATGCATTCAAGATCAATTGTTCTTTCCATTCACCCATTTTTTCTCCCCGCCAGCAGGCGATGGCATCCTCGTAAACGGAAAGGCTTTTATTGGGTACTACCAGGTCTTCGTCAATCCCAATAATAGAACCATAACCTTCGCAACGTTTGCATGCCCCGTATGGATTGTTAAAACTAAAAAGGTTTGCGGATGGCTCCTCAAACTCCATCCCATCCAGTTCAAATTTATTTGAGAACACCTTTTGCTGTCGTTCACCTTCTGGATAGTACTCAATTGTACAATATCCATGACCTTCAAAAAAAGCCGTTTGTACTGAGTCCGCTATTCGGTTTCTAAGATCAGTGCTTTCTTTGTCTACTTTAATCCGGTCGATTACCAGAAACTTCTTCTGTTTTTCTTTTGATAGCAGATCATCCTGCAAAGCTTCCTCAATTCTGTAGATCTTCTTGCCGATCATCGCCCTGCTGAAACCCTGTTGCATGAATACCTTCAGTTGTTCTGTTAGTTTTCTGCCATTCCGCAAAGAAATCGGGCTCATGATCATAAGGTTGGTATGCTTATCAAGCGCAATGATAAAGTTTGTAACATCGCTGACAGAATGTCGCCTTACTTCACGATCTGATATGGGGGAATATGTTTTCCCGATCCGGGCAAACAATAGTTTCAGGTATTCATAAATCTCGGTAGAAGTACCGACAGTAGAGCGAGGATTTTTTGTGTTGACTTTTTGCTCAATGGCAATGGCCGGGGCAATTCCTTTGATGTAGTCGACCTCGGGCTTTTGCATTCGGCCCAGGAATTGCCTGGCATACGAACTCAAACTTTCCACATACCGGCGCTGACCGTCAGCATAAAGGGTATCAAAAGCAAGCGAAGATTTCCCGGATCCCGAAAGGCCAGTGATAACTACAAGTTTATTTTTTGGAATGGAAACAGAAAGCTCTTTCAGGTTATGAACCTTTGCGCCTTTAATGATAATGTTTTTGAGGGTATCGGATTTTTCAGTATCTTTGATCATATCTAGATATCCAAATGTTAAAATATTCTAAAAACACGTGTGATATTTGGTTTTTTTCAATATTTATTTATATTTGCATAATGTTTGCTCCTTTAATGAGGAGCGAAGATATAACAAATAGCAATGAATTTTATTATTCAACACTAAAATACAGGAGGAGTTTTATCGGGTAAATATCTACGCTTAATTAGTAACTAACAAAAAAAGGGGAGGCTCATATGAAAGCCACTGAAGTTAGCGATAAGGAGCTAATTAGCAGATATTTGCAAGGTAACCAGGCCAGCCTTGAAAAGCTAATTATCCGTCACAAAAACAAAGTTTTTGCGTATATCCTGATGATCGTGAAAGATAAAGATCTGGCCGATGATATATTCCAGGATACATTTATCAAAGTAATCAATACCATTAAAGCCGGGAACTACAAAGAAGAAGGTAAGTTCATTCAATGGGTTATGCGTATTGCACACAACCTGATCATAGATCATTTCAGAAAATCCAAAAGAATTCCTGTTGTTGACAACAGCAACGAGGACTTTGATATTTTCGACACCATCAGTTTAACAGATAAATCTGTTGAGGAAAGGATGATCACCGACCAGATCCATGAAGACGTCAGGAAGTTGATCGACTATCTGCCACCCGAGCAGAAAGAAGTTTTGTTTATGCGGCATTACTCACAAATGAGTTTTAAAGATATTGCCGAACAAACCGATGTTAGCATTAATACTGCCCTGGGACGTATGCGTTATGCTTTGATCAATCTCAGGAAGATTATTGCAGATAACAACATGATACTTACGCAATAATTTTCAAACGGCAAAATAAAGTTGAAGTGTATTGCGTTTTTACTGGACAAAATCAAATTTAAACCAATGTGCAGTAGCCTATGAAAAAACGCTTTACTTTCAAAAATCAAACATCGGACGATCAGGAAGCAGAGCACAGGAAAAATCACGGGAATAAGGGCCCCAGCGATAGCGTACTCAAATTCCTTCTCGGTTATTCCAGTTCTCTTTCAGTGATCAGGTCTGAGCAATTTGGTAACTTCAATGTAAACTTAAACTAAAGTTTAACCCTAAAAAAAGATACACCCGGTACTTCATTTACCGGGTTTTTTTATATTTATCCAATACACAAAGATTAAATCCTGATCAAATTGAAAAAAGCAGAAAGATTTGAGAAAGTAATTGCATATTTCATGACCCATCGGCCTGTTGCTGAAACGGAACTTGTTTATGCAAGCCCTTATGAACTCCTTGTTGCAGTGATATTGTCAGCACAATGCACAGATAAAAGGGTCAATATGATCACGCCGGAATTCTTCAAATTTTTCCCGAATGCAGTTCATCTGGCAGCAGCCAAACAGGATGAAGTTTTTGAAATCATCAAAAGCTGTTCCTACCCAAACAACAAAGCAAAACACTTGCTTGGTATGGCCCGGACGCTGGTCGAACAATTTGACAGCAAAGTCCCTTCCGATGTGGATGAATTGCAGAAACTCCCAGGGGTAGGCCGGAAAACCGCCAATGTGATCGCTTCAGTGGTCTATAACAAACCTGCAATGGCAGTAGATACACATGTTTTCAGGGTTGCTGAAAGGATCGGCCTAACCACAAATTCCAAAACACCCTACCAAACAGAAATGCAACTGATCAAATTTATTCCGGAAGAAAAAATCCCGCTGGCCCATCACTGGCTGATCTTGCATGGTCGTTATGTATGCAAGGCCAGAAGACCATTATGTGATAAATGTGGACTGACAGAATTCTGCAAATACTACGAAAAAAACAAAAAAGATTGAACATTTGTTGATAATTCCCGGTTCAAAGGTGGGACATTTGGGTCCCAAAAAGAATAAATTTGTAAAACTCAAAAAAAATTGACATTATGGCAAAATTTAGCACAGGAGATAAAGCACCGGATTTTCAGGCAAAAGACCAGAATGGCAATACAGTATCCCTGTCCGACTATAAAGGACAAAAGGTAATACTGTATTTCTATCCCAAAGACAACACACCAGGTTGCACAGCAGAGGCCTGCAATCTTCGTGACAATTACCAGGAATTGCAGGACAAAGGATTTAAGATCATTGGCGTAAGTGCCGACAGCGAGAAATCACACAAGAATTTTGCAAGCAAATATGATCTGCCATTTCCGTTAATTCCTGATACAGAAAAAGAAATCATCAATGCTTATGGTGTTTGGGGGCCCAAAAAATTCATGGGAAAGGAATACGAAGGCATTAACAGGAAAACCTTTATAATTGATGAGAATGGAAAAATTGAAACAATTTTTGAAAAAGTAAAAACCAAAGATCATACGAATCAAATACTTGAATCACAAAATAAATGAGTCATGGCCAAGCAAGAAAACAAACCGGAAGATAAAGTAAAAAAAGAAAAACTGAAAGCACTGGAGCTAACCCTCGGGAACATTGAAAAAAGTTACGGCAAAGGCACCATTATGAAACTTGGTGGTGATGCGGTTATGGATGTACCTGCGATACCTTCGGGTTCAATCGGGTTGAATATTGCCCTTGGTGTTGGCGGATATCCCAAAGGCAGGGTCGTCGAAATATACGGACCGGAAGCTTCTGGTAAAACAACACTCGCCCTGCATGCCATCGCGGAAGCACAAAAAAAGGGTGGTATTGCTGCCTTCATCGATGCGGAGCATGCCTTCGATCGATTTTATGCTCAAAAGCTGGGTATCGATATAGAAAACCTGTTGGTATCGCAACCTGATAATGGGGAACAGGCCCTGGAGATCACCGATAACCTGATCCGCAGTGGTGCCATTGATGTTATTGTGATCGATTCGGTTGCAGCACTTGTGCCCAGAAGTGAGATCGAAGGCGAAATGGGTGATTCCAAAATGGGCTTGCAGGCCCGGCTGATGTCACAGGCATTGCGTAAGCTAACTGCTACCATCAGCAAGACAGGCGCCAGTTGTATATTCATCAACCAGTTGAGGGAAAAGATCGGCGTGATGTTCGGAAACCCGGAAACGACCACAGGCGGCAATGCACTCAAGTTTTATTCCTCCGTAAGGCTCGACATCAGGAGATTGCAGCAGATCAAAGAAGGAGAAGATGTTACCGGCAACCGGGTCAGGGTAAAAGTTGTGAAGAACAAAGTGGCTCCGCCTTTCAGGAAAGCAGAGTTTGACATCGTTTATGGAGAAGGCATCAGCACTTATGGCGAGATCATCGATCTGGGTGTTGAGAAGAACATCATCAAAAAAAGTGGTTCCTGGTTTAGCTATGGAGATACCAAACTAGGGCAGGGACGGGATGCTGTCAAGAACCTGCTCAAGGATAATCCCGAACTGATGGAGGAACTTGAGAATAAAATCCTGGAAAGCCTGAAGACAGTCAAAGAATAATTGAAAGCATTTACCGTTTTTTTTCTGTTAAATTTACGCTTATGAAAGTCTTCATCAATTACGGTATTGTACTTTTCATGATATTACTCCTGGTCAGCAGTTGTGGAAACATTGACAATAAAGAAAAGGATAAAGTATCGGAGCAAAAACCTGATACATCCCGGCTGGCATATCTGAATCGTGAAATCAGGAAAGACACGGCCAATGCCGAACTGTATAATCAAAGGGCCCTTTATTATATTGAGCAAAAACAGGTAAATGAAGCTCTTGGCGATATTAATACAGCTCTGCAACTGGATGAGAACAATCCCGATTATTACATTACCCTGTCTGATGTTTATCTTGCCATGGGACAGGGAGTCAAATGTGAGGATGCTCTCGAAAAAGCTTTATCATACAGACCCGATGACATCGATGCCCTCCTTAAAATGGGTGAACTCAATTTTATCCTGCAGGATTATAAAGATGTCGTGCAATACCTGAACAAAGTCATCGAACTGGATCAAAACAACTCAACAGCATATCTCATCAAAGGTTATTCTTACCTGGAGGGCGGGGATACCTCTGTGGCAATCAAAAACTTCGGTCTGGCCACCGAAAAGGACAATGACAATTATGATGCTTACATGCAACTGGGATTAATATATGATGCAATTGATAATAAGATTGCCGGAGATTACTACCAGAATGCATTGAGGATTAAACCAGAAAGCATTGAAGCCCTTTACGCCATGGCACTTTTTCTGCAAAACAACGAAAACATCGAGAAGGCTTTTGAGTTGTACGAGAAAATTATCAGCATCAACCCGAATTTTATCTATGCCCATTATAATATGGGTTATCTGAACCTGGTTTACTATGAAAATTTCGAAGGCGCCAGGGAATATTTTAATGCTGCCATCGAAATTGACCCTGCTTACGCCAAGGCTTATTATAACCGGGGTTACTGCAACGAATTAATGGGCAATTTCGCACAGGCCAGGAAAGATTACCAAAGGACAATGGATATTATACCAAATTATGAAAAGGCTATTGAAGGTTTGAACAGACTTGACAGGAAACAAGGTATTGGCAATTAAACATATTCTTCTTTGATCTCTTTTAACTCTTCGATCAATTCATTAATGAGTTTTGTAAGCTCCTGAAATTTTGCAAGGTTGTCATCGTCTATTTTTTCCTTGGCATTGTCTTCTAGTTGTTTGGCCAGCGTTTTAGGCTCATCGGCAATAAAATTAGCAACCACACCTTTCAGGCTATGCGCATTGAAGCGAAGTGATTCAAAATCGCCCTCTTCAATGTTCTTCTGAATTTCCTTCTGCCTGTCGGGCCATTCCTGTATAAAAATATCAATTATCTCAACGACAATCTCCTTGTCAAAAGGTTTAAAATTCTGCCTGAATTCTTCTTTTTCGATAACCATAATGCAAATTTAATATTTATAAATCAATTCCGTTTTTTTCAATGCTTACTGTATTGTTTTTTCGCAACTTTATGCAGCGCATCTTTCAACTTTTGTAAACTCACAGGTTTGGGAATATATTCATCCATGCCCGCTTTGATAAATTCCTGCTGATCTTCAAAAGGTGAACTTGCCGTAACCGCGATGATGGGAGTGTATTCATTTTCTTCCAAATCTTCCTCTAAGGAACGTATTATGCGCGTAGCCTCCATACCATCCATCACAGGCATTTGTATATCCATTAGTATGCAATCAAACTTTTCCTTTTCGAAGAGCTCAACTGCAATCTTGCCGTTTTCTGCCATTACGCTTTCATGTCCTAATTTAGATACAAAGACCTTGATGATCTTTTGATTGATTTTGTTATCCTCCACAATCAATACACGTAGTGCAATATCTTTTTCACCAGACATACAATCTATTGGTTTTTAAGGTATCCATTATTTTTCATCAAAACATCATACCAAACAACAAATCATCTTAAATAGCTAATAATCAAAACTATATTTATAAACTCAAATTTACAACCTTCCCAGTATTGGAAAAATGTGCACATATTGGAACTCGCGCAAACAATAGTGTTTTTTCAGCCTCAGCTTACTGTCATTCTACAGTATTGATCAAACAATAAGCGAACCCACCTGATAAACAAGAAAAGAAACGACCCAGGCAAGTGTTGTAGTATAAACCGCCATAAAGACAGCCCATTTCCAACCTCCGCTTTCCTTTTTGATAGCAACTATTACAGCGATACATGGGAAATAGATCAAAATAAACATTAAAAAGGAATAGGATGCCAGGGGGGTAAATACCTTCTGTCCTTTGCGGGGTCCGCTTTCGTATCGTTGCTTTTTCAATTTGTCTGTAAGTCCGGTTTCTGCTTCTTCATCAGGGTTTTCCTGGTACAACACCCCAAATGTACTAACAACTACCTCTTTTGCAGCAATGCCTGAAACCAGGCTAACTCCCATCCTCCAATCGAAACCCAGCGGATAAATAACGGGTTCGACAAATTTACCAATCCTGCCAATGAAGGAACTCTCCTGTTGCACACGTGCTTTTTCCATTTGTAAATCAGTCACATGCTCTATATTTGCAGCACGGGCTTGTTCAATTTTTTCCTCAAGAGCAAGCACTTCCGGATTGGTTCTTGGGAAATAGCCCAATGCCCAGATGATGATGGATGCGATCAGAATTACACCGCCCATTTTTTTCAGATACTGTGAACCCTTGTACCATGTATGCCTGAATATTGCCTTGGTTGTGGGCACTCTGTATGGAGGCAATTCCATCACAAAAGGCATTTCCCTGGCTTTAAAAAGTGTTTTTTTGAAAATGATAGCGATGATCACAGCCAGGATGATCCCGATCGCGTATACGGAGAAAAGAACCAATCCGGGATATCGTGGAAAAGTTGCCCCAATGATAAGCACATACACAGGAAGTCTTGCACTGCATGACATAAATGGATTGATCAACATGGTGACAAGGCGGTCGTTTTTTCCGCCAATTGTTCTTGTTGCCATAATCGCAGGAACATTGCATCCAAATCCCATCAACATGGGGATAAAAGATCTCCCATGCAATCCGATTTTGTGCATTAGCTTATCTACAATAAAAGCAACCCTGGCCATATAACCTGTATCCTCCATGATCGAAATAAAGAAAAAGAGGATCAGGATATTGGGCAGGAAAACCACAACACCTCCCACTCCGTCAATGACACCCTGAACAAGCATGTCCCGGAACAAGCCTTCCGGCAATTGATTGTGCATGAAAATCCCGAGCCGATCAACGAGGTATTCTATCCCATCCATGGGATACTGTCCAAGGGAAAAAGTGGCCTGGAACATCACCCACATAAAAAAAATAAAGATAGGATAGCTTAAATATTTATTGGTTAAGAATCTATCCACAAAACGACTCAAACTCCTGATATCTTTCGGGCTTTGCACAAATGTCTCCTTGAGGGCACCATCAACAAATCCATACCGTTGGTTTGTGATCACAGTCTCCGTGTTCTCCTTGAAATGCTCTTCAATAAGGGCCAGTTGTGTTTTTACTTCCCCGAAAATCTCTTCATGATTCACACAACTTCTGATCCTGATTCTCTCCTCCCTGTCGTTTTCCATCAACTTAATGGCAAGAAAACGGGGGGCAATGATGTTGGTGATCTTTTTGTTTTCTTCAATTTTGATCTTCTCCTGGATCCGCTTTATGGCATTTTCGATATCCTGGCCATAATTGATATGAACATGACGTACATCAGGATCCCTGTCCTCAAAAACATCAATGGCTTTATCAAATAGATTCCTGATGCCTTTGCCCCTTGAACTAACTGTCGGAACTACCGGAATCCCGATCATTCTCCCGAGGGCATCATAATCGAATTGATCCCCTTTGCTGGTAAGCTCATCATACATATTCAGCGCCATCACCACTTTGATATCAAGATCAATGAGCTGGGTTGTCAGAAAAAGATTGCGTTCCAGGTTTGAAGAATCCACAACGTTTATAACAAGGTCGGGGACCTCCTCGAATAAATAATTTCTTACGAATAGCTCCTCCGGCGAATAATAGGTCAGGGAATATGTGCCAGGAAGATCGATAAGATCAAATGCATAATCCTTATAATTGAAACTTGCTTTCTTAGCATCTACGGTTACCCCGCTGTAGTTCCCTACTTTTTCGCGCGATTTTGAAGCAAAATTGAACAGGGTCGTTTTGCCACAATTCGGATTACCGATCAGGGCAATATTGATGTGTTTTTTGCCATTGGAGAGGGATTTTTTCTGATCCGGGTCAACAATAACCCCTTCATATCCATTTGTACCAGCTTTGGCAATATTATTCTGGCTTACCTCGATCAAACCTGCTTCGGAGTTTCGCAAAGAAACATTGTAACCCATCACGGTATATTCAACAGGGTTTTTCAAAGGAGCCTTCTTGCCAACAATGATCTCCTTGCCAGCAATAAATCCCATCTCCATAATCCGCTTGCGAAAAGCCCCCCTGCCCTTTACCTTCGTAATTACAGCCCTTTCACCCTGTTGAAGATCAAGTAATGTCATTTAAAAAGTTCCGAATTATTTCGGCAAATAAAGGAATATTCTGAATTTTCAACAATCCCAAAATATGGGGATTTACAATCGATCATCAATCAAGAAAATCTTCAACAGTATCATCAAAATATTCGCCGCTAAAAATCAATGTATGCAAAATCCCAAGCACATTGATCAGACCCAACCCCCATCTTTGCCTGAACATTTTACTACATTCTTTGACAGCGTTTTGTTTTGCTGATTTGGAATTCTTCTGATACAGAATGATAAAATCTTTTATATCCTGGTAAGCATCTGCAAGCTTTTCAGCCAGGCTTCCTTTTTTACTTTGACCCGTATCAGGGCTGGACGGATCAACAAACCAAAACTCATCGTCAGGCATGAGTTTCGTTCTGATCTTGTTAAATATATCCTGATACTGTTCCTGGGTAACAAATTTCTCGTTGGCACTATCATCCTCTGGTTTTATTTCGGGAAGCAAACTTGCTTTTAAATATAGCAATGGAATGATCCTGGAAAAATAATTAGCAGCCTGCATTTTTTCGACAGTGTCAATATTCTCAAGATAAACACAAAAATCATTTGCGGCCTTGATAAATTCAAGAACCTGGATAGAGTAGGCAGGTTCATTTTTTAATTGATCCATATTTGCTTTTTGATTCATATTTTCAATACCTCCGGGCATTTAATAAACCAGGTTTTGTCTCTATTATTTTATTCAAAATTGATAACAGAAGGCCGCCCGATTTTATAATCGTCGATGCGTTGTATGCCCCTGCCTTCAAACTTAAGGTTTGTTTGATGATAACCTGGTATCAGCCTTGGGAAAAAAGTAAACCTCAATTCTATGGCATCAATTACAAGATTCTCATTTTTAAACCTTATTCCAAATCCCATGGAGGAGTATAATGACTGGTTGAGCAAATCCTCATTCACCGGACCTATTAAACCAAAATCAACGAATGAGAAGGCCGAGAACCTGAAACCGTATACATACAAAGGAAGATAATAAACGGAGTTGACAGTTAAAACCAGTCTTTGTTGCCCCATGAGCACATCCTCATCAAGGTCGGCAAAACCGGAAGCATCATCCAGGCTTATGTGTTCATTCAAGTTCATATTAATCGCCCTTGTATATCCAAGGCTGACAATGTTTCTGATCTGCGTATTTTTGACACCGATTAAATTTGATATAAAAAGGATTCTTGCCTGCAATGCACCATCCTCGTAATTTTCCTTTCCCAAATACCCACCCAGCATCAATTTCCCTGAGAGGTATCCAAATCCATTGAAGTAGTTACCGGCAGAAGTGGAAAAACCGAGATAGGATCTTTTCAGAAACTCACCCCATTCATAACCGCCTGTTATTAAAAACTTAAATCCATAGGGTATATCTTCTGTCCGGCCAAATTCATATACATATTTGCTCTGATAATAGCGGTTTTTACTAATGCCTACCCCAGCCAGAAGACGGGTGTATGAATGGAAGTTTGTATTCGAGTCCAGAGAAACGAATGGTCGCTGAACGTAATGTTTGTTGGTAAATCGAAGCATTCCCACCAGGAAGGTTTCACGATTGTTTTCAGGACCAGGATTAAAAAACTTAAAATCATGACCAAAATATGCATCACTCAAATTGTACAATGTTTTATATTGCTGGTTTTTCATATTCTGATCATACAGCCAGACCCTGTCTGAGGTATGATAAAATTCCATTCCACCTGCAAACCTGATTTTATAAGGGATCAAGTCACGGTTAAATTTTACAGCGTAGGTTTTCCTGTAATCATCTCTTTGAAACCAGACCTTGCCCGCAACAAAAGAGCCCGCAATATTTTCCACACTGTATTGCCCTTTATCAACACGCAATCCCGGGCTGGTATCTGAAAGAAATTCGAGTGTGGTAGACAGTTCATGTCCGAAACCAGCGAAGTTCTGGTTCCAGAGGCGCAAACTCGCCCGATTGATATTTTTTGCAGTAAAATTAGCACCATAGGGGAAGAGATCTTTTGTAATCACGTATACATCAACCGAATCGGGCGAAATCTCCTTCAGTACAATTTTGGCATTGTCGATATAAGGTAATTCACGCAGGAGCCTCTCGTTCTCAGCCATGACCATGGCCTGGATATCATCACCTTCTTTAAACAAAAGATTTTCCCTGATTACATAATCTCTCGTCTTTACATGAATTTTGTTGGCCTGTTCACCCAGCCAGGATGTTGATTTGCGGCTTGTATCCTGTACGGTCGGACCGAAAACATCAAGTTTGCTGATGATGATCCTGCCGATCTTTTTCCCTTCATAGGGGATGTATTGATCCTCGCTTTGGACCACCTGTACATTCTCAGGCAAATCGGATTTGGCAGGTACGGTGAAAAGCAGATTGTATAATCCCCGGGTTACCCTGCTTCTGCTTGCCTTTGACTGAATGGAATCATAAAAATCCCTGGACCTGTCGAATGATACCGGAGAAATACGATAGGGTATTGAATCAGGCAACACGATCATTGTATCACCATCTGCCTGGATGATCTTTTCCTTAACCCTGAGATAATATCCCTTTTTCAAATAAATCGTATCCGGTGCAAAAGCACCGAATAAATGATAAACACACCCTACTGTGAAGATCAGCAATAGAATTGTATAAATCGTCTTCACTTTCATTTGGTTTCATTAAAAAAGAATGCATCAGCGGGACCATTCTCTTAAGCGTCTAAAGACAGATCGTCAATAACAGCATTTATCCTCTTCTCAAGTCTTTCATTCATTTCATTGTATTCTTCCGCTGCGTGGATTTCTTCCTTCACACCAAAATAGAACTTAATTTTGGGTTCGGTGCCGGATGGCCGCATGCTGATTTTCGTCCCGTCGGCTGTAAAAAACTGAAGGACATTTGATTTTGGAAGATCGATCTTTTCTTCTTTTCCGTTTTGAATGTCTTTTGCAATGCCCTTCAAATAATCTTTGATCAGAACGACTTTGGAATGATTTATCTCAAGAGGAGGGTTCTCCCTGAAGTTTTCCATCATTTCCTGAATTTCTTCTGCACCGGCTTTGCCTTTCCTGATCACTGATACCAGTTTCTCCTTGTAAAATCCGAATTCAAGGTAAATATCAATCAGCAGACTAAACAAGGATTTGCCTTGCTCAATGGCCCAGGCGGTGGTTTCCGCAATCATGGCACAGGAAGCAACAGCATCCTTATCTCTCACAAAATCGCCTATCATAAAACCATAGCTCTCTTCTCCCCCACCGATAAATTCCTTTTCACCCTCAAATGCCTTGATCTTATCTGCAATGAATTTAAAACCTGTCAGCACATCAAATGATTCCACATCATATTTACGGGCGATGTCGTTTAACAATTCAGAGGTTACAATGGTTTTTACGATAAACTGCTTCCCGTCCAACTTCTTGTTTTCTTTCCATTTGGTCAATAAGTAGTAGGTTAGTATAGATGCTGTTTGATTACCATTGAGTAAAACAAATTCATTCTCCGGGTTTTTAACAGCAATTCCAACACGGTCGGCATCGGGGTCTGTTGCCATCACCAGGTCTGCATCTATCTTCCTGGCTTTCTCCAGTGCCCTTTGCAATGCAGCGGCCTCTTCGGGATTGGGCGATTTGACAGTTGGGAAATTTCCATCCGGTATGTCCTGTTGTTCAACGAGTGCAACATTTTCAAATCCAAACTCCTCCAGGGCCATGGGCACCAGCTTATAGCCTGTTCCATGCAGTGGGGTATACACGATCTTCAGATCTTTATGCTTTTGAATAAGCTCCGGCGAAAGGGAAAGCTTTTTAATTTCGGCAAGGTATTCTTTGTCTATCTCTGTTCCCACAAGATGAATATTTTCCGGTCTGCCATTGAATCTCACATCATCAATGTCCTGTATCTTTTGAACTTCGGCGATCACGTTTTTGTCATGCGGGCTAATCAACTGACCTCCATCATCCCAGTAGGCTTTATACCCATTGTATTCTTTCGGATTATGAGAAGCTGTAATAACCACGCCGCTCTGGCATTTAAAATGGCGTATTGCGAACGACAGTTCGGGCGTGGGCCTCAGGTCTTCGAAAAGATATACGAAGATATCATTGGCGGAGAAAACTTCTGCCGTTACTTTCGCAAAATAATGGCTGTTGTTTCTCGAATCGCATGCCACAGCAACACTGATCTTATTCAGCTTGGAGAAACGGGCTTTCAGGTAATTAGCCAAACCCTGGGTTGCCATGCCCACCGTATATTTGTTCATCCTGTTAGAACCAACACCCATGATCCCCCTGAGGCCTCCGGTTCCGAACTCAAGGTCTCTGTAAAATGATTCTACCAGTTCCTGCTGCTCATTTTGCATCATTTCACGAATCCGGTTTTTGGTATCTTCGTCGTAATTTCCTTCAAGCCATTTGTTGGCTTTCTGCAAAACTTCCTTATCAATGTTTACTTTACTCATATCTTCAATTTACATTTGTTTTAACTTATGTATACATTCCTCCAAACTATTGCGCCAATGCGGGATGTTGACCGAAAGAAATTCACTGATTTTCTTTTTGCTCATCACACTGAAAGCCGGTCTTTTTGCCGGCAAAGGATATTCAAATGTAAGCAATGGCTTGACCCTGCATTTCAACGCTGCAATTTCCATTACCGATACTGCAAAATCATACCAACTGGCTATGCCTTCATCGGAAAAATGAAATATTTCAGTTTTTTTAATTTTTTCCTTTGAATCGATCATTTGTAAGATGGCTTTTGCCAGGTCTCGCGCATATGTTGGGGTTCCCACCTGATCGTACACCACACCCAGCTCATCTCTTTCCTGACCCAGCTTCATCATGGTTTTCACAAAATTAAACCCGAAACTTGAATACAGCCAGGAAGTTCTCATCAGTACACCATGGGTGGCATGATCCATAAAGGCCTGTTCACCATGAAATTTGCTGCGGGCATAAGCACTCAGTGGATTGGGAAAGTCAGATTCTTCATAAGGTGTGTTTTTTTCTCCGCCGAAAACAAAATCAGTTGACACATGCACCATAAAACATTGATGATCGCTGGATGCCTTTGCGAGATAATCCACGGCTTTGGCATTGATCATCTCGGCAAGCTCCTCGTTTTCTTCGGCTTTATCCACAGCGGTATAGCTTGCACAATTCACCAGCACATCCGGTTGAAATTTTGTAAAAAAATCCCGAAGTGCTTTTTGGTTTGTAATATCGAGTTCTTCAATATCTGTATAAATGAATTCCCATTCCGGCCTGCTGTCTTCCAGCAAGCGGATTTCATTCCCCAGTTGCCCTTTGCTCCCTGTTATCAATATTTTCAAATTCATACCCGGACAATTTTTTTAAAATAATCGATTGTTTTTTCAAGGCCTTCATCAAGATTGACAACAGGTTCCCAATCCAGTTTTTCCTTGGCCAGGCTGATGTCAGGCCTTCTCTGCATCGGGTCATCCTGCGGAAGGGGTTTAAAAATAATCTTAGCCCTGGAACCGGTAAGCTGGATGACCTTTTCGGCAAGTTCAAGAATGGTAAACTCACCAGGGTTCCCGATATTAACGGGACCGGTAAAATCATCACCCGTAGCCATCATTCTTATCATCCCTTCTATCAGATCGTCACAATACTGAAAACTCCTGGTTTGAGACCCATCACCATAAACTGTAATATCTTCATTTTTTAATGCCTGCACAATGAAGTTGGACACAACCCGTCCATCATTGGGATGCATTCTGGGACCATATGTATTGAATATCCTTACGATTTTGATCCTGACTTTGTTTTGCAGATGATAATCCACGAACAGCGTTTCAGCGCATCTTTTACCCTCATCGTAGCAGGAACGTCTTCCGACAGGATTCACATGTCCCCAGTAATCCTCGGTTTGCGGATGAACTTCCGGGTCACCATATACTTCACTGGTTGATGCTTGTAAAATCTTTGCCTTGATCCTTTTTGCCAGCCCCAGCATATTCACGGAGCCCATAACAGATGTTTTTACGGTCTTGATGGGATTGTACTGATAATGTATCGGGGAGGCAGGACAGGCCAGGTTATAAATTTCATCCACTTCTATATAAAAAGGCATGGTGATATCATGCCTGACCAGTTCAAAATAAGGATTGTTGAGCAAATGGATTAAATTTTCTTTTTGCCCGGTAAAATAATTATCCAGGCAGATGACTTCATTGCCTTCGTTTAGCAGGCGCTCACAAAGGTGTGATCCTAAAAATCCGGCCCCACCCGTTACCAGTACTTTTTTCTTCATATCAATAAGATTTGATTTTGGACATTAAATATAAAAAAAGCCTGGCAATAAATTCACCAGGCTTCAAAAGAAATATCATTTCATTATTTCTCGGTATTGATGCCGATACAATAATATTTAAATCCTCGCTCTTTCATTTCCGCAACATCGAAAACATTGCGACCGTCGAAAATAAGCGGATTTTTCATCAGTTTTTTCATAACGTTGAAGTTCGGGAAACGGAACTCGGTCCATTCGGTGATCAAAAGCAGACAATCCGCATCGATCAATGCATCGTACTGGTCGGGTGCATATTCTATTATATCCCCGATCCTTCTCTTCGATTCGTCCATTGCCTCTGGATCATAGGCTCTAACTGAAGCACCTGCCTTTAGCAATTTATCAATAATCACCAGGGAAGGTGCCTCGCGCATATCATCTGTTTTGGGCTTGAAGGAAAGTCCCCACATGGCGATTTTCTTGCCCTTCAGCTCACCCTTAAAATACTTTTCAATTTTCCTAAACATGATGGCTTTTTGATCCTCGTTTACTTCTTCTACTGATTTCAGCACACGCAGGTTGTACTTATTCTCTTCTGCAGTCTTGATCAAGGCCTTTACATCTTTGGGGAAGCATGAACCACCGTATCCGGCACCAGGATAAATAAATTTGTGACCGATCCTGGTATCACTTCCGATGCCTTTGCGAACCATATTTACATCCGCACCCACGATCTCACAAAGATTTGCAATATCGTTCATAAAGCTGATTTTGGTGGCCAGCATGGAGTTTGCAGCATATTTGGTCATTTCAGCAGAAACGATATCCATAAAAATAACAGGATGACCATTCAATGTGAAGGGTTTGTATAGCTGCTGCATGACCTTCTGGGCTTTTGCAGTATCAATGCCAACAACGATGCGGTCAGGTTTCATAAAGTCATCAATGGCGGCACCCTCTTTCAGGAATTCAGGATTGGAAGCCACGTCAAAGTCGAGGTCCGATTTTCTTTTGGCAAGTTCTTCTTTCATCGCTTTTCTGACCTTTTCGGCTGTTCCAACCGGTACAGTGCTTTTTGTCACCATGAGAATGTAATCCTGCATATGTTGCCCGACCGTCCTGGCAACTTCCAGTACATATTTCAGATCAGCACTTCCGTCTTCATCGGGTGGAGTGCCCACCGCACTGAAAACAACTTCCGCATCTTTGATGGAAGAACCCAGGTCAGTGGAAAAATGCAAACGTCCCTTTTCATAGTTGCGATGTACCATTTCTTCAAGGCCGGGTTCATAAATGGGAATGATGCCGTTTTTAAGATTCTCAATCTTTTTTTCGTCAACATCAACACATACCACGTCGATGCCCACTTCGGCAAAACATGTTCCGGTTACAAGTCCAACGTAACCTGTTCCTGCGATTGCGATTTTCATACTTTTCGTTTTGGTTATTTAATCTGGCAAAGATATAGAATTTAAAATTTTATCGTTCCTGTGAAAACAAACATTTGTTATTCATGGAAAACAATATATTCGTATCCGGTAAATTTGAGGAATATTTGGGCGCTCATAAACGCCTTTGTCGAATTTACTGATACAATCTTTCATACCCGAACAAAATTTCGGACTTTTGAGGTGAATTAATTTGGCGATGCAAGAAACAGAGACAACAACAAATAATTATTTCCGATCCTTAAAGCAGGCTTTGGATGGGGATCTGTATAGCGACATTTTACATCGACTGCTGTATGCAACTGATGCTTCCGCATACCGGGAAATACCTGCCGCCGTGGCATTGCCCCGTTCGAAAGATGACATTAAAAAACTGATTCGGTTTGCGCGTGAGCACAAAACAACCCTGATTCCACGAACTGCCGGTACATCACTGGCCGGGCAGGTTGTAGGCAATGGAATTGTTGTGGATGTTTCAAAACACATGAATGATGTCCTCGAGATCAATGCAAAAGAGAAGTGGATCAGGGTTCAGCCTGGTGTTGTGCTTGATGAAATGAACCAGAGCCTGAAACCCTATGGACTTTTCTTTGCCCCCGAAACATCCACCGGCAACCGCTGCATGATAGGAGGCATGGTTGGCAATAATTCCTGTGGCCTGCATTCGCTGATATATGGCAGCACCCGCGAACATACACTATCTGTTCATTGCATACTGAGCGACGGATCAGAGGCCGTATTCCATGAAATCAGCAAAGAAACTTTTCAAAAAAAATGCAATATCGACAAGCTCGAAGGTGAGATATACAGGAACATTCGGGACATACTTTCCAGCAAAGAAAACCAGGAAAACATCAGGAGAGAATACCCGCATTACCAGGTACCCAGGCGAAACACCGGTTATGCAATTGATGTTATGTTAGAAACTGAGCCTTTTGCAAAGAATGGCAAACCCTTTAATTTTGCAAAGTTCATCGCTGGATCAGAAGGTACACTTGCCTTTATTACAGAAATCAAACTGAACCTGATCCCCCTACCTCCCCCGGTAAAGGCAGTAATTCCGGTTCATTGCCCAAGTGTTGAAGCTGCATTGCATGCCAATCTTGTTGCCCTCAAGTACAAGCCCGGCGCAATTGAACTGATGGATAAAACCATCCTCGATCTTACACGGGATAACCTGGAGCAGAAAAAAAACCGTTTTTTCCTGGAGGGTGATCCGGGAGCCATTCTGATCGTTGAATTTGCACGCAGCAGCATCCGGGAAATTGAAACGCTGGTCGAAAAAATGGAAGCCGAAATGCGCAGCAAGGAACTGGGTTTTCATTTTCCCGTGATACTTGATCCTGAGATTAAAAAAGTCTGGAACCTGAGAAAGGCCGGACTGGGTGTACTTTCTAATATGCCGGGGGATGCAAAGCCTGTTTCTGTTATTGAGGATACTTCCGTGAAACCGGAGCTTTTGCCGGAATATATTGGAAAAGTAGATCAATTACTGAAAGATCACGGATTGAGTACTGTTTACCATGCTCATATTGCCACCGGAGAGATCCATGTCAGGCCCATCCTGAACCTCAAAGACCCGAAAGATGTTGAGTTGTTTCATACCATAGCTGAGAAATCGGCACGACTGGTAAAAGAATACAAAGGTTCACTTAGCGGTGAACATGGAGACGGGCGATTGAGGGGAGAATTTATTCCTGTTGTGATCGGAGAAAAGAATTATCAACTTCTCCGGCAAATAAAGAAAACCTGGGATCCGGAGAAGGTATTCAATGCGAATAAAATCACAGAAACCCCACGCATGAATACCAGCCTCAGGTATGAGCCTGGCCGGGAAGAAAAGGAAATTGATACGATTTTTGATTTTTCCCGTGAACAGGGCATTCTGCGGGCGGCCGAAAAATGCAACGGTTCCGGGGATTGTCGTAAATCACATCTGATGGGAGGCACCATGTGCCCAAGTTATATGGCCACACGCGATGAATCGGCCACAACACGGGCAAGGGCCAACATCCTGCGGGAATTTCTTACCAGTTCGCGAAAGAAGAATCCCTTCGATCATCAAGAGATCTACAATGTGATGGATCTGTGCCTGATGTGCAAAGGCTGTAAATCCGAGTGCCCTTCCAGCGTGGATATTACCAAATACAAAGCCGAATTCCTGCAACATTATTACGATGCAAACGGAACTCCCTTGAGAACAAGGTTGATCGCAAATATCTCAAGGCTCAATAAACTGGGAATGATCTGGCCGGCTGTATTCAACTTTCTTGTCGGAAACAAATTCCTGTCCGGGATCATGAAATCTTTGCTTGGATTTGCTTCCAGGAGAAGTATTCCAAAACTTTATAAAACGACTTTCACCCGCTGGGCAAGGCATAAATTACCCGAATTGAATCCTTCAACACCGGTCAAAAAAGTTTACCTGTTTGCCGATGAATTCACAGAATACAATGATGTGGAGATCGGTATTAAGGCAATAAAACTGCTGACCGGTCTCGGATATGAAGTTGTCATCCCAAAACACAAAGAAAGTGGCAGAACCTATCTGTCAAAAGGCCTGGTCAGAAAAGCCGGGCAACTGGCCAAACAGAACCTGTCACTGCTGAAAGATCTGATTAACGAAAAAACACCATTGATTGGCATTGAGCCATCGGGCATACTTAGTTTCAGGGATGAGTACCCCGAATTGCTTGACAGGGAACATGCTCCCGATGCAAAAAAACTTGCGGAAAACTGCTTTATGTTTGACGAATTCTTTATGAAAGAAGTTGAGGCCGGGAATATCCAATCCAGTCATTTCAGCAACGAAGCGCGCATGATAAAATTACACGGTCATTGTCATCAAAAAGCACTTGCTTCTACTGAAGAAACAAAAAAAATGTTGAGTCTTCCTGAGAATTTCACCGTTGAGGAAATTCCATCAGGCTGTTGTGGAATGGCCGGATCATTTGGTTATGAGAAAGAACATTATGATGTTTCCATGAAAGTTGGCGAGCTGGTATTGTTTCCCGAGATCAGAAAATGCAAGGAACAAATCCTGATTGCTGCTCCCGGAACAAGTTGCAGGCATCAGATAAAAGATGGCACCAATAAAAAAGCCTATCACCCTGTTGAGATCATGCATGATGCTCTTTTAAAACGCGGGAACTGAAACCAAAAGATCATTCGTTCAAGCAGTGGTTGACCCAAAAAGACACTTTGTGAATTTATTCACATAAATTTCACTGGAATAGATAAGCTTTGTTGTAAGGTTATGAAATCGCAGAATCGAAAGCTTACAACAATAGATCTGTATGACTGTGCAACCAATCGACAAATCATATGTCTTGAACTGGTGTACCACGAAATAATAAATCATGAAAGACTTTAAGCATCTGAATGCATGCTAACGCGCAACAAATATATATTGCTTATCATCCTGCTTGTTTTTGTAAAACAATCGGGAATCATTGCACAACATACCCGACTGAATCAAAATGCATCCGTTTACAATGTTTTGTTGGTCAATTCTGATTCACTTTACGGAGCAAATGACAAACTTGTTAATGGAAGCCTTTATGATCCTTTGCATTCTATGGCAGCCGGTCATCCCTATTACCCAAAAGAATCATTTCAGGTGGGAGATATCGCCGTCCTGGGTGAAATCTTTACAGGTGAAAAAATCAAATTCAACATTGAATTGCAAAAGCTTGTTCTGAAAAAGCTCATCAGCAAAGGAGCGACAACAGAGATACTGCTGAATAATACACTTGTAGACTCTTTCAGCATCAGAAACAAGAAATTTATCAATCTTTTCTTTTTACCCTTGGCAGACAGCCTGCAGGGTTTTGCTGAGGTAATATTTGATGGTGAGTTTGGATTTTACGCATATCATAAAAAAATCTTAAAGGATGATTATACCCGGAAAACGCCTTATGGAAGATACCAGGAGCTATCGCCAAGATATTTCCTTATCATGAACCAAAATGTTAAAACCATCCGAAAAAAGCGAGACTTCTTAAAGATTTTCAAAGGGCAAAGGAAAGAGATCAGGAAATTCATGAAAAAACAGAACATTAAATATAAAAATGCATCCAGTTCTGAACTGGCAAGGATCCTGAAATATGGAGAGAAGAATATCGGGAAATAGAATTAGCATTATTATACTGCTGATATTGCTTTTCATCATGGATGTAAAACTCCTGGGACAGGACCATGTAATCTTTCCCGGCAAAAAGCTGGATAATACCGAGTGGAATGATTTTAAGGCAAGCATGAAGAAAGCCCATGGGATCAATTTTTTCTATCTGCCCGGGAGCATCCCCAATGTTTTTATGAAGATAGAAGCTGATACACTCTCACTGCGCAAGATCCTTGCAAATAATTTTGGCAAATTTGGGATCCGTATTTACCATGATCCGGCCGGAAATTATTTTCTGCTCAAGGAAAAAGACCTTAAAACTTCCGTACCAGATGCATTCTTCAAACTTCCGGATTATCAAAAGGAAACGATTAGAAATGAAAAAAAGTTAACAAGCAAGGGATTTCTGGAAACCAAAAATGAATTCGTTTGGCAGGAAATCCACATCGGCCAGAAAAGCTCCCTGAATGGCAAGGAAAAAGTAAAGTTGCATGGAAAACTTGTCAATAGTGTGAATAAGCAGCCCATATTCGGGGCAAATCTTTATGTTGAAGAACTTAAAAAAGGTACCACAACAGATGCTGATGGCAAGTATGATCTTGACCTTCCTCCGGGAGGTTACACCCTGAGGGTGAGCAGCCTGGATTCAAAAGAGCTTAAATACAAACTGAATATTTATGAAGACGGCGCCCTGAACATCGAACTGGAACCGAAGCTATACTTACTCAATGAAGTGGTGGTGAAATCCAACCGCTATCAGAACGTAAGGGGGACGCAGATGGGAATTGAAAAACTTTCGGTCAAGAACATCAAGGAAATTCCGGTAGTGCTGGGAGAAAAGGATATCAGCAAAGTTGCGCTGCTTCTGCCAGGGGTGCAAAGCATGGGAGAAGGTTCTTCCGGTTTTAATGTCAGGGGCAGCCCCGCCGACCAGAATCTTTTCTACATTGACCAGGTTCCGGTTTACAATACCGCCCACCTCTTTGGGTTCTTTTCGGCTTTTAATTCGGATGCAATCGATGAATTCACCTTATTCAAAAGCAACATACCCATAGAATATGGCGGGAGACTGGCCTCCATTTTCAAATTGAATGCAAAAAAAGGCAGGTTGAATAAGTTCAGTGCAAGGGGTGGCATCAGTCCCATCACCACTCATTTGCTTGCCGAAGGTCCTCTCAGCAAAGGGAAAAGCAGCTTTTTGCTTGCAGCCCGGTCCACTTATTCCGACTGGCTACTCAAAATGGTCAGGGACCCGGACATCCGGAACAGCAGCGCCGGATTTTCCGATGGTATCCTGAATCTTTCCTTTCAATTGGACAAAAACAATCATCTCGGCATTTTCGCTTATGGCAGCAAAGATCGTTTCCGGCTTTCCGATATCTTCGATCATGATTATTACAACCTGGGCAGTTCTGTTTCCTGGCGCCATATTTTCGACAATAAACATGCAGTGAACCTGAGCTATGTTTATGCGCAATACGGGTTCAGCGAAAAGAACCAGGAACTGGACCTGGCCGCCTTTAAACAATCTTTCCAGCTCGACCATCATCAGTTCAATGCTCAATACAGCCTGAAAAACACAGGCGATCATGACATCAAATTCGGGATCAATACAACCTATTACATGATAAACAGGGGAGATTACATTCCTGCAGGCCCCGAATCCAGTGTAAATAAAACTTCTTTCGAACCTGAGAACGCCATGGAAACTGGTATTTTTGCCGGTGATCAGTGGCAAATCAGCAAAAAACTAACACTGGAAGCCGGACTGCGCTTGAACTATTATGCTTACCTCGGACCACACAAGGTATATAACTACCTGCCAGGTGAACCCATGATCCCTGAAAACATCACCGATACGATTGCATATGGAAGCAGTAAGATCATAAAATCATACAATAACATCGACTACCGTTTTGCAGCCAATTATACCTTTAATGAAAATCTTTCGCTGAAGGCCAGTTTTAACAAATTGCATCAGTATATTTTTCTGTTGTCAAATTCCATCACCATCTCCCCTACTTCCATCTGGAAACTGAGCGATCCGCATATCAGGCCCATGCATGGAGACCAGTTTTCTCTTGGCATATACAAAAACATCTGGGGTGGGCAATATGAATTATCCGTTGAGTCATACTATAAAAAAGCAGGTGATCTTGTCGAGTACAAGGACGGAGCAGAATTTACCCTGAACAAGTTCCCCGAAACGGATATTATTCAGGGAGATCTGGATGCATGGGGTGTGGAATTCATGATTAAAAAATCTTTTGGCACCATTAACGGTTGGTTCAATTACACATATTCCAGAGCAAAGATAAAAGCACTGAATACAGCCAGAAAGGAAGAAAATAATTTCGGCTTGTCATATCCAGCCAATTACGATAAACCGCATGCCCTGAACCTCGTTTTGAAATGGGAATTATCGAAACGGCTGAGCCTCTCAGGAAATGTCGTATATGCTACAGGCAGGCCGATCACACTGCCCACTGCTGTCTATTATCAAAACGGAATGGAAGTATTGCAGTATTCATTGCGAAATGAATTCAGGTTGCCGGATTATTTCAGGGCCGATGTATCCCTCGCAATAGAAGGCAATCTGAAACGGAATAAGCTGGCGCATGGCAGTTTTGTATTTTCAGTATACAACATCACCGGAAGAAAAAACGCCTATTCCGTATTTTTTGAATCGGATGACGGAGATATCAAAGCATATAAATTATCCATCTTTGGAGCCCCCATTTTCTCTGTATCCTATAATTTCAAACTTGGGAATTATGAAGATTAGAAAACTGCTGAACATATTGATACTTGTCCTGGTCTCTTTCTCCTGCATAGACGAGTATCCCCTGGATATTAAGTCCTATGAAGATTTACTGGTTGTGGACGGCATGATCACAAATCTCCCCGGCCCTTATACTGTAAAACTTTCCCGGTCCACTTCGGTCGAACATCCGCAATTTGATCCCGTGCAGCAGGCAGTGGTCCGCATTGCGGATGATCTTGGGAACAGTGAACAACTGCTGGAGACCGAGAAAGGTATTTATCAAACATCCGCCGGAGGTATGCAGGGAGTGGCCGGACGAAATTATAAACTAAATATCCAATTAAAGAGTGGTAAACAATATGAAACAGCATTCGAAAAACTTCAGCCGGCAGTGGGTATAGATTCAGTTTATGCAGAAATTGAAAGCAAAGAAACCAACGATCCGGATGATGATCTGTTTGGGTACCAGTTTTACCTGAACTCCGCCCAGCCCCAGCATGATACTGTATATTATTTGTGGCAATTAACGGAAACCTATGAGTTTAATTCCGATTTTACACTGGATTACCTTTACAACGGAAGCATTGAACCCTCCGGAGATCCCTATAAGTTCTACAAATGCTGGAAGACAGAAGACATCCATCAGATCTTCTGCTTTTCTACCCTGAATCAAAACAATTCTGTCGTTCAGGATTATCCTCTGAATTTTGTTTCAACCAAAAGCAAAAGATTGACGATCCGCTATAGCTTGTTAACAACCCAGCTCTCGGTCAATGCGGATGCATACAAATTTTGGGATGATGTGCAGGATCAAATCAATGATGAAGAATTACTGTTCGACCAGCAACCCTTTCAGATTCGCGGCAATCTTTACAATGCAGAAGATCCAAGTGAACCTGTAATGGGATATTTCACCGTTGCAGGGGCTGCACAAAAAAGAATTTTTGTGAACCGGCCACTTTTTGTTGATTTTGATTACCCGCTGTGTTTCGCAGATACCGACCTGAGAACCCTTTATTATACCCCTCGCAGGTATTGGCCGATATATTTAACGGATACAAAAGATGGAATAGCCCATGCCGCCAAATCCTGCTTTGACTGCAGGATGCATGGCGGAGTACTTAATAAACCCGAATTCTGGATCGATGGTGAATAAGAAAATGACATATTATTTCTTTCTGACCTGGGCCATGTTTGGTTTATTAAACATCTGGCCTGTGCAGGGACAAATCAGTATTCCGTTAAAAACAGATGACAGCAGCATTGGACCAGAAAAAATATACCTGCATACCGACAGGGATGTATATGTGGCAGGTGAAAACATTTATTTCAGCGCGGATTGCTTTGTTCCTGGCATGCCTGAATGGAACATCAGCAATATTATATATGCGGAATTATTCGACAACAAACAAAACTCCCTTGCCAGGAAAAAATTAAAAGTCGAAAAAGGAATGGCCCACAACCGGATCAGGATTCCTGCCGATCTCCCCACAGATTATTATTACCTTCGGGTGTTTACCCAGTTTTCAAGAAACTTCCCACCATCTGTTGCTCCTTACAAAGCGATCCTGGTAATTAACCCTGAAATCCCCCCTGAATTAAATGAACAAAATACAATCGATAAAGTGGAATTCTACACCGAAAACAGCGGTCTGGTAAATGATATCCGGAACAGGCTTGTGTTTCGCATGAACCGGCAACTCACAAAAACGACCGACAGTGTTTTCCTTTTCAGATATGGTACCGATACAACAAGGGTAAAAGTCACTTGTTTGAATGATTTTGGAATAATCGACATGATCCCCACCGACAGTGTGAATTTCGAATTGCTCTTTTGCATTAAAAATCAGGACAGTTTGCTGATCAGGCCGGAAATTCCTTTGATCAAACCCGAAATATTCACAAAAATCATCAAAGAACACAAACGTTTCAGATACATACTTTCCGCGAATAAATTTCAAAATAAGATCTTGCTACTGCAGGTCATGGATCAGGCTTTAATGCCACTTGCCAGTAGATCTGTAAAACTTAACAATGATACGGTTTCATTCGATATCGCCGAAAATGACCTGAATGACGGGATTAATTATTTTATTCTGAAGCACGGGGATTCTATCCTTCGAATAAATGCTGTTTTCAGAACGCCCATTGTAGAAGAGGTCACTGTTAAATGCGAAAGGGAATCCTATCAAACCAGAGAAAAAGTGACACTGCAACTCAAAATCCCTCATGACACTGCATGCTTATCTGTGAGTGTTGTAAAGATGGGGAGTCGCGGCAATACAGGAGGACTGAATGCTCAAAAGTTACTAAATCCTGATTTGCTGCTTCATGATCCCCTGTCAAGTCTGAACATTACAAATGAAGATCTGCTAAAAAGAGAAGCAGCCCTGCTGATTCTCAACAAAAAACTCCGTGAGGACCCCTCCTTTCTTCCCTTGAAAGAAGCAAGCAATGATAAATTCTGGATTCCGGAAACACGCGACATCGGACTCAGTGGTTATGTTGTGAATCAAAGCAACGGGCAGCCGGTTGCTGAGCAAAGCATTATTGGTTCGGTATTGTTCAGCAGACCGCAATTCCATATCAACAGTACCCAACAGGATGGCAGCTTTTTCCTTTCCTTTTATGGTTTGTATGAGATGCAGAATTTGTTTCTCAGCCCGATGCACCCCGATGGTGATCTCCAGATTCTCATCAACAATGATTTCGGGGCAAGCTTCCCTGCAATTGAACACATTGATTACCTGCCTGACAGCAGCCGGAAATCCTGGTTGAACGAGCTTTATCTGAATGCACAACTAACAGATAAATATGGCAAAGCGGACTCAGTGTTGAGAACACATGCGCTGCCGGATGTTTTCAAAGACAAAGCCCATGAGATCAGCTTGTCGGAATATATTGAACTCTCTTCAATGAAAGAAGTTTTTAAGGAGATTGTACCCTTTGCGAGGATGAGAAAAGTTGATGGAGAAACCAGGCTGGGGGTACTCAACCACAACAAAAACATCTGGTATGAAAACCCGCTCATCCTGCTGGATAATATACCCATCAGTAACGCTGGTATGCTGGATGCAATCCATCCTTCTACGGTTGAGAACATCAGTGTTATCAATGAAACCTATGTCCTGGGAGATCATTTTATCCCGGGAATCATTTTTATCAATACGCTGAAAGGAAAGTTTGCGGGGCTGGAAATGCCTGACAACTCCGTATTTCTCGAATACCAGATGCTCGCTGAGGAGCAAAAATTCGAAGTCCCCGACTACGAGTACCCCGGACAGGTAAACAATCCCCGGCCCGACTTCAGGAATTGCCTTTACTGGGCTCCCGGTATAACTGTGCATCAGGACACAGTGCTGGAGTTTTACACTTCCGATCATATTTCTAAGTACGAAATATTCATCGAAGGAGTGGATTATCAGGGAAATCCCATTGCAGGTTATCATATCATAGAAGTTTCAAGTAAGTAAATTTTTAGGCAATGTGCGGTTTGAGTGCAAATAACTGTAAATAAAGTCATCCTTAGCACAGCCGAAGTGTGACCGCCAATATCATACACAAGCGAACCGCACTACACCTTATGTTTTTATTAAGAATCAAAATAAATTTCTTCATTCCTGGCAAAAACTCATTTCAATATCTGAAAATGATTACTTTGGCTTTCTCAAAACCCAAAAAACCCATTAAAACCCAAAAAGTCAAAACCGATGCAAAACAAATCAGGAAGAAGATTTCCCTTAATCATTTTTGCTTTTGTTATCCTGTTTACCACATCATGCAAAAAAGATGAAGAGGAGGTTAAACTATCCGGACGCAGGATATCCAGAATTGATGTCTATTATAACAAAGAACATGTAGACAAAACACTGATAACCTATAAAAACAACAAGGTAACAGAAATGCGATCCTACAGAATTGATAATGGTGAGGAATATTACAGAGAGTTGATCAGTTATCCGGCCCCTGATCAAATTCATATATTGAACGAAAGCAATATCGAGCAAAGAGGCTGGGAAAAGATCAGGGAAATTGATATTTTTCGTGAAAACGAAATGACAAGTTCAATAGAAACAAGAAAATTCGAAAATGGCATGCTTGAGTCGGCTGAAAAAGAGGAATATTTTTATTCAGGAGATAAAATGATGCAATATCATTTATCAAACAGAGATATTGAAAATTCGGTATGGAAGCCTTATTTCAAGGAAGAATGCACTTATGAGAACAATCTCTTGCAGCAAAGCAATTACTTCTTTTATGATGAGAATGACTCCCTGGATTATTATGGCAGATCCATTTGTGAATATATTAATGATGGTAAACTTTATACATGCAGCATGCAATATAAAGCAACGTACAACTATCATTATATGTACCGAATCAGATTAATATACAATGAAAGGGATAAAGTTGAAAAATCATACCTGGAATTGCCGCAGAACAACTGGGGGAAAATCCAATACTGGTACTCATTTGAATACAATGAAAAAGGAAAACTAAGCAAAAGGCAATATTATGATACCGATGATGATATTCTGATTGAATACAAGCTTAAAAGGGAGGAGGGTACCGGAAACATGAATGACATTATGCGAACAGGTGAGATTGCATTGAGAACTTACTGGTGGCCAAGCATAGATCATACAGGAGAGGGTACATTATTCCCTTCAGCACTGCTTTATAAACATCTGGAACTCCATGAATAATAACACAGAAGAGAAGAACATAGTTGAAACGGCCATTGCAGATGAGCGGTTCACTTCCCTTGTAGCTGCTTTGCAGAAAGCCGGCCTGGCAGAAACATTAGAAGCTAATGGTCCATTTACCGTTTTTGCACCGGTAGATGCCGCTTTTGTCGCCCTGCTCGATTCCAATGACGAATGGAATGCTCTTGATGATATTCCGGTAACAGTGCTGGAATCTGTACTGACCTATCACGTCGTGAGTGGAGCCAATGTTTTATCCTCCGATCTCAGTGATGGACAATTGGTTACAAGCCTTAATGGAGAAGATTTTACTGTGAATATAAACAATGGCAATGTCAGCATTACTGATGCCAACGACAGGAATGCCAATATTGTAGCAGTAGACGTTCAAGCAGGCAATGGCGTGATCCATGTCCTGGATCAGGTGATCCTGCCGTAGTTTAGATTTAGTTTTTTCATAATGCGAAAGGTCTTCCTCACAGAAGACCTTTTTTATTTTCACTTTAATCAGAGTTTCTGTAAATAATTAAATTTGCATCAACTCAACACATTGAATGAACAAGGAAGTAAAAGGCATACTCATTTCTTTGCTGGGCGCTGTTGCAGTTTCAAATGTATATATTTTCAGCAAAGCTGCATTACAGGAAATCCACCTGGCGCAGTTTGGATTTTACTGGTTTGGACTTGGCATCATATGGAATCTTCTGTATTCATTAAAAGGAAGAAAAATAAAAACCATCCGCAGCCTGAAACCAAAAACAGCCTGGGTCCTGATTGCAATCGGATTACTTGAAGTTGGCGGAACAACCCTGTTTTTTACATCCATTCAGATTGTGGAGAACCCAGCCATTGTCTCTTTTCTGGCCAATTTCAATCCATTTTTTATCACCTTTTTAGGGATAGTAATTTTGAAGGAAAAATTTGGGAAATATGAAATCGCCGGCATTATTTTTACCCTGGCAGGCGCATTCCTGATAAGTTTTAAAGGAAATACCGACATGAGCAAGTTTCTGGTGCAGGGCACCGAGTATGTTTTTGCCTCTGCCCTGCTCTTTGGTCTTGCAGCAATTATTGCAAAAAAGAATATCATGACAGTTGATCCCGTCATACTTTCAATCAGCCGTTCCGTGTTTTTGTTTACCTTTTCTTTCATCATGCTTTGCATTTACTGCAAGTCATTTATGATTCCTTCCTCTGCGGCATTAAACATTGTTATTGGATCCTTGCTCGGTCCATTTCTGACTGTTTTTGCCTCATACCTGTCACTGAAATACATTGGTGCTGGCAAAGCATCCATTGTCAGGAGCTCCAGGAGCTTTTTCGTATTGCTGGGTGCATACCTGTATTTCGACACACTTCCATATGATTACCAGATCATGGGTGGTATATTAACCATTGCAGGTGTAATTCTAATTTCGCTTGGTAATATGTTTCGCAACAGAAAGTTGCAAAAAACAAGAGTAAACAGTTAATTATCTGACTTATGCATGGAATACTTTGGCAGCATGCCAGGATTTTAATTTTTCTTTATCTTTAATCACACCAGTAAAACCAAATTCATATGTATACCGAGAAACAAATCGAACCTGTGACAGAGCTCTGCCAGGCGCTGAATGAACTACCCCGCCGCAAACAGGATCCCGGACCAGCTTTTCCCCTGGATAAACTCAGGCAAGTTATCCAATAATCAAGCTGGGACTCGCACCCACATTGATTATTGAGTGTTGAACGTTGAATATTGGAAATTTGAATGTCGAATACTAAATAACGAATATCGAACAGCAGGCAGCCCCCAACTTCGACATTCGACATACGACCCCACCAACATCGACGCCGATCCCCTCTGGGCCAATACCGGCTACTACCCCTACATGCTGTCCTATGGCTCCCCCTGCATCAACACCGGTACCCTGGACCTGCCCGAACACATCGAACTCCCCGAAACCGATCTGGCCGGCAACCCCCGCGTTTATGACGGACAAATCGACATGGGCGCCTATGAATTCGGTCCCTGGGTGGGCGTGGATTACCAAAAGCCAAAAGCCAAAGGTCAACAGCCAAAAGCCAACCCCAACCCCTTCCAACACGAAATCCGTATCCAATACAACAGCAAAGAAAAAGGCAAACAAAGCATATTTGTATATGACATCAACGGAAACAAAGTAGCCACTTTAATGGATATCACAGGCCAGCCCGGCCGTGGCGAGATCATCTGGGACGGAAAAAACAACTACGGTCGTATGCTTCCCTTCGGGGTTTACGTGGTGGAGCTTGTGGTGAATGAGGAAAGTAAGGGGAGCGTGAAGGTGGTGAAGAAGTGAGGAGTGTCATTGGTCAATAATCATTGGTCAACTTGCCTGACGCCTGCCGGCCAGGCAGTCAGGTTGGTGGGTGACAAATGACTGATGACCAATAACTAATTTAAACTCATTCCAAATTTCACCCAAGCGGGTTACTTTTCTTCTAATTCAGGAATAAATATATTAAGGGGGTTGATAAAGTGCTCGCTGGAATCTTTTAACCAACAAAACCCAAACATGCCCCATGCGCCCCACAAATACCTTGCATTCTGCTTTCTTTGTAGAGAGAGAGAGAGAGAGAGAGAGAGAGAGAGAGATAAAGAGAGAGAGAGAGTTGTCTTTCTTATTCTAATCAGAGAAAGATAGTAAATAAAAATTCCTTATCAGCACACATATCTCAAAAGTGCACCTGCCTGAATTATTGCAAGTTGGTGCCTACCTAGCCGGTTTTTTTATACCCGGATAATTTTTAACAATCAATTTTCATATCTTTAAAAAACCAAAAAAAATGAAAAAAAAGGCACTAAAAAATAAAGTATCAAATGCAACAATTATTTTGCGGGCAATAACTCTGCTCACTATTCTTAGTTTCCCAGGTATTGTGAAAGGACAGACAGATGTAACTTCCATGAAACTTCCTGCAGTTCCCCAGGGAGCATCCGTAGTATTTGATGTAATCCATGCAGGCAATTACTTTTTTGCATTATCCTATGATAAACTTCTTGTTTTTGATGAAAATGGAGATTATACAACCAAATTCAGTTTAGGCGGAGATTTCGGAAAATTCAATCCCATATCCGATGGTTCCCAGGACTACAATTATTTGTGTTACAATAATAACGCAGGTGTTGTATATGCTATGAAATCAGATCTGGGTGTTTTGGCAGTAAAAGATGATCTAAGTGATAGTTGGAGTTTTGATCCTGATATCAATCAACAAGGAGCAAGCCTGAATGACTCCATGCAAATGATGAATGGAAGAATGATTATGCGCATGGATAATGAACATAACAGATTATATATGCTCGTTTCTGCAATGGATGTAAATAATAATCCCCCGGGTCAATTTCATTCCTTTAAACATTGCTTTTTAATATACGACATCGATATTACTGGAACCTGGACCCTTTTTTATGATGATTACCTTGGCACAGAATCAAATTACGAAGATCAAATTAACAATGTTATTTTTAATGAGGATCCTGATAAGAACTTTTATTATATTTCCAGACTTGGGAATCCAATAGGTGTTATCGAAGTTTGGGAAGTCACTGCCAATACAGTCGAATTCTGTGATAGTCTAACTTTACACAACCCGGACTACCCCGGTGGTGGCGCAACAGTACGTTACCAATTTGGTAAGATGTTATCCATTTATGAACCTTCTATGAACAAAATCCTTGTTTTTCCCAGAAAGTATCGCACCACAAAACCTGAGCAGTTCTTTGCCAGGATCTGTGTAATTGATGGAGATCATGATGACGATCCGGCTAACATCAATTACGATTCCATTGATTCACCAAGCAAGAAAATCCATGATGCGGTATTTCTGACTGAAAATAACGACCTGATCGTATCCTTTCCACAATCTGAAGAACTTTCACAAAATGAAGATTTAAACGACAAAGATATCGCAGTATATCACTTCGATGGCACTGATTTTATTCCTGCTTTAAATTTCGGATATGCAACCGAGAACAATACCCTGCAATTGGACATCTTTGATGACAATGCTTCCCTGAAAATGCATCAAATCAATGATAGAACAGCCTTAATCAGTAAGAAAGACGGTCTGATAAAATTTGAATTCATGGACACTGATTATTCTGCCAGTCCTGTAATTAATGCGGAAAGTAATTTTTATGGCAATGGGGCCAAAGGAGCAACATACTCATGCATGATTAATAACGCGGCCTCTCAACTGGATTTTGTTAAAAACTCCAATGGAGAATTGTATGATGAAAAATCAACATCTCTTGCCTACCCTGCATACTATGCTACAGCCAACGCGGATGGAAGCAAATTGTATTTTTACAATACACTACATGCCCACAATACAGGATTGTACATATGGGCGGACGATGGCGAAGGGCTTGTGAACATTAACAATGACACTGAAGAATCAAATAATATTACTTCTGCCATTGGTGATTGTGTTTATAATCCATTTACAGGCCATTTTCTTATTTCTGAGAATACGCAATATGAAAATGCTCCGGCCAGGGTTATTGTTATTAACGACAATGGAAACAATGAATTCGTGCAAAACATTGAACTAACCCATAACAATGAAGATGCTGATTTCGCCGGTGAAATGTTCGTTGCGCCAAATGAGAAGCTTTATGTAATGGCCAATATGAGATGCGCTGATCCCAAACCAAAAATATTTGTATTCGATGCCAATGACTATGATTATCTTTCAACAATTCAATTAAGTTCTCTGGTCTATGATGACAGTACCGCCTTTTTTACAGGTTATTTTACATACAATCCACACGATCAGGGAGTCTATGCAACGCTTGTTCCCATATTCTATTCACCCGATCCCTATCATACAGCTAAAAACAGCATGTATATGAACCTGGGCTATGAGGATTACACAGGCAAAGGATATATCATCAGGCTTTCCGATGGTTCATATGAACAATTGGATTTCCCGGGTAAAATAATAGTACCCGAGCGGGGCAATTGGGGCAATGAATCCCAATATGATGACTACCTGTTTACGATTGGTAAAAAATTCTATTTTCTTGATTATACAGAGGGAACAATAAATGTTAACAACCGCGATGAAATCTTTAATGATATAACATACAGCCCGGTTCATGATAAGCTTTTTGCCTTGCGCGATGAGGAAGATTCCGATCGCGAGGATCGAAAAATACAAATATACGCAATCGACATGTTGGAAAATGGTAGTCCGGTATTTGAAAAATTGGATCAATTGGTTTACGCCGGACAGGCTGCCGGGATTTTTCATAATCCAATCGATAATTATATTTACGTTTATCATAAATTTGATGATGCGAAATTAGGAGAAGTCCCGGTTAAATTATTGTATTTCGACCCTTCAGAAGAGAACCCACAATTTGATTCCATTCCTTTGGGTTTTACATCATATTACCCGGAGCTTGACCATTGTAAGGATTATTATGAATTTTATTTCTATAACATTATAGAACCCTATTTTAACATCAATGACAACCGGGCCTTTTTCCCCAACGGTGGATTTAGTACGGTCAGCATGATTCAGCTTGAGTCACGCGATGTGCTAAACCTCCGCTCCGGCATCACCTGGCTCTCCTTCCCACGCATTGAAGACCGGGACCCCGACGGCTACGTGCCATCTATTCCCGTGCTGGAAAATAATATCTCAACACCGGCTTATACTGACCTGCTTTTGCAAAATCTACCTCCACAACAAGACCTGACAGTATCATTAACATGGGATCAAGATCTTTCTTGGGATAATGAAGACCTACCATTTATTAAAAGCACCCTAGGCTACAAGCTCACTTTGGAACCTAGCAGTGTTCGCTATCTCTCCATATACGGAACAACACCCGCACCAGGTAGCTCAGATGCCGATGTGGAGTTGTACAATGGTTATGAGAACTGGGTGGGCTATTATCTTCCCGAAACCCAGAGTATTTTCGATGCCATCCCCGAAGATGTACTGGATGATATCATCGAAATAAAACACCAGGACTGGTTTGTTTACAATCAGAACCTGCCCGATCCACCGCCCCCGGATGGTTCCTGCCGGGCAGGCTGGAAATGCGGAAGCAATGTTGAACACAATATTCGTTATGGAGAAATGGTTATGATACGGACTTTTTATAACGATCACACTTTTCAGTGGATTTCTTCAGGGAATACTGCAAGTGGCGGATTGCTTGAAACCGAATATTACCAGTTCGAGGAACAAGCCGATTACACGGCTGTTTACATTGAACCTGATACGACCGAGAATCCCATGGAAATCGGTGCTTTTGTAAATGATACCTGCATAGGTGCAGCAACTGTGGGACAATCAGATACCCTCATTGAACTCAGGGCCTATACCGACAGTTCAAACACCGGCAATATTGTGTTTGAAGAACATTACGGATTTAAATCCTCACCGGAAAAGATCAGTGAATACATGGTTGAAAATCCCAGAACAGGTCAAATGCAAATGCGAAGTATCCACAGCGGTGAAAAACAGCTCTATTTCAATGTCTCATTCCGGAAGGATAAAAACAACAAGGATCAGCATACCGGAAGGGATGTATTGAAGCTTAATTGTATTCCCAACCCGGTTACAAATTCTTGCAGGATACAGTATGAGCTTGCAGCGAAAACTTTTGTAAAACTGGAGGTATTCGATATATACGGTAATCATCAGAACACCATTTACTCAGGACACAGTGAAGGGGGAACACACGAAATCTCATGGGATATTCATGACAGCAAGGGCAATGCCCTGCCAAACGGTGTTTACCTGATCAGCCTGGAAACAGCAGAACAAAAGACACAATTAAAAATTGTTATAACAAAATAAAACGAAGAAGTCCCGTGAGTGTTAACCTCACGGGACTTTATTTACACAATGACACATACATTATTATATCTGACAGTTTTCATGCCCCTATTGATCCATTCACAGGTCATTACGGTAAAACAAGACGGCAGCGGAGATTTCAGCGACATACAACAGGCCATCAATGCAGCATCGGATGCAGATACCGTCCTGGTATGGCCCGGTACCTACCAGGAAAACATTGACTATGTAGGCAAAAACATTACAGTTGGAAGCCTGAACCTTACAACAGGCGAGCAGCATTATATTTCCCAGACCATTATCGATGGAAACCAAAACGGAAGTTGTGTAAAAGTTCAAAGTGGTGAAAACAATGCTTTATTGCAGGGGTTTACTCTAATAAATGGATCTGGTACACAGGTTTCTTCTACACGTACAGGGGGAGGTGGGATATATTGTTATCAATCATCTCTTTTTTCGCAAAATTGTATAATTAAAAACAATAATGTGCCAAATGCGGGTGGGGGCATATACTGTGTCAATGCTACAGTATTCTTATCTGGTGTAGAAATCTATAACAATCATGCTCAAACAGTTGGAGGGGGGATATGTGTAGTATCTGATGGTAATATTCATTTTGATACGGAAGTTTTATGCAATTTATACTTAAATTATGCTGAGAGGGGAAATGATTTTCACAAAACCATTGAATGTCAAACCCAGCATATATATGTGGATACTTTTACTGTAATAAATCCCGATGAACATTTTATCTCATCTATTGATGAATTAGGATATCAAAATGGAGATGTTACCTTCAATGCCAATCATGGCAAAATTACACCGGTTGACCAGGATGTTTATGTAAGTCCACAGGGTAGTGATGAAAATGATGGTTTATCTCCAGAAGTGCCTCTTAAGACAATTGCCTTCGCTTTAAACAAAGTATTACCGGATAGTACAGGACCAATGAATACAATTTATGTTAGGAATGGAACATATTCACCTTCACTAACGGGAGAAAAGTATCCTTTGAATATGAGGGGTTATATTAGCATTGAAGGTGAAGATCAGGATTCAACTATCCTTGACGCAGAAGATATTTCTTATATATTCAGAGGAAATAATGTTACGAAGAATTACTCTATTAAGAATTTCACCTTTACTAATGGAAATGGCAATCTGAGCTTTAGTACAGGTTTTATGAGGATGTATAAAAATAATGATAACGTAACTTTGGAAAATATAACTTTTCATGATGGAAAAGGGCATATTGCATCAGCATTAAATATCTATGACTGCAACAATGTTATGCTTCGGAATCTTAATTTCAAGGAAAATATTGGTGGAAAAGCCTTGAGAATAGGAAGCAATACACTCGGAATGGAACCTTTTCCTTACGAAAAAGATACTTGCCATATTCACAATTGTTACTTTTTACAAAACACAAATACAGATCCGGATCCATACCAGGGAGTTGGCGGAGGGGCATCTATTATTGGAATGATAACCTTGCCTGATTCACTTACCTGCTATTTCATTAATTGTGAATTCTCATACAATAGCAGTATTTCTAGCCCGCCTTATAAATCATCGGTAGCCATGGCAATATTAAACGGAGCAGAAGTATTTTTGGTAAACAGCACCATTGGAAACAACTCAACCACGAATCCTTATGGAGCGGCTGTAGGTTTAACTTATCACTCCAGCCTGGCAATTTACAATACAATTCTTTATTCTAATGACCCAAGGGAAATATATATCGCCTCAGATGAGCAGTGGGAGGACTGCCACCTCGAGGTTTACAATTCCCTCATCGAAGGAGGTGAGTCAGGGATCAAAGTTTACCAGCCTGACTGGCACACGCTTTATTACGACTCCACCAACATCAACACCGACCCCCTCTGGGCCAATACCGGCTATTATCCTTACATGCTATCCTACGGCTCCCCTTGCATCAACACAGGCACCCTGGATCTGCCCGAACACATCGAACTCCCCGAAACCGACCTGGCCGGCAACCCCCGCGTTTACGACGGACAGATAGATATGGGTGCCTATGAGTTCGGCCCTTGGGTGGGAGTAGATTACCGGCCTCCTGCGCCTCCCAAACCGCAATTGTCAGCCAGCCCCAACCCCTTCCACCACGAAACCCGCATCCGCTACCAAAGCAAAGAAAAAGGCAAACAAAGTATATTTCTATATGATATAAACGGAAACAAGGTTGCCACTTTAATGGATATCACAGGCCAGCCCGGCCGTGGCGAGATCATCTGGGATGGAAGAAACGACTATGGCCGCCTGCTTCCCGCCGGGGTTTACGTGGTGGAACTTGTGGTGAATGAGAAAAGCAAAGGGAACGTGAAAGTGGTGAAGAAATAATACGCCTTCGCTAAAGCTACGGTGGGCAATGCATCCGGAAGGAAGCAATATGTATCTATCAATCGAGACAATACTTGATAAAAATATGAATTCAACAACGAAAAGAATGAAGAAGTATTTATGGATATTCACACTGATTTACCTGGTATCATGTTCAAACCATAATAGTGAAATTATTCCTTTAGATATCTCAGCACTTATGCCAGATACCAGTGATGGTTTAACCATAAATGAATCACGGGAGCATTCCGAGAGAATCTATACAATGATGATTGAGAATACTGTTAACAGGAAAATCCCCGAAATATATGTATATGATACCCTGAACCAGCGCGTGAAACTAAAAAGCATGCTGGATAATAAGAACATAATCATTTCCGCTGACGCATATTGCGGATTTGGAAAGGAATCTATGATGAAGGATTTCCCTGAAGCAATAGAGAAATATAGAACACAACATTCAGATATTGATTTAAATGTTATTTGTCTCGCAAAGGAATCTCCTGAAGATAAACAAAACCCTGATCAATTCTCAGATTTTGTCGATGACCTTAAATCAAAATATTCAAATCTCTATATTATCAAAAACGAAGAAGCTCATAAGCTCAATTTACATGCAAATCCAGTCAGGCTTTATGTAAATGAAGATTTTGTTGTTAAACATTTCGATGTCGGACTTTCTTTGGTCGAAGGCAACCTTTACAATGAAATAGAAACCAACCTCTATCATCTTTCAAACAATAAATAATTATTTAATTACGAAAATGCTGGCAGCACAAATCAAGCTAAAGCAAATCATTTCATAAAATTGACATACATTGCTTATTTTTGAACAATTGATCACTAATTCTTTCAAAAATGAAAAACAACAATTGGTTCCACAGCATCATCATTGCCCTGGCGATTGTCCTGGCAGGTTACTTTATTGGTAATACACTTGTAAAATCCAAAAGGTATGAACGAAGCGTGCAGGTAAAAGGACTTGCAGAGCAGGAAGTGAAAGCCGACCTTGCCGTCTGGCCCATACAAATCTCTCTGACGGGAAATAATCTCAGTACATTGAAAACCCGGATCGAACAACAAAAGGGCAAGGTGAAAGAATTCTTTGTCAAACAAGGCTTTGAGGAGGAAGAATTCAACATTGGTGTTACAAACATCCACGATACCCGCACGGATGTTTACAACAACAATGCACAAAATTTTGAATTCCGGTACATTGCCCAGACAGATTTCACCATCAGGAGCAATGACATTGAAAAGCTGCAGGAAAGTCTTTCCGCCTCCCAGGAGCTTCTGGCCGAAGGCATCCTGATCTCTTCCAAAAACACCTGGCAACCGGTGCAATATATTTATACAAAATTGAACAGCATCAAACCCGCCATGGTGGAAGAGGCCACGAAAAATGCCCGGGAAGTAGCAGAAAAATTCGCCCGGGATTCCGGATCCAAGGTGGGCAAGATCAAATCAGCCCGGCAGGGAATATTTTCTATAAGCGACAGGGATCAAAACACCCCGGAGATCAAAAATGTCAGGGTTGTCTCTACCATCGATTATTTCCTGGAAGACTGAAAAAAGATTTTGTTTAAACGAAAAAGTAAGGACAATGAAGTATATCAGGAAAACCTCATATATTTTCATTTTTTTGATCATCTGTTTGAAAAGCGGGTTTTCGCAGCAACAGCTTGAGGCAGAAGAACTATTGATTAAAAGCTGGGAAACAGATCAAATCCTAAAAACACCGGAGTCGGCTATTTATGATTCGGCAAATGATGTCATCTATGTTTCCAACATCAACGGAAAAGCAACAGAAAAAGATAGCAATGGCTTTATCAGCAAGCTAAGCCCGGAAGGTGAGATCATACAACTTCGATGGGTTGGGGGTTTGAATGCTCCCAAAGGTATGGGAGTTATCGGCAATAAACTTTTTGTCACCGACATTGATGAGATCGTGGAAATCGATATCAAAGCAAATGAAGTTGCCAGGCGTTATCCGGTTGAAAAGGCAAAATTCCTGAATGACATTGCCATTGATGATAATGGGATTATTTACGTTTCTGATATGCAAACCGATAAAATCCACAAACTGGACGATGGTATAGTATCTACCTGGCTGGAAGGAAAGGAGATCAAACGACCGAACGGACTTCTGATCAGGAAGGGAGAGTTGTTTATCGGTTGTAAAGAACTTATATCAGTCGACTTTGATGATAAAAACATTAAAATACTCACTGGCGGACTGGAATCAGGGATTGATGGGATTGCCATGGATCAGGATGGAAATATATATTTCTCTTTCTGGAAAGGAAAAGTTTTCAAACTGAATCCTAGTCATGAAGCCCAAATGATTCTGAATACGGTCGACAAGAACTTACAATCAGCAGATATTTACATTGCCAGGGAGAAAAACCTCTTGCTGGTTCCGACGTTTTTTGGCAACAAACTCATTGCATATGAAGTTAGCCATTAATAATTTAATACTATCAGGTTTATTTATTGATTAATTGGTTTTTATATTTTGGCATAATCCTTGGTATTTATGCAACTATTCGGATATCCGCACAAAAACATTGCAACTCAAAACCAACTGTTTTAAAATGATAAAAGGGCTGTAAGTATTCCATTGATTTTGTGTTGCAGAACAAGCATAAGATCTTCTTAATGACTTATTATTTAATTATATTTTTAATATTATATAGATTTTAATATCTATACATGGGTGGAGTATACTCTATAGTAATTCAGGTATAAGGGTTTTGAAATTAATCAAATTATTAAAGTAAAAAAAACAGCATTATGAAAAAACTAATTATCATCGGGATTGCATTATTTGCATTTTCCCAGCTCATAGCCCAGCAGAAATCACCAGCAAATTCAAAGTCCAATCAGTTGAATATAGGGTATTTTAATGTTTTGCGATTAAATGATGAGAACAACTTCGGATTGGGATACAAACATACCTTTAAAAATGGAGCAATACGCTTCGGAAGCCATTTTCATTATGACCATAGAAGTCTTGATCGCGACAATCCTGAAGCTGAACAAACACAAAATATTTACAGTATTTCTCCACGTATCGGATATGAATTTCATTTAAATTATAATAAATGGCAGGTATTTTATGGAATTGACATTCTTTCGGAATATGATCACAATAAATCAACCTTAAAATATGAAGTAGGCACAGATACAAGGATAATAGAAAATTTCGCAATTGGTATAGGCCCTCTTGTCGGTTTAAAATTCCAGATAAATAAAAACATTTCGATATCAACAGAAACACATCTTGAGGCGATGTATTCCAAAAACAGGCAAAAAAGAGAAAACTACAACGCAGAGGTTCAAACAACTGAATCAAATGAATTTAGTACAAATTTAAATCCACTAGGAATGCTTTCAGTCAACATCCATTTTTAGCATCTATGCCTTTCATAGGAGGCTGTCCAAAAAGTGTGATATCCAGTCAGGCTGACCGCCATGCCTGTATTGTAAGTCGAAACCTAAAGATCTTTAATTATCAGTGTATCTCGATTACTATCCAGTCGGCAGGCACGGCGCTCGATGTGAGCCAGGTAACGTCAGGACACTTTTTGGGCAACCTCATTTTTCAAGCCTTGCAGAACATGTTAATCCAGGAGATAAGTAAACACTTTTGCAATGTGAAATTAACTGAATGCTCCCTCTTAGAGCATTTGACAAGTGAAACATCTTATTCTTCTACCAGAAGAACAAACTAACCCCAAAGACGCTCACGAAAGCGCCTGCAACTTCGAGAACAGTGATCTTTTGCCTGAAAACAAACCTGGAGGGCAAAATCAGGAAAACAGGAGTCATGGCCATCAGGGTGGCGGCCACGCCGGTTGTAGTGTATTGAATGGCAAGCAAGGAAAAAGAGACACCCAGGAAGGGACCGAAAAAAGATCCGCCCCCGATGCCAAACAAACCTTTTTTATCCCGGAAGGCATTCCTGATCAGGTAGGTTTTTCCCAGCAACAAGATCACAAGGGCAAATCCGATAATTGCAGCAATAATCCTGATCTGCGTAGCTGCAAAGGCATTGTAGTCCTGCATACCATACTTGCTCAGCACCAGTCCTCCTGCCTGTCCCACCGTGCCGCCAAAAGCAAACAACAATCCTTTCATTGGGTATGACAGTTTAATCCTTCTGCCATTGTTGGGGCGGTTAAATATTGCCATGGCAATCCCGCCAACGGTAAGGAACATCCCTGCCAGTTCCTTGGCTTTCATGATTTCCCCCAGCCACAACCAGCCAATGAGCGCAGTAATGGGCGGCACAAGTGTCATGACCAGCATGGCAATCCTGGAACTGATCAGGGCATAAGCCCTGAATAAAAAGTAATCACCAAACACAAACCCGACCAGCCCGCTCAGAGCCAGCCAACCCCATGCATGAGCACTTGCGTCTAAAGGCAAATGTAATTATATCTTTTATTGTGTTAAGTTTTCTTTTTTGTAATTTTGAAATAGTACGAAAAGGAAAAAAATTCCAAAATTGAGAATATAATCAACCTGACAGCGAATTGAACACACTCTGATCTAGCATCTTAGAAGAAATGGCACAGTATTGCCATCAATCAATTGATTTTAGAGCGTTTTAACTGAAACATTAAATAAAATGAGAAAAATAGCAACCCTGACAATCATCCTGAGCCTCATCATTGCAGGAGGCTGTAAAAAATTCAATGACGACAAGAACCCCGAAGAAAAGGAATCTTTTGCAGACCTTGTGGTTGATGCAAGCTTTAAGTTTGAAACCGTAAAAGAACTGGAGGTGGTCATCCATGTCGAATCCTCCAATCCCCAGATGTTCCCCCATGTCATCACCATTTACGAGCCCACACCTGATGGGAATGTGCGGGAAGTCCGCAAGGGTATGACGAACCCACAAAGAAATTACACCACAAGTTTTAAGATCCCGACCTGGATACCGGAGATATATGTAAAAAGCAGTTCGCCTGATGGATTCAACGAACTGGTCACGCTTTCTGTTGAAGGCAATCAGGTTACGCATACATTTGCAGACAACAACAAAAGAGCCGGTTTTAAAGATGTTTCCGCTTTCCTGGAAGATCCGGGCTGTCCTTCAGGCGATTGCGATGTAGAGCTAAGTGGTACTGCCGGCAATGTGAACATTGAATCCGGTCAGGTTTATTGTGTCAATGATGGGGCGAATTTCACCGCCAGTCAGATCAGGTTCAAAGGCGGCACACTCCGTGTTTGCGGAAACCTCATTGCCACCCAGATCAAGAAACAGGGCAGCAATTCCGGCACCCTGATCATCAGCGCTTCGGGATCAGTCCAGGTGGTGCAACTTCAAACAAACAATCTTGACGAAGTGATTAATTACGGATTACTGGCCGAAAGTTCAGGTCCTACCATCGCAAGCGGCGTGAATTTCGAAAACCACGGCATCTTCAATGCTTCCGCAGGACTTGTTAACCAGAGCGAAAATTTCCTGAATACAGGAGATATCAATGTTTCAGGACATTTCAATAATAATGAAGTGGCTGTTAACCAGGGAACCATTGTGGTATCAGGTCATTTCAACAATACAGGCGATCCTTCCGTATCATTTACAAATCAGTGCAAACTGGAAGTTACGGGACATTTCACTCAAAACAGATTGTTCCATAATTATGGATATATCATTGTAGGCCAACAAACCCAGTTTACCGGTAGCGGTGCTTCATCCATGTATATGCATGAACAGTCACTGCATGTAACAAATGATCTTCATATCAATGGTGATCTTTTCGGACCTGATCAATCCTGTGCCAGGATCAACATCTCGGACCAGACAAACATTGCCGGTGGCGGAAACGTTACAGGATACATGGATATATGCGATGACAACGGAATAGAGTCCAATAATGGAACAATCGGGCCCAATGTTACTTTTGACTGTTCCTGTTATATTCCACAAACAGATTGCAACCCGGGATCAGGCGACCCACCTTACAATGATACAGATGGTGATGGTGTGCCGGATGACAACGATGATTACCCGGATGATCCCGACAGGGCATTCAACTCCTATGATGAAGCCACACTTGCATTCGAAGACCTCTGGCCATCTATGGGGGATTATGACTTTAACGACCTTGTGATATTCAGCGACTATACAATTGTAAGCAATGCCGAAAACAGCGTAGTGGATATCATCGTGAAATTTAAGATAGAAGCCGGTGGCGCCAGTCTTGACAATGGTTTTGGATTCAGCCTGCCCACTGCCCCTTCCAATGTTTCCTCCGTTACAGGCAGCGAACTCGTCAGTGATTATATCACTCTTGCACCAGAGGGTTACGAAGCAGGACACCTGAACAATACCGTGGTGATTGTATACGATGCAATCAACACCATGCTGGGAACATCAATTTTCAATACAGTGGTGGGGGAACCCTATGTTGAAACAGATACAACAACAATTACAATTAATTTTTCAACGCCACAGGCCAATATCGGATCCCCACCCTATAACGCTTTTATGATCGTGAACCAGGACAGGGGGCATGAAGTCCATATGATCGATGAAGCTCCAACCAGCCTGGTCAACAATTCATTTTTTGGGCAGTCCAACGATGATTCCGATCCGGCCACAAACAGGTATTATGTAACAGAAAATAATCTTCCATGGGTAATCCAACTGCCTGTTGTATTTGATTATCCGATAGAAAAAGCAGATATTGTCCAGACATACTTAAGATTTGCTGACTGGGCACAATCAGGGGGTGCTAATTATACCGATTGGTACCTGGATGAACCGGGATACCGGGATGATGCTAAAATTTATTCTACATATGAGTAGGATGAATGACCATCAATATTTCTTAAGGCTTTGTGCGATTCGAGTATAAACAATTTAAAAATCAGTCAAGTCACACTGAGTGGAGTGGAAGTGTAATGGTTCGCCTTCGACTTCTCAGTGTGACCTGGCTTACAGTTATTTAGAGTCTGTCCATAAACTTGTCCTCCTTCGGAAACCCCTCTTACTCTCCGCCTGAGGCGGAGAGAACCATCCAACCCCTTGGTTGTGTGGGGGATTTCCCCTTCAGGGGACTAAGGGGGTGCGGGGGATGGTGGTAAAATTGAGACTTTATGGACAAACTCTATTTACACTCAAACCATCCAAATCGTTAATTTTTATTCAAAACTTTTATCCGGATTTTATTTCTTTCGATTCACTTTACAGGTCATTCCGTCTTCAGCAGCAATCGTATTGGGAAATATGCTTCTAGCCTCTGTTAGTAAAGGATTGATATCTTTGTAACGTGCAGAGAAATGCCCGATCAGCAATTGCCCCACATTTGCATCTCTTGCGATTCCGGCAGCCTGTTTTGCAGTGGAATGGAACTTTTCTTTTGCTTCCTTGATTTTATCTTCCCCAAAAGTTGCTTCATGATACAAAAGATCAACCCCCTGAAAATATTGAATCATTTCAGGATTGTAAACAGTGTCTGCTGTGTAAGCATAAGATCTTGGTTCAGGTGGTTTGGTGGTAATATCCTCATTTTTATGCGTAACACCCGTCTTATCTGTAAAATCGGCTCCCTCATTCTTTATTTTATTGAACATCTTTATGGGGATCTCATGTTGTTTTGCAAAATGCTTTTTTATGTTCCGGGGCAACTTTTTTTCCCTGAACAGAAATCCCCAGCAGGGAACCCTGTGTTTAACGGGAAAGCTGCTGATTACAAAATCGGATTCATTTACCAATTCTTCAGCTTTATGTTCATTAAGCTCAGTGAAATTAAGCTGGAAGTCCAGTCCGCCTTTGGTTAGTTCAAGTTGATTGAATATCAACTTATCGAGTCCGGGAGGTCCAAAGATTTTCATTTCTTTTTCCCTGCCCAGCAATTGCATGCTTGAAAGCAGTCCAATCAGGCCAAAAAAATGATCGCCATGCAAATGACTGATAAAAATATGATTGATGCGGTTCACCTTCAATGATGAACGTTTAAGATGAAGCTGCGTTCCATCACCGCAATCGATCAGAAAAAGTTTTTCATTGATGTTCAGCACCTGCGCGGAAAGGTTGCGCGTTTTCGTAGGTATTGCCGAACTTGTCCCCAACACTGTTAATTCGAATCTCATCAGAAACAGATTAATTGATAAAGATAAAAAAATCCCCTGCCAATGAATGACAGGGGATTTACATTATATTTAAAAATGTTTATTTTTCAGAATCTTTGTCATCCTTTTTCTTGTTCCTGGCTTTCTTTTCAGAAGCTTCCATTTCCTGTTTCAGGGATGCCAGCGCATCCAGGTCGCCAAGGGTTGTCTTTTCAAGATTGTCCTTGATCTTCCTGACAGACTTTTTCGTCGTCCGTGAGGCTTTGGCTTTCGCCTTGGCATCATCCGCGTGTTTTGCATCCTCGTAAGTCCTGGTATGGGAAAGAATGATCTTTTTGTTATCCTTCGAAAACTCTATCACCTTGAAATCAAGCGTTTCTTCAGCTTTTGCCGCTGATCCGTCTTCTTTCTTCATGTGACGGTTCGGGGCAAAACCTTCAACACCATAAGGCAGGGAAACCACGGCACCTTTGTCATTGATGCTGGTGATCGTTCCTTTGTGCACTGAATCCAGCGTAAACACTGATTCGAATACATCCCATGGATTTTCTTCGAGTTGCTTGTGACCCAGACTGAGCCTTCTGTTTTCTTCATCTACATCCAGTACCACCACTTCGATCTCTTCACCGATCTTGGTAAACTCTGCAGGATGCTTGATCTTCTTCGACCAGGAAAGGTCTGAGATATGGATCAGTCCGTCGACTCCTTCTTCCAGTTCCACAAAAATTCCAAAGTTGGTAAAATTCATCACCTTGGCTTTGTGTTTCGAATTCTTGGGATATTTTTCCTGGATGTTTTCCCATGGATCCGGGATGAGTTGCTTCATGCCCAGCGACATCTTGCGTTCTTCACGATCCAGTGTGAGGATAACTGCTTCCACTTCATCGCCTACCTTCAGGAAATCCTGAGCAGTGCGCAGATGCTGCGACCATGACATTTCGGAAACATGTATCAGTCCTTCAACACCCGGAGCAATCTCTACAAAAGCACCATAGTCGGCAATCACAACCACTTTTCCTTTTACTTTATCACCTACCTTAAGATTCTCATCAAGTGCATCCCACGGGTGCGGGGTCAGTTGTTTAAGACCCAGTGCAATCCTTTTCTTCTGATCATCAAAATCGAGAATAACGACTTTGATCTTTTCATCCAGGGATACGATCTCTTCGGGATGGTTGATCCTTCCCCAGGAAAGATCGGTAATATGGATCAGGCCATCTACACCGCCCAGGTCGATAAATACGCCGTATGATGTAATGTTCTTCACGGTTCCTTCCAGCACCTGGCCTTTTTCCAGCTTGGTCATGATCTCGGCCTTTTGCTGTTCGAGTTCATCCTCGATCAGTGCTTTGTGCGAAACCACAACGTTCTTGAATTCATGATTGATTTTCACAACCTTGAATTCCATGGTTTTGCCTACGAAAACATCGTAATCACGGATGGGCTTCACATCAATTTGTGAACCCGGCAGAAAGGCCTCGAGTCCGTATACTTCTACGATCAAACCACCTTTTGTGCGGCATTTTACAAAACCATTGATGATCTCATCCTTATCGTAAGCATCGTTAATTTTTTCCCAGGATTTCAGGATCCTGGCTTTTTTGTGCGACAGTATCAACTGTCCTGAAGGATCTTCCTGACTTTCCACGTATACTTCCACCTGGTCACCGGGTTTCAGGTCGGGATTGTAACGAAATTCCGATACAGGAATAACACCATCTGACTTGAAGCCGATATTGATGACAACTTCCCGGTTGTTCTTGGCCACGACCGTACCTTCAACAACATCCTGTTCCACGATGGAGCTCAGGGTTTTGTCATACATCTTTTCCAGCTTGTCGCGTTCATCACTGGAATAAAGCTCCTGTTTCTTACCAATGGCATCCCAGTCAAACTCTTCACTGGGCATATCCTCGGGTTTCACATCTTTGAATTCTTCAACGATCTCATCAGAGGACATATCCGTAACATCTTCACCGGAGGAATCTTCTTGCTTTTCCGCTTTGGGCTCTTCTTCCTTCTTTTCGGTCGTTTCTTCCTCTTTGCTTTCCTTTTCTTCAGATTTCACCGCTGTTTCTACTTCCTCTTTGGGTTCTTCCCTGGGTTCTTCTTTTGTTTCTGGTTTAGCAGCCTCAGGGGTTTCTTCAGTCTTTTCCTCTTCTTTCCCGGAATTCTCTGCTTTGGGTTGGTCTTCAGCGGAAGGTTTTTCTTCGGCTTTCGCTTCTTCAGCTTTCTGCTCCGTTACTTCCTGTTCTTTCTTCTCTTCAGATTTTGCCTCTTCGAGATTCTTTTTTTCTTGGTTTTCCATTAAAAATTTAAATAAAAACTAGTCCTGCGAAAGGACGGGTTAAACAATCAGTTATTTTCTTTCAATTTTAAATTGGCGTGCAAAATTAGCAATAATTATTGAAAATTAAAAACTTATCCATTCATATGTTGGTCAATTGGTATAACTTTGCAAAAATTTTCTAAAAAGAACATACACATGGCATTGAATTGTGGAATTGTAGGATTGACCAATACAGGGAAAACCACCATTTATAATTGTATATCAAACAAAAAAGCTGAATCAAGCAATTATGCCTTCAGTGCTTCCAAATCCAATATTGGCATTGTTGCCGTGAACGATCCACGCCTATACGAAATTGATCAATTCATTCATGCTGAAAAGATCATTCCCGCAACAGTTGAACTGGTGGATATTCCCGGACTTACAAAAGGATCAAGCCAGGGAGAAGGTGTGGGCAATAAATTTCTACAGGATATTCAAAAATCCAATGCCATCATCCATGTGCTTCGTTGCTTTGATGATGAGAACCTGCCCCATGTTGAAGGCTCTGTTGACCCGGTCAGGGACAAAGAGATCGTGGACCTGGAATTGCAGGTCAGGGACCTTGAGATCGTAGACAGGAGGATAGAAAAGACCAGGAAAATTGCAGTGCATGACAAAGCAGCCAAAAAAGAACTGGAGGTTCTTGAAAAATTAAAAGATCACCTGGAAAATATGTACAATGCCAGGGACCTTCAATCCAGTCCGGAAGAAAAGGAAATTATCAGGGAATTATTTTTACTAACGGATAAACCCGTCCTTTATGTTTGTAATGTTGATGATGATGCTGCAACTTCGGGAAATCACTATACAGAAAAAGTAAAAGCAGCGGTAAAGAAAGAGGACACAGAGGTATTGATCATTGCAGGACAACTGGAAGCTGAAATATCTGAACTGGAAGATGAGCATGACAGAAAAGAATTCCTGGAAGATGCCGGATTAAAAGAACCCGGCGTAAATAAACTGACCCGTTCGGCATATAAACTGCTGAACCTGCAATCCTTTTTTACAGCCGGTCCCAAAGAAGTCAGGGCATGGACCATACGCAAGGGCATGACAGCACAGCAGGCTGCAGGTGTGATCCATTCAGACATGGAACGAGGATTTATACGTGCAGAAGTCATGAAGTATGAGGATTTTGTTACATTAGGATCGGAACAGGCAGTAAAAGATGCCGGTAAATTCCGGCTGGAAGGCAAGCACTATATTGTTGAGGAAGGTGATATCATGCACATACGGTTTAATGTATAAAAAAGCCCGGTCAGTTAACCGGGCTTTTCCATAACCAAAAATCTATTAATTAATAAAGCTTTATAATATACCCGGCCATGATGCCAATCGTCCTGTTTTTCATCCCTTCATATCCTTCAGGTTCGCCATCTTCAAATTTATTGAGATCAGCCAGGCCAAGATCGTAGCGCACTTCTGCCGTTAAAAATCCAGGGCCAAGCTTAATTCCCAAACCGCCGCCAAATGCAATACCATAATCGAAACGGTTGTCCTTAACACCATCATCATCATAACTGTCGTCAAATTCATAATCTTCTGTAGTTTCCTCTCCACCAAAGGAGTCTGTGGTTGTTCCACTCAACCAGTACGCAGCATAACCGCCGGCATTCAGGAAAAATTTAATGGCCTCAGGTCCCAGATTAACTTTCAGCATTACAGGCAGCTCCAGGTAATTACTGGTCATCTGTGCATAATCCTCACCGTTCTCATACTTCACACCCTTTTGCATGTAAAGCAGCTCTGTTTGTATCCCAACCGGTCCGGTTGAAGCAAAGCCAAGTCCAAAATTCAGGCCCGGCAATGCCACCCTGTCGGCTTCTTCAATATCGGCCGTTACGGATGAAAAATTAACACCTACTTTGGGCTGAAGCCCCTGGGCGGATGAAAACCAGCTCATTGAAATCAGCAATAAAAGCAATAATAGTTGTTTCATAATTTTTTGGTTTAAGTGTTTTAGGCAAAAGTATATCTCAAGCATGTATAAGCAACATAAAAGATAGTATCGGCATATTGTTATTTATTATTCATGCATGCCGGATGAATATCCGGTTTCTCAGAAATAAAAAAGATAAGCAATCGATCCTGAAACGGTCCGGTTTCTTGTTGAGATGTAAGAAGCCCCCCCTTCCTTTACAGTGGTAATATCATCAAAACCATAATCCAGTCGACCATCCACTACAATATATCCTTTTCCGAGCTGAAAGCGAACTCCTACCCCACCGCAAAACCCATAATCAAAACGATGATCCTTGATACCATCGTCATCAAGGTCTTCATCGAAAACATAATCATATTCAATTTTCTTCCCATCGACCATCGATTCTACTTTTCCGTCCAGCCAGTAAGCAACATAAGGACCGAAGTTGAAAAAAAAACGGACTCTCTGTTTTCCAAAACTGAAATTCAGCAGTAGGGGTACTGCCAGGTAATTATTGGTAAATTTGACGTAACTTGCGTTTTTGCTTGTGTCTATGCGCATCCCTTTTTGCATATACAGGATTTCCGGTTGAAAGGCCACCTGCCCGCCAATCAGCATGCTGACACCGCCCTGGAAGCCGTAAACTTCGGATACGGTTATTCCGCCCTGGCTCCTGGTTGTGGTGGATTGATTGTATCCAAACCTGGGCCCTACCCTGAACTGGGCTTGTAATAAGATCGTTGTAAACAGCAATAAAGCAGTGATCAGTAGTTTTCTCATTTTCCCAAATGTAAGTTGTAAGAACAAATAAACTAACCCGCGGCAAGCCTGCGGGATATCAATTTGAAATATTCATTTGATTCGCCCGAGGGGCCGGGAACCTGACTGCCCTGCCTGGCCGGCAGGCAAGTTACAACCCTTGAGATCCCTCGACAGCGCCTCCGCTGAGCAGCTTCAGCGCTCGCGGAAGCTCGGGATCCCTGCCTGGCCGTCAGGCAGGAGTTCGACTATGTTTTTTTAGTTCGCCTACGCTCCTAAAAAATCAGTCTCACTGATTTCATATTGCAAAAGTATGCAAAAGGCTGCAATGAATTCTAGCCCATTGCAGCCTTTGCAGACTTTCTATTCCTGTATTATTTTCATTCATTCTCAAAAACCAGCTTGCCGCCCTTTTCATCCAGGATGATCTGCTTGTCCTTATTCACCATGTTGGCCAGGATCATTTTGGAGAGTTCGTTCAGGAGTTCTCGCTGGATCACCCTTTTGATGGGCCTTGCTCCGTACTGGGGATCAAATCCTGCCGCTGCCATTTTTTCAATAGCAGCCCCGGTTACTTTCAGATTGATATCATTTTTGTGCAATGACTTTTCAATCCGCTTCAGTTGCAGTTTTACAATTTCAAGGATCTCTTTTTTGTTCAGGGGTTTAAACATGATGATCTCATCGATCCTGTTCAGAAATTCAGGCCTGATGGATTTTTTGAGGATTTCAAAAACTTCCTGCCTGGTTTCTTCAAAAATCGCTTCATCCTCCGAAGCCCCGGGTTTACCGAGGTTTTCCTGTATGATCATGGAGCCTACATTGGAAGTCATGATCACGATGGTATTTTTAAAGTCAACCAATCTGCCTTTGTTATCCGTCAGCCTGCCATCGTCCAATACCTGCAACAGTATATTGAAAACATCGGGATGTGCTTTTTCGATCTCATCCAGCAAAACGACTGAATAGGGTTTCCTTCTCACAGCTTCACTCAGTTGCCCGGATTCTTCGTAGCCTACATAGCCGGGAGGGGCGCCTACCAGCCGGGAAACAGAATGTCTTTCCTGGTATTCCGACATATCAATGCGCACCATGGCATTCTCATTATCGAAGAGGAATTCGGCCAGGGCTTTTGCAAGTTCAGTTTTTCCAACACCTGTCGTTCCCAGAAAAACAAAGGAACCAATCGGTCTGGATTCATCCTGCAATCCTGCCCTGCTCCTGCGTATTGCATCCGAAACAGCCTGTATGGCTTCGTCCTGCCCTACCACCCTTTTGTGCAACTCATCTTCCAGATGCAATAGCTTTTCCCGTTCACTCTGCAACATTCTGCTGACGGGTATTCCAGTCCATTTGGAGACTACCTCGGCAATTTCTTCAGCGCCCACTTCTTCGTTAATCATGGGGGTGTCGCCTTGCAGTTCCTGCAATTTAACCCTGCTGGCCTCCAGATCGGCTTCTGCATCCTTCACATTCCCGTAACGAAGCTTGGCAACCTTTTCATAGTCCCCCTCCCTTTCGGCTCGCTCAGCTTCAAGTTTGTATTCTTCAATTTCTTTTTTCCGTTCCTGGATTTTTTCTACCAGTTCTTTTTCAGCCTCCCATTTTGAGCGCAGATCATTCCTTTTATCATTCAGGTTGGCAATCTCCTCTTTGAGTTCCTTCAGCTTCTCCTTGTCTTTTTCTCTTTTGATCGCTTCCCGTTCAATCTCCAGTTGCCTGATCCTCCGTTCAATGATCTCGAGTTCCTCGGGAACAGAATTGATCTCAAGCTTCAATTTTGATGCAGCTTCATCGATCAGATCAATGGCCTTATCGGGCAGGAAACGGTCTGAAATATACCGCTGCGAAAGTTCCACTGCAGAGATGATTGCTTCGTCTTTGATCCTGACATGGTGATGGGTTTCGTACCTTTCCTTCAAACCCCTCAGGATAGAAATGGCATCCAGTGTATCCGGTTCATTTACCATCACGATCTGAAACCGCCTTTCCAGTGCTTTGTCTTTTTCAAAATACTTTTGATATTCCTTCAGTGTCGTTGCACCGATGGCCCTCAGTTCTCCTCTTGCCAGGGCCGGTTTCAGTATATTGGCGGCATCCATGGCTCCTTCACTTTTTCCAGCTCCAACCAGGGTGTGGATCTCATCGATGAACATAACGATTTCGCCATCGGAATTTACCACCTCTTTCACAACGCTCTTCAAACGTTCTTCAAACTCACCTTTGTACTTGGCGCCGGCAAGCAAAGAACCCATGTCCAGGGAAAAAATCTTTTTTGACTTCAGATTTTCTGGTACATCACCATTCACAATGCGGTGGGCCAATCCTTCTGCAATTGCCGTTTTTCCGGTTCCGGGCTCCCCGATGAGTATGGGATTGTTTTTGGTTCTCCTGGACAGGATCTGCAGTATCCTCCTGATCTCATCATCCCTTCCGATCACCGGATCCAGTTTCCCGGTATTGGCAAGTTCATTCAGATTGCGTGCGTACCGGTTCAGGGCATTGTAGGTATCCTCGGCAGTCTGACTGTTCACTTTTGCGCCCTGCCGCAACTGGGCAATGGCAGTTTTCAGATCTTTTTCGTTCACACCATTGTCCTTCAACAATTTTGCAGCGGTATCACCCACGGATAAAATGCCGAGCAGAATATGTTCGATGGAAACAAACTCATCCTTGAATTCTCCAACATACGCACTTGCCTTTTGCAGTGCTTTCCGGGCTTCATTTGATAAAAACTGATCTCCGCCACTCACTTTCGGCAAAGAGTCTATGATTTTGTCAAGGGCCTTCCCAAAAACCACCATATCAATATTCAATTTTCGCAACAGAAAAGGCACAACATTCTCATCAACCTGCATGATGCCTTTGAGAATATGCACATTTTCGATGGCCTGGTTGCTGTTGGCTACAGCCAGTTCCTGGGCCTTTTGAATGGCTTCCTGTGATTTAATCGTAAAATTGTTAAAATTCATTGATCTGTTCTCCTTTCAAAATAAATTACGTCCAGAATTATCAATTTATTTGCCAGCCAGTGCAAGCGGAAATTCTGACATTCAAAAAGCACACGACATGACATAAAGTCCTGTTTTACTGGTTTTTATAATATATCATCTGTATTATTGTCATATAAAAGGAAGTGCAAATACCCATCACAAAACATCTGGTTAAATTACAGAATAATTCATCACCTTACATTCAAAACGCCTCAAAAATCCCTGACCACGGCAAGAATTAAATTTGATTGTTCCGGGCCAAAACAATTAAAACAGGGGAAGGCCGTTAAATATTTTTACCTAATTTTGCGCTTGTTTGAAGCCTGAATATTGGACATGAAGAAACTATCAATTATCCTTTTCCTGATCCTTGCTTTCAATTCCTACTCACAGGATTGTGATATTACTGTTACCGCACCCCAGGGATTGCCGGCATGTCCGGGAGATATCATTGCCCTGAGTGTATTCGAATCGGATACGCTAAGCTATTTATGGACACCCGGAGGTGATACCTTGAACGAAATCCTTGTCAGTCCGCAGGAAACAACTACCTATACTGTTGAAGTGACCGGTGAAGAAGCTTATTATTGTTCCAGCCTGGTGGTCATAGAAGTACACCCCAAGATCAACATTGAATTTGATCAACTCCAGTTGACATGCCCCGGGGATTCAAATTGCCAGGCACAGGTAAAGGCCAGTGCGACCGGTGCATTTGATCCGGATGAATACCAGTATATCTGGACTTCTTTTGTTAGCCCGACAGACTCAACCATTGCGGTTGGTCTGTGTGGAAATAAAGCCACGACCATAACAGTGGTCGACCCATACGGATGCGAGAAAGACAGCAGCTTCAGGCCCGAAACCTTCAGGCTTCCTGAAATAGAAATGTTCTCTGACCCGAAAGATACCGTTTACCTGCAAAAACCCTATGTTGATTTCTGGTTCGACAATTTATCCATGGATACCCTGGGTCTCACGAACTGGGTCTGGGATTTCGGCGATTCCAGCAATACATCCAATCAGCAAATGCCCACACACCGTTACACCAAGGTCAACGACAGCCTGCTATTTGTAAAACTCACCATCACGGATGACCATGGATGTGATACGGTGTATACAATGCCATATCATGTGCTGCCCGTAAAATTGTTTCTTCCCAATGTTTTTACACCCAATGGGGATCCCTACAACCAGAACCTGGTTTTTACAGTAGAGGATGACAGAGGGGATCCCAAACCTGTTAACTTCTATTACCAGAGCAATGAGCTGGTGGTTTTCAATCGCTATGGTAAAAAAGTTTACGAAACCACAGACTACGAAAACGACTGGGATGGAGAGAATTTACCGGAAGGGGTTTATTATTATGTCCTAACCTGCTTTGGTGAATTCAGGACGGATGTTTTCAAAGGTTCTCTTACCCTGCTGCGCTAAATTAAAATTTAAGCTTCATGCGAACGTTTCAATTTTACTAACTTTGCAAAAAATTCACAAAAATGAGATTATTAAGTTGTTTTATTATGGTCCTCATGCTGATTGGCGGATTATCATCCTGTAATGGAAAGAAGGGCCAGGGCGAGGAACAAATCTCAACAGAGGTAATCACAAATCCAAAATCTGCCAGTGGAACGGCTGACCTGAGCAATCTGCCCAAAATTGAATTTGAAGCGGAAACCCACGACTTTGGCAAAGTGATCGAAGGTGAGATCGTTTCCTATGCTTTTAAGTTTAAGAACAGCGGGGCTTCCGACCTCATTATCTCAGCGGTAAGCACAAGTTGTGGCTGCACAGCATCCGAATACCCGGAAGAACCTGTGAAGCCGGGCGAAGAAGGTACGGTGAAGATTAGATTTAACAGCAGCAGGCGGAAGGGTTTTCAAAACAAAACAGCCACCGTTCTGGCCAACACCCAGCCCAACAAAACGCAACTGCGCATCAAAGCCATGGTTATCAATCCAGAAAAAGAAAGTATATAAACTGAAAATTTATGATGATGAATAATTTATTGTATGTCTTGTTAATGGCGCCACAGGAAGGCGGAGAAGGTGGCGGTATCATGTCGTTCCTTCCTTTGATCCTGATCATTCTTGTTTTTTACCTCTTCTTTATCAGACCACAAATGAAGAAGACAAAAGAACAGAGAAAGTTCCGCGAATCACTCAAAAAAGGTGATAAAGTTGTGAGCATCGGTGGAATACATGGAAAAATCCTCGAAGTAAAAGAAACTACGGTTGTAATGGAAATTGCACAGGATATAAGGGTTACGATGGAAAAGTCCGCCATATCTATGAATAAAGAAGGACAGCTTGCTCAACAGCAAAAATAATTCCTGCTTAATTATCATTTGATCAATTTTTCCTATAATTTCGTTTTGTAATTTGCCATGCAGGCAGATTGTATGGAAAAAGAAAGGCGAGATTGTGAAATTCAGCTTTGTTGAATTGATTCGGAAAATATCCTCAAAGTCCTGGGAACCCAGGGTTAGAAAGCATTTTTATATATTTCTGCTTTGCCTCGGAATTTCCATCTTCATCTGGTTGATGATCAAACTCTCGAGTGACTATTATGCAAATTTGAGCTATAAAATAGAATACACCAACATACCCGTGGATCAATTGCTTGCACCCGGCGCCGACAGCCTGCTAAGCATCAACATTGAAGCACAGGGATTTAAACTTTTTTCACTGAAATACCTGCGGACCGATCCTACAATCGAGATAGACCTGCGAAAAAAAGGCATTCATAAAAACAGGTATACTTACGGATATTACATACTGGCGAGTACCTTGCGGAATAAGCTTGAACAAGAGTTAAAACTCACCGACGAATCCTTCTCAATTTATCCCGATACCCTGAATTTTATCCTCGAGGAACTTATGACAAAATATGTAGCCGTAAAACCTGAAATAAACTTTCGTTTGAGAAAACAACATCAGTTGAAAGGAGAAATTCGCATACAACCCGACAGCATCCTGGTATCAGGAATTCCCTCTGTACTGGACACGCTTTCTTTCGTGCGCACTCAAGCCAGGCAGCTCGGAGAAATTGACAAATCAATGTCTTTTCAATTGGGATTGGAGAATTTCAGTGATGATAAAAAGATAAAACTTGGAAAAGATACTGTGCGGATTGAAATCCCGGTTGTTAAGTATACAGAAACCAGCCTGAAAATACCCATTGATAAACCGGAAGGGATGAACGAAAAGGTCAAATTCTTCCCGGCACAGGTTGAGGTATTTTTTCTTGTTTCACTCAATGATTATGATAAAATTGATCAGGACATGTTTACCGCAGGAACAGAGAGCATAAAAGACATACACGGTAAAAACACACTGCAAGTCATTCTTACACATACGCCCAACTTTGTCAAGGTCATCAGGATAAAGCCGGAAAAAGTTGAATTCATCATTTTAAAATGATAAAAGCTGGTCTGACAGGAAATATCGGAAGTGGTAAATCGACGGTTGCCCGTGTATTCGAAATTCTGGGCATCAAAATTTTTTATGCCGATGAAGAAGGCAGGAAGCTTTATTTTCAGGAGGCAGTAAAAGACGAAATTACTTCCCTTTTTGGTAAAGAACTGCTAACCCATGGACAGGTGGACAGGAAAAAACTGGCCAACATCGTATTCAGTGACAGAAAAGCCCTGGACGATCTTAACAGCATCATTCACCCAAAAGTCCGCAGGCAATACCTTGACTGGCTGGAGAAACATAAGGAGCAAACTTACACCCTGCATGAAGCTGCCATCATGTTTGAAAGTGGCTTTCACAAAATGCTGGATGTGATCGTATTTGTTTCCGCTCCGGAGGAACTCAGAATACAGAGGATCATCAAAAGAGACAATACGAACATCAAGTCCGTTAAAGAAAGAATGCGAAATCAATGGCCGGAGGACCAGAAAATCCGGAAATCTGATTTTATCATATACAATGATGATGAAAAGATGATCATCCCGCAGATCATCCGAACGGATAAATCAATACGTGCAACTTTGGTCAAAGCCCCTTAACCTGAATGGCAGGCAATTTATCCAGGCATACCTATGGAACCTGGAAGATATAATCGTTGTTCCTGTAGCCGTTCTGATCAATATACCAATCAGTATACACAACGCCACCGCTTTCAGCCCATTCTGCAAAATGCAAATATGCTGTTGTAATATCTTTTTTCTCTTCAGGCCATTCAAATTCTGAAGGAATATCGAGTGCCCAGGGTAAATTCGATTCCGTTTTGAAATACCGACCGACGCCTGCATCACTATCATCTTCCCATTGACCCAGCAGGGAAATGTCCATAAGATCAGTCGGCTCATAATCGGGCAGGTGCACCTCATGTCCTCTTTCCATATCCACGATAATAAATGGATTCCAGCTCGTGAGTGAGAAATTTGCCATAGAGAAAACACCATCCGGTATCATGGTAATATTCACAGTATCAAAGTTGACAAAGCTACCATCGGGATCTGTATTCACACCCAATTCACCACCGGGAGATGGCAATAGATTGAATATCCTGTCGAATACTATGATCGTGGGATGCGTCTGTCCGGATTCATGTCCATATGCATTCAGGCTGATATAGCCCTCCTGTATATCATAGCCTGAAACGGTAATCTTCTGGGGATTACCGGTAAATGCAGAACTTGCATCCGGCAAATTAAAACCAAATCCATTTTCCAGGGTAGCACCACTGGCTTTTACCGGGAAAGCAGCAAAAATCTCAACCACCTCATTGGATGCGTTTGTTACGGTTTGAAACCTGTAATCCACAACCACATCGTTGAAATCATAATCTCCTTTTCCAGGCCAGAGATCTTCATAGGCAAGACTTCCATATCCTGCTGCCGGGAAATAATTATCAAATGCCCTGTCGGGATCATTGGGATAATCATCCTCTCCGTCCTCAACACCATCACCATCTGTATCGGTGATTGTATAAGGTACTGTGGTATCGCTGTATACACATCCTTCGATAGTACCATCATTCGCATTGGAAGTTTCATCCGTAGCCGTAACACCCACCGTAGCATCGGGACCTTCCTCGTACAACCAGGCCAGTTCCAGGCCGCTTTCGCTTCCGGTTGGCAGGGTGGTCATATCGGAAGCAATTTGTGCTCCTGTTCGTGCATAACTGTATACCCTGAAATCATCCATATAACCATGAAAGTATTTTTTGTAACCGCCACTGTAGTAATAACGGCCAACATCAAAAGGTTGTGGATTTGACTGCAGTGGACCAACAGCAAAAGATGTAGAAGCTACATTGCTCCCATCGATATAAAGATTCATTTTGGAGGATCCATCAGCCACATATTCATAGGTTGCAGCAACATGATACCAGGTATTTGTTGACATCAATCCTGTTGCTGACAGAAGATCGGTATCATCAGAATCGTTTTTGAACAATTCGAATTCCAGCCCTCCATCAGTTGCACTGAAAAGAAAGCCCCTGACGCTTCCGGATTCGGTTGTTCCCTGTTTCGAAACAATGGGTTGTCTGCCCGAGGTACTTTGCAGATATATCCAGGCAGAAACGGTAAAATCATTCGGAGCGCCAGAACTGGCTGCAGGAATGGCTCCGTTTAAATCTCCATCGTCAATGTAAATGTAATCATCTCCATGGATGCATTATCGTCTTGATTTAAATCACCCGTAGCATCGAATGATTTTTGACACGCTCCAAATAAAAAGAGGGCCATCGCGGCTATGAGAATATTTCTTGTATTCATATGCATGATCTTTTAGCTGTTTATAAATCCAAAATCCCTGTGCAGGAAGCTTTAAAAAGCCTTTTTTAGCAAAAAATACTTAACAAATTAAAGGCCACATATGTTTATCTCTGAATATCAATTTATTTACACAAACAAACATATGTGCATATTCCCATATTAGGAAATTTCAGTCCATAAGCTGGAATCGGGTCTGTTTCAACGATGGATCAATAATTTCAATTTATTTGAATGTTGATGATCCGTTAAATGTTTTATATTTGCACTGAATCGATGTTGAATAAGATCATGTAAGCTGACAGTTTTTAACATCTTTTCTCCAAAACCAAACGATAAAAAGAAATTATGATCAAATCAGAGAAACGGGATTCCTTGAAAGTACTGATCATAATTCCGGCATATAATGAGGAAGATAATATTGTGGGGGTGATCCATGAAATCCATGAAGACTTTCCAAACTTTTACATTCTTGTTATCAACGACGGATCCATTGACAATACAAGCGAACTTGCCAGATCAACAGGTCTTGCCAGGGTCATTGACCTACCAGTGAATATGGGCATAGGAGCTGCGGTCCAAACCGGATTTAAATATGCACATAAGAATGGATATGATATCACGCTTCAATTTGATGGTGATGGACAGCACATGGTAAAAGAAATATCCAAGATCGTCGATCCGGTTATTCAGGGTGATGTGGACATGATGATCGGCTCCAGGTTTGTGCAGAACCTGGAGAGTTATAAATCACAACCCGTCAGGCGGCTCGGGATCAAAATATTTAATTTTATCTCATATCTTTTGATCAGGCAGCGGATCAAAGACCAGACCTCAGGTTTCAGGGCCTTTAACAAAGAACTGATCGGATTCCTGGCAAAATATTATCCCGTTGATTATCCTGAACCGGAAGTCATTATACTGCTGGGAAAAAATGGTTTTAAGATCGGTGAGGTATTCACCCAGATGCGGGAAAGACAGGGAGGAGCTTCTTCCATTCCTCTTTCAAGAGGACCTTTTTACATGACAAAAGTATTGCTGGCCATGTTCATGGCTGCCCTCAGAGAAAAAAGAATTAAACCCAAAAGCGATGTATAACGGAAGAATACAACTGGTTGCCATTCTGGGAAGTATAATCCTGATCATTTTCATTTTCCTGCTCATCAGGAAAAGAAAACTTAAAGAGGAGTATTCTGTTTTGTGGCTGTTTTTTAGTTTTGTGTTCCTGATATTATCTGTCTGGAGAGGCAGTGTTGACTGGATTGCTGCCAAGCTGGGCATTGCATATGCACCTGCAGCCCTCTTGCTTGTTTTAGTGATGGCAATTTATATTATCATGATCGAATATTCCATGATCATATCAAAACTCGCCGACACCAACAAAAACCTATCTCAGGAAGTCGGTATCTTAAAAGAAGAGCTTGAAGAACTCAGAAAAGAAGTTGAAGCATCAAAGGAAAAGGGCAAAGGAAAAAAACAATAAATAGTGGTGACTTCTGGGCTTGGCTTTTTTAAACATTGGCTGTCAGTCTGAGCGGAGTCGAAGACCGGGCCTATAAACTTTCAGATAATCATGAATACAATCCTGCAAGCCGAACTTTTTCACTGGCTTTTGATCCCATTCATGGGCATTGGCCTTGATCAGGCACTTTTTCAATGCTTTGTGATCCATTCGCTCCATCTCCAGGTACTTCCCGCTTACAACTTCCTTCAGGGCCCCCTGGGCTGAGGAGATGATCGGAACACCCAGTGCAATCGTTTCTGCCGCAGCAAAACAAAAGCCTTCGCTATAGGAAGGAATAACCACACAACTGCTGTTTGCTATTTCCCGGTATAATTCTTCTTTCGACAGTTCATGAAGAAAGTTTACCTGCTCTTCGATTTGACTGCCTTCAATGGACTGTTTGACAAACCTTAGTATATCATTCTTCTCCCGGGGGATGATCAGCTTCATGCTTGCATCCGGATGTTCGGCAAGAAAATCCATGGCAGCAGGAATCAGCAGATCAAGACCCTTGGATGGCCCCAAACGGCCAAAATAAGTAAAAGTAAAATTGGATGGTTCTGAATGCTTGTAATTCGAGGCATCCGCATAATCGACTCCATTGTAAATACGCAAAACCCTGCCGGGCTTCACCCCGGATGATACGAGGCTGTCTTTTGTAAATTCCGAAACAGCAATAAATTTATGAAAAGAAAAGCCAAGGATGAATTTCTCGTAATAATAAAACAACTTTCTCGAGAATCTGCCAATAAAGGGAAGTTTGAACCATAACTTGCCCCATGCCTCATGGAAAGTGATGAAGATCTTTTTGCCCCGCATTCTTGCGGCAAGATATGCCGGTACGGCTGCATTGTATGAAGTTGTATGGATCAGCTCAGCTTTGCCTGCATAATAAACCGCGTATGGCAAGCTAAAAAAAGTAAAGAGATAACGGTTATAAAAACTAAGCCTTCTTATCTTGACGCCCTTGAGCACTTCCCGCTTTTTGAGTTTGGAATCATACCTGTTTGTTAGTACTGTTACATCGTGACCATTTTCCACCAATTCCTCGCAAAGCATCTTAAAAAGCTTCTCAACACCGCCGATATGCGGGTAATAATATTCCAGGACAAACAGTATTCTCAAGGCTTATGATTTTTTCTTATCTGCATTTTCAAATATATTGATAAAATCCTGTCCAAACTTTTGCAGATTGAACTTCCGGGCCTGCATTAAGGATTCCTTTCGCAACTTTTCTCGCAAGGCATCATCGCTCAGCAGCCTTTCAATTTTTGCAGCAAGATCTGTAACTGAATCCGGATTGAAATAGAGTACAGCATTACCACCTACCTCAGGCAAGCTGGATACCTCCGATACAATGCAGGGGGTTTCACATGAAAGGGCCTCCAGCACAGGAAACCCGAAACCTTCATAATAGGAAGGAAAGACAAATGACTCAGCCCCGGAATAAAGCGCAGGCAAAGACGCTCTCTCAACATATCCTGTCAAGACAATATCTTTCCGATAGGGATGCTTTTCCAGCATCCTCAGAAAACCTTTGTTTTTCCATCCCCCCTTCCCTGCCAGAACAAGCAAATGCTCAGTATTTTTCTGCTCTTTGAATTGTGCAAAAGCAGCCAGCAGCGTTTTCATATTTTTCCTGGGCTCCAGGGTAGACAGGGAAATGATATATTTTTTATGGATATTATACTTTCTAAGAACTGCAAGGTCTTGCTTCTTGCTGAAACCAGCCTCAATGGCAGGATAAATATAGATGGTTTTCTCAGAAACCTCAGGGTAAAATGCAATGATATCATCCCGCGTGTTTTTACTATTCGCAACAACAACATCAGCATGCCTGACACTGTGCCGGATAAAAAATCGCTGGAAAAAAGCTGAGAAAAATGGATGATGTTCGGGAAATTTCAGGGGAGTAAGATCATGAATGATGCTGATCCTTCTGGTGCAGGACGGTAAATTAAACGGACCGAAATGAGTAAGCTCAACATAAACATCGGGTTGATGCCGGGCAACATATCGTGGTATTCTGATAAAATGTTTGAGAGGATCTCTCCTGAAAGACTCTTTGGAAGGCATATAAACATCCCGGGGCAACAAATCCTGTTGATCTTCTCTCAGGTAGTAAACCGGATAATCAGGAAAGTAAGTCTGAAAAGCCTGCCTCAGGAAGCTGATATAATAATGTATGCCGGCTTTTTGCCTGTCGAGGGGTTCAGCATTTATCAGGATCTTTTTCAAGTGCCAATGCTTTAGTGTTGTGAATCTTGGTTAAGCTGGCACAAAAATAAAAATATAATATGGCAATGACAATTAATCCCTCCAGAGGCATTATAATATGATAGCGTACATCAAGATGTGAGATGCTGGTCCAGAAAGCTTTTGGAGGTTCTTTGATCAGGTTCAGGGGATGCGCAGGATCAGGTAGTATGCTCAGCACATTGGTCTTAATCAAAATAACAATACACAGCGTGATTGTCAGAATTGTTGCAAATATCGGGATTCGTGATCTCCAGTCCTGCATTTCCCGCAATGACTTTGATTTCGCATTGAAGGCAATTGGAAGCAATCCCCATGCAAGTCCTATTTGATTCAAAACAATGTCATTAAAATCGAAATAGGGACTTTTGGGATCCAGGTAAAAATGCTGGTATCCTTCATCCAGAAACCCCAGCATCAAGCCCCAGAAAATGGCCTGGTAATAATTTCTCAACAAAGGAAACAGGAGAAAACCCAGGATCGCATACTGCAAAAAATGAATGGCTTCGATGTAATGAATGATGATCAGGGGATAGGATATCACTGTGAGTATCAACAAAACAAGCAGACTCACATAGCTGATAACATCTTTTCTTTTTATCAACAGCTTGCGGATCGCCACAAAATACAACAAAATAAAAAGTAAGGCGATTCCCAGCATGACTGCCTGGTAGGTCTCTCGCCCAACCTCATCAAAAACCGCTGTGATCTGCTTTCCAAACCACTCATGCGGCAGAACAACCAGCAAGTAATACAAAAGCAAAATGATAGCGGCATAGGTCTTATGCTGTTGAAGATAATGCTGAATCTTGCTGGCCGGTCTCATATTACAGTTCCTTCTTTACAGCATCAATGAGTAATTCAACATCTTTTTCCCCAATATCATCAGAAATGCTGATCCTGAAACCATTCAATGTGCGATAACGAATTGGCTTCAGGATTATCTTATGTTCTTCATACATCCTATTCACAAATTTACCGGGATCTTCTGAAAGCAAAGAATAGGAAAGAATGCCATTGCGAACATAGTTTCTACCCGGTATCATGGGGCTGATCCCGTTTACATTGCGGAAAGCATCATATATTTTCTGATTCAATGATTTTTTACGCGATAATTCTGCGGCGATGGAATGTTGGCTGATCCATTCAAATCCCTTGTTTATGCTTAAGAAGGCCGGAAAATCAAGGGTGCTAAGATGTTGAAAATTCTCGATATTCCCGCTGCGTTTTTGATTTTCGCCATGCAAGGGCCAGATCTTTTCAACATTATCCTTTTTGATATGAATGAATCCCGTGCCCAGGGGACCCCGGAACCATTTGTGGTAACAGGCGGCAAAATAGTCAGGATCAAGATCGTCAAGCAAAAAAGGGATGTGGGCAAAACTCTGCGCACCATCCAGCAATACTTTGGTATTGTTTCTTTTCGCAATTGCAATAATCTCTTCAACCGGCAGTTTCCGGCCGTTCCAGTTCAGGATATGTGTCAGGCATAATAATTTTGTTTTTGGGCTAAATGCCTTCTTATAGGCATTGATGATGGTTTGATCCGGGTCTGCGTTGATATTTATATAAACCGGGACAGGATTTATTCCATAGCGTTTTTCCAGTTGCCGTATTGTATTTTGAACGAAAGGATAATCGTAAATACAGTAAATGATTTCATCCCCCTTTTGGAACTCAATGCCTCTCAGGATGGTATCAATTGCTTCGGTGGTATTTCGGGAGAGGGCTATTTCTTCAGAGGTGACATTTAGCTGTGAAGCTGTTCTAAAATTTGCTAGTTCAGCATTTTTAATATTTTGATTCCAAACATGATAAGGGGAAGATTTTTCAATTTGCCGTGACCAATAATCATGCTCTTTCATTATTTCATCACATGGAACAGCTGTTGCGGCAATGTCAAGGTTTGTTATTGCACTTTCTAAAGGAAGAGCATTTTTCGCAAATATCAATTTTGAGCTCCCCAATACGGAAGTTAAAATGGTTGAATATTTTATAAAACTACGGCGATGCATACTTTTGCTTTTCAGGTAAACACCTTAATATTCAAATGATTATTGCACTAAACATAATGAATAGACCTTATACAACTATATATTCTCAAACTATAAAACAATAGAAATATAGCAAGGAACTCTTCAAAAACTTCGTTCTCACCGGTAAAGCTAGATGCTACGATCATCATTGCAACATAGTATAAACTTGGATGTGGGGTGAGAATCTTATAGGTTAAGCTTTGTTCCTTCAAAGGAAAAAACCACAGCAGATTTAAAAATATAAAAAACAATATTCCAAAGACAGGATATATGAGCCAATAAACGGGATTAATGAAATTATGAATATTTACTTCGTTCTGGAAATTATTTCTTTTGAAGAAATCTGATGTCTCAAAATTTAAATAGTGTTGCCCCCAACTAATTTCCTCACCAAACACAAACAGAAGGAATAATGACATCACAATCAGATAGATGATCAATAGTTTATTGATAGAAATACCCTGTCTTTGTTTTTGCCATAAAACAAGTACTGCAATTATTAGTATTACAGAAGAAGCCAGGAATAATGAGGAAGTCAATAACTCGAGAATGCCTTCTTTTTGAGGTTGCTTGAATAATAAGAACCTTATATGAATCAAGACACTTAATATTACCGAAAAAACGAATACCTTCAGGTTAAAGTTCGTTTTGGTCAGAAGCGTATCATCCAACAGAAATCTCGCTAAGGCCTTCAGATCGATAATTGATCGGATAAACTTCAGTACTGGTTTTTGCAAATTAAACAAAAGAAAAACACCCAATAGGAAAAGTAAAATAATAAACAATCCAAAGGAATACTTGATAATCGATATCATATTTAACACGATGTACTGGCCCGTTTGGCTCTCCCGATCAAAATATGCAATCCCCAAAGAACTAAAGTAAGACACTAGTTTTGAGTAAAATATTGTTAGCAAGATTGTTATGATTAATAATGAAAAACCTGCTAATTTCATCTTGTTGCTTAAAATATTTTTCATATGCTATCGGTTAAGTTCATCTATAATAAAAGATAAGATTCGCGGATATTCCTGACTATCAAACCAAGAACCACAAGAACAAGAGTGGCAATGTCAATTCTTTAAAAAACGTTGTTTCACCTTTTTCACTTCTAAATTTTATTCTTTAAATTTTTTACTAAGGATATATATAAAGTCTTTCGCAAATTTATCCCAGGAAAACTTTGCTGCCTGATCCAATGATTTCTTTTTTAAAGAATCTCTTAGTTTATTATCCTTAATAATCATTTCCATTTTCTCAGCAATATCATCTATAGAGTTAGGATCAACATATAAAACAGCATCCCCTCCAACTTCCGGAAGGCTTGAAACATTGGATGTAATACACGGAGCACCACATGCCATGGCTTCCAGAACCGGGAATCCAAACCCCTCATAAAAAGAAGGATAAATAAAAGCCGTTGCACTACTATAAAGAACTGGAAGATATTCAATGGCAACATAACCGGTCATAACAATATCATGCAAAAAGGGGTGTTTTTTTATTGTTTGATACATATCCTTTGACTTCCAACCCTTTCCACCAACAATAACCAACTGATGATTATTTTTACTTTTGGCTTTAAATTGTTTAAACGCCTCAAGGACACTGTTTATATTTTTCCTGGGCTCGAGGGTACCAACGAATAAAAAATAATCATTTTTAATTTCCGAAAAGTGATCCTTTATGCGGGCATCAACTGGTTTATAAATTTCTTCTTTACCAAGATAAATCCGTTCTGTTTTGTTCTCAGTCCATGGAAAAAATGAAACAAGGTCGTTTTTAGTATTATTGGAGTTTGTAATTATTAAATCCGCTCTTCGAAGTATCCCAGGTAAAAAAATCCGCTGTAACAACTGACTATGAAACCTATGCCAATGAGGGAATTTAAGAGGGGTTAGATCGTGAATCATCGTTATTCTTTTTATCCCACGGTGTATATTAAATGGTCCGAAATGGGCTGGTTCCATCACAAAAGCAGGCTTGATCTTATTGACCATTTGAGGAATTAAAAAAAACACTCTCAAAGCCCGATACCCGGGAATCGAATATTCCTTAATCACATAACTGGCCTTGTACTTAAGAGATTGGTTCCTTCCCTCCCGAACAATCATAATGTCCTCGCCCTTCAACGATTGCAGAGCAGTAATCATTTCCCTGGTAAAAACATGTACACCTGCCGATTGCATATCAACAGGATCAGCTAGTATTATACCTTTCATTTATTATTGATTCCTAATTTGCAGCTAAAATTATAAACTATAAGACAAAAGAAAAATTATTCTCTTAATAGGCTTATATTTGCTTATTGATAATCTGGCTTTTTATGTATCAAGCAATAAAACTTTCAATTTGCATCATTTTCTATTTTTTCAATAAAGCCATATTTGCTATCAAGAATCCTAAAATATTCTTTTGGGTTTTACAAAGGGTTTTCTGGGTAAAAAAGAAAAATTCAAATAACCCAGTGGGGGGTTCAAATCAGAACTCAAGCAATTTGCTAGATCATATTTTTTCAGAATGCTTTCTTTATGATGAGAGTTGGGCATACTTGAAATGGATCAATCGGAATGAGAATAAAAACATAACTCTTATTAGCAATACATTCCATATTTATTCGCTTGATAAAAGTACTCCTGATCTTCATTCTTCATTTAAAAAAAACCCTGCGGATTATTACATTTTATTGGAAGATCAGACTCAACTGTCAGTTCACGCGAATCAATTTATTGGGGAGTGGGTTAAAACCCACGGCGATTTCAAATTAGGTTATGCTGATTTCGACCATATTGTTGATGGAAAAAGATGCAGTCCCAGATTCCTGAATAACTGGAACGAAACTATGTTTTTTGCTTACGATTACCTGGGTCCCGCTGTATTTGCATGCAAAACTAGTATCGAAAAAGTAATTGTTCCGGATCAGAGTTTTGAAGAACTAAGATTAAAACTTATTCTTTGGTGCCTTGAGAGAAAGCACAAAATAATTCATATTCCTCGAATTCTCTCCCATAAAAAGACTGTCCCGATCGATCAAGAAAACTTTGACGAAAAGAAAGCAGCATCGAGGTTGTCGATACTTAAAGCAAGGTTTCCACAGTTTAAAATCCAAAAGCAAAATGATTTTGTAAGTTTAGTTCCTTGTATTGAATATTATTCCCAGAAGGTATCCATAATCATTCCAACAAAGAACAATTATTTCAAATTAACAAATTGCATCAGCTCAATTCTGAAAAAGACAAAACACCCAAATTTTGAGATCATTATAGTTAATAACCAAAGCACCGACAAAAGAACACTCAAATATTTTGAGGAGATAAAGTTATCAGAAAACATTTCAGTAATTGACTACAAGAATGATTTCAACTTCGCAAAGATCAATAACCTCTCACTTAATAATACGGATGGTGAGATTCTGTGCTTTCTTAATGATGATATTGAAGTAATAAGATCCGGATGGTTGAGCGGATTGTTATCTTATGCAGTAATGCAGAAATCAGGTGCAGTCGGAGCTAAACTTTTATACAAAGATCATAGCATACAGCATTTGGGAGTTGCTCTTGGAATTAATGGAATACAGGGTCATAAATACAGACATTTCCCACAGGATTACCCACGGTTAGAATTCCAGGTGCCACACGAGGTAAGTTCTGTAACAGCTGCCTGCCTGGTAATAGAACGAAAAAAGTTCAATAAAGTTGGAGGGTTTGATGAGCAATTCTCAGTGGCTTTTAATGATCTTGACCTTTGCCTTAGATTACGAAAGAGCGGATATGTCAATATCTTAAACCCACAGGTATTGCTTTACCATGATGAAGGAAGCAGCCGTGGGAGTGATTTCAATAAAAAGAACACCAAACGTTATCTTGAAGAATGTGATCTATTCCTTTCCAAATGGAATGACATGACTGACCCGTATTTAAATTCTAATTTATCGCTGGCAAATGAAAAACTCAGAATAAACACAAACCCCTTATAAATTAATAGCTTATGAAGCAATTAAAAACTTTAAAGAAGTTTTTGATTATTGATCAATTTGTTTCGAAATAAGTTTTTTCATTTTTAATAATATAACGATAAAAACTTATAATGTCCCTTTTCAAATAAAACTCCTGCATTTTTATTAACTTCCACCATGGAATTCTTCGAAGTCTTTTCGATTTTTTTCTTGAATTCCAGACGCTTTTCCAATCACGAAAGAATATTATGTAGAGTGCCTGGTATTGGATTTTTAAATATTCTCGCCTCCACAGTAAAATATCTATTAGTGTAATTATTAAAAGTCTTAACAACCATGGAAAAAAATTAATCAATATTACTTGCCAATGGACCAATTTCAAATATGTGTAAAATATATTGCATTGGGTTTTTAGTTTATAATCATAGTTGAATACTTTTTTGATTGACTGCCCCATTTTATGATAAACTACTGCCTGGGGCACAAAAACACTCGAATAACCAGCAATAAAAGCCCTTAAGCCAATTTCTGCATCTTCATAACCTGTTTCAAAGTATTCATCAAACAAACCTATATCTTTAAGCATCTTAGATGAATACACTGCAGCGCCTGCACAAGCACCAGTATTTTCAAATTTTTGAGTAAAAGTTTCAATTGATTGACCACGACCAATAGCAACTATTTCGCCAGAAGTTAACATTTTATGCCCAGCATTATCCATAAGTGCATGGTCCCAATAATTGATCATTTTGCATGACAGCATATTAATTTGATTGGTCTGTGTAATCCTTGATAATATACTTATCAGATTTTCATCCACTATAGTATCATTGTTAAGCAAGAAAAAATATTTATAATCATTTATTAACTCTTCGAACAATTTATTGTGTGCTTTTGTAAATCCAAGATTGGTTTTATTCAGCCTCAATTGAATAAATGGCTTCTCAAGTTTCAGTTGATTCAGTTTCAATTCCTCATTTGTTCCTGAGGCATTATCTACAACAAAAAGATCAGCTTCTATGATTTTCTTGTGTAATAAAGATTCAATACATTCTCTGGTATCATTAAAACTTTTCCAATTTAAAATAATTAAACACAAACTATTTCCCATGTGGAGATTATAATTTTATCATACATTTTGAAATTATATATTCATAGTAGTTTTTTCATCGCGTGGAGGCCATGCCATTGAAAAGTCAGTATAATCAAGGGTGAGATTGCTATTATAGGAAGGATCATTTTTAAAGTAACTGTACCATTTATTCATCATTGAATTAAATTCTTCTATGCTATCTTTATTGTTGGTAAATTCATTGTGTTTATGATCTTTTTCATGAATATTAATGAATAATTCAGCAAAAGGTGTATAAACTACCCTGTAACCAACTTGTCTCAACCTTAAACAAAAATCAATCTCACACAATAATTGCGATTGCATATCCTCCCTTAATCCTCCTTGTTTTAAATAAATTTTTCTTTTCATCAATAAGCATGATATCGTCAATGCAGAGTATTCCTGCATTAAATTAGCTCTTGCAATATATCCTGGATTACGCCCTGGCAATCCGTTGAATGCATAGCCAGCAATACCAAAAAGCCCCAGAATAATACCTGCATGCATGATAATATTATTCGGGTATAATAGTTTTGCTCCAACAGCTCCAACACCAGCAGAGTCTGCAATACTGACCATTTCAGCTAACCAATTATTTGATTTAACGCTAATCTTCGCATCAATTAAACAAACATATACCCCATTACAAGACTCAACCGCTTTATTGATAGCATGCATATTGTTAAATGGCTTCCCTATATATATGTAACGAATCTGATTATGTTTAACACTTCTTTTTAAAAAGTCAATTTTGCATTTTTCATTCTCAAAAACTGGAACAATTATTTCATAATTTGTAAAAGATGTTTTTTTTATAATACTTCTAATGCCTTTTTTTATGTATCGTAGTTCGCCCGGTGCTATAATAATACTAACACCAGGCAAAGGATTTGGAACAATATATCTGAGATCAAACATAGAGAATCTGTTAAAATAAACTTTGGCATTTATCCCATTACGATCTATGTATTCAGATATGGCCTTTTGTGCAGATTCAATTGAGTAAGATTTGTTTTCAATGGAATCAGATGTGCTTTTCTTATGAATCCTCCAGTGATAAAGGATCTTGGGTATATGTATTATTTCATCTCTATCTATTTGCTCAATAAAACGAATAGCCAGATCATAATCTTGTGAACCTTCAAATCCAATCCTGAATCCTCCAATTTTCCTTAAAATTGATGTTTTATAAACTCCTAAATGTGTGATTAGATTATGTGAAAAAAACAAATCATAATTCCAATCAGGCTTAAAATAGGGTTGGTTTCTATTTCCTCTTGCATCTATTTTATCCTCATCGGAGTATAATAGTTTTGTCTTGGGATTTTTATTAATAAAATAAGCACACCAATAGAGCGTGTTTCTTCTCAATAAATCATCTTGATCCACAAGTGCGACGTATTCACCGGAACAAAGTTCTAAAGCGGAATTTGAACATGCAGAAATATGCCCGTTGATTTTTCTAAAAACCACTTTGATTCGATCGTCCTTTCTTCTATATTCATTTAACACCTTACTTACATTTTTGTCAGTAGAAGCATCATCAGCTAAACATAACTCCCAATTATTATATACCTGTTTAAGAATAGATTCAATTGCTTCAATAAGCCATTCAATCCGGGGATTAAAAACAGGCATTATAATAGATATTAATGGAATCCTTTCAAATGTTTCAATATTCTCTTGCATGTCAATTATACTCTGCTCATCTATTGTATCATAGCGCTTTACCCATTCCTTATAATTATTAACATGAACACCATTTAACTTTTTCTTTCTGCTTTTTAACCTTTCATAAGCGACATAATATAAATCGATCCATCCCCGCCAACCTTCACTTTTTAATGCTTTTAACATAATTTGGAAATATCTCAATATAGCTATGGTAAGCGCTTTCATTTTGACAAATTAGTAAATTTACTATTCCTGTAGTCTTCCCGTTAAATGTAGCATTCATAAAGGGAAGGTCAATTATGATTGGATTTTCATTTTATATACCAATCAGGAGTTACGTGAGATAAAAACCAGAAATAATTATTATAAACCAATAATATTGTGGCTAAAACTATTATGATGGCTTTAGTTTTATCGTTAAAATGGGCCAGCAAATTATAGGCAATAAAAATAATCGCCAAAGCCAGTACTGGAAAATTATACCTTCCCTGTAAAGCTAATCCAAAGAGGTGATATAATTTATAATTTTGATAGTTTACTAATAGTACTACTAGCATATAACCAAATGTTGAGAATAGAATTATATTTAAATTTTTTTGTCTAATCAGCTTTTTAAAATTTTTAATAAACACCAATAAGCTTAAACAAAACAATAGCCAATAAATATATAATTCAGGTCCCTTCTTAAGCATGTTCCTATGTGCAAGAATACCGAAGATGGTTTGTTGAGTCTGATAAACATACTTAATAAAATACTTATGAAAGGGCATCATAGGCCTATCCTGGATGGTAGACTTCAAGCCAATATTTCTCTGATACTGAAGAGAGTTTAGCGCATTCTGGTGACCAATAACATTAGCGGTTTTTGGCTGTATCTGTCCATAATGAATTAAATTATTCGCATAGAGTTCAATGTTTAGAATAATTAAGATTACTATTGCAATTACTGATAATGCTTCGCTAATTGAAAAAGATTTATTAAATAACTTTTGCTTCTTATTTAATATAGTTCTCGCATTATAGATTAAAACAAGCGCTTGGATTAATACAATAGGGCCATAGGAAACTTTAACCAAAACACCAGTTAACATAGTGATAATCAACAAAAACAAATAAAGACGAGAAAGGTTTTTTAGGTACCTGATCAATAGTAAAAATGAAGCAACGGATAATAAATTGACTAAGTTATCATACGAAACCATTGAACTAATGAAGACATACATTAAAACATTGGTCTGTATAATGAGGACTAAAATTTGAATCCATTGATCATTGGTGATCTCTTTAGTTAAAAGATAGGTTAAATAAAGGGATCCAAAGCCAATAAGAACATTTATTAACCTTAAGTAAACCAGTGTTGATAACCCAAAAATGTTCATTGTTATTAGTTTTCCCATCAATAAATGATACAGGTATGGTCTTGCACTTACTGCACCCAAAGCATAGGTTTTTGGAGAATCTTTGATATGCAAGGCACTTGTTTCTTCGTATAGCTCACTTACACGAACATGAAAAACTTCATCAGGTGCAATACCCCCTGCAATATTGACAGCATAGAAAATCGTCTGGTACGCAAACCAACCGAAAAGTATAATTAGTAGTATTTCAAATAATATTTTTTTGATAAGTATTTTATTTGTTTTTTTGCTTCAAACATTTGTTTGTATTCCATTTTCTTCTTAATATGATAGCCAATAAAAAAACAAACACCTCTCCAATCAAAAACCACAATCTACTTGTCAAGGATATTGTTGTAGCATCTACCAGATCAAGACCGGTCATGGTTAAATAACCGATCAAAATCCCTTCGCGCACGCCTAATCCTCCAGGAGCAATTATTGCAAGTATACCTAATGATCCTGCCAATGCAAATCCAAAAGATATGTTAAAAGAAACAGAATTTGGTGTTAACGATTCTCCCAAAAAATAAAAGGAAACAATCCATATCCCCCAGTTTAAAAGGAAATATGGTAATACATAAATGACATTAATAAAGGAAAGTTTGGGAATTTCAATCTTTTTTTTCAGCAATATTAGGGTGAACTCTGTAAATAGTTTATGAAATGCAGATGTGAAAATTATTATGCTCAATAAAATAAATAGTATTAATGATACTATTCCATAAACCTCTATCTTATTATTTAAAATCAATCCAAATGTACCTAATAGTAACCCTGTCCATATTGAAATAAACTGAGCATTAAATGAAAGAGCAGAGATTGGTTTACGATTATATCCACATTCCTTTGATATAAATTCAGCTCTCCCCAATATAACCCACAATTTCCCTGGTATATACTTTCCAAAAACAGACAATCCAACTGAAATTAATCCTATCTTTATTTTAATTGGATAACATCTTTTCCTTAAAACACAAGACCAGCTAATACCATTAAGTATAAATCCAAGAAATAATAGAATAAATGATACAATTACAAAAAACCAATTATGAATGACTGGGATCTTCAGATAGTCATTTCGGTAAAGGGCTACCGCTAAAAATAAAAGCGATGCATAAAAAAATATCTTAAACCAACCTATCTTCACAACCTACTGTAATCAAAACCTTTATAGGGTTGCTTTTGCTTAATAATTCTACACGGATTACCTCCAGCTACAACATTAGAAGGAATACTCATTGTGACAACAGAATTTGCTGCTACTATCACATTATCTCCAATCTTAATTCCTGGTAAAACAACTGTATTCATCCCTAACCATACATTATCTCCAATAATAATAGGTTCATCAATTTTCCACACGTCATAATTACTAGAGTCATGATTTGCACTTATTAAACCGACTCCTGGTCCCATTCTAAAATTATGACCAATTCTAATTTTGTTTTTGGCCTGAATATAACAACATGAATTTAGACCAGGGGCAGAATGATTTCCTAACTCTACATTATTTGGACATATTACCCTTGAGGTAAAGTGCATCGGCCACTTAGCCTTTCCGTTAATTCTAAGTATTTTTTGAGGCAAAAAAACATATAAAAGATAAGCAAATCCAATTCCCTTTGACTTAGGATAAACCCATCTTAACCAAAAAAAAATAATGCCTAATCTATCCAAAAAAAAAACAATCCTTGGTTTTTCTATAATACTCTTACTCATTTTGTATTATTACTTTTAACTTTCAAATCACCAGCACTCACAAACACATCTACATCTAAATGCCTTCTTAGTAATGAATTAAATTCATCTTTTTTAAATAAATCTTTCATTAAAATATTTTCATAGTGCGAATTCTCCTGGTACATTTTTCGAAACCATTTATTCTTATTTTCCCAAAGTCTTTTATACTTTAAATTTATGTTTCTGTTAAAAACATTCTCTAATGGCCAAATTCCCAATTGCCAAAAAGGCACTAGATTGTGGGCAATAAAACTCATAAATCGATTTCTGCTAATGCGAAAAAAAGACTCTGCAAACTCTTCCTTATTTCTGACAATGTGTATTATGTGAGTGTCATTATCTATTATGCATTTACGTGGAATAATCATTGAAATTAGTGGATCTGTAGAAATAAATACTTTGCCTTTTGAATTTTTAATAATAGTTTGATGCAATTTATTCTTCATCCACTCCCATTGCCCGCAATAGTACATAATATTACCTATTATATTTGATACTCTGGACATTTTCATTTGATGAGTAATATAATAGCAATCTTCAGATAAATAGTTCCTTAATATTTCAGCTAATCTCATTGTGCCGCAGCGTCCAGTGGAAACAAAATAAATCTTTCTCACCCTCTAATTTTTTTTACAATATGTTTAACAAAATTTGCCATCAAGTCCCACACATAATAACTTATCCATTTAAATAAATTATCATTCCATCTTTCAGGGTGAACAACTAAAAAGTACTTATTTTGAGAGTTCTTGTTAAGATACTTAATTAGTTGAAGTGTATTTACTACTGAACTAGATTTTTCTGATTTAACTTTATCTCTTAAATTAATTGATTTGTCTGCCCAACTTCTGCCAGTATCTGTAAAATAAATAATGTCTCTATAATCAATACTTATAAAAGCTTCACCATTCAGATCAAAATCACTTAAGTTAAAGTTTTCCCATATATCCCTGTTGTCAAAACGTGATATGGGTCTGCCGTGCATTGCCACCGTTGAAACATCAATTTCGATTTCATTAAACCAATTCAAATGCTGTTGAAATAATGATTTAGATTTACTAATATCACCCTTGGCAAGGGAAAGATCCTCATAATGATATCCTATTTCATGGCCCAGGTCTTCAATTTGTTTTATAATATATGGTTTAAAAACATGTTTCATTATTCGGAAATAATATGTTGTATGTATACCATGTTCATTTTCAAGCATGGCCATTTGCAATGCATTACCTGGCAACCTATCAACATCATGTCGTATGACTATTCCGGATCTTGGTGATTCATTAATCCAATCTTTAACCTTGTATACCTTAATATTATTCTCCTTGATAGCATTTATTAAATTTGTATATTTTTTGAAAGTAAAGTCAATCACTACTTATACAATCTTTCATTATCCTGAATATCCATCCACATGGCAAAAAGGAGGGATTGAAAACTGGAAATAATTAAAAATATAAAAACAATTAAGTTGTTGCTAACAATAGCCTGCCCAGGTATAAATACTTTTTGTAGTATTAAATAAAGGAATGGAAGTGAAACAAAGAATAGGATAAACGAGATATGATAGAGTAAAAATAACGGATGAAAATCTCTAAACAAATATTTTATCCATAGTCGTTTAAAAAAAGACTTAAACAGCAACCAACTTATTCGGGGAATTACTCTACCCACTTTCATTTTTGACTTTTCGCCTACATCATACACAGGTTTAATTTCTACTTCTTTTAAAGTATTCATAGCTATGTTCAACTTGACCATAATATCATTTGGCATTCCATAGCTTTTATAGATTTTATGAATCCTGATGGAGTTTAATGCTTTGTTAGAAATTGCCGTGTAGCCTGTTTGGGTATCTGACACATGCCAGTAACCAGAAGCAATTTTTGTTAAAATTGAAAGTATTGAGTTTCCAAAAAAACGCACCTTTGGAATTACCAGCCATGAACTTCTGTGGATAAGTCTATTACCTTTCACATAATCAATACCATCTTCCACTACCGGACGGCAAATGCTTTCCAGTTCAGTGGGGTCCATTTGGCCATCACCAGCCATTACTGCAGTACACTCAATACCGTAATCCTTGGCCCATTTATATCCACGGGCTATGGCGGCACCGACGCCTCCATTTTTAAGATGATTAATCAATATGATGCTTTCGCTTTCCTGATTTTTATTAACTACTTCGGAAGGAATAAAATACTCAATCTCCTTTTTGATTTGTTCTTGTACTACCCAATCTGCATGGTTATATTTGCTTTTCTTGATGTTATTGAGTATAGACGGTATTTTGAAAGCATGCCCATTATCCTTCTCAATATAATGCTTTACCACTTCAGCGGTTTTGTCGTTGGATTTGTCATTAACTATGATAATACGGTCCACAAATTCAGGCATCGTTTCGATTACTTGACCAATTTGTGTTTCTTCATTGTATGCTGGGACGACTACGGCAATAGTTTTATTATGAAGCATAGGTTCTAATTAATTAGATTAGATTAAATTATAATTTTCATTATTACAAAACTTCCAGAAAGATTTAATAAGATATTTTTTTACTGTCATCCGACTAAATTACAAATATAGCAGTTCTGGAACGTAATTTACAGAGTATCAATGGCTATTTTTTCTGTTTTCAAAATGACCTCCCTAAAAGTTAAATTGAATTTGCAAACCAGGAGGTGCCTTTGAAATCTTATACGTTCGTTTCTTGCTTCTTAGAAGTTCAAAAACGTCCAGCATACTGATCAGATGAATGCGTACCAGCGATGCCACAACAGAAAATGCTTTCTTTACACCAGCCATTTTCTGTATTACCGTTAACAGTAACTGTGCTATTAAGGCGCACCAAACTTGTGTGTAGATTGCGTTTTCATTTTCCCCATAGAAATAATGAAGCTGAAAGTTCTGTTTCATTTTCTTAAACAGTAGCTCTATGGCCCATCTTTTCTTATACAGAAAAGCCACTTCCTGAGAACTTATTTCAAAGTTGTTGGTCAGAAACTGAA
>JAIOZK010000018.1 GCA_021740625.1 Bacteroidales bacterium
CGGCTGCCCAGGTGCGCGAGTTCAGGCCCAAGGGCATCAACCTGGCTTCCTACCAGGTGATCATCTTCGACTCATGGGGAACCAAACTGTGGGAAAGTTCAGAACTTACCCCCAGTGGCAGTCCGGCAGAAGGTTGGGACGGAACATATAACGGGGAGGCCCTGCCCATGGATGTGTATGTGTGGAAGATCAAGGCAAGTTTCCTGGATGGTTCGGTTTGGGATGGAAAATCCATTGGTGAAACTGAAAACATTGAGCAGGAGGCTATGGGGACGGTGACGCTGATCAGATAAGCGACCCCTGACTGAAAACCGAAAGAATAATTAAAGATGAATATACTCAACAAGCCCGAGAAACAGCTAATTCCACTTTGTTTTTCAGTTCGCTCACGCCCCCGAAAATAACATTGATTTATAGTTCTGTCAGCCAGTTTCCAATCCTCTCGAAAGCTTCAACAAGGCGCGGACAATATTGTTTTACCATAAATGTATCGAAATTTTTTCCTTCACTCAATTGTCCTGCACCTTCGAGTGCAGTCTTCCCATCAAAGTCCACATATGCGATGCGGGCTGTGAGCTCTTCTGGTTCCCGGCCAAAATCCGCTCCCGGCAAAACGGCCACACCTGTTTCTTCCAGAATTGCAGCACAAAGTTCAACCGAAGTATTAATTCCTTTTTTTTGAAGTTTTTCCCTATAAGGCCCAAAATCTGGGAACAGATAAAAGGCTCCCTGTGGTCTGGGCAAAGTCAAAGCCATTTCCTCCAGCTTACTATTCAGGTAATGCGCAATTCCTTTCAGGACTTTTCTGGAATTTTTCAGGTAAACATCAATTTCTTCATTTCCATTGAAAGCAGTAACCGCAGCATGCTGAATGGGTGCACTGGTAGCTGTATATGTTTCACTGGCAACAATGGACATGGCATTGAGCAACCATTTCAGGTTGGGTGGAAATGAAAAGGTTCCAAGCCTCCACCCACCTGCACCACACCATTTGCTAAGGCCACTACTGACAATAGTTCCTTCCGGATAATAACGTGCTACAGAAACATGTTGCCCGTTGTGATGAATCATACCGTATATTTCATCCGAAACAAGTATCAACTTATATTTCCTGGCAACCTGTGCCAGCAGTTTCAATCGTTCGATGGGATAAGTGCAGCCTGTTGGATTGCCCGGATAATTTAAAATTACAACCCTGGGACGTTCGGGGTCGGAACGACAGATCAGATCGAGTTTTTCGGGGCTGAACCGGTAATCATTATCTACTTCCGCAGGTACCCAGTTTACATGCCGTCCCACAATTCTTGCCTGTGGGGAATAGGACACCCAGCTTGGCGTAGGAATCACGATATCCCCGTAATATACCAGTTGTAGGATAAAGATCAATTCTTTGGATCCCGGCCCGATCAGGATATCATCAGGTGATGAATCAATGCGTTGTGTTCTCATGTTGAAGCTTGCCACCGCTTCCTTCAGGGCAGGTAAACCTTTAACCGGAAGGTAATCTTTCTGATGTGCATTTCTTCTCAAAGCTTCCACAACCGATTCGGGGACAGGAAAAGGAGATTGCCCGAGGCCAAGTCTAAATATTGATTTTCCATCCCTGATCAGTTTGTTACATTGTTCATTGATGGCCAATGTAGCTGAAGGTGCCAATCCCCTGACATTCAGATTCAGGTGAACATGTAAATGATTTCTTTTTGTTCTTGACATTTCTATTTGATCCCGCTGATGATATAATTAATGATTGAATTTTCGTTCCTTGGTTCACGGAAAGCAAAAGGTATATATTTGGGTTGCTGCACAAGTTTTCGTTCGACCAGTTCATCCAGAACAGGCAGATAGGCCATTGAAGTTTTTCCAACGAAAAGATTATCAAGTGAGATATTCTGGTGATACAATTTCAGGATATCCTTGAACCCCCTTAAATAAAGATAATCTTTTGTAAAACCACCACCCCGGTATACGCGTGCCGTGATTCCGAATGCTTTTTCAGGTTTCAGGGAAAGATGACTCACGAGATGATGAAAGCATTCCCGGAAGGTATTCCCTTTCAACATGAAATTTATGGCCAGCACCCGTATCCCGAGTTCTTTTAGTCTTGCCATGGAAACATTCCCGGAAAGATATTCAGCCATGATGGCAAGGCCTTCCTGGCTCAGGTCGTTGATGGGCAACCCGATGTTGAAAAGATTCAGCTTTTGCTCCCTCGAATTGAAAGTGGTCAGCATGTGTATGCCAATTTCGTGATGCATCATCGCCTTTAGAGCAGACTCGGTAAAACGGGCACTTTTTCTGACCAGCAATTGTTTTTTATGATTGATAACGATGGCTTTCGCAACGATTCGATCGGAAAGGTCGATACGGCAATGAAAGCCATAACGATCTGCTTCTTTCCTGAAGTAAGATACAGCCTGCGCCGCATCCAGGGTCTGCTCCTCTTCCGGATCAGGTATTGCAGGCAGATGCAGGAGGTACCTGGCATTGTCAAGATCGTTCTCATCCGGCTTCCCATAATACCGCAAAGAATTATACAGGAATTTTTCTTTCCCGATGGCAGAAATAATATCTACCTTATCAGCATAAGAATCAATCACATCCCGGTAAAGGTTTCTAATCCTAGAATCTTCGATGCGCTCAATGGGGATCTGATATAATTTCCGGCGGAATTCATAAGGATCCAGGACAAGTTGTTTGTATTTAAAAACCGGATCGTACATAAAGTTAGCGGCAAAAAACTTCTTTCTCTCCTTTTCAATATTCAATGGATTGACATAATTCAGAATTTCAAAATTCCAGACCATTTTGAAAAGCATTTTGTCTATCTCGAAAATAGACCTGTCCCAGTGGTTATTCAGCAAAGCAACTCTGTTGAATGCTTTCAGAGAAGTCCTGTTTCGGGTAAATTTCAATGCATGATCGGGAATTACCTGCTCGAGACCTTTTTTCAGAGCTTCGATTACCATTGGGTAAAACTCAGCTGTGTTTTCATCACAATAAACCTTTTTGATCTCTGTAGCCAGCACAAGGACATTCCTGAAATTCTGACTGATGTATTGCAGAAAATAACCATGTCCCTCAAACACCTCATTAATCGCAACCGATGTATCCACATTCGGGAGTTTTATTTCAGAGAGGGCTTTTTTCCATTCACGCACATAAAAGCCGAATTTTTTAATATCGATACGGTCGGCTCCGATATTAAAAACAGGAAGTTTCTGCTCATAACGCTTATAGTTGTATGAATGTACATCATATACGATGACCCCACCGAAAAGGCTTTCAAGCTTTGCAATCATCGCATGGACCACTTTGTAGAAGTTCCGGTGTTTTCGCAGGCTGAGCTTTCTTTGTTCTTCGCTGAGCGGTTCTTTCCACACAGGTTTGCTCCAGGCCAAATCATAAATACAGGCTGCAGGTTCCCGATTCAGGTCATATTCATACCTTGAATCATTGCCAACGATTGTTATGGGAAAAGAGGCAATAAAATCAGCCGTCAGGGGATCTTCTTCGTACCATCTTTCCTGATCGCTCAGCAAACATTGTTTTCGCAGGGCAGGCCTGAGTCTGTGCCCGTCATGAATGGCAGCACAAACAAATGGTTTGTATGCCGATATCTGGAGGGTGAATGAATGGTCTTTTGCGCTTGCCTCGAAAGTAGTCTTGCTTTCGATCAGGCCCATGATCTGTTTAATTGTCAGTGCTTGCATCGGCTACCTTGCGCTTAAACTCTTTTTTACGGCTGATGGCAAACTCACGAGCCTGCACCACCTCTTCCACAAAATCCAATACAAGCTTTTCCAGCTTTGTCCGGTTCAATCGATTGATCCTGGCAATTCCTCCTGGGCTCAACACATTAACCTCAAGCAGCTTACCATTAATGATGTCCAGTCCAACAAAATACAATCCGTCTTTTACCAGCTTGGGGCCAATTTTCTTGCAGATCATTTTTTCGGTTTTTGTCAGGCTGTGTTTCATTTCCCTTCCACCGGCATGGATGTTTGAGCGGATATCATCTGAGGCAGGCACTCTTTTCATGGCCCCGATAGGCTCTCCATTTAACATCAGAACCCGCACATCTCCTTCTTCAGCACCCTCGATGTATTCCTGGATGATCACGTAATTGCCTTTACCATCCTTGCTGTCTATGTAAAAATCAAGGAGGGAATTAACATTCTGTGTTGCATTCTTTTCCAGGATGATCACACCATGCCCGCCATATCCAGTAAGTGGTTTCAGTATCATTTTACTTTTGGTCGATTCATTGATCATCCGCTTCAGGTATTCCTTGTTTTTGGATACATGTGTTACGGGGATCACTTTGTTTTCGGGGTCGTAGAAGGCAGCGGTGTAAAGTTTGTTATTGGCGATACGCAATCCTTCAACACTGTTAACAATAAAAGCATCCTCCTTTACTGAATCCAGGAAATTGAGCATCAGGTTATCCAGCGGTGGGTTGGAGCGCATAAAAATAGCATCAAATCCTGCCAATGGCAATAGTTTTTCATTGAATTTCACATTCCTATGGAAAGCAGTAACGCTTGCAGGGAGCTTTTCCATGGGCTGAATCACCCTGCAAAACGCACTCGTGATGCTGTTCCTGATGGTTAGATTGTTCGGATAAGTAATGGCCACTTTGTGGTTTCTCCTTGCGGCTTCAAATACCAATCTGAGGGTGGAATCCGTCTGCGCTTCCACTTCCTCCCATGGGTACATTATAAAGGCTATGTTCATCGATGGTAATTAATCCAGGTACTCATTCAAAACCTTGTTCTTGGTTATTTTCCTCATTTTAGCGATGGAAGCTTCCTTGATTTGTCTCACCCTTTCCCGTGTGAGGCCAAACTCTTCACCTATCTCACTCAATGTGTAAGGCATTTCACCGCCCAGTCCGTAGTATTTTCTGATAATATCGGCATCACGGGGATCCAGCAATGAAAGGGCGCGTTCGATCTCTACCTGCAATGAATTCCGGTGCATACTCATATCGGGCATTTCAGATTCATCATTGTTGAGCAGGTCCATGATACTGCCGTCATCATGATCATTTATGGGAGCATCAGCAGAAACTACATTAACCTTATTTCCCATGCTTTGCTCGATATCATGCTCAGAAAGGGAAAGTTTGGTTGCGATCTCTTCGAATGTGGGTTCCCTTTCAAGTTCCTGTTGCAAATCGGTGGTGGCATTCTTGATCTTATTCAGCTCGCTGAGTTTGTTTACGGGTAGTCGGATCATGCGGGTGTTGTTGGATATGGCCTGCATGATCGACTGCCTGATCCACCAGACCGCATAACTGATAAACTTAAAACCGCGGGTGGCATCAAAACGGGTGGCTGCTTCAATCAAACCAATATTGCCTTCATTGATCAGGTCGGATAAGGTGAGGCCCTGATTCTGGTATTGCTTTGCTACCGACACCACAAAGCGAAGATTGGCCTTCACCAGCTTTTCCAGTGCTTCCCTGTCGCCCTTCTTTATCTTATTTGCCAGCTCGATCTCCTCTTCTACCGTAACCAGGCCGTACTTTTTAACGTCCTGCAGGTACTTCTCCAGAGATGGCAGACTTCTGTCGGTTAATTTATTTAATATGACTAGTTTCCTCATAAATCAAAATCCTTCTGTAAATGTATCAAAATTTCCTTCTGTCCAGAACAAATAATTATTCAAAAATTTTGATCCAGTTCCTTTCTTCTCTGTTTTCGTGGTATTTATTATGATAAAGATAGCTCACTATCAAAGGTAATACCGTTGTTGCTTCGGCATACACCATTTGTTCATATACCGTATCTACTTTCCCCCAGGAAGATGCTTCCTTGAGGGTAGAACTTGAACAGGCTCCATCACGTGCATCGGCAACGGTAATTTGCACAGCGTATTTATGCATGGGCACATCTTCACCGAGCACCTCTGCACAAACAACAGTATCCTGTGCAAAATTTTTGGGAACGCCACCACCGATCATGAACAAGCCTGTCGTTTTGGCTTGCATCTTAATTTTTGTCAGTTCCAGGAAATCCTTCACCGAATCAATGCTGACATGTTTCACGGGATTTTCCCATTGATGCTTCACCAGGCCAAAACCTGCAGAACTGTCGGAAAATGCCGGGCAAAAGATCGGTATACCTTTTTCAAAGGCTACCTGCACCAATGAATCTTTTTTCACTGAATGATCCATCAGATATTTCCCCATTTCAGCAATAAATTCGCGTGAAGAATATGGACGCGGCTCAAGCTGATCGGCGATCTTTTTAATGGTTTCATCGCAAACCTGTAATTCTTCCTCATCAATGTATGTATCATAGATCCTGTCGATGTAATTATTTCGAAGCATTTTATCATCAATATGAGGCGTACCCTGATAATGTTTGAATCCGAGTGCTTCGAAAAAATCCATATCCACGATGGAGGCGCCGGTTGCCACGATGACATCCACCATGTTATTCCTGACCATATCCACGTATACCTGCATGCAGCCGCCAGCGCTGGTGCTTCCGGCCAGGGTGAGAAAAACCGAACACTCCTCATCCAGCAGCATTCTTCTGTAAATGTCAGCCGCCATGGCTGTATCCCTTGAGGAAAAAGACATTTCTTTCATTCCTTCTATGATGGGTGTGGCATCAAAAGATTTGATGTCGATATGTTTAACGGTATTTTTTAAAATATTTTCTTTCTTCATTTTTATTGATTCTTTTTATTCCAGTTGATCTGGTAAAGGTCTTTTCTTCGGTCTTTTAAATTATTCACACTGCCGAAATTCCTGAGTTCTTTTAAACTGTTCAGGTCCACATCGGCGATGATGGTCATTTCATTGTTGAGCGTTCCTTCTGCAATGATCGCATTCTGCGGGAATGCGAAGTCGGAGGGTGAAAAGATGGCCGATTGCGCAAATTGCAGGTCCATGTTATTGACCTTGGGCAGGTTGCCCACACTTCCGCCTATAGCCACATAACATTCGTTTTCAATCGCCCTGGACTGAGCACATATTCTTACACGCTGATAACCGGTCTGCATATCGGTTGAAAACGGAACAAAAAGTATTTCCATTCCTTTTTCTGCCATGATGCGCGATAATTCAGGAAATTCCACATCATAACAGATCAGGATGCCGATTTTGGCTACATCTGTATTGAAAATATGCACATTGTCACCTCCTATGATGCCCCAGTCTGCCCTTTCTGCCTGGGTAACATGCAACTTTGATTGATAGTCGTAAGTTCCATCCCGGCGACAGAGGTAAGATACATTCAGCAACTGCCCGTTGATCACCTGGGGCATGCTACCGGCAATGATGTTGATGTTATAATCCACGGCCAGCTTGAGACACCTGTCACGGATCTCTTCTGTATATTTGGCCAGTTCCCGGATGGCATTGATGGTTTCCAGTTCATTAAATTCTGCCAATACCGGTGCATTGAAGAATTCCGGAAGCAACAGGAAGTCCGACTGGTAATTGCTGACCGAGTCCACAAAAAACTCCACGTTTTCCATCAGGGAGTCCATGCTGTTCACACGCCTCATCTGCCATTGCACCAATCCGATCCTTACCGTATTGCGGGTACGGCCGATCTTTTTGCTTTTCCGTTTATAATAGATATTGTTCCATTCGATCAAAGTGGCATAGGCCCGCGAATCCTCATCTTCCGGAAGATAATCGGGTAAAATTTTCTTGACATGAAAATCATTGTTCAGTTGAAAACTCAAAACAGGATCAAAAATTTCCTGTTTCTTCACCTTGTCAATATACTGGCGTGCTAAAAGTTCTTCCCGATATTGCCTGTATCCGGGCATCCTTCCCCCGGCCACAATACTTCTCAGGTTCATGTCTTCACACAACTCCTTTCGTGCATCATACAATCGGCGGCCCAGGCGCATTCCCTGGTGTGTTGGTTTGATGGCAACCTCGATGCCATATAATATATCACCTGCAGGATTGTGCGTTTCAAAAGTATCATTGCCGGTGATCTCATAATAAGTATGATCCTCATCAACCATTTCTTTGTCGATGATAATGGAAAGTGCAAAAGCAACTACCTGGCCCTTGTCTTCAATGCAGAACTGTCCTTCCGGAAAAACATCCACCAGGGTTTTGATATGAGAATACTCCCAGCTTTCGATCATATCGCCGTACAACGCATCCATAATCTCCCTGATGATATCAGCATCGCTGATCCTCAGATTCCTGAGATTCAGCAAATGATCTCCAAGTGCATCGCTATTGTTTTCCATAATCTTATTTTAAAAAGTATTTGTAAGCCAGCATCTGGTATACCAGTTTTGCCGCAAGAAAATCAGAAGCTTTGCTTTGGGGCCCGGGACACAATTCAACCACATCAAATCCCACCAAATTTTTATGTATGATCACCAGTCTGAGAAAATCCAGTACTTCGTAATAAGACAAACCGCCTGGTTCCGGTGTTCCGGTCGAGGGCAGGAAAGCCGGATCAAAGACATCAAGGTCCAGTGTCAGGTAAACATTATTCGTTAGTTTTTCCAGGGCTTTGTGCATCCATGCGGAAGATTTTCTCATCTGATGAGCAAAAAAGACACAAGCCGGATCCTTGAGGATCTCATCTTCGCTCATGCTGCGGATTCCAACCTGCACAATGCGGGATTTTTCCCTGGCCCTGGCCATCACACAGGCATGATTGTATTTACTGCCCTCGTATTCTTCCCGCAGGTCGGTATGTGCATCCAGTTGCAGTACCGTGAGGTCCTCAAACTTTTCCTGGTGAGCGTATATTGACCCGGTGCTGACTGAGTGTTCACCCCCCAGGGTTACCGTAAATTTCCCGGCAGATATCATTTCACTGCATTTATTCTGAACAGTCTTAACCATGGCCTCCGGACTTGACTTCTCTTCAACAGCTTTGGTTGTATGAATCCCAATCTTATATACCTCAGCCCCTGTCTCAATGTCGAAAAGCTCCATATTGGCAGAAGCTTCGAGCAAGGCTTCCGGTCCTTTGTCGGCTCCTTTCACCCATGTACTGGTTCCATCGTAGGGAACCGGGATCATAGCCACCTTGCTTTTTTCAAATGCATAATATTCCTCTGGAATTCCGCCGAAATTCATAACAACTTAAATTTAAGGTTTTTCTTAGTTGAGATCCTTTCCACCCGAAATAACAGGATAGAAATAATTAGTAAAGCACAAGGAAACGATCACTGAGCCAAAACGTTTTTGCGGTACAAAGCTTTCCATGATCAGGCGGGTATCCTTGAGTTCCATATGTTGATAACCCGCATTATACAATTCTTTCAAGCTTTCCTGCAATCTCCACTCCAGCTCATCCAGTGGGAAGTTACCATAATTTTCACAAACCAGGCCTCCGTATTTTTTATCTTCTTCATACAACCAGGCAAAGATGATCCCTGCACTCAGGCGTTCGCTTTCGTGACCGGTAGCCACGGCCATGATACTTTCCATCACTTCACCATGATAAATGCTGTCTGGTTTTGGAATTTCGTTTGCGATGGGTGGCAGAATAGAAGAATACGTCATAATATTGGCCATCTCTATTCCTGCGGATTTCAGGGCCAGATGATATGACCCTGCGTGAACGGCAATATCGCTTTCGCCGGTTCCTTTTGTAATGAAGTAATCCTTTGGGATACGATTACCTATTACCAGTCCGCTTTGCTGGCGAACTGCTGCATCATGAATCCCTTCATGAACTAAGTTGCTGTAATTAATCATTGTCATTTACTTTATGTCATATATTCATGTTTTTAAAAAAGCGGGCAAATGTAGTAATTTTTTTCATGCATTCAACTTTGACCAGAAATTTTTAAAAATCCTCCGATTTTTTCTAAAATCAATTTCAGGACATGGAGGCAACAGACATTTATAAATCTCTTGAACTAAAATTGTTAAATTATAAATATTATTCTATTTTTGCACCCTCAAAAATTTTAGTACACTATACAAAAACAATAAGAAATGCAGAGTAGAGGAGCCATTAAATTTTTTGCAATTGTATTCGCATTGGTTTGCCTGTTTCAACTGTCTTTTACCTTCTTCACAAGCAAAGTCGAAAGCGATGCCGATGATTATGCACACAGCCAGGTAACAGAAAATATTGCCCGAAACCTGGCCGCAGGTGACGAATTCCTGAAAAGTTACCTGTATGACTCAATTGCAAAAGCCAGAGAAAGTTATTACCTCGATTCCATGTCGGGAGAGGTTGTTTACAATATCCTGGTCAGAGAGTATACTTACCAGGATTGTAAGGAAAGGGAGATCAATCTCGGACTTGATCTGAAAGGCGGAATGAACGTAACCCTGGAGGTTCGTGTTGGTGATATCATTAAAGCTTTATCAGGCAACAGTCAGAATGAAGTGTTCAAACAGGCCCTGGCCATGACCTATGAGAAACAAAAAGCCAGCCAGGAAGATTTCATCACCCTTTTCGGTGAATCCTTTGAAGAAGTCGACCCCGATGCCAAGCTCGCCTCTGTATTCAATACCGTTGAGTTAAGAGATAAGATCAATTACAATTCTACCAACGAGGAAGTGCTGGCTGTTATTCGTGAAGAAACAGAAAGTGCCATCGATCGTGCTTTCAACATTTTAAATACACGTATCAACCGCTTCGGTGTGGCACAGCCCAACATTCAAAAACTGGCAACTACGGGAAGGATTCTGGTGGAGTTACCCGGTATCAAGGATCCTGAGAGGGTGAGGAAATTGCTCCAGGGAACAGCCAAGCTGGAATTCTGGGAAACATATGAATTCAGTGAATTGCAACCCTATTTTGCTGAAGCCAATGAAAAATTACGCAAAGTGGTGGAAAGTGAAAGATTGCAAACACAACTGGAAGAATCGGTGGAAGGAACCGGAGAAGAACCTGAACAACAGGAAATGACCGAATCCGGAACGGAAGAAAGCACTGAAGAAGGAACAAACCTGCTTGAGCAAATTGAAGGTGAAGACACGCTGACTGAAGAAGAATCCTCATTGCTTGATCAGATCGAATCGGACACCGCTACCCAGGCTGAAGATCAAACGTTCGAGGAATATGAAAAACAAAATCCCCTCTATGCTTACCTCACCCCTGCTTATTACCAGAACCAGCAGGGACAATGGGTAACCGGAGAGGGAGCTACCGTAGGTTTTGCTGCCATTAAAGATACATCCCGTGTCAACTATCTCCTGAGAAAGGTTAAGAATATTTTCCCGCGGGACCTTAAACTGCACTGGACTGTCAAACCCAGGGCTGATCGCCCGGATGTACTGGAGCTGGTGGCGCTGAAAGTTACTTCGCGTGATGGAACACCTGCCCTTGGCGGTGATGTGATCGTTGATGCACGCCAGGACTACAACCAAAACGGACAGGTGATCGTGAGCCTGGACATGAATTCCGAAGGAGCACGGACATGGAAAAGAATTACAGGAGAAAATATCGGCAGGCAGATCGCCATCGTGCTGGATGACTACGTTTATTCCCATCCGGTCGTTCAGGGTGAGATTCCAAGTGGAAGGACACAGATCAGTGGTGGCAACATGGATATCAACGAGGCGAAAGACCTTGCAAACATTTTGAAAGCCGGTAAACTCCCGGCCCCTGCCAGGATCGTGGAAGAAGCCGTTGTGGGACCTTCGCTTGGTCGCGAGGCCATCAACGCAGGCTTGTGGTCATTTGTTCTTGCATTTGCTCTGGTACTCGTATATATGGTCATGTATTATAACAGGGCCGGCTGGGTGGCCGACCTTGCATTGCTGACCAATATTTTCTTCCTTTTTGGTGTACTGGCCTCACTGCAGGCAGTCCTGACACTTCCCGGTATTGCAGGTATCGTGCTGACCCTCGGTATGGCAGTGGATGCCAATGTGATCATTTATGAACGTATCAAAGAAGAGGTACGGGCAGGAAAAGGAATAAGACTGGCCATTGCCGATGGTTACAAAAATGCATATTCCGCCATCATCGATGGTAACGTTACCACGCTTTTGACCGGTATCGTCCTGTTTATTTTCGGTTCAGGACCAGTAAAAGGTTTTGCCACCACATTGATCATCGGTATCCTGACCTCACTTTTCTCTGCCATCTTTATTTCAAGACTGGTGTTCACATACTTTCTGGATAAGAACAAGAAAGTCAACTTTGCAAACAGCAAAACACAGGATTTCCTGGCCAATGTAAACATTGACTTCCTGAGCATGAGAAAAGGTGCTTATATTTTTTCAACCGTGATCATTCTGCTGGGTATCGGATCACTTTTTGTGAGGGGACTGAATTTTGGAGTTGATTTTACAGGTGGCCGAACTTTCATTGTTCGCTTCGATGAGGGGGTTCAAACTAATGCCGTACGCGATGCGCTGACAGCCGAGTTTGACAACACCCCTCCCGAAGTCAAGACTTTCGGCCCCAGCAAACAGGTCAAGATCACGACCAAGTATATGATCGATAATGAAGCCAAGGAAGTTGATTCCATTATCCAAAGAAAGTTATTCAACGGTTTACAGGGTTTTTATGCAGAAAGCATAGAATACAAAGATTTTGTTTCGGATTCAGATTTGGAGAACAAGCTGGTGGGAATTTTGAGCTCACAGAAAGTAGGACCGACCATTGCGGATGACATCAGAAACAAAGCCATCATGGCCATCACCTTTGCCCTGATTGTGATATTCGCATACATCGCCATGCGCTTCAGGCGTTGGCAATTTGGTCTCGCCGGGGTCATCGCCCTTTTCCACGACTCCCTGATCACCATTGGGTTGTTTTCATTGTTCTATAACATTTTACCCTTTAACATGGAGATCGACCAGGCCTTCATTGCGGCTATTTTGACGATCATCGGTTACTCCATCAATGACTCGGTGATCATCTTCGACCGCATCAGGGAGTTCTTTCACCTGCATCCCAAAAAGGATATGAAGGAAAATATCAACGATGCCCTGAACAGTACGCTGTCACGAACCATTAACACTTCCGGTACTACCCTGGTTGTATTGATCATCATATTCATATTTGGGGGTGAGATCATCAGAGGATTTACTTTTGCCCTGCTGATGGGGATTCTGATCGGTACGTATTCTTCCCTATTCAATGCAAGTCCTGTAGCATTTGACCTGATCAAATCAAGGATTAAAACAAAGGCGGAAAAGATGCCGAAAGGCGGCAAAAAGAGAAAATAAGAAATAATTTGTTGTTAAATATATCGTTAAAGTCCCGTCTGTCAGGCGGGACTTTTTTTATTAAATTTGCCTTCATCAAAATCCATATATGACCGGGATGCTTTTGTTTTTCGATATAAGTTCGGGTGAAATACTGATCATTCTTGTGATCGCCTTTCTTGTTTTCGGGCCTTCGAAGTTTCCTGAGCTTGCACGCAAGGTCGGCAAGGGTATTAACGAAATCAAAAGGGCATCGGAAAGCATCAAAAGAGAAATCAGTCAGGAAGCGGGCAACATAGAAAAGTCGGTAAAAGTGAAGGATAAAGAAAACAAGCCCCGGCCAAAGGATCAGGAATACACTGAAAATACGGAAAAAGAGGATAAAGCACACAGCAGCAGCGATTCAAAAAACGACACCAAATAAAAAAGATATTGTGTCGTTGATTATTAATCACAAAGGAATTTAGAATGAACAAACCCAGACCTTTCATACTTATTTTATTTGCCTTCATCATGATCCCTTTCGGCGGGTTTGCCCAAAAGGATGCGGCAGCAGCGGCAGATGAAGCCTTTGACACCTATCGTTATGCCGTAGCCATAGAAAGATATAAAAAGGCCTACACCCGGGTAAAAGGAAATGAAAGCGAAAAGAACAGGATCATTTATCAAATGGGTGAGTGTTACCGACTGACCAATAATTTGCGCAGGGCAGAAATACAATACCGCCGGCTGATTCGGGATGGTTATGAAAACATCAAGCCAGAACTTTTGCTGCACTATGCAGATGTATTAAAAGCTGATGAGCAATACGAAGAAGCCCTGGAATATTATACACAATATACCGCACTGGTCCCTGAAGATCCGCGTGGACCCAATGGTGTCGAATCCTGCAACCTGGCCATCGAATGGATTGAGAATCCCTCTAAACACCAAGTGGAAGAAGTGAAGAAACTCAACTCCCGTGAATCCGATTTTTCGCCAAGCTATGCCAACAGCGAATTCAACACCCTGATCTTTACATCAACGCGTGAGGGTGCCACAGGCCGCAGCACAGATGAATGGACCGATCAGAACTTCAGTGACCTGTTTATCTCCAGAATCGACAGAAAAGGAGAATGGAGCCAACCTGTTTTACTCGACAATAGCGACGGTGAGGGCGAAGATGCGATCAACACGGGTTCAAATGAAGGTGCTCCAATCATGAATTCAGATTTCACTACACTGTATTTTACGCGTTGTCCGAATGAAGACAAAGAAATTTCGGGTTGCCAGATATATACTTCACGCAGAACAGGCAGAACCTTTTCAGCTCCCGAGCTGCTTTTGCTGGGTAGTGACACCAATGCCGTTGTCGGGCATCCAGCCATCAACACCGATGAAACGATCATTTATTTTTCTGCAGAGCGGCCCGGCGGATTCGGGGGCAATGACATCTGGGTAGCCACACGCGAAAGCAGCAGGGAAGACTTTGGACGCCCCATGAACCTCGGACCACAGGTAAACACCCCGGGCGAAGAACTCTTTCCTTTTCTGCGTGCCGACAGCATTTTATATTTTGCCTCCGACGGGCATCCCGGACTGGGCGGACTGGACATATTCAAAGTGGGTGAAAACGAGGAAGGAAAATGGGGCAAACCTGTAAACATGGGTGTTCCCATCAATTCCAGTGGTGATGATTTCGGGATCATTTTTCACCCCGAACTGGTGCAGGGATTTTTCTCTTCCAACAGAGGTTCGCTGCGCGGTAAAGACAATCTTTACTCTTTCATCATCCCTCCGATCGAATTTACCCTGACCGGTATTGTCAAGGACGACCGAACACTGCAGTTCATTGAAGCTGCCGAAGTAGAACTGATCGGATCCGACGGAACTTCGGTATCCACACGCACCAACAACAAAGGGGTATACATGTTCGGTAAATCGCAGGTTAAAGATAACACAACCTACGAAATCGTGGTGAGCAAAGAAGATTATTTTACCAAGAAAGGAACCACGACCACCGTAGGTTTAAACAAGAGTGAAGAATTGCAAAGGGATTTCATGTTGCAACCCATTCCAGAAGAACCAATCGTATTACCAGAAATTCTGTATGACCTTGCCAAATGGGATTTGAAACCACAGTACCAGGATTCCCTGCAGGGTTTGATACAAACACTTGACAACAACCCGACCATTGTCGTAGAGCTCGCATCCCATACCGATATCCGGGCATCTGATGAATACAATGATGTCCTCTCCCAAAAACGTGCACAATCAGTAGTAGATTACCTCATCATGCGGGGTATCGATCCCGACAGGCTGGTGGCCAAGGGCTACGGTGAACGCGTTCCCAGAGAACTCAAAAAAGATATCACACGCGATGGTTTCACTTTTGAAAAAGGCACCGTTATTACCGAAGATTTCGTCAACTCGCTGGAGACTGAAGAAGAAAAAGAGGCAGCCCATCAGTTGAACAGGAGAACTGAATTCAGGGTACTGCGGAAGGATTTTGTTCCCAAACCCAAAAAAGAGATCATTGCCCACAAAGGCGTTGACGTGGTGGTAAATCCCGAGGAAATTAAACTACCTTATACCACAGATCCCACCACCGGTGAGATACAGGCTATTTGTACCGTGAACGGATATAGCATGCAATTCACCTATCAGCGGGATGCACGCTCAAGCATCTCACTTGAAAAAGCACTTGAGTTGTTGAAAAAAGGAGCCATTGGCAAAAACGACTTCCAGGGTGATGCAAACGCTGCCCTGGCAGATGGCACCATCGCCAACAATGCTCTTTTTAATGTTGAAGAACTTACCATCGCCAACCAGACCGTTTATGACGTGGAATTCAAAGTGAATCACAAATTGCGTCACCCGCTGATGATCGGTAAACTGGTGATGAACAAAGTTGGTGATTTCAGGCTTGACGAAGCAAACAAAGAAATTATCTTTGAGCCCAAATAAATTTTTAAAAGCTGCCGGGTTGATGAGGTTTTGCCACCTATTTTCATTTCTGCAAGCAGACCGGTTTTCACCGAACTTGAATTCTTATCCGCACCAAGAAGACTGTCCTCCGAAATGCTGTCCAGATTATTCTTCATAATTAAAAATCAGATCATAATCTCGAAACATCTCGAAACCGATCAAACCGTAAACTTCTTGTCCAGGCTCATCTTCCAGGTGAGAAAGTTCGAGACAGATAACTTCCTGATCACGAATCTTAATACCATGCCGGTTGATTTCTTCCAACGACAAAGTCCTGCTCTCTCTGAATAATCAATACGGGCACCGTGACTTTACTTAATTGATCCTCAATATTTATATTATTGTAAGAAGGGGTATCACGGAAAGCTTTGTTCACGAATTCTGCCTTTTCGCCAACCATTATATAATCCTCAGGGGTATATCGCATTATCGATGGATTCTGTAATACTAAAAAGGCATCATGCTTTTATCACCTTTTACCCCAAATCCCACCCTCCTCCAAGTCCACCATTCCAATAATAAAAATGCAAATGGTCCTCGCCTTCAAAACTTCCACTTGAATATTGGTTTGGAAATTCTGTCAACTCACCATTTTTACCCACACGAAGTTTCAACTCCCATACACAATAATCAATCAATAGCTTTTCTCGATCTTCATCATCATAGCTAATCACCCCAATGCATGATACAGTGTCGATGTCAAATTGGCCCTGGTAATCTACATTGACTTTTTTAACCTCGACCTTAAAAATCCATCTTCCCAGGTATTTATTCCGGTAATCGAATGGTATTTTCTCACATGATGAAAATACCAGCATTGCCGTGAATATCATGGTGATTATTCCAAAATGTAACTTATTCATCTCTTAACTTCAATAATGAAGATATTGACAAATTACTTTTACAGGAATTATTTTTATCAAAGATAATAAATGGTGATCATCACCCGGTAACATTAATCCTGAAAATTCCTTCCCCACTGTTTTTTTGGGGAGCTTGTTCAAGCTGTCGGCGCAAGCAAAAGCCTCAGGTATTCCTGCCAGTCCCATGTACCACTGCCAAAAAAACAATCATCATATGTATAAGTTAATTTTAGATTCACCAGGATGAGTAACAGGATCACCAGCCAGATCAGCAACCGGGGCAATATTTTCTGTTGCAGAATCCTTTGATAAAGATGTGCCAGCGGAAAGCTAAAAACAGCAGTATATTCCACAAAATTCCTGGCGCCGAAAGAGCAGCCGAAAGTTGGGTCCCACCAGGAAGATACAACATAAAGCAAAACAATAAATAACAAGCTAATCAAGCTGCCATTCCATTGATTTTTTTTAATCATAATTACAAATGATGCCAGAATGACCAGGAAAAATGGATTATACAAAAACAGGCCGTTGCGAGGCGCAAATAATACTGTAGTGATGGCAGGTTGCAACCATGAAAATCCTTCACCTTTGTATGTGTAAACAATGAATGAATCATGCAGATAGTTCCAGTAGAGAAATTGCGGCAGGAAGACCAGCAAAACAATTAACAGGGAAGCGAATAAAAATGCAGGCCGGAAGAAATATCTGATTCTCACTTGACCAGCCTCTTTGTTTCCGGCGAACAGAAAAAATGCAAATAACAAAAAGAGGAAGTTTGAGGGCCGGATAACCAGGATTAAACCGGCAACAAAAGACAACATAACATGCTGAAATGTGAACTTCCGCTGCAGAAATCCGGTTTGTTGCAATAAATATAAAAACAGACTGAACAGAAAAAAAGAATACACATGCGACATTCCGGTCTCATCCATGGAGTAATAAAACAGATTTGTACCGGCCAGGATGGAAAACAAAACCAGCCATACGACAAGCTTTCTGAAATGCTTTTTTAAAAATAAGCCAAGCAACAGCATGCCGGCCATCAAATAAAAGACGGCGGCAACATTCAAACTCCAGTGATAGACCGGACTGAATGCATTTCTTTCCTGTCCCAGTGGGTTGGCTAGAAAATCAGCGATCAGGTAAAAAGGCAATTGCATCAGGGCAACGCCATAATTGTATTTTGTCCTAACCTTGCCGTTCATATAATCCAATTGGAATCCCTTTCCTGTCTTCACGTCAATGGAGTCGGGGAATTGATCGGGATTAAAACCATACTTCAGAGCTGCTGGCAGGTACACATAGTATCCGGCCTTGTCAGCCCAAATTTCACTATGGTAATTAAAATAACCCGATTTGCTGTGGATATTGAATGATAAAAACAACATGAAGGCTGTAAGGCATAAAAGTACAGAATAAAGAAAAATCCTTTTCATCATCATGAATTTATAATCAACAGGAAAGAAAACGTAAAATCAACAGTTTGATCATACCAGCTTTCATAAAATGATTAAAACTCATGAATATTAGTTTTTTATGATCTTTTTTGTCATGACTTCACCCTCAAGATAAATTTTCAGGAAATAAATCCCTTTGGAGAATTTGCTCAAATCCAAAGATACCATATTTTGTTTTCTAATCATTAATTTACCATAAGGATTATAGACCTCAAGCTCAAAGTTATGGATACCCAAAATATAAATAAAATCACGGGTTGGGTTAGGATAAATGCTGATTTTGGGCAAAGGGCTTCCTTCACCTGTAAAGGATGGAAAATCACAATCCTTATTTGTGGCATTGTACAAGGGAAAACGATTGTCCTGAAAACAAGAAAAGCCATAAACGGGGAATTCAACAATCATGTTTGAATCGCAACATCTATCGAAAGGGAAAAGATAATTATCCAGTGCACCAAATCTTTCTACAGCCATTCCTTTTAGTCCGACACTTGATCCTTCAAGCGGGCTTAATGAGATCCATCTGTATGTTTCATCATAAAACTCCATGGTTCCGGTACTATCTACCTGCACAATAGATTTTGAACAAGAAAGATTATTGGTATCCACTCCCAAATCCCACGTATCGCCTGCCTGAGCGCCGAAGTTATAAAGGATATAAAATTCTCCGTTTTGAAAATAGAAAACCGTATCTCCATTCTGATAAGTATATTCATATGCGTGATTCACAGCTCCCAGGTATAAATAATTCCCATATTGATCCCAGGTGAATTTATGCTGAACTGGCAACAATTGTTGACAGTGCTTGCCATTGATCAGGGTGTCTTTTTCATAAGTTATTTTAAAATAACCTGCTTCCATCAGGTTAAAATAACTATAATGCCACATTGCGCCTTCATCCACCCATACCTGACTTTGCAATTGTATTGACATCATTAACAGCAAAAAACTTGTAAAATATTTCATGACAGTAATTTTTGGTTCGTAGGAGAAAACCCTATAAATGTAAAAAATAAATTTACCTGTTACAAACTTACTTACTTAAAAAGAGGATCATTTTTGCTAACAGAAGAAAGTGTACCTGCATATTATCCCCTGAAAATTACTTAATTTTACCTTCCAAAGCTAACTTCATGTCACAGGATTCCAGATACAACAAACGCGGTGTTTCAGCCAGCAAAGAAGATGTGCATAATGCCATCAAAAACATTGACAAGGGAATTTTCCCAAATGCCTTTTGCAAGATCATTCCTGATATCCTTGGGGGTGATGAAACATACTGCAACATCATGCATGCAGATGGGGCTGGAACAAAATCCTCCCTGGCCTATCTCTACTGGAAAGAAACCGGTGATCTTTCCGTCTGGAAAGGGATTGCACAGGATGCCATTGTTATGAATACCGATGACCTGCTTTGTGTAGGAGCTTGCGAAAGCATCCTGCTTTCATCAACCATCGGCAGAAATAAAAATCTTATCCCGGGTGAAGTGATCGCAGCCATCATCAACGGCACCGAAGAATTCCTGCAGCAAATGCGTGAGCATGGCGTCACTATCTATCCCACCGGGGGCGAGACAGCGGATGTTGGCGACCTGGTCAGGACGATCATCGTGGATTCTACCGTCACTGCGAGGATGAAAAGATCTGAAGTGATTCAGAACAACATCCAGGATGGGGATGTGATCGTAGGATTGTCTTCTTTCGGAAAGTCCACTTATGAAACGGAATACAATGGCGGCATGGGAAGCAACGGTCTGACTTCCGCCAGGCATGATGTGCTGAACAAAAACATCGCCTCAAAATTTCCCGAAAGCTTCGATCCCACTATTCCTGATGAGTTGATCTATTCGGGAAGTATGAAGTTGACAGATCCAACAGAAGTTTCAGGAGTGGATGTAGGCAAACTAATCCTTTCGCCTACCAGGACCTATGCTCCAATCATAAAAAAAATACTTCAGGAATACCATGATAAAATCCACGGTATGATCCACTGCAGCGGTGGCGCCCAGACCAAGGTGCTGAATTTTGTGGAAAGGATGCACATCATGAAAGATAATTTATTCCCTTTGCCACCTCTTTTTAAAATGATACAGGACCAAAGTGGAACGCCCTGGGAGGAGATGTACAAAGTTTTCAACATGGGGCACAGAATGGAATTGTATGTACCCGAAACCATTGCAAATGATTTGATTAAGATGTCAGAAGCATTTGATGTTCCGGCCAGGATCGTGGGACGCTGTGAAAAGGCTGATAAGAAGAGATTAACGATCAGGTCGGAATTCGGAGAATTTGAATATTGATGTTTGTTTGAAAGAGCAGCAAAGATTTTGTTTTTGAATGATGAATATCTTTTCCATTTCTTTTATGATGTAGATTCATGGGATTAGATTACCGGTGCTCCGCACCTCAAATGATCACCACATATTCCCATTTCTAAAATTTTGGTCCTTGTTTTCATCAAAACAAGCCTGCTAAAAACATTATTATCTAAATTTGCATCTGCGATAAAACAACCGGCATGAAAAAAGAAATCTCAATTGAAAGCTGGAAGCGTAAAGCCCATTTCGAACTCTTCAACAGTTTCGACGATCCTTTCTGGGGACTCACCACCCAGGTAGATTGTTCAGAAGCTTTTGATCATTGCAAAAAAGAAGACATTTCATTTTTTCTGTTTTACCTGCATAAATCGCTGATCGCAGCAAACAAGGTGGATGAGTTCCGGCAGAGGGTTGAGCATGGAAAAGTTTTCCAGTATGATGCAGTACATGCCTCCCCAACGATCAGCCGGGAGGACGGCACTTTTGGGTTTGCATATTTCGATTTTGACAAAGATTTTACTTCATTTTCAGTCAAAGCGCAAAAGGAAATAGAAAAAGTTAAAAAGGGAAGCGGGCTGAAGCCCGCCATCAGCAATGAAAATGTAATCCACTATTCAACTGTTCCCTGGGTAAATTTCACAGGAGTTGAATACCCCAGAAATAAGCCTTCTGAAGATTCCATCCCCAAAATCACTTTTGGGAAAATATGCAGGCAGGATGATCAATTGCAATTGCCTGTTTCAATGTTGGTCAATCATGCTTTGATCGATGCATTTCATATTTCCTTGTTTTTAGAAAAGTTTCAGGATTTAATGAATGAAATATAAGCTGACTGACATATTATCACCAGAGGACGAACGTCTTCATCAACATTCTGCGGAAATGGAAATGAGCAGAAAATACCCATTTACTGATAAAGACGATGATATACAAAAACTGAAAATAATAATATGAACACACTTGGCAACCTTATCTGGCTGATCTTCGGGGGCTTCCTGGTTGCCCTCGAATACCTTGTCAGCAGTATACTGCTGATGATCACCATCATCGGCATCCCCTTTGGCATGCAAACCCTGAAAATGGCCAGTCTGGCATTCTGGCCTTTCGGTCGAAATGCATTTGTCACCGAGCGCAGCAGCGGATGTTTGCATACCCTATTTAATGTAATCTGGATATTGATCGGTGGATTCTGGATCGCCCTGACACACCTTGTTTTCGCTTTGCTGCTTGGCATAACCATCATCGGGATTCCCTTTGCACGCCAGCACTTGAAATTGGCCAATATTGCATTGACACCCTTTGGAAGGGATATCAGGAATGTCTGATCCTAACAACAAAATCAGTTTGATGATATCATGGACCTGCTCTCTTGAAACCTGCAAATTTTTCAATCCCTGTTCAGGTTATTGTAATCGATAACTTCACCAAAGTAAAAAAATATTACTCGAATTCATTAGAGTCTGGCTATAAAATCGCTTTACAAACTGCATTTTTCTTCATTTCCTTTGTAGAAAAAATCCTCATCCAATTTTCGTAACTTTGCAGGCTAAATTGGCAGAAGATGTTAGAAAAATTACAGGAGATAAAAAACCGGTATTTTGAGATCCAAAAAGAAATGAGTGATCCTGATGTGATGTCGGATATGAAAAGATATGTCAAGTTGAACAAGGATTACAAGGATCTGCAGCCCATTGTGAATGCCTGTGATCAGTATGAAAACCTGCTCGGGAATATTGAGAATGCCAAAAATATCCTGAAAACGGAAAAGGATGACGAATTCAGGGAAATGGCAAAAGAGGAATTGAATAATTTTACGGAAGAAAAGGAAAAGCTGGAAGAAGACATCCGGATCATGCTTATCCCGAAAGACCCTCAGGATGATAAAAATGCCGTGGTTGAGATCAGGGCAGGTACAGGAGGTGATGAAGCCAGTATTTTTGCAGGTGACCTGTACAGGATGCTGTCGAAATTCATAGAAAACAAAGGCTGGAAGATGGAACCCGTTTCTTCTACCGAAGGAACCATGGGCGGTTTCAAAGAGATTGTATTCAATGTCATCGGAGAAGGTGCTTACGGAGTTTTGAAATATGAATCGGGTGTGCACCGGGTGCAGCGTGTTCCCAAAACAGAGACCCAGGGACGTGTGCACACCTCTGCTGCTACCGTCGCAATTCTACCCGAAGCTGATGAATTCGATGTTGAGATCAAGAATGAAGATATCCGCAAAGATACTTTCTGTTCTTCCGGGCCAGGGGGTCAATCGGTGAACACAACCTATTCGGCTATCCGCCTGACACACATCCCTACAAATATTGTCGTTACCTGCCAGGACCAGAAATCACAGATCAAGAATTATGAAAAGGCACTGACGGTATTGCGAACACGTTTGTATGAACAGGAACATAAAAAATATCTGGACGAGATTTCTTCCAAAAGGAAAACCATGGTATCTTCAGGTGATCGCTCAGCCAAGATCAGGACTTATAACTGGCCGCAGGGTAGGGTAACAGACCACAGAATCAACCTGACCCTTTATAACCTGCAGGATATCATAAACGGAAATATACAGGAGCTGATCGATCAGTTGCAGTTGGCTGAAAACGCCGAAAAACTGAAAGAAGAAATCGGTACGGAACAATAATTAAAAAATCAAACTATGACCCGGAAAGAACTAATTGGAAACATCCGTAAAAAGAAATCATTTCTTTGCATAGGGCTTGATTCGGACCTCAACAAAATACCACACTTCCTGATGGAAGAAAATGATCCGGTTTTCGAGTTCAACAAACAGATCATTGATGCAACTCATGATCTGGCCATTGCCTACAAACCCAACATGGCCTTCTATGAAAGCGGCGGCATTGCCGGATGGAAAAGCCTGCAGAAAACCATCGATTACCTGCAGAACTTTGAAGATGTTTTCATCATTGCCGATGCCAAGCGGGGAGATATCGGGAATACCTCCAGGCATTATGCAAGAGCTTTTTTCGAGCATTTCAAAGCAGATGCACTTACCGTAGCTCCATATATGGGCAAAGACAGCATAGAGCCATTTCTTGAATTCGAAAACAAATGGGTGATCCTGCTGGCACTTACCAGCAACCAGGGAGCATTTGATTTTCAGTATATCCAGAATCGCGAATCCGGTAAAAAAGTTTTCGAGGAAATAATTGAAACTTCAAAGCAATGGGCCGGACCCGATAAGATGATGTATGTAGTAGGAGCTACCAAAGCCGAGATGCTCTCCCGTATACGCAAGATCGCACCTGAGCATTTTCTGCTGGTTCCCGGTATTGGTGCACAGGGCGGCAGCCTGGAAGAAGTAGCCAAACACGGCATGAACAAAGACTGCGGACTGATCGTAAATTCTTCACGTGGGATTATCTTCGCATCAAAAGATCATGATTTTGCAGAACAAGCCCGTGAGAAAGCATCAGAATTGCAGCAGAAGATGGAAAAGCTTTTAATGTAATGGCGCGACTTTGAATTGTTTTGGCAGATAATTAGTTGCTATAGTGATAGCAGTAGTAGTAGCAGTGCCGGTAGCACAAGACAGAAAGTTGATAACAATTTTCACAGATGAACAAATATTCAGAAATATGGGATTTGTTACGATTAAAGAATCTCACATTGAATCAGATTTACTGGTATTGAAAAGCGTACTGGAATCCGAAGGCATCAAGTGTTTCCTGAAAAATCAATATACCACAGGGATCATGAGCCATATGGCCACATTCGTTGTAGAACTCCAGGTGCACGAATCAGACCTGGAAATAGCCCAGAATATCATTAAAGATTTTAATAGTAAATAATTTGCATCTTTACTCCAGCCTGGAAGCCCAGAACTCAGAACTCAAAACTCAGAATTCATAATTATTAATTAAACACCCTCAACAACATTTGTCCACCCATATTTGTCTTCTTCTTCTCCTTCCTGTATAGCGCGCAATGTCACATACATTTTGGTAGAAATGGGTCCGGCCACACCAGATTCGCAATATTCGTAAGTTTTCTTGGTATGCCTGTCCACGATGGTGCCGATGGGTGAAATGATAGCTGCCGTGCCGCATGCACCAACTTCATCGAAGGTTTCCAGTTCTTCCACCGCAATACTTCTTCTTTCTACTTCCATGCCCATATCTTCTGCCAATTGCTGCAGGCTCATATTGGTGATGGAAGGCAAAATGGATTCGGATTTCGGTGTTATGTAGGTATTGTTCTTAATGCCAAAGAAATTTGCTGGGCCAGCTTCATCTATATATTTCTTTTCCTTTGGATCGAGGAACAATGCGGTTGCAAAACCTTCGCTTTTGGAACGCAACCCGGCTTTGAGGCTGGCTGCATAATTACCGCCTACTTTGAACTGGCCTGTACCCTGTGGTGCAGCCCTGTCGTAATCCTTCACGATCTGTACCTTTACCGGATTGAAACCTTCCTTGAAATAGGGTCCGACAGGGCCAACAAATACCATGAACATATATTCTTCAGCCGGTTTCACTCCCACCTGAGCTCCCGAACCAATCAGCAAAGGCCGGATATAAAGAGACGCTCCTGTTCCATAAGGGGGAATGTAGTTTGCATTCATCTTCACTGCAGTGGTGATGGCATTGAAGAAAATATCCCTGGGTACTTCTTTCATGACAATGGAATCGGCAGAACGGGCCATTCTTTTGTAATTTTCTTCCCACCTGAAGAGTCTTACTTTACCGTCCTTGCCGCGAAAAGCCTTCATACCCTCAAAAGCCTCCTGACCATAATGCAGAGCCGTAGCCGCCATATGCAAATTAATGTATTCAGAGGATGAAATCTCGAGTTCTCCCCATTCACCGTTTCTCCAATAGCAACGCACATTGTAATCGGTTTTGAAATAACCGAAAGGCAACTCTTTCCAATTTATATTTTCCATCTCTTTGATATTTAATTATATTGAATATTTCATGCCCGGCTAAGGTAGAAATTTTTTTTGAAATCACTTTGTGAAATCATTCTAAATTGCCTGATACCCTTGCGTCAGGCGTTTTAATTCATGGATTATGAAGTTGTTGGGAAAAGCGCAGCGGAGCACTGAATGGCCGGTTCTTCCTTTAGAAGTATTAACGGGTTGTAAGAAAATGTATGTTTGTCGATGGTATTTTATTATGAACTTACCGGAATCCGAAAACCGAAACACAGAGCCCAGTATACCAACTAACCAAACAAATACACCAGCACCACCACAAACAGCAATGCAGGTATCATATTGAGTATTTTCAGTTTCTTTATTTCCAGGATATTGATGCCCAGGCCAATCAACAAAATACCACCCACAGCGGTGAGCTCGCTTACGATCACATCCTCGAAATATTCACCGATGGAAGCGGCAAAGAGTGTAATACCGCCCTGGTAAAGGAACAGTGGTATAACAGAAAAAGCAACCCCAATCCCCATGGTTGATGCAAGCGCAATTGAGGATACACCGTCCATCATGGATTTGATCAGCAACAGGTTCGGGTCATTGCGCAATCCTTCGTCAATCGCACCGATGATGGTAACCGACCCCATGCAGTAAAGCAAAAAGGCGGTGATCATGCCTTCTGAGAACTTTTCATTGCCACCCAGTTTAAATCTTCGTTTCAGGTATTCCGAAAAACGGTTCATGTATTTTTCAAGTCCGATCAGTTCTCCCGTGATCGATCCCAGAATCAGACTCAGGATCAGCAGGAAAACATGGGAAGTTTCCAGTGCCATAGAAACTCCGAGGAATAAAGTGAACAAGCCGATCGCCTGAAATACAATTATTATAAATCTTTGAGGCAACCTTTTGTTTAAAAACAGGCCTACAATAGTACCTGTTATGATCGCAATCACGTTTACAATGGTTCCTGTCATGGGGTAAAAATAAAAATTTGAAATGAATTGTATCATTTGCAGGTTTTTTTCGTCATATAAGTAAAGTTATTTTGAATGATATGCAATCGTTTGTGTTTTATGGTTAACGATAAGCTCATAAACACGAATTGTCAAACATATAAAAAAACAGCATTTATTTGAAATAACTTCGTATTGATTATTAACCAAAACAGCATATTATGAAAAATTTTTTCCTTTTTGCACTTAGCCTGCTGATGAGTACGGCACTTGCTCAGCAGAACAAAAATGGTTTTAAAGCAATGAGCAAACATGCTCCCGATGAAATGCAGATCACCGGCCATGATTTTTCTTCCGGTAGTTCTGTCGAAAACCCCCTCAAACCCGAGGCACAAAGAAGCCCCAATGCGGTATCCGTGATTCCTATCGGGGAGGCTGGGAATGCTTTTGGTTTTGCATTCATGCGCACGACCTATCTTTGGGCCGACAACAATATCAACAGTGTATCATTCATTCACAGGATGCTCAATCCCCCGGGAACAGGATATCTGGCCATGGATATTTCAAAAGACGGAGGAGAAAACTGGGAAAGCAACATACAGGTTTATGACCCCACACTCTCCGGTGCCGCCAACGGCAGGTATCCCCAGGCAGCACTCTATAATCCCGAAGGAAACACAGATCCCGACAATGCCTTCTTTCACTATTTTGCACCTACCCTCGATGGATCGAATACAGGCAGCGGAACAGATTGGGGAGGATATGGATATGGCGTTAAGCAATTGATGACCGGCGTGGCTCCCACACAACATGATCAGACCAGTGAACCACCTGACAGGTATCAGTACCTGCCTTCTGGGTTTACCATCACACAAACAGGCGAAGCCTGGATGCTGGATCAAAACAACCTCGGCGAAACAGGCGGCTACATATACCAGGATGAGCTGATCATTGGACACGGCATCTGGAATGAGGATAACAATGATTTTGACTACACTTTTGATTTTATCGAACTGGAAATCAATCCCGATGATGGTATCAATGATGCGAAAATTGCTTTTGCACCCGATGGGCAAACAGGATGGATTTGTGTTTTGACCAACCTGCCCGATGTTCTTGAATATTCCAGCTATCATCCAATATTTTTGAAAACAGAAGACGGAGGCGAAAACTGGAGTGATCCTGTCGAAGTTCCCCTGGGAGGACCTGACGGACTCGAAGCCATTCAGCAATTCATTTCAGATGAAAATCTGGAAGCTTTCTTCAGTCCCGATCCTGTGCCACCAAGAGATGAAATTGAATACTATATGGGTTACTATTGTGATCTTTCGGTGGATGCATGGGGAAATCCCCACATTTCTGGTATGGTATGTTTATCCGATAATGAGGCAGGCAGCATCTGGCCAAACGAAGGAGTTATGGCCATGTTCCACATCTGGAGCGATGACCAGGGTGAAACCTGGGAGGCCTTTAACCTGCGTGATCTGAAACGTTTCCGCGCCGATTTCTCAAATGGCAACAGTACGATTTCGCAATTCAACCGGCCACAAGTAGCAACCACCATGGATGGTGGTATTATTTTCTTTAGCTGGCTGGATACCGATGTGGAAGGCGTTGAAGACAACAGTTCTCCCGATATCTGGTTCAGGGAGTATCTTCCCACCCTGGGTACTCATGGAGAAGATCCCACCAATGTTACGGAGTTCTCCGCAGCCATGTGGGTTTCCAACTTTGGCTGTATGTCGCATTACGTTTTCTCGGAAGAAACCGAAACTGATTACACCTGCACCATTCCTTTTGTTTACGAAGAAATGCAGGACGGAGACCCGCTTGCACCAGTTCAGTTTCACTATATCCCAGATTTTATAAAATCTTATACCATAACAGATATCACACCTGAGCACATCAATCCAGTAACTTCGGTTGATCAAAACTATCCGAATCCATTTCAGGGTTCCACAAGCATTCAGATCAATCTGCTGAGAAGCAGCGACCTGGTCATGGAGGTTCACAATATCGCAGGCCAAATGGTGAAAACCATTGATCTCGGTAAAGTGAGTAAAGGACTCCACGACATCGTGCTGAATGCCGAGGACCTGAACCCGGGTATTTATTTCTATACCCTGGATACGGGTAAGGATAGAATTACGAAAAAGATGATCATACGATAAAAATACTGGGTTTTCTTAACAGCAAAGGGGAGCGGGGGCTCCCCTTTTTTTATACCGTCAATTTGTCATAAAGCCTTTGGGTGGCACATGCTTTGATCTTTGCGGCTGGAATTTAAATCACGAACTAAAACGACAGAGAATATGGAACAGGGAAAAATCAATGTTCAAACCGAAAACATTTTTCCAATCATCAAGAAATTCCTTTACTCCGATCATGAAATTTTTCTCAGGGAGTTAATATCCAATGCAGTTGATGCCACGCAAAAACTGAAAACGCTGGCTTCTGTTGGAAAGTTTAAAGATGAATTGGGAGATTTGACAATACGCGTTGATGTTGATAAAAAGAAAAAAACCATCAGCGTGCATGATCACGGCATAGGAATGACAGCCGATGAGATCAAAAAATACATCAACGAAGTGGCCTTCTCGAGCGCTGAAGAGTTCGTTAAAAAATTCAAGACAAAATCAGAAGCCGAGCAAAATGCTATCATCGGCCATTTCGGATTGGGTTTTTATTCCAGTTTCATGGTTGCTGATAAGGTGGAGATAGAAAGCAAAACTTACAAAAAAGGTGGCTCAACCAGGGCAATCCATTGGGAATGCGACGGCAGCCCGAATTACAAGCTGGAGGAAAGCGATCGCCAGGAAAGAGGTACTACAGTGACCCTTTATATGGACAAAGATTCCAAAGAATTCCTGGAAGAAAGCAGAATCCTGGAATTGTTGAACAAATACAGTAAATTTTTGCCCGTCCCAATTGAGTTTGGAACAGAAAAGGTGACTGAAGAAATCGAAGGAGAAAAAGACAAAGACGGTAATCCCAAAACCAAAGAAGTTGAAAAGCCCCGCATTATCAACAATACGGACCCGCTCTGGAGAAAACCCCCGGCAGAATGTACCGATGAGGATTATAAGAAATTCTACCGCGAGCTTTATCCCTATACTTTTGAGGAACCTTTATTCCACATTCATCTCAACGTGGACTATCCTTTCAATCTGACCGGGATTTTGTACTTCCCCAAGATCAAGAAAAACATTGAGGTACAGAAAAATAAGATACAATTATACAGCAACCAGGTATTTGTGACGGATAGCGTGGAGGGTATCGTTCCCGAATTTCTTACCCTCTTGCACGGAGTGATCGACTCACCAGATATTCCACTCAACGTTAGCAGGTCATATCTGCAAAGTGATGCAGCAGTGAAAAAAATCTCAAATTACATCATGAAGAAAGTTGCAGATAAGCTGGAAGAACATTTCAAAAAAGATCGTAAAAAGTTTGAGAAAAAATGGGACGATATCAGGGTGTTCATCGAATATGGTATGATCACAGAAGAAAAGTTCTATGAAAGGGCTGAAAAATTTACCCTTCTGAAAAACATCGAAGACAAATACTTTACCCTGGAAGAATATAAAAAGAAGGTCAAAGATATACAGAAGGACAAAGAAAAGAAGATCATATACATTTACACAACAGATAAAGAAGGACAATTCAGCTTTATTGAATCGGCCCGTGAAAGAGGTTATGACATTCTGCTCATGGACGGTGTACTTGACAATCATTTCATCAATCACCTGGAGCAAAAACTAACGGATGTGCAATTCAAGCGTGTGGATGCCGATACCGTTGAAAAACTCATCGAGACAAAAGAAGAAGCACCTTCTAAACTCGACGACAAGCAGAAGGAAGGCCTGAAACCAGTGATCGAAAGAAACATCAACAAAGAAAAATTCACGGTCATATTCGAAAACCTGAGCGAAAATGATCCTCCTGCCGTGGTTACGCAGCCCGAATTCATGCGGCGTATGAAAGACATGTCTGCCCTTGGAGGCGGCAGTCCTTTCATGGGAGATATGCCCGATCAGTACAACCTGGTGATCAATGCAAACAACCCGGTGATCGGAAAGATCCTGGAAGAGAAAGAGGACAAAAGCCAGGACAAGCTGGTGAAGCAGGTTTACGACCTGGCCCTGCTTTCACAGAACCTGCTGAAAGGAGAAGAACTCAACAAGTTTATCAAAAGGAGTGTCGATATTATAAAATAGCAATTTAATCATATACAAACCCCGGAAGCAAACCGGGGTTTATTACTTATATTAGCAATATTATTTGGAAGCTGATCATTTGTTTTTATATCTTAGCTTAATTAAATCTAAATAAGAATGAAGAAATCCTGGATCATCATCATTGTTTTGGCCATACTGGCTTTGATCATATATTTCTCCGTCAAGGGAACATATAACAGCCTGGTAAACAAGGAAGAGTGGATCAACGAAAGCTGGGCCCAGGTCGAAAATGTTTACCAGCGCCGTGCCGACCTGATCCCGAATCTGGTCAACACGGTGAAGGGTTATGCAGAACATGAACGACAGACTCTCACCGATGTCATAGAAGCAAGAGCCAAAGCAACATCTGTGAACATTGATCCGGCAAATTTAAATGCCAGCACCATACAACAGTTTCAGCAAGCCCAGAGCGGATTAAGCCAGGCATTATCGAAATTGATGGTTGTTGTTGAGAGATATCCCGAACTCAAAGCCAATCAGAACTTCCTGGAATTGCAGGCCCAACTCGAAGGAACCGAAAACCGGATTGCAGTTGAAAGACAGAAATTCAACCAGGCGGTTCGGGATTATAATGCCTACATACGGATTTTCCCAAAGAATATCTGGGCCAAGCTTTTCGGTTTTGAACGAAAAGCATATTTCGAAGCACAGGAAGGAGCGGAAACGGCCCCGGAAGTACAGTTTTAATATTTTAAACCAAAGAATTTAGATTATGCCAAAATCAGCCAGAAGTTTCTTCAGCAGGCAAGAAAAAGCTGAAATCAAACAAGCGATCCTGAATGCAGAACTGGATACCTCGGGAGAGATCAGGGTTCATATCGAAAATCATTGCGATGGTGATGTACTGGAAAGAGCTGCCGTTATTTTTGAAAAGCTCAAGATGCACGACACCGATCTGCGCAATGGCGTTTTGTTTTACCTGGCCGTACAAGATAAAAAATTTGCCATCATCGGCGATAAGGGGATCAATGCGGCCGTTCCTGAAAATTTCTGGGATGAAATCAAAGAAAATATGAAGGCTTCATTCAAAAACGGGAAATTCACGGAAGGTCTCGTAGATGCCATCAATTCAGCGGGCAATCACCTGAAAAAGCACTTTCCTTACCACTCTGATGATATCAATGAATTGTCGAATGAAATATCTTTTGGGAGCTAAGCATGATAAAACGCAATACAACCGGAGTATTCATATTTCTGATCCTGTTGATCAGCCATTTTACGCTACATGCCCAGGAAATCCCGGAAAGGCCTTCTCCACCCAGGCTGGTAAATGACTTTAGCGGTACACTGACGCCAGCAGAAATCAATAGCCTTGAAAGGAAACTGGTTAACTTTTTCGATACAACATCCAACCAGATCGCAGTTGTATTTGTGAAATCACTGCAAGGATATGACCCTGCTCAATTTGCATACAAAATTGGTGAAAGTTGGGGTGTTGGCAGCAAAGATTTCAACAATGGCATCGTGATCCTGGTCAAGCCAAAAACAAACTCGGAAAAAGGGCGCACCTTCATTGCAACCGGATATGGACTGGAAGGAGCCATCCCCGATGCCATTGGTAAACGCATCGTTGAAAACGAAATGATCCCCGAATTTAAAAACAACAATTATTACAATGGGATCAATAAAGCCACGAATGTGTTAATGGCACTGGCCTCGGGAGAATACTCGAAAGAACAGTACCGCAAGGAAAACCAGAACTTTCCCCTTGCAGGCATCATCCCTTTCATCGTGATCATGGTGATCTTTATTCTTATCAATATAAGCCGCAGAAGAACCTACTCCATGGGTGGCCGGAAAGAAAGGGGTACGGATAGTTTGTGGACTGCCCTTTTCCTGGGCAGCATGCTGGGTAGCACCGGAAGACACCACAGCGGCGGCTGGGGTAATTTTTCCGGCGGAAGCAGGAGCTTTGGAGGTGGTGGAAGCTTTGGAGGTTTCGGCGGCGGTAGCTTTGGCGGTGGTGGAGCCGGTGGTAGCTGGTAATTGAATAAAACACGAATCAAAAAAAACTCAAAATACCTATCCCTTCCTGCCCGAAAAAATCATCCAAGAAAGAAAATACCTGAATTTCTCCAAATTCCAGTCACATCTGCTTTTTTCGTGAAATTCAATATCATAGCTCAGATAGATTTTAATTCCGGTAATTAACTACCTTTTTTTTATAACTGATTTACAAAAAATTTATACTTTTATCTGCCATAAAATCAAGGGCTTTTTCATAAATTCGATCCTTGCTAGTATAAGAGAGTCAGTTATTTAGAATGATTTCAAATAATATTATTTTGAGAAAGATGGACGATTCCCATTCGAAGATTCGCATTTTAGGCTTTAAAGGTGTCACAAAATTAAGCCTCCTGCTCTTCATAAATCTGATGTTGTTAAGTTCATTCAATTTACCAGCGCAAAATGCCCGGCAAGGGAAAAAATTATTCCAGGAATGTGCTGCTTGTCATACCATTGGAGGTGGTCGACTTGTAGGCCCAGACCTGAAAGGGGTAAACGAACGCAGGGACAAAGAGTGGTTGTACAGTTTCATCAGGAATAGCCAGGCCATGATTCAGGCCGGTGATCCCATCGCTGTGGAACTTTTTAATGAATACAACAAAGTCCCCATGGCTTCTTACGATTATACCGATGAACAAATTGAATCCATCCTCACATACATCAGTGCAAAAAGTGAAGGCAAAGAAGTTGAAGATGCTGCCCCTGAAACCAGCAAAGAAACTGAAGAATCGGGAGAAACTGTTTCTGAAAAAGCCGACAAGGAAATAGCTCTCCAGGAAGAAATGGCAAAGCATGAGCTTGAAAGAGACCGCAATTACAGTCCCGCTTTCTGGATCTCCATTTTGCTGCTTGTCCTCTCCATCTTCGACCTGGCAGTTACAAAATTCATCAAGGCAAAATTTGTCAATGTTATCGTGATCATTATCACCGGTGTTATTGTGGTAGAGATCACAGTTAGGGAAGCCATTGCACTTGGCCGGCAGGAAGGCTATTCACCCGAACAACCGATCTGGTTTTCGCACAAAGTACACGTACAACAAAACAAGATCGACTGCCGGTATTGTCATCATACGGTAGATGATAGTAAGCATGCAGGTTTCCCCTCAGCACAACTTTGCATGAACTGCCACAATGTGGTGAAAGAAGGATCAAGAACCGGTAAAACCGAGATAGCCAAAATATACGACGCCATAGAAAACAACAAACCCATCGAATGGGTCAAAGTTCACAACCTGCCCGACCATGTGTATTTCAGCCATGCCCAGCACACCAACATAGGCCAGATAGACTGTGCAGTATGTCATGGACCTGTTGAGGAAATGGATAAAGTCAAACAGCTTAGTGACCTGAGCATGGGCTGGTGCGTAAACTGCCATCGAGAGACAAATGTAACCCAGTTTGAAACCAATACTTTTTACAAGCATTACACCGAACTACACGAAAAACTAAAATCCGGTGAGATCAAAGAGGTTACGGTTCAGGATATTGGTGGCAATGATTGCCAGAAATGTCATTATTAATTTATTTTTTGAACATCGGGATATACCATAATATAGATTGGAATGAAGAAATATTGGAAAAGTCTTGAAGAACATCAGGAGATAAAAAACAAAGGAACGCTTGACAAAAAAGCCGAGCCCGAATTTTCTATCGACGGATTGAGCCAGGAAGAAGTCAAAGGCAAGGCCAGCCGGCGGGATTTTTTAAAAATGCTCGGCTTCACCATTGGCTATGCCTCCCTGGCCAGCAGTTGCGAAATGCCCGTACGGAAAGCGATCCCTTTTCTGAACAAACCCGAAGAAGTTACCCCGGGAGAGGCCAATTATTATGCCTCCACATATTTCGATGGAAAGGATTATTGCAGTGTTCTGGTGAAGGTAAGGGAAGGCAGGCCGATCAAGATCGAAGGCAATACCCTCTCCCCCATCACCCAGGGAGGCACCTCCGCCAGGGTGCAGGCTTCTGTGCTGAATCTATATGATACAACCCGCCTCCAGAACCCATTTGAAAATGCTAATGAATCAGATTGGGATAGCATCGACGGCAAGATCAAAAAACAACTTCAGGAAATTTCTTCCGCCAATGGAAAAATTGTACTGCTATCATCCTCCATCATCAGTCCAACAACAAAAAAACTTATCGGTGAATTTCAGGATAAATATCCTGCAACAGAGTGGATCACTTACGATGCCATCTCCGCATCAGCAATGCTGGAAGCAAATGAACAAAGCTTCGGGAAAGCTGTTATTCCCGATTATAAATTTCAGAATGCAAATGTGATTGTGAGTTTCAATGCCGACTTTCTTGGAACCTGGTTATCTCCCATAGAATATGCAAAAGCATATGCACGCAAAAGAAACCTGGAGGATTCGAAGGAAATGTCGAAGCATTACCAGGTCGAATCTTACATGTCACTCACAGGGAGCAATGCCGACAACCGATATAAAATAAGACCCTCACAAGAGCAAGAAGTACTGATGGCTCTCTACAATGAGCTGGCAGCCGCCACCGGTGTTCAAACATACGAACTGATAGCTTCACCGGTTGATGTGGAACCTATCGCAAAAGACCTGTTGAAGAACAAAGGAAAAACGCTGGTGGTATGTGGCAGCAACAGTTTAAAGTCCCAGTTGATCGTAAATTCCATCAACCACTTGCTTGGCAATTATGGTCAGACCATCGACATGAACAATCCCCTGCAGACAATCCAGGGAATGGACAAGCGAATGTATGATCTTGTCGACAGGATGAATCGCGGTGAAATTGCAGGACTGATCACCTACAACACAAATCCTGCTTATACCTATCCTGAAGCAGATAAGTTTGTGCAAGGCCTGCAAAAAGTTTCACTGAAAATCAGCCTGGCGGATATTGAGGATGAAACTGCCAGACACATGCAGTTTATTTGTCCCGATAACAATTACCTGGAGTCATGGAACGATGCGGAGCCCAAACCGGGCCATTACAGCCTGGGCCAACCCACAATACAAAAACTGTTTAACACGCGGCAGGCCCAGGAAAGCTTGATGAAATGGGCAGGTATAGAAGGTGATTATTACCTTTATATGAAAGATCACTGGGAATCGGATATTTTCCCGAAACAGGACCAATACAGCACCTTTGAGAAATTCTGGGTGCAAAGCCTGCACGATGGTGTTTTTGCTTTAAGACAGGATGAAGCAGCACAACCCAAGTTCAACAAACCTGATTTAAAGCCGGACAATCAACCAAAGGGAAATGGAATAGAACTCCTCCTGTACGAAACTGTTGCCATGGGAGAAGGCCGCAATGCCAACAATCCCTGGTTGCAGGAATTACCCGATCCCATTTCTAAAGTTACATGGGACAATTATGCAAATGTTTCCCCGAAATATGCCGAGGAAAACGACCTGAAAAATGAAGACCTTATTTCCATCCAAAAGGATCTTATCTTACCAGTACTTATTCAGCCCGGCCATGATGATCATACAGTTTCCATACCCCTCGGATACGGAAGGACCAGTGGCGGAAGAGTAGCCGACGGTATAGGAAAGAATGTTTTTGGGTTTATCAGGAACATTGCCGGAAACATGGCTTATTCAGGCAACAACATTGAAATAAAAGCGACAGGGGAAAAGTATCCCCTTGCACTTACCCAGAGTCATCATACCATGGAAGGCAGACCGATCGTACGCGAAACAACATTAAAACACTGGCAACAGGATCCTGACTCAGGCAATGAACTGCACGACAAGGTCGAAAAGCAACACGTATCCCTGTATAATACGCCTAGCTTCCCAAATTTCCACTGGGGTTTGGCCATCAACCTGAATTCCTGCATCGGTTGTGGTGCCTGCGAGATTGCATGCCAGGCAGAAAACAATGTGGCCGTAATCGGAAAAGAAGAAGTCAGGAAACGTCGCATCATGCACTGGATCAGAATTGACCGCTATTACTCAGAAGATTCGGATAATCCCGAAGTCTTCCATCAACCAGTCATGTGTCAGCAATGCGACAATGCACCCTGCGAGAATGTCTGCCCGGTGGCCGCCACACCCCACAGCAACGAAGGACTGAACATGATGGCTTATAACCGCTGTATCGGCACCCGGTATTGCATGAACAACTGTCCTTACCGGGTAAGAAGGTTCAACTGGTTTGAGTATGCAAACAATGCCAAATTCCCCTATAACATGGATAACGGCCTTGGCAAGATGGTGCTCAATCCTGATGTAACAGTGCGCTCGAGAGGTGTTGTTGAAAAATGCTCTTTCTGTTCGCAACGCATACAGGACAAGAAATTGAAAGCCAAGAAAGAAGGGAGGATGGTAAAAGACGGTGACATCAAGGTTGCCTGTGAGCAGGCCTGCCCCACCGAAGCCATTGTATTCGGCAACCTGAATGACAAGAAAAGCAGGGTATCCAAAGCATTTGCAAACCCGCGCAATTATCATCTGCTCGAGGAATTGCACACTTTACCTTCGGTCGGTTATCTGACCAAAGTCAGAAACAAGAAAAGCATTGATGCTGAAGTGAAACATGAATCAGGAAAACACGAATAGGATATGTATAAAACCAAAGTCAGAGGTGTAATCATTGAAGGCAATAAGTCGTACGGGCAAATAACCCGCGACATTCTTGCCCCCATAGATGGGAAAACGCCCCGATGGTGGTTCATCACGATGGGCATCGGCACTTTGATGATGCTTGCCGGGATGGTAGCCATCGTGAATACAATCGCTACAGGCATTGGTACGTGGGGATTGAACAACTCCGTGGCCTGGGGCTGGGGAATTATCAATTTCGTCTGGTGGATTGGCATCGGACATGCCGGAACTGCATTTTCCATTTTCCTCCTGATCCTGCGGCAAAAATGGAGAACTTCCATCAACCGGGCTGCCGAAGCCATGACGGTTTTTGCCGTTATTTGTGCCGGTTTGTTTCCTGCCCTCCATATGGGAAGGATCTGGCTGGCATTCTTTATATTTCCCTATCCCAACACCCGGGGTCCGCTCTGGGTCAATTTCAACTCGCCTTTGTTCTGGGACGTTGTGGCCATCAGTACTTATTTTATGGCATCAGCCACCTTCTGGTATATCGGCATGTTACCCGACCTGGCCACCATCCGCGACAAAGCCACCAACAAGGTCAAAAAAGCCATTTACGGTTTCTTTGCTTTCGGATGGGTCGGAAAAGCTACCTCCTGGTTGCGTTTCGAAACTACAGTATTGATCCTGGGCGGACTGGCTGCACCCCTTGTGATTGCAGTTCACTCCATCGTTTCTATGGACTTTGCCACTTCGGTTATGGCCGGATGGCATACCACGGTTTTTCCTCCCTATTTCGTTGTAGGGGCTATCTTTTCAGGTTTTGCCATGGTGCTCACCCTGATGATCATCATCCGGAAAGTATACAAATACCAGGATTATGTGACCGATGGCCACCTGGATGCCATTGCCCGCATCCTTACATTTATCAGTTTGATCATGGGTACAGCCTATGCAACAGAGATATTCATTGCCTGGTATTCGGCCATGGAGGGGGAAATGTACACTTTCTTCCACAACAGGATTGCGGGTGATCATACGGCTGCTTTCTGGACGATGGTGACATGCAATGTCTTCTTCCCCCAGCTTTTCTGGTTCAAAAAGATCAGGAGCAATATCTGGGCGGTATTCGTTATATCCATCATTATTAATATCGGTATGTGGTTCGAGCGTTATGTGATCATCATTACCTCGCTCACCAAAGATTATCTGCCGGCCAACTGGGCACCCTACGCACCTTCAATCACGGAAGTGGGAATTTTTGTCGGAACACTTGGTATTTTTGTCATTGGTGTGCTCCTTTTCCTGCGTTTCGTTCCGATGATGGCCATGAGTGAATTAAAAGGTGTATTGAAAGATACGATGCCAGCAAAGAAAAAAGCCGGCAAAACACCTGATGATCCTGAAAACAAAACTTTGTAAACAAGAAAGATTGTTAAAATGAGCAAAGCAAAAAATTATATTGTAGGTATTTTTGACGATCATGATAAGCTTCTGAACGGGGTTGAGGCCACCAAAAATGAAGGCTATAAAATATCCGATGTGATATCTCCCTACCCCATTCACGAAGTGATCGAAAGCCTGAACCTTAAAACCAGAATTCCGGTGCTGGCGCTCCTTTATGGTATCTTTGCAGTGCTGGTAACCTTCGGGTTTCTGTACTGGACATCCGTGGTGGATTACCCCCTGAGGTTCGGAGGCAAACCTCAAAACACCCTCTCATTCGTGGTGGTAATCTTTGTGATGACAATTAATATTACATCTGCCTTTACGATCGTCACCTTCTTCCTGCGGGAGAAAAAAGGGCCCGGGGCCAAAGCACATGTGATCGATGAAGGACTGGGGGATGACAAATATGCCATCATTCTGGATGAAGAGGAAGAAAAAACCGCTCAGCAGGAAGAATACCTGAAGCAAATCGGGGCGATCAGGATCGTTCATGACAAACAAAAATAACACAGCAGAAGATTATGAAAAGGATCATAAAATATTTTCTCATACCGGCATTGATGCTCATCATCTTCAATGCCTGTAACCACAAAGAGGAACATCCCGGATGGGTGTACATGCCCGACATGATGTATTCAGAAGCTTATTCAGCATATTCGGAGAACCCGAATTTTGAAGACGGGAAAACGAACCAGCCTCCGGTTCAGGGCACGATTGCCAGGGGAAAAGCACCCTATCCATATGAAAGGACTTTTCAGGGTCAGCAAAGCGCCGGCAAGGAGCTGCACAACCCGCTGGAGGCCAACGAAGAAAACCTGGCCATGGGCAAGGAGCAATACAGGATTTTCTGTGCCAGTTGCCATGGCGAACAGGGAAAAGGCGATGGCCACCTATATACCTCAAAGCTATTTACAGCAAAACCCACTTCGCTGGTGGATGATTATGTACAGGAAAAACCCGACGGAGAGATCTATCATGTCATCACAATGGGCTCCCTTTCAGGATTGATGGGTGCCCATGGAGCACAGATATCACCCGGCGAAAGATGGAAGATCATTCATTATGTTAAGAATGGATTAAGCGAGAATAAGTAAGAAATCTTAATAAAAAATACAGCAATGGAGCAGAAATTTACATTATCACCAAAATTGATCAGCCTCGCAGGTGCATTTATTCTGATTGGCATTGTCGCTTTCGTTTGGGGATTTATCGCTGACGCCGAAAGGACCTGGGCCAATTATCTGCTCAACAATTATTATTTCCTGTCGCTGGCCATCGGTGGAACATTCTGGCTGGCCCTGCAAAGAATTACACAATCGGGCTGGTCTTCAGCCTTTATCAGGATACCCGAGGCGTTTGCCAATTACATCCCGGCAGCAGCAGTTTTTTTCCTGCTCATGTGGGTGGGGTTTCATCATCTTTACGAATGGACGCATACCCATGTGGTTGAACATGATCCGGTACTTCAGCACAAAACTCCCTATCTGAACCTACCCTTTTTTATGATCCGGCTACTGCTGTTTTTTGCCACATGGATCATCATGACCCAGTTGATGCGAAGGGTTTCCAGGCAGGAAGATGAAACGGACGGCATGCGACCCTTTGAAAAAAACGAATGGTATTCTAAAGTTTATATTTTCGTGCTGGCCCTTACTTTTTCCCTGGCCTCTTTCGACTGGATCATGTCGATAGAACCTCACTGGTACAGCACCATCTTTTCACTAAAAAACTTTGTGGCAGCCTTTTACCACGGGTCAGCCACCATTGTGCTGATCATCGTTATCATGCATCATTATGGGTACTTTAAATTCATCGACAACTCCCATATGATCGATCTTTCAAAATATATTTTCATTCTTAGTATTATATGGGGATATTTCTGGTTTTCACAGTTCCTGCTGATGTGGTATGCCAACATCCCTGAAGAAACCATCTATTATGTGAAGAGGATCGAAGGCCCCTATACTGTGCTTTTCTGGCTCAACATTGCCTTAAACACAGGTGTTCCCTTCTTTTTCCTGCTTTCCAATTACCTGGCAAAAAGCAAGACCATGCTCGGGATTGTTGGAGTTATTCTTATGATTGGCCAGTGGATAGATCTTTACCTGCAGATCATGCCGGGTGCTACTTTCAGCAAGGTGCATACGATTGGGTTCATTGAAATCGGTTCATATCTTGGTTACCTAGGCCTGTTCATGCTGATCGTCTTCTGGTCGCTGAGCAAAGTACCGCTCATACCCAAACATCACCCCTATCTTGAAGAGTCCCTGAAGCATCACCTGCACGAGGTATAAAAAGATAGCATACGCACACAATCTCTTGACAAAGATCAAGTATCCAGTATCCAGTATCCAGAATCTAGGATTTAAGATCGAGCATCCTTCAACTTCAATTTATTGCGATGCATTCATCTCATCATCGTTGGGGAACTTTAATTTTTCATACTTTTGCTATTTAAAATTAATCTAAATATTCTGATAACATATACGTGTTGATACACGCTAAATCACAATAAATATGAAGAAATTTTGGGATTACTTGTTTTCAATGCAGTTGGCTGGTATATTGCTTCTGGTGCTGGCCGCTTCCATGGCTACAGCCACATTTCTTGAAAATGATTTTGGAACGCTGGCTGCCCAGGAATTGGTATACCGGGCCACCTGGTTTGAAATACTGATGGCATTGTTTTGCATCAACCTTCTGGGTACCATTTTCAGGAAACGTTTAATCCAGCGAAAAAAATACGGAGCTTTTCTTTTTCACCTGTCCATGGTCATCATCCTGATTGGTGCTGGAATAACCCGCTTCATCAGTTATGAAGGCACCATGTTCATTAGAGAAGGGAAGTCGAGCAATGTGATCTATTCAGAAAATCCCCATCTGCAGATCAAGGTGCAGGATGGAAACAAATCATACAACTTTGCTGACCAGCAGGTGTTTTCTCCCTTTTCAAATAACGAATACAGCAATAGCTTCCGGTTTAACAATAAGGAAGTTGATATAGAAGTTGAAGGTTTTGTTCCGAATGCCATTCGCACAGTGACTGCCGTTGAAAAAGGCGAACCCGTCATTTCCCTGGTAATCTCCGGGGGCAATTCCGGAAGGCAAAACCATTTGCTTGAAAAAGGAGAAGAAGTCAGTGTTCTCGAGCAGAAAGTGCTTTTCTCACCAACCGAAATAGATTCATCAAAAATCAGCTTTCATATAAAAGATAATGATTTGATGATCTTTTCCCCATCACCCCTGATAATCATGAGCATGGCAGATCAGTCAACAGACACCCTCCCTGCCATGAACAGTTATCCCTTCCAGCCCATGAAGCTTTATACCCTCGGCCAGGTCAGTCTTGTGCTGAAACAATTTTATCCCAATGCTGAAGTCAGACTATCAAGCGCGGGCAATACCGCCAATGGAAATGCACAAAATGCACTGATCCTGAGCCTCAGCCAGGGAGGACAAAGCAAAGAAGTAATCGTTGCAGGAGGAAAAGGAATGGTAGGCGAAGAAGCCATGATAGAATTAAATGGCATTGAATACAGTGTATCTTATGGTTCCAGGCCTATTGAATTGCCATTCAGGCTGGAACTTGTAGATTTCCAGTTGGAACGGTACCCTGGATCGGATAGTCCCTCATCCTATGCTTCCGAAGTGATCCTGATCGATGAAAACAAAGGGATCAGGGAACCCAGGAGGATTTTCATGAACAATGTGCTGAACTATGGAGGATACCGCTTTTTCCAGTCCTCCTACGACCAGGATGAGAAAGGAACCATACTTTCGGTAAACCATGATTACTGGGGCACGCTGATCACTTATGTGGGTTATTTTCTGCTGGCTTTCGGTATGGTATACAGTTTTTTCTCAAAAAACAGCCGCTTCCGTTTCCTGGCAAAATCAACCAGCGACCTGAAGAGGGCAAGCGGCACAGCCGGGGTGATACTGTTGTTCCTGACATCGGGTATTTTTGCCAGCCAGTCAGCCCGTGCCCAGACACAAACGAATCCCAAACTTACCGATCAATATGCAAACAAGGCCCATGCGGAGCGTTTTGGCAAACTGCTGGTACAGGATCACGACGGCAGGATAGAACCCATGAATACCCTGGCCTCCGAACTGCTCAGAAAAGTTGCAAGAAAAAATAATTTAAACGGGCTTACGCCCAACCAGGCATTGCTGGGTATGATCATTAATCCTGTAAAATGGCAGGAAATCCCCATGATTAAGGTAAAGAACAGTGAGGTGGCCCGTATACTGGGTATCGATGGCAGTTATGCCAGCTTTATGGATTTTATTGATATGCAAAGTGGCGGAACTTACAAACTTCAGTCTTATGTAGAAGAAGCCTATCGCAAAAAACCCGCTGAAAGGTCCAAGTTCGACAACGAGATCATGAAGGTTGACGAACGCCTGAACATCAGCTTCCTGGTATACAACAACAGCCTGCTTCGGATCTTCCCCATACCAGAAGATCCCACCCATAAGTGGGTTTCGAACCAAAAGGCAGAATCTGCTTTCAATGATGAAGCATCCGTTTTTGTGGGCAGTATCCTGGATATTTATGCCGATTCGGTGAAATACGGGATCGCCACAGGAAACTGGGAACCAGCAAACAATACACTCAACTATTTGTTCACCTTCCAGGATCGTTATGGAAAAGAACTGTTCCCATCACAAGCAAAACTCAAGCTGGAAATCCTTTACAACAAAGCCAATATTTTCAAGAGGTTATTCCAGTTATATGGTTTGATCGGTTTTATCATGCTTATATTTCTTTTCATCAACATCCTGCGACCAAAATTGAAATTCGGGATCATTCTGAATATCTCTGTCTGGATACTGATCATCGGTTTTCTTTTGCATACCCTCGGCCTGGCAGCCCGGTGGTATATTTCCGGTCATGCTCCCTGGAGCAATGGTTATGAATCCATGATCTATATTGCCTGGGCCACCATGCTTGCAGGACTGATATTTACAAAGAGATCCAGGATCGCACTTGCAACGACAGCTATACTGTCATCCCTGATACTAATGGTTGCTCACCTGAGCTGGATGGATCCGCAGATCACCAACCTGGTGCCGGTTCTGAAATCATACTGGCTGGTCATTCATGTGGCCATTATCACTGCCAGCTATAGTTTTCTGGGATTGGGTGCACTGCTGGCATTTTTCAACCTGATCCTGATGATCTCCAAGACGAAAAATAATTTCACATCTCTCAACACCAAGATAAAGGAGTTGACTTACATCATAGAAATGGCATTGATCATCGGTGTGATCATGCTGAGCATTGGAACATTCCTGGGTGGCGTTTGGGCCAACGAAAGCTGGGGACGTTACTGGGGATGGGATCCGAAAGAAACATGGGCACTGATCACAATTTTAGTCTATTCCTTTATACTTCACATGCGACTGATCCCAGGCCTGAGAAGCATCTTTACATTCAATTTTGCTTCTCTGATCGGATTCGCATCTGTGATCATGACCTATTTCGGGGTGAACTATTATTTATCTGGTTTGCACTCTTATGCTGCCGGTGATCCGCTTCCTGTTCCTTCTTTTGTGTATTATACTGTGGCCGTAGTGTTCATCACCGGATTTCTGGCATACCTCAAACACAGGAAGTTTGTAAAGCCTTCTTATTATTAACGAGCTGGGCGTTTTAAATGTAAATAACTGTATATCAAGTCAAAATGACAAGCAATATCTTATATAATCAAAACGCACAACATGTTATTATTCCTAAATTGTTAGGTTGAAAACCTACAGAACATTGACTTTTAAAAGCTTTTTGCAACAAATACAAATCCTGAGTCTCGATGTGGTGGCCGGTTCTTTTGCAAGCTTCATCATGGCATGGAAAATATTGAATATGCAGGCACCTGCTATCCTATTCATCATCATCCCGCTATGTGTGTGGATCGTTTACACAACGGACCATCTCATCGACGGGATCAAACTTAAAGAAAGTGCCATTGCTTTTCGGCATCGTTTTCATTACGCAAAACAATTTCCCCTGATTGCTTTTGTTCTATTCCTTTGTTTTATGGCCCTGCTCTTAAGCTTTCTCTATTTGCCCCGGGAGATCCATTATTTCGGCTTGCTGATGGGTATGTTTATCATGCTTTACCTCTCCCTTGTTTATGTATACGGTAAAATGAAAAGGATTTTCATACCAAAAGAATTCGTCATCGCATTGGTATACACAGCGGGGATCTGGGGCGCTCCTGTCCTTTTATCGACACAAGTCTTAGGCAATGCAGAAATTATGATCATAGCAGAATTCCTGTTACTCGCATTCGGAAATACAATATTGCTTTCATATTTCGAATACAAGCAGGATTCGGATAGTGGACAGGTTTCATTCAGTATTCAATATGGATTGGGATTTACCAGGATATTCCTGATAACACTTTTCGTCCTTCTCATAGCACTTGGCACGATCGGGGTGCTTTTATTCGATCAAAAATTAATATCGCTCGCCTTCCTTATCTTTTCTGTTATGGCAGCAATAATGCTATGGATGATCCTTCATCCAGCTTCGTTTTATAAGCATAAAATGTACAAATGGCTGATCGAATCCGTGTTTCTGTTACCTGCACTGATCCTGCTGGATGGCAAAATGATTTCAATTTAGTTCCTTATTTTTATTTGTATTTAATCTAAATTATAATTAAAATTTCTACATTTGTAGACCCTAATAATTAAAATGAGAACCAGAATGAAAGTAGATAATTATACAGTAGCAAGCATAGCATACGAATTAAAAGATAATCGCACAGGCCAGATGATTGAAATGATCAATCCCGATCAGCCCCAGGAATTTTTGTTCGGGGCCGGGCTTCTGATCGATGGTTTCGAAAACAACCTCAAGGGACTGGAATCCAACTCCGATTTCAGCTTTGTGATCGAAGCATCAGAAGCATATGGCGAACGTGATGAAAATGCACTGATCGAAATACCCAAAGACACTTTTGAAGTAGACGGGAAAATAGATGATTCGGTCATTGAAATCGGAAACCAGATTCCCATGCGGGATAATTACGGTAACAAACATCTTGGAATAGTGGTCGATCATAGAGGCGAGCAGATACTGATGGATTTTAATCACCCCCTGGCAGGAAGAGAGTTGAAATTCTCAGGGAAGATCCTTTCCGTTAGAGAGGCCACACAACAGGAAATCGAAGGCAGCAGTGGTTGTGCATGTGGTGGCTCCTGCGGTTGCGGAGATCATGATCATAAGCACGAACATACCTGGGACGAAACGGAAAACTGCCAGGTTTGTGGAAATCCGCCCGAAATGCAGGGACAAGGAATTGGTGATTGCAAATGCTCATAAACCAATGCAATTTGTATATTTATACGATAATCTTTAAAACCAAATTGACATGAAATTATTAACAGGATTAATTACAGGAATAACGATTGTAGCCGCAATGGTCTTTCTCCAGGCTTTTGAGCTTCCTGAGAAAAAAAATAATAATCTCTCACAGGATACAGAATTTACCGAAGGCAAGAAGATCTACGAGGAAAAATGCGTGGTTTGTCATCAGGCCAATGGAGAAGGCATCAAAGGAGCCTTTCCCCCGCTGGCAAATTCGGATTATTTGCTGGCTGATAAAAAACGGGCGGTTGAACAGGTGCTGAACGGTTCCAATGAAGAAATGGTGGTGAACGGTGTAACATACAGAACCCCCATGCCACCACAGGTCGACAGCCATGAAGATGCAGTTGCCGTCATCAATTATGTGCTGAATGCCTGGGGAAACGATGGTGGTACCTTAACACTTGAAGAGGTGCAGGATATCGAAATAATACGCTAATAATATGAAGAACATTATTTTATTGATCTTGCTGTTGGGGTTTGTTGCTGCTTGCAACCAGGCTCCAAAAGAAAAAGATAATGCGAAAATTGCAACTGAGGAGAAAAAAGTTAAGGGTTCCTACGGGGAGTTGATCACGACTGACCATGCAGTTCCGGTCGCTGAATTGAAAACTCTGATGAAAGATACAGATTCATTGCCAATCAAATTAAAGGGCGAGATCGTCGCCAACTGTCAGAATTCAGGATGCTGGATGGATCTGAAAATCGATGAAAAAGATGAGCTGAAAGTCACCTTTAAAGATTATGCCTTCTTCATTCCACTTGATTCAAAAGGTAAAATTGCTTACATCGAAGGTTTTGCGAAAAAGGAAATCATACCTGTTGAAAAGCTTAGGCATTATGCCATGGATGAGGGAAAACCAAAATCGGAAATCGAAAAAATCACTGAGCCCAAAATGGCATATACCTTCGAAGCCTCAGGTGTACTGCTGAAAGATAAAAAATAAACAACAAGTCATCGCAGGAGTGAACTTTTGAACACTGATAATTGTTTTCTTCTGCGATCAAAATATTTAAAAAACATTATATTGCAGATCAATTGAGAACGTCTTAAAAGTATTCATTGCTATTTTGGTCACCTCGAGCATAGTCGAGCTGGACTAATAATCAGTCGCCATTGGACTTCGACTACGCGCAGCCTGACGAAAAATCATACTTTTTTGACAATGTATAACATCACACAGTATTTGGATATTATTTAAATTAATTCTAAATTAGCAAACTAAAAGCATCAAAGCATATATTAAAAAATGTCACTGAATATCAACAAATTAACAATAGGGAATTTTTTTATTTTCATCATCGTTTTCATCTTATTTGGAATTAGCCTCCATGCCCAGGAAGACCCTCCCAAACAGGAAGAGCTGGGAATATATGAACAACTGGATGAATATATCCCCGAAGATCTCACATTTGTGAACCAGGATTATGATACGGTAAACCTGAAAGCGGTCATCGACAAGCCAACAGTTCTGGTATTGGTTTATTACGAATGTCCCGGAATTTGCAGTCCTTTGCTGGAAGGGGTGGCCGAAGTTGTTTCACGAACGGATATGGAACTGGGGAAGGATTACCAGGTATTTACCGTTAGCTTCAATCCTGCTGAAACACCGCGACTGGCAGGTGATAAAAAAAAGAATTATGCGAAACTTGTAAAAAACAAGGATGTGAGCGAAGGCTGGTCTTATTTTGTCGGCGACAGTGCCAGCATAGACCAACTATTGAACGGTGTGGGATTCAAGGTAAAAAAAGTTGGCAAAGACTGGATACATCCCACTGCATTGATCGTATTAAGTCCGGATGGAAAGATCACAAGATATTTGCACGGATTGGAGTTTTTACCATTTGACCTTAAAATGGCTGTAGCCGAAGCACAAAAAGGGAAATCCGGTCCCACCATCAACAAAGTACTGAGATATTGTTTCAGTTATGACCCTGAAGGTAAGACCTATGTTTTTAACATTACAAAGATTACAGGTACCATCATTTTGTCATTGGCTGCTATTTTGTTGCTGGTATTGATTTTTAAGAAACGTAAAAAACAAACGAAACAAAGTTAATCCATGTCAGATACATCCAATAACTATGTAAATTTTTTCCAGGCCAAAAAAGGTATTAAGTCCTGGATTTTTACTTTAGATCATAAGCGTATCGCTTTATTGTATTTGTATGCAGTCATGTCATTTTTCCTGGTTGGGGTGTTGCTCGGTTTGTTGATGCGACTGGAACTGATCGCGCCCGGAGAGACCATCATGAAAGCAACAATGTACAATCAAACATTCACCCTGCACGGGGTGATCATGATCTTTTTGTTCATCATTCCATCCGTGCCCGCAATATTCGGGAACTTCTTTCTTCCGATTATGATCGGTACGGATGATGTGGCTTTTCCCAGGCTCAACCTCTTATCGTGGTGGCTTTACATTGCAGGCGCCACATTGGCGCTTTTAACACTTGTTGTCGGGGAAGGACCGGCCGATACAGGATGGACCTTTTACGCACCTTACAGCGTTCAAACCGGAACCAACGTAACCATGGCGGTCATGGCAGCATTCATTCTCGGTTTTTCTTCCATTCTTACAGGGCTAAACTTCATCGTAACCATTCATCGTCTGAGAACGCCCAAAATGAAATGGTTCAACATGCCACTTTTCACCTGGGCACTCTACGCGACATCCTGGATACAATTGCTGGCGACTCCTGTGATCGGCATTACCTTGCTGATGATCGTTGCCGAAAGAGTTTTCGGCGTGGGTTTGTTCGACCCGGCCATTGGCGGTGACCCCATTTTATACCAGCATCTGTTTTGGATCTATTCCCATCCGGCCGTTTATATCATGATCCTGCCGGCCATGGGCATTATTTCCGAGATCATTCCAACTGCAGCCCACAGAACGATTTTTGGATACAAGGCAATAGCCATTTCATCACTTGCAATTGCTTTTGTCGGCTACTTTGTCTGGGGGCATCATATGTTCACCTCCGGAATGAGCGGCCCGGCGCGGATCATTTTTTCCATCCTGACCTTCCTGGTTGCCATCCCTTCGGCTATCAAAGTTTTCAACTGGACGGCCACACTGTATAAAGGATCTATTGAGATAAATACCCCCCTGCTGTATACGCTGGCGTTTATTTTCCAGTTTTCAGTGGGTGGCCTGACAGGCCTTGTGGTGGGTGCCCTTGCAGCAGATGTGCATATCCACGATACCTATTTCGTTGTGGGACATTTTCACTACGTAATGTTCGGCGGCACCGGTTTTGCCATGTTCGGAGCCCTTCATTACTGGTTCCCCAAGATCTGGGGCAAAATGTACAATACACTGGTTGCCAAGGTTGGATTCACAATTCTCTTCATTGGATTCAATGTTTTGTATTTTCCCATGTTTGTGCTGGGATTGCTTGGAATGCCAAGAAGATATTATGACTACCTGCCCGAATTTACCTTGTGGAATCAGGTTTCCACTGTGGGTTCCTGGATCCTTGCCACCGGACTGATCATTGTGATCATAAACCTGATCAATGCTTACCGAAAAGGAGCCAAAGCACCTGTCAATCCCTGGGGTGGAGTTACACTTGAATGGCAGGTCAAATCTCCTCCTCCATTGCATAATTTTGACAGGATGCCGATCGTATCGGAAGACGGCCCATATGATTTCAGCGAAGAATACAAGCAAAAAATAAAACAAGCATGATGGAACATTTCGTATTGCCAAACTCTGGACATGTCAGGGATGCCGAATCAAATAAGCTGGGCATGTGGCTTTTCCTCTTTACGGAACTGCTGTTGTTCGGAGGGCTCTTTATCGTTTACCTTGTATACAGGGCCCTGAACCCTGACGCCTTTCTGCTGGCTTCATTCGAATTGAGCATCCCCATGGGAACCATTAACACGGTGGTGCTGCTCACCAGCAGTATGACCATCGCTATGTCAATTACTGCATTACAGAAAGGAAAAAAAGAACTGGCACTTTATCTGATGATGGCAACGGTAGCCGCTGCCCTGATCTTTATGGTGATCAAGTTTTTCGAATGGAATGCCAAGATCCACCACGGTTTGTTTCCGGGTATGGAAACATACAGTTCCCTGCCAGCCGGGGAGAGCCTTTTTTTCTTTCTCTATTTTTTCATGACCGGACTACACGCCCTTCACGTAATCATCGGTGCAATTTTTATTGCAGTTGTAATTGCCAAAGTCGGGAGCGACAAGGTGACCGGAGAAAGGATTTCTTTGCTCGAAAACAGCGGACTTTACTGGCACCTTGTCGACGTTATCTGGATTTATCTGTTCCCATTGTTTTACTTAATCCATTAAATCATGAAAGAAAACGAAATTCAACATATTACAAGTTTCAGGGAACATTTCAGCACCTATGTTTCCCTGGTCATTTTAACCATCATGACTGTAGCAGTTTCAGTATTCGGAGCCGATCTCCTGAGCCTGACCGTTCTGACTGCCATGGCAATTGCTACTACCAAAGCAGTTGTGGTAGGTTATTATTTCATGCACCTGAAATATGATCCCATGATTTACCGCCTGCTTGTTGGTATTGTCATGTTATTATTTGTCGTATTCATGATACTTACAATTTTCGATTACGTATTTAGATAAAAATATTGAGCAATGAATTCAGGAGCATCAAGTTTTGTAGAAGGCGTTGATTTATCATTTTATATCATCCTGGGGATATCCGCTTTTTTCCTTGTCGGGATCACATTTGCCATGATCTTTTTTGTGATCAAATACCGCAGGTCGAAGAATCCAAAAGCCTCAAATATCAAAGGGAGCAACACACTTGAGATCGTGTGGACCGTCATTCCCACCATCTTGGTACTGATCATGTTTTATTATGGTTGGCTGGGATTCAAACCCATGCGTGAAAAACCCGACAATGCCATGACGATCAAGGCACATGCCCAGATGTGGAGCTGGTCTTTTGAATACGAAGACGGTAGAAGAAACCAGGAACTTGTCGTACCCATCAACAAACCCATTATCTTAGAACTGATTTCTCATGATGTATTGCACAGCCTCTATATTCCCGCCTTCAGAATAAAAGAAGATATGATCCCGGGGAAAAAAGACAACTGGATGTGGTTCAAAGCCCAGGAAGAAGGTGAATATGATATACTGTGTGCAGAATATTGCGGAGAAAGACATTCTTATATGTTATCAAAAGTAAGGGTTTTACCGGAAGATGAATATAAAACCTGGTACAGGGAAAAACTAGGAAAATCCGATGATCCTCCAGGTTTGCAGATCCTGAAGCAGAACGCATGCATCAGTTGCCACTCAATGGATGGATCTGAGATCGTAGGCCCTACCTTCAAAGGGATCTGGGGAAGGAAAGAAATGGTAACAACAGATGGGAAAAAACGGGAGATCACCGTCGACAGGGATTATATTATAAAATCCATTTACCAGCCCAATGCCGATGTGGTGGAAGGTTTCAATTCCGGGCAAATGATCTCTTATGAAAGCACGATCTCCGAAGAACAGATCGACCAGATCATTGAATACTTAAAGACATTGGAATAGGAAGGAAAAAGGAAAAAAGGGAAGAAGTATTAACAAACATTTCAAATAACATCAGGAATCGAAGTGTGAAATGTTTTTACCAGGTCTTTTTTTTATTATTGATTGAATGAGGATTGAATGACAACTGAATAACAAGCAAATGATAAAGTACCTGAGACTCATCGCAGAACTGGGCAAAATGAAGATTACTTTTGCCGTATCGCTCACAACCATTGCGGGTTATGTGTTGGCCAATGATGGTTTTGATACGGGGCTCATCCTGCCGACACTGGGTATTTTTCTACTGGCCTGTGGTTCATCTGCTTTGAACCACTACCAGGAGCGGGACAAAGATGCCATGATGGAAAGAACCAAGGACAGACCCATTCCTTCCGGGAAAATTTCCCCCTCGGGTGCAATGATCATTGCCATCCTTTTTATCGTTTCAGGCGCTTATCTCTTATACTTCGGGTCTGGTTTCCTGGCCATGCAACTGGGTTTGCTGGCACTGATCTGGTACAATGCCATCTATACTCCATTAAAAAGAAAGACAGCATTTGCAGTTGTTCCGGGATCAATCATCGGTGCCATCCCGCCCGTGGTGGGATGGGTGGCAGCAGGTGGATCACTGACCAACCCACAGGTATTAATTCTGGCCTTCTTCTTTTTTATCTGGCAGGTTCCGCACTTCTGGCTCCTGCTCCTCAAGTATGGCAAAGAATACGAACAAGCCGGGTTCCCCTCTCTTACCAGCATTTACACCGAAAACCAGATCAGGAACATCACTTTTATCTGGACATTGGCAACAGCCATTGCATCCCTGATGATCGCAACCTTTGGTGTCATCGATTCCATCATTACAAAGATATTGTTGTTGCTGGCGGCCATCTGGCTGGTCATAGCATTTGCCGATCTCATACTCAGGAAAAACCAGGCATTTAATCCTTTTAAGTATTTTATGAAGATCAATTACTTTGTACTGATGGTTTTGTTCCTGCTAACCCTTGATGTTTATCTGTAGGCATATGATACAAATTGTTTCGTTGAACACAGAATGAAAAAAAGTAGGATACGCAAGAGCCATCCGGAATGGTGATTTGATTGAAGTTTCAGGCACCACGACAGTGGATGAGAAAGGCAATATCATCGGTAAAAATGATCCTTACGAGTAAACCAGGCATATTATCCTGAAAGCTGAAAAAGCCCTGAAAGTATTGGGAGCAGAACTGGAAGATGTGATCCGCACCCGCATGTTTGTTGCCAATATTTCCCACTGGGAAAAAATCGGTACAGACCATGGGGAATTTTTTCATCATATCAAACCTGCAGCCACCATGCTTGAAGCACAGAAACTCATTCAGCCGGGGCTTCTGATTGAGATCGAATTTACCGACAAATTACATTGATTTTCTGCACTGATTTTGTTCAATCCTGCTCAGATCCGATTTTTTGTAAAACAAGCATGCGAGTTGCATACCTTTGCAATTCGAAATTAAAAATACTTATATTATGAACAACGCTATTTATAATTTCTCATCTCCGGAGAATGAACCTGTATTGAAATATATGAAAGGTTCGCCTGAAAGAGTTGAACTTGAAGAAGAACTTAAAAGACAGATCAATCAGGAGGTAGAGATCCCCCTGATTATAGACGGTAAAGAGATCCGGACTGGCAATACGACAGATGTCATCATGCCGCATGAACATGGTCACGTACTGGCCAAATGTCACCAGGCAGGTGAGAAAGAGATCGGCATGGCCATCGATGCGGCATTGAAAGCGCACAGGCAATGGTCCGACCTTACCTGGACCATTCGTGCATCCATCATGCTCAAAGCCGCCGATCTGATCTCGACAAAATACAGGGCAACCATCAATGCATCTACCATGCTGGGACAGAGCAAAAACATTTACCAGTCGGAGATTGATGCTGTTTGCGAAGTGATAGACTTTTTAAAATACAATTCCTATTATGCAGGAAAGATTTATGAATCCCAGCCCAAATCCGCTTTCAACCAGTTGAACAGAATGGAATTCAGGGCACTGGAAGGATTCATCTTTGCCGTAAGTCCCTTTAATTTCACATCCATTGCCTCCAACCTCAACATGGCTCCCATCATCATGGGAAACACCACCATCTGGAAGCCGGCACCAACAGCCATTCTTTCAAACTATTATCTGATGAAGGTTTACATGGAAGCCGGCGTTCCTGCAGGGGTTATCAATTTCCTCCCTGGCAATGGACCGCAAATTGGCAAACAACTGATGGCATCACCGGATTTTGCAGGCTTTCATTTTACCGGTTCCAATCAAACTTTTAATACATTGTGGAAGCAGGTGAGCGAAAATCTAACGAAGTATAAATCCTATCCCAGGGTAGTTGGAGAAACAGGCGGGAAAGACTATATTTTCGTACATCCATCTGCAAAACCGGATGAAGTGGCAGCCAATACCATCCGTGGAGCATTCGAATACCAGGGACAGAAATGCTCAGCCGTTTCGCGCATGTATGTACCCACCTCCCTCTGGCCCGAACTCAAAGAATTGCTTGTAGATATGACAAATGACATCCGCATGGGTGAAGTGACCAATGTTAAAAATTTCATGAACGCCGTTATCGACGAAAAAGCATTTGATAAGATCACTGGTTATATTGAAGATGCCAAAGAATCCGCTGATGCGGAAATCATTGCGGGTGGCGAATACGACAAATCAGAAGGTTATTACATCAGGCCCACCCTGGTGCAGGTAAAAGATCCAAGATTCAAGACCATGCAGGAAGAGATCTTTGGACCGGTACTCAGCATTTATGTATACCCGGACGAAAAACTGGAAGATACCATCAGGCTTTGCGATACCACCTCTCCTTTCGGGCTGACAGGCGCGGTATTTTCGAAAGACCGTGTAGCTGCCGCCAGGATTTGCGACCAGCTCCGGTATTCGGCCGGCAATTTCTATATCAATGACAAACCCACTGGGGCCATCGTCGGACTGCAACCCTTTGGAGGTTCAAGAATGTCGGGCACCAACGACAAAGCCGGCGGAGAGTTTAACCTGGTAAGATGGGTCAGCCCACGAACCATCAAAGAAACCTTTGTACCTGTGAGTGATTATCGATATCCGTATATGAAAGAATAAATAACAAAAAACCGGTCGGTAAAAGTGGCCGGTTTTTTTTATATTTACACTTTTAGCAACATCAAGTATTATGAACAAATGGGCCACCCTTTTCCTGATCTTTTTTTCATGCGGTATTTATGCCCAGGAGATCAAATATGAATCATTCAACGATCTCTCGAAAAACATCATCTTGCAGGGATTTTTCAATTACTCATCAGATTATTATTTCATTTTCATTCCTGTTGTTACCGATGACTGGTCGTTTTTCTATTACGGATCCTACAATACAAGGAGCAGCACATCCTTTATCAAAGATGACTATTTTCTGAAAAATGATTACTTCGGAAATGCCAGGAAACTTTTTAAAAAAGAAATATTTGAAAGCGTTGAAATGGAACTCTTTCCGGAATTGCCAGACAAAGACTCCCTGATGACCATCAAAGTCCTGAACAAAGACGAAAGGATGTTCGACCTTATTTATCACCCGACTCATGCCGACAGTTTTTCCCTGGTGAAGGTACATCCAGACAAAACCGTCACCAAAACATGGAAGTTTAATGATGATGAAATATACGAGATCGATATACAACAGGGAACTGAATACATGAAAGTGTTTAACCTCTACAAAAAAGATACACTGTTTCAAACACAGTATATCGACACACGAAAAGCCAGGTTCTATAGGATTGATTATAACTACAACAAAAAGGGCCTAAAGAATAAAACATATTTCAAGGGCAGGGTGGGCCAAAACAAATTGAAGCTTTACCGCTATTTCGACTATATTTACTTGAACGGGCTTCTATCGGTATATCACAAAAAGAAAAGATCAGGCAGAATACTGGAAACCATAAAGTATTATTATAACAGCCAGGGACAGCTAACAGGCACAACCAAAATCAACAATACGGAGGCACCCAACTGGAATCTTAAATATGATTATGAAAATGGGCAATTAACAGAAAAGAATATTTACCAGGGGCCTGAACATGTTTTTCGGATACAATATCTTTATACCTCCAATGGAGAAATCGATAAAATTATATTTGATGAGTTGAAAAGCAATATCCAGAAAATCGCTTCTTTTGACTACAATCTGATGAAAAGGATTTATGGAATCTCCATTACAAGGAAAAAAGGTGGTTTTACTTCTAAGTTCCAGTCAGAGCTGGCCCTCAATTATAATAAAAAGGGAAATATTGATGTGATCTATGAACTTGACAAAAGCGGAAGGATCATCAATGAAGTAGATTTTGTGTACTACCCCGAACCCATTCCTTCGACAAATGCAAAATAATTGAACTGTATTTGTTTTGAATGTCAATCCCTTCAAAAAAATACAAGCAGACCATAATTCCAGGTAAAAGTCATCAGGCCTTTATTTATAAAAATTATAAATTACACTTAATTAAGTATCCGAATACTTAAATCACTATTTTTGATTCTCAATACTTCAAAGGCAAGATGACATGAAACTGCTTAGAAAAGTATTCAACTTTTACGTTGAAGGATTCAGGAACATGGATAAACTGGGCATCAAACTCTGGACCATCATCCTGATCAAGCTTTTCATCATGTTTGCCGTCCTCCGCCTGATCTTCTTTCCCAATTTCTTAAACTCCAAATTTGAATCCGACCAGGAAAAAAGCGATTACGTCATTGAACAATTAACAAAACCCAAGTAACAATATGGAGAACATTGACATTTCATTAGTCGATTGGTCGCGAGCGCAATTTGCCCTGACGGCATTTTACCACTGGTTATTTGTGCCCCTGACCCTCGGCCTGTCGTTTATCATCGCCATTATGGAGACCTTATACGTCAGGACGGGAAATCCCGAATGGAAAAGAATCACCAAGTTCTGGATGATACTGTTCGGGATCAATTTTGCCATTGGCGTGGCAACCGGTATCATCCTGGAATTTGAGTTCGGGACCAACTGGTCGAATTATTCCTGGTTCGTAGGGGATATTTTCGGTGCTCCCCTGGCTGTGGAAGGCATCATGGCCTTTTTCCTTGAATCCACTTTTATTGCTGTGATGTTTTTTGGCTGGAATAAAGTCAGTAAAAAATTCCATCTTATGTCGACCTGGCTCGTAGCTTTCGGAGCCAACCTTTCAGCTTTGTGGATCCTGGTAGCCAATGCATGGATGCAAAATCCTGTGGGCATGCAATTCAACCCGGATACCGCCCGGAATGAAATGCAGAATTTCTGGGAGGTGCTCTTTTCCCCCACAGCCATCAGCAAATTCCTCCATACGATAACTTCAGGATATGTGCTGGCTGCCATCTTCGTAATCGGTATCAGCGCCTGGTTCCTTTTGAAAAAAAGACATCAGTTATTTGCCCAGAGAAGCATTGTTGTGGCTGCAGTATTCGGATTGCTTTCAGCAGCATTTCTGACCTTGTCGGGTGATTCATCAGCACGGGAAGTTGCAAGAGTTCAACCCATGAAGTTTGCAGCCATGGAAGGTCTTTATGATGGACAGACCAATGCCCCCCTGGTTGCCATCGGATTTTTAGAAAAACCAACCCCACCCGGCATGGAGCGGGAATTCGCATTTAAACTGGAAATACCCAATATGCTTTCGTATATGGCATTTCTTTCCCCCAACGCTTTCGTTCCCGGCATCAAGGACCTGGTCAGGGGCAATCCTGATCAGGACATTGAATCCTATTTTTCCAAGATGGAAAGGGGGAAGAAAGCGCAAAAGGCACTGGCTGACTATAAAAAATATAAGAAGGAAGGCAATGAGGAAAAAAGTGCCCGGGCTTTACAAGTTTTTGAAAAGAATTATGACAGTTTTGGATTCGGCTATTATGATGATCCGCAAAAACTCATCCCCAACGTACCCCTTAGTTTTTATTCCTTCCATGCAATGGTGATCCTGGGTGTGCATTTCGGGATTGTATTCCTGCTTTCACTCATATTCTTATACAACAAAAGTCTGCCAAGACAGAGATGGTTCCTGTGGATTTCATTTATTACCATTCCCTTTGCCTACCTGGCAACCATGCTTGGATGGACTGTTGCCGAATTGGGCCGTCAGCCATGGGTGATCCAGGATCTTATGCCTACTTTGTCTGCAGTTTCGAATATTTCGAGTCGCAATGTGCAAATAACATTCTGGCTGTTTGCCTTCATTTTCACAGCATTGCTGATTGCAGAATTCTTTATCATGCGTCGTCAAATTCTTAAAGGACCCAAAGAAGAAGGAGGAAATTAAAATGTTTGAAAATTTATCACATCTCGCATTGCAGCAATACTGGTGGATCATCATATCCCTGCTTGCTGGTATACTTGTCTTCCTGATGTTTGTTCAGGGAGGACAAACCCTGATCTTCACGCTTGGTAAATCAAAATTACAGCGCAACATGCTGGTAAACTCCCTGGGAAGAAAATGGGAATTCACATTTACCACGCTCGTTACTTTTGGTGGTGCATTCTTTGCCTCTTTCCCATTGTTTTACGCTACCAGTTTCGGTGGGGCTTACTGGGTATGGATCATCATATTGTTTGCCTTCATCATACAGGCAGTTTCCTATGAATTTCGTTCAAAACCAAACAACATTTTCGGTGCAAGAACCTATGAAGGCTTCCTGTTTGTGAATGGCCTCCTCGGAACCATTTTGATCGGAACGGCTGTAGCTACTTTTTTTACCGGATCCAAATTTCTGGTAAACGAATACAACCAATCCACCTGGCAAACTGCCTGGGGCGGACTGGAACTGGCATTTGATTTCGGAAGATATGCAACTTTCATCAACCTTTCGCTGGGACTGGCCGTATTTTTCCTTGCCCGTTCCCTGGCATTGTTGTATTTTATGAACAACATCGATGATGATGAGCTCATGGGATGGTCGAAGAAGAAACTCTGGAACAATGCCATTCCTTTCGTATTTTTCTTTTTGTTCTTCCTCGTGAATATCCTGCTAAGAAAAGGATTTGCCTATGATCCGGAAACCATGGTCGTTTCCATGGAAGCATACAAATACCTGCACAACATCCTCGACATGCCCATCAATACGATCATACTGCTTGTGGGAGTTGTCCTGGTGCTTTATGGTATCATCAGATCCATGCTGGTCAGATGGTCATACGGCATCTGGTATGCAGGCCTCGGAACCATCTTAACTGTATTTGCCCTTTTCATCCTGGCCGGTTTTAACAATACGGCATTTTATCCTTCGGTTTATGACCTGCAAAGCTCCCTGACCATCAGGAACGCTTCCTCAAGTCATTATACTTTAACAGCCATGAGCTATGTTTCATTGATGGTGCCCTTTGTGATCGCCTATATCTGGTGGGCCTGGAAATCGATCAACAACAAAAAGATCGATGCTGCCGAAATGCAGGACGAAAGCGGACATAATTATTAAACAATAAAATCAGAGAACTATGTTTGAACAAATATTATGGTTATTATCCTGGCCGGTTTTTATCTTTATAACCTACCGGCTGGTGCTTGTTGCAGTAAAAAAGCTGGAAAAAAAGATAGCCCTTGAAAAGAAAGCAGATTGACATATTGGTTTAATCGTATCATTTTTTGCTTGCTTTAACGCGGTCTTAGTCAACGATCGCGTTTTAAATTTTCTGTCAGGATCTTGGCAACCTCTGATAACTTGTCCCTGTCATTAAAAGGTGAAGGTTAAATTGAAACTTAGTATCTTTACGCACTACATAATTGAAATGAATAATCCAAAAAAATGAAAAAAGTATTTTTATTCCTGATGCTTGGAATAATTAGTATTTCCGGCATCTATGCACAAAACGAACCTGCACAGGCCGATACTGCTGATTATCCTTACTGGATAGAGATGATGCAGGATCCTGAAGCAAATTATTACGAAACAGTCAAAGCTTTCGAAACCTACTGGGAAGGAAGAGAGATTACCAAGGGAAGCGGCTGGAAGCCTTTCAAAAGATGGGAATATTCCATGCGGTTCCACATCCGTCCCGACGGAAGTCGCTTACCACAAGACCATGACATCAAAGCATATAATGATTTCAAAGCCAGCAATCCACCAAGCCGCGATTTCACAGGCAACTGGATCAGCCTGGGCCCCTTTGAATTGCCCCAGGGTGACCGGGGGTACAAAGGCCTTGGCCGCCTGAATGCCATTGCCTTTCATCCAACTGATTCCGATATCATTTATGTAGGAGCCCCGCAGGGTGGCTGCTGGAAGACAACGGATGGCGGTTCCACCTGGGAAAGCAACACGGATGCACTCCCTTCACTCGGTGTTTCCGCGATTATCGTGGATTATAACAACCCCGACAATATATACATCGGAACCGGTGATCGCGATGCAGGCGATGCTGCAGGCGTGGGTGTATACAAAAGTGATGATGCCGGAGGAACCTGGGTGGAACACAACAACGGAATGGGCAACAAGATCGTTGGCAGATTGTTGCAACACCCAAGCGATCCGAACAATATGCTCGCTGCAACAAGCGGTGGAATCTATAAAACAACAGATGCAGGTGACAATTGGGTTTTGAAGCAAGGCGGTAATTTCAAGGAAATCGTTTTCAAACCCGGCAACCCCAATGTTGTTTATGCCGCCAGTGGCGGATCATTTTATAAATCATCCAACAACGGTGAAAGCTGGAGCCAGGTCAGCAACGGACTTCCGGGTGGTTACCGGGGCGTCATCGCTGTAACCCCCGACAACCCCGATGTTGTATATTTCCTGATCACCAATAGCGATTCTTTTAAAGGATTATACCGTTCGTCGAACTCCGGAAACTCCTTTACCGAAAAATCAACCTCACCCAATATCATGAGCTGGGGATGCAATGGCGGAAGCGGCGGACAGGCCTGGTACGACCTGGATATCGCAGCCGACCCAAATGATGAAGACATTATTTATGCCGGTGGCGTAAACTGCTTCAAATCATCCAATGGTGGTGTTACATGGCAAATCAACTCCCACTGGTGGGGGGATTGTAACGTACCATCCGTGCATGCCGACCTGCATGTGCTGGAATGGAATCCCGTTGACGGAAGATTGTACGCCGGCAATGATGGTGGCATTTACTGGACCGATAATGGCGGTTCCACCTGGATTGAGATCACCGAAGGACTTGCCATCGGGCAGGTTTATAAGATCGGTCAGAGTGCCACGGTCAGAGATATGTGCGTGAACGGTTACCAGGACAATGGCTCTTCTACCTACCTCGGAACACACTGGCAGAATGTTGGTGGCGGTGACGGCATGGAATGCGCCGTTGACCACGAAGATGCAAATTACAGTTATTATACCCTTTACTATGGATCCATTTACAGGGTTTACAACAACCAGAGTTCTACCCAGGTGGCCGGCCAGGGAGTGAACGGCATTACCGAATCGGGTGCCTGGATCACACCTTTCTGCCTGCTCCCCGCAAATTCGGAAGTGATGTTCGCAGGCTATAAAAATATCTGGCGCTGCGACAACATCAAAAGCGGAAATCCAAGCTGGAAAAAAATCAGCAATAACCTGGGCGGAAGCAATTCACAAAACCTCAGGGTACTTGAAGCTTCACCGGCCGATGAGAATCTCCTCTATGCCGCACGCTACGATAACAAAATGTTCAGAACGGACAATGCACTGGATGGCAATCCTTCCTGGACCGACCTGACCTCCCTGCTGCCGCCGGGTGGCGCCAGCCCGACAGATATAGAGGCACACCCGGAAGATCCCAATATTGTATACATTACATATAATTCCAAAGTTTATAAGTCTGTCGACAAAGGTCAGACCTGGGAAGATATCACGGTAAATCTGCCCAGCACAAGTTTAAATACAATCGAATATTACAAGAACAGTCCGGACGGCTTATACGTGGGATCAAATGTAGGTATTTTCTACCGTGATAATTCCATGAGTGAATGGATAGAGTTTTCGGATGGTTTACCCGCTTCCAGCGAAATCACAGAAGTTGAAATCTATTATCATCCTGACAGCGTTGAAAATGATGTGCTGAGGGCCTCAACTTATGGCCGTGGACTGTGGGAGTCAGAACCCTATTATTATGCTCCCGTAGCTGATTTCTATGCCAGCGAGGATACCATCCCCGTGGGCTGCCCGGTGGATTATTTTGATAATTCAACCGGCATTCCCCATTATTACCAATGGACTTTCGAAGGTGCCACACCGGAAACCTCAACGGAAAGGAATCCATCCGATATTGTTTACAATGATGAAGGAACTTTTAGTGTTACGCTTGAAGTCAGTAATCCTGCCGGTAACGATGTGCTAACAAAAGAAGAATTTATTACTGTAAGCGCCACCGCCCTGCCCAATGTTGATTTCACTGCAAGTTCCACAGCCGTCTGTGTGGGAGATACCGTTCAGTTCACCGATCAGACACAAAATTGTCCCACCGGCTGGTTGTGGGAATTCGATCCCGATGATGTGAACTTCGTGAATGGCTCCAATGAAAACTCCCAGCACCCAGAGCTTGAATTTCCCAATCCGGGTACCTACACGGTTACACTAACTTCTACAAACAATGCAGGTAGCAACAGCAAAACAAAAACTGATTATTTAAACAGTGGAGGAGCCATCATTCCTTTTGCCGAAGATTTTGAATCTGCTTCTTTCACAGCCCGGGGCTGGACCATTGAGAATGATGATTTCGGCAAAACCTGGACCATTGATACGGTTTCCGGAACAACACCCGGGAACCATGCTGCCTGGATAAACTTCTATAATTACTATAACCTGAACGCAAGAGACAGACTCATCTCTCCGGGACTTGATCTTACTTTAACCGGTTCTTACGACCTGGAATTGAAATTTGAACATGCTTATGCCCAGCGTTATAACCAGAAAGATTCTTTGATCATCTATATCAGCCTGGATTGTGGAAACACCTGGGAAAGAATCTGGGGGATGGGACCGGATGGAAGCGGTGTTTTTGCAACCGCCCAACCGACTGCAGATTTCTTTGCTCCGGAATCTTCCGCCGACTGGTGTGGCGAAGGTTATGGTACAAATTGCTATAGCATTGATATCAATGATTATAAAGGATATTTCGATGTCAAGTTTGCCTTTGAATCTTTCAACCAGTTCGGAAACAACCTTTACCTCGACAATATCGAAGTGACTTATACAGTTGGGGTCGATGAAGCCAATTTAAATCCCGAAACTGTCCTGATCAGGCCCAATCCATCGGATGGTGCATTCCTGATCACGATTCCCGAATCGGAACAGGACATGAACATGGAGATCTACGATGCCCTGGGTAATTCAATCATCAAACAAAAACTGCAAACAAGCAGTGGAAAAATTGAGAAGATGATTGATCTTGAGAATTATCCCAGCGGGATCTATCTTGTAAAAATATTCAACAAAGAAAATTCCTTCATCAGGAAAGCAGTAATTGAATAAATTTATGCGTTGTGCGGCTTGGTTGTGTATGATATTGGCTGTCAGTCTGAGCGTAGGCGAAGACCGGACCGTCACACTTCGACTCCCTGCCTAGCCGGCAGGCAAAGCGCTCAGTGTGACTTGATTTTCAGTTATTTGCACTCATACCACACAACGCGCTAATTTACTAATATATCAATATACTAACACACTAATAAACGAAACAAAATGCGTACTTTTTTCATAAAATCATTTTTGAGCCTGTTCCTGCTCATGCCTTTGTTTTTATCGGCTGCATACCTGGTCGATTATCCCATGACCATTGCACAGCCCGACGGCACAAAGATCAGTTGTTTTGCCAGCGGCGATGAATATTACAACTGGCTGCACGATGCCAATGATTATACGATCATTCGGAGTCAGACAGATGGCTATTACTACTATGCAACAATGAGGAACGGGAAACTTGTTCCTTCAGAATATAAAGTCGGAAGTGTTGATCCAGCCACTGCAGGACTAAGGCCCAACATCAACATCTCTCCTGATCAAAGAAAACAGATCAGGGAGGAATTCCTGGCAAGCACCCCTGCATGGCCTGAGCCTCAAAGAGGTGCCAGGGATGGTGCTGATACCCTGAACAACCTGGTCATTTATATCCGGTTCAGCGACCAGGATGAGTTTGGGGATGATACCATTGTGAACTGGAATAAATTTAACAATAGCACTGCAGGTTATAATTCCATGTATAACTATTACAAGGAAGCATCCTATGAACAATTGGAGTTGCCTTCCCATTTTTATCCTGTTCCACCTACAAATATAATTTTGTCTTACCAGGATAGCCATGAGAGGAGCTATTTCATGCCTTACAATGCGACAACAAACCCCAATGGTTACCAGAACGGTGACCAGCGTAGAGATCGCGAACACATTCTTTTAATGGATGCCGTGAACTGGGTCAATGCCAATTCACCGGTTCCTGAATCCCTGGACCTTGATTATGATGAGAATGGGACTGTTGATAATGTGGTTTTTGTTGTGAGAGGGGGAACCACCGCCTGGGCTACCTTATTATGGCCGCATCGCTGGGTTTTGTATTCACAGGAAGCATTCATCAATGGCAAAAGGGTATGGGATTACAACTTCCAGTTGGAAACCCATATGAACTCAAGTGGAAACGGGGTGTTATGTCATGAAATGGGTCACTCACTGGGTGCTCCCGACCTTTACCATTACACAGGTAATGGGATTTCGCCAACAGGACCCTGGGATCTGATGGAATCCAATTCCAATCCCCCGCAATACATGGGTGCTTACATGAAGAAAAAATACATGGGCTGGATCGATTCAATTCCTGAAATAACAGAGCCGGGAACTTATACCTTGTTTCCTTTGCAAAACGCTGATAACAACAGTTTCAAAATTAAGTCGATCAATACGATCTATGAATATTTTGTGGTAGAGTTCAGGATGAAAGAAGGTACCTTTGAGAGCAGCCTGCCCCATTCCGGCATGCTTGTTTACAGGATCGACACCACTGCAGGAAACGGCAATGCCGGCGGGCCTCCCGATGAAGTATTTCTTTTCAGGCCTGGTGGTTCTCCCACAAACAACGGGGTGATCAACAGCGCCCAGTTTGGAGAAGATTACGGAAGAACAGAAATAAACGACGATACCGATCCGGCCTGCTTCCTGCAAAACGGTGCACCGGGTGGTTTGTTCATTTCCAACATTAGTGCTGTAGGGGATTCCATGACGTTTTATGTGGATTTCCCCGGGCCCCCTGAAGCTGAATTCACGGCCAACAAAACCATGGATTGTCCTGGTGGCATCATCGAATTCACGGATGAAACACTTCACATCCCCGATACCTGGGAATGGAGTTTCGAACCCAACACGCTTGATTTTGTTGAAGGCACAAGCAAGAATTCAGAAAACCCCATGGTTCAGTTCAATGAAAACGGCACCTATGCGGTTACCTTGATCGCTTCCAATGATTTTGATTCGGATACCATCACAAAAACAGCTTATATCGAGATCGGCAGTTTCCCCGCTCCTTTCTGGGAAGATTTCGAATCGCAGGCTTTCTCAACCCAATCCTGGTTCATCGAAAACCCGGATGAGGATATGACCTGGGAATTTGCTGAAGTGAACGGCAATGCCCCCGGCAATACCGCTGCTATGCTTAATTTCAGGGATTACTTCAAAATTGGAGAAAGAGATCGCCTGATTAGCGCTCCGGTCAGCCTTGAAGGTCTTCCGCAGGCTTACCTTAATTTTGAGCATGCTTATGCACAATACGATAACCAGGCCAGCGACTCACTCATCATTTACATTTCAAACGACTGCGGGCAAAACTGGACACGCCTGAAAGCCATGGGAGAAGATGGCAGTGGCAGCTTTGCAACCCATCCTTTAACGGAAGACGGCTTTGTACCGGAAGTTGGCGAAGACTGGTGTTTTGCCGGTTATGGCGCTGCATGCAACAGCATCAACATTTCCGACTGGATCGGTCCAGACCCGGTGAAAGTGATGTTCGAGACTTACAGCATGTTTGGCAATCCTTTGTACATCGACAACATTCAAATTGCACAAACGGTGGATGTGACGGAAAATGCAGAAAATGAATTATCCGTAAACATTTACCCCAACCCGAATGATGGGGTTTTTACTTTGGATATCAGGGGCATGGAAAATATATCCGAAGTGAATATTTTCAACATTCATGGGAAACTGGTGGAATCATTAGCGGCAAATGAAAATTTGGAAGTGATTGATTTGGGTAATTTGAGCGAAGGGATGTATTTTATCAGGATTGTGAACAGAGACAGGAGTATTTTGGAGAAGGTAATAGTGCAGTAAAACAAAAAATACAAAATTAACCGCAACGGACGCAAAGGAATTGCAATGATCGCAAAGTTTTATTGATCAAATTCCTTCTCTTTGCGAACCATGCGGTTAATAAACTATTTTATTTTTACTGGTCCTTCATTCTTGAGAATGTATAAACAACACCTAAGTTCAAGGCCACAGAGCAATTGCGGACATTTTGAAAATTGTTTGGCGTTTCTTCCGTCCAGAAGTGGGAATCGTATTCATAATCGGTATCCTTTACCGCTTTGGTGATGCCCTGCTGATAGGAAACATCCAATGTTACTCCAAAATTCTTTAAAAAGGGTATCTCCATTCCCGCTCCCAAAATTCCGCTCAAAGCAAAATCATTGAATTCGTTTGAGGGATCATAGCTGTAGTCATAAACTTTTACTTCCCCATCAAAAATTGAAGTAAGGGTGGTAGTGTTATCAACATTGAGTGGAAATTGAAGAGAAAAACCCGCCAAGATATAAAGTTTAATTCCATCACCTTTTCCCAAAGCAATAAGCAATGGTACTGATAAGTATTTTGATTCATAACTACCACAGTATGCCAAGCCATCCAACCAGGGATCATTTTCAAAATCAAATCCTTGTAACTGATATCCTACACCAGTTTGTAGGCTCATATTTTTTGTTAGTTTGTAATTTAATTTGAAATTAAATTGGGGAGATAAAACACTATTGATTTCTGTTTTTTTAAAATTCTTAAAATCAAACCTTCCGTTGATCCACGAGTAATTTACCCCGCCCTGCAGACCAACCGAAACTACCTGGGCGAGGCAGGTGTTCGCAAGGATTATGGTCAATAAAAGAATTGTTTTCCTTTTCATTTTGCTTTTAAGCTATTTTTTATCAACAAGCCCAAACATTATTTTGCAGAAATTGTCAGCACCGGAATCTGAATGGTTTTTTGATCAAGTTCAAGTCCGTATTTTTTGAGAAGTTCCTTCAAATCATGGAGTGATTCGGTTTTATAAAGAGACATGGGGAACCTGTATTTTTTAATATTAAAATCCTTGTATTCAATATTGGTAAGTGGCAGTTGCCTGTTAAGCCGCAAGGCTATATTGTATAAAGTATAGCCTTCACCATTTTTGCTTTGAAAAGAAGACAACTTTTGTTTATCGACTATTTTCAATTTGTATATAGTAACAGGCTCTTCTTTCCAATTCGATTTTAAGTTGTTAAACTCACACAGAAAAGTAACAATAGAATCAATTGCCGCTAAAAAATCACCCTTCTTACAGGAAAGCGAAATGTTATAATAAGGTTCGGGTGGCGGTGGAATTTGAAATTTCAACTGATAATTCATTAGTCTGGCTTGATCAAACATCGACTCTACACATGTTAAAAATGATTTGTTAAGCAATTCAATCTTTGTGTTAAAAATACCATCATCCCATGAGAGTTTTGTAACTGAATCCGTCCTGCACAACGCAACCTTTATTTTCATTTTGCCATTTTGGTATTGATAGATAAGGCTATCTTTCAGTTGTTTCGGCTCAAAATCGTAATGCTGCAACAGGTGAGATAATAGCTCATGATCAATTTGACCGGGTCTGCCCTCCCAAAGTAAATTAAGACTGCTGTCCAGAATAATGGATCTTGGCAGAACTTTATAACTACATTTATGATAAAGGAATTGATTCGTGTCATGAATAACCGGAACCGACAACTCATATTTCCTGATTAACTTTTTAATTATTCCGGGGCTATCATAAGGATTGGCATAAAAAAACTGAATATTTGATTTGTCCGGGTTATTTTTTATCAATGCTTTGAAATGGGGCATGATGTTAAAACAGGGCTTACAATAGCTGGCAAAAAAATCCAGCACATATAGTTTTGCCGGAAAACCGGCCGTATCAATTTGATAAATTAAGGTATCAGCATTTGAAGCGTTAATTGTTTTACAGGCTTGCTGACCGGTGGATACTTTGAAAGCAAATGCAATAATGAAAAAAACAATAACTTTTGCAGCATAACTACTCATGGTGTAATCGATTTATTTTTTGGCAATAAATTCAGATATCAAGATACACCTAATTCGTCACAATCCGAATTAATAAATAAGATTAAAATCCTCTGTTACATGTTTATAACTCGTGCAATATCAACTGGCCATATTGCTGAATATACATACCGTTATGGAATGTCATATAGTCTAAAGTTTTAGTGCTATTTTGCCTAATTCATCTAATTTTTAATCCATATTCCCTGTTTTACCATTTTTTTATTTTTATAGATTTTATAAACATAAGCTCCTGGTATGAGATCATTAACTTTTACCACAGAAGATTTTGAATATAGGTTTTGTTCTAACTCAAGAATTCCCCTTAGATTAAAAATTTTCAATACCGATTGTAAATACTGATTTTCAATGTGTATTGCATTTTTACCTGGATTGGGGAATACAAGTACATCATTTGAATAATTTATTTTATCGCTTTCATCACCAACTATCAACCCCTCATTATTAACTTTTAAAACATAAACATCGCGCTCCATATCCTGGGTTTTCCAATCATATCGTGATGACGCAACAACAAAACCACTATCATGAGTTGAAGCAACACAGTGTGGGATATAAAATGCATCACCCCCATATATCTCTTGGAAGTTTAAATTCAATTGACTATCAAAGTTGTTAATCACAATCCAGGATGGTGCTTCAATAAAATTATTTGGAATATATTCGCTCAGATATGTTGCGTAAAAAATACTGTTTTCATACACTAAACCAAGGTTATCATGAACTGCAGGCCACTGCACAGTATCTTCAGAACTTAAAAAATGGGACAATAAGACACTATCATTGCTATTCATTTTTAGTATTCCAACACCATATTCGGTTTGATTTTCGATCTGAACCTTTTTGCCGCTTAATATATAAGTAGAATCATTAATCCAAACTGCTGTATTTTGTTCATCTATTACCGGATAAAGAACAGTATCTCCTATTATGTTAAAGCTATAGTCCAGATTGCTAAGCGTGGGATTAAACCGCCCCAGAGGCCGCAAAGAAAAGAGTTTGTATCTGTTATTCATGGTATCCTCAATGATATCATACGGCAAATTAAACCACGGGTCAACAAAGCGTTTTTCTTTTAATACATCTCCATCATGGTTTAATTCAAACAAGACAACATCAAACATATCGTTCTCCCCGGTATATATAGCAGTAGCAACAACAATATTTTCAGATTCATTAAGTAAAATATGAGAAGCCTCACCAAGCACCTCATTATCATATGGTATCATTGACTCTCTAATTATATCCAGAGAAAGGTTAAATTTCACAAACCATAGATAATATCCATTTTCATTCTGGTATGAACCAATGCCCACCAAACTACTATCACTTGCAATTGCTAATTCGTTAAGGTTTGAAAGCCCATTTAAATTATTAAATGATATGGAGTCAATTAAAATGCCCCAATTGTTGATTTTAATAATTTTAATTGTGCTATCGCCATTAACTGACAAATATATATTATCATTTGCATCCACGACCATTGAGCCCGGAACCTGATCTTCATCACCATTTAAGAAAAATTCAAATGTTGTTTGGCCATAGCTTATTAAAGAAACAAATAGAAATACCAATAAATGAATTCGTGTTTTCATAAAAAAACTTATAAGGGAAAAGGGTTTGAAAAGCCCTTTTCCAAAAATACGCTACCTACAAAGATGAGGTTTGATTATTCGTATAAACTATTTCTCCACACTCGTTAATTGAGTAGTGAAAATATGTTGTTTCGACAGGCCAAAATATAGCCTCTCCTACCATTTCGCACGAAATAAAAACTTTATCTGAAAGTTCAGATAATTCATCAATCAAAATATCTTTAAAAACGTCTTCTGTGTTTTCAAGATAGAAATTCATTTCATCAGGACTCAAACAATCATGAAAATTACTCCATGCACTATAATTGTGGAACATTAAATAATCATATAGGTTATCTTGTTCGTATTCATCATCAGGATTGATTAAATTGACATAATCTGTCTCTCCTGTATTGAGAAATAATATTGAACCATCTGCTTCAACTCTCAATGATAAAATATTAATGTAATAATATCTTCCTGTCGGTGCAGCATTTCTTAACCTGATTATTCTTTCTATTTGGGTTGCAGCATCTTCGTCGAGTTCTGTACCATTATACTGACCATCACAATACCCACCATTATTTGTCTCTGATCCACCATATTTCCAGTAATCATCAGGGCCAAAAACTCCCGAGCTTGCAGATATCCCATAATTAAAACCGGAAATCATTCCAATGGTTGCAATGTTGTTGTTGACTGATTTAATGAAAATATCAGCAACCACCAGATGTTTATATTGATGATTGATATCATCGTATTGAGTTGATAAGCTATCCTTCATCTTATTATATACCGCAGTTACATTAGCAGAACTAATTGAATCATCGCTAATACTGCATTCAACATAACACGAATCTACAACAAAATCTTCAAACACGATTTTGGCATCTGCATAAGTATAATTTAGTGTTGATTCGATATACCAGATTGCACTGTCCTTGTGATACTCGGATGATGATTTCAAAGTGATTCCCGAATTCATTATACTTATAAAATTTTGAATCTTTTGTTCGGTCAAATTCTCTGATGATCTGGATAAATCGGAATTACCAGTCATTCCATTTTCTTTTTTACAGCCTGACATTGTTATAATACTTAACATCAATGCAAACATTAAAGATTTATTTGTTTTAGTTTTCATTTTACTTTGTTTTTGGTTAATAAATTGTAATTTTTCTTCATCTTTATAATTTTAATACCTTTCAGGTGCATTTTGTCCCTACTAAATGCTGAATTTTTAAAATTTAGAAAGATTATAAATACTTTTGCCATCTCAAAAACAATTAAAATGAAATCGACAACATTCCTTCTCCTCATCCCCTTTTTCATTCTTTCATGCACCAGTGAACCGGACAGTAAAAAAGAAATATTCGGCCCATATTTAGGACAGGAGCAACCAGGAGAACAAGCCAAACTCTTTGCTCCCGGCATTGTTTCCAATGGCATGAACAACCGCGACATGGCCATCACACCAGACGGCAATGAGATCTATTTTTGCTCATCGGTGGGAAATCATACCTACATGAGCATACTGATGGTGAAAAACATCGATGGCAAATGGAGCGATCCGGAAGTGGTCTCCTTTGCGCAAAATCCCACTTACACCTATCTGGAGCCCTGCCTCAGCAGCGATGGCAACAGGATGTATTTCGCCAGCAACCAACCCATGTCAGATACTGCTCAAACAAGGAATGCCAATATATGGTACACCGACAGAAACGACGATGGCTGGGATTCCCCCAAACCCCTCAATACAAGTATCAATACTGCTGAAGGAGAGTTCTTTCCCAGTGTTACCAACAATGGTTATTTGTATTTTACAAGAGATGAAGCCGCAACAGGACTAAGTTTTATTTACCGGGCCAGGCAAACAGCACAGGGATTTTCCGATCCGGTAATGCTGCCCGGTGAGGTAAACAACGGAGTGAGCCGCTACAATGCCTTCGCCTCGCCCAATGATGATTTCCTGATCGTACCCATGTATGGCAGGGAAGATTCTTATGGAGGAACAGATTATTATATCGTATACCACCATCCCGACGATAGCTGGAGCGACCCCGTCAACCTCGGACCGGAGATCAATAGCAGCAATTCCAGGGAATGGTCGCCTTATATCTCACCCGATGGGAAATATCTCTTTTTCATGTCGGCACGCATCCCGGAAAAGTTCAAAGGAAAATTGACATACCCGGAATTGCATCAACTTCATAACAGCCCGCAAAACGGCAATTCGGATATTTACTGGATCAGCAGTTCCGTGATTGATATGATGAGATGATTTTTTTTAGCCACAAAAGACTCAAAGGCACTAATAATACACAAACAGAAAATATTGTGCTTGCATTCCTGGCTAATAACCAACTCTACTTTGGCCTTTGTGACAGAAAACCCAACTTCTTTGTATTTTCGCATCAAACTATTTGCAATGCAGCTTTTTTACACCACAAACTTCAAAGGCAATCATGCCATTCTGGATGCAAATGATTCCAGGCATGTGATCAAAGTCTTGCGCATGGGAAAAGGAGATGAGATACATTTCACGGATGGAAAGGGCAATCTCTACACCGGTCAAATTGAAGAAGAAAGCCACAAAAAATGCATGCTACAGATCACCGGTGTAAAAAAGGAATTCGGTAAAAGAGATTATCATTTGCACCTGGCCGTTGCCCCCACCAAAAACATCAGCCGCTATGAATGGCTCCTCGAGAAGGCCACCGAAATTGGTGTGGATGAGATCACTCCAATCATCTGCCGGCATTCGGAAAGGGCAGTTGTAAAAACCGATCGCCTTGAGCGGGTCATGATCGCGGCCATGAAACAGAGCCTGAAAGCTTATCTTCCGGCGATCAACGAAGCTGTGAAGTTTGAAGATTTTATTGAAAGGGACCACAAGAAGAAAAAATACATTGCCTTTATAGATGATGGAGTTAAAAATCATTTAAAAGATCTTTACGAAAATGGGGAAGATTGCCTGATCCTGATCGGTCCCGAAGGCGACTTCAGCCGGGAAGAATTCGAACAGGCAAAGGAAAAAGGTTTTGTGCCAATAAGCCTGGGAAAAAGTCGTTTAAGAACAGAAACAGCCGGGGTGGTGGCATGCCACACGGTTCAAATAATTAATAATTAATAACTAATAATTGGGTTGTTTGCATTTTATTGGTTGAATTTTTGAGAAAAGGCCTCGACTTCGCTCGGCCTGACACAATATCTGGTTTATATGATAGGCTCAATACGCAAGAGATTACCGGATGTCTTGCCGAGCGGAGTCGAGGCATCCCGTGAAACATTTGTTGCTTATGGTTAAAGCTATCAGTCATACAATCAAAATAATAATGAATAAAACTTATTACATTTTTATAATCACCATACTAAGCCTTCCGCTTACGGCCATCTCCCAGGCCACTTACCAAATCGCCTTGCTTAAGTACAGCGGTGGCGGCGACTGGTATGCCAACCCAACTTCATTGCCCAATCTGATTGCCTTTTGCAACCGCAACCTGGATACGGATATAGACGCTGAACCGGCCACAGTGGAGGTGGGCAGTAGTGAAATTTTCAATTACCCTTTCATACACATGACCGGACACGGCAATGTGGTTTTTTCGAATGCAGAAGCACAGAACCTGAGAAACTATTTGATTGCAGGCGGCTTTCTGCATATTGATGATAACTATGGCATGGACAAATTTATCCGTCCGGAGATGAAAAAGGTTTTTCCTGAATTGGACTTTGTAGAACTACCTTTTGATCATCCCGTTTATCAACAGGCTTTTTCCTTCCCGCAGGGCCTGCCCAAAATTCATGAACACGACGACAAAGCACCACAGGGGTTCGGACTGATTTATGAAGGCAGGCTGGTGTGTTTTTATTCTTACGAAAGCGATCTTGGCGACGGCTGGGAAGATCCGGAAGTGCACAAAGATTCGCAAGAAACACGCATGAAAGCTTTGCGCATGGGAGCCAATCTGATCCGCTACGTTTTTACACAGTAGTTTGTTCATTTCTTTCTCAGGCAGGGAATACCTGATCCCTTGCGGATTTGTATATTTACCCATTAAAGACTTTTAACATTGTTCTGGAAATCACTATTAAATTTCTTTAAGAGGTATTACCTGCTAATTCTCGTGCTGCTGGTGTTCGGTACATTGTATTCCCTGATCTCATTATACAATCACTGGAACTTCAGGACCGGAACCCACATGATGGGGACCTACCTGAACGCCATGTACGACTACCTGCGATTCTCCTTCAATGATATGGGCACCATGGGCGAAGTCAGGAACAATTTGCTGGCAAATGAATTTGACCTTTACCTCATTATTCTTTCACCACTTACTTTGCTGTTTGGCACCTATACCCTGATCATTGTTCAGATCGCCGCCATTTTGTTCGGCGGAGTGGGCGTATACCGCTACCTGGACCTGATCTCACGGTCAAGAAAAGTACCCCTTTTCGGAACACTACATTTCTTTTTGTTCTTTGGTATTTTTTCAGCGCTCTATCAGGAATACCACAGCATGGTTGTGGCAGGGATGTTCATACCCTGGTTTCTGTACAGCTTTAAAATGGAAAAATACGGGAACGCCATGGTCTGGATTGCCATCATGCTCATCGCCAAAGAAACCATGGCCATTTTCCTGGTATTTGTTTTCCTGGGGATGATCTTCGAATACTTCAGGGATAAGAAGGCAACCGCCCGGCTGGTGGTCTTTGCCCTCATCTCCTATTTATACATGATGGTTGTTGGCGGTATGATCACGCCCATGCTCTCGGCCGTGGACGGGCACCCGCTGTTCGGTTACCTGTACATTGGTGACAACATGATCGCTGCTTTTAAATTCATCCTGGGGCATCCCATTGCAACTTTTAAATTCCTGTTGATGAACCATACGGGAAATCCTGCCTTTGATGATATCAAGAAAGAATTCCTGATCTACGTATTTCTCTCGGGGGGATTTTTGCTTTTTGCCCGCATCCGTTACATGGTAATGATCATCCCTTTGTTTTTTCTCATGCTGCTTCACGACAATCCCGAACGCTGGAGTGTATACTCATATTCTAGCGCTTTGTTTGCACCCATCATCAGCATCGGGGCCTTCCATTATATCGATTCCATTGAATGGAGAAAAAACAGGGTGGCCGTAAGCATTATTCTATTGGGTGTTACCGTCCTGATCACCATGTTGCTGATGGAAAGTACTGTATATCCGGGCAAGAAAGAAAAGATCGCAGTTTACAAAAACGAACATTATGAGCAACCGCTGGGAACGGACTCAATCCCACTTCATTTCAAGAAAATACCCGGGAATGCAATCGTCAGTGCACAATCAGAATTTTTGCCGCACCTGGCCCTGCGGGATAATATCTATAAATTCCCCCTTATCCAGGATGCGAGATATATTGTCATTTCCGATAATGGCAAGATGAGCTCAAAAGATCAGTTGAAAGTCGACCTGATCAAAGAATCAACCAGCTGGGAAGTCCTGGTTGAAGACAATGGATTTTACATCTTTAAAAGCAGTTTGATCGAATGAAATACTTGCCGTATGAAAGCGGAAAACGATAGCTTAGCCTGCCTGATTCTGTCCATCACTGGTTATGCCATGATTTTTGGCAGACTGGTTCGTATCTTTGCTGCCAAATATCTGATCAACTTATGAGAATCGGCATACTGTGGTCAGAAAATGAATCTTTCCATTATATCTACAGCATCCCCGGTGGAATTGTGCTGCTCACTGGCATCAACTTCATCATAAAATATCCTTAAACCCTTTTTTGCCTTTTGCATTATCCCTATTACCTTATACCTTTATACACTCAGGGCAAATCTCAAAACAAATTAACCCAGCTTCTTCGGCCCGATCATATTTTCCGGCGCCAGAATCTCATCCAGTTTTTCTTTGGAGAGCAGTTTCTTTTCCAGCACCAGTTCATAAACACCCTTGCCGGATTGCAGGGCTTCTTTGGCAAGCTCCGTGGAGTTTTCATAACCGATATAAGGATTCAGGGCAGTTACCAGCCCGATGCTGTTTTCCACCATATTCCGGCAATGCTCCCCATTGGCGGTGATTCCTTTGATACACCTGTAATTGAGCGTATCCATGCCGTTTTTCATCATTTCGATGGATTCGAAAAGACTCTGCACAATCACCGGCTCCATCACATTCAGTTCCAGTTGCCCGTGCTCTGATGCCAGGCCAACGGTGAGATCATTGCCGATCACTTTAAAAGCGATCTGGTTCACCACTTCGGGGATCACCGGGTTAACTTTTCCCGGCATGATGGTAGATCCGGGCTGCATGGGTGGCAGGTTGATCTCATTCAGGCCCGCCCTGGGTCCGCTGGATAGCAGGCGCAAGTCATTGCTCATCTTTGAAATTTTCACGGCCAGGCGCTTGACGGCTGAAGAATACATAATAAAGGACCCGGTATCCTGGGTTGCCTCCACCAGGTTCTTCGCCAGTTTGATATCCAGGCCTGTGATCTCTCTTAAATGATGCAAGACCTTTTTGCTGTATTCCGGATCGGCATTGATACCCGTGCCAATGGCCGTTCCTCCCATGTTCACTTCCAGCATGAGTCCCACATTGTGATTCAGGCTTTCGATCTCCTCCTCCAGTGTTACGGCATAAGCCTCAAAAGATTGGCCAAGTGTCATGGGGACAGCATCCTGCAACTGGGTACGTCCCATTTTCAGGATATGCGCAAATTCGATGGATTTATCTTTCAGACTTTCGATGAGACTTTTCAAAACCATGACAAGTTTCTCATTGCTTTTCACCAGTGCGATCTTGATGGCTGTGGGATAAGCATCGTTGGTTGATTGTGAAAGGTTTACATGATTGTTGGGATGGCAATACTTATATTCACCTTTTTCATGCCCCAGGATTTCCAGTGCCCGGTTGGCGATCACTTCGTTTACATTCATGTTGGTGGAAGTACCGGCGCCACCCTGTATCATGTCGACAACGAAATGACTTAGAAACTTGCCTGCAAGCAAATCATGACATGCTCTCACGATTGCTTCCGAAACCGGCTTCGACAGCAGTCCCAGTTCATGATTGGCTTTGGCTGCCGCCATTTTTACCATGGTAAGCGCTTCGATAAAAACAGGGAAGAAGTTTAGGGTAACACCGCTGATATTGAAATTCTCCACCGCCCGCATGGTTTGAATACCATAATACGCTTCTGCCGGAACTTCGCGATATCCCAGCAGATCATGCTCCATGCGGCTTTTACCGGAAACATACTGGGATGCCATCCGGGAAGTACGGTTGTTGATCTGTCGCATCCTCCGGCTGATCACGCGGGCCACATTGGAAAGGATCTTTACCGCGAGTGAACCGTGTTCCATCATGAAACCCACATCAACGATCAGCGCCTTCGTCGGAAGTGTGGTCCGGGCTGAAGTACTGTGTGGTGAATCATCCATTAGAGAGCCTTCACCCAGGAAATCTCCTTCGCTGAAAAGTGCCAGACGGTTCTCCTCTCCATAAGGAGTCTTTTTGAATAATTCCACTTCCCCGTTTTCAATGATATATATATTTTGTCTTGGAGCTCCTTCCGAAAAAAGAAACTCTCCCTGCTCCATATTTTTTTCGGTGATATTGGCAACAACGGTTTCCAATCCGTTTTCACTCAATCCCCTGAATAACTCTATTTTTTTTATAAACTCCACAATTCCTGCGTCTTTCATAAGCTTTCTTTTTAGATTAAACTTGTACAAAATTAGTGTTAATTTATTAACAATGGAGTTTAGGTTTTGTTGTAATAAAATGGGAAAGTTGGGTGAAAATTGTGTGGAGTGCATTTATTCGTTATCACGGTAGATCAGATACTTTGTCTCCTTGAAAACCATTTTGCTTCTTACTATATTTCATGAGCATCGTGAAGATATATCATTCCCAAGTTTTATACCTTCAGTGCCAACATAATCATCCCAATGATAGGATGAAGCAAACCGCCTGTAAAAAAGATCGGGTTTTGAGTTGTCACCATTTTTAAGCTCATTGAGTGCAATTTTAAAATCGTTATAATACTCTTCAGCCGAGAAATACTCACCTGAATAACACCCTGAATATTTTGACAGCATTTTTTCAGCCTTTTCTAATTTATAGATCAATCGCTTTCTGCTTGCTCTTTTGGGAAGTCTTATTAATTGTGTAAGACCAAATAAAATCAGTACAATCGCGAGGTAATATATTGTTGGGTTTAATTCCATTTAACAATCCTCATTACTCGTTATTTTTTGCAGGTGTTTTTATCTGTGTTACTTATATTTTCTTAAACCATTCCTGAATTATCTTCACTTCTTCGACCATTTCAACTTCAACTCCTAATTTTAATTCCTTAAGTCTTTCAGCAAAAGCATTACCATCAATTAGATCAATTGGAGTTGCTCCATCTCTTTGTGCTTCCTTTTTTGCTTCTCTTGAAAAACTTCCAGTTGTCATTATTAATCCCTTATCAGCTCGACCAATCATTGCTCCTCTGAAATCTCGTATCACAGATGATGCAACAGTTCCCTGATATCGTTTGGCTTGAAAAACAACATGAAATGAAAGCACACCGCCAATCTTTACTATTCCTTTACCATCTATTCCGCCATCGTTAGTTTTACCAGTAACCTCAACATTTACAAAACCTAATTCACGCAACAGTCTTTGACAAAGTCTTTCAAATTGTATTGGTTCTACTTTCTTTATTGTATCAATTAACTTGTCTTGCCATGAGAACTCTTCAATCTCTTGTGAAGCATTTTTTATTTTTGGTTTCTCAGATTTATCATTATCTTTTTGAAGTCGTTCTTCCCTGTCTTTTTTGACCACTACTCTTTTAACTTTTTCTTGATCGACCTTCTTAGTTTTAAGTCCTTTTTGCGTTAAGGCCCAAACTCCTCTGGAAGAGTTCTCAAGTAGGCCATACCGCTTTAAATAATTTCTTGCCCAAGCAAGTCTATAAGTTAATTTCGTAGTACTCTCTCGGTGGATCTCATTTGCTGCATCCTCACTCAAGTTCAGTATTTGTACCACTTCTTCTTCTATTTCACTTATTGAACCTGATCCACCTAACTTATGCAAGGCTGTTAGTGTTGGGTTGAGAAGATCGTCATATTTGTATTTAAAAAATTTATCCATAGGTTAAAGTTTTTAGAGTTTTGGGTAACGGTTAGTTGCCTGAGTTTTATCAAATGGCGTAGCAGATTCCAGTCAAACCACTATGCAGTTTGAGTGAGTTATAAAGCTTAATATTTACAACAAAGTATACCATTACTTATACAAAATTGTAGGAGATTGTTATTTTACCTTTAGATATTCTAATTCCTTTTTATGTGATTTAAAATTCCAGCAAACCAGTTGGTTAATTCACTTTCAGTAGAAATTATATGTACATCTGAATTATTTATAGACCATTGCCCGTTCATTGCAAAGTGAAACTTTTCAACTTGACCACGCATATGAATAATAATCTTCTTTCGATTTGTCTGCTTCAACATCAATACAAAAATCACCATACCCTCCATTTAAAAGAATGTATTTATTATTCTGTCCTGAAGAAAATAAGTTTATTGGAAGCAAGCCCAAATTATTTTCCAATCGTTTATTTTGTTTAGTTGAGTCATACAAATTAGCTCATTTTATCCTTCAAAAATACAATTTAAACTTTGTAATCTCATATTTATTTGGTATTACCAATAATGTACCCTAACATCTGTGCATGTGGAATGTTCCACTTTTTTCCATCACACCATTCCCAAAAAGTCACACATACACCTCCAATAGCAGATACATTGTGCTGGTTTTTAAGCAAATCTTTCGGTACCATGTTGTACTTTCTCATTCGTTTGGTTTCAAATCAATGCTTTTTCAAATATAGAAAATGTTAATATAAGCAGATGTATTTGTTAGAAAAGCTTTGAAAAATCTTTAAAGCAAAACTCACAAAGCTCATTCGCCGTGCAGGTTTTTTTAGGGTCAAATTATGGTCCGGAGATGGCTCAGGGGCTTTAGCCCCGTATTCTTCAAAAAAGGTAAGGGGCTGAAGCCCCGGGGAGATGGGATTCTTGTTCATCCCCGCGCTAAAGCGCAGGGCAAGCCAGGCATCCTTAGCAATATCTCAGGATGATGGAGCCTGGTTTTTAATTCACGCGAATTCGATGGAATTACATTTAGGATTATCCAGTTTATCAAGTCTTGTATTTCTTAAACAAGAAACATCCGGGCATCCCCTGATGGGGACTCGATCTTTTTTTGCAGTTTGGATGAAGATCGAGTCCCTTTCTGCAAGTTTTTTTTTTGTTAAATCACTTTCAAAAACGGTAAACCTTATTCAGGCATTAACAATCCTGCACCTGCAACCTGCAACTTGTAACCTGCAACCTGCAACCTGTAACCCGTAACCCTCCCAACTGTTAAATAATCATTAAAACATCTATATATGTTTCAATTATTAGTACTTTTGCGCCCATTTTGGTCTGTGCCATAATTTTATTATTTTATATTGTTGAATTTGAAAACATTAAAGAAAATCTGACATGTCATTAAGCAAACTCAGAAATATAGGTATTGCAGCGCACATCGATGCCGGCAAAACAACCGTAACCGAACGTATCTTGTATTACACCGGTATCAAAAGAAAAGTGGGTGAAGTACACGACGGGGCCGCGACCATGGACTTCATGAAACAGGAACAGGAAAGAGGCATTACCATTGCCTCTGCAGCGATTTCCTGCGCCTGGAATGGTCACTCCGTCAACATCATTGATACACCCGGCCACGTCGACTTTACCATTGAAGTGGAGCGTTCTCTCAGGGTAATCGATGGGATGATCGCTTTATTCGATGCCGTAAATGGTGTTGAGCCACAGAGTGAAACCGTTTGGAACCAGGCCGATAAGTACAAGGTGCCACGCATTGCATTCATCAACAAGATGGATCGCACCGGCGCCGATTTTGAAGAGGCAGTGGCCATGATGGACAAATACCTGGATGCCAATGCGGTCCCCTTTCAATTACCCATGGGATCTGAAGAAGACTTCAAGGGCCTGATCGATGTCATCGAACAAAAGGCCTTTATTTTCCAGGATTATGAACGGATAGAGGCAGAGATCCCGGATGAATACAGAGACACAGCCAAAGCCGCCCGGGATCACCTCATCGAAAAAATTGCAGATTTCAACGACGAAATCGCCGAAATGTTCCTGGAAGAACAGGAAATTCCTGTGGACTTGCTCAAGAAAGTAGCCCGCAAAGCTACCCTGGGATTGCTCATCACCCCGGTTTTTTGCGGTGCTGCATATAAAAACAAAGGTGTTCAATTGTTGCTAGATGCCGTGGTAGACTACCTGCCCTCCCCCATCGATGTGGGCGCCGTTGTGGGCATAGATACCGAAGATGCAGAAAAAACCCATACACGCTGTCCCGCTCCAAAAGCACCTTTCGCCGCCCTGGCCTTTAAACTGATCCACGATCCCTATGTTGGTCAGCAAACCTTTATCAGGATATATTCCGGAAGCCTGAAAAGTGGGATGCCCATCCTAAACTCCACCCAGGACAAGATGGAGCGTATCGGGCGCATCATGAAGATCAAGGCCAAGGAAAGAGAAGAAGTAGATGTGGCAGGACCCGGGGATATTGTCGCCCTGATCGGCATGAAACATACCAAAACAGGAGATACCTTATGTGATCCTGAAAACAAACTTTTCCTTGAAAGCATCGTCTCTCCTCCCACGGTCATCGAATTAAAGATCTCTCCCAAATCCAGGAAAGAGCAGGCAAAACTTGGAGAAGCACTGCATAAACTGGCAAACGAAGATCCTTCTTTCAATGTACGATTCGATCATGAAACCGAAGAAAACATCATTGCCGGTATGGGAGAGCTTCATTTGGAGATCATCATCGACCGTTTAAAACACGAATTCGATGTGGATGTGGAAGTAGGTGAACCGGCTGTTGCCTATCGCGAAAGCATCACAACCGAAGTGGAAACGGAATACCGGCATGTGAAGCAATCGGGTGGTAAGGGACAATTTGCCCAAACCCAGATGCGCATCGAGCCCAATGATGGAAACGGATATGAGTTCATCGACAAGATCAAGGGCGGGAACATCCCGGCCGAGTACATTCCTTCGGTCGACAAAGGAATACAGAAAACCATGGCAGCAGGTATCCTGGCAGGTTACCCCGTGGTAGATGTGAAAGTGGTATTACTCGATGGTAAGTTCCACCCGGTAGATTCCTCGGATTTTGCTTTCCAGACCTGTGCTTCCATTGCGTTTAAAAATGGTTTCCACAAAGCCACACCCATATTGCTAGAGCCCATGATGCGCATCGAGATCAACACACCCGACGATTACATCGGTGATGTGGTGGGCGACCTGAACAAAAGGCGCGGAAAGATAGAATCCATGAGGAGATACCGCAAGGGATCCCAGAAACTCGTAGGTTTTGTACCTTTGAGCGAAATGTTCGGCTATGCAACCAAATTGAGGAATATGTCGAGCGGAAGAGCCAACTACAGCATGGATTTATACAAGTACATGCCTCTGCAGCCATCAGTTCAGGAAGAAGTCCTGAAGAAACTGCGCGAGAAAAAAGAAGAGGAGAATAAAAAATAAATGAAATTCAACGAATTTGATCTGAATGATACCATTCAGGAAGCAATCTCTTACATGGGTTTTGAAAAGGCTACCCCCATACAGGAAAGTGCCATACCCGTTATTCTGGAAAACAAAGACCTGATTGCCTGTGCCCAGACCGGTACGGGCAAAACGGCTGCTTTTATCCTGCCGATACTGGACCGTATCGCCAGAGATCAGGGAAGCGGAACAAGCACCCTGGTGCTGGCACCAACACGTGAACTGGCCATACAGATTGAACAGCATGTGCAGGGCTTTGCCTATTTCACCAATGCCAGCTCCATTGCCATTTACGGTGGAGACACTGACGGCATGGGTTGGGTACAGCAAAAAAAGGCCCTCACCAAAGGCGCCGATATCATTGTGGCCACTCCCGGCAAACTGATCGCCCATTTGAACATGGGTTATGTAAAATTTGATGATATTAAATTTTTCATCCTGGATGAAGCCGACCGCATGCTCGACATCGGCTTTTATGAGGACATCCTGAAAATTGAATCTTATTTACCAAAAAACAGGCAAACCCTGATGTTCAGTGCTACCATGCCGCCGGAGATCAGGAAGCTGGCCTCCAAGATCCTGAACGATCCTGCCGAATTGAACACGGCCATTGCAAAACCACCCAAAAATGTGTTGCAGGCAGTTTATATGGTTTACGAAGAACAGAAGATCCCTTTGATCAATGACCTCATTGCCGATAAACCCGATTACAAAAGCATCCTCATATTCAGCTCCACGAAAAAGAAGGTCACCGACATCGTACGTTCCCTGAAAAAGGAAGGACTTGTCTGTGAAGGCATCTCATCCGACCTGGAGCAGCTTCAGCGGCAGGAAGTGCTATTGCGTTTTAAGTCAAGAGAAACAAGGGTGCTCGTTGCAACGGATGTTTTAAGTCGTGGCATCGACATACAGGACATCAACCTGGTGATCAATTTTGATGTCCCCAATGATGCCGAAGATTATGTACATCGCATTGGCCGCACAGCCCGTGCAGAAAAGGACGGGGTCGCCCTGACCTTTGTCACCCAGAACGACACCTACGATTTTCACAAGATAGAAAAGCTGATCGAACAGGAAGTAATCAAACTCCCCCCACCGAAGGATCTGGGCGAAGGACCGGCCTGGGAAGTAAAGCATCGCAGGAAGTCTTCTTTTAAGAGAAGGAAGTTTTCAGGGGGAAGGAAGAAGAGGAAATAGTGGGAGTTGCAGGAGGTAATCGGTAGTAAGCAGTCTACAGTCGGCAGTGGGCTGCGGGTGCGGCCGAGTGCCAAGTGCCAAGTGCCAACGAGACAGGGAATCCTTTGCAATTTCCGAATTTCTTTGTGTATGCATAGAGCCCTGCTGCCTTTGTGGCAAAAATAATTTTGATCATCCCTATATTTCAATAAAATCCCGAATTTCCTGTTATTCTTTTACCTATGAAAAATTACGGAGCAATCATACTGAGCTGTGCAGTCCTTTTGATATTGCCAATAATCGCAGGAGCACAGGATTATACCAGGATCAAGGGGGAGATCAGGGAAAAAGCGGATAAAACACCATCCGCATTGATGGATGATCCCGGTAAGCTGGCGAAATACCTCACAAAAGACCTCAGCCAGGACTGGCTAAAAGCCTATTCAATTTACTACTGGGTAGCCACAAACCTGGATTATGACCTTAGCATGGCCAGGAAAGGCGGCACCTTTACCGAAGCGAAAGAGCTCATTGACTATGCCCTTGAAAATAAAAAGGGGGTCTGCCAGCATTATGCGGAATTGTTCAACTACCTTGCTAAGCAATCCGGGCTGGAATCCCTGGTCATCACGGGTTATACCCGGCAGAACAACAACATCAACGATATTCCACATGCCTGGAATGCTATCAGGATCAATGAACAATGGTATTTGTTCGATCCTACCTGGGGTTCGGGTTATATCAGGAACGGAAGGGTTTATGATGAGTATACGGAAAAATGGTTTATGAAGATGCCTTCCGACATGATCCGCTCACACATGCCTTTCGATCCTTTGTTTCAGTTCCTGAACAGTCCATTGAGTCATTATGACTTTTATGAAGGGCGGAAGAACGGGTATTCAGTGAAATATGAAGATGTTGACCAGGCCATCCACACACATCTTGCGCTGGAAGAGGAACAACAATTGCTGAGCGCCGTGGAACGAATGAAATCCAGCGGTATCATCAACGACATGATACTAAAGGAAGCCAACAATTACATCGAGCGCATCAACACCAAAAGACATAACCAGCAGGTGGATGTTCACAACCAGGCTGTTCAACTATTCAACGAAGCGGTAAGTCTTTTTAATGAATACATTGCTGCAAAGAACAAACAATTCCGGGAGGAAGCCTATTCAGATGATCACATTGCTGAAACATTTAATACCATATACAGCAAAACCATGTCTGCAAGATCTCTGTTCAGCATGGTTAAGCCTGCCGACCGGGAATTCAACAAATATATGGAGGAGAACCTGGAGCGTCTATCGGAATTGATCGCTCGACTGGAAAAAGAGGAGGATTTCCTGAAGGCTTATTTTTCAACCGACGAAAGAAACCGCATGCGTTTATTTCGATAATGAGATTAAGGGAGCTTTTTTACATAGAGTCTGTCCATAAATTTATCCTCCCTCCCATACTCCTTTAAGAAGCTGTCCAATCCTGTATCCGTCATGGACTTCCCCTTAAAGGGAAAAAGGGTGTGCGGAAGGTGGGGTGAAACTATTTCAATTTTTCATTCTCCCTGTGCCGATTTGAATCCCTTTGATTTTTCTTCTCAAGGTTCTTTTGCAGGGCCTCCGTCAGATCAACACCCGTCTGGTTGGCCAGGCAAATCAATACAAAGAGCACATCGGCAAACTCATCTGCAAGGTGATCCGCTTTCTCTCCTTCCTTAAAGGACTGTTCACCATACTCCCTGGCCATGATGCGTGCCACCTCCCCCACTTCCTCCATCAAAATAGCGGTATTGGTCAGTTCATCAAAATATCTTACCCCTTTGGTATTGATCCACCGGTCTATCTTTTTCTGTGCTTCTTTTATTGTCATAAGCCATATTGATTGTTTGTGTAATTTTACAAAAATAATCAGAACGATCATATTTTCAGAAGAAGGATCAAGGATGGGGAGATGGAATACGGAAGCAGGGGCCGGACTATATCATCAGGACTGGTTTGGAAGTTGGAGGCTGGATTTAATATCCAATAATCAACACACAACATCCATTGATCAATTTAGGGGAAGGAGGCTGTCCAAAAAGTGTGATATTTCGTCAGGCTGAGCGAAGTCGAAGCCTAAAAATCGTTGATTATCAGTGCATCTCGACTTCGCTCGATGTGACCCAGATAGCTGTTTGTTACTTTTTGGACAGCCTCTAGAGGGTCTCGCTTCCCGATATACTCTGGTTGATGCGGCTTCCCCAACTTCGAAATTCGATATTCAAAACATGTCATTCCGCCATGGTTAAGGTGGGTAAATGACAAATGATTATTGACCAATAACGATGGACCGTATGGCCAAAATTGTAGTAAAAACCTTATCTGGTCTCGAAGACATCCTGGCAGGAGAACTGCGGGAAACCGGTGCCAGGAACATTCAAATACTGAAACGCGCTGTTAGCTGTGACGGGGATATGGATCTCATATACCGCATCAATTACCAGTGCCGTACCGCCCTGAAGGTACTGCAGTCCATGTTTGACTTCCCGGCCGGATCGGAAGATGAGTTATACGAAAATGTAAAAAAGATTGACTGGGAAGAACTTCTGGATGTAAACACTACCTTCGCCATCGACGGGGTGGTGAGTAACTCAAACCTGACCCATTCCTATTACGTCGCCCTGAAAACAAAAGATGCCATCGCGGATTATTTCCAGGAGAAATACGGAAAAAGACCTTCTGTGGATGTGAAGGATCCCGATGTACAATTGAACGTGCACATCAACAGGAATCACTGTAACATATCCCTGGACAGCTCCGGGGATTCACTGCACAAAAGAGGTTACCGGCAGTCGGGCGGACAGGCACCCATCAACGAGGTGCTGGCGGCAGGCCTGATCCTGCTGAGTGGATGGAAAGCAAAAACATCTTTTTTGGATCCCTTTTGTGGCAGTGGGACCATGCTGATCGAGGCGGCCAAACAGGCCATGAACATCCCGGCAGGTTATTACCGCAAGTCATTTGCTTTCATGAAATGGAAAGATTTTGATGAAGATTTGTGGAAGAAAATTAAAGAAGAGGCCGATGGCAAAATCACCGAAACAGAGATCTCCATTATGGGAAGTGATATTTCTGAGCGGGCGCTGGTGAATGCAAGAAAAAACATCCGGACAGCGCAGTTGCACAAAGACATCGTGGTGATACATGCCTCCTTTGAAAAACTAATGCCGCCATTTGAAAAAGGCACCATCATCACCAACCCGCCTTATGGCGAACGCATACAGAAAAAGGATATGATCGATTTCTACAAGATGATGGGAGATGTTTTCAAGCAGAAATATGCCGGCTACAATGCCTTTATCCTGGCTTCCGATTTTTATGCCGTAAAATACCTGGGACTGCGTTCTTCGTTCAGGATGGATGTCTTCAATGGCAAGATCGCCTGTAAATTCATTAAATTTGAATTATATGCAGGAAGCAAAAAAACAAAGAAAAAGAATGAGCGTTCCTGAATTGTTGCACCCAATCAACAAAATGATATATGCTGAAAATTAAAAAGATAGGAGTTTTAACCTCGGGAGGAGATGCCCCCGGGATGAATGCTGCAGTGAGAGCCATCGTGAGGACGGCCATCAAAAATGAACTGGAAATATTTGGGATCATCAATGGATACCAGGGGCTGATCACAGGTGATTTCAAGAAAATGGACCGGACATCGGTTGCCAACATCCTTCAGCGGGGGGGAACCATGTTGAAAACAGCCAGGAGCGAAGAATTCAGAACCCATGCAGGCAGAAAGAAAGCCCATGCGGAATTGAAACGACACAAGATCGATGCGCTTGTTGTAATCGGCGGAGATGGTACTTTTACCGGCGCCAAAATCTTTGAAGAAGAATTCAGCTTCCCGATGATCGGATTGCCCGGGACCATCGACAACGACCTTTTTGGCACGGATTTCACCATCGGTTTTGATACCGCCATCAACAATGTGGTACAGGCGGTGGATAAGATCCGTGATACGGCAGCCGCCCACGACCGCCTCTTCCTGGTGGAAGTGATGGGAAGGGATGCGGGTTTCATTGCATTGCGCAGCGGCATTGCAGGAGGAGCAGAAGACATACTTGTCCCGGAGACAAAAACCTACATCAACAGCCTGATCGATAAATTGAAAAACGACAGGAGAAAGAATAAGAAGTCGGGCATTGTCATTGTATCAGAAGGGGATGATTTTGGCGGCGCCTATGATGTGGCAGAAGAAATTAAAAAGCGTTTCGATCATTTCGACATCCGGGTTACCATCCTTGGGCATATCCAACGCGGAGGTCCGCCTACCTGCGGCGACCGCGTGCTGGCAAGCACACTGGGCTACGAATCTGTGATGGCACTTCTAAAAGGCAAAAGCGGTGTGATGGTCGGACAGGTAGATAACAAGATCGCATTTACGCCTTTCGAAAAAGCCATCAAACAGCACCAGAAGATGAACAAGCATTTGCTGGAGATCGCACGGGTGCTTTCGTTGTAATTTTAAATCGTTCATTCGATAATCGCCAATCGCTCAATCGTTAAATTAATTTTATTCAATTGCCCGATTAAACGATTGCACGATGTAGCGATGTAGCGATTTGGGGGGCTCACAAAAATTTTCGGATAAGATTAACCACAATGCACACAGAGAAATTCACATAGGGCACAGGATCAATTCTGAAATACATTCGATTGCTATACTATTTTGCTCTGTGTTCTCTGTGCTTAAGTTCTGTTCAATGTCATTCGAAAATAAACACAGTTTTTTATCATCACTCAGAATTTTCCATTCATTACTAAACATGCAGGAAATACAAGCTTTCATTGAGTTTCAGAAATATAAAATTTTTACAGGTTCTTAATTAAATTTATTGCTTTGCTATTTTAACTAATTCAACCCTCCTGTTCTGTGATCTTCCATCTTCATCTTCATTGCTGGCCACAGGAGCCAGTGGGCCTACTCCATAGGATGTAAGTCTGTCCGCAGAAATCCCTTTTTCGGAAGTCAAAAACCTAGTCACAGCCTCAGCACGCCTCTTTGACAAGTCCATGTTGTGCTCCATACTTCCGGTAGCATCTGTATGCCCCACAACGCATAGGTTAAGACCGGGGTTTTGCTCCAGAAGTTTGGCTATCTCATCAAGCGTGGATTCAGACTTTTCCTGAATCACAGCTTTATCCGTATCGAAATGGATCCCATAGATTCGAACAGTTCCCTTTTTATTAATATCATTTGCCATTGTTTCGGCATCTATTTCCACTTTCACCTTGCCGGTCTCCATGGGCTTTTCTTCCACAACCTGAAGTGCTGTAGCAGGATGTTTATCTCCCCTCAGCACGGTATGTGCTGAAACATACACATCACCTTCTGAATCAGAAAGCCTCGCAAGAAAGTAGTGGTAATCTTTGCCGCGGAAAAAATCCTTGCTTCCGTCAATGTTTATATCGTAATCCCAATACAACCAAAG
>JAIOZK010000042.1 GCA_021740625.1 Bacteroidales bacterium
TGACTTCTTTGATGTTGGTTACATCAAAATACTCCAGAATTTCTTTGGGCAAAATGTACTGTAATATATCCTTTGTTTCCATGGATCTAAGGTAGACTAAATTCTTATTCCCCACCTAATATTACTGGTGAACCGAAATTACGAAATGCAATAACACTTATGGCTCAGGCCTGCAGGATTTAAAGATTTTTAACAGGCCGTGAAACGCAATGGTTGTGGTAAAAGATAAGAAATCTTAAGAGAAGCGATATTTCAGCCGGATCATTGAAAGTTACTTTCCCTTGATGCCAACACTAATTCCATTTTCCATTTTTGTCGGAATAAATGCAACAGAAATGTCGGCATTTTCCAGATGCCATTCCCAGTTTTTTAGGAATTCCATTTCGGTTTGCTTGGGTTTGCCGTATTTTTTTGTAAAAACTTCGATGATTGCATCGATGTCTTTTGAATACATTCCAATATTTAATGCTTTGAAAACATTCTTTTTAAAACCATAAGTGATAAGCCGGACTTGCATACCTTCGTATTCGAGCTTGTCACCAATTTTATCATAGGCTTTAAATCCCGGAATTTTGTTCCTGGATTTGATGAGTTCGGTTTCGACTTCCGAATAGGGTGTACCCCATTTCCAGCCGCGGAAGCCATCGATTGATTGGCACTGGGAATACAATGTACCCATTATGAATACGAGCAACAAGATTTTATTCATTGAAAATGGAATATTTGGTTATTGTAAAATTATCAGGACCGACAGGAATTTACTTGCTGGAATTTCAATTTGTCTGTTATTATTGAAGGAATGTAGATAAATAATTATTAATTGCGCAAGGAAGCCTTATAACTATCAGTAAGAATATTTATCTCTCCACAAACGCCTTAGATGTTTTCTCAATTCTTCTTCTCTTGGATTTTTTCCGGGATCATAAAGCAACTTACCTTTGATATCATCAGGCAAAAATTCCATTTCTGCAAAATTCCCTTCATAACTGTGGGCATATTTATATTGTTGCCCGTATCCAATATCTTTCATCAGTTTTGTCGGGGCATTGCGAATGGGAAGGGGTACAGGCAGGTCTCCAGTTTTTCTGACCATATCCTGTGCTTCATTGATGGCCTGATAGGAGGAATTACTTTTGGGTGACGAAGCAAGGTATATCGCTGTTTGCGAAAGGATAATCCTTCCCTCCGGCCAGCCCACCTTGCTGATGGCATCGAAACAGGCATTGGCCAGCAGGAGTGCATTGGGATTGGCATTGCCGATATCTTCCGATGCCAGGATCACCATCCTCCGGGCAATGAACTTGGGATCTTCCCCGGCTTCCACCATCCTTGCCAGCCAGTAAACTGCGGCATTGGGGTCGCTGCCGCGCATGGATTTGATAAAGGCAGAAATGACATCATAATGCATTTCTCCTTTTTTATCATAAATGGCCAGGTTTTCCTGGATAATATCCATGGCTTTTTTGTTTGTAAGGGTAATGCGTTTCTTTTCCTTTTCGGAATTCACCACCAGTTCCAGGGCATTGAATAGTTTTCTTGCATCTCCGCCGGATATTCTGAACAGAGCCTCTTCTTCTTTAACCTGTATCTTGATGTGCCAGCTTTCTTCCAGGTGTGCTTTTGCTTTTTCAAGCAAGATCTGCAAATGCTTTTTCTCCAGACTTTTTAAAATATAAACCTGGCAACGCGAAAGCAAAGGGGAAATGACCTCAAAAGAAGGATTTTCGGTTGTTGCGCCAATCAGTGTGATAATTCCTTTCTCAACTGCACCAAGCAGAGAATCCTGTTGGGATTTGCTGAAACGGTGTATTTCATCGATAAAGAGAATGGGTCGCATTTCTATTTTTGCCCTGTTGATCACTTCCCGCACATCCTTCACTCCGGAACTTACAGCACTCAGGGTATGAAAAGGACGTTGCAATTGCCTGGAAATAATATAGGCCAGCGTTGTTTTGCCTGTTCCGGGTGGTCCCCAGAGGATCATGGACGGGATATTTCCTGATTCGATCGCTTTCCGCAGTATGGCAGTTTTGCCTACCAGGTGTTCCTGTCCGATGTATTCGTTCAGTGATTCAGGTCTCAATGTTTCGGCTAATGGGGTCATTGCATATCTTTTTTCAAAAATAAGAAATTGAATTATGATTTTGCTTCGCGACCTGAAAGCCTCCGCAGGAGCTTTCAACATCTAAAAAAACACAAGGAGATAGAAAACAAATTTTTGTCTAATTTTATTACAACAAACAATCTGTTATTTCTATTCTTTCCTTTTTTTCTTTGCCAGCCGGGTCCTTTCACCCATTATATCACTGCAATTATCGGTACGTGATACAAGTTCTTCTTTTCCACTGAAACCGAACAGGTGATTGGTCTTAATAAACTCTTCTATGTATACAGGCACCAGGAGCTCCCATCCATCCGAATCATTTCGGATCATTTTCAGTACTTCTCTGGATTTAATATGAAGTTTGTCCGTATTTACTCCTTCCAGGTCAATGATCTTTCTGTTTTCAACCAGGTAGCGGTACAAATACCTCAGACCATCGTCCAGGGGAATGTTTTCAGAAGTCATCAAACCTCCTGTTTCAGAGTCTTTGGTCGGGTAAACGTAGAGTTTCATGTTGTCGGTAAAAAGTTTACCGAAGGCTTCCAGTATGCCACCTTTCAGCTGAGTATAGTATCTTTGGTCAAGGACGTTCAGAAAAGTTGGGATTCCAATCACTACCCTGAGGTTCCTGATCCTGAATTGAGAAAAATAATCTACCAGTTTATAATACTCCCTGTAATTGGAAACCATTACATTCTGCCCCATTCCAATAAGCATATCCGCCCGGTCAAGAAAATCCCTTTCGTCAAATTTACCCTCTTCCAGCAGGTTGTTCAGGGTCATCTCACACAGGCTAACCGTGTTTTCCTTTTCATAATCCTTGTCTTTCTTGAACATGGCAAAACTGGTTTTCAGCATGTCGAAACCTACGTAAGTGATTGGCCGGAAACTTCCGCGGAAGGCCATCACATTTTTTTTGTACAGCATATCGGAAGGTTGCTGAACATTGCCATTCCGGTCGAACATGGTGGCACTGGTCATGCCATTGTTCACAAGTTGAACACTTAACAAACGATTATCGACATAATCCATATCACTGCCCGACATTCGGATGAGTGTGATCTCAACCCGGTCGCGGTCAAGATTGTCAAGCAGCGATTTTAAAAATACATTGGGCCTGTCGTGGTAATGGTAACTAGCATAAATAAAATTCACGCCCAACACCCCCAACGATTGCTGCTGCAAAACCGCATCATTCTCATGCAGGTTCACATGCATGACTACTTCATTGGGTTCAGCGCCGGGTTTAAGCTGGAAGCGTATTCCCAGCCACCCATGACTGTAATTGTCCTTCTTATAATTGATGGTAGCCACTGTGTTGGCAAATACGAAATATCTTTTATCAGGACCTTCATCTTTGTGCAAGAGACTGATGAGATCATCATATTCGGTCTTCAGCATTTTGCTCAGGCGTCCTTCTGAAACATATCTGCCCGGCTGGTTGTTGTTGTATAGTTTGTCGCTGAATTTCTTGTCGTAAGCAGAAATCGTTTTTGCTACAGTTCCTGAAGCTCCTCCTGCAGTAAAAAAATTCCTGGAAGCTTCCTGCCCGCCACCAATTTCAGCAAAACTACCATAAATGGAAGCATCAAGGTTAAGTCTTAATGCTTTGCGGTTCGTGCTGAGGACTTCTCTTTCCATGAAATGCTTTTGTTTATTCAAAGATAAGGATTATTGCCTGTTAATTGGGCCCGAGTTGATGCTTATTTATAAGAAGCGATTTGATGTGGTTTTATTTAATTTTCTTATCCAGCAGGAAAACAAAGGGAATTGCTGCGATACCGATATACGCGGTGATTTCAAAGGTGTGTTTTAACCCGATCACATCGCCAAGTGCACCTACCAGGACGACTGCTACAGCTCCCGAAACAAAACCAACAGTCATGTAAATGCTATTGATAAAGGCAGGCCGGTCTTTCCCGATTTCCTGCAGGAAGGCGAGTAAAACAGGCGTTGAAGCAAAAATACTCAGTCCCAGCAGTATCAATACGGGGAAAATAAAAGCCTTTCCAAGGTAAACAAAAAGCCACATAAAAACGGGAGAGGCAATGGTGGCAATCTTCAGCATGTTGATCCGTCCGATTTTATCAGAAACCGTTCCTGCGGTCATAACACTGGCTGCTCCTGCAAATTGAAGCACCGTAAGGGATATCCCGGCAAACCAGAGACTTTCACCCTGTGAATTAATAAAGGTCGGTAAAAAAGCTGTAAGTGCAGATTTCATCATCGCCCTGAAAAAAGTGATCCCACTCACGGCAATGATGATCATTTGGATGGATTTCATGTATTGCCAGATGGATTCGTTTTTCTGCTCTTGCTTCTTCTTTTTGATCTCCACATCCGAATCCACGTTCCGCAACATAAAGAAAAGGAAAAGGGTTGCTGCTACAGCAAAAAACAACAGTCTCCAGCTACCTTCAAGTCCCCAGTAGGAAATGGAGGCAAGGATCACGATCGGACCCAGTGTCCTGGCAAGTTCTCCGCCCACCATATAGAAACTCATGCCCGTACCGATTCGCTTACCCGACACATTTTTTACCAGCACAGGTGCCGGGACATGGAACACTGCACTGCTGATACCTGAGATGAACAGAAGGATGGCCAGGAAAGTATAGCTTGTTGCTACGCCCAGCAAACTCATCGAAATGGCTGTGATACTGGGCGACAGGATTACAAAATAGCGCACAGCCACTTTATCGGCCATGATGCCGATGAGCGGATTGAAAAGGGAGGGGATGCGCTGTATTAGGCTGAGCAGCCCGGCCAGGGAAAGGGAAAACCCAAGCTTTTCGATCAACAGGGGCAGGATGGGCGCCAGGAAGCTGGTGTAAATATCATGGAGCAGATGCGTGATGGAAATGCTCAATACCTGCGGTGTCCTGAATTTTCCGGCCATGCTGCAAAGTTACAATAAAGGGATTTATAAGAGTTTCTAAATGTTTTTTAAATTGTACATTGATTGCAGGGTCAATGATCCAACAAAGCATCTTAAAGGCCGGGTCATAGACCCTTTGTCATTTTATATCCGGCGGCTTTCTCTGTTCCTTCTTTTCCGACTGCATTTTCTTTTCCTTCAACCGCTTTTCGCGGGCAGCTTTGGAACGCCGGGTCTTCTTTCTCTTTTTCTTTGGCGTAAGCGCTTTTGCCACCAGCTCATAAAACTTTTGTATCGCTTCTGCCTTGTTTTTTGCCTGGGATTTGTGTTCCTGTGAAGTGATGATCAAATCTCCTTCGCTTGTGATACGGGCAATGAGCCCTTTTAGCAAAATTTCTTTTTCTTCATCCGTAAGAATCTGTGATGATGGAATATTAAAACGCAATTCGACCCTGGTTTCAGTTTTGTTCACATGCTGCCCGCCGGGTCCGCTGCTGCGGGAAGTTGCAAAATCGAACTCCGCTTCAAAGTTTCGGTTTTTGAGTTTTTCGATCATGGAAAACGAAGGTAGTAAATCCTGTATTTTAATTTCAAAATCAGGAAGGCAATGAAGATTAAAAAAAGACAATTTATCCTAAAAATTTCTTTCTTTTATTTCCAGCATTTTTTCAGCTATCTGGACTGCATTGGTGGCAGCTCCTTTTCGCAGATTATCCGAAACCACCCAGAGGTTCAATGCTTTTTTGCAAGATACGTCTCTGCGGATTCTGCCAACAAAAACATCATCCTTCCCTTCTGCGAACAAAGGCATGGGGTAATGGTTCTTTTCCGGGGCATCCAAAACTTTAATACCTGGAGTACCTGAAAGTATTTCTTTTACATCATTGATTGTAAAATCATTTTCGAATTCCAGGTTAATGCTTTCCGAATGGCCCGTATGAACCGGAATGCGCACCACTGTGGCTGTAACTTTTAAATCCGGTTCTCCCAGGATTTTCCGGCTTTCGTTCACCAGCTTCATTTCTTCGCTTGTATAATCATTTTCCAGGAATTCACCGCCATGGGGCAGGCAGTTCAGATCGATGGAGTAGGGGTATGCTTTTTCCGCATTTTCCAATCTTCTTTCCGCTTCCATCTGTGCCAGGGCTTTTTGTCCCGATCCGGAAACAGCCTGGTAAGTAGAAACAACGACCCGCTTAATTTTATAAATTTTGTGCAAGGGAGCGAGGGCCACCACCATTTGTATGGTAGAACAATTTGGATTTGCGATGAGCCGGTCTTCCTGTTTGAGTAATTCACCATTGACTTCAGGTACGATCAGCTTGATGTCGGGCTCCATGCGCCAGGCAGATGAATTGTCAATAACGATGGTGCCTGATGCTGCAAATTGTTTTCCATATTGAAGCGAAATTTCTTTCCCGGCTGAAAACAAGGCCAGCTCAGGTTTCATTTGCAATGCTTGCTCTATGGTAATTGTCTCAAATGAATTTCCCTGAAAAAACAATTCCTTTCCTATGGATCGTTCTGAGGCAACCGGGATAAGTTCTTTTAAAGGGAAATCTCTCTCTTCCAGTATACTGATCATTTTCTGCCCGACCAGGCCTGTGGCGCCAATCACTGCTACTTTCATACAACTAAATATTTAGTTCGTTTTGATTGCTGCTGCATAAGATCCGGCAATTTTTGCCTGATTGTATCCTGATAAACTCTTTTTTACCATCCATCTTATCCCGAATGCTTTTATCAGGAAGATTGAAAAAATTCCAGAGTTCCAGCTTTTCTTTTAAATATAATTGAAATGATTTGCCAACTTCCTCTCGCAATTTCTTAATTTTTAAATCATGACGATCCACAGAGAACTCTACAGAAATGGCGTTAATATTTATAAGATTAATAGAAATATTCAGTTTATGCATCAGTTTTATGATTTCATTTAAGTGATCTTCAAGGATAAATGAAAAGTCGCGGCATTTTATCCTAAGATAAGCCTGATCCTTTTTCACAATGATTACAGGTGGTTTTATTTCACTGCCTTTTTCATCAATCAGACTTCCTGCCAATTGAGGGTTTCTATAACTTTTAACCTCCAGTGGGATATTCTTGTTCCTGGCCGGTTTGATGCTTTTGGGATGTAAAACTTTTGCTCCGGCATGTGCATAATTCAGGATGTCCTCATAGGAGATACGATCAATTTTCATTGCATCCGGATATTTACCGGGGTCCGCATTCATGATTCCCGGTACATCTTTCCAGATAATGACTTTTTCTGCATCAAGATAATTTCCAATCAAAGTAGCGGTATAATCCGAACCCTCGAAGCCCAGTGTACTTGTAAACCCTTCTTCTGAGCGTCCAATAAACCCCTGGCTGATGATGATCCCTTTCTGTTTGCCAAAAATATTTTTTGCATTAACAAGGCTTTCCTCATGATTAACATGCGCCTGCGAATAGTGGTTATCTGTTTTTAGCACCTCCCTGATGTCGATCCACTGGTTATCGGTTCCTGTCTTTTTTAAATAGCTGCTCAGGATCATACTTGAGACCAGTTCACCATTTGAGATCACCTGGTCTGAAAATCGCTCGAAATTGCTGTCCATGCGTATATTTCCTGTCTTCAGGATGCAATCCATGATTTGATCATATCCCTCATCTTTCTCTCTGATATTGAGTTCATTTAAAATTTCCACATGATTCTTTTGAAAGTCCAGATAAGATTTTTCTTTTTCCGCTGAATCCGCAAAACAGCTTTCGGCATATTTGCAGAGAAGCCGTGTGTTTTTACCGATGGCGGAAACGATAACAATAAGATTTTCTTTCCGGTGCCGGAGGATAATCTCCGTAACATTTTTGATACCCACGGCATCTTTTAAAGACAATCCACCGAATTTGTATACTTGCATCTTAATATCTTTTAAGCCACGAATGCATAAATAAACATTTTTTGTTTTCTGGTGAGCTTGTCCAGAAAGTGCGATATATCATCAGGCTGAGCGACTTGCACTTTTGAGGAGTTGAAGCCTAAAGCAGTGCATCTCGACTACAGCCTGTAGGCAGACACGGCGCCCGATATGACCCAGAATTCTGCAGTGCGCTTTTTGGACAGCCTCATAAATTAACCCAATGATGCCAGTCATTATTGTCCATGCAATAGCACGAATGTTTGTGCTTGCTTCCGATAGGCTGTACGGGAAAATGCTTATTTCCCTGGTTCAATCTGTGCCTGGATGGCTGTTATGGCAACCGTATTCACGATATCTTTTACCAGGCATCCACGGCTCAGATCATTCACCGGTTTATTCAAACCTTGTAATACAGGTCCTACAGCCACTACATTCGCTGCTCTCTGAACGGCTTTGTATGTATTATTTCCGGTATTCAGGTCGGGAAAAATAAAGACTGTCGCTTTTCCTGCTACCTCACTGCCCGGCATTTTCTTTTTGGCCACGGAGGCATCAATGGCCGCATCGTATTGAATAGGTCCTTCTATGCTCAGGTCTGGCCTGCGTTTTTTGGCGATTTTTGTTGCGTTGCGAACTTTTTCCACATCTGCCCCTTTGCCAGACTCACCGGTTGAGTAAGAAAGCATGGCCACTCTGGGATCAACACCGAAAGACATAGCTGTATCGGCTGAACTGATGGCAATGTCGGCCAATTGTTCTGCATTGGGATTAGGGTTTACAGCACAATCGCCGAAAACAAGCACCCTGTCTTCAAAACACATAAAGAAAGAACTGGATACGATGCTTACCCCGGGTTTTGTTTTTATGAACTCAAAAGCAGGACGTATGGTGTGTTGTGTGGTATGGGCTGCTCCTGAAACCATTCCGTCTGCATAACCCAGGTGAACCATCATGGTACCAAAATAGCTAAGATCTCCCATGATATCATAGGCTGCATCTTCCGAAACGCCTTTATGCTGCCTTAAACTAAAGTATTCCTCTGCAAATTTCTTTCTCAGTTTTGACTTTGCCGGATCAATGATCCTGATCTTTTTGGAGTCGATCTGCAGGGAGCCGATTTTCTGCTTGATCTCTTCCTCTTTTCCAAGCAATGTGATATCCACAACACTTCTGCGTTGCAGGATATCCACAGCTTCCAGTATTCTCTCATCGTTTGATTCCGGCAATACAATATGTTTTCTTTGTGCACGCGCTCTTTCAAAAATTTCGAATTCAAACATGACCGGTGTAACAATGCTTGACCGGGTGATGGAAATACTCTTGGAAAGCGCTTCTCCATCAACAAACTGCTCAAAAAGTCCGATGGCAATGGCCAGTCTTCTTTCGTTCTCAGGCGTAAGCTGTGAAGGGATCTTATTCAGGCGCATGGTGGTATTATAGGTATCAGTGTAAACACTTAGCATGGAAACGTTTACTTTCTTGATCCCCTCGATCAGTTTCATATAATAGGGATCCGGTTTTACACCTCCGGTAAGCAGGATGCCTCCGATGTGGGGATAATTTTCAGATAACAGCGTCATGATCAGGGCCAGCAATACATCTGTACGGTCGCCGGGAATGATCACAAGGGATCCGTCGGAAGTATGTGCCAGGATGCGCTCCAGGCTCATGGCCGCTATCTTGTAATCATATATATGGTGATTGAGTGCTTCTTCGTCCCCGAAAACAATTTCGGCATTCAACCCGTCTTTGATTTGCCGCATGGTTGGACGCTGCAAAATTTCCCTGTCAGGGATAGCAAAAGTGATTTCATCCTTGCTGTTGATCTTTTTTAGTTTTTCGATGATCTCATCGATATTGGATTCTTCTGCCCTGTTAACGATCGTCCCGATAGAAGGTGTTTTTTCCTTCTTGAGCATGCTTTTGATCACATGGGCTGTATCAAGAATTTCCGAAACAGATTTCATGTATCCATTGATAATGCTAAGGATGGGCGTGCCAAGGTGATTGGCAATGCGTGCGTTGAAATCAAATTCGAAAGGGGAAAGGGAGCCGGAATAATCGGTTCCTTCAACCAGGATAAAATCACATCTTTTTTCCAGTTTCTTGAACTTGTTGATGATCTCGGTGATCACCCCATCGGTATCACCCTGCTGTATTTTCATCAAAGCGTCATTGCTCTCAAGTCCGTACATGGCATCATATTCAAACGGCAGATCATATCTTTCTGAAACCAGCTTGATATGCGGGTCGGTTTCTTTTCTGCTTTTGATGATGGGGCGGTAAAATCCAACACGTCCAACCTGGCTGGCCAGCAAATTCATGATGCCAAGCAAAACCAAGGATTTCCCCGATTCAGGTTCTGCGGCTGCTAAGAATAAACTCCTCGACATTTTTCTATCTTCTCCTGTTAAAAAATTAGCAGTGCAAAGGTAAGGATTTAAGGGATAAGGAAAGGAATTGCTAAATATAAAATAGAAAATCTCATTGATCTTTCCCGATGTCAGTTTTGATTGTTTAGAGCCTGTCCATAAACTCTCAATTTTACAAGCACCCTCCGAACTCTCTTAGTTCCCAGAATGGGATAATCCCACACAACCAAAGGGTCAAGACAGTTCCCTTCGCCTAAGGTGGAGCGTTAGAGGGGTTCAGTTTTTGAAAGCAAGGTTATAGACAAACTCTATTTATTAAACAAGGCAGGTATTGCATACCCCTTCATTGGTTTATATGAAATGGATGATGTTAAAGACTTCAAACCGTTGACTGGCCCATCACCTTGTCGGTGGGACTGTGTGTTTGTATTCTTCAATAAATGGCTGAAAGGTTAAACGGGATTGATTCGACCCCCAAATCCAATACATTTTTGTACCTTGGTAAACTAATTACTATATAACAGGGCAGGATTTGAGATTATGAAAACGTATTTTGCACCGGCAGAGAGAAGTTCAACCGAAGAAATTGTTGCGCAACATGAGAACATTACCACCAATGAGTTTTTGGTCACAATTTCGGAAGCCAGCAATGCATTGTTCATGGTATTGAACCAGAACAGGCAGGTTGTGTTTGCAAACAAAAAGCTACTGAAATTGCTTCAGCAGGAGGTAGATGCTGTCATTGGGATGAGACCGGGAGAAATGCTCTATTGCAAAAATGCCCGTCTGATGAAGGCCGGGTGCGGAACACACCAGAACTGCAAGGAATGTGGTGCCGTTAATTCCATATTGCAGGCACTCGGTGGTAAAACCGATGAAAGGGAATGCAGAATCAGCAGCATGATCGATAACAAAAGCGTTGCATTTGATTTATCCATCAGAAGTCAGCCATTTTCTTACATGCAGGAAAAATATGTTCTGTTCTCCGTGATTGATATCAGTGATACAAAACGAAGAGAGATTCTGGAAAGAACATTTCTGCATGATGTATTGAACACCGCCGGGGGATTATATGGTTTTTCGGAAATGCTGAAAGAAGAACTCCGCGAAATGGCACAGGAACAATATGAGAAGGCTGAAATAATTTACGATCTTTCTGACCGTCTTGTGCAGGAGATCAAAAATCAACAACGCCTTCGGGCGGCAGAAAATAATGAACTCATTGTTGATGTCAACGAAGTGAAAATTCCTGAATTGATGAATTCAGTGATAAATGCGGTGAAAAGGAATACGGATGTAGCCCATTGCTCGATCTTCCTGGAAAAGTGTCCTGAAACGATCATTCATACAGATAAAGTTCTGTTGCAGCGCATATTGATCAATATGACCAAAAATGCTGCTGAGGCTTGCAAAGAAGATCAGCAAGTTACAATGGATGTTATTGCTGATGAAGGCAATGTATTGTTTAGCGTGCACAATCCAAACTTTATCCAGGAAAATGTTCAGAAACAGATTTTTCAGAGGTCCTTCTCAACAAAAGGCTCCAACCGGGGTATTGGGACATACAGCATGAAGTTATTCGGAGAGAATTATCTGAAAGGAAAGGTTTGGTTTGAAAGTACAAAAGAAAGTGGAACAACCTTTTACCTGTTGTTGCCTGACAAATTGAGTTAATATTCAATCAGCAAAGAAGCCTGTCTCAATCAAAAAAAAAATTTTATTATACTTGTTTTTATGAACATATGTTCGTTATTTTGTATGAGATTTTGAACTTAAATATAATAAAACGCATACCAAATTAACATATGAAAGAAAAAGTCAGACTTACCACTAAGAAAGATTCGAGAAAGAATTTTTTCAGGCTTTTGCTTTTTTTTGCTGCATTGATCATTCCCTGGATTCTTGTTTCCATCTTTATTACAAAAACCAGCGTAAAGCAGGAGAATACAGAAATTAAATTGATTAATTACAAGCCTGATACAATTGCGGATGTTGACCACAGCAAATTTCCATTGCTGAGACAGAATTTTGAAAGTCCGGAGCAGGTAACGGCTGCCTGCCTGACTTGTCACAATCTGACCGCTTCGGAGATCATGCATACCTCGCATTGGAAATGGACCAAGGTGTATGTAACAGAACAGGGCGATACCATAGCGCTGGGTAAGAAAAATATCATCAATAACTTTTGTGTGGGGGTGCCAAGCAACGAACCCCGTTGTACCAGTTGTCATATTGGCTACGGGTACAAAGACAAGCATTTTGATTTTCAGGACAGCAGCCGCATAGACTGCCTTATCTGTCATGACCAGACCGGGACTTATGAAAAGTTCCCGACCGGAGCTGGCTATCCTGTCAGTACACCGAAAAGTTTTAACGGCAAAGAATATTTGCCACCTGATTATTCTTTTATTGCCCGGAATGTGGGAACTCCCAGAATTGAAAACTGCGGTGCCTGCCATTTTGTTGGAGGCGGGGGTAATAATGTCAAACACGGTGATATTGCCAACGAATTGAAGGAAGTAACACAAGAGGTTGATGTGCACATGGCCATTGACGGTGCACACATGGAGTGTGTTGAGTGCCATATTACCGAAAGACATGAGATCATGGGTAATCTCTATTCCATCGCTTCAGAAAACACCAACCGGCTTCGTTGCGCTCATTGTCATACTGAGCAGCCTCACCAGGACAATACACTGAACAGGCATGTGCGGAAAGTTTCCTGTCAGACCTGCCACATACCCACTTATGCAAAAGAGAGCCACACGAAAATGTACTGGGACTGGTCCAGGGCGGGTCAGTTCAAGGAAGATGGAAGTCTGCTGGTACGCAAAGACAGTTCTGGTAATATTGTATATCATAGCAAAAAAGGAGCGTTTGTCTGGGAAAATAATGTGAAACCCGACTATATCTGGTTCAATGGAAAGGCAGAGCATTATTTGCTGGGCGAAAAAGTGGATAGCATTCGGCCCATGCCGTTGAATCAATTGTATGGCAATTATCATGATAAAGAATCCAGGATCATTCCGGTGAAAAAACATATAGCAAACCAGCCTTATGATCCGATTAACCGGACGATTATCTTACCGCATTTATTTGGGAAAGATAGCATGGCTTACTGGAAAAACTTTGACTGGGACAAAGCTGCCCGGCATGGGATGCAATATGTTGATTTGCCATACAGCGGTACCTACGATTTTATAGAAACGGTCATGTACTGGCCAATCAATCATATGGTAGCACCGGCTGATCAGTCTTTGCAATGTGCTGATTGCCATGCAAGGGATTCACGATTAAAATCCCTCACGGGCTTTTACCTGCCGGGCAGGGATCATAACAATCTGCTTGATTTGCTGGGTTATGCTTTGTTAATTGCCTCTTTTGCCGGCGTTTTGATCCATGCCCTCCTGCGTTTGAAAAACAATAATAAATCCGTAAAAAATAACTGATCATGATTAAGAAGGAAGAATACATATATAAATGGTTTGAGCGTTTCTGGCACTGGAGCCAGGCACTGTTGATCTTTTTCCTTGCCCTTACGGGTTTCGAGGTTCACGGCCTGTATCATCTTTTTGGTTTTGAAAATGCGGTGTTCCTGCATGATATTGCTGCATGGGCTTTCCTGGTGCTGATCGTATTTGCAATTTTCTGGCACTTTGTTACCGGGGAGTGGAAACAATATATTCCCACAACAAAATACATCAAAGCACAGATTGCCTATTACATCACGGGAATCTTCAAAGGGGCTCCTCATCCCACGCACAAGACAGTTTATAACAAATTCAATCCCTTGCAGCGAATTATTTACCTGGGTTTGAAATTGCTTGTCATTCCTGTTATGGTGATCACAGGCATTATTTATATGTATTATACTTATCCTAATAATCCGATAGAGATTAGCGGCCTGGGTTTGATTGCCCATATTCATACTTTCGGGGCTTTTGCCCTGATGGCTTTTGTGGTAGCACATGTTTATCTAACAACAACGGGTGAAACTCCTTTAGCAAGCATCAAGGCAATGATCACCGGGTGGGAAGTTGTAACGCTTGATGAGAAAGAAGCCCACAAGGTGCATATGCAGAAAGCCGTTGATGACAGTGTTGCAGGCTATTATCGCCTCGATAGCAAAGGCTTTTTTGTTGAAGTGAATGATGCCTGGCTGAGCATGTATAAATATAGCAACAAAAGTGATGTCATTGGAAAGCATTATTCTCTTACCCGCAAATCTGAAGATTTACAGGAATTGGATCATATTTTTCAATCGGTGATGAAAGGAAAATCCATCACCAGCAAACCTGTAAAACGCAAATGCAGCGACGGCAGCACAGGCAAACATCTTTTATCCGCCAATCCGGTTACGACGGAAGATGCTGTTATCGGCATCGAAGGGTTCATCCTCGATCTTGATGAAACGCATGAATTTTCAGAACATATGTATGATGCAGTGCGTGACAGCGGTGCAGGTTATTACAGGCTTGATGAGCAGGGGATTATCCGGGATGTTAACGAAGCCTGGTTGAAATTATATAAGTATGATAAGAAAGAAGAAGTCATAGGTTTGCCCTGTAGCTTCTTAAGACCCGAGGGAGAAGTTGAGGAATTTAATCAGATATTCAGGCATGTGATGCAGGGAGAAACCCTCTCTGGAAAAATTACCATGCGCAAATGCAAAGATGGTACCCTGGCCAGGCATATTTCTTCAGCCAGTCCCATCGTGATGGGCAACAAGATCGTGGGCGTGAATGGATTTATCCTTGATCTGTCGGAGCTCGATGTATCCACCAGGGTCTAAGACCCTTTTGAGGCTTGCAAAATAAAGTGTTGATCGAAATGATTTAATTGATTAGTTTTGTTTGAACCAAAACTACCAACGTCCAATGAAAGATCACAAGCTTGCAGCCATTGTCTTTACCGATATTGTTGGCTACACCAGCCGCATGGAAAAAGACGAAACGCACACCATGGACCTGTTGAGCCGTCAGCGGGAAATTGTCTTTCCGCTTGTAAAAGAATATAACGGGGAAGTGATCAAAGAGATCGGCGATGGTCTTCTGATGATGTTCACCAGTGCCATTAAGGCTGTAAGGTTTGCGATGGCCCTGCAAAGTCGTCTTGATGAAGAGGAACTGACCATCCGGGCCGGGATCCACATTGGTGATGTGATCTTTGAAGAGGGAGATGTGTTTGGCTCTGCAGTTAATATTGCAGCCAGGATCGAACCACTGGCATCATCCGGAGGTATCTGCGTTTCCGAGGATGTATACTCCCAGATCCGGAACAAGGAAGATATACATGCTGTATCCATCGGGAAAAAGAACCTGAAAGGGGTTGATGGACTTATGGAAATATATAAAGTATTTATAGATGATGATATTCCAGAACCCCGAACTGCAGTTCCATTCTTTAGGGATTTATGGTACAGGCGTGTGCCACAGATTCTCCTCGTATATCTGTTGATTTCATATCTGTTAAAGTTGTTGATGTCTTCTCTTGTTTCCCATTATTTCTTGTCTCCATACCTGGTTGATCTAACCTGGATTTTGCTCCTGTCGCTGGTTCCAAGCGTTTTGATCATTTCCTATTTCCACGGAAGAAAGGGCGTTAGCAGGTGGAAAAAACTGGAATTAATTGGTATGCCAATAAACCTCGCCCTGTCACTGCTGATTGTAGTCTTCGTTTTCAAAGGCAAGGACCTGGGTGCAACCACAACATCCGTGAAGCTTGAAAAGGAGGATGGATCTCTCGTGGAGCGGGTGATCCCCAAAACCGAATTCAGGAAGCGAATTGCCATTTTTAATTTTCAGAACCAATCATCCGATACCAGCATCGATTTCCTGCAGTATGCCATCCCGTCCATGACAGAATATGATCTCTCGCAGGACCTGTTCATTACTTCCCAGGCGGCCAACCAGTTTTTCGACCAGATGCGGGATGCGGGCTATCCTGATGGGATCGGATTGCCCCTGACCCTGATGAAAAACCTGGCCGCACGATTCCATATGGGCTTTTTCCTTGCAGGTGAATTGTCGATACAGGACAATCAATACAGGGTGGATTGCAAACTATATGTGACAGAACATACCAACCTGATCGCTGAATTCAGCCTGGAAAATGAGGATATTTTCAAGCTTGTTGACATCCTGAGTAAAAAGATAAAAAAAGAAGTTGGGCTCCCCGAATCACACATACAGGAAACTACCGATCTTCCGGTTGCCGAAATTTATACATCCTCCTTTGATGCACTGAGGCTGTTTTCAGAAGGTGTAAAATATTCGATCTTTAATGATTATGAGAAAGCAGTTCATTACCTTGACAAAGCAATAGAAACGGACCCGGGATTTGCCGTCGCATACCTGATCCAAACCCTCTTTTATTTTGATATGAGCCTGATAGAAAATGCACAACATTCCATCGAAAAGGCAATGCAGCATCTTGTCAAGCTACCGGAAAGACAGCAGTATTTCGTAAAGTTCCTGTACTACCTTTTCCGGCAGGAGGCTGAAAAAGCCATGAAAGTTGTGCAAATGTGGGTCGAGCTTTATCCTGATGACCTGCAGGGAAGGACGACGCTGGCTCAGCGTTATTATTTCAATAATATGTTTGAGGAAGCCATACAGCAATACAAGGCTATATTGCAACTGGCCCCGGAACAGTATGATGTACTGAACAGTATTGCCAATATTTATCTTCAAATGGCACTATATGACTCAGCTTTGCATTATTACAAATTATATGCAGACGAGTTTCCACAACAACACGAGTCTTATCTAAACCTGGGGAATTTTTACCTAAAAACCGCTCATGCAGAAAATGCCGGGGAAAACTTTGAAAAGGCCTTGCTGCTGGCTCCTCTCAAGGAAAGGCCCGGTATTCTTGTCAAACTGGGTAATACAGATCTGATTGCAGGTAATCTTGATAAAGCCTATGATCAGTATATGGATGCATTGTCCTATAGTAAAAATGCCCGCGACAGCAACCTCGTTTTCTTTTCCATGCAAAAATATTATGAATTAAAAGGGCAATACGATACTGCTCTGAAATATTATGAACTGGGCTATGAAGCAATGAAACGCTATGCCGCGCCCAAAGACTACCTGGCTGCAAGAGCTTTTACAATCGAAATTTATGTAGATGCCGGGGAAAGCGAAAAAGCCATAGCCATACTTGATGAATTACGCACACAACTTGAGCCCCCGCTTGATAACATTGTTCCATATGGTTATATGTTCGTTTATTCGCATCTTGGTGAAACGGATAAAGCCGAGGAAGCCATCGTGGGTGCAACACAGCTTGCCCGGGATTTCGGGCAGGAGGGTTTGCTGCTGAATGTTGTTTTTATACAGGGACGGATCCATGAAAAGAAGGAAGAATACGAACAAGCCATAACATACTATGAAAGATTTCTTGAAGATATTCCCAACAACTACGAAGTTTATAAAAACATAGCCAGGTGTTACCGAAAGCTTGGAAAACTGAATGAGGCAGAGGAATATATACAAAAATGCCTGGAAATGAGGCCATCCTATGCAAATATCAATTATGAAGCTGCACTAATCTATCTTGCCAGAGGAGAAACGACCCGGGCGCTTGAACACCTGGAAACAGCCAACAAAGTATGGCAGGATGCCGATGCTGATTTTGAATTGGCAAAGGAGGCGAAGGAGAAAATGATGGAGATAAGGGCAGGGGCTTGATTTTTAGTGTGCTGAATATATTACATTGCATTTTAAATCTTTCTAAATTCTAATCACGAGTCCAATATCATTCCCCATATCTTTGCCCGGTTTCACCTCCTGAGGCGGGACATCTAGCTTTTGTTTTGCAAACAGGCCAGATGCTCGGCTATTATTATTATTAAGAAAATTATTTTGGCGCTTTATAAACTTTCATTGATTGAATCTCTCCAATAGGCACCTGATTCTATTTTTGTTCCATCAGTCGAAACGCAAAATATTTTGTCAATTGCACAATTGATGACCCATTTTTAATTTCCTTTCAATGCTTTAACACTTTTTTTAATAAATATCGGTTATCTTCTTCAATTAACAGGATATAGCAGCCAACAGGTATTTTAGAAATGTTAAATTCATATTTCGTTTGACTGTTCTCAACAGGAATTTCTTTAATCAATGAGCCTTCTAAATTTAAGAGTTTAACTGATCTTGCTTGAGAGCTATTTATCAGTTCAATATTAATAATTTTGGATGCCGGGTTTGGATAAACATGAATGTTATCATTTTCATATTCTTCTACTCCCAGGGAGTATGGCTGAAATACCAACAATTTTGCTTTCGAATTATCACCCCAATCACAGAATGTTAAATAGCATTTGCCATCGGTACCAATTATCAGTGATTGGTATTCACCATTTCCATCAGCTGTAAAACCTGATGAATACAATACAGTGGGTTCTGAAAAATTTAGACCCTTATCAAATGAGGAGACATACTTTATTAAAAAATCATTCCCTGCCTTTTGATTGTAAACAATATGAATTAACCCATCATTTGTAATGACTCCCTGTGCATAGGCGCCGTTAGCAAGTGTTTGAGAATGCCAGTTTCCATTTAAAAAAGAATGAAATGTAATGGGTGTATTAACATTATGTGCTTTGTGAGAAAGTACGCCAAAATAATCAAAATTGGTATGTGAAATTAGTTTCGTTATGTTAGCTGATGTTTCACCAGGGGTGGATAACGAAATATCAGACCAGTTCAAGCCATAATCTATGCTGTGAGCGTGATAAATGCGAGAATTAAAGATACCCGAGAAAGTAATATTAAGCTTTTCATCACTTCCCCAGGAGATATCAGACCCCATTATTACCTGTTCACCTTCAGGGATTGAGAATTCGTGAACATTCCCCCATGATAGTCCCCCATCCATTGACTTTTGAAAAATAACTTTTGATTCATATCCCCCGTTGGATTCTATTAATGAATAAGTTAAGTACAACTCACCGTTTCCTCTGGCGACAATTTTCGGATAATCTGCAGAAAATTCTGCATTGGAAATAAACGGTTTACTTACAAAACTCCATGTTTGACCATCATCAACTGATTTGTATAATTCGAGGTCAATATCATATGGGGAAGGATAAGCTGAATACATTCTCATAACTACCAAATAAAAATTGCCAGAATCATCAATTGTTAATGCCGGATCACCCATGGTGATTTCAGCAGGTAATACCTCTATCGAATCAATCAATGTCCAGGTGGCACCAAAATCAGCACTGCGGTGTATCAAAATGCGTTCAACGTTCCAGGCTGTCGGATGTGAAGAAATATACTCCATAGAAGAAGCCACAAATGTATTGGTCAAGTTAGATTGAACACATTCCAACTCGGTAACACGTTCTGTATCAAGGCTGCCATCTAACTGACCCCAAAGGGGCATATTGCATAACAGCATCAGCATAAACAAGAGAATTGTGTTCCTTTCGATAAAAATAAATCTGGTCATTATCATTCGTTTGCTATTTTTCTCGCTACAAATATTAAATTTCATTCATCAATTTACGAAGTGTTACAAATGGAACTTGTTTTGTAATTCAAACAAAAGGCTCTATGCACACATAATCCGGCGTAACATGCCTTACATTTCCACTTTTCATCATCCATTTTAAAACATCCTCCACATGGTCTTTTATCTCGCAAGGGACCAATACAAAGACCACAATTCATTCCACACGGAGCAATTAATCCATTGTATTTTGGTTCAGATTGTGTTTTCATTGTGAGCCATTTGGATGTGATTTGGTCTGCTCAAATATAAAACTTTTTAATACATCAAAGTATTTAATATGTTAAAAATCAATCCGCTCTTCTCAACCGCTTTCTACATACTTCCTCAGTGATCTCACGCAACAACTCCACCCGCCCGGCCAGATATTCCAGTTCTTCCTGCTCAATCACATAATCCATTTTATAACTTGCGTCGATATATGCTTTTTTCAACAGCCCAAACAGCCTTTCCTCTTCTTCCGTTTTATTCGGGAAGACCTGTTTGAATCGGGCATCCAGACGTCCGGCCCGGAAATCCAGTTCTTCCAGGTCGTGGGTCTTGGGCTTGTAGCCTGTGAAGACCAGGAGGGTGGTCAGGTAGTAGCGTTCGGTGGCCTGGTGGAGCTCGAAGGCTGCTTTGCTGTAAAAGTCTGAATCCTTTTCGCCACGTTTGAAATTTTCCTGGTAATCAAGGAAAAATATATGGGCACTTTTGAACCATTTTTCATAATAATCCCTTGCCTGTCGCTGGCGGTCCTCATCCGTCAAATTGCGTGGTTTGGAGAGCGTATATCTTTTGCTGTGGTGCAGGCGGATGCCTTCCTTCAGGATGTCCGTAAAGAAGTAATTGCCGTCTTCGATCTCCTGGTTCAGGTATTCGATGCCGTGGTAAATCAAATTTACCGGCACCGAAGGATTCACGTATTTCTTGATTTTCTTTTTGAGGCGTTTGGCGGGCTGGTGCAATTGTGCCTTTTTTCGTTTTCTACCACCACCCAAAGGTCGTAGTCGCTTTTGTATTCATAGGTGATGCCGTCTTCGGTGTATTTGTCTTCCACCCAGTTGCCGTGGGCATAGCTGCCGAAAAGGATCACCATTTCTACTGGGCGGTTGGCGGTGATGTAGGATAGGATCTTGTTGAGTTCGTATTGTTTTTTTGCTGGTAAATGCCGGATGGAGCGTTTCAAGGCTTTGCTTTTTTTGAATACTAAAGTAAAGTAAGGAATAATTTTGAGTTTTGAGTTTTGAGTTTTTGGCTGTTGGCTTGTGCTGCAAAGTCCAAAATACAAATAAATAATACACCGGTGATATTGCTTTTGGCTGCCAGCCTAACTCTGCCAATAGCCAACGGCTAAAAGCCAACAGCCAATTCTGTGCTGCTTGCAAAATAAAAAATGAGCAATGCCGAATCGACAATGGGCAATAAAATTTGCTTATTGATACTTGGGACTCTTGTAAACTAAACCTAAGTAATAGGATTTCACAAAACTTAATTATTTGTAAGGGATTTTCATCAATTGTAATTATTTTTCATAGCATGGTCATCTGGTATTTGCCCTTAAATATGAAGGGGTTGATCTGCTGTTTTAACGGCTGTTTTCAAAAATGTCGATCCGGGAGAGATTCAAAGCATTGTTGAGTCAGAACCGACAGGTTCTTATGCCAGAAGGATCTGGTGAGGTGGATTATATAGGTAAATAAGACGAGTTTAAGCAACGAATCAACCATTTTTTGGACATGCCGGACAAGCTCGTTTCCCTTCTGGTTCGCTTCCTGACAAACAACCATGGTGTTTTATCTAAAAGGACCAGAGCAAAAGAACTTAAAGATCTAACCAGTGATGAGGTCTTTAAAATTGAGAATTTGTTTAAGAATATTTTTTAGGTTGAACTGTTTCAAACCTCTTTGCGAAACATTGCGGAGGCTCTGCTCTGCTTTGCGTAATAATTTTTGAAAGCTGTTAAGCAAAGAACCGCAGAGAACCGCCAAGGACTTCAGAGTGATGTCAATGCCTGAAAATGTCAAATCGACAATGGACAATGTAATAAGTGATATCGACTTAGACTGCAAGCAGCAACATGCCAAAAGCCAATAGCCAACCTACTTTCCAATACAAAAAGTAACCCCATATTGTTTATCAATTACTTACATAGATTGGGCAACAAATAGGAAACAAAAACTATCCAAGTAAGAGATAATGCAGGACAAAAATAAGAAAATGTAATTGGTGGTCAATGGGTTCAAAGGTCGGAATATTTTGTGATATTTTGAAAACTTTCCATCTGATAAGTCGTCTTTTTAGGAATAAAAAAACCGCTACACGAATGCAGCGGTTCAAAAGAAACGTTTAATCCTGCTAAGCAACGGTTACAGAGCCAATATAAACGCTGTTAGCCACTTCTTTACCATCCTCAGAAACAAACCCGATAAAGGCTTCTACTGAGTCTCCTGAGAAGTCAGAAGGCACTGTGAGGTTTTGTGCTTGCGTTGCCCTGGAAGCTCCCGCACTGTCGTAAACTGCATATCCCTTCGTTGCATTGTAAACAACTAAAAGGGCCTTGTCAGTTCCGAGTGCATTTCCTGATCCTGAATTGTCAGTCCAGGTAAATTCTACAACACCGGCACTGGATGAAGCTGCTGCAGCTCCTGCTGCACCAACCAGACTTCCACGACTAACCAGAGCTTTGGTATAGTCGATTGTGAAATTCGGATAAGTGCCTGTGATTGCGTTGTTCAAGTTGTATGACATTGCGCTGTTGAACTGTGTCATCTTGATTGCATACAGTTTAAAACCGACTTTCAGGAAATCTGTCAGCGGTTGAAGAAACTTCAGAACTGTTGAGAATTTGGAACGTTGGTCGAGTTGACCCTGAGTTTTTGGATTCGATACGTTGGCAGGCTTGATACGCATGTAATCAATCCCTTTCCATGTACCACCTACGATGTTCCCGACCTTGCCGGAGAAACCACCTAAAACACCTTGTGCAATTTTACCCATTTTGTGAAATATTTAAGTTTATAAATCTGTTTTCGCTTGGACTTGACACGGACTTAATACGGTTTTGTCCTTGCTTTTCAGGAAAAGTATATCAAATAGTG
>JAIOZK010000019.1 GCA_021740625.1 Bacteroidales bacterium
CTGCCTTGCGGCAGCGGGCTTTTTTTATCTTAAACTCACCTTATGAAATCTCTATCTGCTTTTTAACTTTCTTTTCTTCTTCTTTCTTCGGCAATGTTACACTCAGAATACCATTTTTGTAGTTTGCCTTGATCTTTTCTACATCAACCGTTTCGGGAAGTGAGAAAGAACGGCAGAATGAGTGATTGCCAAATTCACGATGTGTGTAATTGGTGCTGTCTTCCTTACCGTTTTCGTATTTGATGCTCAGAACGTCCTTGTCAACATCAATCTGGAAATCCTTTTTGCTCAAACCGGGAACCGAAAGATCCAGTTCAATTGCCTCGTCATTGTCAATGATATTGGTTGCAGGTCTGTAGCAGTTATGATTTTCATTTTCTTCACTTTCATTGAAAAAACGATCAAAAGCATTGCGAAAAGCGGGGTGATTTCTCCATTTTACGATATACATTGTTTTTCCTCCTATTATTTTTGTTTTTATTTTTTAAACAATCACCCACTTTTTTTTCAATTGATGTGCCAATGGAAATTTCAACCTGATTTTGATAAAATTAAGCCATATTGGCAGCACAATCAAGAAATTAATGCCATATCGACAGTTGTCAATTGTTAATTATGAATATCACATTTACCAAACAATTCCTTTTCTAACTTTTTTGTTTTGTCTAAAATCAATTTAAATTTAGATGCTCTTACATGCACTGATCATTATTCTCCTGCTGATAATCATCAGTTTTCTCATGCTGAGAAGTCATAAAAGCACATCTTGAACTGCGTGGGAGAAAAGATCGGCCTGTTCCTGGCAAATTTCTTTACACGCATTCCCGGCCTGAAAAAATACAAGCCGATTCCCGGTAAAGAAGTCGCAGCCGCCATGATCCGCGCAATTGATATAGAGCAGGAAGAAAAAACCAGAATTTACTCTCTGGATGAGATAATGTCTGTAATTTGAATTATTTATATCGTGACTCGATCTCCTCAATCCCATTGTAAATATAATGATCTGGAGCTGCCCGTTTAAGGAGAGATCGAGTCCCTGGAGATTTGAATTATTCAGTTTTGCATCCTGACTCGATCTCCACAATCCTATTGTGAATATAATGATCAGGAGTTACCCGTTTAAGGCAAGATCGAAACCTTGAAGCCCCGGCTGCCTCCTGCCAAGTGCTTACTGCCACTGCAACTGCTACTGCCACTGCAACTGCTACTGCCACTGCCACTACCGCTACTCCTCCCCATTCACTGAGATCACCGAGATCCTCTTCTTTCCGTCCATCCTCACGACCAGTGGTTTTTCAAAGCGAACATGCCGGAAATATTGGGTGCTCTCAATCAATTTTTGCTCGGCCAGCTTTTCATATCGAATATAACTGTCGCTGATCTCGGGCTGCACGCTGAAATAGCCCACATTCATGGAAGTTACATTATGGAAAAAATGTGATCCGGAAGAAGCATCCAGGGGATAGTCTTCAAGGCTTGTCTCCACGATGACTTTGGCATTGGAGATCTGTGGCCATTTCACCGGGATACCGATCCATTTGTCACGCGTTCCCCAGCGGCCCGGTCCAATCAGTATGTATTTGCGATTTTCTTCATACATTTTTTTGTTGAGGACATCGATCTCTTTGGCCATTTCTTCAGTTTTGCTTTTGTCGAAAACATTCTGATCAACATATATCACATCCTCCACATCTTTAATCACACCATTACCCATGCCTTTTTCGGTGAACAGGACAATATCATCATTTTTGATCTTGGAAAGATCCACATTATAATCCTGTGCGCTGCCGATCAGGGGTTTGATCTGCAGCAGGTAAAAAGAAGCCCGGTTGAATTCATCCTTGTTCAGGTCGACAGCAAATTCAATTTCCACGGGCGAACCGATGGCTTCTTTCACAATATCCAGCACCACTTCAATCGTTTTGGCCAGTGGAATATAATTGTACTTCAGAATATTGGCAAAATTCACAATCCGCGGACCCGGCTTGTTCAATCCCGGGTAGATCATATTGCTGTCGGCATCGTAAACGGAAGCCATGTGTTTCAGGTTGCCGTGCATCTCCGCATCATCGATATCGAGCAGGCGCAGGCCGGCAGTATCTCCCTCCAGCAGGTTCACGTTTTTCTTTTTCATGTCCACTGCGAAAAACTTAACCTGTGAATTCTTGTACTGATCTTTGGGTGAAAGAATCTCTGTTGAAGGGTACTGAGGTGAAAAGCGGAAGGCCTTATCCCCGTCGACGACGTATTTACCAAGTCCTGCAGCAATTACCGCAAAACCTTCCTCGGGTTTCATATGTGCAAAAGGGTAATAATTGTAGGATTGTGCCACACCGCTGATATGCGGGTAAAAAACATCCTCGTACTGGTTTCCAACAACCTCCTGTATGATCACCGCCATGCGTTCTTCTTCAATTTTATAATTGATAGCTTTTACATAACCGCGGGCCGTATCCGAATAAGTAGAAGCAAAGACAAGCTTGATTGCATTCATCAGTTGCTCCAACCTCACTTTGATATCAGGATGATTGTTGGGCAAAAGGTAAGTTTCAAAAATCCCCGCAAAAGGCTGCATCATAGAATCTTCAAACAAACCGGACGAACGGATGGCAAGTGGTTTTTTGATCTTTTTGAGGATCACCCGCAAACGCTTGATCAGGGAGTCTGTCAGACTACATTGTATGAATTTCTTTTTGATTGCCTCATAACTTTCCTCCTGCAGCACATAATCCCGCAATTTGTTCTTTTCCATGAAAAGGTCAAACTCATCCGTGCCGATCACCGAAGTTTTGGGTGCTTTGATGTTGATGTTGGACACATGCTGTGTGAAATCGTAATTGTATATGAGGGAATTGATGAAAGCCAGTCCACGACCTTTGCCGCCCAGGGAGCCATCGGAAAGGCTCACTACATTGCTCTCATCCAGGATGGCAGATTCTTCGAAGGGAATGATCTTCCCCTTGTTTTGCTCATTCCTGAATTTCTGGATCACATCGATCAGGACTTCCCGCAATTTGGCCGGACTTTCAAAATCTGTGATCTTATAAGGATTCAGGATTTTGGCAGCCTGTATTTCACCCCGCGCCATCAGCCAGAGCGAAAAATGATCCTTGCGGGCATGATACAGGAGAGATTCATCAGGAATGGTGCGCAGGTGGTTTTCGAAATCGCGCAAAGACTTGGCCACACCGATCTGCTTACCACTTTTATCCCGGTAAATGAAATTACCGAAACCAAGGTAATAATTGATAAAGCTTTGCAGGTCCTGCACCAGGGTTTCTGAATTCTTATTGATAAAAGTCGCATTCAGTTCATGGGCTTTTTCTTCATTTTCAGCATCCGAGGACTGGACTATGGTCGGAAGTCCTTTGATAATATTCCTGGCAAACCTGGCCAGTTCGAACCCTACATTGGGATCCACCTTGCCGCCTTTGCTGTATTTGACATCCGTGATCAGGCAAAGCAGGTAATCCTTGTATTTATCAATGATCTTTCTGGCCTCTTCATAATTGGCAGCCAGGATGATTTTCGGCCGGGCCCGCATCCTCAGCACCTTGTACAACTCATCCGTACTAACATCCTGGATGATCCTCTTGGTTTGCTCCATGACGATCTTATAGAGCACCGGCAGGTATCGGGAATAATATTTGGGCGAATCTTCAACCAGCAGGATCACCCTGACCAGCCCAATCTTGGTGTCATTTTCCAGGTTGATGTTGTCCTCAACCAGTTTGATCATGGAGAAGAAAATGCGGGAATCCCCGTTCCAGACGAACAAGCGATCAACACCGGATAAGTATTTTTCTCCGGACTGAAAATGCTGGATATCTTTGTTGTTGTTCAACAGCAGGAAAATAGGAATATAAGGAAAGTCTTTTTTTATCTCGGCACTCAGGTAGACAGGGGTTTGTTTGTCGGCACCTACCATGATGATGATCAGGTCGAAATGTTTGTTGCTGAGCTGCTCAAAAACTTCATCCGGTGAGGAAACTCCTGTAATGCGCGGTACTGAGGTTAGGTTCAGTTGATGGTATTCCCCGAGCACATGTTCCGAAAATCGCCCCTCCTTTTCAATGCTGTAAGCATCATAGAGGTTTGACACCAACAGGATTTCCTTTACCTTGAAAGTCATCAGGTCGTGGTATATGTCACGATCGAAGTTGTTCTTGTTCAGGAATTGTTGCAAAAGTTTGCGGCTGGTAATGGGAGATTCCTTGTAAAACTGTTGCTTGTCGCTAATCTTTCTCTTGGGCGAATAGGATTTCCTGATGATGGAACTGCCTTTGAGTTTATCAATGTAGCCGGAAATCAGGTTGGAAAGATTGATGATCAGATCCCTTTCTTCCTTCAGGAAAGGTCCTTCGTCCGCTTCCTCGAAAGGTTTCAGGTAGCAAACCTCAATATAACCTTTCTGGTTGTCGATGGTTTCGAATTCCTGTTTCTGCGCCCAGTTGCTGCGAACAAAACCAGGAGATTTGAACTCCATCTCACCATAACGAATACGGGCCACAGTTTGATCAGGATACTGCCAGGCTTCCGGAAGTATTAAGACGATATGCTGCAATGTTTCTTCAATCGATTTTCCTTCCTTGAGGATGTTGGTAGTCTTGTTGATACACTCCAGCTCCTTGAGGCGCTCGCGGTATTCCGCCTTCAATTCCTGCAATCCTTTTCCGGTTTCTTCTTTCATCTTGTCATTAAAATTATCATTCAAAGTTAGTCAATTGTGAGATAGTCTTTAATCTGAACCTCTCAGTTTCATAAAAACTTTCACCAGCATCAGCGGACCTTTGTTTAAAATAAATGCCCTGCTTTTATAGGGGAATATATCCACGATGGATGTGAGTATATAGATCATTTTTGCATAAAGAATACCCGGATAGGATCTAAAGCGGGTTTTCAGCCTGGCTTTTCTGAATTTTCTTTCATATCCCGCCCTTTCTGCATAATGCCCGGCAACAAAATCAGCGATCCTGATCTCCTTTTCTGTAAGCTGATTTTTCCACAAACCGATTCTCCGGGTATCTACAGGTTCAAATAAACTCCTGTGATGTTTCCTGGACCTTTCGGTTTTGAGTTGTTGCAGACTTTCCTCTTTCTTTTTTTGAAACTCCAGCGATTCTTCCCTGAATGCAATTCCAAGGAAATCACAAACCTCTTTGAACTTTACCGATGGATTTGCAGCCAGGTCTTCGTAATTCAGGAAAAATACTGAAGCGGGGTATTTTTTCTTGGCCTGCAGGGCTTTCCTGAAAAAATGCTTCCATTTATACACCACCACAGAAACCACAGGCAGTTCAAAATCCACATTTCGGATGGAATAAAAGTTATCCCGGTAGTCGCGGTTGATGAAAATAAATTTTGCATCCGGGTAGATTTTTTTCAGTTGATCCACATAAATCGTGTACCCCGGATTCTTGTCGCCTATATACTGAATATCCCCTTTGGGATAAAGTGATTGGTGAGCCAGGTGAACTTTTTTACAAAGATCAGCATAGGAAACACCCGGATCACAAGCAAGAACATCCTCCCTGAGCCTTTCCCTGTCGATGCTCCAGAACTTGAATTGCCATGTAGCCATAACATCATGGTAAAAAGACAGCAACTCTTTTTTTTGCCACCGCCTGATCTTACCATATTTGGAATACAGGTTGATGATGTACTGGCATTCCCAGGGAATGGTCACATTGGGGTGGGCATCGAACATTTTCAGCAGCAGGGTGGTACCGGTGCGTGGCCGGCCAACAATAAAAAAAATGGGTATGTCCTGGATACTTTTCATGCAAAATCAGTCAGGGAGACAAATTTACCTATTCTTTATCCAATACATAAAACCTGTTTACGATATCTTCATTTGCTCCACCAATATCCTGATCCATGGCTTTTGCTAGATCAATGCGGTATTGAACATCATGCACCATCAAGGCTACCACAGCGATCTTGAATTTTTTCATTTTACTTTCAGAATTGCCACATAAAAATAGACAAAAACGCAGTTTTGAATAATGTAAAAACTATATATTTGTAACTTAAGCATAATGAAGCAGCAATTCCTGAAGAAGAAACGGTATAAACTTTTATTGATCAATCCGCTCAACAGAAGACGGACGGGATTGATCCGTGACCCTAAGTCTATCTATCCTCCCATGTCACTGGGGATCATAGCTGCATTGACTCCATCCAACTGGGATGTTGAGATCCTGGACGAGAATTTTTCAAAGTTTGAATACAAGGAAGCTGATCTTGTAGGATTTACCGCCCTGACATCATCTGTTAACCGTTCGTATGAACTTGCCGGGATTTACAAGAAAAACAAAGTACCCACTGTAATCGGTGGCATACATGTTTCCATGATGCCTGAAGAAGCATTACAATATGCAGATACTGTTGTAAAAGGGGAAGCTGAGCATGTATGGGCAAAAGTTATAGATGATTTTGAGAAGGGTAAAATGCAGAAGATATATGAGGCCAAACGTTTGCCCATGGTAGAATCACCCAAACCCAGGATTGACCTGTATCATCCTGGATATACCTTTGGCAGCATACAAACAACCCGCGGTTGCCCCATGGACTGTGAGTTTTGTTCGGTACATACTTTTAACGGTACAGCCTACCGCCCCCGTCCTGTAGAAGATGTGATCGAGGAATATGCCCTGATTCCAAAAAAGAAAGTGTATTTCGTTGACGACAATCTGGTTGGATATTCCAGGCGATCCGCTGAAAGAATTAAAGAGATCTGCCGGAGAATTATCAAGTCGGGTGTGAAAAAACATTGGTTTTGTTCTGCTTCAATGAATATTGCCAAAGACGAAGAATTACTCGAATTGATGGCCCAGGCGGGGTGCAAGATGATCTTCCTTGGCATAGAAAGCGAACTGGTTGATCAATTGCAATCTGTGAACAAGAATATGAACCTGAAGATCGGTGTTGATAATTTTGCCAGGATATACGATACCTTGCACAAACACAGGATTGCCGTGCTGGGCGCTTTCATTTTCGGGCTCGACTCAGATACGGCCGATTCAATCCGAAAACGTACGGACTATATCCTAAATGCCGGTATCGACTCCATTCAAACAACCATTTTGACACCCTTGCCGGGAACAAGGCTATACAATAGGTTCAGTAAGGAAGGGAGACTGCTTTATACCAATTACCCTGAAGACTGGGAACGCTATTCATTTGCGGAAGTGGTTTATAAACCAAAATTGATGGAAGTGCAGGAGTTTGAAGATGTTGTCCAGGAATCCTGGGAAAGGATGTACAACAAAAAGTCAATCGGAAAGCGCTTTATAAAAACCCTGAAAGCCACCAATGATCCTGAAACAGCATCATGGGCCTATGGTTCAAATGTTCAGTACCATAACCTAACTTTTGAAGGTACAGATGAGGAAGTGCTGGATGCGGAATATCTTTTCAGATAGTATCTGATTTATATTTTATTTATATTTATCCGGACATGAAAATCCGGAACAGATCATATGATTAAACGATGAACATTAAAAACCTGAGAAATTACGAAAACACCTTCCTGATCGTTGTTTCATTATTGTTTTCCATTCTTTACACCCTTCCTTTTTTTCTGGGAGGTTTGCAGGGTAATGCGGGCAGCAGTAATCCGTTCAGGAACCCTGATTTCGTTATTCCCAGGAGCTTCTGGTATCTGGCACAAACATTCGCATCCTTTCTCATTTTTTCCTATTTTAATTATCGCTGGAAGCATTATATCATTCCTGCTAAACTTACCAAAACAATACGCTGGCTACTGTTGTTTGTTTTCAACATCATCCTGATTGTTCTCATGCTTTTTTTTACGGTGCAGTTTGCTGAGTATACCGTCGGCAATCCTTTTGGAGCGGATAAGGCTTATTATTTCTATTTCTGGAAATACGTATTTGTATTTCCTGTGGCCTTGCTTCTAGCCTATATCCTGCACCTGATCACCAAAACCAGGATCGTGGAGGTGGAAAATGCAAAACTCAAAGAGGAAAATCTGAGTTCACAACTGAAATCACTTAAAGATCAAATCAACCCGCACTTTTTATTTAACAGCCTCAATACCTTGAGTTCAACCATACGCCTCAACAAAAAGGACAATGCCCTGCGCTTTGTTGATGACCTTTCAAGTGTTTACCGGTATATTTTGGACCGGTATGAAGAAAACATGGTCAGGCTGGAGGATGAATTAAAGGTCCTGGAATCATACATCTATATGCAAAAGCAGCGTTTTGAAGAAAAGCTTGATATACATATTGATATCCCCGGGCATTTCAAATCGGAATTTGTCCCACCTATGGCCTTGCATGTGCTGGTTGAAAATGCAATCAAGCATAATGAAATATCCGCTGCATCTCCATTGAGAATTGAGATTAAAGGAGAAGGGAAATATCTCAGTGTTTCGAATAATCTCCAGTTGAAAGTGATGGAACATGATAAACTCGGTCTGGGCTTGTCTAATTTGTCAAAACGTTATAACTTGCTTACCGGAAATGAGATCATCATAAAGCAAAGCAAAGAAAGCTTTGTTGTAAAACTTCCGGTAATCAAGAAATAATGAAAGTATTAATTGCTGAAGACGAAAAAGCTGCCGCCAGGAATCTGATGGCTATCCTGCAGGAAATCGATGAAAGTATTGAGGTTGATGCAATTCTGGAAAGTGTTACCCAATGTGTAAATTATTTCCAGTCATCACCTGAAATAGATCTGGCCTTTCTTGATATTCAGCTTTCGGATGATATAGTCTTCAAGGTATTTGAAAAAAGCCAGGTAAACTGTCCCGTTGTTTTCACAACAGCCTATAACCAGTATGCTGTAAGAGCTTTCAAAGTGAACAGCATCGATTATATCCTCAAGCCGGTTAACAAGAAAGCTGTTGAGCATTCCTTGCATAAATTCCGCAACTTGCAATCATCCGTATTGAATTTCAGCCGGGAAAAGATTATTGAGATACTGCAGGAGATGAAATCTTTGGACAAGAAGCAATACAGGCAATCCTTCCTGGTACAGTACAAAGACAGGCTCATCCCGCTGGATGTTGATGATATTGCATATTTCAATATTGAAAACAGCATCGTATACGCCACAACCTTAAATAAGAAGAAATATGCGATGGATCAGAAGCTGGAAGCGCTGGAAGAGGATCTCGATCCGGAAGTTTTTTTCCGGGCAAACCGGCAGTTCATCGTGAGCAGGGAGGCCATCCGGGACCTCAACCTGTATTTTAACGGAAAGCTTGTACTGAACCTGACCCCACCTGCAACAGAAAAGGTCATCGTAAGCAAGCTGAAAGCCCCTGAAATTAAAAAATGGCTTGGTGCATGAAAGCCGCGAGATTATTCATTAACCTTTACTGCTTTTTGATGATACCGTATCTCTCCTTTTTCAAGATCTTCCAGGATTGAGTCTTTTTTATTCTTTTCCAGGTACACTTTGTACCTTCCTTTCTTATTCCTGCGGATCATAAGCAGGTTCGCACTGAATTCTGCAGCTTCCAGTTTCCTGGTGATACTGTCATCACCTGCTTTAATGAGAATTTCTATTTCGCTGTTATTAAAATCAAGTGTATCCAAGAAACAACTTTGCGGCCTGAGGCCGTGTATGCTTTTATCATTGCAGATAACATCCACATCCTGGTCCGGGCTGTATTCATTTTCATAATAGATAAAAAGATAAGACTTGTAGAAAAGATCGGATTGCACAGGCTTATAGGGACTGACCAGACCTGACGGAAGGTTGAGATAAATCCGGATCAGATCATTGTTCCGCAGGAAATAATAGGCAATACTCAATGGAAAACCGATCTGATTAGCCATATATTTCCATGGCATCCTGTCCTTGTAATCTACATAATAGTATGTCCCCTCCTCAAATATCAGGGGTGGAAAATAGTCGCCAATACTGATGAAGGCATACCGGCCATCCGAAACACCCCACACACCTGAGACAGGTGAATTCATTGACTTCCAGTAGGCCCTGATATAACGCAGGGAATCAAAGATGGTATCCCGATCGTAATAATCAATGCGGAGCTGGTGAAGCGTATCCGGACGATTATCCCTGAAGTCGGTAAAAGATTTGAAGATGCCCCGCCTGGGCCTTTGACCCGGTTCGTAAATCCATTTGCGGTTTACCGGGGGAGCCAGGCACAGTTCTTCTTCCGGGATGAACCTTTTTTCAGGTCCTGCCGCCATTCTGTCGTTGAATTGCATGAAACAAAAACTGAAAGTGCGGGCAAGGAGCTCACTCGCTGTTGTGACTGCGTTTGAGGAATTCATGCTTTTGCTTGCCGTAAACAATTCAACATATCCTGTATCCGCTTCCTGCAGGAAAGTCAGGTTGATCTCGGTCATCTTTCTTTTAAAGGCCGTAACAAACTCACTGTATCTTAATATATTGACTTTCAATAGAAGGGGTATATCACCCGGTGCTGTTTCCTGATTTTGATCAAAAAAAGACATTAATTCGTCCCGAAATCCATTCTGAAAATACAAGGGTACAGGTGCGCGACCCCTGCCTTTCAGTGCATAGCCTATGCATTCTTCAACTTCACGGCAATTGATAATCTCATTTATGTAATATCCCTGTAAATCTACTTTGAGCTCTTCCTTTTCAAGGGTTACGAGTATTTCACTTTTCCTGGCGAAGGCATTCAGTGAGAGCAGGATCAGGGTGGATATCAGAATAGATTTCATAACGAAAATGTTGCATTGAAATCAAAATTAACAATTTTATTGTTTTCGATATACACTTGATTATTTGTAAATTTGCCGTTTGAAAAAAAAGAAATATTATGCTTAAACTCATACTGGTGCGACACGGTGAAAGTGTCTGGAACAAAGAAAACCGTTTCACGGGCTGGACGGATGTTGGCCTGTCGGAAAAAGGAATTGAAGAAGCCCGCAAAGCAGGAAAAGCCCTGAAAGAAGAAGGGTTCAAACCAAAACTGGCCTTTACATCCTATCTCACCAGGGCCATCAAAACCCTCTGGCTGATGCTGGAGGAGATGGACATGATGTACCTGCCGGAATACAAAAGCTGGCGATTGAATGAAAAACATTACGGCATGCTGCAAGGCCTGAATAAAATTGAAATGGCTGAGAAATATGGAGATGAGCAAGTACATCTCTGGCGAAGAAGTTACGACTCCCCACCCCCGCCCCTGAGTGAACATGATGAAAGGAGCCCGAAACTCGATCCCAGGTATGCCGACCTGGATCCCAAAGACATCCCTTTGACGGAAGCATTGAAAGATGTTGTCGACAGGATGCTTCCATACTGGAAAGATACCATTGCTCCTGCTTTGCAGGAACACAAAGAAGTGATCGTTTCAGCCCATGGCAACAGCCTGCGCGCCGTGGTGAAATACCTGAAAGATATGGGCGAGGATGAGATCCTCAAATTCAATATCCCCACCGGTATTCCTTACGTTTTCGAATTTGACGATGATCTGAACCTGCAAAAGGATTATTTCACGGGCGACGAGGAAGCAGTGAGAAAAGCCATGGAAAAAGTCGCCAACCAGGCAAAAAAGAAATAATCTTTTTGATGAAAGAATGATAATGCCTGCTTCCTGTTTGATTGGATGCAGGCTTTTTTGTATTTTGTGAAAAAGCATTCTTATGAAACACAAAATACTTTTGATATTCATCCACCTTTTCCTGATCAATACACTCAATTCCCAACCGGAGATCGAACTGCAGGAATTTGCCATGGGATTTGACAATCCGCTTGGCATTACACATGCAGGCGACAGCCGTCTTTTTGTCGTTGAACAGCAAGGATACATACAGATACTTGATGCGGATGGGAATTTACTTGAAACCCCATTCCTCGATATCAGCGGGCGTGTTAAATCTGGCGGTGAGCAGGGTTTGCTGGGCCTTGTATTTCATCCGGATTATAAGAATAACGGGTATTTTTATGTGAATTATACGGACCAGGAAGACAGCACGCACATCGCCCGATTTAGTGTTGATGAGAGTGATTCCAACCTGGCCCTGCCAAACAGCGAATATACCATCATGACCATATTCCAACCCTACACAAACCATAATGCCGGCGACCTGGCTTTTGGCCCCGACGGTTACCTTTACATTGGCACCGGTGACGGGGGAAGTGGCGGGGATCCCGGCAACAGGGCACAGGATTCGTTAAGCCTGCTCGGGAAAATGTTGCGCATCGATGTTGATGGCAGCAATCCCTATACCATCCCTGAAGATAATCCTTTTGCCGGACTTTCCAATGTACGTGGAGAGATCTGGGCACTCGGTCTCAGGAACCCATGGCGGTACAGCTTCGACAGTCAAACAGGTGATCTCTGGATCGCAGATGTGGGACAAAATCAATATGAAGAGATAGACCTGCAGGCAGCTTCAAGTGGTGGAGGGGAAAATTACGGCTGGCGCTGTTACGAAGGAAACCATGAATACAATACAAACGGTTGCCTGCAAAGCAGCTTTTATACTTTTCCTGTGCATGAATACTCGCATGATGAAACAGGCGGCTGTTCGGTAACCGGAGGTTACGTGTACAGGGGCGATGAATATCCGGGCATGCAGGGCCACTATTTCTTTGCCGATTATTGCAATGACATGATCCGTACTTTGTATGAAGAATCCGGCGAATGGAAAGTTAGCAGCCAAGGGGAATACCCGGGAAACAATTTCAGTGCTTTTGGCGAATCTGTGGATAAAAAATTATACATCGCAGGTTTATCAAGTGGTATTATTTATGAGATCAGGGATAAATCATCCGGTACAGGTTATTTTGAAAAGGGTAAGGATGAATTGAAGATCTTTCCAAATCCCTTTAAGGATCAGTTCAGCCTGAAGATCAATAACCCCCGTTTGAAAGGAAGCCGGTTGAAGATTTTCAACCATGCAGGTATTCCGGTACGGGATTTTCGGATCACAAAAGAAAACGAACGAATCCGGCTTGATAATCTCCAGCCGGGCCTGTATATATTAAAAATCGAGTCGGAGGTATTTTCCCGTTTTCACAAACTCATCAAAACCGGATGACCATATATTCATCCGGAGTTCGCCCGGGATAACAAGCAAAAGCTTATCTTTGCCTAACTTTATCCCCACTAAAACATTGTCTATGAAAAACAGATGGGTAATACCCGACATACATGGATGTGCGAAAACCCTTAAAACACTCATTGAACAGCAGATAAAGCCCTCAAAAAATGATGAGCTCTTTTTTTTGGGAGACTATATCGACAGGGGTCCCGACGCAAAGGGTGTGATCGATTACATCCGCAACATGCAGGAAGATAAATACAACATAAGGTTGTTGCTGGGTAATCATGAAGATTATTGTATTCAGGCTGTGCATGCCGAGAAAAACCGGAAAAAAATCCTGGGCCTGAAAAAGGCAAACCTCATTCGCAAGGAATGGGAAAAGCATGGGGGCAAAGAAACCCAAGAAAGTTTTGGCCTTAAAAACCTGAAAGATTTTCCTTCAGATTATTTGAAATGGATGAAAAAGCTGGAACCTTATATTGAGTTGGAAGATTGTATACTTGTTCATGCGGGTTTGAATTTCGATATCAAAGATCCTTTTGAGGATGTCAGGGCCATGCTCTGGTTGCGTGATTTCAAAGTGAAGCCGGAGAAAATACAAAACAAAACCGTGATCCATGGACATGTACCTGTCAGCCTTGAATTCATCGACATGACCTTAAAGAGCGATCATTATGATTTTATCGACCTCGACAATGGTGTGTATATGGAAAACCGGGGTGGCTTCGGCAACCTCTGTGCTTTGGAATTGAACAGCAAAGAGCTGGTGGTGCAATCCAATATGGATTTTTAAATCATAAAGAAATTTGGTTGAAAAGAATGAGGCCTTCACTGCGAGTGAAGGCCTCATTCTTTATTTGCACTTAGCTGGAGGCAATATTTACTGAACAGCTTTCCGCAGAAACACACTTTTTCCGAATACCCGGTACAACAGATTATCCTTGATCACCAGGATTACGGCAATCACATAAAAGGAATCCAACATGCTGGTATAAATAAATTTATTTGTTTCAGCATTGTAATATCCCGTCAGCAGATAAAGCAGGAAAACCTGTATCAGCAGAAAAGTACCCACGTTCATACCCAGCGATGCGAATGCAGTCCTGATCCGCAAAACAAAGAAAAGAAAAATCTGCCACGACAAAACAATGACAAATGGTTGCAGCAATCCACCCAGTTCCTGTGGGTAATGCCCTTTCCTTCCCTGGACCAACGTATAGACCCTGAACTGGTATTTATCGTAATTTTTTTCAAGTTCGATATGTGTTTCATCCTTCACGATGCTGAGCACTACATTGCTGGTCCCGACCAGTGTCCTGGCATAGATCACTTCCAATCCTGATTCCCAGGCGGCAAATACAAGAATGGAAATCAGTATGATCAGTATGATCTTGTTTCTTGTTTTTCTTAGAAATTTCATTTCTGATGATGATTTTGATTTGAAAATTACTGTTGCTATCCCTGGGCTGACCTTTCCCTGACCCTGGCATCCATGGCAGGCTTGTATCTCCAAAGCCAGATCAGAAATACAAGAAATCCAAAAAAAATATTCCAGAGATAATCATGAATATAATCAAACATCTGCGGATTGTGCTTGCCCACATATCCCATGACAATAAAACGTAGATTATTGATCACAAAAATGGCCAGCAGGAAAATCAGCAGGGTGATGATCCTTTGTTTCCAGCTTACCGGTGAAAAAAGGCTCAGGTAGATCACGAAAATGTAAAAGTTATATGCCGTGCACTCCATGATCACTTCCATGGTATAACCGCTTACCGTGATATAAGGAAATGAAGGACTGCTAACCGGAAGGAACAACATCTTCCCGAATGCAACGGAGGATTCAAGAATAAAACCAACAAAGAAATGCAGTACTTCATCCCGGATAAAGGGCAAATGGATCAGGTTGATGGTTAGAAACCACAGGGCTACTGCTATGAGCAAGGGTTTGAACTGATGCAGAAATTCACGATAGGCTTCTCGCCTGCTAATTTTCTCTTGGTCTTTTTGCTTCTTTCTTTTTGATTTTTTATTCGGCATTGCATGCTGTTTTTATTCAACCCGTATTCTGTTTGATGAAATCTGAATGCTTCACTGTAATTAGAAATACTTGAATTATCAAAATTAATCAAAAAGATAATTTTACCAATAACATCAGGATTAACACTAAATTTGTTATTGTTGCAAACAAAACCAATACAAAACAAAATGAAATACTCAAAACAAATCCTGTTGTTACTTTTATTAACTTCAATTTCGTTTCTCTCCTTTTCATATCCCGGAGAAGAAATCAGATCATTTGAGGCACCCGGGAATTTTTGTACCGGCATAACCTTCGATGGTGAGCATTTGTGGATTGCCGACCGCAAGGAAGCTAAGCTATTTTGCATAAACCCACAGAACGGAGAGATCATTCGTTCCATTCCTGCTCCGGGCTACTGGCCCATGGGACTGGCCTGGGACGGGAAGTACCTGTGGAACGTGGATGTGAAAGGCGGACTTCCTCTTTCCGAGAACTACGATGGCAAAGCATACAAGATCGATCCCAAAGATGGTACGGTGTTGAAAACGATACCGGCGCCGACATCATCCCCATATGGACTTACATGGGACGGAAAATATCTCTGGTGCACCGACAACGGCAAAAATGAGCTCATTCAGTTCAGCCCAGAAGATGGAACAACCATCAGAAGCCTGAAAGCACCGGGGCACAATCCACAGGGCATCACCTGGGACGGCAGTTACCTCTGGGTTAGCGACCGCCGTCATGATGAATTGTATATGGTTCACCCGGGCAATGCCGAAGTATTGATCCTCACCGATTCACCAGGTCCATATGCAAGAGGTGTATGTTTTGATAATGAAAACCTCTGGGTAGTAGATTATCAGACCGATAAAATCTACCAGCTAAAAGCAAAGGATGAGCAAAAGATCAGGAAAACAAATGAACATAAATCCCTGGTGACCTTCAACCACCGCATCACCAATTTCGGTCCCGGCAAAGTGCTTACAGCAGATGTTTATTTCGGTATCCCGCTCGACAGGCCCAATCAAAAAATCAATACCCGTCCCGCCTATTCACCTGGTCCAGGCGGTTTTGTGAATGATAAATGGGGTTTTGAAACGGCACACTTTCATTATCAGAACATCGAGGCGGGAGAACAGAAAAATACCGAAATGAAAGTAGAAGCTACCACCTGGGATATCCGTTATTTTATCTTTCCTGATGAAGTGGGCAGTCTGGATGAGATTCCACAGGATATCTCAGGCAAATTCCTGGAAAACCATGAAAAATACCAGTACGATCATCCGTTGATACAGAAAGCTGTTAAAGAAGCAGTGGGATCAGAGAAGAATCCATACTGGATCGCCAGAAAGATATACAATTACCTGATGCCCCGCATGTATTATGAAATGACCGGCGGATGGAATACCGCTCCAACAGTGCTGGAAAGAGGTAACGGCTCCTGCTCCGAATATACTTTTGTATACATTGCCATGTGCCGGGCAGCAGGCTTGCCAGCCCGCTATGTTGGTTCTGTGGTCATCCGCGGCGACTATGCCAGTCTGGATGATGTGTACCACCGCTGGGTGGAGGTTTACCTACCCAATTACGGATGGGTACCCGTGGACCCCAGCGGAGGCGACAGTGAATCACCCAGGCACCGGGCCAATTACTTTGGTGCACTTGCAAACCGCTTCCTGATCACGACAGAAAGTGGCGGTGGTTCGGAAACCATGACATGGACCTATAACTCAAATGAATTCTATACCACAGAACCCAAAACCAACGTGTGTGTGGATCATTTTGCGGAATGGGAACCCGTGGATAAGAATAAAGCCTATTGAGCTAAATCAAGTAAGATTGATTGTCATTTATAACCGGAAAAGAAAAAACAATGGACCATATTAGTAAATATATTGAATACGTGGCAAAGATCATTGAAGCAGCAGGCGTTCTGATCATTGCGGGTGGAAGTATATTTGTTTTGATCAGATCGCTATTTCATTTCGGTAAAGGCCTGTCGATGGAATACCGGGAAATCAGACAAAACCTGGGGAGGATTATCTTACTTGGCCTGGAAATACTGGTAGCAGGAGATATCATTGCCACTGTTTCCACCGAGCCGACCATGCAAAGTGTGCTGGTTCTTGCTGTGATCGTACTGATCAGGACATTCCTGAGTTTTTCACTCCAGGTTGAACTGGAAGGTAAGTTGCCCTGGCAAAAGAAATAACCATACAGGCAGCCATCATAAATATTCAGAAGGATTATAAATTAGCTCTCTTCAACTGAACTGCTTTTGGTATGCAAAGCATTCTGTTAAATTTGTGCTGTAAACCAAATGATCTCACACCGATAATGCCAGATAATTATTTTTATTTCAAGATTCCATTCAGGACGAGCTTCAGCTTAAATGAAGGAAACATACTTCAGCAACATGCTGAATACCAGGAATTACTAAAAAGAATAAACAAAAAAGAAATCAGGAAATACACAGGCGACAAGGATATTCCATATTCTTTTTCGCACCTGAAATTTAAATCTGAAAAGCTCCAATTTGAAAGTGTACATGCCGACTCAAGCATGAATGATGCTTTCTCCCCTTGTTTTCTGGAAATCAAAGCACCCACCTGGTTCGAAGATCAGATCATTGAAATATTTGAAAAAAGATTTTCCAAAGATGAACTTCAGAATCTTAGCTTTCTCAGAAAATCCTGCAAGATTGAACTTTTCAGGAACACCTTTGCCACCATGGAATGCATCTTCCAAATTGACAAGGAAAATCATGAGATCAGCCTTGAAATGATCAAAAAGCTGGAGGACTTTTCTAACGAATATTCCGGGATCATCATCAAAGAACTTCATGAATCGATCATCGAACCACTCTATAAGCTTTTTCGATCGACTGAAAAGCACGATCGCTTTTTCTGCATCAGGGGCAATCATACAGGGTTTCCGGATATTCCTGCAATGGGAAAAAATGAACGTATCATCACCAGAACAGTTAAAACAAATGAGCCACTGTGGGTAAGCCGGGCACTGATCATCGGTAAATACGATGATGGATTTGAAGATTTATTCAGCCATTGGATCGTGGCAATGGAATCCAAAGAGGGAATACTCGGAAAAATCAAAAACAACCAGGGCGATGAGAAAAATCATGTTTATCTGGGCTGGATGCATAGCATCATGCTTGGCGAACTGCATGAACAAGTAATACAGGATGCATTTTTCTCGCTGGGGCTGGCACAGTATTATTATACCATTTTCGATAGCCTCAACCAGAATCTTTCCCAGATCATCGGAATTTCGAACAACAGGGATTTCCAGAAAAGATCCAAACCCTATAAAAAGTTGCTGGAAGATATGATCTACGTAACCGACCAGATCACGGTAAACTATGCTGATATACTCCAGGGATTACAACCCAACCGGACTTTCTTCTTTGAAAAACTGGTGGAACAATGGACCATCGACAACATCATGGAAAACGTGCGCAAGAAAATCAATATCTGCAAGGACAACATGAAGAAAATATACCAGAAGCGATTTAACAAAAGCCAACGCGCTGCCGAGATCCTTTTGTTCTTCATCAGCGGATTTGCCATCCTTGATTTTTTAAGCGGATTGTCGGAATTTATTTTCAAACCCGAAAGTATATCCAGGGATGTATGGGGGATATACAACCTTGTGAAGTGGGCCGAACCCAACACCATGATGTGGTTCGGACTGGTAATCTTCCTGCTTGTACTCTCCATTTATCTCATGAATCAAACCCGCAAAGGTTGATGAAAAATCCGAAAATTCTTGCAATACTGACCGTAATCTTCTGGAGCTTTTCAAGCGCCCTGGCCCGTTTGCTCACTTTTTCATCACCTTACCTGTTGTTTTGCTTTTCCTTTGCTTTTGCCCTGGTAATTTACCTGATATATGCAAAAAGAATTTATCGTCAGACTTTTTGGCAAAAGCTGAGATGCATACCCCCAAAATATTTCCTGATGGGGATTCTGGGTTACTATGCCATCTGGCTTGGGAATACTGAAAGTTTCCTGGCCTATGATTCTGCCTCCGAAACCACGGTGTTGAATTATACCTGGCTGATCTTTACGGTCTTCTTTTCTCAGTTAATCTTCAACCGACCGAAAAAAATAAGCGGGAACCTGATTGTAGGGAATGTGGGGGTATTGTTTTGTTTTTTGTCGGTCTATGTCCTGGCCGTGGAAGGCCGGGTAACCACATTCGATTTTACCAATATAAAAGGGCTTTTGTGGGGTTTGATAGGCGGTATGGCTTATGGATTATTCAGTGCTTACAGTTCAAAAGTTCCAGAGGAAGACCACCCCCTATTCCTGATCGCTGCCGTTTCCTCCAGCCTGCTGGCCATGATCATCACCTTTTTGGTAACAGTCGAATCTATGAAACAGGCTTTGATACAAATCAGTTTCCTGGATGTTTTCTATGCTTTTGCCCTGGGTGTCCTGGTGGATGCTTTTGGGTACATCATGTGGACGCGGTCACTGCAGGAAGCAGTAAAAACAGGAATCAATATTTCAAAGATCGCATCCATCATTTTCCTGTTGCCCTTGCTCTCCCTGGTGATTGTTGCCATCGCATTCAGTGAAGACACCATTTTCAGGCAGTATTTTCTGTTCAGCATATTGCTGTTATTGATCGGAATGGCTTTTTCGCAAAAGGCAGAAAGGATATCGTCCTATTTAAAACAAATTCGTTAAATGAAAAAGATATTATTCATCGGTGGATATAATTCGAGGGGAATGAAAGCGAACACCTTGGAAAGCAGAGGTTACAAAGTTCTTCGGTTGTTACCGGACTATGACAAGGGTTTATCCCCATGGATAAAACAGGCGGAAAAGATACGCAACGAAAATAAGATCGATGAGATCCATGCCTCATCAACGGGTGCACAGGTGGCCTGCAAATTTCCCGGTAAAAAAGTACTCTACAGTCCGGTCATCAATCCTTTCCGGCAGCCTCGTATCAGCATTTTCTCGAAAAGATTTCTGAAGGAAGCCTGGATCATTGAAACCGCTTATCAATGCAAAGTGATCATCCCGGAAGAAGATGAAGTACTGGACAATGATATCACGCTAGAGTTTTGCAAAATGAATGGGATCAAACCCATTGTATCAAAAGGGGATGATCATGGATTGACAAAGTTTTTTAATACTATGTGATTGTCTATCTGTTTACAAAATAAATCCTGGTAACACCGTCTTAACCTGCATTCATCATCATATTGCTGTATTCTTCAAAGTCAACTTTTCTCAGGCCATCAGGAGGGGAAAAGCGGGCAGCCGGGATACTTTTCTTTTCAACTTCTGCTACTTCTTCGGTCCTTCCTTCCATGACATCCTCACTCTTCATGATCATGCCTTTGCCCATAAGATTTTTATATTCCCCGGTATTTTCGTAAGTAACAATCCCGGTGAAACTTTGAAAAACATCCATGATCTTTTCCATATCGATGATATCCAGTTCTTCTGAAATCCAGAGGCTTTCAACTTTTTGTCCGTTATCGAATACATCGTAGCATTTGCTGTTGTATCCAGCTATGCTTTGCATATCCCCTGTTGATTTCACTTCAACCTCTCCTTCATAAGGTCCTTCAGACATTCCCATTTGGGCAGCAATGGATGCCCGCATCTGTTCTCTTTGGTCAGCAGGCACCTGCTGCAACATTTGCTCAACCATCCGGTCGCTGAAAGCTTTGACTTTTCCCTCCAGTTCCGAAATCTTCTCTTCCATGTAATAACCTTCATCCTTCATGATCATGATGATCTTGTCGTTACCAAAATCCAGTATCACATCCGTTTCACTGTCGTCAAAGCGGATCTTGTCATCCTGGAAATAAGTCGTTGTGTAAGTTGTTTCTCCATCTGAAACGACCTTTGTTTTAATTACATAACCAGCATAAATACCTGACTGGAAAAGGATCATGAGCATCAGTATGCCCAGCATTTTAAAATTTCTCATATTAATTTGAATTTGGTTTATACTTGTTTTTCGATATTAATATTTTACAAAGCGTCCTGTATAAGTTTGCTCTTCAGATCGCAACCGTAATAAATATATTCCTGGTGGTAATCCGGATACATTGATCCCATCAGTAAGGTCTGTATTTGTTTTCATCTTTAGATTCCCGGTTATTCCAAAGATCATCACAGAAACTCCTTTCATATGTACATCTGTTTTGATCCGGACTTGGTCACGAACCGGGTTTGGAAAAATTTGAAGTGGTTTTGTTTTGCTTTTTTCCTCAAGCTTTGTTGCGTAAGTATTGAACAACCACAAATAGGCATCTGCAAAGTCACCCGCCCAGGTTTCCTCATTGTGGTCGCCTCCTTCGATTACCTTGGAAGAAACATTTTGAAAACCCTGTATATTCAGGCTGTCCTCCATTTGATACATTCTATCAATGTATTGCCACCCCTCGTACTCTCCGGCGTTCTGGTAAAAGCGAATATCCTGCTGCAGACCTGTTTCGGAAATAAAAGGCCAGAGGCTGTCATAGTTGGCCCAGTATGCGGGTGAAAAAGGTCCGGATTTGCTAAACACATCCTGGTATTTCAAAGCACCATACAGGGAAATAACACCCCCCAGGGAGCTGCCCATAATTCCGGTGTTTTCTCTGTCGTCCAGGGTTCTGTAGTTTTCGTCAATATGGGGTTTGAGCGTTTCCACGATAAAGGCCATGTATTCATCTCCTTCTCCTCCGGCAAAATTCGGATTATAATAAGGAAGATATTCATTGGCTCGGTGCTGACCATCATTATCAATACCCACAACGATTGGCACCTGGTATCCCTGGTCGGCCAGATCGTTCAGGGTTTCATCCACTTCCCATTCGCCCAGAAAGGAAGTTTCCACATCGAAGAGGTTCTGGCCGTCGTGCATGTATAGTACGGGGTAATGATCCTGGCTGTCTTCATAATCCGGCGGCAGGTACACCCAGATGCGGCGGTAACGATCCAGTTGGGGCATGTAAAAGTCCTCATCCATAATGGTCACATTTTCGGCGGCCGTAGAGCCACCACCGCCATTGTTGTCAGCCCAGTTATATATCTTTACATAAACGGTTTCCCCGTTTCCAAAAGTAAAGGAGCGGTTCTCCATTTCTTCCCCCTTGGGGTCCTTCTCAACTGTGGCCCAGTCGCCTCGTGTAAATTTAAACTCAATGGTCTCGCCATTGGAAAAACCATTCAGTGTGATCTCCCAAAGATCCTGTGCGTTCTTCTGCATCATATAAGCAGGATCGCCGGCGTTCCAGCCGTTAAAATCTCCGGCGATGTAAAGATCATCCTCCGGCGGGGTGTAATCGGGCAATGAGTCGACGATGAAAGTAACCTGGGCCTGAAGAGAAAGAAATCCAAGAATCAATAATAAAGTAAAAAGCTTTTTCATAAGGCGCGTTTATATAAGTATTATAAATAGTTTGTGAAATTAATAAAAAGGTCACACATTATCGCGATTTAGATTTGTTGAGCATATGAATTATTGACAGGTATTGCCATAATTGATTTATTCTGGTCCTGGTAGCGATTGATATAGATAAGTAAGCTTAAAATTAGAGTCTGTCCATAAACTTGCCCTCCTTCGGAAACCCCTCTAAGGGGCTGTCTCAAAAGGCATTTTAACCGCAATGAACGCGAAGTTTAAGCAAAGGGCGCAAATCGCAAAATAAACAATATGAGCAACATAGCATCCTTAGCGTAAGTCTTTGCGGTCATAGCGGTTAAGTTTTTGTTGCTTTTGAGACAACCTCAACCATCCAACCCCTTGGTTGTGTGGGGGATTTCCCATTCAGGGGACTAAGGGGGTGCGGGGGGTGGTGGTAAATTTGAGACTTTATGGACAAACTCTAATTAGTCCGATGTTCATACGATGTTCATACGTAATTAATCGTATTAACTACGTATTAAATACGGAGAAAGAACGAAGAAAGTAATGAGGGGTGAGAAGTGAGCATTGGCAGGAAGAATTTTTTAACGGATGAATGGAAAGTTAAGTTTAAGGTAAATTATTTCAACTATGTTTCAACCTGGAGGATTTTTTTGAAAATTTGATCAAAAATAAAAAAGCCTTGAAGGCTTCTATCTTCAAAGCTTTTCGGCTTGTCTCCCCGGAAGGATTCGAACCTTCGACCCGCTGATTAAGAGTCAGCTGCTCTGCCAACTGAGCTACGGAGAGTCTGGTATGCAAAATTACGAATTATTTTACAGAAATTGCTGAAACATGCCCCCCTGACATTTTATTGACAGGCCATATGCTGAACTGATGCCCCGCCTTTCTTTTCAGCCTTTGGAAGTGATCATGAAATTTGATAACTTCGTTAACATGAGTTTGAACATACCGCAAACAGAAAAAGAAAGGATTGTTGTTGTGGGAGGTGGATTTGGCGGATTGAATTTCCTGAAGAAGATCAATCGTAAAAAATTCCAGATCGTACTGATCGATAAAAACAATTATCACAACTTTCAGCCCCTCTTATACCAGGTGTCCATGGGTGGACTTGAGCCGGATTCCATCGCTTATCCTTTGCGGAAATATGTGAAAGGTCTTGGCAAAGAAGTATTCTTCAGATTATGTGAACTGCAGGAGATCAAACCAAAAGAAAAAAAAGTCATTACTTCCAGAGGAGAACTGGAATACGAACATCTTGTAATGGCTGCAGGAAGCCAGACCAATTTTTTTGGCAATGAAGCCATTAAGAATTATGGCCTGGAACTGAAGTCAGTACCCAATGCGCTCGATATCAGGAGTATTGTATTGCAAAACCTGGAAATGGCCCTTATGACCGATGACAAAGAAGAACGCAAAAAACTGCTGAACTTTGTGATCGTGGGTGGCGGTCCTACCGGTGTTGAGCTTGCCGGTGCCCTGAGCGAACTGAAGAAATTTGTTTTCCGAAAAGAATATCATGACCTCGACATCAGCGAAATGAACATCTACCTGCTGGAGGGAATGGACCGCTTGCTGGGCAGCATGTCGGAAAAGGCATCGCAAAAAACTTACCAGTATCTCGAAAAACTGGGTACCAGAATATTCCTCAATACCATGGTTGAAGATTATGATGGAGAAAAGGTTCACACTGGAGATGACAACTTCATTGCTTCCTTTAATCTGATCTGGACAGCCGGGGTAAAAGGCTGGGTACCCAAAGGGATCCCGGATAATCTCATCGCAAAGGGGAACCGCATCAAAGTAAATAAATACTGCCAGGCAGAAGGCATCGACAATCTTTTTGTGATCGGGGATGCCGCAGCCATGATCAGCAAAGAAAGTACCAACGGCCATCCCATGCTGGCGCAGGTTGCCATTCAAATGGGAAAACAGGTGGCCCAAAACCTGAACCGAATTAAAAAAGGAAAAGAACCCGAAGCTTTTCATTACAATGACAAAGGCGTGATGGCCACCATCGGCAGAAAGAAAGCAGTTGCAGATTTCAAAACCCTGAAACTGCAGGGATTTCTTGCATGGATCGTATGGTTGTTCGTACATTTGATGTTCCTGGTGGGATACCAGAACAAACTGGTGGTGATGCTCAACTGGTTCATCGGATATGTGAATTACGACAGTCCTTTAAGACTGATCATCAGACCATTTAAAAAATAATCATATGATCGATCAACTTGTACTGAAAAACAGGAGTTACAGGAGATTCTACGAAAATGACGCAATAGAAAGGGATACCCTGGAGGAATGGGTCAACCTGGCCCGGCTTTCACCCAGTGCTGCCAACCTGCAGCCTTTGCGCTTTTTTATTTCCCATCAGAGCGATACCAGTGATGTCATATTCCCGAAACTATCCTGGGCCGGCTATCTGAAAGAATGGCCGGGGCCTTTGAATGGCGAACGCCCGGCTGCATACATCATTATCCTGGCCGACAAGAACAGTCCTAAACCGGCCGAATACGATGCGGGCATTGCAGCACAGAGTATTTTGCTGGGAGCCGTTGAGCTAGGATATGGCGGCTGTATCGTGGGTTCGGTAAAAAAAGATGAACTGTCCACAGCATTGTCAATTCCACAGAACCTCAAAATCATGCTGGTGCTGGCCCTGGGCAAACCCAGGGAGAAAGTAGTAACCGAGGACATGAAAGATGATGAAGACATTCAGTACTGGCGCGATGAGAGCAATATTCACCATGTACCCAAAAGAAAACTTTCAGACCTGATCATCAATCCCGAATAAGCTATGAAATATTACATTCCCTTGATACTGTCCTTCCTTTGTATGAATCTTTTTTCACAAAGTTTCATTCCACATTCAATCCACCAGGAAGAGTCTGATTATTATAGAAAGAATTGGAAGAATCAATATGCAACAAAAATTCAAAATTCAAAATACAGAATACAAAATTATGTGCCCCATGAAAGTTGCCAATTAAACAAAACCGTCTTCGGCTACCACCCTTACTGGATGACAAACACATATTTTAATTACCAGTGGGACCTGCTTTCCGATCTATGTTATTTTTCTTATGAAGTAGATCCTGCTAGCGGTGATCCTGTTACCACCCACAACTGGCTCACGGCAGATGCCGTGGATTCGGCCCTGGCAAACGGAACAAGAGCTCACCTTTGCGTGACTTTGTTTTCATCTCACTCGATTTTTTTTATTGATCCCGACGCACAACAAAATCTCATTGATAATCTGATCTGGTATATCCAGGAAAGGGAAGCCCATGGTGTAAACCTGGATTTTGAGGCTGTGCCCTATTCTCTTATCGAGGATTATCAGGATTTCATCATGGATTTTTCGGATCAGTTCCATGCTGCCATGCCCGAAGGATTGGTAAGCATTGCCATGCCCGCAGTCGACTGGAGCGGTGAATTTGATGTTGCCCTGTTGAGCGATTACATCGACCTTTTCATGATCATGGGATATGATTACTACTGGAACGGCAGCGCTGAAGCCGGTCCTGTATCCCCGCTTTACAGCCTGGCTGACAACTATGACTACAACCTCAGCCGTACCATTTCATATTATCAGTCGGAAGGAATGCCGCTGGAAAAAATGTTACTCGGACAACCTTATTATGCCCGTCAGTGGCCGACTGAGGGACCGGTGCCGCCATCCAGCACAACGGGAAATGGTACTGCCTATACATATGCCAACATACAAAACAATGTTAGCGGCCATTACACCCCCGAAAACCGGCACTGGGAAGAAAACTCCTTTTCGAATTACTATGCATTCGAGAGCAACGGATGGAAGCAGTGCTTCCTGGAAGAGCCTTACGGTTTGGGCAAAAGATATGATATTGTGAACCGCAGGCAGCTTGCCGGAATTGGTATCTGGGCGTTGGGATATGATGATGGATATCCGGAACTTTGGCAACTGATAGCAGATAAATTCAGTAATTCTGCACCTGATATTATCTCCGATACCATTTATGATTCGGGCGGCCCTGCATGGAATTATTACAATAATGAAAACTATCACTATGTCATTGGTTCCGAAGACGCAGATCTGCTCACCCTCGACTTTTACGGGCTTTCACTGGAATCAGGATATGATTCATTGTGGATTTTCGATGGCCCGGATACTTTGGCCCCATTGATTGGAAGTTATTCAGGAATTGAAGTCCCGCCCATGATCAATACCACACAGCCCTTTGCCTGCCTGCAATTCAAAAGTGATGCAGGGGTGAGGGAAGAAGGATGGAAAGCAGTCTATCATTATGTCTGGTACTCGAATGTGGATGAATATCCATTCAGCATGGAAAAAGTGTTTCCAAATCCCTTCTCTGAGAAAATAAATCTGAGAATCAAGTCTGAAAGCACCAAAAAAACCGAAATAATAATACTGGATATACACGGTCGAAAACATCTGCAAGAGACCGTTACACTTTTTGAAGGAATAAATGAGATCACATTAAGGGGCACAAGCCTGAAACCCGGCATTTACTTTTTACAATTACAATCCGATGATCAAATCTCAATCTCGAAAAAGATCATCAAAACGCGTTAAATGACATCGACAATCCCAGCCACTGTACCGTTACGAATTCGTACAGGCTGTAGGGCAGGTGACCGTTGTAATACTGTAGTATCAGCCGTACGGGCTGGTTTTCTGGTTTCCCCATTTCAATCCCTGCCACAACGTTCAGGTTGGGGCGGTAATGATACTCCTCCAGGTATTTGGTATCGATTCCACCGATCCAGCGAAAACTTCTGTTGCGCAAAGGTTTTTCAAAATTAAAGCCAAGCTGGACGCTGGCCCTTTCGCGTTCGTAAGTTACATGGGTTACAATTCCCAATCCCCCGTAAAATCTGAAAATACCTTTCTCCTGTGAAAACAAAATATCCGCCTGTTCATAGATCACAGGATTGATGTAATAACCCGGTACATTGTACCTGAAAATGAAATCATCGCCAAGATGAGCCGATACATGCCAGTATCTTACCCGGATAGACACTTCCCCTTCGCGATAGCTGAACTGCCCACCCACTTTAAAATCATTGTTCAGCAGGTTGGACTGGAAAAAATCTTTCGGTCTCAAAAACTCGAATTGTGTAAAGGTAGTTGCCGCAATGCCGAACTCGAAACCATGATCGGCATCCTTTTCCCAGCGGAGGATCTCTCTTTGAAAACCAAGCGAGTAAGAAGCATAGATCTTGTCCTGAATTTCTTCATTAAACCAATACAAATACAAGCCGCCATAAATCTGGTTTTCGGTAGGATCGAGGTAAACAGGATCGAAATAATGACCTTTGGGAAGCCACTGGAAACTGTACCTTTTCTCCCCAACGGCTTGTGCAATAAGAAACCCGGGAAACAAAACTATAAATAAAAGGAGTAGAATATTTCTGTCCATCACAAACCGGGTTTGAAAGCCAAAAATACGATTTATTTATGATCGATCTTAATGTTTGCACCCATGCTCATGAGGGTTTAACCGCAATGCACGCAGAGAAAGGTGCAAAGATCGCGAAGCATTAAACATTAAAATATAACCTTTGTGTACTTAACAAGATCTTTGCGAACCTGGCGGTTAATCAATTCTGTTAAATAATTAACAATGCTTCGCCTATCCCATTGAATTGTTGTAATTTTGCACTCCAATTGTAAAATAACACATTGATTTATAAAAGTTCAGTTTGAATGAAGGATCAGGATAGCAAAAAAAATGAAAAGCTTTTCAGGGATTTTCCCCCGGTTTCGACAGAAGCCTGGAAAGAAAAGATCATCAAAGACCTGAAAGGCGCCGATTATGATAAAAAGCTGGTGTGGAAAACCGGAGAAGGATTTGAGGTACAGCCTTTCTATCGCTCTGAAGACCTGGAGGACCTGGAAAACCTCGATGTATTTCCTGGAGATTTTCCCTATGCAAGAAGCAACAAAAAAAACAATAACGACTGGCTGGTGCGTCAGGACATAAAAGTGAATGATATTCAGGTAGCAAACAAAAAAGCCCTGGATATCCTGATGAAAGGGATCACTTCACTTGGATTTGTTCTTCCTGAAAAGAAACCCACAGAAAAAGAAATTGAAGATATGCTGGAAAATATCTTCGCCGACAGTGTGGAATTGAATTACCTGGCTGGTGAATACCAGCTCGAGGTGGTAAAGATTATCAACAACCTGGTGAGGAAATACAACCGTGACCTGGAGAAAATAAAAGGCTCGGTGGACTATGATCCAATCGGCAATCTCTTGTTACGGGGTAAGTTCAGAAAGGGTGAGAACCTGGCATTTGCTAATATTTCCGATCTTCTGAAAGAGGCCAAACACCTCCCCAACTTTCACCTGGTCAGCATACAGGCAATTATTTATAAGAATGCAGGGGCTTCCCTGGTGGAAGAACTTGCGTTTGCCCTGGCCCATGGCAATGAATACCTGAAGAAAATGATTGATCTGGGCCATGATGTGAACGAACTGGCCCCAAGGATCAAATTCAATTTCGGGCTGGGCAGCAACTACTTCTTGGAAATTGCCAAGATCAGGGCAGCCCGGATCTTATGGGCACATATCGTCAATGCCTATGGCCCCGATAAGCCGGAAACAACCAGGATGTTCATCCATGCCGAGAATTCCGACTGGAACAAAACCCTGTACGACAATTATGTAAACATGCTTCGCACCACCACAGAAGCCATGTCGGGCAGCATCGCGGGGATAGACTCCATGACGGTTAAAGGATTCAACAGCATTTATGAAGATACAACGGATTTTTCCGAACGCATTGCAAGAAACCAGCAATTGATACTCAAAGAAGAATCTTATTTCGATAAAGTGGTCGATCCGGCTGCAGGATCCTATTACATCGAAAACCTGACTCAATCTGTTTCCGAAGAAGCCTGGAAGATTTTCCTGGAAATGGATGATGAAGGAGGATTTCTGCAAAGCCTGAAAAATGGCTATGTGCAGGATAAGATCAAAAATTCTGTCCGGAAAAAAGACATGGCCATTGCGACACGCAAGATCAGCGTGCTGGGAACCAACCAGTATCCGGGATATGACGAGAAGATCGAAAAGGAAATGGATGAATCCTTGTTTGAGCCGCTCGATCTGACAGAAAATGATGCCATCATAGAAAGCCTGAAACCTTACCGCGGTTCACAATCTTTTGAAAAGGTACGCTATGCCACCGATAAGTTCTCCCTGAAAAACAAGCGGCCTTCCGTATTTCTGCTAACATATGGCAACCTGGCCATGCGCAGGGCCCGGGCACAGTTTTCAGGAAACTTCTTTGCCTGTGCCGGTTTCAAGATCATCGACAACAATGGCTTTTCTTCGGCCAGCGAAGGCGTAAAAGCAGCCAGGAAGGCAAATGCCGATATCGTGGTGCTTTGCAGCTCAGATGAAGAATATGCACAGCTTGCCCCCGAAGCAAAAGAACTGCTTGGCAGTGAAAAAATCCTTGTTGTTGCGGGTTATCCCAAAAACATCATGGAAGATTTAAAAGCCAGAGGGATTTCGAACTTCATCCACATCAAATCAAATGTACTGGAAACCCTCAGGAAATTTCAGAAAGAATTGAAAATCAATTAAGGCAGGAATTATCAGAAGAATACTTGAAAATACCAGATTATGAAGCCGAACTTTAAAAATATAGACATCAATCGCTCCCCGAAATCAAAGCTTTCAGCGAACGAATGGGAGAAAGAGAACAAAATAGCAGCCGACTGGAAAACCCCTTCCCTGATCAATGTGAAACCGGTTTATACCAAAGAAGACCTGAAGGAGATGGAGCACCTGGAATATGCTGCTGGACTGGCGCCTTTCCTCAGGGGGCCCTACTCCACCATGTATGTTACCCGTCCCTGGACCATCAGGCAGTATGCCGGTTTTTCCACAGCAGAAGAATCCAATGCCTTTTACCGCAGGAACCTGGCAGCCGGACAAAAGGGTTTGTCGGTGGCTTTCGACCTGGCTACACACCGCGGATATGATTCAGATCATGACCGGGTTGTGGGTGATGTCGGTAAAGCCGGTGTGGCCATTGATTCCATTCTCGACATGGAAGTTCTTTTCAATGAGATCCCCCTGAACAAAATGTCGGTTTCCATGACCATGAACGGGGCTGTTCTGCCTGTGATGGCATTTTATATTGTGGCCGGACTGGAACAGGGAGCCAAACTGGAAGAACTTTCAGGAACCATCCAGAATGATATCCTGAAGGAGTTCATGGTAAGAAACACCTATATTTATCCGCCTCTGCCTTCTATGCGCATCATTGCCGATATTTTCAAGTTTACCTCAGAAAAGATGCCCAGGTTCAACTCCATCAGTGTAAGCGGTTATCATATGCAGGAAGCAGGTGCCACACCCGACATTGAGCTGGCATACACCCTGGCCGACGGGCTGGAATACCTGAGGACGGGCGTTAATGCAGGCCTTGACATCGATTCTTTTGCACCGCGCATTTCCTTTTTCTGGGCCATTGGCATGAACCATTTCATGGAGATTGCCAAGATGCGCGCCGGCAGGATGCTCTGGGCCAAACTTGTAAAAAAATTCAATCCCAAAAATCCCAAATCCATGGCCTTGCGGACGCACTGCCAGACTTCGGGATGGAGCCTGACCGAGCAGGATCCCTTCAACAATGTGGCTCGAACCTGTATTGAGGCCATGGGAGCTACCCTGGGCCACACACAATCTCTGCATACCAATGCACTGGATGAAGCCATTGCATTGCCCACCGATTTTTCAGCAAGGATTGCAAGAAATACCCAAATATATTTACAGGAAGAAACTGAAATCTGCAGGCAGGTCGATCCCTGGGCAGGCTCTTATTATGTTGAATACCTCACCCAACAGATCGCGCAAAGGGCATGGGAGCACATACAGGAAGTAGAAAGCCTGGGTGGTATGGCCAAAGCCATCGAAACTGGCTTGCCCAAAATGAGGATAGAAGAAGCTTCGGCAAGAAAACAGGCCAGGATTGATTCAAACAAAGATATCATTGTAGGCATCAACAAATACCGACTGGAGAAAGAAGATCCGATAGAAACCCTTGAGGTAGACAATACCGCGGTGCGGGAATCCCAGATCAAAAGACTTGAAAAACTAAGAGCAGAAAGAAACAATGATGAAGTGCAGAAAGCCCTGGATACCATTACCGAAGCATGCAAAACCGGTGAGGGAAATTTGCTGGAACTTTCGGTAGATGCGGCCAGAAAACGTGCTTCATTGGGAGAAATTTCGTATGCTTGTGAAAAAGTTTACGGTAGGTATAAAGCAGTCATCAGAAGTATTTCAGGCGTGTATTCATCAGAATCAAAAGACAACGAAACATTCAGCAAGGCCGTGGAACTGGCGGATCATTTTGCAGAACTGGAAGGTCGCAGGCCCAGAATCATGGTTGCCAAAATGGGACAGGACGGTCACGACCGTGGAGAGAAAGTAGTAGCCACCGGATTTGCCGATATAGGCTTTGACGTGGACATCGGTCCCCTCTTTCAGACACCGGCAGAAGCAGCTCGCCAGGCAGTGGAAAATGATGTGCATATCCTGGGCGTTTCCAGCCTGGCAGCAGGTCATAAAACACTTGTTCCACAGGTGATAGAAGAACTCAAGAAACTCGGCAGGGAAGACATTATGGTGATCGTGGGCGGTGTAATCCCACACCAGGATTACGACTTCCTCTACAAAGCCGGCGCAATGGCCATTTTTGGACCCGGCACCGTGATTCCGGAAGCAGGTGTGAAATTGCTGGAGATTTTGATTGAGGCAAGGGAGGAGTAGTTGGTAGTGGCAGTGGGCAGTAGCAGTGGCAGTGGGCAGTGGATCGTGCTGGCAGGCAGTCTGGAGAATCTGCTTTCCCCAACCTGCAACCTGGAACCTGCAACCATCTCTTCATATATAATATTTCCCGATTTATTTTGTTATTATCCCAATTAAGAATGATTACACATTCATGAATCAAAATATATTCATATCTTTGTGTTAAATTATTAACAAGCAGATGAAGCTAGACCCCAAAATACGCAAATACCTTTCAGTAATAATCGCAGCAACTGTGCTGTGGATATTTCTGGGTTCGCTGATTAATTTTCATCAGCATCGTATCTGGGGCAAGCAACTCATCGAAGAAGTCAGCCCGGTGATCAAACCCAAGGATGAAAAAACCTTGTCCGTTCATTTCACGAACATTGAAGACAAACAGGAGCAGCACACCTACTTCTATTCCGTTATTTTTATGGCCCTGCTGTTCTCGATCATCGGTTATCTGATAAACTGGAGAAAGATTTTTTATCCTTCTTTCATTCAATCCATCAAGATTTCTGAATTTCCGAATTATGAGAAATTCAGGGGTCCTCCTGCAGCTTAATTCCAGGATCTTTTCCTGATCATTCCCCTTTTGCATGGGCAGAACTGCCTTTTGCGACAATTTTCATTTTTTTAAAATCAATCAATTAAATATAAAATCATGAATAAACTATTACAATTTACTTTTACAGGGATAGTCATTATTTCACTGAGTATTTCAGGATTATCCCAGACAACTGATTCCATCGAAATGGGTGGCAATTATGCAAATGACATTTTTTACAGTTTCGAGAATGGTGAAGTAAAAAGCGTTGACCGGGCCAACTGGGATATTGCTTTTTATACCGACATTTTTAGTGCTACAATTACCATCAATGAAGGCAGCGGTGTGGAACTCTGGGCATATCCCAACGGAGATACCTCAGCCTGGAACACAATTGACACCACAGGCCTGAGCACCTGGCCCAAACTTTATAATTCCGAAGAAACCTGGGATTTTGGTGCATTTAACCAGAATGCAGGCTCACATCCGGACTATGGCTGGGGAATATACAACGATATAACCCATAACCTCACTGGCGATTCACTGTTTATCATCAAACTGGCCAACGGTATGTATAAAAAGATGTGGATCGTTAAAAAGTATTCTGCTGAAAACAGGTACATCTTCCGCTACGGGGATCTTGACAACAGCAATGAAATGGAGAAAGATTATGTTTTATCTGACTACACTGCCAAAAACTTTTCTTACTATTCAATCAGCAATGATGAATTATTGGACCGCGAACCACCCAGGGATTCCTGGGATATTGTCTGGACAAAATACGTTGCGGCCCAACCCCAGGGAGGTGTTTATCCTGTTACCGGGATCCTGAGCAATGTTCATGTTGCGAACAGCAAATTTCACCCTGTCTCCTTAAACTATTCGGATTGGCTTGCAGCCCCACTGGATACTATAAAATCAGGCATTGGATTCGATTGGAAAGAGCTCGATTTTGTGAACTTTGAATATGATATTGTTGACTCGACAGTCTACTTTGTGAAAGATGTAAACGATAACATTTATAAGTTATATTTTGAATCTTTCCAGATCGGCACAGGCAAAACAGTTTTCGTAAAACAAAATGTTTCATCAACCGATGTTGCAGAGTTTTTGCCCAGTATCGACATCAATGTCTATCCCAATCCGGCCAGAGATATTGTTAATATCGAAATGAATGGAACTGCTCATGAAACGAACATTGCTATCTATGATGTCACTGGAAAAGAAATGATCAGCAGAGATATCAACAAAGATCAAGCTGGTATCATTACATTTCAGCTTGACCAATTAAAAGAAGGCATGTATTTCATGTTGATCAAAACGGGCAACCTTACTCAATCCCATAAGATCATGATCAGCAATTAAAGAGATCAATGCATATCCATAGAATATTCATAGTATTTATCATCAGCCTGCTGGCCGTTTATTCTGTCATGGGTCAGCAGGCTGTTATTACCGTTCTCGATCAAAAAAGTGACAAGCCTGTATCTTTTGCACATGTGAGTTTCGAACCCCTGGGCGATGGCAAGGTGTTCAAAGCACTTACCAATGAAAAGGGGATTGTGGAAAATAAAGCCAATACAAAAGCCAGCCTGGGTATCAGTTATGTCGGTTACAAAACACTTCAGCAGGAGATCGAGCCCGGAAAGAGCTACACCTTCAGGCTGATCCCCAATATTCTTAACATTGATGAGGTAGTTGTAACAGCACAATACGCGCCCAAACGGGCTGATAAATCCATATATAAAGTAAAGGTGATCAATCGCCAGACCATTCAGAACAAAGCTGCCAACAGTCTGGATCAGGTCATGGAAAATGAATTGAACATTCGTGTTTCAAGAGATGGTGTGTTGGGATCGGGGATGAGCCTGAACGGTTTGTCGGGTGAACATCTGAAGTTTCTGGTCGATGGCGTTCCGGTGATCGGACGACTGAACGGGAACATCGACATAAGCCAGTTGAATGTTTACAACATTGATCACATAGAATTTGTAGAAGGACCCATGTCGGTAATTTATGGCAGCAATGCCATGGCAGGGGTTGTAAATCTTATCACCAGCGAAAACCAGAATTATAAAAGCTATACAAATCTGCAGGGATATTTTGAGTCGGTTGGGGAATATAATTTCAATGCAACAACCTCCCTCAGATATGATCACCACATTTTCCAGGTTTCCGGCGGAAGGGATTTCTTTGCCGGATATTCCGAAAACAATACAGGCCGTTCCAAACTCTGGAAACCAAAGAGAGCCTATTTCCTGGATGGGTCATATATTTATGATAAGGAACGCTTCAAGCTCAAATTCAAAACTTCATATTATGATGAATTCCTGCTGAGCAAGGGCAATCTGAGAAAACCCTATTTTGAAACTGCATTTGACAGTTATTTTTATACCAAACGTTTTACCAACAAACTTGACATTAGCAAAAAAGTACTGTCGAACCGCTACCTGAACATCTTAACGGCTTATTCTGTTTTCGACCGGAAAACAAAAAATTACTTTGTGGATCTTACCAAGCTTGAAAAAACATTGCGGGATGCCGATACAACAAAATTTCATTCAGCTATGCTCAGGGGCACTTTCAGCAAAAGCGACGAAGGCAGGTTCAATTACCAGCTTGGTATTGATCTCAACCTGGATTATGGCTCCGGGGAGAAAATAGACGGGGGCTCTAAAGAGTTGGGTGATTACGCTGCTTTTCTCAGTATAAAATACAAACCCGTCGAAAAGCTTTTACTACAACCGGGTATCCGTCTGATCTACAATACGAATTACGATGCCCCCCTGGTATATTCCATGAATGCCAAGTATGACTTCTATGATCATCTGAGCATGCGAGGCTCCTTTGCCAGGGGATTCAGGGCACCGTCTCTCAAAGAACTTTATCTTGATTTTGTGGATGTAAATCATAAGATATTTGGGAACGAAAATCTGAAGGCAGAAAGATCATACAATATCAATGGCTCCTTATTATACCATGCCGATCGGGAAAAACATGTGTATGAAGCGGAGCTGAATTATTTCTATAACTATATAGAAAACAGCATTGACCTTGTTATACGCGAAGATGAGGTAGGCAATGATCCGGCCAATTCGGTTCCTCCCTATACTTACCTGAACCTGAACAAATATGCAACAACAGGTTTTGGCCTGAGTCTGAATTACAGGTACTATCCCAATCTCAATGTTAAAGCAGGACTTAATCGCACAAACAGCATCATTTCACACGAAAATGTTGCAGATCAGCAGGCCATGAGTACCGATTATAATCTGTCATTGAATTACAAATGGATCAGGTATGATCTGGATATTTCAATCTTTTACAAGTACAATGGCAAACTTCCGATCTTCAGCGTGAACACGGAGGATGAGATCGCCCTGACCTACAAGGAGAATTTCCAGAACCTTGACTTCGCAATCGGGAAATCCTGGTTTGAGAACAGCCTTTACACAAACGCCGGTTTGAAAAATATTTTTGACAACAAAAGGATTCCATATACTGGAAGTACTTCAGGTGGAGTGCATACCGGGGGAGATGGTTCTTCGCTTGTCGGCTATGGCAGAACGTTTTTTCTCTCCGCTTCTTATACCATAAAATACCTGAAATAATGAAGAAAGCATTATTCATATTGATCATATCCATCGGATTGACCTCCTGTTTTAAAGAGGATGAAAGATTAGAGCCACACGATCCGGGTGATGCAGTGACCGTGCAGGTAGATATGACAAAGGATTACAGATACCAGGTTTATTACGACCTGGAATCAGAGCGTATTGTATCACAAAACCTCAAAACAGAATGGGACCTTGGATTTGAAACTTCGGATACCGGCTGGCATGTGATCCTGAACACTGCCAATTTTATGTGGGCCGGAAATACCGGGAAAACGGATTTCTCCCAGAGCATAGATACTACCGGACTGGAATGGAAGTTTGACAAATCCGATGGAAACCTCGATTCAACGGCCATCGGCAGATGGTTTGAAATATTGGCTGGAGATACCACTTACACCAATCATGTATACGCCATTAACAGAGGATATACGCCTTCGGGTGATTTGCGCGGTATTAAAAAGATAATATTTCAATTTGTTGATAATAATCAATACCGGATTGCCTGGGGTAATGTTGATGACACAGAACCCAATGTATTCACCATTGAAAAAGACAGCAGCATGAACTTTGTTTTCTTTTCCTTTGGTGATGGTGGTCAGCAGAAAAACCTGGAACCCCATAAAAAAGATTGGGATCTGTGGTTTACACAATACACCACAATCTTGTTGACCAACGAGGGCGATCCCTATCCATACCTCGTAACGGGTACCCTGATCAATAAATATCAAAATACAATGGTAACACAAGACAGCATTGCAAGTTTCCAACAAATTGATTATCAAAAGGCATTGGCACTGAACTATACCAAAGCTCTGGATGTTATTGGTTACAACTGGAAAGTAATAGAAGGGGATGTGCAATCAGGGAATGTGAATTATGTGATCCGGGAGAATTTGTTCTACATTATACGGACACAGGATGATTTTTATTACAAACTGAGGTTTATTGATTTTTATAATGATGTGGGTGAGAAAGGTTATCCTACATTTGAATTCCAGCGATTATAGACCTTTACCAAAGGGAATTAATCGATGTTTTATTTGTTTGTTTGGCCCCTGGCGGTTTTTCGTCAGGGGCTTTTTAATTGAAGTTTTTTATGCTGCCCCTTCGGGGCGCCATTTAAATACTGCATTTACATCATTTCACAGGGCGCTGCCCTGTGCTATGATATGCTGGCCCTTCGGGGCGCCAGGTCTTGCATTTCTCATCCACAGGTGTAAGTTCCATGCAATGACATGTCGACCTTTAGGGCTGATTTAAATCCTATTCTATATTTAAATGACCTTGTCTGGTGCGGAGGTATAATACCCCTTGGGTCGCAATTCAATAATGTTCATGAAAGGGTTGAAAAAGAATGCAATTTTTTTCAATAGGTTTTGATCTTGTCATACACTTATGCAAAAGACATATTTTGGCTGAAAGCCAAACATAACCTAACACAGGGCATCACCCTGTGATTTTTGAGCCAGAATCCTACATGCACCCCGAAGGGGCAGCATAATAATAAACTTCCTTAAATCCCAGAGTAGAAAGCCCTGGGCCAGTATTCCGATGCAGGACATCAGGGAACCTTCTCTTCGGCCGAAGCGAACGCTAAGGAGGGTAAAAGACCCAAACCTATTCCCCCCTCGGATCCTGCCTGATCGGCAATTTCGCCATTTTCTCTACTTCTATGGTAGCATAGCCGAATTCTTCCACTACCTTGCCTTTGATCAGGTACACCCCATATCCCTGAAAAGGATACCTCTGCAAGGATTGTGAAAAATGTGTGCAATCGAAAAACTCACCTTTTTGATCGACAAAAGTGCCGAATGCCATCCATTCTTTCTTCACCGTGATCACCTTCTTGATGGTGACCAGCAAACCCAGCATTCGTATGCTTTTTCCCAGATAATCGTTCAGTTGATTTGCTTCTGCCTCTCCCCTGAAACGGGTTTCAAGCAAATCGAAATAAGTCAGTGTAACCGGAAAACCCAGGTATTCGATCTCATCATAGGCATCCTCTATTTTATTATATGCAAGCTGAGGAAGCTTAAATCGCCGGGCAGGCGAAAAGAAAAGTTCGTGATTCTTTCCCTGTTTTTTATCTTTGCTCAACATCATATGCGCCTCCCACAAAAGATGAGCTTTCTCCTTGCCGGTAAATGCAAATGCCCCCGTCCTGATCAGGATGATCAATTGCTCAATGCCCGTTGGAACTCTTTTTACAAAATCTTCCAGGCTTTTGAAATCTCCCCGCAACGCTCTTTCTTCAGATATCAAATGCCCAATTTTGTTTTCCAGGTCGGCAATGTGCACAAAACCGATGTAAATGGTATCGCCATCAATCCTGCTCTTGTAATGGCTTTTGTTGACCGAAGGGAGCATGATCTTTGCCCCCTGCCGCCGGGCTTCGTTGAAATACACCCAACTGTGATAAAACCCGCCAAAGTTGTTGATCACTGCCGTCATGAATTCCAGAGGATAATGCGCTTTCAGGTACAGGCTCTGAAAACTCTCCACGGCATAGGAGGCTGAATGGGCCTTGGAGAAAGAATATCCTGCAAAGGATTCGATCTGCCGCCAGATCTCTTTGGTGGTTTCTTCGGGCCTCCCTTTTTTGCGACTGTATTCAAAAAATCGATCCACGATGCGCTGAAACTCCTCTTTGTTCCTGTATTTCCCGCTCATGGCCCGGCGCAGGATGTCCGCATCGGCCAGGTCAAGTCCCGCGTAATGATGACATATCTTGATCACATCCTCCTGGTATACCATCACCCCATAGGTTTCTTTCAGTTGTTCTTCCATCACCGGATGCAGGTAATCAAAACCCTCAGGGTAGTGAAAACGCTGAATATATTCCCGCATCATCCCCGATTTGGCCACACCCGGGCGGATGATGGAACTGGCTGCCACCAGGCTGATATAATTGTCGCATCTGAGTTTTCTAAGCAATCCGCGCATGGCGGGGCTCTCGATATAAAAGCATCCGTTCGTTTCAGCAGTCTTTAACTGCATTTTCACCTGGGGATCGCTTTTGAATTTTTTCACCTGGTGCACGTCAACCTTTTCTCCTCTGTTCTCCCGGATGATCTCAACTGCCTCATTGATATGGCCGATCCCCCGCTGACTCAGTATATCCAGCTTTTCAAAACCGATATCCTCCGCCACATACATATCCCATTGCACTGTTGGCAATCCCTTTGGAGGAAGATCCAGTGCAGAATAATAGTTGATGGGCCTTTCTGAGATCAACACCCCGCCTGCATGTATGCTCCTGATGTTGGGAAAATCGATCATCATCTGAGCAAAAGAGTATATGGTCTGATTGATGTGATTATCATGGATGTGTTTGTGGGGTTCGTTGGCCAGATCATCGATCTCCGCCTTTGGCAAGCCATATACTTTTCCCAGTTCACGATAAATGGATTTGCCTTTGAAAGTGGTGATGGTGCCAAGCAAGGCCGTATGTTCCCGGCTGAATTTCCGGAAAATATAATCATGCACTGCATCCCTGTCCTTCCAGGAATAATCTATGTCAAAATCAGGCGGACTGCTGCGGTGCGGGTTTATGAAACGTTCAAAATAAAGGTCAAGCTCAATGGGATCCACATCGGTGATCTTCAGGCAGTATGCCACAATACTGTTGGCACCACTACCCCTTCCTACATGGTAGATCCCCTGCGACATGGACCAGGAAATGATATCCCAGGTGATCAGGAAATAGGCAGAAAAACCCAGTTGATGGATCACTTCCAATTCATGATCAACCCGCCTGCGTGCCTCATCATGCTTTTCGCCATAACGGTATGCAAGGCCTTCACGACAAAGTCTCTCAAGCAAAAGCTTATCTTCATATTTGCTCCCTGTATAAGTTGCTTTGTTTTTGATCGACTTATATTCAAAATCGATGTTGCATTCCCCAATCAATTTTTCAGTGTTCCGGATGATCCCGGGATAATCCCGGTAAGCTTTGGACAGTTCTTCTTTCGACACAAAATGCTCATTTTCCGGAGCGATCTGTTCAGGTCTCAGTTTCGTGATCAGCGTGTTGTGATCTATGGCCCGCAGGTTGCGGTGAAGATAATAAGCTTTTTCATCCCTGAAGGTCACCGGCTGCCACATGATCAACCTATCCGTTGCATTTCTGAATTCCGACGTATATAACTTATTCAGTTGATTTCGTTTGATTCCAATATATTCGTTTTCTTTGAGATCTCTCAAAGATTTTGTACCAAAGGGGTAAACGAGGATGGCATGATCAAAATCGGGCGAAATTGCAGGAAGTTTCTGTTTACTCAGGTTATGATAGCTCAGGTACTCGTTCAACTCCTGGAAACCCGCATTGTTTTTAGCGATGCCTGTAAAAAGCCTTTGATCCTTATTCCTGAAATCAATTCCTGCAAGCGGTTTCACGCTCTTTTTTTTACATGCCTTCACAAAGTCGAGGATCCCGGTTGAATTGTTGATGTCGGCCATGAGTTGCCCCTCAAAACCATGTTTCAGGTTCTCATTGACAAGTTCGTCTATGGACATAGTCCCATAACGCAGGCTGTAATATGAATGTGATTTCAAGATCATGATAGTTGCATGAATTGAAATACCGGAAAAATATTTGATTAGTATTTAAGCATACCCGATTATCTTAAGGTACTACAATTTTACATGCGATCATAATTTAGACAGAATATAAATGCAAGGAAGAGGACTGTATAAACTTTCAGAATAAGCAACATTTGGGTAAATTTGTTTTTCGACCAAAATGAACAAGATGAAAATCAAGCCACAATTCATTTTTATACTTACTCTTTTTGTAATCCTGGTAAGTTCCTTCAGCCTGGTAAAAGAAATTGACAAGCGTTTCGGAAGTTTGAAATACAAGGATTTCGAGTCGCCGGAATATTGCGGAGCTTCCTGTCATGTGCAGTTTTACCGGCAGTGGGAGCAGGCCATGATGTCGCAGGCATATACACATCACTGGGATGAGATCGAGTATTTCGAGCTGGCGGTACCCCATTCCGAAAATGATCCGGATTTTGAAGGTGTGCATGACGGATGCAACGGTTGCCACACCCCCATGGCTTATCTGGCGGGTGATGTACCTCCACCCCGGCCAGAAGAGGGCAGCCGCGCCAACGAAAGTGTTTCCTGCGACGTATGTCATACCATAACAGGCTTTGAAGGAGATGTTCCTTTCAACTTTAATTATATCATTGAACCCGGCCAGACCAAATACAGCTCAAGAAAAGGAGAAAAAGATTCCCCCAATCATGAGATCAAAGTGAGCGAACTGCATGCAAAATCAGAATTCTGTGGCATCTGTCATAATGAAAAAAGCCCCTTTGACACCTGGGTTAAATCCACACATCTCGAATGGAAGGAAGGCCCCTATGCAAAAGAAGGTGTCCAATGCCAGGATTGCCATATGCCCAAAGCCCGGTTCAGAACTGCAGCCATGGGCACGACTTATGACGATACCAGGATGCATCTCTTCCACGGTGCACACAGCCCGACCAAAATAAAAGGAGTTGTAGAACTCCGCATGAATCCTGATATCAGGCAGGCAGTTCCGGGAGAGCCTGTGGTTTTCACCCTTTCCCTCTTCAACCAGAAAACAGGACATAAATTCCCAACCGGTTCGGTAGAAGACAGGATATTATGGGTGCATGTGGAGGCCGAAGATGCAGAAGGCAATGTTTACCACCTGCCGGTGGATAAAAAAGATTTTGAAGGGGAAGAATATACCATTGCAAGTGATGTGTTGGCTTACCAGGATATGGCTGTCCCCCTGGAGAAACCTGACTTTAAAGGTGTGAGAAGAGAGGACGTGCCCTTGGGCGACAGAATTTTCCGGATGCCCTTTTTCGATCCGCAGGGAAGAATGACCATTATGCAATGGAATACAGATTCTTTGGGCGTGGATTACCGCATCGGTCCGCGGGAAACAATAGTGGAAACCTATACTTTCAATCTCCCCTATGAAACAGCGCCCGGGATGATGAAAGTCAGGGCCATAATGAATTACCGGCTGCTGGTGAAACCCGTTGCAGAACTGCTGGGTGTACCGGAGGAGGAATATGCCATCCGCGAAATTAACAGAACAGAAACGGAAATAGAAGTTTTGCCATAAAACAAGGAGGATTGGAAATGAAAAGATTTGTACACATTGGAATTGCTGTGATATTCGTATTGCTCATAACAGATGCTGCACAGGCAATTCCGGCTTTTGCCAGAAAATACAACATGAGTTGTATGACATGTCATAATCCTATACCGCGGTTGAAAGCATATGGAGATAGTTTTGCCGGCAACGGGTTTCAACTGGAAGACAGGAAAGCACCGCGTTATACAGTGGAAACAGGTGATAATTTGTTATCCCTGATCCGGAATTTCCCCCTTGCCGTCAGGCTGGATGGTTATGCTTCCATTGAACATCATAAAAACAAGGAAAATGAAACCACTACTGATTTTAGAACACCCTTTCTTCTGAAATTATTGTCGGGAGGTTCGCTTTCAGAACACCTTGCCTACTATTTCTATTTTTACATGGATGAAAGAGGAGAAGTTGCCGGGGTGGAAGATGCCTACCTGATGTATAACAATCTCTTCAACATAGACCTGGACATTTACCTCGGACAATTCCAGGTTTCTGATCCACTCTTTAAAAGGGAGCTGAGATTGACCCTGGAAGATTATCACATTTACACGGTATCTCCCGGAATTTCCAATATTAATTTAAAATACGACAAGGGTGTGATGGTGACACTGGGAACCAATTTCGGTACTACCATCGTGGGCGAGGTGCTGAATGGCAATGGAATTGGGGAGGCCAATGAAAACTGGCAATTCGACAACGATAAGTATAAAAATCTGATGGGCCGGGTTTCCCAGGATGTCAGCGATTTCCTCCGCATAGGTGCATTCACATATTATGGCAATGAAGCCATACATTTCCAGGATCTTTATATTGATTCTGAAAAGATCGCAACTTATGATGGTAAAAATGAAGCAGTTTTATGGGGCCCTGATATGAGCATTGCCCTGAATGATAAATTTGAGTTCAATCTTCAGTACTTGCAGAGGACCGACAGCCGTGTGATTGATATGGATCCCAAAGGAGAATACCAGCTATATAAGGATGTAAAAACACAGGGCGGTTTCGGAGAAATAATATTCACTCCGAAAGGAGACAAAAGCCGATGGTATCTGGTTGGTTTATACAACTGGACAGATTCCGACCTGGATGACCTGGATTTCCAGTCGGCATCCATCCAGGCCGGATACCTGCTTAGGAGGAATGTTCGCCTCGTATCTGAATATTCTTACAACTTTTCACACGAGAACAGGGAATGGTGGCGGGGCAGCCTGGGATTTGTAGCGGCGTTCTAAAATAACTGGTCAACGATTTTTATAATTTATCTGGATCAAAACAATTTTGAAGCTCAACCTATTCAATTTTTATTTCATTTGTTATACCTTTATCACTTTCACAAAAGCAAATGCCTTCTGGCAATATGAAATATATTGAGATCATCATCAGTCTTTTACTCATCACGCAATTCTCGTTTGCACAGCAGATTTTTCTCGACCTGCAGGCAGACAAGCAATTTGATACAGATTTCAGGATCGTACAGGTACTCGACAACCGGCCCGAAAAATCGCACATTGGTATACATGCAGACAACAGCAAGGTGAATCTCAAGATGGGATTTGAACAGGAGATCAAATCCTTTTATGCACAATACCTGGAAGCAACACCCGGTTATACTCCCCTGATCTTAAGTTTCAGGAAAATGGCATTGTTACCGGAGAAACAGGCTGACAGGCTTGAATGTGAAGCCTCCTTTTTTATTCGCAACGGAGACATGTTGATCATGCTGGAACAGTTTAAAATTGAATCCCACTTTGATACAATGGATTCCACCACATATACCAAAGTCATTGAAGAATGCCTGGAAGAACTGATCGTTGATTTTAACCTGTCTGCATGGCGTGAACATCCCATGACGACTTTCCTGCAAAGCAAACAGAAAGATGCACAGGAACAGCAAAAACCAGTGATGCGGAATGCGGTTCAGGCAAGTAAAAAATCCAATACATCCAATACAAAACAGAGTTCATTTATCAATACCAAGAATCATAAAATCTCATTCTCTGCCGGTTACTCAAGACGATTTGGAAGGATACCCCTGGGGACAGATGAAAAAATGGAAGAATATCTGCAAGGTCTGAACCATGGCTTAAACCTGGGTTTAAGTTATACCTACTTTTTTTCTGAGGAATATGGCATGGGAGTCATAAGCAATTTTCTATTTCTTCAGAACAGCTATCAGGATTATACCCTATCGGTAGATACCAATAAAACCGAAACCCATGACCTGACGGAAAACATTATGGTTGGCTTCCTGGGTCCTGCCCTTTTCGGAAGAGGAAGGCTTCTTAAAGATCTTGTTCAGATATACGGATATGCAACACTCGGGTATATGTTTTACCAGGACAACATGACGTGGTCAGCGGATGTCACACTTACAGGCAACACCATTGGATTTGGTATCGGTTTGTCCGCTGAGGCCAGGCTGACGGGAAATCTTTATGCAAAGCTTACTGCCTGTTATTTCCATGGAAAACTGACTTCTATTGATGATGGCAGCTACTCCTACACCCTGTATGAATCAGAAAATATCAGTCACCTGGATATCGATGGCGGTTTCAGCATCAGATTTTAGGCTAAAAGCCACTCAGGTTCATCGTCACTGTTGGTATCAATAACAAGAATCCCAGGATAACCAGAACAATCATCATAGGAGTGATCCAGCGAACCCACTTTTCATAAGGGATCTTGGCCACACCGAGAACTCCAATCAGCACACCCGATGTGGGGGTGATCATGTTGGTAAACCCATCCCCGAATTGAAAAGCCATAACAGTGGCCTGCCTTGATATACCGATCAAATCAGAAAATGGAGCCATGATGGGCATGGTGATGGCCGCTTTGGCCGAACCCGAAGGTATGATGATATTGATGATACTTTGTATCACATACATGATTCCGACTGAGGCAATATTGCCAAGGTTGTTCATTGATTGCGAAAGACTGTAAAGGATGGTGTCGATCACCTGCCCATCTTCCAGAATAACGATGATACCACCCGCAAGTCCAACGATCACCGCTGCCGATAAAATATCCTTAACACCATCCAGAAAATAATTGGTGATCTTGTCGGGGTTATAATTCATGGCTATGCCGGCCATGATCCCCATAGCAAAGAAAAGGGTTGCGATCTTCATGATGTACCAGCCGTAACCCATCACACCAACAATCAAAAAGTAAATGGTATACAAAAGCAGGCTGAGTACAAAGAAGTGAATGGACTTTCGAAGGGTCAGGACTCCTGTTATGGCAAACAATACAGCAGAGATGGGTATCATGGGAGCATCTGCTGAAGAATTCCCAATTTTCATTTCGGTAACCGGATATATGAATGAAAAAATGATCAGTGCCGCCAGGATGATCCCGTAGGTCAGCCATCCAGATAAGGGGGTATGATATTTTATGGATTCTATGTCTTTATCACCCCGCTCACGCCAGTATTGGTCTTCTTCATAAACAGGGGATTTTTGGGGATCCTTTTTCACTTTAGAGGCATACCGCAGGATAAAGACAAATCCAACAATATTGATGATGATCCAGCAGATCAGGCGGTATTCAAGACCCGAAAAAAGCGGGATTCCGGCAATGCCCTGTGCAATTCCAATCGTAAAAGGGTTCAAAATAGCTCCTGCAAAACCCAGGCCCGCAGCAACAAATACCATGGCAACCCCGGTAATGGAATCATATCCCATGGAAATGGCCAGGGGCACCAGGATGATGATGAATGCGATGGTTTCTTCACTCATGCCGAATATCGCACCAAAAGCACTGAACATCAACATGATCAAAACCATCAGGATGTTGTCGACCCCGACCTTTCTCAGGAAACGGTTCTTTTCCAATTTTTTTGTGTATTTCAAAAAAGAAAAGATACCCACATCTATGGCCTTGCTCTGGTTCATGATCCAGAAAGCACCACCGATCATCAGGATAAATACGATGATCCCGGCTTGTTTTACAAAACCCTTGAATAATGCCCCAAAAACTTCCCAGGTTTGTGGCTGGCTTTCTGAATAATGAAATTCTAGTTCCGTATTTATGGTTCCATCTGGCGATACAACTTCCTTTTCAACATATTCTCCTCCCGGGATAAACCAGGTCATAACAGCAGCAATGAGTATAATGTAAAAGATGATCACATATGTGTGCGGGATTTTTCTTTTCTTTAGCATAAGGATTTCATTTTAAGGGACGAAAATAGGAAAAATCCCGTTTTCATTCTGGTTAGAAACAATTTAAACTATGATATTTATAGTAGGTGTAGGTGGTCCAAGATCAGAGCAGAAAAGAGACAATTTCAAAACCTTTTGTCCGCATTGCCGGAATGAAGACTACTGGATACGGGAAAAACAGCTGCAAAACCTGACCCTTTTCTTCCTGCCTGTTTTCCCGATAAAGACCGATTATGTTTACTATTGTCCCATATGTCATTATGGAAACAAGATCAGCAAAGAGGATTTTGAACGTTTCTGAGGTTTGTATATTCCCATTCTTTTGTTTTTCATCCCTCTTAGCTCGAATTTCGAAATATGGTAAAATTCAAAACTCAAAACCAAATTTTATACAATATTAATCATGATGAAAGTGGTCAAAACTTTTCATCATATTTTGTCCAAAGCAGATCACCCAGTTTCCAGGCTTCTTCCACTACTTTGTTGCCCCATCTGTTTGTATAATCCGTCAGGAATTCGATACCTTTCTTAGGTTTTTTATCATACAACTGCAGGGCTTCTTCCTCGATCTTTGCTTGTTGCTCAAAGAGCTCTTTCTGCATAGGTTTCCATACAGCATCCACATCATGGCGCATATCACCCCAGCGCTGGCATGCCAGCGTTCCCATTCTGTTAAAAGCCCACCAGGCTGATTTGCGTGTAAATCCATTGGGTCGCCCCGGTGTTTTATAAGGTTCCGGTAAATCCGTTACCCCGCAGTACACCGGAATATATATGGATGACTGCACATTGTCCATGGCCAGCCATACCACTCCGCCAATAGGATCAGGCAACCAGTCGCGGCACTGTATGATGGTAGCATACATGGTGTACCAGCGGGCGATGGTTCTTTCACCGCGCCAGCCCCAGCCGCCATTCACATTGAAGATCTTGTTCTCGTCATAAGGCATTTGCGGGTTAGCAAGTGGACTAATCACGCTGTTTCCTTCTTCATCTTCTACCTTCACGAATTTGCGCATATCAAAGGGTGTACCCTCATAATAATCCTGGAAAATATCAACCAGCTGATCCATGGTCACAGGTTGATCTGGTTTTACCGAAAAAGGAAAGTTTTCTGCATTGGGATCCAGTTTCAGCGAAGGAGCAACCATATCAAATACGCGCCATTCTCTTCTACGGGCTGCAAGTGATGTTCTGCTATCAGGTGCGTATGCATAGGCAAAGCGAAAATCTTCCTTCGATTGACACCAGCCAGAATCAATTGCCATTTCATAAATATTATCAGATGCCATGAAAAAATCTTTGTCTTTCAGATCAATTTCCATGATACGGCTTGCATTGGCATTGACTGAAATTTCATCGTCCGGAACACGCTGTGCTACCCAAATGGCACCGGTCTTTCCTTTTCCAGGGCCTACGATTTCCAGGTGCCAGACTTCATCTGGGTCGGCGATGGTAAGGCATTCGCCGTAATCATTCCATCCGTATTCTTTCATCAGTTCACCGGCTGTTTTAATGGCATCACGTGCTGTAGCACAACGCTCCAGCATCAACTGACAAAGGCGCTGGCAATCGATCAAACCCTCATCCGATTGCAGGCTTTCCCTTCCGCCGAAAGTGGATTCACCAATTGCCAACTGCTGATCATTCATGCAAGGATAAGCTGTGTTGATGTAACCAAAGGTGTTTTCGAGCTGGGGTATTTCACCGATCTTATTGTGGGCATAGGATGGCATGGCAAATTCATCGGTGGCCACTCTCTTGTACATGTTAACATATGTCCCTTCATCATGGTTTTTTGCAGGGACAATATCCATCCAGGAACGTGTCCGGTGGCTGTCGTCTGTATGGGAGGTAATTACTGATCCGTCAGCGGTTGCATTCTTCCCGGCAGTTATGGATGTGCATCCATCCGGATAACCACCTTCCCAGTCGCTTTTATCCTGAGCCTGTAATTGTACATATGAAACTGAAATGATGATCAAACAATAAGTGACAAGTTTTTTCATTGTAGCTGTCTATTTGGTTAATAAAACAACAAAACTATTATTTTTCGGTGAATCCATGGTACAAAAATCAGTTCATTGAAAAAGCTTAATTTTGCATATAATATATGAACAATGAGTGAATTGATCAAACATGAATGTGGAATTGCCCTGATACGTTTGTTGAAGCCTCTGGAGTATTATTTGTCCAGGTACGGAACCACTTTATATGGTTTAAACAAACTGCATCTCCTGATGCAAAAGCAGCACAATCGCGGGCAGGACGGAGCGGGTATAGCCAATATCAAGTTTGATCTGCATCCCGGTACTAAATATATCTCCCGCCTCCGCTCAAATGCGGCATCCCCCATCGCCGACATTTTCAATAAAATATACAAGAGAATTGAGAAGGAAGTCCGCACAGCGCCAAATCGTCTCAATGATCCGGTATGGCTTAAACAAAATCTAGATTTTACCGGGGAATTGTTTATGGGTCATTTGCGTTATGGTACCTACGGTTCGAACAAAACATCCAACCTGCATCCGGTCGTCAGGAAAAACAACTGGATGACACGAAACCTTGTTCTGGCAGGTAATTTCAACATGACCAATGTTGAAGAGCTTTTCGACAAGTTGATCGAATTGGGACAATATCCGGTTGAAACTTCCGATACCATCACCATACTCGAAAAAATAGGTCATTTCATTGATGAAGAAAATGAAAAATTATACCAGCAATACAGGAAAAAAGGATATTCGAAAAGGGATATCTCTTTAAAAATTGCCGAGTCAATGGACATTCAGCGTGTTTTACGGAATTCCTGTGAAGACTGGGATGGCGGGTATGTGATCACCGGCATGGTGGGTCATGGAGATGCATTTGTTCTGCGCGACCCTTCCGGCATCAGGCCTGCATTTTATTACCAGGATGAAGAAATCGTTGTAGCCACATCCGAAAGGCCAGCCATTCAAACAGCCTTCAACGTTGCGCTGGAAGCAATAAAAGAAGTAAAACCCGGACACGCCCTGGTGATCAAGAGGAACGGCAAAGTGGGTGAATACAAAACACGTGAGCCCCTGGAAAAAAAATCATGCTCCTTCGAAAGAATCTATTTTTCGCGCGGTACAGATGCCGACATTTACAAGGAAAGGAAAAAACTGGGTGCCTTGCTCACACCTGTTATATTGAAAAGCATTAATTATGACCTCGAGAACACGGTCTTTTCTTTCATCCCCAATACCGCTTCGGTAGCTTACCGGGGAATGCTGCAGGAGCTCAGCAAATTCTGTGATGCAATAAAACGGGACAGAATCCTGGATCTTGGGCCGGATGCAAATAAAACAAGCATTGGTAAGATCCTTGCCATCAGGCCCAGGGCAGAAGATGTTGCCGTAAAGGATGTAAAGCTCAGGACCTTCATCACCCAGGACGCACAGCGTGAGGACCTGGTAACCCATGTTTACGATGTTACTTATGGTTCGGTGCGGCCCGGGAAAGATAAGCTTGTGGTGATCGATGATTCCATTGTGAGGGGGACGACTTTGAAAAGAAGCATTATTCGCATCTTAGACCGCCTCAAACCGAAGAAAATCATTGTAGCCTCCTCTGCCCCCCAGATCAGATACCCTGACTGCTACGGGATCGATATGGCCAAATTGAATGATTTCATCGCTTTCAGAGCTGCCATTGAGCTACTGAAAGAAAGCAAACAGGAAAGTATTCTGAATGAAGTTTACAGGGAAGCCAAAACTCAGGAGAAATTGCCCATGGACAAAATGACCAATGTGGTAAAAAAAATATACAAACCCTTCAGCGCTCAGCAAATCTCCGATAAAATTTCGGAAATGCTTCATCCCGAAGAGATCCAGGCTGGAATCCAGATCATTTATCAGAGCATAGAAGACCTGCATGCTGCCATCCCGAACCACCGCGGCGACTGGTATTTTACAGGCGAATATCCCACACCGGGAGGAAACCGGGTGGCCAACCGCTCATTTATAAATTATATTGAAGGAAAAGATGAAAGGGCCTATTAAGCTAATTTTTCATAAGCTTCACTGATCTCAGCAGCTATTTCCTTAAATTCTTCTTCAGAGAATTTCAGCTTGGGTTGCTTAAAATCTATATCGTAAATGGTATTGATCGGGATTAAATGAACATGGGCATGAGGCACTTCCAGGCCAAGCACGGCAATCCCGATCCTCTTACAGGTGACAACAGTTTCGATGGCTTTGGCTACCTTCTTGCCAAAAGCAAACAAATCTTTATACAGATCGTCCTCAATATCAAAAAGATAATCTATCTCTTCTTTGGGGATCACCAGGGTATGTCCTTTGGCCAGCGGATTAATATCCAGAAATGCATAACATTTTTCATTTTCCGCTATTTTATACGAAGGGATTTCCCCATTCACGATTTTTGTAAAAATACTTGCCATAACTATTTGATTTAGCGTTTAATTTCCATGATCTCAAATTCTATTTCGCCGGCGGGTACTTTTATTCTGGCTTTGTCACCCACAGATTTTCCAAGCAGGCCTTTTGCGATGGGCGAGCTGATGGATATTTTTCCCTCCTTAAGATTGGCTTCTTTTTCAGGCACCAAGGTATAAGACATAGTAGCATTGTTCTTAAGATTTTTAAGCGTAACATTCGACATTAAAAAAACTTTTGAGTTATCCATTTTTGATTCATCCATTATCCTGGCGTTGCTGATGAGTTCCTGAAGTCTGGAAATTTTCAACTCCAGCAAACCCTGTGCATCTTTTGCAGCATCGTATTCGGCATTTTCCGAAAGGTCGCCTTTATCGCGGGCTTCAGCAATTTGCCTAGAGATGGCCGGTCTTTCTACACTGATCAGATGATCCAGCTCCTCCTTTAGTTTTTGCAATCCTTCCTCTGTGTAATATCTTATTTGTGACATAAAGTTAAAGGTTTTAATATACGAGAAAAGACCCTTTCTCAAGGGTCCTTCATTCCTTATCAATTTAATAGTTATATGTAAATGTGGCTGTTAGCTACTAAAGTGTAATAAACGCTCCAATGCTGTGTGTATTGTCAAAGGCATCCATTGCCCTGAACGAATAACTGATTGAAAAGTTAGTACCTCTTTCTTTGTTCATGGGCACCTGAACGGTAAAACCTGCGCTGATACCTTTGAAGGCATTGGTTCTGCTTTCAGGATTGTCGATACCCTGATCAATACCTTCCTCGTAAGTATACGCACCACGGATCATCAGGTATTCTTTCAGGCTGAATTCTATACCGCCCGTAAACTGATCTTTTGAGAAAGAGTTGGAGGTAAAATTACCGGCCAGGGTTAAACGAGAGTTTCCCTCGAACAGGAAATCATATCCGGCACCGATCAGCAACTGCGCCGGCATTTCGAAATCTTCCTTTCTTTGTTCCAATGTAAAAGCAGTGGTTTGCTCATCGGGAATTACCCTAAGGGAAAGACCATCACCTGAAAACTTCATGGTTGGACCCACATTCTTGAGGGTAATACCGAATTTAATGTTTTCCATTTCACCGGTCACATATTGAATACCTGCATCAATGGCAAGCCCCTGTGCACTCATATCAGAAATGGATTCCGAGATGATCTTAAAATTAATACCTCCGTAAATTGAATTTGAAAAAATCCTTGAATAGGCAATATTGACATTCAAATAATTCGGGGAAAAATCACCGATTCCCCCATCGGGTTGCCCCGGTGTTGTAATCTGAATATCCCCAAAGGCCATCGACATTACACTCAATCCAAGTGCACCCGACTCTCCCATTTTCTGGGCAAAGCCAAAAGAATACATATCGATTCCCGATCCTTTCAGCCACTGGGTATGGGTAAACCCAATTTCGGTATTTTTTGTAAATGCAAGACCGGCTACATTTACATACATGGATTCAAGGCCTCTAATTCCTGATACACTTACACTTCCCCAACCTGAGCTTCTGGCCCAGGGGTTGATCAGCAATTCGCCTGCACCGGCCTGGCCGGAACGGTCCTTGTTTCCTGCAAGATTCTCTTGAGTTGGCAGCATAATCAATCCCAGAAGGAAAAGTGCGATAAAATATCTGTAAAAACTCTTCATGCCTTTTGTATTTTTTGTTATAAAATTAAATTTCATTCGTTTTAGAATACATTCAGGTCGATTGGTCTGATTGCTCCGAACCATTTTAGGATACGTTCCCCTTCATCAGATTTTACATGGATCAGATAAATACCTCCGGCAATTGTAACACCGGCAAAGTTCTTCAAATCCCAATCCAGGTATGTAATATCGCTGTCTTTCTTGTATTGCCTGATCAGTGTTCCTTTCACATTGAAAATGGTAACGGTACAGCTGTTGGGCAAATTGGTAATCTTCACGGTATTATCCAGTGAATTTTCCTCATAAGAGCCTGAATATGCGTAATAGGGGTTCGGTACTACATTGATCAGATCAAGATCTGTTTCGGCTTTTTCGGCACTGTAAAAGTTTGTTGCGACCGCATCCGTTGAAAACTTATACATGGGATTGTAATTGTTTTGTGTCGGATATGCGCTTGTCGTATCATCCAGTCGAGATACGTAGCGTTTATAAGGTCGTCCGATTCTGATCTTCAGCTTGGCTTCATTCGCGAGCCAATCCGTTCCCTGTTTGCCCATGGGCATACCCACATACATGATCTGTCCGAATATCAAGGGAATGAATTTCCTTTCGAAAGATGTTCCGGGATAGCTGAACAAGGAATCCAGCACCATAAAGTTCCATTTTCCGGCATCATAGGCGGGGCTAGAATAAGAAACGCCCAATTGCGAACTTGAAATGGTATTGTGTCCAAATACGTAAACATAATGTTTACCACCGAATCTTACCTCATTATTAACGGTATTGTACATATTTGGATCCAGAATTGCAGGCAGATCCTCATTTCTCTTTGTGGGATTGAAGATCATATCTCTTCCGTTCTGTCCTACCAGCCAGGAGTCTTCACCAAAGGCAATGTTCAGTCTTTCACCTGTTTCCACATTGATGGCATATCCGGGGAACCAACCCATACCAAATTCACTGATATAATTTGGATCTTCAGGATTGCTGCTCGGGCCACTTCCAAGCGGAGCAGGATTCCCGTCCTTATCAACGGACTGCCCCCCTCTTACCATAAACCTTTCGGTGGGTTTTCCATTGGGTTGCGGTTCTGTAAGTGCTTCATCACTTCCCATTTCCAATACAACAGAGCGGGTCCATTTGGATTTATCAGGCGTTAGCACGATATCCACACTGTGGAGATAATTTAACTTAGCCAAATCTTTGGAACGGTTATCAACTGATATGGTGGCACTGAATGCAGGTCCTACTGATTCAAAACCTACATTTTGTGTAGAACTCATTGTTAGACAATAAGGTGCCCATGTGCCATTCTGTATTTTTTCAAAATATTCATTCGGATCCCAGGCAAAACCCGGTAAATCCCAGTCATTCAATTTTGGATTACCGGCCTGGCCGACTGCATAGGAACCGGCTCTGATCCAGTTCTGCGGTGATCTGGGCTCCTGGTTATCTCTGATTCCGGAAAGCCAGCGTTCTTCAACATCCGCATATTCAATCCCTGAAACGATTAGGCTATTATAATTTTCCTTGATCGCTGTTGTATCTCCCGGGTAAACAATTTGGGCAATGTTTACCGACAAACCAATTTCTGGGATCAATTGCTCATTCACGAGATTGATGGTTGTATCAGAATCATATACATCACCGGTTTCCTGATCGATCACCTGCCATTTTGAACTGAGAATCTTTGCTGAATCCTTGATGCTGTCATACACAACATCCGTGAATTTCAAAATATAATCGGCGTCTTTCACATTGAGCGGGTCAACAACTCTCACATCAAGAGGTCCATAACCTATTTTATAAACAGGATTGTAAGCGATTGGATATTCGGGATCTCCGATCTTAATGGGCTCGCCCTCATCGTTCAGTGATCCAACAGGTTTTTTCGATAATATTTCTTCAACCGTTTCCTCTGTGAAATCAAGGGCAAGGTATCCATTACCATTTCCGTCGAGACGGGTAATCTGCGGCTGATCGCCATAATCAGAATTCATCTCCAGACCATTCACGGTTTTATGCGGAATGGCGGTATAAACCTGAATATTCCTTCTTCCGGCCAGGTAAGGCTTCTTCTGACCATAGAGGAAAATCGGGTCAGCTTCATCAATCTTGAAAGGCATATATTCATTGTAGGCATAAGCCAATGCAAGATAATAATATTGTTTATGATTCACCAGTGTTCTATCGCCTGTAGCAAACTGGTCTTCGGTAATCCTGAAGGAATGACGGATGCCATTGTCGCCCCCATCCACTTCTTCAACCGGAACGAGTGTACCCAAATCTTCATCTTTATAATAATTGATAAGCCTGGTGATACCGTTTGCTTTGTCAAACTGTGCAACGGGCCTGACCAAATCCGGGTCATGTATGCTTTCAACCGAAACCGATGCATTTTTCAACTGAAAGATCTGGTAACCCTCAAAGTGATATAAAGAGTCATTTCTTTCGTTCGGATCAAGATAACTGGGTTGCGGGATCGTATTGTCATATTCCATATATGCTTCTTTGTAGTTATTGGAATTGACTGAATTTGTTATAAATACGATCAGTTCCTCGTCCAGTTCGACGAAATCAAGATCGGGTGCATCGGGGCCATCAATCACGTCGAAGCAGTTGTCAAAGAGAGCCTGACATTTGTCATCCACAGTTCTGAGCAATTCTACAGATGCCCAGGCACCACCTGATCCTGCCCTTGCCCAGGGAATACCGACGGTGATATAGTTAACCGCACCGGAAGTCAGGGTAAAAGGACCTGCCGATTGCATAAAACGTCTGTCGCTTGGATCATTCCCAACGGTTTCTTCCGTCCAGTATACTCCGTTTTGATTAAAACCGCCATTGGGTGGGGTTCCGTTTGTTCCCCAATTACAGGGGTCTGAATCTCCCGGAAACATAAAATTACATGCCGGTCCGACAGCACCCACTGTGGGGTGACCGTTTCCTCCGTACTGCATGCGGCTGTTATCAAGCCAGATACCACGCAGATAATTGTAGTAGTCGATGGCTTCATCGGGGGCACCGTTGATATTGCTTCCACTGTTGTTGTAATAAACGAATCTTCTCATTCCGAAACGCTCGTCATCGACGAGTCCGTTTCCGAAATTTACACCGTTGATGGCCATGGGATCCCATTCATTGGGAGATCCAATGATGGAGCAATCGCCGGTAAATGCAGGGTTATCTCTTCCATCGGGGTTGATATAGGGTCCCTGGAAAAAGTCAACACCTACGGCAGGGGGCTGGTCGCCATAAGCTTCCACCTGTCCGTTTCCATCAACGTCGGTACCATTATAACCATAACCCAATCCACGTCCAACGTCACATCCTACATAGTCATCCCATGCATAACCAAGATCGGTATCCATCCAGGGACTGAAATAGGTTTCAGAAAGTTCAAAAGTAGAACGGTTGATGATCTCATAACTATAAAAGGTCATGTTGTTGATCTCATCGTTTGTCGTAAAAGCAAATGCCTGTGCCCTGATCTCAAGACCTATGGAAGCACCCTGTGATTCGGAGTGGAAATTTCCTTTGTCATTGAAGATCCACCAGAGCGTCTGGTCCCCTTTGATGACCTGGTCGGACAAAATACTTCCGTGGACTTTTACGGGATAATCTTCATAAATTTCCTCAAAGGTGCGTTCCGGAGGATCATCCGGGTTCAGCAACCTGTTAAGGGGACAGAGGCTGTTATCAATATCGTAATAAGGATAATCACCGCTGTAGGGATCATATACACCATCATTGTTATTATCGTAGAAGGGTGCCAGGTAAAAACTCTGATTTTTGGCTTCATTTCCGTGGGCAGGCCAGTTGAGGATTTCTTCAGGAATAACATAATCCGGGTATTCTTCTGCCCTGTTGTCACTTTCCCACCATGCGATAAACTTATCCACCATGGCACGGGTCATAACAAAATGCTTATCCCAGTTGGCACAAACTTCTGCATCTACTGCTGCAGTTCCATCCACTGTAAGCGGGCCTGTCCAGTAGTCGTTCCCCACCTGCCTGTAACGCAGGGCGGCAAGTTTCAACTGGTCGTTGATGTCCAGCCCACCAATCCATAGGGCACTTGCAAAAAGTGATGTTGCTGTTCCCTCTTTGGGTATAAAATACTGTGAAATATCCTGGAGATCCCACCACATGTCTCCACCTGTATTGATCCTGGCCCGTACGTTGTTAATGTCCAGAAAGCGGTAACTTGTAGCAGGCGAGCAACCTGCACTCGCTTCTTTAAGCTGTGCGTTGCTTTTGGAGGGTGCTCCGATATATTTTTCCGCATGACCTGTATTGACTATGATAAAACTAAATAGAAGTATAGTCAGTTTTTGTAAGTTATTCTTCATGGGTAAATATTTTTTATGTACCATTTTAAAATTCTTTCCTTATAAATTAAAAATCAATCCTAGCCTGATATACCTTGGGGCTGTGTAGTTACCCGGTCGATCAACGAAAATTCCATAGAGTTGTCTGAAAGACTCAGGACTGATCTGTGAATTGATCTCTTTTTGCCATTCGGCAGCAGCCAGGTAGCCGTCATCATCCGGGTTTCCGGTAAACGGATAAACATTGCTGACATTCTTCGTATCAAATACATTTAGTATTTGCAAATAGACATTGAAGTATGATTTGCGTTCGGATGATTCCTTGAATTTCACATAAAATTCTTTATCAATTCGGAGGTCCATTCTGAACTGCCATGGCAGCCGGGATCCTGAATAAGTACCCTTCAGCAGGTTATTACCACCTGAAATGGGCGAATTAATCGAACGTGATGCTGTATATGGCGTACCGGATCCACCGATGAAGGTCAGTGTAAATCCTGTATTTTTCAGGATCTGTGTATTCTGAATCACCGGACCATTGTAATCTTTTCCTTCGGGGAATCGATAATCCAGCACCAGGTTGATATTGTGTCTTCTGTCCCAGGGCATGGGGAAAGTCTGTCTCAGGTTCGGCTGGCCTGCCGCAATCAACGCAGCAGCGGTGGTTGGCGATGAACCCGTTGCTTCTGCAAACTGCAATGTGTATGCTGCACGAATCCTGGCGTTGTTGGTTCTTCTCAGGTCGTAGGTAACAGTAAGTCCTTTTACGGTACCAAAGTCAAGGTTGTTATAAGATACATATCTCCTGGGATAAGCTCCGGTAAACTCAAAGGCCTGGATCATATCCCGCATCTCGCGATAAAAGGTTGTGATCTTCAGGGATGATGTATTGGTCAACTTTTGCTGGAATCCCAACTCGTAATCAATGGTTTTCGTGGGTTTCAGGTTGGGGTTATTGATCCTTCCTGAAATTTCATTGAAGTAGTAATAAGTCGCCGGACTAACAACAATGCTTGATGTCGGCCTTTGCGTTAGCACATCATAGTGTGCAAAGAACAGGGCCTCATCCGAAATGGGGAATGAGAAAGAAATACGGGGCATCACGCTCCACTGGGGTTCATAATCCTCAAATGATTCGATGGTAGGCCTGTTCAGATCCGGATCTTCAATAAAGGGGGATATGCCCGATCCTTTGTCCAGATCGTTCGGGTCGGTGATCTCTGTTCCCTCTGCGTTGAACCATGTATCACCATTGCGGTAACCAACTACCGCTGTGGGGTTGCTCACGTTATCAACATAAACCACATAATCATCACCCATGTTTCCGGGCACCTGATCGAGATCCAGTTCGAGGTACTGCTGCGGTGTCAATTCGCCTACAGTAAATGCAGGATACAAAAGATAGGGATCTTTCAATACCATCTGGTTGGCATCGAAGCGGTCGACGCGAACACCAATGTTGAAGATCAGGTCTCTGAAAGCAAATTTATCCTGGAGGTAACCTGCCATATAAATGGGCTCATAAGCGCCGATGGGGCGGGTATACATTCCATTTTCATCCTGTTCATTGAAAAAGTCTTCAAAACTGGGTTTTGATTTCAGTTTATTTCCTTTATAATCATACCCTCTCCATGCAGCGAAACTGTTCCCAAAGTTCAGAAGCTCATCGGGGCTGAAAAGATCAATTGAATACAGGTCCTCATCTACATATGCAGTCTTCAGATTACCGTTTTTGTCATAATAACTGATCGATCTGTTTTCAAAATCATAGGAATCGGTAACGATGTAATCGACACCATCCACAGGCAGCCCGAGTCTTTGCCTCAGGTTTCTGTCGAAAATTTCCTGGGTGTTGGCATCATAACGGAAGGGGTAATTAATGGTATCCTGGAAAACACCATCCTGATAAACCAGTTGCGGATTTTCAAAATCCAACTGTTGAATATGGCGGTTGGTCAGACCTCTCATAAGGGTCCACAAACCTACGGCATTTCCGTAATTGATAAATCTTTCGGTTCGTTGTTCATACTGGAAACCGAGCTTGATCTCATGGTTACCCACGTCTGCACTGAAAGCAGCATTGATTCCGATCTGGGAATTATCCTCTTCAAAATAACCGCTTTGCACTGCACCGGGGCTCTGGAACAACTGGTATACGCTGGCTGGCATGTTACCATTCAGCAAACCTCCATTACCCTGTACCTGGAAACGGTTTTCATAATTTCCAATCGGCAGTCCTTCATATATGCTGTAATAATCAGTTGTCCAGTTGGATGCCAGCGGGTTGAACTGACCGGCATCGAAGGTATACAAAGTATCTGTTCGACCGGTAAACAACCATACATCCTCATATACCTGGCCATTGATGGTATCACTTCCCAGTGTATAACTGGGTTCTTTATATTCTTCAAATTTTCCCAGATATCCGTAATTGAACAACTTGTCCTCATGATCCGGGTCTTCCTGTTTGCGATAATATTTGGAATAATCCGCCTGGATCGAATAGAAAACATTCCTGAACAATCCCGGATTTTCCCTGTCTGTTTCGAAGCGCTGTGTAAACCTACCGAATACACGGTATGTTCTGTTCAGGTAATGGGTATTTTTATCATAATTTAACAACTGACTGGCCTGGTATCCGACGCCTGTAAAGTTTCCTTCATTCTGAACGAACTGTCCGCCAAATGTCAGGTTTATTGTTTTGGTTGTTTTAACATCGAATTTCGCAGAAACATTAATACCATAACGCGATGTATTCAATGTATTTTTTTGGTGTTTCAGATCATTCGTTGTTAAGAACTCTGCATTTTGCCAGGTACCACCTGCTTCCAATCCTGAAATCCTGAGCGGGTCTTGTTCCAGTCTTTTAAGAACATCGTCTTTGGCTGTATATATCCCGATCGGACTGGGCTCTCCGTCCTCGCGGAATGTCAGGTCGCCTGCAATGAAGAATCCCAGCAGGGAACTGATCCTTTCGCCCTGTTCATTCTTTTTGGAGAAAAGGGGTCCGTTCACATTAAACCCGAGCCTGTTATAGCCAAAGGCATCTAGGAACTGTGAAGTTACCAGTTCAGCTCCGGCACCAAACTTCCTGGAGGGCCCTTTGGTGGTAACGTTGATCACACCACCGGTAGCGTCCCCATATTGTGCGGGCAAACCACCCAGGATCACTGATACCTGTTCGATGGCTGAAGGCGGCAATGCTGCAGAACCTGTTACTTTGATACCGTCAATATAGGTAACGGTACCATCGGTACGGGCTCCACGGATACTGCCCCTTTCACCGTCCCTGGAGAAAACACCACCTACCGTGGCGGCCACACCGTCGGCTGAACGGTTGGGCATTTTTTCAATTTCCTTGGAAGTCACTGTTGCTCCTGAGGCTGTCTGGTCCTTGCTAATCAGGGGAACTGAATAATCTACAATCTCGACTTCATCCAGGGTTTCGGCTGTAGGCAACAATTCAATGTCAAGAAAAGTGATCTGGTCACCTGAAATAATTACACCCTGCACAAGCTGGGTTTTATAACCCACAAACGTAGCCTTAACATCATACTTTCCCGGCTGAATCGGCTTTACGATGTAGTTACCGTCAAAATCCGATGAGGCACCACCCACCTGTGTGCCTCCAAGTTCCACTACAATATTTGCAAATGGGATGGGTTCTCCTGTTGATTTATCCGAAATCTTTCCTTTCAGGGTTCCCGATTGTGAAAACACTAACAAACTAGAAGTTAGTATGATACCAAGAGTTAAAAGTAAAGTTCTTAACATATCATAAAATTTTATGTTAGATTATACATTGCGCTTCTAAAAGTCGGTAAAGTTAATAATAAATTAACTTAATAACCAAAAAATTTAATGAACGCCTAATTTTTTTATTTGGCAATTTCAGAGGGTTTAATCGTAAGGTCGCTCTAAAATTGTCTGATATATAACAGCATTTCTGAGACTGAATGTACCGGCATTTTCAGTTTCATTTTCGGCATCCAGATCGATGACTTCCTGCACTTTCTCCGGGCTGTCTGTATTTGTTATTCTATCTTTAGCTCTTCTGTTCCTGAAATAATCCTTTGAGAGGGAAGAATTGCCTTCTATGGCTGTACCCATTTGTTCGATGGATTCGAGGTTTTGTTTTTCGAAAGGATTTTTTGTTGCCTTTTTTGCTTTCTCTTCTCTCCTTTGTCGCTGGTAGATGGTTTCATATTCTGGTTTCTGCTCTTCCTGCTCAAACTCATGAAAGATCTGATCAATGAAGGATTCCTCTTTTTCATCTTCACGGTAAGTGTCCTGTTCGCTTTCTTCCTGCTTTCCAGAGCGTTCGGCTGCCCTTCTTTGCTTTTCTTTCAGCTTCTTTTGCTGTCCGTAAATTGAGAAGGCGATCCAGGCAATACCTATTAATATATATATGAAATCTTCCATTTTCTCGGGTTGCTGGTTTTCCAAAATTATTCAATTCGTAAAAATAGAAAATTCTAAACGAACTGGAAAGAAATAATCAGTTAACGGTTTGCTGTGATCAGTTTCCGGCATTACGATGAACGGGAACCTCTCATATTACAAGTGGTTGATGATATCGATCACGCTTTCCCTCTTTCTGCGTGAAACAGGGATCTTACTTCCATCTGTCATGTAAATATAACCTCCTTCGCTCCGGTTAAAACTTTTAATATAACTGATATTGATCAAATGCGACTTATGCGGCCGGATGAAATTATGTTCCCGCAGCAATTCTTCATTTTCCTTGAGTGTTTTTGAGATGAGCAAACGGGTGTCATCGGTAAAAAAGAAGCGTGTATAATAATTATCCGACTCGCATCTGATGATCTCATCGATGTTGACAACATGTATTTTTTCTGAAGTAGAAAGGATGATCTTGCGGGGTTCGTCTTTGTTGTCTTTGATGTTGTTCAGCAGCACATTTACATTTTTATTGAGGTTGCCTTTTTCCTTTTTCTGTTCCACCTTTTCAACAGCACTGATCAATTCTTCCGGAACGATGGGTTTTAGCAGATAATCGAGGGCACTGTATTTAATTGCTTTGATGGCAAACTGGTCGTAGGCTGTTGTGAAAATGATCTCAAAACTAATCTCACCCAGTTCTTCCAGTAATTTAAAACCACTGCCATCAGGCATTTGTATATCCAGAAAAAGCACATCAACATCATTTTCGTGGAGGACTTTTATGCCAGCATGATATCCATCAGCCTCCTGAATGATTTCAACATTTTTGCAATAGCGTTCGATCAGCCCCCTGAGTGCCTCTCGCGATTTCAATTCGTCTTCAACAATGATGGCTTTTATCATAATTCCTATAAAATTTTGGTCCTGGTAAGCTTGTTAAAGATAAGCAATTTTTATGATTCACGAAATAAAATAATCAACTCCACCCGGGTTCCCAGTGCTTCACCTCTGCTGTTTTTCAAGTCAATAATTTTTACAGAAAATTTTTGTTTTTGCTGTTTACTCAGCAATTCCAGTCTTTCTTTTGTGATCATCAGTCCTCTTGACTTCCGGTTGAATCCGCTTTGTTTCTTAAGAATCTCAGACTGTTCCCGTCCGATGCCATTATCCTCAATAAAGCAATGTATCTTACCACCTTCCAGATTAAAAGAAATATTTATACGTCCCTTTTTTTCACTGTTGATCAAACCATGAATGATGGCATTCTCAACATAGGGCTGCAGAAGCATGGGTGGAATCTCGTAAAATTCTTCATCGATCTCCCTGCTGATATTAATTTCATAGTCAAACTTATCATCAAACCTCAGTTTTTCGATATCCATATAATGTTTCAGTGCAGTGAGCTCATCTTTCAGGGGGACATAGGTTTCCCGGCTGTTGGCGAGTATCAAACGCATCAGATGTGAGAATTTTGCAAGGTAATTGATGGCCTTGTCAGTATCATTGCTGATCACAAAACTCTGAATGGAATTCAATGAGTTAAAAATAAAATGAGGATTCATTTGCAATTGCAAGGCCTTTTGCTCAATATCGAACATTTGTTTTTCAATGCTCAACAGTCGTTTTTCAGCTTCGTGTTCTTTCCTGATGCTTTTAAACCTAAAATACAGAAAATACGAGAGCAAACCGAAAACCAGCAGGATTACAGGTACGCGAAATGCCCAACTGTTCCACCAGGCAGGGCTGATAATAATTGTCAGTTCCTTTCCTTCATAATTCCAGTAACCATCGTTGTTGGAACCAATCACCCTGAAAGTGTAAGTACCCGGACTGACTTTGGTGTATTCAGCCGCTGGTTTGGATGCATCCGTTTCCCGCCAGTCCTTGTCTACTCCCTCCAGTTTATACCTGTATTTGTTTTTTGAAGGATTGGTATAATCAAGAGCAGCAAATTCGAAAGAAAAAAAGTTATCGTCGTGGTTCAGGTAAATGCTGTCCTTTTGCAACTGGGCGTATGGAAGCGCTTCATTAAAGACTTTAAAAGATGTTATTTCAATAGGAGGTATGTTGGTATTGGTTTTGATCTCACCAGGGTAAAAGCAATTAAAACCATTCATGCCCCCAAAGTACATTTTTCCATTTGAAGCTTTCAGCAATGCATTCCCGTTAAACTCGTAACTCTGCAAACCATCTTTGGCATCATAGTTTACAAAGCTTTCTTGATCGGGATTGAACCTCGACAGCCCCCAGTTTGTACTGATCCAGAAATTTTCCCGATCATCCGTCAAAAATCCATATACCACATTGTTGGGCAGACCGTCCTCTTCGGTGTATATGTTGAAAGTATTGCTATATGTATTGAATTTTACCAGGCCCCCGCCTCTTGTACCCAACCAGAAGATGCTGTCGTTTTGGCGCCGGATCGAAAAAAGCTTATTGCTTGCAATCTGTCCTTCCAACACGGGATCTATGTAAATACTGGAAAAACTGTCTTGCTCGGGAAAGTACTGCGTCAGTCCATTCTGGGAAGCAAACCAGATTCGGCCATCTTCATGCTGATACATATCATAAATTCGTACAAATTTATCGGTGGATTCATCATCCAGTGAGATATTATAATTCACGAAACGATCCGTGCCATTTTTCAGCCTGCTCAATCCATTGTTGGTAGCTACCCAGAGATCGCCATCCCTGTCCATCGATATATAGGTAATAAAGCTGCCACTTAAACTGGTCGAGTCCCGAACATCATGGATGTATTTCTTCAGAACTTTTCCATTCCTGTTGATTTTCATCAATCCGCTGTCGCTTGTACCAAGCCAGACAAAACCGTCATTATCCAGGTACATATCACGTATATAGTTGCTACTGAGACTGTTCTTATTGCCGGCTTGTTTGGTTATATAGGTAAAGTCATCCGTATCTTCATTAAATATATTGATACCACCATCGGTGGCAATCCAGATCAATCCCGTATCCATTTCTATAAAATCCCTGACGAAATTATTGTTCAGGCTGTTTTCTGTTCCCGGATCGTTGCGGTATACGGTAAATTTACTGGATTTATTATCAATTTTGCTGACACCTTTGAAGGTGCCGATCCACAGGGTTCCCGCATGGCTTTCGCAAATGGTAAGGATCCTGTTATTGCTGAGGCTGTTGGTATTATTCACATTATGTTCAAAGCTGATGAACCCATCATTTTTCCTGTTATAAAGGTTCAATCCTCCGTCATTGGTTCCGATCCAGAGATTTCCCTGGCTGTCTTCATAAATACAATTGATGGTATTATCACTCAAGGAAGATGGTTCCTGCGGATCATGATAATAATTATGAAACATCTTTGTCCGGGTATCAAGTTTGCTCAACCCCCTGTTGGTTCCAATCCACAAATTTCCGTTTTTGTCTTCGCACAGAGTGTTGATGATGTTGCTGCATAAACTGTTTTGATCACCGGGTTTGTGATAATAACGGGTAACAATTTTGTTTTTGCGATCAAAACGGACAAGGCCGTGCCTTGAAGCATACCAGGAATTCAAATCTTTATCCTGATATATCTGGTTGATCCAGTTGCTTCTTACGGAGGTATTGTCTCTTTTTTTGGTAAGATATTGAATGAAATGATCTTTTTCGGGTACATATAAGTTCATACCCCAAATCGTTGCGATCCAGATCCTGCCCAGGCGGTCCTGATAAATCTGATTGATGCGGTTGTTGCTCAAACTGGTAGTATCGCCCTCGATATGCTGGTAATTCCTGATCTTTCCGCTTTTGGGATCAAAGGTGTTGAGTCCATCCTCGGTTCCGATCCATATCCTTCCGTCGGAAGATTGCATCAGGGCATATATGGTTTCGCTGGTCAGGCCGTTGGTCTTATTATATATTGTAAAGCCATTGCCATCATATTTGTTCAGGCCATCCCAGGTTCCGAACCACATATATCCTGTTTCATCCTGCATGATGGCATATACTGTATTTTGTGATAATCCTTTCCGAAGCTTAACATACTCGGAAGAAATGCGATCGAATAAGACATTATCCTGTAATTGACCCGGCAACAGGCTATGTTGAAGAGTGAACAGGATCAGGCCAAATATGAATTTCTTAACCATCGTGGATTATTTATCAATGCCCAGCAGTCGTTTCCACCAGGGCTCCCTTTTGCTTCGATTCAATTTGCGGGCGCGCTTTTTGCTTTCCTTCATCATTTCCTGCGTACGCTTGGGCTGCCGGTTCCAGTGAGCTTCCTTTAATGCTTCGTAAGTCTTGCCAAATTCCTCCTGCTGGTTCTCCATTTTCCGCTCGTTTTTATATTTCTTCCCGAATACCTTTTCTGTCAGTGAACAACCACCGGAGAGCATCAGAGTGCCCACGCATAACAGGATCAGTATACCGCTTCTATACTTCATACCAAACAATTCTGAGGCTAATTTATGCATTAATTTCCATTGCAAATAACGGATGGATTTATTCCTCCGAAATATTAAATTTGCAATTGCGTTTATAGTCAAACACTTTAACGATGCATAAATTATCCAAATTGCTTTTGCTTTTTGTGTTTATCCTGATTTATTCAGGTTGCGGCAAAGAAAGTGAGCAGGGTCAAATACCTTATAAATACGTAAACTTCTCAATCGATCCCAGTTCTATTGAATTTGGCTCGCTTAATATCCCGGGCAACTGGACCTACGTAACGGGCGGATACAGGGGCATTGTCATTTATCATGCTTCCCAGAATAATTATGTTGCTTTCGACCGGGCCTGCACCTACGACTGGGACCAGGAGTGTTCGCAAATTGAAGTAGAAAGCGATAACATCATTGCCAAATGCCCCTGTTGCAATTCCCAGTATCTGCTAACAGACGGCTCACCTTTTGATGGCCCGGCAGTCAGGTCGTTGCGCCAATATACCACACACTATGATGGGAACCTTTTGCATGTCTCCAATTAATCTTTTCAATTTATTTATACTGATTCTAAAAAAACATTATATTTGCATGCAGAGAACTCACTCAAACTTCCTTTTTTAGGTCGTTTGATTTATTGAGAAGCGTTGAGAGACCAGGCTCATCGAAACGCTAGCAACCTTCCCGCATTGAGCGTGAAAAGGTGCTAATACCTGGCCCGGAAGGGAAATGATAAATTATAACGGAAGAATCAATTCGATTTATACCTGATTAACATTATCCTCCCGGACGCACCAAAATATTTGGCAATGGGTAAAAACATTCATATACAGGAAATACTGAAAGAACGTCTACTGGTGCTGGACGGGGCCATGGGAACCCTTATCCAGGAGTACAAACTAAACGAACAGGATTTTCGGGGAGCGATATTCAACGCCTGGGAAAAAGACCTGCAAGGGAACAATGAAGTCCTGAACCTCAGCAAGCCAGAGCTTGTTAAGGAAATCCATAAAAGATATCTGGAGGCCGGAGCCGACATCATCGAGACGAATACATTCAATGGCAATCGCATTTCTCTGGAAGACTATGGCATGGAGGAATATGCTTTTGAAATCAACACATCGGCTGCCACAATAGCCAGGCAAGCCATTGAAGAATACCAGAAAGCAAATCCCGGTCAGGCCCGCTGGGTTGCCGGCATTCTGGGTCCAACAAACAAAACCGCTTCCATCTCGCCCGATGTGAACCGCCCGGGGCATAGGGCAGTCGACTTCGATGATCTTGTCGAAGCTTATGCAGAACAAAGCAGGGGACTCATGGAGGGCGGTGCCGACCTGTTGATGATAGAAACGGTCTTTGACACACTCAATGCAAAGGCTGCCATATATGCCGTTCAGCAAGTCTTTGAAGAGCTGGATCGTAAAGTCCCAGTCATGATCTCGGTTACCATTACCGATGCAAGCGGCAGGACACTTTCCGGCCAGACAGTTGAAGCATTCCTGAATTCCTTTTCACACATGGATTTCCTGAGTGTGGGTATTAATTGTGCTTTGGGAGCCAAAGAAATGAAACCCTATTTGCAGGAACTTTCAGCCAAAGCCCCTTTCTTTGTCAGCTCCCACCCCAATGCAGGCTTGCCCAATCAGCTTGGGGAGTACGAGCAGGTACCTGAAATCATGGCAATTGAAATAAAAAGCTTCCTGGACGAAAAGCTGGTGAACATCATCGGGGGATGTTGCGGTACGACTCCTGAGCATATCAGGAAATTTGTTGAGCTTGCCAAACAAGCAGAAGTCAGGGAAATTCCCGAAAGGAAACACCAGTTGAGGATATCGGGTCTGGAGCCCCTGACGGTTTATCCGGGCAGCAATTTCATCAATGTTGGAGAAAGGACCAATGTGAGCGGCTCCCGAAAGTTCGCCCGTTTGATCCGTGAAAAGAAATACGAGGAAGCACTTTCTGTTGCATTCGGCCAGGTCCGGGGTGGCGCACAGGTGCTGGATGTCAACATGGATGATGCCATGCTGGACGCTGCTGAAGAAATGAAAACCTTTCTGAACCTGGTACAATCCGAACCCGAGATCGCCAGAATACCCGTCATGATCGATTCATCAAAATGGGAAGTACTCGAGACAGGACTCAAATGCTTGCAGGGAAAACCCATTGTAAACTCCATCAGCCTGAAAGAAGGCGAGGAGAAATTCCTGGAAGAAGCCCAAAAGATCAGGCGATACGGAGCTGCCCTTATCATCATGGCCTTTGATGAGAAAGGCCAGGCGGTGACCTTCGAAAGAAAAACGCAAATCTGCAAAAGGGCCTATGATATTTTAACAAAAAAACTTGACTTTCCACCCGAAGACATCATCTTCGATCCCAACATTCTCACGGTTGCAACTGGCATGGAGGAACATAACAATTATGCAGTCGATTATACCAGAACAGTTGAATGGATCAAACAAAATCTTCCGCATGCACTGGTGAGCGGAGGCGTCAGCAACCTTTCCTTTTCTTTTCGGGGCAACAATACAGTGCGCGAGGCCATGCATTCTGCCTTCCTGTTTCATGCCATCAAAGCGGGCATGGATATGGGCATTGTCAATCCGGGCATGTTGCAGATCTACGATGAGATACCGGAAAACTTGCTGCAACTTGTAGAAGATGTGATCCTGAACAGAAGGCAAGATGCAACCGAACGTCTGATCTCCTTTGCAGAAAAGGTAAAAGATGTCAAAACCCTTGATAAGAAGAAAGATGAATGGCGCGAATGGCCTGTAAACAAACGACTTTCCTATGCACTGGTCAAAGGCATTGTGGATCATATAGAAGAAGATGTACTGGAAGCCAGGCAACATTTTGACCAATCACTTGAAGTGATCGAAGGTCCTTTGATGGATGGGATGAACGAAGTAGGCGACCTCTTCGGTTCGGGCAAGATGTTCCTGCCCCAGGTTGTGAAAAGTGCCCGGGTAATGAAAAAAGGAGTGGCCAAACTACTTCCCTTTATCGAGGAGGAAATGAAGAAAAGCGGGAAGCGGGAGACAGCAGGTAAGGTATTGCTGGCCACGGTAAAAGGCGATGTACATGATATTGGGAAGAATATTGTGGGTGTTGTACTTTCATGCAATAACTATGAGGTGATCGATCTGGGTGTGATGACTCCGATGAAAAAGATCCTCGAAACAGCCATCTTCAGGAAGGTGGATGTGATCGGGCTGAGTGGCCTGATAACACCTTCCCTGGAAGAAATGGTGCATGTGGCTGAAGAGATGCAAAAACAAAATTTTAAAGTCCCGCTGCTGATCGGCGGCGCCACAACATCAAAAATTCATACAGCAGTAAAAATTGATCCCACCTATGATCAGCCGGTAATCCATGTGCGGGATGCATCCCTGGCGGTTCCTGTGGTTAGCAAGCTTCTTTCAAATAAAAAACAAACGCTTGCCTGCCAGCTAAATGAAGAATACGGGAAACTCAGGCAAAAGCATGAATCCAGGAAAATCGATGTACTATATATATCCCTTGAAGAAGCAAGAAAAAACAAAGCAGACCTTTACTGGGATCCGTCTGTAATTCACAAGCCTGCTTTTACGGGCAATAAATATTTTGAGGATTTTCCCCTGGAAAAGATCAGGCAGTATATCGACTGGACTTTCTTTTTTCACTCCTGGAGAATCAGCGGAAGGTATCCTGCGATATTCGATGATCCTGAAAAAGGTGAGGAAGCACGCAAACTATACAATGATGCCAACATCCTTCTTGACAAAATTATAAAAGAAAAACGCCTGACTGCCAAAGGAGTAATTGGCTTTTATCCATGCAACAGCCAGGGAGACAATATTCAATTAAAAGAAAAAGGCATCACTTTTAACTTTTTGCGGAACCAGCAGCAAAAGCAAGATGGCATTCCCAACCTCAGTCTGGCTGATTTTGTAGCACCGGAAGATTCCGGCATCACTGACTACCTTGGATTTTTCGTGGTAACGACAGGCATTGGCCTTGAAAAATGGGTTAAAAAGTATGAAGAAGACAATGATGATTACAATGCCATCATGACGAAGATCCTGGCCGACCGACTGGCCGAGGCTTTTGCCGAACTGATGCACAAAAAGGTTAGAAAGGAGCACTGGGGATATGCCCGCAATGAAAACCTGGAACTGGATCAATTGTTAAAAGAAGCCTACCAGGGCATTCGTCCGGCCCCGGGTTACCCGGCTTGCCCGGAACATTCTGAAAAACAGAAAATCTTCGACCTGCTCGCAGCCGAAAAAAACACAGGATGCAAACTCACGGAAAATTACGCCATGTATCCGGCGGCTTCGGTATCGGGTTATTATTTCTCCCACACCGATTCCCAGTATTTCAATGTCGGCAGGATCGGAAAGGACCAGGTGAAGGATTACGCCAGGCGGAAAAGCATGGAAGTAAAAGAGATTGAGAGATTGTTGAATGCGAATTTGAATTATAAATAGGTTGCAGGTTGCAGGTTGCGAGTTACAGGTTATTGGGCCTCAACTTGCAACCTGTAACCTTCAACATGCAACATTATGAAAGTAATCGAACATTTTAAAAATACCAACAAAACCTATTTCAGCTTTGAGCTTTTACCGCCGCTAAAAGGCAGGAAAATCGACCAATTGTATAAAACCATCGACAACCTGATGGCGTTTGATCCTTTGAACATCAACATCACATATCATCAGGAGGAGGTGGTTTATAAACAGCATCCAAGTGGATTGCTTGAGAAAAAGTCGATCAGGAAGCGGCCGGGAACGGTTGCAATTTCTGCTGCGATCAAATACAAATACCCAAAGGTTCATGTGGTACCACACCTTATTTGTGGCGGTTTTTCGAAAGATGCTACCGAATATGCACTGATCGATCTGCATTTTCTGGGTATCAAGGACCTGTTGGTATTAAGGGGTGACCCCCTGAAGTCGCAACCTTATTTTAAACCGGAGCCTGACGGCCATGCCTATGCGGTAGACCTGGTGAAACAGATCGTAAATATGAACAAAGGTAAATACCTGGATGAAGAAATGCAGAACCGCACTGCCACGGATTTTTCTATCGGGGTAGCAGGATATGCCGAGAAACATATTGAAGCCGCCAACATGGAGGCCGATCTGCAATACCTGAAAGAAAAGGTGTCTGCCGGAGCAGATTACATCGTCACCCAGATGTTTTTCGACAATCAAAAGTATTTTGATTTTGTGAAGATGTGCAGGAAAGCGGGCATTCAAGTGCCCATCATTCCCGGAATCAAGCCGATCAATAACAAGCGGGATATTAAAATGATCCCAAAAACTTTTAACTGTGATATACCAGAAGCCCTCAACAAAGAGATCAACAAATGCAAAAATGATGAAGAGGCTTTTCAGGTCGGCATCGAATGGGGTATCCAACAATCCAGAGAATTGATGGAATTTGGCGTTCCGGCAATTCATTATTTTACCATCGGCATATCCGACAATGTGAAAAAAATCGCTGAAAAGGTATTTTGATTATGAAACAGAGACTCACAGAAAAAGACATCTGCCCCTACTGCCGGAAAGAGTTTGATTGCTCCAGATCAAAACGGTGCTGGTGTCATGAGCATGATCTGAGCCCGGAAGCGATGGAAGAAATTGAGAAAGATTACGAGGCTTGTCTTTGTCCTGCATGTATTGGGATGTTTGAGGATTAGTGGCAGTGGCAGAAGGCAGGAGCAGGAACTTCCATCATTTCTTTGGCTTTGTTTAATGCCTTTTTGTTCCGTATTTCAAAATGGGAATAAACGTATTATCAACATTTTCACTACCTTTATGCTCCATTCCTGCCGGGCAATGCTCCCAAAACCAACATTGACCAGATGAAAATACCAGGAGGAATGCGGGATTGAAGGTCGCATGATCCTGGGTATGTATTCATAAAAATCTCTGCAATTATGTTAATATTGAGAAAATACAGATCTTTATTCATATTCTTTTTATTCATATTCTCAGCAAGCGGGATCGCAAACGCACAATGCACCGGATGCAGTCTTTCCCAGAAAGAAGCCATGGCTTATATCAATTCCGTTGAAGTGGAGGATATGGTTGGTATTCCCATGCGGGATGGTGTGATCCTGAATTCAAGGATTTATTATCCGGATCAGGTCAAGATAAACTTGCCAACGATCCTTGTACGCTCACCCTATTTTTTCCCCAGGAGCGAAGTCCGCTGGTTTGCCAGAGCTCTGGCTTCCTTTCTGCAGAATGGTTATGTTGTAATGCTCAATAATGAGCGCGGGCGCTACTGGTCGGAGGGTGATTATACTTTCCTTGCAGGCGCTAAAAATGACGGTTATGATGTGGTTGACTGGATCGTAAAACAAAGCTGGTCGAATGGCAAGGTGGGAACCTATGGTTGCTCCTCTTCAGCAGAACACCAGCTTGGCATGTCCACAACGGACCATCCGGATCATGCCGCCATGATCCCCATGGCTGCAGGTGCCGGTATCGGTGAGTTCGGAGATTACCATCCCCAAGGCATGTTCTACCGCGGCGGTGTTGTCCAGATGCCTTGGGTCAGGTGGTATTACCAGTATGGATTCAATGAATTCCCTGACTTTGGAGATTCCCTGAGCAAGGAAAACAAAGTCCGTCTGAATCGTTTTTATAATCTCCGGGCAGAAAAACCGGATGTTAGCTGGAGGGATGCACTCAGGTATCTCCCACTAAAGGATCAGATCAAAAATCTGAATGGACTGAAAAGTGATTTTGAACAATTTGTCCAGCAATTGCCTGATGATTCTTCATGGCATAAGGTTGATTTTGTATGTGATGCCGATTCATTCGGGGTTCCCGCTCTTCACGTGAATTCATGGTATGATATTTCTTTCGGACCCAGTTCCATGGCCCTGTTTGAATACATGCAAAAGAATGCCCTGGATAAAGAAACGGCAGAAAACCAGTTCATGATCATCGCCCCCACCAATCACTGCGCCCAGACCTGGGAAAGTGAAGAATACTATTATGGCGACCGTTTCTTGGGGAATGCCACTTTTGATTATTTCGATCTTTTCATCAAATGGTTTGATTACTGGCTGAAAGGAAATGATAACGATGTTACAGAGCATAGCAAATTCATGCTTTACACCATGGGAAAAAACATGTGGGAGTCTTTTGAGCACTGGCCTCCTGAAAACTCGAAAGCAATTAGCTATTACCTTGCCAGCGATTCCGGTGCAAACAGCCTGTATGGCGATGGCAGCCTGGAAAGAAAACCTGCCCGGTATGCTGGAAAAGACACTTTTGTTTATGATCCCTCAAATCCTGTTCCCTCCATCGGCGACAATGACTGGGGTATGATCCCGGAACTGATCAGCGGATCCTATGATCAAAAACCGGTAGAGATCCGGGAAGATGTGCTGATTTATACCACCGGGAAACTAAACAAAAACTTACAGGTAACCGGACCGGTGAAAGTTGTTCTCCATCTGTCATCCGATGCAAAAGACACTGACCTGACCGCCAAATTGGTGGACGTTTACCCGGACGGGAAAGCTTTCAATGTTGCCGAAAGTATTCAACGACTGCGCTGGAGAAACGGCTATGAAGAGGCTGAGTTCATGGAAATAGGAAAAGTGTATAAAGTGGAAGTGGGTCCATTGCTGACAAGCAACCTTTTTAAAAAAGGACATAAGATCAGGCTTGAGATATCAAGCAGTAATTTCCCCAGATTTGAAAGGAACCTGAATACCGGAGGGAATAATTATGATGAAACGGAATGGAAAATTGCACGAAACTCCCTTCATTACGGACCACTATATAAATCGAGAATCGTTCTTACTGTAGTCAATGAATAATTGTTAATATTGAATTTAAAACAAGCACTTATGAATAAGCTGAAAATCCGGGATAGTCAATCAAAAAAATTAATCTTCCTGGGCGTCTTATTGTTTTTCCTTGGACTGATTGTTGGACTCATCGTTCCCTTCCTGGCCAATCCCAGGATGGGACTTTCCAGTCATCTCGAGGGGATCATGAACGGTATCTTTCTCATTGTATTGGGGTTGATCTGGAATAAAGTCGATGTATCTGTCAGATGGTTGAAGATCAATTTTTGGCTCGCTGTTTATGGTACTTTTGCCAACTGGCTCGGCATCCTGGTCGCTGCCATGTTCAATGCAGGGAAAATGCTGAATGTGGCCGCCGAGGGACAGCAAGGGCCGGCACTTGCCGAGGGGATTGTCAACTTCTCTCTGATCTCCTTAACAGTGGCTATGCTGGCCGTCTGTATCATTTTGCTGATTGGATTGGGCAGGCAGATGAGGAAGAACTAAAATTCCTTTTTATAGAAGCACCCGATTCGGTGAAATACATAAGGGAATAATGCGCACAGGACGGAAAGTTTCCTGAGCACAATCTTAACTCAAGAAAATTGATACACTTAGATGAGGTTTTGCTGATTCTGAATTACCCCGCGCTTCAGCGCGGGGGTAGCAGCATACAGATTTCAACCGGGGCTTTAGCCCCATACAACATACTGATCCGGGGCTAAAGCCCCCATATAGTGCACGCTTTATACAACCCCATGCTGAAGCATGGGGTAATTCAAAAGGACAATATCAAAAGCTTGATCAAGTGTAATAAATAAAAGTTGGATACCACCCGAATAAAGGCTTCCTTCTGTCTTCAGTCTCTCGTCATCGGTCTTACTAATACCTGTAATGATCCGACTTGAAAGGTCCCTTCTTGCTTACCCCAAGATATTGGGCCTGGTCATCAGTCATTTCGGTCATTTTTACACCGATCTGGGCCAGGTGTAAGCGGGCTACTTCCTCATCAAGATGTTTTGGCAAACGGTACACATCCACTTCATACCTGTTCTTCCAAAGCTCGATCTGGGCCAGGGTCTGGTTGGTGAAAGAGTTACTCATAACGAATGAGGGATGTCCTGTGGCACAACCCAGGTTCACCAGGCGGCCTTCTGCCAGCATGTAAATGGAGTGTCCGTCGGGGAATGTGTATTTATCGACCTGGGGCTTGATGTTGGTTTTTTCAACACCCGGCATGGCTTCCATCTTTTCTACCTGTATCTCGTTATCAAAATGCCCGATGTTACATACAATGGCCTGGTCTCTCATTTTCGACATATGCCCGGCGGTGATCACATCTTTGTTCCCGGTGGCGGTCACAAAAATATTTCCTTCGGCCAGGGCATCTTCCACGGTAGTCACTTCGAAGCCCTCCATGGCAGCCTGCAATGCACAAATGGGATCAATCTCGGTTACTTTTACCCTTGCTCCGTATGAGCGCATGGATTTGGCAGAACCTTTGCCCACATCTCCATAGCCACAAACCACAACCACTTTCCCGGCAAGCATCACATCAGTAGCTCTCTTGATACCGTCTGCAAGTGATTCCCTGCACCCATACAAATTATCAAATTTCGACTTGGTAACGGAATCGTTTACGTTTATCGCTGCAGCAAGGAGCTTTCCTGCTTCTTTCATCTGATAAAGCCTGTGAACTCCCGTGGTTGTCTCTTCGGAGACACCCATAAGCTCTTTAGAGCCCCTGTGCCATTTTTCTTTGTCCTCAACATATATCTTTTTGATCATCCTCATCAGGGCCTTTTCATCCGAACTATCACCTTCTTTCTCCAGCAGGGATGAATCTTCCTCCACCTGATACCCTCTGTGAACCATCAGTGTAGCATCACCTCCGTCATCGACGATGAGATTGGGACCTTTACCATCCGGGAATGAAAGCGCCTGGTAGACACACCACCAATATTCATCCAGGGTTTCACCTTTCCAGGCAAAAACAGGAACACCGGCTTTTGCCATGGCCGCGGCGGCATGATCCTGTGTTGAAAAAATATTGCAACTGGCCCATCTCACATCGGCACCCAGTTCCATCAAAGTTTCTATCAACACGGCTGTTTGAACTGTCATATGAAGAGAACCTGTAATCCGTGCTCCTTTTAAAGGTTTTTCTGCAGCATATTTCTCCCGTACCGACATCAAACCGGGCATTTCCTTTTCGGCGATCTCAATTTCTTTTCGGCCGTAATCGGCAAGTTTTATATCTGCTACTTTATAATCCAATACTTTATCAATTGTTAAATTATCCATTTTGATATGTTTATATTTTGGGGGTGCAAAGTTAGCTATATTTATATTAATCTCAAAGCATCCCCAGTGAGACTGTGATTTCAGGAGAATCCGTTAACCCTAAAAATCAGTGTCGGATAAATTTGAACAGATTCCCCGGCTTCGCTATGAATGACAGTTTCTTGGGGATTGATGCATGTATACATTCGGTCGAACTGATCAGTATACTTTGCTTACATTTGTAAAAAACAATCCAAATGCCGCTAAAGTTCACTGAACTCATTGATGAAAATACCGAAATCGGGATATGGCATATCCGCGAGGATATCTCCTGGTTCCTTTCGGAGCTCAATCTGAGTAAGACAGAGAAGGAGATATTTCAAAGCTTTGTTAATGAACAAAGAAAAAAGCAATGGCTCAGTTACCGGCGCCTATTTAAGGATATCATCAAAGATATTCCGGTCAACATTGAATACGACGAGTACCGGAAACCATATATCAAAGGACATCCCGGCTTTATTTCCGTTTCCCATGCCGGCAATTATTCGGCTGTAATTTTATCGGATCATCAGAAAGTGGGTATTGATATCGAAAAGATCAATCCCAGGATTGAAAAGATCGCCTGCAGGTTTGTGCGTGCGGAAGAAGAGAAATTCATTTCAACGACAGAAAGGCTCAACTACCTATATATCATCTGGTGTGCCAAAGAGGCATTGTACAAACTTTATGGTAAACGTAACCTGGATTTTCTGAAACAGATTAAGATCGATTCTTTCAGCCTGGGTGAACAGGGTAACTTTAAAGGTCATATCATCAATGGGAGCAGTTCACTGGAAGCAAAGCTGTACTACAGATTTATAGATGAATATGTAATGGTTTATACTTCTGTTTAATTTTTATTTCGATCTTTTTTATCTTTGAGGGGTTTAAAGAAACATGCATATGAGCATTTATAAATCCATCCTGGAAATGGCCAGGCAAAACAAGAAAATGTTTTCTGTTCTGGTGGATCCGGACAAACCCACCGACAAAGAAGTTATCAGCCTTGCTGAAAAATCCATTGCAGCCAAAGTGGATTATTTTTTTGTTGGGGGCAGCCTGCTTACCAACAACAACCTGGATCATTGCATCAAACTATTGAAAGAGAATAGCGACATCCCGGTAGTTTTATTTCCCGGGAACACCCTCCAGATGAGCAACAAAGCAGATGCCTTCTTATTTCTTTCGCTCATATCCGGCAGAAATGCTGAAATGCTCATCGGCCGGCATGTAATCGCTGCTCCCTATCTTAAACTCAGCAGTCTTGAAGTAATCTCAACCGGATACATGCTGATCGACAGCGGTCGGCCAACCACGGTTTCCTATATGAGCAACTCTGTTCCCATTCCTGCCGATAAAACGGATGTTGCCGCATGCACAGCCATGGCAGGGGAAATGCTGGGCATGAAACTGGTCTACATGGATGCCGGCAGCGGCGCCATCAATCCTGTCTCCAACGAAATGATCGAAATGGTGAATAGCAGTATTGAGATCCCCGTGATCGTGGGTGGTGGGATCAGAACACCTGAAAAGGCTGCAGAAACAGCCAGGCAGGGAGCTGATGTCGTGGTGGTCGGCAACAGCATCGAAAAAGACAAACAATTGATTATGGATATTGCCCATGCAATCCATAATGTATAACGCAAAAAATCATTAATTCAAATTTTTATCATGATCAGAAAATTTATACTCAGCAGTATTGTATTATTGATGACAGGATTCCTGGTAAATGCACAGGAGAAACAACTTAGTCTGCAGGAAGCTGCCTACATGAGCAGGGATGTATTTCCGGATCGTCTCAGTCAGATCCAGTGGATGGGAGATTCAGACAGATTTGCTTATGTTCAGAACAACAAAGTGGTAACGGGCAGGGCCACTTCCGAAAAAAGAGATACGTTGTTTGGTGTTGACGAATTGAATGCAGGCCTGAGCAAACTGGAGTTGGATTCAATCAAAAGAATGCCGCGTATCAGCTTCGTGGGAGAAAAACTTGTGATGTTCACCAGTGGTCACAAACTCTTTTTATATGATTTTGCGGAAAAGGAACTCAGGAAAATGAATGAGTATCCGAAAGCAGCCGAAAATGTGGACATCAACAAAAAAACCTTTCAGATTGCTTATACGATCGATAACAATCTCTATGTTGCCCTGGAAGGAAAACAGTTACAGGTGACTGATGAAGAAGACAAAGGAATCCTTTCCGGGCATACGGTACACAGGGTGGAATTCGGTATCAGCAAAGGCACCTTCTGGTCGCCCGATGGCAGCAAACTGGCTTTTTACAGGAAAGACGAAAGCATGGTCACAGAATACCCCATCGTTGATATCACCAAAAGAATCGCCGAACTTGCTCCAACGCGTTATCCCATGGCAGGAATGACCAGCGAAGAAGTGACACTTGGGATCTACGATATTGAAAGTGAGCAGACCACTTTCGTAAAAACCGGAGAACCCGCCGATCAATACCTCACCACGGTTACCTGGGGACCGGATGGAAATGAAATTTATATCGCTGTTCTGAACAGGGACCAGAATCATCTTAAACTGAACACGTATGATGCTGAGAATGGTGAATTTATTAAAACATTGTTTGAGGAAAGTAATGACAGATATGTTGAACCCCAGCATCCGATGACTTTCCTGGAAAAGAACAAAGATCAGTTCATCTGGTTCAGCGAAAGGGACGGTTATGACCATATGTATCTATACAATACCAACGGAGAACTGATTAAGCAGCTTACAAAAGGCAAGTGGGTGGTCAACGATCTCCTGGGTTTTGATAAAAGTGAAAGACATTTCTTTTTTGAAGGGAACAAGAATCATCCCCTGCAGAGAAATGTATATTCGGTCGACATGAGGAAGAACAATGTAAAACGACTAAGCCCGGATGACGGCACACACAATGCCATTTTCAACGAAAACGGTAAATACTTCATTGATGTTTACAGCAGTTTTGAAGAAAGCAGGGTTTACCAGGTGATCAGCCATAAAGGAGCGGTGGAACAGATTCTGCTGAAAAGCGGTGATCCACTTGCCGATTATAATTTAGGCGAAATGTCTGTTTTTACCATTAAGAATAATGAGGGTACAGATCTTTACTGCCGTTTGATCAAGCCTGCGGATTTTGATCCTTCGAAAAAATATCCAGTTATTGTTTATGTTTACGGCGGACCACATTCCCAACTGGTAACCAACTCCTGGCTGGGTGGTGGTCAATTGTTCCTGTATTATCTTGCCCAGCAGGGATATGTTGTTTTTACCCTGGATAACAGGGGCACGTCCAACCGGGGTTTTGATTTTGAAAGCTCCATCCACAGGAATCTGGGAACGCTTGAAGTAAAAGACCAGATGGAAGGAATTGAATACTTAAAATCTTTGCCTTTTGTCGACTCAGCACGAATCGGAGTGGACGGTTGGAGTTATGGTGGTTTTATGACCATATCCATGATACTGAAACATCCTGATGATTTCAAGGCTGCAGTTGCCGGGGGACCTGTAATCGACTGGAAATACTATGAAGTCATGTATGGAGAAAGGTACATGGACACACCCGAAGATAATCCGGAGGGATACGAAAAAGCAAATCTTCTGAATTATGTCGATCAATTGCAGGCCAGATTGCTTATACTTCATGGCACCAGCGATCCTACCGTTGTTTGGCAAAACAGCCTGGCGTTCCTGAAGAAATCTGTAGAAGAAGGTGTACAGGTAGATTATTTCGTTTATCCGGGTCATCCGCACAATGTGAGGGGCAAAGACCGCATGCATATGTATGAAAAGATCGTACAGTATTTTGAGGATTTCCTGAAGTAGTGGCAGCAGCAGGTTGGGCAGACTCTAAGTAATCTTTCATCAGCCTGTGTGACCCTGTCTTATTTGCAAACTAAGATTAATGCGCCTCCACGCCTTTCCATATTTTGGAATTTTTTACACTTTTGGGAACCAGCTTCGCTTGTGCCAAAATATATCTATCTGATTTGATGACATTTATCGTTTTGGCAAATTGATTGGAATCTTCCAAGTGGACCAATCGAGAATAAAAATGGATACAACAATCGGCAATAACGAAATGATCCGGCAGGGGCAGTTTACGGAAACCGACTGGACGGATAAAACAATCCTGATAGCAGATGATGTTAAAATCAATTTTCTTTTATTAAAAGCTATGCTCGGAAAAACAAAAGCTAAATTATTATGGGCCCAGGATGGCGAGCAGGCAATAGAATTTTGCAAAAACAACAGGAATATCGACCTGGTATTGATGGATTTCAGCATGCCCAGGAAAAACGGATGTGAAGCGACCAGGCAAATTAAAAAGATGCGCAGGGACCTCCCGGTGATTTCTCAAACCACAAGTGGTATCGGCACTTACGAATTTGAATCACTTGCATCCACTTGCGACGATTACCTGGTAAAACCGATCAACAAGAAACGCTTGATTTATAAAATTGGAAAATATTTCAACAAATAGATATTAAGAAATTATCCTGGTAAGGATAATCATTGGTCGATTGGTATCCATTAAAAGCCCCGGGACTTTGTTTCCGGGGTTTTTTAATTCAGATGCCGGGTAATTTTGTCAAAAAAGGCGGCCTTTCGAATGGGCTTGCTGATATAATCATCACAACCGTGAGCCATGGCCTTCTCAATATCCTCAGGTGTGGCATAGGCTGTTTGTGCGATGATCGGGATCTTTGCACCGAGCGCACGAATTTTCCGGGTCGCAAGATGTCCATTCAGTTTCGGCATGCGGATATCCATCAGGATCAGGTGCAGATCCTTGATCTCCGAATATCTTGAAACAGCTTCCTCTCCATCGCTTGCACGGTGAATAGTGGCTCCGGTTTTTGACAGCAACAATCTCAGGTACTCATAATTAGAATTATCATCTTCTGCAATCAGGATGTTGTAGTTGTTCAGCACAGGTGTTTCTCCCATCTTTCCTTTCAATTTTCTGGTTGTCCAAAAATAAGACTTTTATTCACTCAGGAAACATTCCTGGCAATTTCCCATCTGAATATAAATAACACCTTTATGGATAGTTACCAAATATTTTGAATGATAAGAAAAAAATATTTATATGTTGAATAACATGATTGTTCAACCAAACCAAAAAACAACGAAAAGTCAATTATTCTGGTTTTATTCGTGCTTTTTAATATCCCATTATTACACGCGATAAGCTATTCAGATCTTTCGGTTACAAAAGCAGTTTTACCCACCACTGCTCATCCCGGTGAAACAGTCGCCTTTACGATCGTGGCTTACAACGGCGGTCCGCATGAGGTATTTGATATTACGGTGAATGATGTAATACCAGCAGAATTCACTGTCACCAATGCCAATGCAAGTGCAGGTAGCTGGAGCGCTCCAGACTGGTCTATTCCTTATATGACCAATAATACAAGTGCAACTTTGACGATCACGGCAACGATTAACAACGGTGCGAATGGTGATGTGTACAATACGGCATCCATTTCAGCATCATTTCCACTTACATTAGATCTTTATCCTTCGAATAATGCTTCCACAAGAACAGTCACAATCGAAAACCAGGGACCCCTTTCCAACTGGACCATCATGGTTGTGGTATTGCTGATCATTGCCATTGGAATTTTTATCAAGAAAATGAGATAAATGTATTGAGTGGGTCTTCATTCCTGTAATTTCTTTTACCCTTCTCCCGTTGATAAGCATTCGGTATGTTTCATTTTTTCTGACTTTGTTGATTGGAGAAAATGATGTACTTTTGCGTTCGCAAAATATCTTGGGGACATAGCCCCTCGCCAAGCTCAACACAGGCCCTTTCGACAGAGCTCAACACAGGCGCCGTTCGTTTGGCAGGATAAAGAAAATTGCGGGATGTAGCGCAGTCCGGTTAGCGCGCCACGTTCGGGACGTGGAGGTCGGGAGTTCGAATCTCCCCATCCCGACTAACTAATTTTGAGTTTTGAGTTTTGAATTCTTCCCCCCAACTCAAAATTCAAAATTCAAAACTCCCAAGCCTCTTTAGCTCAGTTGGTAGAGCGGTTCACTCGTAATGAACAGGTCACCGGTTCAAGTCCGGTAGGAGGCTCTTTTTGGTTTTTAGTTTTGAATTATTATCCTGAATCAAGGGCGTCATTTCGAGGTTTAATAGAATTGGTCACTCATTTCTTTATAATTTTTTCAGCAAAGACTTTGTCATCGCTTTTCAGTGAAACAAAATATATTCCGGGAGGAAGCTTACTGGCATTATAATCAGTACCATCCCAATAAATTGAATGTTGTCCTTTTACTCTCGGTTCATCCAGAAGGTTTACCAGCATATTCCCTTTGATATCCAGGATGCTTATTTTTATTTCATTTTTTTCTTCTAAACTGAAAGAAATCTCAATCATATTCTTAAATGGATTGGGAAAGCAATTGATCATTTGATTTTTGTTATGGGGACTCTCACCATCGTCTGTGTATATACCAATTGCACCTGACTGGCACAGCAGCATCCCGTAATTAACGGATGAGATAAAATCTTTTAATCCATCTCCATTGATATCTTCTACCGGAATTATTTTATATGTGGTGCTTACACTAATTCCGGATTGAATGATTCTACCCGTTGCACCATTCAAAAAGTATTGTGGTAATGGACCAAATCCGGCATCAGAAACAATAATTTCAGGAAATCCATCGTATGTGACATCATCAATCAGGCAGCTTATATATGAATAGCCATTGAGATATTCTTTCCAGATATATTGTGCATTGTATCCACTGATAGCAAACATCGTATCTCTAACCTTAGTAGGAATATAATCCGTAAAACCATCTCCATCCAAATCACCGATTTCCATAAAGTTTCCGTTGCATGCATATGGGATCTGTTCTTTGAACAATATTTCCGAATTGATAAGATCGTAAATATATGTTCTGTAATGATTATCACTGATCAATACTTCAGAAAAGGTATCTCCATTGATATCGTCAATTATTCTGAGGCTTAAGAGACGTTCTGCTTCAAAATCGGTATAATCCAAACAGGAGCCGTCCAGTCCGTTTAGGATTGCAAAGCGGCCCGAGTCCTTATTCTGATTTGTTCCATAAACAAGCAACTCCGGATAATTGTCATCATTCATATCAGTATAGGAAACAGTGCCATATACCTGCATATCCATTTCTGTCGACCAAAGCAAATCATCATGTATATAATCATAACAATAGACTTTATGAATTCCTGGCATCTCTTCATTATCACTATCCCCAAATACAATTTCCTCCACACCTGTTAATTAGCTCTGCATCGGTATAATCATCAAACCAGATTGGGCTGCCATTGATATAATTGATTATTGCCCCTTCTCCTTCTAATGGGATTGGCGTTTTTCCAAGACTGTCATTATGAAAAATCCACAGAGTATCCGCATAGGATCCTGCTTCATCCGGCATGAACCAAAGCTGAATTTTACAAGTTTCAAGGGTCTCAACTTTTGATGGCAGATCCTGGTGTTCACCAATCCAGAAATGCTCGCTATCCAATTCAATGGAATCAATGATAACATCAGCATCTCCGAAATTATAAAACCGCAGATAGGCTAAATTGCTGGAACCAGTCCTGGCTTCATCAAAAAAAACCTCCTCAGTAATCAAAATAATTTCAGGACCCGTATACAGTCCGGTTCCATACAGTTCAATCTGAATGCTATCGTGATTCTGGTCATTTGAAAGCACATAGGCGATACATTCAAAATCACCCAATCCCGGCGGACTAAAATCAATGGGCAAAGTAGTTACATCACCTGGCCGGATAGCGCAGGGGAAATTTGCACTAGTACTGAAATGACAGCTGTCCGGGAAAGCGATATCATGAATGATCACGTCTGACCCACTCCAGTTCTGAACTTCCATCTGCCAGCGATCAGAATTTCCTTCCGAGGCATAGAACTGGTGTTCTCTTACCGGTATTGAAAGGCTTGGATTGGCAAAGACGCTCATTGAAGCAATCAGTGAAACAACAAGGACCAGCGGCATTTTAAAAATCACATTACACATAAGTGGGATTCTTGATTCCCGAAAATATAAAAAATGAGCAATTATATCAAGTAAGCGGCAATATTCTATTCGAAGCTTTCTGTTTGATATATGATCTAATAATTTGCCGTATATCTTTATTATCCGGGTAGCTTTTAATAACATCGGATAACTCCTCTTCTGAGGGATCCTCCCCATTCAGGCTGATGAACCCAAAACCCATGTACTTGCCGTTTTCAATTTTCACAACGGCTTTTTCATCTTCTGTACGGCCGTGATCGAGAAGAAAGAAGTTTTTGTAAGGAAGGGCATAATAATCCAGGGCTTCCTTTAGCCGTGCATTGTATTCCTCCGCAGGCTCCTCACCAACACAGGCTCCCTGACATTCCTTGATCTGCCGGTAAAAACATGCACCCGAACTATCATACAAGCCACAGAGTTTCTGGCATAAATTGTATTCTTCCACAAGCCTGAAGAGATGGTTGCGGCCCTCCATTTTGGATTCATAGGAATGGATGGGGGATACCTCGTCCACAATCCTTGTGATCTTTAGATTTATGTATCCTTCATCATCTTCAAAAGAATACAAACCGTAATTGAAACGGGATCTTCGCTGAGCACGATTATACAGGGGTTTGAGGGTTTTGATATCGTGGGATTCCAGCAGCAGGGCAATGAGTTCGCTGCCGGTAACTTCAAAGGAAATATCAGCAATTGCATCCCGCATTTCGATGGCCCTTTTGTTCAGGTTATTGCTCATGTGGGATAAAACCCGGGACTTGATGTTGGTACTTTTCCCGACATAGATAATAACTCCTTTATCATTATGGAAATAATACACTCCTGCCTTTTCAGGAAGCTCATCGATCAGCGAACGGCTCAGGCTGGTATTCAGGCTGCGGGGTGACTTCCCGACCAGGTCGGGATCCACCGAGCGGATCATCTCGAAAAGCTTTGTGGTGGCCAGAGCATCTCCTGAAGCCCTGTGGCGGGCATGATTGGGGATATTCAGTTCGCGGCACAGTTTTCCCAGACCGTAGGATCGCTTTCCAGGAAATGCTCTTCTACTCATCCGGCAGGTGCAAAAGGTGGTTCGTTTAAATTCATACCCCAGGCTTTTAAATTCGTGGCGGATGAAATTATAATCAAAACTCACATTGTGTCCCACAATGGTTTTTCCTTCGGTTAACTCGACAATCTTTTTTGCAATTTCATAAAATTTGGGAGCATCGGCTACCATGCGATCGTTGATGCCTGTCATAGCGGTGATCTGGTAAGGGATCTTTCGTTCAGGATTCACCAGGGAAACGAACTCATCCACCACCTTCTCCCCGTCGTGGAGATAAATCGCGATCTCGGTGATCTTTTCGGTTTTGGCGCTGAGGCCGGTTGTTTCTACGTCGATTACTGCGTACACGATAACTTTAATTTAGCAAACTAAATTCTTATGAATTAAAATCCCAAAAAACAAGCACCAAATAACAAATAAATTCGAAATTCCAATAATTAAATGACCAAAACAGGCGCTATTAGTAATGTCTTCATATCGTTTTGTATTTGATATTTTGGTCATTGTGATTTATTTGGAATTTGTGATTTGCGATTTGGTGCTTGCTTACAAATTCAAACGGGTTTGAATCGCCTCCACCTCCTTCTTCAACTGCTTCACTGTCCTGGCCAGGTCTTCTTTTTCCTGGTTGGGTTCGGGCATTTCGCCGGAGATGTAGTTGACGAATTTCCAAACTTCTTTCACTTCCGATACCGGGATGGGATAAGGTTCATACAGGGTATTTAAAGAATGTAATATGAGCTTGCCTTCTTCCTTGATCTTGCTTTCCACCACCTTAAACACCACCCCGTCTTCCATGGTCAGGATGATGTAGGCCTGTCCGTCGCGAAGGGAACTCCAGTCGAGGACATATTCCCCGGTCACAAACGAACCATCGGGAATGGGCAGCATGGAATCCCCGCTGATCTGGAATGTGCGGTACTTTTTCTGTTTAGACAAAAAAGGAAGCTGGAAAGTTGGCAGCACCCGGATGTATTCCGGATCGGCAAAACCGCTTTTGTAACCGGCCTTGGCCTTTTCCGAAACCAGTTCGATGTTTTCCTCGTTGTCCTGATCCACTGTAGAGGTCAACACCCGGAGATTGCTTCCCTTGATGTAGACATCGTAGCCCCTTTCCAGTTGCCTCAACTGGCTTTCGGGTAGTCCGGTCAGGTCCACCTTCACCAGGGTGTCGATGGCCACATTAAAATGGGTTGAAAAAGACACCAGCACTGGCACGCTGGGTTGTGCTACTTCGTTTTCGTAACCGCTCAAAGTTGAACGTTTCATGTTCAAAGCATGGGCTACGTCGTCCTGGGTGCGGCCCAGGCGTTTACGTAAGAATTTAATGTTTTTGCTGAAGATCATAGTTTTACTTTTAAAATTCCAAATCACAAATAACAAATTTCAAATAAATTCCAATACACAAATTCGAATGACCAAAACCGCTGTTAGCTGGATTTGTCGATGATTGCTGAGAATATTTTCTTCAATTCAATGGCTTCATTTATTAAGCATTCTGCTTCATCAGCATTATCCAGATCATTCGTATCATTTATCAACCGAAGCCAGTAGGCACTTTCCTTTGCTTCTTTTCTGCAAATCTTTACTCTCATTAAGAAATCCTTTTTACTCAGCGCCTCATTTGCCTCAATATAATTAGCTCCAACTGAACCAGAAGATTTCACCAATTGCCGGGCATCTTCATTATTTGCTATGGCTTTCGGCAAAGTTTTGATAAACATTCTACAATCCTTTGCAAACCTGTAGGTTCTTTCTTCCAGATCGTATACCCGTTTCGAATTTTGATTTTCGGTCATTGGGGTTTATTTGAAATTTGATGCTTGAAATTTGGTGCTTTTTTATTAACCGGTAGAGTAGAGTACAGAGCAAGGCTTCATCCTCGCTCTGTAACCCCCTCGTCAAACCGTACGTGCGGTTTTCCCGCATACGGCTTTCCTTTTAATTTCATCATAAAGCTTTCACAGGTCGTAATCCAGAAGA
>JAIOZK010000043.1 GCA_021740625.1 Bacteroidales bacterium
CAAATGAATTAGACAGCAAATGCAAAACAGCCTTGCCAGCTCTATGCTTTTCACAATGCGCTACACCATGAGAACCGGCCATGAGAAACAGGCCATGAAAACTAAACCATGAGAACAAAATCATTTATTAACCAAAAACCAAAGAAAAATGAAAAAACTAATTGGAATTTTTATGATCATACTGGCAATGGCTTTTGCCGGCATGCAAAGTGCTAATGCACAAAACTGGACAATTAGAGTACAATGGACTGATAACTGTGGTGGTTGTCCAACTGTAGGAGGTTATGAATATTATGTTTGTCTGCAGATAGATGATACCTGCAGACACACCACTGTTTACAACCAAAACTGTGTAATAGTACCATCCTCAGGCAATCAGTATTATGATTTTAATGTTGGAGCTATTTGCTCACTTGACGAACACAGAGATTGTATGAAAATCAGCTATGCTGTAATCAAAAGATGCATTATTAGCCAAGCAACAATTTGTTCATCTGCACATATTACATACAAAAGATGTGAAGAGATTTATAATGGTTTTACAATAAATGTATCTCTTAACTAACAGCCAATTAGCTATCTTCAAAAGTTCCTTTTTATTTTTTTTATAAAATTTTAAAGGTATTTTTGAAGATAGTTTTATCTTTATTGTATGAAAATCGCTAGATTTTTCTTGGTTTTATTTTTGCATTTATCTCTTTACCAATTGACAATTGCACAAAGAGAAGCTGCCATCTGGTATTTTGCCAATCATGTAGGCTTAGATTACAACACAGGTGATGCAGAGGTGCTTTACAATCAAAATGTTTTTCAACCTGATGCTGCTGTTGCAACAATAAGTGATTCTCTGGGAAATCTACTATTCTATGTCACTTCAGACTCAATATATAACAGTGAACATAATTTGATGGAAAATGGTGCATTTGGTCAATATTATATTGGAACACAGGGGAATGTTATCGTAAAAAAACCTGATTCCGATTCCTTGTATTATATTTTTTCTGTTGGTGACCAACAATATGTGCAGGGACTTTATTATCACATAGTAGATATGTCCCTGAACAATGGATTAGGCGAAGTTATTCTAAAAGATCAAAATGTAGAAACATGTGGTGATGCGCAAAACAAATTATTTGCTTTAAAACATAAGAATAAAAAGGATATTTGGATCATTACCCGGAAATATTCCCAGCAAAAATATGCTGCAATTTTGCTAACCAAGAATGGTGTATCAGAGAATGTTGCATTTAGTGATGCTCCTGAATATACTAATGATACACGAGGGTACCTTAAAATATCTTATGATAAGAAATATTTGCTTTGCACCAATTATGAATGGACAAATAGTATAGAGGTTTGCAGGTTTGATGCCAATACGGGTGAGATTACACATTTGTATAATATTGGGATAACTGAACCTCGGGGTATTGAATTCTCGCCAGATTCCAAGTATGTTTATATTGGAGCAGATAATGGGACTAGTGATACAATTATCATCAACCAATTTGATATGCAATATATTGAAGAATCAGGTCCCTTTGTTGTGTCAAGAAAAACTGTTGGTAAAGCACCAGGATGGAATTTACAGCTTGCCATTGACGGTAGGGTATATGGTAGTGATGCTGAGGTAGGTTCAACTCTTTCTGGCTATTTATCAATAATTCACAGACCATGGCTTGTAGCTGAAAACTGTAATTATCAAAGATTTGGAGTAAATGTATTGCCTGCAAAAACAAGTACCTCTTATGTAAATATTATGCTCGACTACCTCTACCGCTTCGAGTTCGAAGGCCATTGCGAGGGAGAGCCTTTCCAGTTCACCGCCAACTTTATCCCCGAACCGGATTCCATACGCTGGAAGTTCGATGACCCCAACTCTGGCCTGCAAAATAATATTTCCTATGAATTGAATCCGGTGCATGTATTTTCTGATGGAGGAGAATACGAAGTGGAAGTAGATGTTTGGTATCCTTCGGGTCGTTTCGAGCATACCAGCCGTGTGGTGGAAGTGGAATATGCTCCCTGGCCCGACCTGGGCCCCGACCAATTGATATGCCATGGCGATAGCATTATGCTGAATGGATTCGGAGGGCCCGGTTTTTATCAATGGAGTACCGGTGAAACAGGTGATACGGCAATTTATGTTTCGGACACGGGCTGGTACTGGGTGAGTGTACGCAATACGGCCCAATGTACAACGATAGATTCGGTGCATATCGGGTTCACACCGCCTGTAACAGCAGATACAAACCAACTTGTAATCATTGAAACCTCATGCGGTGGAGCCACCGGAAGCATCAGCGGGCTTTTGATAAATGGCCTTGAACCACTCTCATATCAGTGGATCAACGAATCGGGACAGATCATAGGTTCCACCCTGGATATTTTTGATCTTCCGGTAGGCAATTATACCCTGCTGGTAACCGACAGCCTGGGATGCATTAGCGAAATCGGGCCCTTCACCATACATGATGCCGGCAACATACAAACCCTTGAAGTGGAAAAAGGAGCCGAACATTGTAGTATGCAGGACGGGTATATCTTTATAACGGCCTTGCATCCCTCCGGTTTTGGTTTGCAATATTCCATCAACAATGGAAATACCTATCAATATAACAACGGCTATTTCCCGGACCTTGCGGCCGGCAGCTATGTTATAAGATTGCAGGATAGCCTGGGCTGCGAAACGGTATATGCAGACAATCCTGTTGTTATCGGCACCACGCACAATCCCCAAATAGATTCGGTAAATACCAGCCCGGCCACCGACGGGCAAAACAACGGCAGCATAAACATATTCGCCCAAAGCAGCAGCGACAGCCTGACTTATGACAACGGCCTGACAACACAGCTCAACAACGGCCTGTTTGAAAACCTGGCACCGGGATTTTATACCTGCACAGTTACCGATCAATGGGGTTGCGATACAACTTTCACGGTTGAAGTAGGGGAAGAGATCACCATCAAGCTGGAAGCCATTGCCGGGCAAAGCCAGGAGTGCCCGGGTCAGAAGGCTTATGTTCCCCTCACGGTGAATAATTTTAAAAATGTAAAGACTTTTTCGGTCAACCTGCTTTATGTAAAAGAACTTTTGCAATGTGAGGGATATGCCAATGCACATCCCTTGCTGGCGGATTCCATGGAAGCTTTTGTGTATCCCGCCGAGGGAAGAATAAATATAAAATGGTCGGCCAATGTACTGGATTTACCCGACAGCACCGTCATTGCCGAGCTTGTCTTTACCACGGTAAATCCAGGCTACAGCCAGATCACATGGGAAGGACAGGCGGGCAACAGTTATTTTAAAAACCTGCAGGGCCTTGATATCCCGGTAGAATACCAATTGGGCAATGTGAGGATTTACAACAACATGGATTTCTGGCTTGTCGGAGATATGAACCCCTGTGAGGGAGAATCCATTAGCTTGTATCCTACGATCATCTCATCCAATGGAGCGGTAACTTATAACTGGAGCTTCCCTGACGGTTCGCAGAGCTATGCCGATCATCTTTACATTGAATCGGTATCCTTGACCGACTCCGGGAAATATAGCATAACATTAACAGATACAGCCCATTGTAGCAGCGAACAGGAATTTGAATTATCCGTCAGGGAAATGCCCCATGCAACTTTTGCCGGCCAGGACACCATTCCCTTCTCAGAATCCCTCCAGTTGGATGCTGGTCCCGGCCAGCAGCATTATCAATGGAGTACCGGCGACAGCACCCAAAGCATCACGATCACAGAGGATGGCTGGTACAAAGTGGAATTGACAAGCCCGCAGGGCTGCACTTCCATCGACTCGGTTTATGCCTTGAATATCTATCTTAAACTATACATTCCCAATGCCTTCTCACCCAATGGCGATGGCATGAACGACCAGTTCAAAGTGGTGCTTTATTCCAGCTACATCCCAAAATTCAGTATGGAAATCTACAACCGCTGGGGGCAACTCATCTACCAGAGCAATGATCCGTTACAAGGCTGGAACGGAAAAGTGAACGGCAAAGACAGCCCGCAGGGCGCTTATGTTTACCGGATTGTTTATGAGTATATCGGTGGCGGGGAGAAAAGGACGGAGGAGGTGAGGATGGGGAGCTTTGTGTTGGTGCGGTAGGGTTTTGATTTTCGATATTCGATTTGGAAAAAAAATGGGTGCAAGGCGGGATGATTTTCGCTTGAAAGGTATTAGGTGAATAAACGTCCAATGAGAAAGGAGAGGCGAGTATCAAATAACTTATTGTATGTCTTGCCACTTTGTAAATTCTGCATTTTGGAAGGACTGGAACAAGGATCTTGTCAACCGCTCAATTTCTTCTTCAAAACATCCACACCATCAATAAATATAGATGTTACTGATTCGAAGGCATTACCAATAATTCTGCCCTTTCAGGGCGCAGTTTATTCACGGACCTTTTCACAGGGCGCTGCCCTGAGCTATGCTATGCTGGCCCTTCGGGCCGAAATGCAACCTTAAAGCAAGAGTAGTGGTCATTGGTTCCCAATGCGCCAAGTTGTGGGTATTTATGGCAATATTCCAAAAAACAGTGATGGCGGCCAGAAAAAATCGAAAATCAATTATCTTCTCTTTCTCCTGAAAAACTCCCGCATCAGCGCTCCGCATTCCTTCTCCATGATGCCCGGGATGACTTTTGTTTTGGGGTGCAGCAAAGGATCATGGATCAATGAGTAACCCTTTTTTTCATCTTTGGCCCCATAGACAATGCGTCCGATCTGTGCCCAGTAAGAAGCACCCGCACACATCACACAGGGCTCTACGGTCACGTAAAGCGTGCATTCATCCAGGTATTTTCCTCCCAGGTAATTCGAAGCTGCAGTAAAAGCCTGCATCTCGGCATGGGCCGTAACATCGTTCAGGTGTTCAGTATAATTATGTGCCCTGGCAATGACCATGTCGTTGACAGTAATTACCGCACCAATGGGAACCTCGTCCTGGTCAAAAGCTTTCTGTGCCTCTTTCAGGGCCTGTTCCATGAAGAATTCATGTGTTAGGGGCTTGAGCATGGAATTCTGTATTTTATTTTGTAAAGATAATGAAATGGGGGAGATGGGTGACGGGAGACGCGGAGGAAGTTAACCGCGAAGGCGCGAAGACGCAAAGAAAATTGAACCGCTAAGTCTCCAGGGCGCAAAGGAATAATTTGGAGGGTGTGCTGGCTGGTTCTCCCCTTCAGGGGAGTCAGAAGGGTGTGGGTGGGGTAAGCAGGGAGCCGAAGACGCAAAGAGTACTCAACCGCTAAGCCTCCAAGGCGCTAAGGAATGATTTGGAGGGTGTGCTGGCGGTTCTCCCCTTCAGGGGAGTTAGAGGGGTATGCGTGGGACAACGGAGGAGCCGAATACGCAAATAATTATGAACCGCTAAGCCAAGTTGCCAAGGAATGATTTGGAGAGTGCGTTGGCTGGTTCTTCCCTTCTGGGAAGTATGAGGGATGTGCGTGGGGATAAGCAGGGAGCCGAAGACGCGAAGAAGTAAGAACCGCGAAGGAATTATTTGGAGAATGTGCTGGCTGGTTCTCCCCCTTCAGAGGAGTATTAGGATGTAGGGTGGTAAAGGCAAAAATCCGAAAATGACTGCTGACCAATGAACGCCTTCCTGGCGAGGCAGTTCAGTTTCGGCCTGAAGGGCCGGCATAACTTAACTCAGGGCACGCTCTGGGAAGAGACCTGCCGAATCAGTCAGCGCCCTGAAAGGGCAAAATAATGACCAATGACGAATAACAAATTCCGCTCACACTTTTCGTTTAATCTACCTCTCAACGATCATCCCCAGCCAAGCCCGATTCGTGGCTTGTAAAAATTAAAAGAAATAATAGAACGCGGATGACACGGATTGGGCAGAGATTCATGGAATATATCCCGGAATAAAGAGGCTGTTCAAATGATTTTCCTATTGCAACAGGATCTTTTCTGAACGAATGCCCGAAGCTGTTTCTACTCTTATTAAATATTCGCCATGGGAAATAGCGGACAAATCCAATTCGACTGATTCAGCATTGATATTTTTCCATTCTTTGACCATCCTACCTTGCAGGTCAAATAACTGCAGGATTTGAAATCCTTTTATATCCGGCAATTCAACTGTGATCTGTCCCCGGCTGGGATTGGGATAAACACTGAGATCGGTTGATTTTGCGATTTCTTCATCCATTCCTGTGTAAGGATCAAGCGGGAAAATTGCCGTATAAAGGCCCCTTCCGTGTGTGGCGGCAAGTACGGTATTGTCAGCTTTCCTGAGATCAAGCATGTCAACCCTGACATTGGCCAAACCATCATTGGCCGCAAACCAGTTGGTGGTAGCTTCACCCAATTCATTGGTGGTATAAATCCCACACTCGGTTGCCAGCATGGCCTGTTGTGTGTTCTGTGGATGATAAATGGCCCAGCGTATGGGCATATCCGGCAGATTACCTTCCTTCTCCTGCCAGCTTTGTCCACCGTCAAAAGTTTGCCAAACAGATGAGACACCATAGTTTGAAAAAGTGACCAGCAGGGTATCGTCCGAACCACCCACATCCACACAGGAAATACTTCCCAGTGGAAAGTCTTCTCCTGTAATTTCTGTAACAGCAGGGTTATTGGTTTCTGCGTTCTCTACAAAATATAACCTGCCCGAATTGCTGCCAACGAACAGATTGGTTTCATTCTCGGGCGAATGCGGCGATATTTTAACATGAGAGAACCAGGTGTCCGTATTGGTGGGAAGCCAGACAAATTGCCCGCTTTCATTGGCATTGATGTTTTCAATTCTCATCAGGCTGTTATTGTAGCTGCCCGAAAATCCCACGGCATTGCTATACATGGTGTTGTTCCTGGAATCATAATCACAGGGATTGACAAAAATGCCACATGAATAATCATGAACCCCATTGATCTGAAAGCTCCCCAGAAATACATAGAACCTGTTATAATACACAGAAGTGATCATCAAAGTGGGGGTGTCTTCATCGAAAAATGCATAGGCACCATCTCCTCCTGAAACCATGTCGTTAATATCGAACGGATCACCATTGTAATAGAGAGAACCATTATCCTGCAGTCCCCCTACATATTTTTCCTGCCCGGCGACAGGGGAGATAGCGCCGGAATAAAACTGCAGGGTATTGAAACCCTTGTTTCTTTCTTCAAAGATGGGACTGGAAGTTGCGGCATTGGCAGTGTAAAAAACACCTCCATCCGAACTAAACACCATTTCATTATTTGATCCAGGCCGGTAGATCTGAGCATGCTGGTCTGCATGAACGTATTCATCACCTCCGCCATAATACATCAATGCCCAGTCAGAAACATGGTACCAGATCCAGCCACCGTTCAGGGTATTCCACACGTCCAGTCCGCCAACATACAGGAGATCCGGGTCAACCGGGTTAACTGAACCTGTGAGGGCATGCCATGCCAGTGTGGCCCAGTCACCTGAGTTGGGTTTGTTGATCTCCTCCCATGTGTTTCCTTTGTCTTCTGTTTTTAAAATATACTTCCCATGGTATCTTTTGATGTATCCCTCATCATAACCTGCACCAATGATTGCATAGGCAATGTTCTCATCCGATGGAGCGGTCATCATCATCACTCTTCCGGGAAGATAGTAAGTTGAGCTGTTTTCAATTTCAATGCGGATATCATCATAAACATCCCAGCTTCCTGAAGTTCCGCTGGTGGAAGTCAGGATGGTGGCACCGCCTTCCCAGTTAACGTTTTGTATGGTGCCTAAATATATCTTGTTGTCTGCCCCCAAAGCAATATCCGAAACAGAATAGGGAATATCCTCACCTGCAATGTCGGGCAATACCTGTTCCCAGCTTTCACCTCCGTCGGTTGAGCGATACAGTCCATCGGTTGGCTCACTCTGGTGTACCACACCATGATAAAAACCCGAGCTAACACCGGCATAAACTACACTTGTTCCATTTTCATTCCTGACAACAATATCATTCACATATTTAAAGTCTTCGGTTGATTCCATGAGTTCCCAGCTATCGCCGCCGTCCGTACTTTTGTATATGCCTACACCTACTCCAGATGATTCGCGGTAGGTTGTATAGGCGGTCTGGGATTCGCCGGTGCCCACAAAAAACACATCCGTATCATTGGGATCGTGCGCAATACAGGCAATGGAAAGGCTGGCCCAGAAATCATCAACTGCTTCCCATTCACTGTCTTCATCGGTGATATCATCATTGTACCACAAACCGCCTGTAACGCCACCCGCCCATAGCTTTTTATTATTATTATCATTCGGATCGAACATCATGGCCCGGGTGCGACCGCCCATATTGGCCCCGGTACCCTCCCAGCTAATAGAAGTCGTGGACTTGAATGTGTGCTCATTTTCCAGTGCCCGTGTCTGATGGTAGGCCTCAGCCAGTCTTTCGGTTGGCACACGTCCCAGTTCAGGATCGAGTGTCATGAAAAAATTTTGCATGGCTGCCAGATCAGGACGGGTGGGTTTATCCATTTCTCTCCACTCTTCTTCGCTGATTTGGGGAACTTGTTTGTATTCCGACACCAGGAATTTCTCGTAATTTTCACGGGGTGTAAGTTTACCATCCGTAAAATGATATGCTGCCAGAAAACTAATGGTAATCAAGGGTAAAAGGATAAATTGGATCAGGGAAATTTCTTTTTTCATCTTGGTAACATTAAACAAACAAAACTAAGTTATCATTGGTAACGACAAAGATATTTTAATTTTGGTTGCCTGATCCGGCTCTTTGTACAATTGTGTATCAAATCCTAGTTAGCCTCTTCTTCAAACTTCTTCCTTGAAATCAAATTGATTTCGGGAATGCTTGTTTCACGCAGCTTTTGATTGATCAGTTCCAGTTGTTCCTGTATGAGTTGAGCAAGTTTCGAATTTACTTCCATGACTTTATCATCCAGGTTCTGCAGTCGTTGTATCTGACTGTCGGTAGGTCTTCCCTGGTAACCCATTACATCGCCATAGATTTTGCCCAGTCTTTCCCGCAATCTTTTTTCACCTGTAATCCTTCCTTCGCGTGTAGCCAGCAAACCTTTCCTGAATTCCATTAGTTCCTCGGACATTTCATTGAGTTCTGTCTTGAGGTTTTCCTGATCAGTTTCACTTTTCTTTGCATTTAATTGTTTTAAGAGATCCAGAAGTTTGGCATCGATGAATGCGAGTTCTTCCAGCAGATCATATGTTTTCATGAGAGCCTTGAGCCTCAGGTCCCTGTCCTCCTTTGAATGAGGAAGGTTCGGGTCATATTCAATCTTTACCTCCCCCTCAAAAATGTTTTCTCCTTTGTGGATTTTGATGGTATACTCTCCGGGAGGATAAGCAGGTCCGGTGAAGGCCTGACCCAGGATCTGAACAGAAGAGGGTACCTTGGGCGGATCTTTTCGCATTTGCCATTGTACACGGTTGATACCTTTTCGCTTGCCGGCCGGGAGCTTTTTGATCATTTTGCCTTCGGGGTCGTATACTTCTATGAACATATCACCGAAGATATGTCGCTTTTTCAGATAATAAGTGATATTGACTGAGCCGGGTGGATTTGGGCCTGCAAACTCATCGTCTCCGGTCCATCCTTGCTCATACCCCAGGTATCCTATCTGATAGGGCCTGGAGCCCAGATAAACAAGTTCCTGGTCAAGCATTCCGGGCTTGAGCTTACGGATGGGCGTAATATCATCGATGATCATGATGCCGCGCCCGTGTGTGCCGATCACCAGGTCATTCTCACGCTCCTGTATTTGCATGTCGCGAACAGAAGCTTTGGGTACATTTCCACTGAAGCGCAACCAGTGATCACCACCATCAATGCTCATGTACAATCCGAATTCGGTCCCCAGGAAGAGAAGATCAGGATTGACAGGATCCTGCCGGATCACATGGCAGTGGCCTTTGATGCTTGTATCGGTCAGGCTGGTCCATGTTTTCCCCAAATCATGTGTTTTGAATACATAAGCATTCATGTCTCCTTCCCTGTGACCATCGAATGTTACGAATGCTGTATTTGAATCAAAGGCTGAAGTTTCTATACAAGAGACCCAGGTGTTTTTGGGCAGGCCATCAATATTACTGACAAGGTCCTTCCATTTTTTCCCACCATTCCTGCTAAGCTGCAAATTACCGTCGTCGGTTCCTGCCCAGAGGATATCGCTGTTGATCGCTGACTCAGCGATTGTAAAGATGGTACAATGGTTCTCGGCCGTAGAATTGTCGATGGTGAGGCCACCCGTTTTTTCCTGTTTCTGTTTGGCGGGATCATCGGTGGTAAGGTCCGGTGATATCACTACCCAGCTTTCGCCTTTATCCACCGACCTGTGCAGGTACTGTGAACCGGTATAAAGCGCTCCTGAAGCAGAGCCGAAGATCACAGGCGTATTCCAGTTAAACCTGAGTTCCTCCATTCCTTCTTCAGGATATGGTCTGATATCTTTAACCTCATTGGTTCTGAGATCTTTTCTTTTCAGGTTGCCACCCTGGTATTGCCAGTAAATGATACCAGGATCATCGGGATCGGCCAGTACATTGAAACCGTCCCCATAACCAACATTTTTCCAGTTTTTATTGGCGATGCCACCCGGGCTTTCTGAAGGGCCCATCCAGGATCCGTTGTCCTGCAAACCGCCGTAAACATAGTAAGGCGATTGATTATCAGCGCTGACATGGTAAAACTGGGAAACCGGGAGGTTTCGGCAAAACCGCCAGGTATTTCCTTTGTCATGCGAAATATACAAACCCCCGTCGGTTCCGAGGTACATGAATTCATTGTTATCCGGTGCGATCCAGAGGGCATGATGATCGGAATGCACATTGCCCCCGTCTACGGAAGGGCTCATGAAGCTTTTACCGCCATCATCACTTACCAGCAATGAAAATCCCGGTTTATAAATACGCAGGGTATCCGCGGGGTCGGGAACAATAAGCGAAAAGTAAAATGGACGTTGGTTGATGTAAGGATAGTCGTTGATGTTTTCCCAGCTTTTACCATTGTCTTTGGAGATGAACAATGCTGAATTATCACTTTCCACAAGAGCCCAGAGAATCTCAGGATCTAAAGGGGAGAAAGCAACGGAAACTCTTCCGATGGTATCATTTTCAGGTGTAACTTCTGTTACTTCCTGCCAGCTTTTTCCAGCATCCATCGATTCGAACAGGCCGCTGCTGACACCACCGGAGCGGAAAAAATATGGTTTTCGACGGAAGTTCCACATCCCTGCATAGAGGTGTTCAGGGTTCGCGGGATCCATGGCCAGGTCGGAACATCCCGTATTTTCATCGATATACAGGATCTTTTCCCAGTTTTTTCCGCCATCGGCGGATTTGTATACACCACGTATTTCGGATTCACTCCAAAGTGCACCCAGTACGGCAACATAAACAATATCCGGGTTTTCCGGATGCAGGATAATGCGGGCGATCCTCTCGGAACCCTCAAGCCCCATATGTTTCCAGGTCGCTCCTCCATCAGTGGTCCTGTAGATACCATCCCCGATGGAAACACTGTTCCTTACCCAGACCTCCCCGGTACCGGCCCAGACTGTGTCAGGCTGTTGCTGATCAATGCAAATGCTTCCGATGCTCTGTATGTGATCGTCAAAAACGGCTTCGAAGGTGGTTCCTGCATTTTCACTTTTCCAGATGCCCCCGCTGGCAGTGCCTGCATAAACAATACGGGGATCTTCTGCCACGGCATCGATGCAGGAAATGCGTCCGCTCATGACCGCCGGACCGATCTGCCGTGCTTCAATCTCACCAAGTGAGTGCTTGATCAATCGTTTTTGTGCAAATCCCTGAGCTGAAGCCAGGATTAACAAACTAATCCATACCCATGAATAGATAGATTTCTTCATAATGCATTGCTTTATGTTGAACCTGGGAAACTCCTGGCAGATAAGAAGGAAAAGAATTCCTGCTTATTTATCCTGAGAATCCTTCATACCCGTTTCTGTTTCTTCAACTGTCTCCTTTTCCGGCATCTCAAAAATGGAATCATCAATCTTTCTGTCAAACTCAACGCTGTCGATCACTGATTGACGAAAGACCTGTCCATTCAGCTTTGTTTCCTGTTCGTAGGACATGATCACCCCTTTATAAGGTTTGTAGTTGCTGTAATAATTCTCCTGGTTTACTTCCTGCCCCTGCATGATTACACTGATTTCATCTTTCAGAATAACATGGTTTTCTTTGTCAATATAGTAATAGGTAGTCATGTCATCATCCATTTTTACTTCGATCTTGTAAACCGGGCTGCCTTCCATATCTTCTTCCCCGATCAGTTTGGCTTCGTATCCTTTTTCTTCCCAGTTGTAAAGGGGACCGTCTATGTCTGCCATGGTTTTCATACCACTGAGCTGAGCTCCGGTAACCTCAATGGGATCTGTTGATCCGCCGAAGGGTTGGATCACCCATCCTGTTTTACCATCATACGCCTGGATGATCTTTTGTCCCTGGATATCGATTTCAATCCGCATTTTATCAGGCCTTTTGATAATCAGTTCAAAAGGAGTTTCCGTTCCCATTTGCATGGAATGTCCCATCAATACCATGGATTCCAATTCTTTTATTTTATCCTGCCCCACCACTTCAAAATGTGCTTCCAGGATTTCATCAAGGTGCTGGGCCATGATTCCGAGACTCAGGAAAAGGCCAGCCATTAAAAAGATTGTTTTCTTCATATTAAAAGATTTTATTTTGAATTGATTGTTAAGCAATAATAATACTTTTCTTTCTAATTTGTTTCTTATCAATACTTTGTTGGTAACAAGAATTCATAATTGATGTTCATTGTGCGCGGAAAAGTACAAATATATGTTCAATCAAGGACATTAAGATTACATTAAATCATCCTATCTTAGCAAAACCAAATCAAATAGAAATAGCGGATGTTCGAACAAAGAGCGATAACCTCAATCAGTATCCTGATCCTGGTCATTTTTCTCGGGTATTTTTTGCGAAAATTCAAAACACTGAAAGAAGATCATGCAAAGTTGTTTGCAAATCTTATTCTGAAAATCACCCTGCCTGCCCTGATATTTTCGGCTTTGTCTCAAAGCAATCTCTCATCGGAGAATATTATGCTTGCAGTTGTAATGATTGCCTCACAAGGTGCTTGTGCTTTGATTGCATACGGGGCAGGAAGCTTGCTGAAACTTTCAGGGCCAAAAAAAGGAGGATTGATTCTGGCCTCAACTTTCCCGAGCTCGGCATTCCTGGGATATGCCATTGTGCGGGAAATTTACCAGAACAATCCCGGGGCCATTGCAGATGCCGTGATCATCAGTGAGCTGGGAGTTGCCTTGCCGCTTTTTACTTTCGGTATTTTCATTGCCATGCATTTTGGTAATACCAATAAATCCGGATCCGAGATTCGAAGGGAAATATTGCACTTTTTATATTCCCCTATTTTTATTTCCATTGTGCTGGGCATCCTTTTCTCCTGGGTCAGGATTCCACAAAAAAATACATTTATCAGTGGGTTTTATGAGACGCTACATTTGATCTCCAGTGCAAATTCATTCCTGGTAGCCATGTGCATAGGTGTAATGTTGAAATTCAGGGGGATTACAAAATATGCATTGATCCTGCTGATCGCAATCGTGATCAAACTCATCATGCAACCCTTGTTTTCGTACGGGCAGGCATTGTTGCTGGACTTCAATGAAACCTGGCAGCGAATTTCTGTGTTGGAGGCAGCCATGCCAACGGCTGCCATGACTGCTGTTTTTGCCAAGAAATATGGAGATGATGCTGATTTAACGAGCGTCCTGGTTTTTGCAACTTTCCTGTCCTCATGTCTGACCATGTTCATGATGCTGATACTTTTGGGCTGAGTTTTGGAAAAAAATTCTAATTTCGTACAAATTCTCTTGTTGCTAATGAAAATCCTTTTTAATAAAAAATTTCTGAAACACAATCCTGACAGCTTGTTTGAAGGAAGTTACCGCATAAAAGGTTTTCAGGATATTGAAGATACAGAAGCAAACGGAGAGGAATTTCTGTCTTTGATCCACACGACCGACTACATCAATAAATTCAAATATCTCTGCAACAAGAATGATTATCTTGCAGAAGTAAAACTTTCAAAGGATACCTGGGAGGCTGCATTAACGGCAGTTGGCTTAAGCGTGCTTGCATCGGATCAGGGGGATTTTGCTGCTGTGCGTCCTCCGGGGCACCATGCTTACTCAGACCGGTCGGAGGGGTTTTGTTTTTTTAACAATATTGCCATCGCAACACAGCGGCTGGTCAACATGGGAAAAAAAGTTTTGATCATCGATTTCGATGCACATCATGGGAATGGAATACAGGAACTATTTTACAGGACCGACAGGGTGATGTATGCCTCCATTCATCAACTCTATACTTATCCCATGTCGGGGTTCCCCGAACAAAGCGGGGAAGGTGCAGGCGCTGGTTATACTTTGAATTATCCCTTGATGCTGAATTGCGGGGACAAGGAGTTTATGCAGGCTTTGGATAAGTTGCTGATCAGGGGAAATGAGTTTTGCCCGGATGCGGTTGCCGTAGCAGCAGGATTTGATGGTTATCACGGCGACAGAATGCTCAATCTTAATTATACAGAAAATTTATTTTTTAATATAGGATTTAAGATAAGAAGGAATTTCAGCCATGTTTTTGCTGTACTCGAAGGAGGTTATCATGAAGACATACGCAAGTTAACAGATAACTTTATCGAAGGCGTAAACAAGGGAGCCAAACCTCCCAAGATACAATGGGACGATAACATGGCCATCGGATAGCAGGAATTTATGAAAGTATACGATTTAACCATCATATATTTTTTGGGGGTCACTGGAATGTGGAAAGCGCTTCCTGTTGGTTTTCTGCTTAAAACACATCCTTTTTTCATTGCCCTGATGACATGCCTGGGTGCATTGACCAATGTTTTCTTGTTGTATTTCTTTGGGAAGCATTTACAAAAGTATGTCATGCGCTTTTATTCTGAAAAGAGGAAACAAAAGAAACAAAACAGCAGCCGGCGCATCCTGAACAAATACGGATATGCCGGCCTGGGGCTCTTTGGCACCTTGTTCTTTGGGCAACCTGTTGTGATGATCATTGGTATGATCCTGGTCAAAGACAAAAAGAAATTCGTTTTGTGGGTAACCATTGGTACCATTATCTGGTCCATAGCCCTGACTGCCCTGGGAGTTTATAGCATTGAACTCTTCGAGAAAATAACCAGTTAACTCCTAATCAGTATATTGTGAACACTCCCTGGTCTGATTTATGAATTGGGAACCGTCATTACCGTCAAACTCTGCTGTGATCTTTCCATTCGTGACCGAAGTGTACATCGATAGCTCGTAATTATGGACGGATCCACTGACGCCTGATATCGTGAAATTTTCTTCCCAGGGAAGATCAGGATTGTTCAGCGTTTGAAGATTGCCGTCTGCATCCAGATATTCAATTTTTGTTACGGAATAGGTTCCGCTTCCGCTAACCTTCATACTGACTGTGAAATCATTCTGACCCAGCGTAATGCTTCCATCAATAGTACGATCGCAAGAAAGAGGAGTTGTTTTGTCATCATCATCGTCCTTTTTGCAGGCACTGAAGATCACCATGATTGAAAGTAGACTCAAACCAAGTAGTAACGAAATTCTGTTTTTCATAGGATTCATGTTTAATTACTGTTCAAACTTACATTATTATTAATTAAATGTATGACAAATGTTGTTTTTGCCAGGAAAATTAAAAAGCCAAATTACATAAAAATTTCTTATTTTTGTTTAATCTAAATAAGAATTAATCTAAAATTTCCCCTTATTTATGCAAAACTCTGATAACACATTATATATATTGCATGGCAGTCGCACAGGAAATTCAAAATCGGCTGCCGTACTGGCGCAAGAATATGCCGAATATCTTGGCCTGCAGGCTGAATGTTTCAGCATGCAGGAGTTCGACCATGATAAATTAAAGGAGGTGAAAAACCTGATGATCGCGGTCAGTACACATGGTGAAGGTGATCCCCCCGTGCAGGCGGAGGATCTATATGAATATGTGCACAACAAAAGCCTCGATATGAAACATGTGAACTATTCCGTGCTTGCACTTGGCGACAGCAGTTACAAACATTTTTGCAAAACAGGTAAAGATTTCGATCAGAGACTTGCCGAACTGGGCGGAAACAAAGTTATCGAAACCGGGGAATGCGATATTGATTTTGAAGAGAATGCCAAAAGCTGGGTACGCAATGCGGTGGATGAGTTCACAAACATCTTGCCCAGCAGTGAAAATAATAAGAAAAAGAAAGATTTTATATTTGAGCTCAAGCTCGATGATAACCAATACAACAATGCTTATAATGCAAGGATACTGGAAAAAAAGATATTGAATCAGGAGGGGTCTACAAAACGTACCATGCACATACGCCTCTCTTTACAGAATTCCGATTTCACTTTCGAACCCGGGGACTCATTTGGAATTTACTGCACAAATTCACGCTTACTTGTCGACAGGATCATCAAACAACTGAAATTCGATCCCACTTACAAAATTGAAAACAAAGGCAAAAAATCCATGCTCAAGGAAGCGCTGGTAAGCGATTATGAGTTAACAGTACTTACGCCGGTAGTAGTTGAAAAATATGCAGAACTGATCAACAACAAAGATTTAAATGAACTGGTTTCCGATAAAAAGAAAGTTGAAGAATATGCCGAAACCAGAAACATTTACGACCTGATCTCCGATTTTCCGGACGAGATCGAAGTAGAGGCTTTTCTTTCCATTCTCAGAAAGCTGGATGCCCGCTTGTATTCCGTTGCCAATAGCAGGATTATATCTGCCGATGAAGTGGATCTCACCGTCGGCATTATCGAATACGAACAGGACGAACGTTTTCACGAAGGCGTCAGTTCCTCTTTCCTGCTCAGCAGGGTAGAGGAGGGTGAAAAAGTACCCGTTTACCTGGAGCCCAATGAAAGATTCCGTTTACCGGAAAATCCGGAGACTCCTATTGTCATGATCAGCACGGGAACCGGGATTGCACCTTTCAGGGCATTTCTGCAGGAAAGGAAGCAAAAAAAAGCCAAAGGCAGAAACTGGCTTTTCTTTGGTGATCGCAACGAGAAAACCGATTTCCTTTACCGGGATGAGATCAATGAGTTCAAGAACAAAGGAATTCTTACACGTTTAAATGCTGTGTTTTCAAGAGATCATGAAAGGAAGAAATACATTCACCATGACATGCTGGCCAACAGCAAAGAACTTTTCAAATGGATTGAAGAAGGGGCTCATGTTTATATCTGTGGTAACAAAAGAACCATGGCCAAAGATGCCCGCAAAGCTCTCAGAAAGATCATACAGGATGAAGGAAAGCTTTCAGCAAAAGAAGCCAGAACCTACTTTGAGAAAATGAAATCAAGGAGGCAATTCCAGGAGGATGTTTATTAGTTGCGGGTTCCGTGTTTCGGATTTGGTCTAAGTAGAGCATTTGATTTATCCAAATTGTTGGATAAGAACATGACATTTATCTTTTATGCAGCGCCATAGTGACTTTTGGCTTTTCAGGTCCATAAGAATTACCAGATGGCACTGGAAAATGCCAGCTTTGAAATCCAGTACGAATGTACAGGTGGAAAGGATAAATGCGGGCACTTGTTCCGTGATTTCAAATTCGTTTTAGCCGCTAACATTCGCCATCACCGGATTCATTTCAACTTCTTTCAACTGGTCGAACCAGGTTGCTTTCTCATCATATTCCATGAAGAAAGGTTTGTAAGTATTTTCTACATTTCTGTTTCTTACGTACTGCATCATAAAATACTTCTTTCCATCGGCCGGGTTGTCCACAACTGCCATGATCTGCACTTTGCCCTGGGATGCCGACATGACCGGGGCAGTTACCGTTTTGCCGAGACTGCCCGAGTATTTGATGGCATGCTGGTACATTTCATAAATCTCTGCCAGCGGAACACTGAAATAATAATAAGGACCGGTTTCCCTTTCAATGAACATATAATACGGGATCATCCCGAGTTTAACCTGTTGTGTCCACATATCCCGCCAGATTTTGCTGCTGTTGTTGATATTCCTAAGAACCGGTGCCTGTGTCCTGATCTCCGCTCCGGTTTGCCTGATGTTGTATATGGCTTCCTGTACCGCTGAATTATCCATCTCCTGGGGATGATTAAAGTGTGCCATGAAAGAAAGATGTTTTCCGCCATCCACGATTTGCCTGAAAAGGTTCAGCATATCCTCAGCTTCATCCGAAAAATCGGGCAGAAAAGCAAATGGCCAGTAAGTGAGCGACTTGGTGCCGAAGCGGATGGTATCCAGGTTATCCAGTTTGGCCTTAAAGATCTGATCAATATACTTTTTGATGGTGGCCGGGCTCATGATCATAGGATCACCTCCGGTAAACAATATCTCATGTACATGTTCATTTTGCCTGATATAATCGGTCACCTCGTCGATCTCGCGCATTTGGAACTGCAGATCCAGATCCTTCACAAACTGTGGCCAGCGGAAGCAAAAAGTACAGTGGGCATGGCAGGTCTGTCCCTGGCTTGGGAAAAACAACACGATATCACGGTATTTGTGCTGTACACCATTCAATGGTTTTCCGTTCAGCTTCGGTACATTGCTCTGCTGATTGGCCGGATGTGGATTCAACGAAAGGCGAACCTTGTTAACAACGCGTTGAAACTCCTTTTCAGGAACCCTGTTCTCCCAGGCCCATTTTACACGCTGGTAATCATCTTCCCGCAACATCTCACGGTTTGGGAAATTCAGGATAAAAACCGGATCGTTGGCATAGTTCTCCCAGTCGATCAGGTAATCTGTCACATAATTGTTGGTTTTGAAAGGCAATACCCGCGAGACCAGTTCAATCTCTTTCCTGGTTTCCTCGGGAAGAAATTTCAGGTATTCAATTTGACGAAAATTCTTTGTGTTATATGTTATCATTTTCATAATAAAACCAATTTTTAGATTTTTATTTGGAAAAGGAAGTTAACTCCCTGTGCAGAGAAATCTGCACTAAATAAACATTATTTAGAATTGATAAAAATAATAAAAATTATGGATTTGTGACTTATAAATAATAGACACTGAAAACCAGTGATATACAGAATAGTTTAAAGCGCAATCAATATTCTTTCCAGGTCCTGAACTTTAAAGGGTTTGGTGATGAAATCATCCATCCCGAGTTTCAGGCATTTTTCCTTCTCATCACCAAAGGCATTGGCAGTGAGGGCGACGATCTTGGTTGCGGGCAAATTGCTTTCTTTTTCAAGTTTCCTGATTTCTTTTGTTGCAGCATAGCCGTCCATCACCGGCATTTGCAGATCCATGATGATGAGATCATATTTTTTTTCGGCAAACATCTGAATGGCCTTTTTGCCATTCTCAGCAGTTTCAACCTCATGCCCGTAAGGCCTGAGGGATGCCAGGGCCACTTTCTGATTGATTTTATTATCTTCTACCAGGAGTATGGAGAGTTTATGATCCTTGATATCTTTTTCATCATCCTGGTTCAGGGTTGCTTCTTTGCTGCCTTCTTCTTCATCCTGGCTTTGCCCGAAAACGGCGGTACACCAGAAGGTAGATCCCTTTCCTTCTTCGCTCTCCACACCAATCTCACCATCCATTAGTTCAACCAGGTTTTTTGAAATCACCAGGCCCAATCCCGTACCCCCGTATTGTCGCTGTGTTGATTCCCCGATTTGACTGTAAGATTTAAAGAGTTTTTTTTGACCTTCTTCAGAGATTCCGATGCCATTGTCAATGACTTCAAACCTGAGTTTTTGCTTGTTTTCAAATTCGGATACCAGATAAACCCTGATCTTTACTTTCCCCTGTTTGGTAAATTTGAGGGCATTGTTTGTAAGATTGATGATGATTTGTTTGAGACGCAAGGGATCGCCTTGGAGGTATCTGGGTACTGAAGAATCTATTTCCGTCAGCAAATTATTTTCCCTTTCATCAGCTTTGATCTTGAGCAGTTTTACAATTTCATCTATGATCCTGTAAATATTGAATTTTGTGTTTTCCAGTTGGACCTGGCCTGCTTCTATTTTTGAAAAGTCAAGGATGTCGTTGATGATGGACAAAAGATTATGGCCGGAAATATCAATGATATTGATCAGTTCTTCCTGTTCTTTGTTCAAACCACCCCGTCTCAAAAGGTCCAGTACACCAATGATTCCATTCATGGGGGTGCGGATTTCATGCGACATGGTAGCCAGGAACAGAGATTTCAGAAAGCTGTTTCGTTCGGCTTCCTCTTTGGCCGTTTTCAATTCCTCGTTGGAGGTTTGCAGCAGTTTGCGCTGTTCGTAAAGATCAAGGAAAACTTTTACTTTTCCTCTCAGAATAGGAGGGACGATGGGTTTGGAGATAAAATCGACGGCACCTGTTTCTATCCCCTTGATGATGTTGTATTCATCTTTGTGGATGGCAGAGACAAAGATCACCGGAAAGTAAGATATTTCAGGATCGCTGTGGATCAGCTCCACGGTTTCGTAACCATCCATGCCGGGCATTTGTATGTCGATGATGGCAAGTGCAAATTCATGTTTCAGGGTCATTGCCAGGGCTTCATTTCCCGACAGCGCCCTGATAAACTCCACATCGAATTCTTTCAAAAGCAACTCGAGGGCAACCAGGTTCTCCTGCTTATCGTCAACAATGAGTATTTTCGGCTTATCTTCCATTTCAATTATTTATAAAGCCATACACGCATCAAGGATAAAAGCTTTTCGATCTTTATGGGTTTCGTAAGATAATCATTGGCTCCTGCATTGATGCATTTTTCACGATCATCTTTCATGGCCTTGGCGGTTAAAGCGATGATGGGTACTTTATCAAATTGATTGTTCTTGCGTATGTTCTTAATGGTTTCATAGCCATCCATCACAGGCATCATGATATCCATTAGTATGAGATCGACATCTTTTTCTTTGCTGAGCTTTTCAAGAGCTGATTTACCATTCTCGGCACGCAATACCTGTATTCCTTTTTCATTCAGAACCCTTGTAAGCGCGAAAACATTGCGCATATCGTCATCCACCAGCATCACCTTTTTATCTTTGAAGATGTCTTCCGATTTATACAGTTTTTCAATGATGCCCTGTTGTTTTTCAGGCATGTTTTCCACAACCCGGTGCAGGAAAAGCGCTGTTTCGTCCACCAGACGTTCTTCTGATTTTACGCCTTTTACAATAACTGTTTCGGTATATTTATGGAGTTCTTCATTTTCTTCTTTGCTCAGGTCTTTCCCTGTGTAAATGATGATGGGGGGTTTCTCATCCAGCTCACGCTGAACTTTTTTGATCAATTCGAAGCCCGACATATCGGGTAGGCCCAGATCCAGCACCACGCAGTCGAAACGCTCATTTTTGATTAGTTCAAATGCATCTTTTCCTTTGCTGGCATCGGTTATTTTTACATCTTCCTGCCCGATCAGCATTTTAATCGATTTTCGCAGGTTCACATCATCTTCAACAATCAGCAGATTACTCATCTTTCTCTTGATGAAGTTTTCGATTTTGTTGAAAGCCTGGTTCAGGTCTTCGTTTTTGATGGGTTTTGTCAGATAACCGATGGCACCTTTTTTATAAGCATCCATGTTTTCTTCTTCGCCCGACATGATATGAACCGGGATATGCCTTGTGGCAGGTTCATTTTTCAGAAGATCCAGTACCTGCCAGCCGCTGATGCCGGGAAGCTTGATATCAAGAATGATGGCATGAGGTTTATACTGCTTTGCCATTTCAAAACCTTCTTCACCACTGGGAGTGGCTACACACTTGAATCCTTTTTCATGACATTGCTTGCTGAGGATTTTTGCAAATTGTGGATCATCCTCGATGATTAGAATGATCTCATCCGCATCCTTCAGGTTTTTCCTGTCGTCTTTGATAAACCCGGAATCACCAGTTGGTTTTACCGGCTGCTTAAGCTGGGGTTTTGCTTTTGCAATGTTTGCTCCGGCCAGTTTGGGCTTGTTACTGCTTTTGGGCTCTTTTCGCTCATTCTGCTCTGTGGCTGCATTGTTTTCCAATGGTAAAAACATGGTGAAAGAAGACCCCTTGCCTGGATCACTCTCTAGTGTTATAATTACTAAGTTGGTTAACTAAATAATTATTATCTTTGCCATATGGCAAGGATAGGAAAACCAATACAATTAACTCTGGACGAGAAGCAAGAACTTTTAACTATGAGTCGCTCCCGCAAACTTGAGA
>JAIOZK010000020.1 GCA_021740625.1 Bacteroidales bacterium
AAAACTCAGAACCAGAAGGAATTTTCAGCCCTTCGGGCTGAGGACAACAATCCTTCTGGTTCAAATATCGCTCTTGAATTAAATACTCAGAAGTTGAAAAAATCAAAGAAAACGGTCAACGTTATTTAGGCATAGACAATATCCAAATCTCAAATTCCAAATAACAAATAAGCACCAATACCTAATTTCAAAAATCCAAACGGACCTTAGCCACGTGTGTTTTTGTCATTGTTATTTTGAATTTGGCATTTATTTGTTATTTGGTACTTGTTATTTGGTGCATTGTCAAGGATCAAGCCTCATGCAACCATTCTGATGCATTTTTGTCTGTATAAAAAATGGAAAAACTGAAATCAACTGGATCAAAACTACTACTTGTTGGGATCTTCGCCATGGCCATGGGTTTTATGGAAAGTGCGGTGGTAGTTTACCTGCGTGAGATTTATTATCCCGATGGGTTTGATTTTCCCTTGCAGAACATTGACGGGCATATCGGCATTACGGAGATCATCCGCGAAGCAGCCACCATGATCATGCTCCTCGGTGTAGCCTTTTTAGCAGCACGCAGGGCCATGGAACGTTTTGCCTGGTTCATATTTGCCTTTGCTATCTGGGATATTTTTTATTATGTTTTTCTGAAACTCATCCTCAACTGGCCCGAATCATTGCTTACCTGGGATATTTTATTCCTGATCCCGTTAACCTGGGTGGGACCGGTGCTGGCGCCTATCATCAATTCGCTTACCATGATCATCCTGGCATTGGTCATTTTGTATTTTATTGACAGGAAAAACAATTGTAAAGTGGGAGTACCGGAGTGGACATTGTTGATTGCAGGTTCAATTGTAATCATGATCAATTATATGGAAGATTATACCAGCTTCATGATGCAACGGTTCAGCTTCATCGAACTCTTTGCTTCTTCAAACCTGAAAAAGATCATGGAGCTCAGTTCCCAGTACATACCGATGAATTTTAACTGGTGGTGGCTTGCGGTGGGAGAGTTGATGTTTTTCGCAACGATTTATTTTATAATCAGAAAAAACAGGAAAAGTTAACGAAATTCTAATATCTGGCATAAACCCAACTTGGCCGATATGTGTAATAAGGTACTGGTTCATAGCACAATGAATTTTCAATGGTACACTACATGTTTTTCTTCCAATGTGATTTGGAAACACAAAAGTGTTTTGTCCCTTTTTGGATCAATCAATTCCAAGAGGCAAATTGTGTTAAAAAACCTTAATAATTGTTAGAAATACTTTATTTTAACAATAAAGTTAGAAAGTTGGCTGTTCCTGTTCTAGGAAAGAAAATTTGAAATTAAAAGAGAAAATTATGAAAGCAAAAAACTATTTAGTACTGTTTTTTTCAATGACTTTGAGCTGCAAGCACGAATATGAATTATAATCATAAATTGTTTAATATAAAAACCTATTTTAAAATGAGTACAGTAAAAAAAATCTCAAGTTTATTTATGTTGTTAATTATCAGCGGTATTGGTGTATTTGCCCAAGCTGCTGAGGAAGTAAGTGATAAGGAACTAAAACAATTTGCCTCTGCATTCCAGCAAGTACAGAATGTTGATCAACAAGCTCAACAAAAAATGATTAATGCTGTTGAGGAAGAAGGATTGGAAGTCCCGCGATTCAATGAAATCCTGCAAGCACAGCAAAACCCAAATCAGGATACTGATGCTACTAATGAGGAAATAAAAAAGTATGAATCCGCCACAAAGGAACTTAAAAAGATAGAAGGGCAGGCTCAGCAAGAAATGCAAGAGAAAATAATTGAAGAAGGATTAACGGTTCCCCGATATCAGGAGATATCAGCAGCCTTACAGGATAGTCCTGAATTACAGGAAAAATTACAGGAATATTTGCAAGGATAAAACAATTTTGTACTACTGTGTTGGAATGAAGATATGTAATAACCGCTGTCTTTGTCCAATGCAGTAGTGCATTAAATAAAAGTGAGATACAAAGTGAAAACACATGATTTGGTTTGGTTAACTAATATTTGATAATCTTTCCAAATTGTTTTTTGCCTTCAAATTGAAAAGTTTCAACGATATATACCCCCTTCCTTAAAGAAGGCAAATTTATTCCATATGTTTTTGTATTTAAATCAAGGTTAAGTTTCTCAAAAAATATAACTTCACCTTTCAAATTTATAAGCCTGATTGATATTTTTTTTTGCAAAAGTTACTTTTATTTCTTAATAATTTTCGCACCAGAAATCATTTCATTTCCTGAATGCAATACCACGAAATACAATCCCGGGGGATAATTTCTTAGAATGGACAAGCCGAGGCAAGCCGGTGAGGTATCAAAATGAATAATTCAATTGATTCGCCCCAAGGAGCGAGGAACCTGACTAACGTCAGGCAAGTTATAACCCTTGAGATCCCTCGACAAGCTCGGGATCAGCTTTGAATAAATCCCAGGTATTGGTATATTTGTAGGGAAAAATGTTTTACCTATGGCAAAAAATACGTCAATTTTACTTGGGAGTTACTTTGAAAACTGGCTAAAGGAATAATAACAACAGCCGCTAATGGTTGAGAAGCAATCATACGGGATCGGAATAGCCATTTCCTTCTAGGTTTTGATAGCCATCGTGAAGAAAAGATTCCAAAACCAACAATCGAACAATCGAACAATCGAACAATCGAACAATCGAACAATTAAACCACCTACAATACGTTTCAACAAATCATCCTATTTTTATAATTTCGCATTCACAAAGTCTTCAGGAATATGTCGATAATAGTTGATAAGGTCACAAAGATTTACGGCAAGCAAAAAGCCCTGGATGAGGTGTCTTTCCAAATCGAAGCCGGTGAGATCGTAGGCCTGCTGGGGCCGAACGGAGCCGGAAAGTCCACCATCATGAAGATCATCAGTTGCTTCATCCCTCCTACTTATGGCGAAGCAAGCGTATATGGATATGATGTGATGGAAGAACCCCTTGAGGTGCGGAAGCGCATCGGTTACCTGCCCGAAAACAATCCCCTCTACCTGGAAATGTATGTAAAGGAATACCTGGAATTTGTTGCCGGTATCCACAAACTCGACAATAAAAAGGCAAGGATTTCAGAGATGATAGAAACCACCGGTTTGCAGATCGAACAGGACAAAAAGATCGGCGCCCTTTCGAAAGGCTACCGGCAGCGTGTAGGACTGGCCCATGCCCTGATCCACGATCCGGAGGTGCTGATCCTGGACGAACCCACTACTGGCCTCGACCCCAACCAGATCATCGAGATACGGGAGCTCATACAAAAGATCGGAAAAGAAAAAACCGTGATGCTTTCGACACACATCATGCAGGAAGTGGAAGCCATTTGCGACCGGGCCATCATCATCAACAAAGGCAGGATCGTGGCCGATGACAAAACGAAAAACCTGTCCACCACCCGTTTGGAAAATCAGGTTGTGAGCGTGGAATTCGATAAGGAAATTCCCGAAAAAGAATTGAAAAAACTCAAGGGCATCCTCAACCTGAAAAAGGTGGATGAAAAAACCTGGGTGATCGAATCGGCCCATGATACCGACATCCGTTCCGATCTCTTTAAATTTGCCGTTGAAAAGAGTTTAACCGTACTCTCTCTCAACAAAGAAGCCCAAAGCCTGGAAAAAGTTTTCCAGAACCTGACCAAATAGTTTTATTTAAAAAAGATTTAAATAAAAAATTTTTCCTACATTTGCGCCAGTGGACAGATTTGGGTGATTGCAACCACAGAAAAACAATGCTAAAGCACAGCCTTTTCTGAAGCTCCAATCCCCTTATTTATTTTTTTATTCATTTATCAAAATCATTAGTTATGGCATATTTATTTACATCGGAATCGGTTTCGGAAGGCCACCCGGACAAGGTTGCCGATCAGATATCGGATGCATTGCTGGATGAATTGCTGAAACAGGATCCCAATAGCAAGGTAGCATGTGAAACAATGGTTACAACTGGACTGACCATTTGCAGCGGAGAAGTGAAAACGGAAGGTTATGTAGATGTTCAGAAGGTGGCCCGTGAGGTGATCAGACACATTGGGTATACCAACGCGGAATATCGCTTTGATTACAATTCCTGCGGAGTGATATCAACCCTGCATGAGCAATCCCCTGACATATCCATGGGCGTTGAGCGCCAGAAGAAAACTGAGCAGGGGGCCGGCGACCAGGGCATGATGTTCGGATACGCATGCACAGAAATGGACAACCTCATGCCCATGCCGATCGAAATAGCCCATATCCTGCTACAGGAACTGGCTGCCATCCGCAAGGAAGGCAAAAAGATGAAGTACCTGAGGCCCGATTCAAAATCCCAGGTTACCGTGGAATATGAGGATGACGGAACTCCTTTGAGAATTGATACCATCGTTTTATCCACACAACATGATGAATTCGATACGGAAGAGAAGATGCTGGAAGTGATCCGGGAGGATATACTGAACATCCTGATACCAAGGGTTAAAAAAAACATTCCGGCCAGGGTAAAAAAGCTTTTCAAAAATGATTTCAAACTTTACGTGAATCCTACCGGGAAGTTCGTGATCGGAGGTCCTCACGGCGACACCGGGCTCACGGGAAGAAAGATCATCGTTGATACTTACGGTGGTAGAGGTGCTCATGGCGGTGGCGCTTTTTCCGGGAAAGACTCCTCCAAGGTAGACCGTTCAGCAGCATACGCAGCCAGGCACATTGCCAAGAATATGGTAGCTTCCGGAGTCGCCGACGAGGTCATGGTTCAAATTGCCTATGCAATCGGCATTGCGGAACCGGTGGGCGTTTTCGTGAATAGCTTTAAAACAGCCAGGGTAAAAGATGCATCGGGAAAGATCATGTCGGACGGGGAGATCGCCAAAAAGATCGATAAGATCTTTGACCTTCGCCCTTATGCCATCATCAAACGGCTTGGACTCAGAAATCCCATCTTCGAAAGAACAGCCAGTTATGGCCATTTCGGTCGCGATCATTATACCGAAGATGTGGAAGTAACCTACAAAAGCAAGGATACTTTCAGCAAGAACGGCAAAAACTATAAAAAGGTTGAATTTTTTGCCTGGGAGAAACTGGATTATGTGGATAAGATCAAAAAGGCTTTCGGGCTTTAGATAGAATTTGCTTAAATTTAACCGCAAAGTACGCAGTATTTTTGCAAAGTACGCAAAGACAATATATTGGATGATGTGATGTTGCGATCATTACTACCTCTTTGCGTATTTGCGGTTAAACAAATAATACCATGCAAACCCAATACAAAACCAACCGCATCGAGGCCCTCACCGATGGCGTGTTCGCCATTGCCATGACCATCATGGTGCTGGCCATTGATATTCCGGATAAAAGCCAGGCTCTGACAAGCAAGGAATTGCACCAGACCCTGCTCAATCAGCTCGATCAGGTTTTAAGCTATATCATTTCTTTTGTATTGCTGGCGATCCTGTGGAACATAAGCCATAAACAGCACCGCTACCTCAAAGCTACCAACCAGTCACACATTTGGCTCAATATCTTTATCCTGATCTTCGTTTGCCTGGTGCCCTATACCACAAACCTGACCACTGATTTTCCGAACGATTGGATGACCCACCTCTACTTCAATACGAATTTGCTCATCATAGCCCTTTTGTATTTTCTGAACTGGTCTTACGCCATGCGGAAGAAGGAACTGGCCGAAGATAAAGTCACGGATAAGGATATCATGAAAGGAAAATTCAATATTCTCAGCTTTGTGGTAGTTTCTGTTATGGCAATCATCATGTCTTTCATCATCCCGGACTGGTCCTCCATGCCCTATGTATTGCTGTTTTTTGTGATGAAGAAATAAAAAAAAGGGAAGCGAATTTTTCCGCTTCCCGCAAAATCTCCTTCAATATTTTTTAATGATTGATGATCAGTTTGCTTGATTTAATAATTTTTTCATCAATTAACACAGAATACATATAAACACCGCTGTTGAGGTCGGATACATTCAAACTCAATTGTCCTGATTTTCCGCTGATATGGATGGTTTTAACAACTTCTCCAACAATATTATGTACAATCAGTTTCATCCCTGCAGGAAATAGCTCCTGGCTTAAATCAAAAAACACCTCATTGTCCGCGGGATTGGGATATGCAGCCGAAATTTTTTCAGCAAGCATTTCTTCCTGCAGGCCTTCAGGGGAAGTTTTGAAGCTAACATTGATATAAATGCTATCCTGTGGATTATCAGCATTGAAGATGATGTAATTGATCTCCGTTATTCCTTCGGTACCGGCAGGCTGGTAATGTGCTGAGAAATCTGTTGCTGACTCACCGGAAGCCAGGGTTTTGGATTGCGTTGAGACAATTGTCGTTGGGCTGTAACATTGATCTGCCCAACAGAATGTATTGGTGGTTTCCGGAACCTCGCTGATTACATTCTTTTTGGCCAGCACCTCGATTGTATTAGCGGAAATGTTTTTTATATCGAAATTTTCCACATCAAGCTGGCTTTCATCCGGATCTCCTTCAACCAGAAATTCTTCCCCGTTTTCAATCAATTCACCTTCATATCTCATTTCAAAACTGGATGCAATGGTTTGCTGGGTTATGAATTTTACATTGATGTAAAAAGTATCGCTTGTATTGTTCATATCAAAAAAGACATAATTGATCTCAGAAGTTCCCAGGTTTTCGGAAGGCGTAAAATGAGCCGAAAAATCCGTTGCCGACTCTCCCGGCCCCAGTGTTTTATAATCTGTGGAAACAATTGTAAAGGGCGGATAACAAATATCGGCCCAGCAGAATGTATTCATGGATTCTTCCACGGCTGTGATCACATTTTTCTTGGCCAGGATATCCATGCTGTTATCTCCGATATTTTTTACATGAATATTATCAAGGACCTCTTCCGGTCCGAGCGGTTCAATATACAAAGTAAAATTTTCGCCATTATCAATTACTGTTCCGTTGTAAGTGAGTTCAAAACTTTGAGCAGACAAGCCGATTGTCAACATCAAAAAAAGCGCAAAGAGTAAAGTCTTTTTCATAGAATTTAATTTTTCAGGATTACAATCAAAATGCAAAGTTAGCAAAAAGGCATAAATTCAAATCTCTAATTCCCAAATGCTTGAAAACTTTTTAAAAAGACAACCTTATCAGCACAAAGGTTGTCTTTGTTTATTGAATTCAGTCCATAGTTTTGTCAAAATTTGTGAATTGAATTGAGCTTTTGTACCTTACATAATTAAAAATCTATATTTTTACATTTTAATTAAAATCAGACAATATGAAAAATTTACATTTACTATTTACAACACTTATACTGCTATTTGCACTCTCATTGCACGCACAGCAAGTCGACCGTGAATATGTGGTGGTGGAGATCGCTACAGGAACCTGGTGCCAGTACTGCCCGGGTTCGGCCATGGGTGCTGACGACCTGATCGCCAATGGGCATGATGTTGCCATCATTGAATATCATTATGGAGATGACTACCAGAACACCTATGCAACATCCAGAATCAGTTACTACGGTGTGAGCGGATATCCTACTGCATATTTTGACGGTGTACTTTCTGTGGTTGGAGGCAGTCAGACACAGAGCATGTACCCACAGTATTTACCCAGGTACAACCAGCGGATCGGTATTCAATCCTCATTTTCGATAGAAGTAGAAGGAGAAACATACGGCCTGATCGACTACGAGGTGGATATTACTGTTGACAAAGTTGCCAGTACCAGTGCCTCCAATCTGAAGCTGCACTTAGTAATTACTGAATCAGGCATTGAAGAAAGCTGGCAGGGAATGGATGAACTGAATTATGTTGAACGTCTGATGGTTCCCAACCAGTATGGAACTTCCGTTGATTTTACCAATGGCAATACACAGGAAGTAAATTTGAGCTTTTCAGTGGATGAGTCCTGGGTTTATGAGAATTGCGAAGTTGTTATTTTCCTGCAGGATCACGCCACCAAAGAGATCCACCAGGCTACCAAGATGCCTTTATCGGCATTCGATCCGGCCTATGAGCGGGATGCCTCCATCATATCCACCAGGAATGTACCGGAAACAAGTTGCAGCGGATCGGTTTCCCCCATCGCCACCATCAGAAATAATGGCAGCGGCACACTCACCTCGCTGGATATTGTTTACCAGGTGAATGGCGGTGAAACGCAAACAGAAAGCTGGACGGGTGAGCTTGAGTTCCTTGAAACGGAAGAGGTTGAATTGTCAGCCATTGGTTTCGAAGTGGAAGAAGACAATACACTTGAACTTTGTACCAGCAATCCCAATGGGCAGGGCGACCAGTTCCCCGACAATGATACCACCTGGGTGGAGTTTGAAGAAGCAGAGCATACGGAAACAACGGTTGGACTTATCCTTCGTCTCGACAGCAGCCCTGAGGATATCTCATGGGAAGTTACCAATGATGAAGGTGAAGTAGTTTACGAAGGTGGAGATTATACCCAACCCAACCAAAATATTTCTGAAGTATTCGATTTTACGGATGACCCCGGCTGTTACAAATTTTCAATCTATGATGCTGCAGGAGACGGATTGAGCCTTCCGGGCTTCTATCTCCTGTATTATGGCAACAATATTACCATCAAGCAAGGGGGGCATTTTGGTTACCAGGAATCCCTGGAGTTTGTGGCCGATGATTTTGTTAGTATACCCGAGAGTGTAGGTTACAATAACAATGTTCGCGTTTATCCAAATCCTTTTGCTTACACTACCAACATAAGTTTTAGCCTAACACAACGCGAAGATGTTACAATTGAAATTTACAACTTGCTCGGACAAAAGGTGTTCTCCACCGGTAAAATATCTTATGGTATTGGCGAACACAACAAAGTCATCAACCCGGATAATCTGGACAAGGGAGTTTATTTCGTTCAGTTAGTGATAGGAGAAAATACATATACCAAAAAAGTTGCTGTCAATGATTAATTTCTCAATGAACAAATAATTATTTGAAAACAACACATTTAAGAATCCGGTTGAGATAACAGCCGGATTTTTTTATGATTCAAGAACAAAAGAAAAAAGTATGCTAAAGTGTGCTTAAAGAAAATTACCAATTGACTTTCATTGGCTTTCCAAAAAGTGTTCTTTTGTTTAATCATGCTTCAGGCTTTCAAAAATTGTAATTGAGAGGTTAAAACTTACCAAATTGTAATAATATTTGTAGAAAACTTCAGAAGGGTTTTTGCTGTCTTTAGAGTATATTCCCGACTGAAAGCCTTCAATCTGTAAATAGATTTTCAGGGTACTTTTTTCAAATTTGACAAAGTAACCTATTTGACCGGGTATGGAAATCAAAAATTCATTGTAAGTATTACTAGAATTGTTTATAAAAGGGAAATATCGAACTTTCACGCCGGTTCCCACAAAACCACCCATTCTATTTCCAATCATAAAATCAATATAAACGGGCAGACACAAATAGTTATATTTGTCGCTTTTATCCACGATCAATTGACCGGCAATAATACCACTTGATAAGACGCTTATTTGATTTTTCATTTCATAATTAAGCAGGAACCCCATATCAAATCCGTGATCATGGCTGGTCTTCTCTTTGAAGAAAGAACTCCGAAGTTTGTCAACTGTAAAGTTATTGTAAGCCAGTTTTGCGGAATAATACAGCTTTTGTGAATTCGAGGTAATCGACAATGAAAGAAAAATCAGGATAAAAAGGAATAGGATGATTTGGCGGTTAAATTTATTATACATGGCCAATATAATTTATTATTACCTGGATTTTGCCAAACTTCCTCAAAAATAGCAATAATTTGTTGAAATAGACATTGATGATTTATTTGATTTAAAAAACTTCGGACGTTATAATGAAATCTGTTTTTGCATGCAGAAATTCAAAAGTGCGCTTCAGCGCGCTGGACGGGATTGGGAATGGTTTCTATTTTCACCCACCTGAAGGTGGGTGCTAAGCTCATGATCACTCACATATGAGAAAATGAAGCTGTCCAAAAAGTACCAACAGTTATATGGGTCACATCGAGCGAAGTCGAGATGCACTGATAATCAACGATCTTTAGGCTTCGACTTCCTACCTAGCCGGCAGGCAAGGCACTCAGCCTGACGAGATATCGCACTTTTTGGACAGCCTCATTAAGAAGCAATGTGATGATTTTCATAGGGCGCTTCAGCGTCCTTGCATTCTAAAAATATTTTTCCAACAAGCTGTCATCCGCCAGATTTGGCAGGGTAACCTTCAGCCGTGGTTCTGCCTCCATCGCCCTTTTGATGGCAAAAATGGCTTCATCGTTGCGGGCCCAGCTGCGGCGGGCAATGCCGTTGTTCACGTCCCAGTGAAGCATCATTTTCAGGCGTCGGCCGGCATCTTCGCTGCCGTCGAGTAGCATACCGAATCCTCCGTTGATCACTTCGCCCCAGCCAACACCACCACCATTGTGAATGGAAACCCAGGTAGCGCCTCTGAATGAATCCCCGATCACATTTTGTATGGCCATATCGGCGGTAAAGCTTGAACCATCGTAAATATTGGCTGTTTCACGGAAAGGTGAATCTGTTCCCGAAACATCATGATGATCGCGGCCCAAAACCACCGGCGCACTGATGCGTCCTTCTTTGATGGCTTTGTTGAAAGCTTCTGCAATCCGGGTGCGGCCTTCGCAATCGGCGTATAAAATCCTGGCCTGGGAACCCACTACCAGCTTATTTTCTTCGGCAGCCCTGATCCAGCGAAGGTTATCTTCCATTTGCTGTTTGATCTCAGGAGGCGCGGTTTTGGCCATTTCTTCCAGCACATCGCCGGCAATCTTATCCGTTAATTGCAGGTCTTTGGGGTCGGAAGAAGTACAAACCCAGCGGAAAGGCCCAAAGCCATAATCAAAACAGATCGGACCCATGATGTCTTCTACATAGGAAGGATAAATGAAACTTCCATCCTCTTTCATCACATCGGCCCCTGCCCTGCCTGCCTCCAGCAGGAAGGCATTTCCGTAATCCCAGAAATACATGCCTTGCTTGCTCATGCTGTTAATGGCATTGACCTGCCTAACCAGGGATTTTTGTACTTCTTTTTTGAATCGCTCAGGATCCTTGGCCATCATCGTGTTGGATTCTTCAAAACTGATCCCGGCCGGATAATAACCCCCGGCCCAGGGGTTATGCAATGAGGTCTGATCCGAGCCCAATTCTATCTTTGTGCCTTCTTTCACGAATTTTTCCCAGAGGTCGACAATATTGCCCTGGTATGCCAGTGAAACAGCTTCTTTCTTTTCCCGCGCTTCTTCAATTCTTGCAAGCAAATCATCCAGGTCGGTGTATACTTCATCCACCCAGCCCTGGCTGTGGCGCTTTTCAACAGCCGCCGGATTGATCTCGGCAACCACACCCACGGCGCCTGCAATCACAGCCGCTTTGGCCTGAGCTCCCGACATGCCGCCCAGTCCCGACGTAACGAAAATCTTACCGCCCAGTCCATCTCCGCCTTCCTGTAAGCGCCTGCCGGCATTCAAAACAGTAATCGTAGTTCCGTGCACAATGCCCTGGGGGCCAATGTACATGAAAGAACCAGCCGTCATTTGCCCGTACTGGCTTACGCCCAAAGCATTAAATTTCTCATAATCATCCTGTGAAGAATAATTCGGGATGACCATACCATTGGTGACCACAACTCTTGGGGCATCTTTATGCGAAGGAAAAAGTCCCATGGGGTGACCTGAATATAGCACCAGGGTTTGCTCATCTGTCATTTCGGCCAGATACTTCATGGCCAGCCTGTATTGCGCCCAGTTCTGAAATACTGCACCATTCCCGCCATAGGTGATCAGTTCATTGGGATGCTGGGCAATGGTATAATCCAGATTGTTGCTCAACATGAGCATGATGGCGGCTGCCTGCTTTGAATGATGCGGAAAGTCTTCGATCTTGCGGGCACTGATCTTATAATCCGGGCGGAACCTGTACATGTATATCCGTCCGTATTGATTCAGTTCTTCGGCAAACTCTTTTGCCAGTTCCTGGTGATGTTCCGCTTTGAAATACCGAAGTGCATTTTTCAATGCGAGCATTTTTTCCGGTTTGCTTAAAATATCCTTTCTAACCGGGGCATGGCTGATTTCGGGATCTGGCCCCTTTGGTTCCGGCAATTCATCCGGTATGCCTTCCAGAATGGCATGTTTAAAATCTTCAATTTCCATCTGTTAAAAGTTTAAAGTTTTTCCTGGGCGTTTTTCAGGATGTTATACAGAAACTCCCTTGCCCTGAACAATTGTGCTTTTACCGTTCCGAGCGGCAAATCTAGTTCTTTTGCTATTTCCTCGTATGAATATTCTTTGAAATATCGCAATTCGATTAATTTCCTGTAATGCGGTTTCAACTTTTCAACCACATCCCGCATCAGTTTAATTTTTTGCTTTTTGATCACCTTTTCTTCCGGATCCGGGCTCTGGGAAGGCAGCTTGTTGGCCAGCTCATCATCTTCATCCGAATATCCTTCATTCATGGAAAAAGTATGTTTTTTCTTCCTTCGGATAAAATCAATGCAATTGTTGGATGCAATCTTGAACAGCCAGGTGCTGAAAGCATAATCGGGAGTATACTGCCTGAGGTTTTTAAAGGCCTTGCCGAATGCTTCGATGGTGAGATCGTCGGCATCGTTGGGATTGTTGGTCATTTTCAGCAACATAAAATAGAGGGAATCCCGGTAGTGTTTCATCAGTTCGGCATAAGCCTTCTGATCACCATTGTTTACAGCTTTCATCACAAGCCTGTAATCCCTGATTCCTTTCTCGGTTAAATTGGGGTTTACTTCCATTTATGCTGCTTTACGAAAAGGTTCCTTCCTGCGCTTATCAGGTTTAACAATATGATTATCAATTCAAACAAGGGCGAAAATACGAATAAATCTTTTTCATTTAATCTGTTGCTGCATTTTTTTAGAACAATCATTTGTGTACAAAGCCGCAAGGCAAAGGCAGCCAGTACAATGATCCAGGCGTAGCCCAGGGATATCAGAAGGAAGAACAACACATAAAAGGAAAGCTGTGAAAACGCATAAAGCCCCAGCAGCCATTTAAATTTCGAACGGTAAAATTTCCCCGTTGAAAGGTGTCTTTGCTTCTGCCGGAGCCATGCCGCAAGCGTTGATTTGGTCGTGGAGAGGGTGTGCGCCTTTGGCCGGATCTCAATCCGGGTATTGTGGCGATGTGCCACTTTGTTCACGAAAAGATCATCATCACCTGAACTTAATTTGTAATGAGATGTAAAACCTTTTTGGCGTATAAAAAGTTCTTTCCGGTATGCCAGGTTTCGCCCCACACCCATATATGGTAATCCGGCCAGGGCAAAGGATAAATACTGAACGCCAATGTGAAAAGTATCGAATCGTATGATCCGGTTCAGCAAGCTCTTCTTTTTTTCATACGGTCCATACGCCAGCACAACATCCGTGGCTTTGTTAAAATTACCAGCCATCGCTTTAATCCAGGCATTGCTTGCAGGACGACAATCTGCATCCGTCAGCAGAATTATTTCGTTCTTTGCCGAGCGGATCCCGATGCTCAGGGGAAATTTCTTCCCTCTGAAAAAATTCAGATTCTGGTACAGCTTAATTGTTTTCAGGTGCTGATACTTCTTTTCAAATTCTTCCAGCAAGCTGGAAGTTTCATCATCCGAAGCATCGTTGACTACAAGCACCTCATATTCAGGGTAATCCTGCTCGAGAATTAGCGGCAGGTTTTTTTTGAGGTTCAGATATTCATTCTTTGCTGCTATCACCACAGATACTGCTTTTCTGCTTCCGCTGCTTTTTCGGGCTTTGTAAAATCCAAGTCTTGCAAAGAAAAACCAGTAATAGAACACTTGTATCAAGGTGATCACGAGATATAAAATCAGCAGCATGCTCCAGATGTTCAATGTTTCCGGGATCAATTGCATAGACCAGGCAAAATTATTTCTACAAAAGTATTCAAACTTTGGATTCAATATGTTTCTTTAATTTTGCGGAAACTTACATTTTCTGTTCATATGCAGTTTACCATCACAGGGAAAGACAGGAAGAGCAAGGCAAGAACGGGGGAGTTTACCACGGGGCATGGCCAGATCAGAACGCCTGTATTCATGCCAGTAGGAACTGCAGGGGCAGTAAAGGCAGTGCATATCCCTGAAATTGAGCAGGACACCAAAGCACAGATCATCCTCGGAAACACCTATCACCTGTATCTCAGGCCGGGACTGGAAGTGATCAAAAAGGCCGGCGGACTGCACCAGTTCAACAACTGGAAAGGACCCATCCTCACCAACAGCGGAGGATACCAGGTATACTCCCTGGCCCACAAAAGAAAACTCAGCAGTGAAGGCGTAGTTTTTCAATCCCACATTGATGGTTCGCGGCATAGCTTCACCCCCGAAAATGTTATTGATATTCAGCGTACCATCGGAGCCGACATCATCATGGCCTTTGATGAATGCACACCTTATCCCTGCGATTATACATATGCTAAAAAATCCCTGAAGATAACCCATAACTGGCTGGACAGATGTATCAAGCATTTTGATGAAGGACAGACACTTTATAGATATGAGCAGTTTTTATTTCCGATCGTGCAGGGCAGTGTTTACAAAGACCTCCGCAGGGAATCCGCAGAATTCATTAGCTCGAAGGGAGCTGTGGGCAATGCCATCGGAGGCCTCAGTGTTGGTGAGCCGGCAGAGATGATGTATGAAATGACGGAACTTGTGTGCAACATCCTTCCGGAAGAAAAAGCCCGTTACCTGATGGGGGTGGGAACCCCGGAAAACTTGCTGGAATCCATTGCGCTGGGCGTTGATATGTTCGACTGCGTAATGCCGACACGCAATGCCCGTCATGGAATGCTTTTCACAGAAGAGGGCATCATCAATATCAAAAATGAAAAATGGAAAGATGATAACAGTCCGATCGATGAAAACGGGCATTCTTTTGTCGACAGCTATTATTCAAAAGCCTATCTCAGGCACCTGATCGTTTCAGGGGAAATGCTGGGAGCCATGATCGCTTCCCTGCACAACCTTAGGTTTTATACACACCTGATGGAAGTGGCCAGGGATAAGATACAGAAGGGAGTCTTTTTGGATTGGAAAGAAGAAATGACCAGAAAAATATCAAGGAGAATTTAATAAATAATTAAAGTTTAATTAAAACTGCCTTAAGGGGTAAAATGACTGCCTTGTATAACATTGCAGTTTGATTCATATGATGAAGGAACATTTGAAATATCTTAAGTTTCTGCTGAAAAAATTGTTGCTGATACTGGTATTTTTCTCTTTGCTCAGACTGTTATTTTACATTTTGCATCACAATGAGTTTGATATAAGCCTATCAGAACTGCCCGGGATCTTATTTTACGGCATTCGTTTCGACCTTTCGGTAGTGTTTACCGCAAACCTCCTGATCATATTGTTGTATCTGCTCCCCTTCCCCTTCAGGAGCAATCGCTTTTATCGTTCTTCTGTCAATTTTATTTTCATCCTGATCAACATAATCGCATTTTCTATTTATGCGATCGACTTTGAGTTTTTCAATCTCTACCAAAGAAGAATATCCTACCCTGAATTAAGCTCTTTCCTGGAAAATTTCAATATGGGGGTAGTTTTCGAATTCATTGTCAACTACTGGATACCTTTGATCATATGCTTATTTTTTTCATGCTTGTTTATCCTGATCAACAAGAATATCCGTTTCCGGAAACCCCGGCTAAGTTCTGGATGGAATTATTACACAGGCCAAACTTTGATTTTTTTGGTATTTATGGGTTTAAGCATCCTACTTGGCAGAGGCGGTTTACAGATGAAACCCCTGGATATCGTCATGGCCGGTCATTACACAAAAAGTAAGAACATAAGCCTGGTCACCAACAATCCCTTTGTTCTGATCAAAACACTGGACCGGGAATCTTTTGATCAGGATACTTCAGAATCATGCCCCGAGCTTTATTCCGGTAAAAAATATATCAAATCATATTATGATCCCGGCAAGGATTTCAACAGTAAAAATATCGTCATCATCATCCTGGAAAGTTTTTCAAAGGAATTCATTGGCTCCCTGAATCCCAATTTTCAGCAGCATCAGGATTATCACGATTATACTCCCTTTCTCGACTCCCTGATCAATCATAGCTTTGTATGCACAAATGCTTTTGCCAATGATGAGAATTCAATCAGGGCCCTGCCCAATATCATTTCAGGCATCCCTTCTCTGATGAAAGACAATTTGCCTTATTCTCTATACATACAGAATCATTTCAGCAGTCTTTCATCCCTGCTGAAGGAAAAAGGATATCACAGCTCATTTTTTCATGGCGGAAAGAACGGTACCATGTCGTTTGATGCCCTGGTCAAACTCAATGAATTCGACCGGTATTACGGCATGAATGAATATCCTGGCAAAGAAGATTATGACGGTCACTGGGGCATTTACGATGATAAGTTTTTTGGATTTATGGCAGATAAACTGGATGAAACGAAACAACCTTTTCTTTCTGTGGTTTTCTCTCTTTCCAATCACGCTCCCTATAAAGTTCCGGAGCGCTTGCAATCAAACTTCCAGGAATATGAACTTCCCATTCACAGGGTAGCTGCCTATACAGATTATTCTCTAAAAGAATTCTTTGAAAAAGCATCCAGAATGGACTGGTTCAGCAGCACGGTATTCGTCATTACAGCAGATCACGTGCCCAGACCGCAAGAAAGATACAAAGCTTTTTATCAAAAAGGACCGGGTAGCAGAATGGTGCCCATCATTTTCTACGATCCTGGCAATCCGAATCTGAATGCCAGCTTTTCTGAAACCGCACAACAAATCGACATCATGCCCAGCCTCCTGGATTACCTGAATTACGACAAACAATTCTTTGCCTTCGGCAGCAGCCTCTTCGACAGCAGCGCCAAACGCTTTGCCATTACATACCTTGGCAACAACAGGCATCTTTATATCAAAGACAGCCTGGCAATTTATACCAAAAATGACGAGATCTCATATGCTTATCTTTATCAAGAAGATAGCCTCTTAAACAATAAGATCAAAGCCTTGCCACATTATCTGCAACGTGCGCTGAAGCAAGAAATATTTTGTTTCAGGGATTTTTATGTGGAGGCTATGATCAGGAATAAGCTTACCTTTGAACGCAATTTGTACCACAACAACCTGCAATCATGGGCAAACTGATCATAAAGCTTGAAAAGAATCCCTGGATACTTTACATGCTTGCTATTGTATTGGTTTTTCCTGCTTTGCTCATCAACCTGGGAAAACATCCTTTCACCTCGGATGAGCAGATCAGGGGTCTGGTGGCGCTGGAGATGCTGATCCGGGATAACTTCATGGTACCGACCATGCATGGTGACTTTTACCTCAAGAAACCACCTCTTTTCAACTGGATCATTCTGGCTTATGCCTGGGTTTTCGGAAACTTCGATGAGTTTAGCCTGCGATTGCCAACCGTGGTTTCCAGTATATTGTATGCAGCTACGGTCTTTTATTTTTTCAGAAAACATTTCGGGAACAAAGTCGCTTTTGCAAACGCCATCGTACTGCTTACCTGCGGCAGGATGCTTTTCTGGGATACGCAACTGGCACTTATCGACATCACCTTTTCCTGGGTGATCTTCATCAATTTCATGATCATATACGAATATTTTAACAAAGGAAAGTTCTGGCAATTGTTCCTGATCTCTTATGCCCTGACCGCCATCGCCTTTATGCTGAAGGGACTTCCCTCCGTTGTTTTCCAGGGGACCACACTGCTGGTGTTTTTCATTTACAAAAAAAGATTTCTGAAACTGATCTCCTGGCAGCATGTCGCAGGAATACTGCTTTTTGTGTTTTTGCTCGGCATTTATTATTTGATGTATTTTAAGTCCTTCCCGGGGACTTTTGAAGATGTGATCTCCACGCTTTTTGCCGAAACCACGCGGCGTACCGTTTTGCGCTTTGGCTGGGAAAGGACCCTGCTGCACCTGCTGACTTTCCCCTTTGAACAGATGTACCATTTTTTGCCCTGGTCTGTTCTAACCATTCTTTTGTTCAGGAAAAAACTATTCAAAAAACTTTTTACCCATCCGCTGATCAAATACAATGCGGTAATCATGCTAGCCAACATCATTGTTTACTGGACTTCCCCCGAAGTACATCCGCGCTACCTGCTGATGTTTGTGCCCTTGTTTTTCAGTGTACTGCTGTATCTTTACTATAAAATTTCACTCACCCGGAACCTGCAAAAAGATATCATTGACTATGTCTTCATATTCCTTGCCATTGCCGGCACACTTGGTAGTCTTGTATTGCCCTTTCTGAAACAAACAGAACAAATCCACCTGATCTGGCTGAAAACACTCTTCGTGTTCCTGTTGCTTGCCTTCTTCACCTATTTGCTGATCAGAATGAGGACGTACCGCATCATATTGTTTGGGATCATACTGCTCATCGTCAGGATTGGATTTAATTTTTCGGTCCTGGAAGTGCGTTCCAAAGTTGGTTACCGGGTCGAAAGCAGGGAAGGCGCCATCAAGACCGGGCAATTGACAAAGGGAAAAGAATTGAAAAAATACAAAAACACCTGGATGGATGATTTCAGTGCTTTTTATATCACGCGAGAAAGGATGGATATCCTCAGGCCCCAGCGTGAGAATTTCGATACCAGCACTTATTACCTGGTAGATGAACGTCGTATAGATGAAAAGGATTTCGAAAAGATCCATCAATTCGACCTGGTGTGGGAAAGAAAGAATATCTGGCTCACCCGCATTAAACCCAAAAAAAGTAAAATGCTGAAGGATGGCAGTGAAGAAGGAAAATAAAAAATACAAGTACCTGCAGTTGGCCCTCAAACTGACTATAACCGCCGTGGCCCTCTATTTTGTGTTCAGGAAGATTGAGCTCGATAAATTGCTAACCTACTATAAAACTGCAGATTTGCTTTATCTCTTCATTGCACTTACAGCTTTCGTTATGGGCCAGTTTATTTCTGCCCTGCGTCTCAATGTGTTTTTCAGGAAGATCGACCTGTATGTCAGCGACCGGAGCAATTTCAAGCTTTACCTGCTGGGCATGTTTTACAATGTTTTCCTGCCGGGTGGTATCGGTGGGGATGCTTACAAAATCTATCTGCTGAAGAAAAAATTCAATTATAAAATACGTTCTCTTTTCTGGTGTATCTTTACCGACCGCCTGATCGGGCTACTGGTTTTGTTTTGCCTGGCGGTATTCCTCTTTCTATTCCTGCCGGGCTATGGTCGCTTTCAATGGTATGCCTGCTTGCTGATCCCCCTTGCTATCCTTGTTTATCATATCTTTATCCGGCAATTCCTGCCACAATTTAAAGGTATTTTTTTCGATACCTTCAGTCAGTCTTTTTTTATCCAGGTTTTGCAATTGTTCTGCGCATTGTTCATCTTGTTTGCTTTCGGCAGCAGCGAAGAATATGTTTCCTATTTGTTCCTTTTCCTGATTTCCTCCATCGTGGCCTCACTTCCCATAACAATTGGTGGGGTTGGAGCCCGTGAAATAACCTTTCTCTATGGGGCCGAAATGCTTGGATTGAACACCAATCTCTCAGTGGCCCTGAGTTTTATGTTTTACATCATGACACTCCTGACCTCTCTTTCAGGAATTTATTTTAGTTTAGATCATAAAAAAATTGCTTTGTGATGAAAGATTTCGTTTCCATTATCATCCCGATTCACAACGAAGAACCCAATATTGCCGAACTTACCGAGGGTATTGTTGCCGAGATGAAAACCACCAAATATGGTTTTGAACTGATCTATATCAATGACGGCAGCACCGATGATTCCTGGAAAAGGATCAGGGAAGTATCGGATAAATTCGAGGAAGTCAGGGGCATTGACCTGGCAGGCAACTACGGGCAAACCATTGCCATGCGGGTTGGTTTCAAAGAAACAAAGGGAGATTTTATCATTGCTTATGATGGCGACCAGCAGCATGAACCCAGGTACCTGCACACCTTCATCAAATATCTGGAAGAAGGTTACGACATGGTGAGCGCTGACAAAGCCATCAGGGCGGACGGCTGGCTCAAAGACCGTTTTGCAAAGGCCGGACACTGGACCATCAGCAAGATCACCGGGGTAAAATTGCGCTATTTCGGAGCCACACCCAAAGCTTACCGCAGCTACATGGTGAAAGACCTGAATATGCTGGGCGATGAACACCGCTTCATCGGTGCTACCATGGTGAAGAAGGGAATTAAGTATATCGAATTCCCGATGACCATACAATCCCGCAAAGGCGGCAAAAGCAATTACAAACTGAGCAAGATCTTCCTGGTGATCATCGACCTGATCTTTTTGAAATTCATCCTGAGCTATATGAACAAGCCCTTTCGTCTTTTCGGTTTGTGGGGCGGACTGATATTTCTCATCGGCCTTGTTTTCAGCCTGATCATGACCATCGGTTCTTTGTTCTTCGGCATCAACATCCGTGAGAACTACCTGGCTGAATTCCTGTTTTTTACCTCCATGACCCTGATCGGCCTGTTGCTGGTCAGCATTGGCATCCTGGCCGAGATCGGGATCTTTAACTATTATGCCGGAGACATCAAAAAGCCCTATGTCATCCGAAAAAAAACGGATGAGACCTGACACAATGCCGGTGTAAGATGCACTACAAAACCATCGTCATATCAGACACGCACCTGGGTTCGGCCGATACAAAAGCCAAAGAACTTTCCAAGTTTCTGAAGGCAAATTCCTGTGAACGTCTGATCTTGAACGGGGACATCATCGATGCCTGGAACCTGAAAAGAAGCGGCAACTGGTCCAAAAAAGACACCCGCATTTTCAGGAGGATACTGAAAATGATGGAATCGCATGATACCGAAGTAATTTATGTGAAGGGAAACCATGATGATTTTTTGAACAATGTAATCCCTTTCAGTATGGGGAAGTTTTATGTCCTGAATTCTTATGAACTGAAATCGGGTGATAAGACACTCTTCGTAACCCATGGCGATATTTTCGATATGATAAGCACCAATATGAAATGGCTGGCCAACCTGGGGGATATGGGATACAAATTCTTGCTGTGGATGAACCGCAGGTATAACCAACGCAGGCGACTGAAAGGATTGCCTTACTATTCCCTTTCCCAGGAGATCAAACACAAAGTAAAACTCGCGGTAAATTTCATTTTCGATTTTGAAAACACCATGATAGAGTATGCCCGCAAACGCAATTACGACGGGATCATATGCGGGCATATTCATCAGCCGGCTTTGAAAGTCATTGATGATTTATTGTACCTGAACTCCGGCGACTGGGTGGAAACCATGTCGGCCCTGGTCGAAGATTTCAATCACAAATGGCAGGTTGTTTATTATGATGATATCATTCCCTCCCAACAGGGTGAAATAATTTTCCCCGATTAAAGTTTAATTATCATTCATACAATGCTTACAATGATCATTAATCACTAAATTTGTTGCTCATTCATACGCGAAGATTGCATGCGGATCATCGACTGGTACATCATAAAAAAATTCCTGGGCACTTTTTTTTACGCCATTTCCCTCCTGATCATCATCGTGATCATCTTCGACATTTCCGAGAACATTGATGAATTTCTTGAAAACGACGCACCATTCAACGAGATCGTATTCTCATATTATGTGAATTTTATCCCCTATTTTATCAATCTATTTATCTATCTTTTTACTTTCATCTCGGTGATCTTTTTCACTTCCAAGCTCGCATCCAATACGGAGATCATCGCCTTTTTGAGCAGTGGCATCAGTTTTTACCGTTTTCTCAGGCCTTATTTTATTTCAGCCATCTTCCTCGCATTGCTTTCCTTTTACCTGGCCAATTTCCTGATCCCGCGCACCAACAAGACAAGGCGCATTTTCAAAACCACTTACATGGAAGAACTTATCAAAAGCAAGGACCGCAATATTCACCTGCAGCTCAAGCCGGGGACTTATATTTACGTAGAGAATTTCAATGTACGCAGCAATTCGGGTTTTAAGTTCGCCATCGAAAAATTTGATGAGGAAAAACTGTATTACAAACTGAGGGGAGAGCGTATACGCTGGGATTCTGCCAGCCAGCATTGGATCATTACCGATTACTATGTTCGCCGGATCGACGGTTTGAATGAAAAGATCACCAAAGGACAGGAACTGGATACGGCGCTTGCATTGAGACCCTCAGACCTGTATGTGTATAAAGAGGATTTTGAAGAAATGAACTTCTGGGAGCTGAACGAAAAAATCGCTGCCGAAAAACTCAAAGGCAGCGAAAAGGTAAAAATGTACGAGGTTGAAAAGAGCAAAAGACTCGCATCGCCTTTTGCCACACTAGTGATGACGCTGATCGGTGTTTCCCTTTCGAGCCGGAAAATGCGCGGAGGCATCGGCATGCATCTCGGACTGGGGATCGGGATTACTTTCCTGTATATCCTGTTTATGCAAATCAGCACGGTGTTTGCCACCCTGGGGAATTTACCGACCAACCTGGCGGCATGGGTGCCCAATATAATTTTTACCATGCTGGGAATTTACCTGTTGATGAAAGCTCCGAAGTAGCACTGCAAAACTAATTAGAGTCTGTCCATAAACTCGCCCTCCTTCGCAAACCCCTCTAACTCTCCGCCTAAGGCTGAGAGAACCATCCAACCCCTTGGCTGTGTGGGGGATTTTCCCTTCAGGGGACTAAGGGGGTGCGGAGGGTGGTGGTAAAATTGAGACTTTATGGACAGACTCTAATTAATCTCCACCTTCCCATCATATGATTTGATCCTGATGACCGAATTCTTTTTGGGCGATCCCCCTTTTTTGATGTAATCGGCCAGCAGTTTTTCGGATTCTTTTTCCAGGATGATCTCATCAAATTTCCTTTTATCCAGATCTATGTTCGTATATCTTGAATCGATGGATATTTTGTAATCGGCTTTGTCATCAACATCGATCTCGAGATTGGTATATTTTGTTTCCAGTTCAACCAGATCAAAACCGGGTTTTAAATGATTCACATTGATGTTATCATCATATGAATTCAGCTTGAATTTTTCCTCAATAATACCAATGGTGAAAGTAGTGTATTTGCTGTTCCCCTCAAGCGATGCAATGCCCCTGAAACTGATCTTATCATCATAGCTTTGCAGGTCAACATGCTCCTCAATATTTCCGAATGCCATGCGGGAATAGGAACTTTTTAGGTTGAGCATGTTGAGATTGCCAAAATCAAATGAGCAGTCATATGCATCCAGGACCACCTCGTTCAGGTTGGTCGTGACCAGGGTGGTGTATTTGGCTGTTCCTTCAATCCCGCTTACCTTGTCAAAATATATCTTGTCATCATAAGAATTCAGTTTTACCCCCATACATTCCTTTACATGAACCTTTGAATATTTTGAATCGAGTTCCAATGTACCTGCATTGCCAATTTCCACATCGCTATCGTAAAGCTTCAACACACATTCTTCCATTTCACTGGCGATCAAATCTGTATAACGCAGATCAAAGCTTATGGGTGCAGCACATCGCACCAGTTCAAGATTTCCATCATAAACCGTGAGCTTGGAACGGGCAAAAAGGGCATCGATTTGTATATCGGAATAACTGCTATTCAGGAAAAACTCATTGTTACGGGGTATGTATACTGTATAATTCACCTTGTAACTTTCGATATCAATTGATTTCCCGTTCTCAAATTTCATGCTTGTGGAACGACTGAATGAACTGTTTTTTGTTGAGAGTGATTCAAAGAATTTAGTATCAATGATAAGATGTTCCTCATTGATTTCGACCATAGGATTGCGGATGGCTTTTACAAATGTTTCCAGGTCTTCTGGCTTCTTCACCTCTATGGTATATTCCACCCGCAGGCGCATTTGTTGCTTGTCCCAGGTATTAATTTTTACATCCCCGAGTTTATTGTAAAAACCGATTTCCGTATTGGCATCTACATCATAATTCTTTTCAAATACATCCGATTTGGAGACTTCCTGTGTATAAATATTTCCGGAAAAAATCAGCATGCCTGAAATCAGCATGCTAATAAATGATATTATCATTTTCTTTTCTGTTCTCATAATTCTGTTTTTTTTCAATTTCGTTTAACAAGCGGTCGAGCAACCTGATCTTTTGCACGTAGTATTTTTGCAGCGCATGTTTAATTTCAGGCCGTTCACCCATTTTTTTCATGTCTTTTAAGTATTCAAGGTGGACTTTCTCAATTTCTTCCAGTTCATTCATCAACCAGGGGAAATCTTCAATATCCAATTGCTGGCTGTCAATTTCCTGCCACCTGGCATTGATGGCTTTGTTATACATATGCTGTTGTGAAAGAAAGGATTTTTCAGCAATATCATGTCCATTTTGCTCCGGATTCTGTTTGATCTCATACAAAACAACAATTCCTGCTGTTACAAAAGCAAGGATCAATGCGGCAGCTTTCCAGAAAAGGTATTTTCTTTTCAGGTTGTCCTTGCCTGAAAGATGTGACTGGATTTCCTGCCAGATCATTTTGTCATCGGCACTTTCAACATCCAGCCTTTTCCTGTTATTGCTGATATATTTTTCCAGATCCTTAATTTTCATTTTCCAGGAGTTTTTGTTGCAGCAGGAAAATGGCCCGCCGATACTGTGACTTTGAAGTTGATTCGGAAATATCGAGCATTTCAGCTATTTCCTTATGTTTATACCCCTCAAGCAAATAAAGGTTCAGAACGACCCTGGCGCCCTCGGGCAATTCCTTGATCGCAAAGTGTATTTTTTCCGGGCTTAGCACAAAATCGTTGTCTTCATTAAGATCAGGCACATCCCCGGCGTTTTCCAGTTCCGTGAACAGGGGTTTCTTCTTCCGCAGAAAGTTCAGGGAACGATTGATGACGATCTTTTTCATCCATGCACCAAAAGAGACTTTCCCGCTGAATGCACCGAGATTCTCAAAGGCAGCAATGAATGAATCCTGCAGTATATCCTGCGCATCTTCTTTGTTCTGAACCATCCTGACACAAATATTATACATAGCCTTTGCATACAAATGATACAATTGAAAACGGGCATTACGATCTCCTTTGAGACAAAGGCCGATCAAATCAGCGTGTATTTCCCTGTTTCCCTCCTTCAAAAATTACTGATTTATTATAAAGACAACTAAAAATAAAAAAAGACGGAATTTTATCCGAGAAATCCGTCCCAGACGAAATATTTTTCCAATTTGCTGCAGTGAGCAGGTGCTTCCCTGAACAAAGCATAAAGCGCTGTTCCGCTGCCACTCATGGAAGCATACACCGCACCTTCTTCATACAATTGTTCTTTGATTTTCCGGATTTCCGGAAAGCGCCCAAAAACATAATCTTCGAAATCATTCACCAGAACGCCCTTCCATTGTGATGGCGCTGTGTTTTCTATCAGTTCCTGCAATTCATATTTTTTCTTCCCAGCTTTGATATTCCTGTATGCCTCCGCTGTTGAAACAGATATATCGGGCTTTACGATACGGATGTGATATCCTTTCAAATCAAGCTTTGTCTCTGAAAACACATTGCCTCTTCCGCTGGCATAAACAGCTTCGTTCCTGATAAAAAAAGGACAATCGCTTCCTAGCTCTGCTGCCATTTGCATAAGTTGATTGTGCGGAATTGCCAGGTCAAACAATTCGCTCATCATTTGCAGGCAAAAAGCCGCATCGGCAGATCCCCCGCCAAGTCCCGCTCCCATGGGAATATGTTTGTGCAAATGCATTTCAATCGCGGGAAAGTCGTAATTCTCTGACAAAAGTTCGACAGCTTGCTCACATATGTTTTTCCCACTACCCGGGATTTTCAAACCGGAATAATGAAAAGAATGCTCCTGACATTTTGATGGTATAATCTCAAGTGCATCACAAAAGGCAACCGGATAATAAACCGTTTCAATATCATGAAAACCGTCTTTTCTTTTTCCGGCTACAATTAAACCCAGATTAACTTTAGCATTGGGAAAGCTGATCATCTTAAATAAGAAATAAAATCCTTTACATTTCATAACAAATTTATAAAATACAGGCTGTATATGCTAAAGTTTGTATTTTTGAGGTCTAACTTCTTTCTATGGCCTTAATCAATTCAGTATTATCGTGGTTGATGAAAAAGCGTTTCCACCAGATCGAGCTTTTCATCAAGTATCCACATGATGTTCAGGAAGAGTGGTTCAAACGCTTGATAAGCGCAGGCAGTCAGACAGCCTGGGGAAAAGAATACGGTTATTCTGAGATCAGCAATGTTGAACAATTCAAAAGCAAAGTTCCGGTAAACGACTACGACAGTCTAAAACCTTATATTGAGAGGTTGAGAAATGGCGAGCAATATGTTTTGTGGAATACAGAGGTGAAGTGGTTTGCAAAATCTTCCGGTACCACAAGCGACAAAAGCAAGTTCATTCCTGTGAGCAATGAAGCACTGGAAGAATGCCATTTCAAAGGTGGCAAGGATATGCTTTCGATATACTGCAGCCTGTATCCCGAAACAAAACTTTTCAGCGGCAAAGGTCTGGCCATGGGGGGAAGTCATAAAATTTCGGAGATCAACAATGAAGAATTCCTGGTGGGTGACCTGTCAGCCATCATCATAGAAAACCTGCCGTACTGGGCCGAATTTATCCGGGTTCCCAAGAAAAAGCTGGCCCTGCATGATAAATGGGAAGAAAAGATAGAAATGATGGCGAAAGCTGCCATTCCGCATAAAGTCACCAATATTTCAGGCGTTCCATCCTGGACCTTACTCCTGCTGAAGCATGTGCTGGAGATCACCGGCAAAGAAGATATCTCGCAGGTTTGGCCCGAGCTGGAGGTGTTTTTTCATGGTGGTGTTAATTTCGAACCTTATCAGGAGCAATTTAAGACATTGATCAGATCCGGCAACATGAAGTACCTGGAGACCTACAACGCATCCGAAGGATTTTTCGGGATCCAGGACAGCAGGGATTCCAAAGAAATGCTGCTGATGCTGGATTATGGTATCTATTATGAGTTCATGCCCATGGAAGAATTAGGCAAGGATCACCCCAAAACCCTTCGATTGGATGAAGTAGACCTGAACACCAATTATGCCCTGATCATTTCCACCAACGGAGGCCTCTGGCGCTATATGATCGGTGATACAATACAATTTACCAGTTTGTCACCTTATAAGATAAAGATCACCGGGAGGACTAAAAATTTTATCAACGCAGTGGGTGAAGAACTGATCGTTGACAATGCCGAAAAAGCCATCACGCAAGCCGGGAAGAAACATCAGGCCATTGTTTCAGAATTTACTGCAGCACCGGTTTATTTCAGCAAAGATGATAATGCAGCCCACGAATGGCTCATCGAGTTTGAAAAGAAACCTGCCGACCTGGAAACTTATATAAATGATCTGGATGCTGCACTGCAATCATTGAATTCGGATTATGAAGCCAAAAGATACAACGATATGGTGCTTCGAAGGCCACTGGTGAAAAGTGTTCCCACGGGAACCTTTTATAACTGGATGAAGCAAAGAGGAAAGCTGGGCGGACAAAACAAAGTCCCCAGGCTGTCGAACAACAGGAAACATGTCGAGAGCATTTTAAGCATGCTTGACGAGAGGCAATAGAAAAATTTTTAAATTCGTAAAAAAATAAAGAATGCACATAGCGGTAGCAGGCAATATCGGTTCAGGCAAAACCACCCTGACCAGATTATTATCAAAGCATTTTGGCTGGACAGCACAATATGAGGATGTTGAATCAAATCCCTATCTGCATAGTTTTTACGAGGACATGCAGCGATGGTCTTTTAACCTGCAGGTATATTTTCTGAACAGCCGTTTCAGACAGATCATCAACATTCGCCAGGGTGAAAAAACAGTGATCCAGGACAGGACCATTTATGAAGATGCTTATATTTTTGCCCCCAACCTGCACCAGATGAACCTGATGACCACCCGTGATTTTGAGAATTACAGCAGCCTGTTCGAACTGATGAGTTCATTCATTCAGGCACCCGACCTATTGATTTACCTGCGTTCAAGTGTTCCGAACCTGGTAAATCATATTCAAAAAAGAGGCCGGGAATATGAAGCCTCGATCCGGCTGGACTATTTGAAGCGCCTGAACGAAAGATACGAAACCTGGATCAACAAATACGATTTGGGAAAATTACTTGTGATCAATGTTGATGAAGTCAAGTTTGAAGATAAAGCAGAAGACCTGGGGATGATCATAGAAAAGATCAATGCCGAGATACACGGCCTCTTCCAGGAATAATCCAGACAAGTATAAATTATGAAAATACTCGGTATCATTCCGGCCCGCTATGCTTCCACGAGGTTCCCCGGAAAACCCCTTGCCGACATAAAAGGCAAACCCATGATCCTCAGGGTTTATGAACAGGCATTAAAATCCGGCAAGCTGGATGCGCTCATTGTGGCTACCGATGACAAGCGCATATACAACACACTGAAGGTGGCCAAAGCAAATGTGACCATGACTTCCATGCATCATAGAACCGGCACCGAACGATGTCATGAGGTCGTTAAAAAACTTTCAAAGCAAAAGCAGTATTTCGACATTGCCATCAATATCCAGGGGGATGAACCTTTTATCCAGCCTGAACAGATCGATACGGTAGCCACCAATTTTGAGGAAGAAAACATTGAGATTGCCACCCTGGCCAAAGAAATCATTGATGAAGATGAACTGCACAATAAGAATGTTGTGAAACTTGTCAGGGGCATTTCGGGCAAAGCATTGTATTTCAGCAGGGCACCCATACCCTACCATGAGGAAAAACCGGGTTCTTCTCCGGAAGCTGTTTACCTCAAACATATCGGGATTTATGCCTACAGGGTAGATATTTTGAAAGAGATCACAGCACTTGAACCCACGCCCCTTGAGCATCTGGAATCGCTGGAGCAACTCCGCTGGCTCGAAAACGGTTATGGCATCCACGTAAAGCTCACTGATTTTGAATCCATTGGTGTGGATAGCCCGGAAGACCTCGAAAAACTTATCAACAAAATTTGAATATCTTCGACGGACTTGCTAATTTAGCAGGTTACTTGTAAAGTACAAATCGACAGGCAGCCATGAGGGTAGCGAAATATATCAGTGATCTATTATATGAGTATGAATGCGTCGTAATTCCGGGACTTGGAGGCTTTATCAGCAACGAGGTTCCCGCCAGTATCCACGACAACAATCATAGTTTTAATCCTCCTTCAAAAAAAATTGTTTTCAATCCCCATTTGCAGATCAACGATGGACTGCTGATCAATCATATTGCCAAGTATGAAGACATTTCATACTCCGATGCCCGCATCAGACTTGAACAATTCGTATTGAAATGCAAGTATGCACTGGGCAAAGGCAAGCGGATCAATTTTTACAAAATCGGCCATCTTTTTCACAATGCCGAAGATAAGATTGAATTTGATCCTGATAAATCGCGGAATTATTACGCGGACTCTTTTGGCATGTCCTCTTTCATATCACCTCCGGTAAAAAGAGACAGCAACATACGCCTTGAGAAGAAACATGCAGACCGAAAACCAAAACAAGAGAAGCAAACAGCAGAGACTACCAGGAAGAGAGAAAAACAACCCAGGTATATCAGTCTCAACCTTTACAGCATCCTGTTCATTCTTTTAATCGGTCTTGCTTTTGTACTGGGTTATAATAGCATCAAAGATTTTTATTATAAAAATGCTGCTGGAATCCCGTTCTTCTACAGCACACCCAATGAATACCTGATCACGCACTTCCATAAACTTACTTTTTTCAAAGAAAAACCGGATGCGGCTGCTAAAACGAACAACCAGACTGATCAGAAAAATGAAAATAAAATCCTCACAGATGAGCACAGCACTTTGGAAAAGGAAGAGATGCCGGTGAAACAGGAATACAATGATCAAAGTATTGATAATGACCTCAAGGTGGTTGACCCCGAGATCAAACTGCCAGATGAGCAATCCAGGATGACAGACCAGCCTGCTCATGAAGAAATGGAAAAACCCGTTTCCAACAATCCTCAACTTGAGGAGAACAGATTCTTTATTATTGCAGGCTCATTCCAGGATGAAAGCAATGCCCATAAACTGGTACGAAAACTCCGGACCAACGGCTACCAGGCTGATATTATCGGGCAGAACAAATACGGGATGTACCGCGTTTCTTTTGCCGGTTTCACGACCGAAGCTATGGCAGAAGAGCAACTGGCCATTATCAGGAAAGAAGAGAATCCGGATGCCTGGGTATTTGCCAGATAAAGCATCACAAACTTCCCATGTTAAAATCATAATTTTGTCAGAAAAAAGTGGTCAAAAAGAAGCTCAAACGTTTCCGGGAGAACAAAACATTCAGTCATCTTCATGAATACAATTATGTGCGTTTGCAAAAAGAGCCCTTCCCCTGGAAGGGAAGGTGGAGCAAGGAGTATTTTAGGAATGACAATCCCATCACGCTGGAACTGGGTTGCGGAAAAGGAGAATACACCATCGCTTTATCAAAATGGTATCCTGAGCGTAACTTCATTGGCATCGATCTGAAAGGAGCCAGACTCTGGCGGGGATGCAAAACGGTTGAGGAAGAAAACATACGCAATGTGGCATTTATTCGCTCACGTGCTGATTTCCTGGAAGATTTCTTCGGTGAAAACGAAATAAGCGAAATCTGGATTACTTTTCCCGATCCGCAAATGCAAAGTCCCCGCAGGAAAAAAAGGCTAACTTCACCCCGTTTTATGAATCACTACCTGAAAATTTTGAAACCCGGCGGAATGATACACCTGAAAACGGATAATGAAATGTTCTATGAATATACCCTGAACAGGATTAAAGAATCAGGAAGTAAAATATTGTACGCTTCCGATGATGTTTACCATTCCGATGCTCCGAAAGCCATTACGGAAGTCCAGACTTTTTATGAACAGATGCACCTGGAAAAAGGTAAAACCATCAAGTACGTTAATTTTATATTGAAGCAGGATGAGAAATGAATCATTCTTTGAAAAAGTATACGATGTTGTTAAACAAATCCCGGCCGGCCGGGTAACTTCCTACGGAGCAATTGCAGAATACCTTGGCAGCAGGGGTTCGGCCAGGATGGTTGGATGGGCCATGAATAAATCTCATATACATCCCGATATTCCGGCACACAGGGTGGTAAACCGGAAAGGGATGCTGACCGGAAAGAATCATTTCGGCAGTCCCAATATCATGTCTGAATTGCTGGAAAATGAAGGTATAAAAGTCCAAAACGACAGGATCATCGAATTTGAAAAACTATTCTGGGATCCGGGAAGGCATTTGCATTAATTTTTCACAACAAGTGAAGAGACTGTCTGGAAGGTGCGATATTTCATCGGGCTGAGCAATGTTGAAACTTGGCGATATTTCGTCAGGCTGAGCGCCGTGCCGGCCAGGCAGGGAGTCGAAGCCCATGAGCCACTGATCATCAGTGGATACCGACTACGACCAATATGATCCAGATAACTGCATGATGCTTTTTGTGCAGCTTCTTCACTGTTCAATTGAAAAGCTAACCGGATGATTGCTAATCGGGGAATATTTACTAATTTTACCAAATCTAAATTAAAATAGATTTGTAAGATGAATATTACGGAAGAAAAGGTTTTAGAAGCATTACAGGAGGTCATCTATTTTAAGGCAGGCGATAATATTGTCAACCTGAAAATGGTCCATGATCTGAAAATTGATGGCAACAAGATCAGCTTTTCACTTGTATTCCCGAAGAAAGTTGACCAAAGCAACGAGATTGTTGTGAACCGGGCCAAAAAAGCACTGAAAGATGCATTGGGAGAAGATCTTGATATTGAGATTGGGATCAAGTCAGAAAAAGACATTGGAGGTGGTCCGCTCGCAAGCATAAAAAACATCATTGCCGTTGCATCCGGAAAAGGTGGGGTGGGTAAATCCACTGTAGCAGTTAACCTGGCCATTGCACTCTCGAAAACAGGTGCAAAAGTGGGTTTGCTGGATGCTGATATTTACGGTCCATCCGTCCCTACCATGATGGACCTGGAAAGCCAGCGACCAAATGCAACAGAAAAAGACGGAAAGACCAGAATACTGCCACTCGATAAATATGATCTCAAAGTATTGTCTATTGGATTTTTTGTAGATCCCGAGCAGGCCCTGATGTGGAGGGGACCCATGGCTTCCAAAGCACTGGAGCAGTTGTTCAATGATACAGAATGGGGCGACCTCGACTACCTGATCCTGGACATGCCTCCCGGTACGGGCGATATCCATCTGACCATTGCCCAGGAATACCCGATCACAGGAGCAATAATCGTTACCACTCCACAAAAGGTGGCCCTGGCGGATGTATTGAAAGCTGCCACCATGTTCCGGCAGGATAAAATATACATTCCCGTGCTCGGCCTGGTTGAAAACATGTCGTATTTTACTCCGGAAGAACTTCCAGATAAAAAATATTACCTCTTCGGAAAAAGCTACAGTGAAAGTTTTGCCAAACGGCTGAACATACCCTTCCTGGGACAGTTGCCCATTGTGGAAGGCCTTGCCGAAGCCAGTGATGCTGGCAAACCTGCTGCACTGCTCGAAGACTCCATTCCCGGAAAGGCATTTAAAGAACTGGCCGGAAATATTAAAAAGGGAATAAATGCGTTGAAATCAAAATAAAAACAGACTGTACAAAACGATGGCAAATAAAGAAGAACTCGTAAGTAAGGTAGAGAAAGTGATTGAACAAATCAGGCCTTATTTGCAACAAGATGGCGGTGATATCGAGTTTGTTGAAATCACCGATGATAATGTGGTAAACGTCAGGCTGACGGGTGCATGTGGTTCATGCCCATACAGCACCATGACATTGAAGAGTGGTGTAGAAACTGCAATGGTCAAAGCAATACCGGAGATCAAATCGGTAGAAGCAGTCAACATATGATCAGGACAGGTACCTGGCAACAATAGGCATCCTGCGACCCATGCCAAAAGCTTTTTTGGATACCCTTAATATCGGGGGTGTCTGGTGTCTTTTGTACTCATTGACATTCACAAGTTTGAGGGTTTTATCGACGATTTCTTTTTCAAAGCCCATTGCAATGATCTCACGGGGTCCCTTGCGCATTTCGATATACTGGTAAAGAATCTGATCCAACACATCATAATCGGGCAGCGAATCCGAATCTTTCTGATCAGGGCGTAATTCTGCCGATGGAGGCTTCAGGATAGTATTCTCAGGAATGATCTCCTGCTCTTTATTGATATAGCGGGCCAGCTCAAAAACCTCTGTTTTATAAACATCCCCAAGTACGCTCAAGCCCCCGTTCATGTCTCCATAGAGGGTACCATAACCAACGGCTGCCTCACTTTTATTGGATGTATTCAACAAGATATACCCGAACTTATTGGACAATGCCATCAGGATCACTCCCCTGGCCCGGGCCTGTATGTTTTCCTCTGCAATATTAAAAGACCGGTTTTTAAAATAAGGTTGCAGTGCATCCAAAAATGACCGGTAGTTTTTTTCAATAGGGATAATATCGTAGGGGCTTTCAAGGTTTTTTGCCAGGGCTTCGGCATCCTGAACCGAATGTTCCGAAGAAAATCCCGAGGGCATCAGCACGGCATAAACATTTTCCGGACCCAACGCCCTGGCTGCAAGCACCATGGTTACCGCAGAATCAATCCCTCCCGAGAGGCCGAGAATGGCCTTCTTAAAACCAAGTTTGTAAAAGTAGTTCCGTATTCCCATGACCAGAGCATCATGGATCCTTTCAATTTTGTTTTCCTCATTTTTCCTTTTCTCCCCGGACAAAGGATGCTGAACCTCTTCCAGATCGAATATCCTGAAATCCTCTTCAAAGTAATTCAACTCATCATGGATCCGTCCTGCCGGGTCAATCACAAGCGATCCCCCGTCAAACAGCAATTCCGTTTGCGCGCCCACATGATTTACATAGAACAAGGGTAGCCTGTACTTTTCAACATTCTGCAGGAGCACTTCCGCCCTTTCTTCTCTTTGACTGGCATGAAAAGGCGAAGCCGCTATGTTGATGATAAAATCCGGGTTCTCCTTCATCAATTCATCCATCGGATTGATGGTATACAAAGGATGGTTCCCCAGGTTCCAGAGATCTTCGCAAATGTTCAGGGCAATCTTTTTCCCATGGTAATTCACGCATGTAAACTCATGGTTGGGTTCAAAATAACGGTACTCATCGAAAATATCATAATTGGGCAAAAGAGCTTTGTGGTGTACCGACTGTACCTTGCCATCCGCAAGGAAATAAGCTGAATTAAACAGGTCTTTTCCCTTATATTCGGGGTTGAAAGAGGGGCTGCCGACAATTGCTGCAATTCCGTGGCATTCATCAGCAATTTTCTCTACTGCATCCTGGCATCGCTCGACAAAATCGCGGAACTCCAGGAAATCCCTTGGCGGATAGCCCGAAACCGCCAGCTCCGAAAATACAACAAGGTCAACATTTTCCAGTTTTCCCTTCCGGATGGAATTGATGATCTTCCTGCTGTTCTCCTCAAAGTTACCGATATGATAATTGATCTGTGCTAAAGCTATCTTCACGATTCAAACTCCTTAAAAAATCACTCCGAGATTAAATTCAATATAGTTGTTGATGGCCTGGTGGGTGATTTCAGGATCGAAGCTGTTCTGATCTTTCAATACATCTGTAAAGCCATTGTCGAAGGTGATCCCGAAAGTCAAAGCTGTTGAACCCCCCAGATTATATTCTCCTCCAACACCCAGGATCAGGGATTCGCGGATGGTCTTCATTTCTTCTTTGATATCCTTTTCATCATTGCTGATTTTCTCCGTTTCCCCAATAAATTTATCTGTTCCTTTCGCCGTCAGCAAAAAACTTGTCCCAAGCCCGATCTTTCCATAAAAGCGGAATTTACCAAATTCATTAGTCTTCATTTTCAAGACCAGGGGCACTTCAATGTATTTGGTTTTATAGCTTCGATGCAAAATACCCAGGTCATTCACCGAATCGTTTAATTTGACCTGATGGGGATAAGCAAGACGCCCGTTCAGGTAAACCACCTTAAATCCAGTAGATATGGCATAGTTTTCCATGAGAAAAAATTCGGAAACAAACCCCCAACTAAATCCAACTTCTGATCCATCGTTTTCATAATCGGAGATATCCGACCGGAACCACCCGATGTTGGGCGCTACCTCAAAACCAAATTTAAAAGGCTTATGTTGTGCGCGCAGGAAAGGGCTGAATAATATTCCAAGCAACAAAATGATAATGATCCTTTTCATAATTGTCTGATTCAAATTACATCCCGAAAGTACTTCTTATTCAATCGGCTTTCAAGTGCTTTCTGAAGTATTTTCCAAAGATTAATTGTTAATAATTCCAAACCCGCTTTTCGCAATTAGTTTGTTATATTTGTTACAAAAATTCTAAAAAACAAAACGCATGAAAAGGATAGCCATTGTACTTGTAATCATATTTGCTGCAAGTTATGCAAATGCACAGATTAGTTTCGGACCCAAGATCGGTTATAATACTTCCAAACTTTCTGTAGACAAAAGTGACATCAAAACCGATTTGAAAAACAGTTTCCAGTTTGGCGTTTTCCTAAGACTTGGAAACAAGATATATGTGCAGCCCGAGCTGACCTGGCTCACACAGGGTGGTGTATTCAAGAAACCCGGTGATGAAGGTAATCTTTCACCTTTCAAACAGGAAATCGATCTTAAGACAGTGCAGGTACCCGCTTTGATCGGTTATGAGCTGATTGATCTGAAAATTGCCAATATCAGGGCATTTGCAGGGCCTGTTGCCTCTTTTGTAACCAACAAGGAAATAGATTCGAATGAGAGTGAGGGATACATCAAACCCATTCAGGAAGCTGATCTGAAAGACATTCTCTGGAGTGCCCAGATCGGTGTGGGAGCAGACGTACTCATGTTTACCCTGGATATTCGTTACAACATAGGCATCAGCAAAGTACTCGGCGATGTGGAATATGAAGGAGAAAAACTAACTTTCGATTCCCGGGCCAGTGGGTTCAATGTCAGCCTGGGCTGGAAAATCTTTTAGTATTTATACAAGAAACGCATCATAATTGTGCAATAAATGAAGCTGTCCAAAAAGTATCTTCAAGCTATCTGGGTCATATCGTAGCCGAGATGGTCTGTGATAACTAGCAGTCTTTAGGCTTCGGTTCCCTGCCTGGCCGGCAGGCACGGCGCTCAGACTGGCGAAATATCGTACTTTTTAGACAGCCCCTGTTATTAATATCATAACCCATGAAATTTACGCATCTGACAGGCCTTTTCTTCCTGATCATCCTGATTTCCTGCAGCAGTCAGAAATCCAGGACGGATGTTGATGTATCCGGTATTGAGATCAGGGAGATTGAAATCAACCGCTATGAAGAGGCATTGTTTGCTATTGATCCTGACAGCCTCCGGCAGGGATTGAAAAAGATCGATCCCAGGTATGAAATATTTCTGGGTCCCGAATGGGATACTCCCCGCAACCTTACCCAGTTGAAGGCTTATATCACCGATCCGAAGATCAGGGAATTGTATCATGACACAAAAGAGAAATACCCCGATCTTAATTTTTTATCCCGGGAGCTGACAAAGGCATTTCAACACTATAAATATTACTATCCGGAAAAAGAGATCCCGGCTGTGTATTCCTATGTTTCCGGCTTGCATTATGAACATCCCGTGGAATATGGCAAGCAAGTGCTGATCATCGGGTTGGACAATTACCTGGGAAAAGATTACCCGGCTTACAAAAAGCTGGGCATCCCACTTTATAAAGCCAGGCTGATGTCGCGAGAATACATCGCATTGGATTGTTTCCGTAAACTGGCCATGATGCAAACTCCGGGATACGAAACACGGTCGCTTCTGGATGAAATGATCCTGCAGGGTAAGTTCCTGTATTTTCTTGATGCCATGCTCCCGGATAAGGCCGATCACCGCAAGATTGGGTATACGCAAGATGAAATTTTGTGGTGCCATGCACACGAAGCTGATATTTGGGCATTTCTGATAGAAAACGATCTGCTGTATTCAAGAGATTTTCAAAGCATCAAAAGTTTTATTTCAGATGCCCCGTTTACAAAAGGATTTGGGAATGATTCTCCGGGCCGGCTGGGGGTGTGGGTTGGCTGGCAGATCGTTAGAAAATACATGGAGAAAAACCCAGGGGTAAAACTTCAGCAAATGCTCGATAATAAAGATGCCCAGGATATTCTGATGCATTCAGGCTACAAACCCTCCAAATAAAATTTGAAAACTTTTTCCTTCCGGCATGTGACAAATGACCTGGTTGAGGTATTAAGGGATATGGAATAAAACCTCAATCTATGTTAATAAAAACTTATGGAAGTGCCATTATCGGGGTAAATGCCATCCCGATCACCGTGGAAGTGAATATCGAAAACGGAATGAATTTTTATCTTGTCGGCTTGCCCGACTCAGCCGTCAAAGAAAGCCAGCAAAGAATCGATGCCGCCCTGCAGAACAATGGCTTCAAGATTCCGGGCAAGCGGATCACCATCAACATGGCTCCGGCGGATATCCGGAAAGAAGGATCCTCCTACGACCTGACAATCGCACTTGGGATACTGGCTGCATCCGAACAGATACAGCAGGAAAAGGTAAGCGATTATATCATCATGGGCGAACTGGCGCTTGACGGGAAGCTGCGCCCGATCAAAGGAGCCCTTCCCATTGCAATCAAAGCGAGGGAAGAAGGTTTTAAGGGCTTCATACTTCCGAAAGTTAATGCACGCGAAGCTGCCATTGTGAGCGATATCGATGTGTATGGTGTGGATGAGATCGGTGAAGTGATCGCCTTTTTTAACGGGGATGGGAAGCTGGAAAAGACAGAGATCGACACCCGGGAAGAATTTTACAATAGTCTGAATGATTATGAGTTTGATTTCACGGATGTGAAAGGGCAGGAAAATATCAAGCGGGCCCTGGAGATCGCGGCGGCTGGTGGACATAATGCTATTTTAATTGGTCCTCCGGGATCGGGCAAGACCATGCTGGCCAAGCGCCTGCCATCCATCTTACCACCGCTTAATTTGTATGAAGCCCTGGAAACGACAAAAATTCATTCTGTTTCCGGCGTTTTGTCAAAGAACACATCCCTCTTATCCGTCAGGCCCTACCGATCGCCCCACCATACCATCAGCGACGCGGGCCTCGTTGGCGGGGGTACTTTTCCCCAGCCCGGAGAGATCAGTCTGGCACACAATGGTGTTTTGTTTCTGGATGAACTGCCCGAATTCAAAAGGACGGTGCTGGAAGTGATGCGACAACCCATGGAAGACCGTGTGGTGACCATCTCCCGGGCCAGGGTATCCGTAGAATACCCGGCCAATTTCATGCTGATTGCAGCCATGAATCCCTGTCCCTGCGGCTATTACAACCATCCTGAACAGGAATGTTCTTGTGTGCCGGGAGCGGTTCAGAAATACCTCAACAAGATCTCCGGGCCATTGCTCGACAGAATTGATATTCACGTGGAAGTAGTTCCTGTCTCTTTTAAGGAGATCGCCTCGGATCAGCACGGTGAAAAAAGTGAAGAGATCAGGAACAGGGTGATCGCCGCCCGGAAGATACAGGAAGACCGTTACCTTGCAAAAGAAGGCATGCATTGCAATGCCCAGATGTCGAGCAAAATGCTTCGGAAGATCTGCCGCATCAACCAGGCCGGGCAAAATTTGCTGAAAACCGCCATGGAAAAGCTCAGCCTTTCGGCACGGGCATATGATCGTATCCTGAAAGTTTCCCGCACCATCGCCGATCTGGACGAAAGCACAAATATAAAGACAGAGCACCTGGCAGAGGCTATTCATTACAGGAGCCTGGACAGGGAGAATTGGGGGGAGGCGCAGTGATGGGACGCTGATACTAATTGTCTAAGTGACTGATTGACTGGGTGGCAATAGGCCGTCGCTGCGATATAGCGGAAAAAAGAAATAAGATCACACGGGTCTCGCTTTAAGCGAGGCTCTCACTGGTGAGACATATTATTATTCATACGTGTTTTTAGTATATTATTTATACGTAAGATGAATTATTTTGAATCTTTAGACGTATAAATATTAAAAAATTACGGAAGTGTAATGAACACATGACTGATTTTAACAATTGCTTTTAATCATAGATGTTTTGTCGATGAATAAAAAGGTTGTTGTCAATGCCCTCAACTCAGAATTTCTTGATTTTGAGGATGCATTGCAAAATTTTTCAGCCATTCAGGCAGGAAATATTGAAGTGATCATTACAAGAAATATTAAAGATTACAGAAAAGGCAGTATTTCATGCATGACACCCGGAGATTACCTTAAAGTGTTGAATATGGAATAATGATATCATAATTATTAATCATTCCTCAACATTAATTCTATTATCTTAGTCATAAAAATCAAAACCAGTTACAATGAAATCCGTTTTCTTTTTCCTGTTCTTTCTGTTGATTGTAAAGCTTAGTTTTGCCCAGGACAGCCTCGCCGGTAAACATCCGCAGTCGCCCAAGCCACCCAAACATATTATCCATTCGGGAGATATGAAATATCATTTGGGTATTGGAGGTTACATCAACCTGACTGGAATTTACGAACTTGACAATGCCATGCAGGATCACCTGGATTTCATCACTTATGATATCAAGGTGCCCGAACCTGCTGAGATGCGGAAGCTTTTCCTGATGAACGCCAATCAGAGTCGTCTAAGTGCAAACCTGCTCGGAGACACAAAATACGGGAAATTGAAAGTATACCTTGAAGCCGATTTCAACGGGGTGCAGGGAGCTTTCAGGCTCAGGCAGGCTTATGGTTCGCTGGGTGGCTTCCTGGTGGGACAAACCTGGTCCACCTTCACGGACCTAGATGCATCACCCAACACCATAGATGCGGAAGGCCCGAATGCAGAGATAGCATTTAGAACGACCATGATCCGCTACAGTCATTATTTCACGAAAAACCTCAGAATATCACTGGCAGCGGAAACACCAACCGCTTCTCTTTTTGTTGATAATCAAACAGAAAACCAGGCCCAGTTCGTACCAGAATTCGTATCGACCCTTAAATACAAAAACTCATGGGGACATCTCCAGCTGGGTGGTGTTTTCAGGGATATTACTTATTTCGACAGCATTGCCGGAAAAACACAAAGCACGCCCGGCTGGGGCGTATCAGGAAGCGGAAGTATTCAATTCAGCAAAACATTCACCTTCATGTCGCAATACATTTACGGCAAGGGCGTGGCCAAATATATCCAGGACATTTCGGACCGCGGCATGGATCTGATCCCCGAAAAAAATCCTGATAAGGGAAAAATGGAAGCACTGGAATGCTGGGGCGTTTACGGGGCATTGAATATCAGCTTCACGAAAAAACTATCATCAAATTTAATATACAGCATTACCCGGGTCACCTCAATGCCACAACTTCCACCCGATGAATTTAAAGATGGTCAGTATTTTGCCTTCAATATTTTTTATTCATTGCTCCCAAACATCACCATTGCAGGAGAATACCTGTGGGGTGAACGGAAAAACAAGAACAATAAGATTGGGACGGCACAACGTATGAATATGATGATGAAGTTTGATTTTTAATAGCTCCTTGGAGATTCAACTTCTATTTCTTCTTTCCATACCGGAAGTGCAACAGAATTACGATTCTCAAGCACGTTTCGCCTGTACTGCACCGGATAACCATGCTCTTCAACCCTGCCTTTGGCATTTTTAACATAGCCGTCATTATATTTGGTGATGAGATGTTCACCCAGCGCAATCCAGAGCTTCATCAGCTTATTGGTTTCCTCTCTTGCATATTCAGTCAGGTAGTCAATGGCTTTGTTTTTGTCAGACTCCAGCAATGCGATGGCCTGCATATCGATCGTATCCTGATTGGACAAATAAAAATATTCAACACTATCCTGCACAGCCTGCATATCTTTTACCATATCCGAATATCGCACATTGCAATAATTGGCCACAAAATTAAACACCCACCAGGCCGAATCCCAGGAAAACTTTTTCAGGCTGCCGGTTTTGAAAGGCTTTGGGATCACTTTAATTGAATTATACAAGGGAACATATACCGTAAAATAGGTATCATCCACACCAAACCAGATGAGCCCACCTACTTCATTGGGCAGCCAGCTACGCGACTGAGCGATAAAAGAAAAAGCGGTATTATAAGTAGAGATCGGTCTTTCCCAGGCACAGTCCACTCCATCCACTTCCCAGTTGAGAGGACGATGGCGGTTGGGGTTGCCAAAAGGACCGGCATCATAGCCTTTGGTCATGTCGATCTCCGTTCCTTCGTAATGATCTCTTAAAAGATCCATTACATCATCAACACCCAATTTCTGATCAGGTTTTATCCAGAGCGGGTATCGCTCAGCACCTTTTACCCCGCGGTTATAATCTATGGAGAGATTCGCAGAAGGTGCCGCCCGGTTCATGATGCTCCATACGCGGGATGAACAATACCGTAAATTGGCAGGATTTGAAGGGTCATACGCTTCATTGAACTCAAAGGACTTACCGGAATCAGGGTCAAAGTATCCATGTTCAACAGCAAAGGAAATCACATTATCGGAATACATGCAATTTTCGGGATCATCCAGGGGAAAGGTCCCGATGCGCGCCTTGTTGGCATGGCAGGAGATCATCCCGTCGGGGATTTTTACGGCCACCCAAATGGCGCCTTCTCCCCCCTCACCGGTGCCAATCATTTCCAGGATCCAGGCTTCGTTGGGATCGGTGATGGAAAAACTCTCGCCTTCACTGCCATAACCGTATTTTTCTGCCAGGCCGGTCATGACCTCCACAGCTTCGCGGGCTGTGCGGGCTCTTTCCAGTCCAAGACGCATCAAATGCCAGTATTGCAAAAACTTGCTGTGATTCCAGAGTTCCTCCCTTCCCGTAAAGGTGGTTTCACCCACAGCTACCTGATGCTCGTTCATATGAAATCCGATCAATTCATAAGTGTGTTTCGCCTGGGGGATCTGTCCAGTTACATCGCTTCTCCAGCTATGGAACTCCATCATCTCGCCAGGCGCATAATCACGGGCAGGTTGCTTTTTTAAATGATAAATGTATTCGGCATCGTTGGTATAAGCCAGGAAGACCGACCCATCTTTTGAAGCTCCCTTTGTAACGATGATGTTGGTGCAAGCAAGAGCAGTGCCTGCCAGCATTGTCAGAAAAAAAATTAAACAATTACGCATATTAATCATATTTGATGTGCAGTTGATCGCAAATTACGAAATTTTCAAATATACTGTTCTGAAATATGCACTGAGACCACTCGTTTTCGCTTGGGATGGCACGCTATCCGGAGGATACAGAAGAGACTTTCCCAAAAGTATCTAATTGCTGTTGTGAGTCACATCGAGATGAATCGAGATGCACTGATAATCAGTCGCCATTTGGCTTCGACTACGCTTCTCAGCCTGACAAATTTTCGTACTTTTTGGACAGACGCTTGCCAAGCCTTTGAAACTCCGTCATTCTGTTAAGTTTCATATCTGAAAAAGACGCAGGACTCCTTCAATTTATCGGAAAACAGTGCTTGCCAATTATCAATCCAAACAATAATAGAGCTCCACCTTTTTACATTTTATTCTGTCACAAGGAAAAAATAAATTATTTTTATAAATTATTATAAAACAGTTTATCATCATTTTGGGGAAAAATCAAAGCAATATTGTTCAATCGCTGAAAGAAAACCTGGGCTTATATTTTGCCATCAGCATTGGCATTTTCTTATTCGTATTGTTTTTCCAACCTTTTCCTATCAGCCAGTTCGATTTTAACAACAGTCTGCTTTTCGTAGGAGGATTGGGCGGAACTTCTTTTTTGTTCATGATCCTGATCCACAATGTTCTTCCATGGAATGTTTTTAGAGAAACCCGGGATTTGGTTAATAAGAGAATCATATCCTATCTTGCAGGTTTTGCGTTGTGGTTGCTTTGTTCTGTTGCTTTTGCTTTCTATCTTCACTTTGTTGGAAAAGTGCACCTCAGCTTTTTTATCATTCTGAAATTGGTCATTATTGCACTTGCTCCATCCATCGCGCTCAGGATACACGATCTGTTACATTTTTATAAACAAAAAGAATTATCCCTGCTGAATAAAAATCAGTTTTTACAAAAGAAATTGGAAAAATACCAGGAAGGTCTGCAGCAAAAAACAATTGAATTTGCCAGTGATACAGAAAGCAAAGGAATTAAGCTTTTCCTGAATGATATTGTATGGATTAAAAGCGCTGACAATTATGTTGAAATTTACTACCGGGAAGGGAGTAATTTCAGAAAAAAAATGCTGAGAAACACTTTAAAAAATATTGAGGTACAGTTGAAAAACCATGCAGAGTTCATGCGTTGCCACCGGACCACCATCATCAACATCACATATGTTGATAAGTTATTCAGGAAATCCAACAATTATTTCCTGCATTTAAAGGAAGTCGAAGAACAGATTCCTGTTTCAAGGCAATACATAATCAGCTTAAAAGAAAGCCTTTGGTAGATGCTGGGATGAATGGCATTCATCCCCTTCTTTTAAAAATTATCCCATAATCGCTTTTTTTACCACAGTTTCTGGTTTGTTCATCCCATTTATTTTTTTCCTGATGCACTACAAAATAATTTTGTAGAAAATCAAATTAAGATCAAAGATGAATATTTTACTTCTATATCCAAAATACCCCGACACATACTGGAGCTTCAAACATGCATTGAGATTTATTTCAAAAAAAGCGGCAGTGCCTCCCCTGGGTTTGATCACTGTTTCGGCAATGCTGCCGGACAACTGGAACAAAAAACTTGTTGACCTGAACATCGAAAACCTGAAGTCATCTGATCTTGCCTGGGCGGATTTTGTTTTCCTCAGCGCCATGTATATACAGAAAAAATCAGTGGATCATATCCTGGAATCTTGTTCAAAAGAAAAAGTGAAGATCGTTGCCGGGGGACCGCTTTTTACACAGGAATATAAAAACTACCCGCAAATAGATCATTTTGTTTTAAATGAGGCAGAGATTACCCTGAAACCATTCCTGAATGATCTGAAAAATGGGAAAGCACAGCGAATATATGAAACAGACGAATTCGCCGATCTTTCTTGCTCACCGGTTCCCGACTATCATCTGCTCTCTGTGAAAGATTATGCATTTATGAACATTCAGGTTTCACGGGGTTGTCCGTTTGATTGCGACTTTTGTGAGATTACTGCTTTGCTTGGCCACAAAGTAAGGATGAAAAAAACAGAACAGGTATTACAGGAATTGCAGGCCATATACGAGCAAAACTGGAATGGTCCGGTTTCCATTGTGGATGACAATTTCGTTGGCAACAAAAACATTGTAAAGAAAAAATTGCTTCCTGCCATGAAGGAATGGGTGAGGGAGCGTCATTATCCCTTCACTTTTAATATACAGGCTTCCATCAATCTTGCGGATGAAGAACAAATCATGTCGCTAATGACGGAAACAGGCTTCAATTCGGCTTTCATTGGCATTGAAACACCCGATGAGGAATCACTGAAGAGTTGCAACAAAGTGCAGAACAACAAAAGGGATCTTGTACAAAGCGTGCGCAAAATACAAAATTCAGGCATACAGGTTTCCGGTGGTTTTATTGTAGGTTTCGACAGCGATGCCCCCGACATTTTCAGAAGGCAGATCGAATTCATTCAGCAAAGCGGCATTGTTTCGGCCATGGTGGGATTGCTGAATGCCCCGAAAAATACGAAACTCTATGAACGCATGAAAAAAGAAAACCGCCTCACTGTGGAGGCTACAGGGGATAACACGGATATGTCGATGAATTTTACACCCAAGATGGATCAGAAACAATTGCTGGAAGGTTATCAAAGCATTCTGAACAACATATATTCCGCAAGGCCCTACTATGATAGGGTCCGGCAATTCCTGCGCAATTACAAAAGACAAAACAATCCCGGGAAAAAGAAGATAAAATTTTCTCAGATCAAGGCCTTTGCTAAGTCCATCCTGATCATTGGCTTTAAAAACAGGGGACGCAGGGAATACTGGAAATTTATGATCTGGACTTTGTTGCGGCACCCACGCTCCATTATCGAAGCCGTTACCTATACGGTTTTCGGTTATCATTTCAGGACCATTTACGGCCTTAAAAGATAATATCCTTACCTGTAAAACAAATTCATATTTATAATGTTATATACGAATGACAATGACAAGGATACGATTCACTCCCCGCAAAAACCCGGAGTTTATCAGAGAACTAAGAGAAAAAGTTAAATCTTACTTCGAAGAGAACAAAATATCGACTTACGGAAATTCAGGTATATATATAAAATCAGCTTTGATGTCGGTCCTGTATTTCCTGCCCTTTTTAGCCATGCTCAGCGGCGCCATCAGCAATGTATGGATCATTTTAACATGCTGGATAATAATGGGCATTGGGATGGCAGGAATGGGCATGGTATTGATGCATGATGCCAACCACGGCACATGGTCGAGATACTCCTGGTTGAATAATCTGCTTGGCAGGTCTTTGTATCTTTTCGGGGGCTTTCCGACCACATGGAAACAACAACATAACATACAGCATCATGGATTTACAAACATCGAAGGTCAGGATGAAGACATCAAATCCGTTGGTTTATTGCGCTTTTCGCCGCATCAACCCCTGAAGAAAATACACAGGTTCCAGCATTATTACGCCTGGCTTTTTTACGGATTGATGACCATCTCATGGATCAGCATCAAGGATTTCAAACAAATCATAAGATACAAAAAGGAAAAAGTAAATCTGAATACGAAAAAGTCATACGACCGGCTGATGTTCGACCTGATCGTTTCCAAAATTTTGTATTATGGCATTTTCCTTATATTGCCTTTGGTCCTGGTTCCCATTGCCTGGTACTGGACATTGTTGTTCTTTTTGATCATGCATTTTGTCAGCGGCTTTCTTTTGACCATCATTTTTCAAACCGCCCATGTAATGCCGGATTCGGCTTACCCCCTGCCTGATGAGAAAGGCACCGTCGATAACAACTGGGCCATTCATCAGCTTAGCACAACATCGAACTTTTCTCCCAACGGCAGGATTTTCTCATGGCTGATCGGGGGATTGAACTACCAGGTGGAGCATCATTTGTTTCCAAACATCAGCCATGTTCACTACCGGAAAATTTCCCGGCTGGTAAAAAATACAGCCCAAAAATATGAACTGCCCTACCATTCCCAGCCAAGTTTTGTCCGAGCGGTATGGGAACATGGAAAAATGCTGAGGATGCTGGGCAAAGGTGGAACTGTATAAAGTCATACAGAGTTACCCTTTCTATTACAATATATATCAAGGTATTTACTTTTTCTTTTAGCGCTGCTAAAAAACCGTTAAATTGAAATCCATTATCTTCGCAATGCTTCAATGTCATTTAAAACAGTGGACCTTAGCGAAAAAGTCAGGAAATCAATGCAGGTGATAGCAAACAGCAACAGAAAACTGCTGCTGTTTTTTCTTGTCTCTGCGGTTATCTTCAAAATGCTGACCTTTTTTTTCAGCGTAATCGACATCGATGAATCCACCTATCTCCTCATCGGCAAAGAAATATTCAAAGGCAACTGGCTTTATGTCGATTATTATGATACCAAACCCCCAGGGATCTTCCTGATCTTCGGCTTCATAGAATTAATAACAGCTCATGGGATTTTCTTTACAAGATTGCTTGCCGCCCTCCTGGTAGGGATCACTTCCTATTTGCTCTTCAAGCTTAAACTGAAGATCAGCGGCAACCGTTATGCCTCCATTTTCGCCGGACTGGCCTACCTCATCCTGGCCTCGATGTACCGTTTTACCTTTGCGGCCAATACCGAGATTTTCTTTATCTTTTTCACCATCCTGGCTTTCAACATATTTTTCAGCAACAAAGGACATGTTAAATATTTTCTGGGGGGCCTGATGGCCGGCATTGGCTTTACCATCAAATATGTAGTTGCTTTTGATATCCTGGCATATGGTGCTTTTCTGACCTATCTGCTCTTCATAAAAAAGATGCCATTCAAAGAATTTTTGAAGGCAGGGATTCTGATCCTTCTTGGATTAATAATCCCGATCAGTGCAGTGGCATTGACCTATGCACTGGCCGGGCACTTTCATGCCTTCCAGCAATTTGCCTTTTCTTTCCTTGTGAATTACCAGGATGCTCATGAATTGAAGAATTACTGGGATTATATCCTCGACATACACCTGAAATACCTGCCTGCTTTTGTATTCTTCTATTATTTGCTTTACAGAAATGTAATCCGGATGGGAAAACATCCGGTTTCATTTTTTGCTGTGGGATGGGTCATCATGGTGTATCTTTCCGTTTTCCTGCAAAAGAAATCCATCACCCATTACAGCATACAGGTATTTCCGGTGATGGCCTTCGTACTCGCGGATATATTTATCCTGCCCAACAAAACCGGCAAATACATAAAAAAATATACACGACAGTTTTTTGTTCGCACCTTCGGCATTTTGCTGATCATCAACCTGATCAACCAGTCATATTACCTCACAAGACGCGATATTCCAAGAGAGATCGCAGCTTATATCGAACCCAGATTGGATAAGGATGATATTGTTTACGTACCCGCATACAAGCACATCATTTATTATCTGCTTGACCAGCCGCCTCCGACGCCCTGGGTTCATCCGACACTTTTCGCTTACAGGCACCATAAGGAAAGCCTGGGGATCGATGTCAATCAGGAAGTCGAAAAGATATTGCAAAAGGAACCCGAATTCGTGGCATTCAGGATCGATCCTTATATGTATGAGCATAAGGAATACTTTTATGAGCATTATGAAGAGGTGAAAGCTTTTGGGAATAAGATCTTTCTGTATAAAAGGAAATAGTTTCTGGGTGAGCGAAGGCTTCGCTGAAAGGTATTGATCCCATTAAAAGTTTTCCGGATCAGCGAAACCCTCGCGGATAGGTTCGTTAGAGCTATTTCACAAAGTCTAAAATATAATTGCCATCCCCCGCGCACCCCTTCGTCCCCTGAATGGGAAATTCAAGCTGGATGCAAGAAGGGCCGTTTGCAGGAATGAGAATGAATTTATGAAAGACCTCTATTCGGTAATCTTTAAAGGAGCATTGCACTCCAAAGTAACTTTTTCACTTAATCCGTTGATAGTCTGTCCACAAGTCTGCTGACCAAGGCCACCGTTTGTTCCACTGTATGAAGTCTTGCCGCTGAAATCGATCTGCGCCCCCGGTAATGCGGTAAATTTAACACTCAGGCAAGCAGAATCACCCAAACGAAAATCATCCAGGCTTAATGTCCATGGAAACACCGGATTTTCAACGGTCTTCATTTCCTGGTCTTTGTTCATATAACGAAATACCATATCTTCATAATCCCCGTGTGGAAACTCAAAGGCATAGGTCAGGGTGTAGGAAACCGGTTTTTTTTCGTTCTCATCATTATCATTGTCTTTTTTGCAAGATGTTAAAATCACTGCGATCATGCTAATTACAAGCAAAGTGCTTCTGAAAAATTTCATCATTATTTGGTTTGATTAAATTAGATAGCAAAATTATTATAATTGTCCCTTCTTTGCTACAACAATTGATTTTTTTTATTGAAGTCAAACTTAAACCCGAAAACAGCCTTACAAACCAACTGAAAAAATTATTTTTACAGGCTCATAAGCAAAAATCCGAATCATTAATTAATCAATCCAGATGAAAAGGATCATTCTTTATTTTGAACAAAATCCATGGGTATTATACCTGATTGCATCCGTTTTGGTGTTGCCCGCTTTCCTGGTCAACCTGGGCCTGATGCCCCTCCGTTTCGACGGGGCCTTCCGCGGACTGGTGGCACTGGAAATGTTGTATTCTGATAATTACATTACCCCTACCCTCAATGGTGAATTCTATTATAACAAACCGCCTCTCTTCAACTGGTTTATCCTGCTCATTTATAAACTGACTGGTGTTTATAACGAATTTACCATCCGCATCCCGGTGATCCTTTCGATCATTTTTATCGGCATCGCTGTGTACGTCTTTTTGCACAAAAGATTCAATCGCGATTTTGCCATGATCAACGCATTTCTTTTCATGACAGGCGGTTGCCTCTTTTTCGGCTATTCCTCCCTGGGTCTCACCGATGTTACCTATTCATTTTTGCTGCTAATGTCCTTTTTCAGCCTCTATCATTTCTACCTTAAAGAAAAATTATTCCTTGCTTTTGTACTTTCCTGGCTTTTTGCTGCAGGAGGCTACCTGGTAAAAGGATTGCCGGCCGTGGCCTTTCAGGTGATCACACTGGTAGTTTTCATGGTCGTGAACAAAGATTTCAAAAGGCTTTTTCACTGGAAGCACATCCTGGGAGTTTTCGGATTTCTGATCCCGCTCGTGGCCTACTACTATTCATATTTCCGCATCAACCCGGATGGCTGGGAAAGGGTAGTCTACAGGATGTACATCGAATCGGCACAGAAATCCACCCTGGGCACCAACAGCTTCATGGATTTCGTGGAGCACATTGCACGTTTCCCGCTCTGGTTCTGGTACAACCTGCTGCCCTACAGCCTGCTGATTATTTTCTGCTTCCGGAAAGATTATTACAGCCAGATAAGAGCAAATAAATTGCTGTTATTTTCTTTCTGGGCTTTTCTCTTTAATGTACTGGTCTACTGGGTTTCCCCAGGTACGGACAAGAACATGAAATACATGATCATGCTGTTCCCGATGTTTTACCTGATCATCTATTTCTTTTATGATAAGTTTAAAGATCCGGCGAAAACAAGAACGAAAGTGCTGCACTATATTTTCCTCGGGCTTTCTATACTGTTTGCCCTGGCCAGCTTGTATGCTCCATTTTACAAGGAAACCCGGGAACTCCCTTATATCAGTCTGATCAGCATATTGTTGTTTGTTTTCCTGGCTTTCTTCAGTTATGTTTTATACAGGATCAGCATGCACAAACTCTGGGTGTTCATCATTGTCATCATCATTGCCCGGATCGGATTCAATTTCATTATGCAACCGGTTTATGTTTCATCTCTTCAGGAGGTGGAATTTAAAAAGGAAGCCATCGAAGCCGGGAAGGCCATCGGTGGTGAGGATGTATATCTCTGTACATATATCAATGAAGACATTACTTTTTACATCAGCCGGGAGATCGGGCGTATCCTGCCCATGCATCATAAAGAAACCTATGATGACAATATCTTTTACATTTTCGACCACAGGCAGATGAAGGAAATCAGAAATTCAGGACGAGATTTTGAGATTTTCAGTGAATTTGCCTGTGAGCACGAGAACAAGGATTTGTTTTTGATCAAGTTCAGGGAGTAGTCATTTTCTTTTTAGTGATGAATTTCTTTGCCCTGAAATTACCTGAGTAGAATTCAAAATTTCTTCAAAGCATACTGATTTTTTGAATGAGCAGGTTTTAAAAGTAGTTCAATTCAATGATTGAGCTTCTTTCTACGGTTCCCACAAAACCTCATCCAGGTTCGGATCCCAATGATCATATTTCACCCTGTCGGCCATTTCTGCCACTCCGGCCAGGGGAATTGTACGGGCAGTCATTTCTCCTGCCAGTTTTCCGGCAAAGCCCCAGGATTCGGATTCCAGGTACCAGTTGCCCGGTTCGGTATTGGTATCATTATCCGGAAAGCCGTCTTCCAGTGTTGCACTTTCGTCAATTTCCGTTTTTACATAGGCAAGGTCGCAATTCAATCTTGTCCATAAGCCGGCGGTTTTATGAAAACCGTCGTATGCCTGCCGGATGTGCGGCTTGTCTTTTGCCACCTGCACATGGTCGAAAGTTGCAAAAGGCAGCAAGACTTTCAGATCAGGAAGTTTATCCCCTATTTCACCATAGTTGTGCACAGTAATGCGATACGGCCAGAAATTTCCGGTCATATCCGGATTGGCCACATCTTCGGGCCAGTTTTGCATGCTGAATACACCATTATCAAGCAGGGCCTGTGTTAAGGGGTGAGAGAAATATCTTTTTCCATTAATATTGGGGCCTTTGTCATTCAGCACATAATCATCTCCGTTGGGAACAACAAACAACGGCCTGCCTTCTGGGAAGGCCTGGTTCTGTATCCAGTCGAGATGGGTGTACTCGACATCAATGCTGGTCGGGGTATAGTTCAGATGATTGTAATATGGATTGTATTGTGCAATATGCGCATCGTCCCAGTGCCCGATCTCCAGGGGATACATTTCAGCCATGGTAGGATTTTCGCGACCCACGAAATATTTCAGTCCTGTTAAATATTCCCCGTAATACGCCATCACATTTGTAGCCACCACACCTGCATGAGAAGAAGCAAACATGCCCACATTGTCGAACAGGGGCTCCACACCGATCAGTTCATCCAGTTTTTTACCGTCCGTATCTTCCCTCAGCCCCAAAGCAAACCGGATCACATCCCGCAAAGCGGAGAGGGATTTTGGTCCACCAAAATCATAGCTTCCCTCGCTGCTGATACCCGTTTCGGGATCGCTTTTGCCTGGCCAGAGATGGCTGATGGTGATGGCACCAACATCTGCGGTATTATACTCCAGGTGAAATGGTGTGTTAGGTTTGTTGTATTTATCCACAAACCAGGTGGAAGCGATCACCACTACCGGTGCACTTTCGCCGTACCTGGGATTTTCCGGGATATCGATGCGGACAGCGATCCTGCCGTTTTCTTCGCAGTTTATGTGGGTGTACACGATTTCTCCGGGTCCGGGCAGCAAGGGGTTGTTATTGCTATTTTCAGATGATTTCTGGCAGGACTGAAAGCCTGTCCAGGAAATTAGAAATACCAGCAGGAAGAAAGCATTCCTGATTTTTCGTTTGTATTCCATCAGTAAAAATATTTGAAATTATCGCTTGTATAAGAATGCATTCTTATTGCAAATTAATCTTTCAGGCAGCGCACTGAAAAAGAACCATGGGTGTCTATATTTGAAATCCTGTGCCCTACTTTTCCTAAGTTACCAATAAAATGATAATACCAGGCGGAGTTACCCCATGTTCTTGTAGATGACCAAACATACGCCTCCCTTTTCTCATGCAAAAATGAGCTATAAAACACACCAGCTGGCAGGACAGTAAAACCGTATGCATCACTGCCATTGCCATCATCTTCCCAACCCGTTTTGGATTTTAGATTAAAACCAGCATTGTATCCATTGTATCCCTTGATATCCCATTCAGGATCGCCCACTCCATAAACGCTGTCGACCGTACCCTCCAGCACTTTCCATTCCTCATCGGTGGGAATATGCCAGCCATCAGGACAAATGCCCTGCACACCTTCTTCATCGGTGTATTGCATCATTTCCCACCACATATAATATCCACCGTATTGATCACAGTTTTCCATATCATTATCCAGACAATATTTTTCGATGATTCCATTTTCTTCAGGATCTTCCTCCTCGTTTATCATGACACCGACGTTCAGGTTTTCTTTCATCCAGCATTGTTCCCCGATTAATACCGTATTGTAAACATTTCCATCTGCATCGGTAACAGTGGGTGTTCCCGGACAGGGCATTCCATATTCTCCTGCAACATTGACCGCATGAGTTTTGCTATTTACAAGACCTTCGGTATCCTTTACCTCCATTTTAGCTGCGAAATTTCCGGGAAAGCTATACTGATGTTCTGTTATTTTGTTATGATCCCAATCGGTGTCCCAGTTGCCATCTCCATCAAAATCCCATCTCACCATCAGATCTTCTGTCGGGTCCTCGTTATCATAGCTATCGGAGCCATCAAACTCGAATACCGTTTCCACATCACCCGATTCGGGTTCCACCGTAAAAACCGGGATGGGGTTGGTATTGGAACCGGAGGCCTCCGCGATCAGGTATTGCAAATCAAAAATATTGGCATTGAAATCCGCCAGGGTAAAAACCAATACTTTCACCTTAACACCCACATCCGCGCTCAAACCTGCATATAAACTCCACCAGGGACTGGCCCCCAGCTCAGCTTCCAGCAATCCATACAAAGGCGTAGAAACATTGGGAGAAATAATACCGTATATCTTGACATCCAACTGAGGCTTGATATAAGCTTTGGCTTCTGCCGTATTGTTTAGCGCAGGAGGAATATTATCAAAACCTTTATCGAGCTCATAGGATGTTGACCAGTCACCGTTTTCATAAACCACACTGGTCAGGATCTCAAGGTCCTGTGTCACGCCGGAAGTCACGGTAGAGCTTACCCCGATGTTCACGCCTACCTTGACAGTAAATACCGGTGTAAGTGTTACCGGGACCGGACCCATCATCACCGTTATGGTAGGAAAGGTAATTTTTGCCAGGGGAACCTCTTTTTCTAGCTCAAGAGATGCCAGGGTAATTTCGGTAACCAGGTCAAGTTGTTCCTCAATATCGAAATTGAATTCAAGGTATTTCAGCTCGTATTTTACGATCTCAGACTTACCGCTAATGGCCGGATTGATCCCCAGCTCGCCAGTAATGGACACATGTTCGTGAACCGGAACATCCACACTCAAAGTGAATTGAACATCTTCCCCCTCGCGTGTTTCCACTTTGCTGAGTTCGACCCCTTCCCGCAGGTATTCGATTTTCAGATCTTTTTCGGGGTATTGCAATTCTTCGGAGAATTCGAAGCTTCCTTTCTCCACCGCTTCTGCTAAAGCGGCCTGGGTCGTTTCAATGATCAGTTTGTCTCCATCTTTCTCGATAGAAGTGATCTTTCTCAGCAGTCCTTCACCTTCCGCTGAAATAATAATATCACCCGCCTCCAGATCGTATTCCTGGCCGATGCTTTCTTCAAAACGCAAAGTCCAGTCGAGGCTGTCAACGGCAATGATATTCTCTTGCCAGCTTTCTTCGCTTATTACTTTGGTTGTTTCAGGAATGATTACTTCGGGCTCCTCCGGAACTTCATCTCCCTCCTTTTTACAGGAGCTAAAGATCAAGCTGATTGATAAGAACATACAGAGAAGCTTCGCCAATAAAATGCCGGTTTGGTTTCTCATGTTAATCTGGTTTGAAATCAAATGTATGAAAAAAACCGGCATCTTAAAAGTTAAATATCAATTATATGTATGCAATGTACATTTATCACATATATTGATCGGAACGGTCAGCCACAAAAGCAGGAAGACACAAAGAACACACAAAGATTTTTTTGCTTAAAACAGAGCTGGTATTGGAAACTTAGGCGTTTGTGCTCCATTCTTCTCGTAAAGTCCCCAGGAAGGACCTATGCCGTTGGGTTCATCTGTTTTCCAGGTTTCGTCGAACATTTCGAACCAGAAGGCATTGTAAGCGGTATTGCGGAAGTTCTTTCCATTGACCCAGTCAAGGGTGGCCTTGAAATTGATTTCCGCATTGGCCACATTTTCCCTGCCGGTTGGTGTGCCGTTGTTGTTCACGCCCGTCGGCCAGCCAATCTCACTGATCACCACGCCCAGTCCGAAATTATTTTCGGCATTGCTCATACCATGATTGTAGGACCATTGCATATTGCCGGCAATATCTCCGGGTTGCCCGTTTCCATAATAAGGATAAACGGTCATAAAGATAACCCTGTGATCTTCATCATTCAAATCCCTGCACTTCTGCAGGATGGGACCGCAATAATCCTGGTTCTGGTAGTTGCCTGTATTGTCAGCACCAACACCTGTGATGCATGAAGTTACACGGATATTTAGCCCGACGGCTTTCAGTTTGTCATGTCCGTATTGCATATATCCCGCAACTGTGGCAGGATGTACGTAATTTGGTCCATGCAAATTTGTTTCATTGCCAATGACCAGCGCCAGCACATGGGAAGGATGATTCTTGATCGCCTGAACGGCTTTGTCTATATCGGCCTTGGTCTGGTTGGCATTGTTGGGATAACAGTGCACCCCAATGGCTACTTCGAGATTTTTTGCGGAAGCAACCGAAACAACCTGTTCCATGCCATCGGCAACGGTATAGGTTTTCATGAAATCAAAATGTTTTGCGATCAGATTCAGATCGGCCTCGATCTGGCTTTTTGGTATGAAAGTGCCCGGGGCCTGTCCATCATTATGATAGGGACTGTAACAGATGCCCATATGTTCAATACTTGTAGCAATGTCTTTATGAGCTTCCAGGACTGCCAGTTCAGCAGTATCATCCGGATCCTCTTCCTTTTCACAGGAGGCAAGTACAAAGGTCATCAGGAATAATCCAATTCCATATTTAATTTTCTCAATACGCATAATAAATGATTTTTGGTTTCTAACTACGGGGCAAGCTAATTTTCCCCGTTGATGCATCTCATCAATAATCAAAATCTTACCTGGAAAGCAATGCCTAAAAGTAAGGAAGATGATAACAGCTTGTTGTTAATGTTATGTTAAATGATTCTAAATAAAATTCTGGTGACAATTGCAGCCGGTTCTGCAAACTACGCTAACTTTGACCTTGTTATTTTTTATCATTAGCTTTACTTTTATTTCCAGGAATGAAATTCTTCAAAGATAAAATACTGCTTTCGGGCATCATACTCATCGTCATCATTGTGGTGCCGAGTTTTATTTTTTCATTGTACCAGTATGGGTCTATCGATACAGAGGAAGAAGTGATCGAAGATGTATACGAAAATCAACTGGATGCCATCCTGCTTTCCATCAACCAGTATTCTACCGACATCCTGAATGCGTGGGTTAAAGACCTGAACCAGATCGTCAACATGGCAGATATCGGGAAAACCGAACTTGAAAGTTTTTTCAGTAACAGGAAGCAGATTATTGCCGTTTATGCCAGAGAACTCGATTCGGGCGAAGCCCCTTTCATAGCCTGGGCCGGCACTCCTTTTACCCATGTATCTGCCCAAATTGAAGATTATATTAATAGCAATGAACCGCTTATTGCTCGCTTAAAGGAACATCTGGAAAGCAATTACCAGCAAGTACTGGGGTTTGATGTGCTTTCGGAAAAAACCAATCTGAGCGGTTTTGTTTTCCTGATGAAGGACCTGCAGGACAATATCTATGTGGGTGTGATCATTGTCAATACAAATCGTTTCATAGATGAGATCATTTCACCGAAAATTCAGGAAACGGCTGGAAACAAAATGAACATCGTGGTGTACCACAATACGACCGATGAAATAATTTATGCCAACAATGCAAATGCTGATATACAAGTGCAGAAATCCAAAGAACTCTGGCTGATGCCCAATTATTTCATCGGGATAGAATTGCCGGGAAAAACACTCGATGACCTGGTGAATAGACGTGTAACGACCATCATCGTGCTCATTGTTTTGTTCAACCTGATACTGATCACCGGGATCTGGTATCTTTTCAGGAACATCAAAAGAGAAAGAGAATTGATAAAGATACGTTCGGATTTTGTTTCCAATGTTTCGCATGAGATCAGAACTCCACTGTCAATGATCTCGATGTTTACCGAAACCCTGAAGCTAAATCGCATCAAAGATGAAAACAAGAAAAAGGAATATTATAATATCATTTACCAGGAAACAAAAAGGCTTACCGGCATTGTGAATAACCTGCTGAATTTCGCCAAAATGGAAAACAACAAAAGGGTTTATACCTTTGGCCGGGAATCCCTGAATGATATTGTGCGAGATATTTTTTATACATACAAGTTCGATTTGGAAAAAAAAGGCTTTGTCTACGAATCCAGCCTGGATGAGAACCTGAGTCATATTGACATTGATAAAGATGCCGTTACCGATGCGCTTGTCAATCTACTCAACAATGCCATCAAGTACAGTGCGGAAGAGAAATTTATTAAGATCAGCACGGGTAAGGACAACAAAAAGCAATTCATTGCAATAGAAGACAGGGGGATCGGGATACCTGAAAGAGATCAGAAACATATTTTTGATAAATTTTACCGGGTAACATCTGGCGACCTGGCCCAAAAAGCCGAAGGTTCAGGTCTTGGCCTTAGCATCGTGAAACACATCATGGAAGCCCATCAGGGAGAAATTGTATTGAATAGCAAATTAAATGAAGGAACAAAGGTAATTTTGTATTTCCCTGACAAAACCGAAAACAATCCGACATGATACGAATTTTGATCGTTGAAGATGAAGAACATATGCGTTTGGGCCTGCGTGACAACCTCGAATTCGAGGATTACGAGGTGGATACCGCAGGGGATGGTGAGGAGGCTTTGCAGAAACTGAATCATAACAACTACCAGCTCATCTTGCTGGATGTGATGCTTCCGAAAATATCGGGTTTTGATGTGTGTAAGAAGATCAGGAAACAGGGGATCAATACACCGGTGATCTTTTTAACGGCCAAATCACAGGAAATCGACAAGGTGATCGGCCTGGAAACAGGAGGGGATGATTATGTTACAAAACCTTTCAGCCTCCGGGAGCTCTTAGCCCGCATCAAAGCCATACTCAGAAGGGAAAAGATCAGAAGCGACCCAAACAGAAGCGGCAAGTCGGTTGAAATCGGCAAACTAAAAGTAGACTTTGAATCCTATACTGCTTCCATTGGTAAAGAGGAGGTAAGCTTATCCGTCAAGGAGTTCCAGATTCTTGAATTTTTATGGAACAGGAAACGGGCTACCGTAAAACGCAGTGCCATCCTGGATCATGTCTGGGGTGACGAATACCAGCCTTCTTCCCGAACCATCGATAATTTTATTGTCAAACTGCGCCAGAAGATCGAAGAAGATCCCAATCATCCCAGAATTCTGATCACTGTGCATGGGATGGGGTATAAATTGGTGATGCATTGATTTGCATGGCTTGCATTCCCTGTTTAAAATTTAACCACTCTTGAGCAATCATCTGATGCTTGGGGGATGGCTAAAATGGAAAATGTAGAATGATGAACAATGCCGAATGGAAAATGAATTTCATTGCCCATTCCACAATGTACATTTTGCATTTTTCATGTAATGACAATTCCATGACATCTCATGACATCATTCCACAACTCCATGATCACGGGGTGATATCCCGGTTTTAGTTTAGCCGTGAATTTCAAATCATCAACATTGTTAAACTAAAAACTTAAAAAAATGAAAACACGCGTATTTTTTTCAATCCTGTTCATCATGGGCATCATCGCAACAAACAATGCATTTTCAAAAGACAAGAACGATACAGTCTGTCACTCCATGAAGGAGTTGAGGGCTAAAATTCATGCCTGCCTCTCGACAAAGTCATATGATGAAAATTTCAAGACGGATACCGAATACCAGGCAGATGTTTACTTCTCCATCGATGAGAACGAAGAATTCAAACTGGTAAGTGTACTTGCAGAAAATGATGACTTCAAAGCATACGTCATCGAATGTTTGGAGCAAAATCCTATTTTTGTTAAGAATTGCCAGAAAAACAAGGTTTACAAATTGCCGGTTAAATTTGTATTCATCATTAAATAATTGTGATCCTTGAATTTTTGTAAAAGCGATTTCAATGAAGAGGCTAACATGCATCATCATATTCAGTATTCTTTTTCTCGGCTTGCGGGCGGATAATTATTCCGAGATCGTGAACCTGGAAGGACGCTGGAAGTTTTCTGCAGGAGATAATCCGGCTTGGTCCTCCCCTGCTTTTGACGATAGCGACTGGGATGAAATCCGGGTTCCCCGCACCTGGGAAAGCCAGGGATACCAGGGATACGATGGTTTTGCATGGTATCGCAAATCATTTTCCCTTCCCCCGGTTCCAGAAAATGAAAAGATCGTGTTCATCCTGGGGAGTATTGATGATACAGATGAAGTGTATTTCAATGGGGAAAAAATCGGAAGCACCGGCCACCCCTTTCCTGATTTTTACACGGGATACACACATCAAAGAAGATATGTCATTCCCGGGGATCTTTTAATACCAGATGGCAAAAACCAGATTTCGGTACGGGTTTATGATGCCTATCTCGACGGGGGCATCATAGACGGTCCTGTTGGATTATTCCTCGACAAATCGGCAGGGTTACTTGAGCTGGACCTGTCGGGTGACTGGAGATTTAAAGTCATCGGATCCCATCCTTTTGCTGCTGAAGGTACTGACAATTCCGGTTGGAAGAGCATAAAGGTCCCTTCCGACTGGGAAAGCCAGGGTTATTATAATTATGACGGGAAGGCAGTGTATATGCTGAACTTTTATATGCCTGTAAAACTGAAAGGGGAAAAGCTGTACCTCATCCTGGGCAGGATAGACGATATAGAACAGGTACAGTTCAATGATCAGACCATCGGAAGTTTTACCAATTTTACCAGGGATCCAAACAAAGCTTATGATGAATTCAGGTACTATGCACTCCCGGGAGATCTGATCAAATTCGGGAACTCTAACCATATCATCGTAATGGTGGAAGACCACAGAGGTCCCGGAGGCATCATTGAAGGTCCGGTCGGCATTGCATGCGAAGCCAATATTGACAAACTAAAATCATACAATGATCCGGATCGCTCGATCTGGGATTATTTATTTGATGATTAAAGATGAAAATTTTAAATTTAAATATTGCTATCTTTTGCATCCTGCTTCTTTCAGGCGGCGCTGTTTCCCAGGATCTTGAGTCGGTGAAAGACCTGGAAGGTCAGTGGAAATTCAAGATCGGTGACAACCTGGAATGGGCAGAGACAAACTATGATGACAGCCAATGGGATGATATTTATGTTCCTGACCCCTGGGAAGATCAGGGATATCATGGTTATGACGGTTTTGCCTGGTACAGGACCGGATTCACAATTCCCGAAGATGCCAGAGATAAGGGCCTTTACCTGGAACTGGGTTACATAGATGATGCAGATGAGGTTTATGTAAACGGAAAACTCATCGGGCATTCGGGCAGTTTTTATCCTCAGTTTATCACAGCTTATTCGGCACGCAGACAATATTATATACCCAAAAATTTTTTAAAGCAGAACGGGAAAAATGTCATTGCGGTGCGTGTGCTGGACACGCAGCTTTCGGGCGGGATCGTAAATGGAGACATCCGCTTGCTAAAGGAGAAAATCCCATTTGATCCTGTTATCCCCATGGCAGGTAGCTGGAGATTCAGGACCGGAAATAATGAAAACTGGAAAAATACAACAGACTTCAACAGCAACTGGAATGAATTACATGTTCCGGGCTTCTGGGAAGATGCCGGTTACAGAAATTATGACGGGGATGCATGGTATGGCTCACAGGTAGAGATCAACCAGGAACTGGCACAAAAAAGATTATTGCTGGTGCTGGGCCGCATCGATGATTATGATAAAACCTATTTCAATGGAACGCTCATCGGGCAAACGGGATTTTTAGATTACAGAAATTTTGCCCGCAACACCGGATCCGAATACAGCGCTTACCGTGCCTATTATATTCCCTCCGGCATCATTCACCCGGGAAGCATCAACACCATCACGGTCCATGTTTATGACCGGGGTGGAGGAGGCGGCATCTACCAGGGACCTGTCGGGATCATCACCGAAGAGGACTTTGTTCGCTACTGGAGGGAGAAGGCACGGATGAAGCGAGAGGAATGAGGGAATGGATGGTTGGTTGGATGGTTGGATGTTTGAATGATTGGATGACTGGATGATTGGATGGTTGGAGAATGGAACGTTTTAGCGATTTGCGGGATTCGTATATCGAATATCGTGCAATCGCTTAATCGTTACATCAAAATAAAAGAAAGATATTCGATTGAACGATTGTGCGATGGAACGACGTAACGATTTGACGGGAACCTCCATCGAATATCGAATATCCGGCAATCTATAAATCGCCAAATCAATATCACCCAAAAAAATTATCTTTGAAAGACAAAACCAATTAACAAGGAAACCGTGAAAGAAGAATTCAAATCCGGAAGACGGCATTTCTTCAAGCTCGCTGCTCTTGGCGGCCTTGGGGCAAGCATCATGTCGCCACTAAACCTGAGATCCTCCCTGGCCAGAATGACGGGTGAAGATGAAAAAACAAAAACCAATATCGATGAAGCATTAAAACATCCCCGCACGGAAAACTCCATGCCGGGGAAGTATCCCGGAAAAGTTGTAAAGATCAAAGACCCGGATAGCGTGGTGGATGACAAGCCCCAGGAAGCCGAAGTTTACAAAATGCTGGCAGAAGGAATGCTCCTGCTGACTGGTGAGAAAAAGCTCAAAAAGGCCTGGCGGCATTTTGTCGACAAGGATGAGATCATTGGTTTGAAAGTTAACCCTGTGGCAGGCAAGCCCCTTTCAACCAGTCATGCAGTAACAAAATCTATAATCAAACAATTGCTTGAAACAGGCATTCCAAAGGAAAATATTGTGATCTGGGACAGAAGGGAGATGCAATTGCATGAAGCAGGATTCAATGAAGAGAACTATCCCGGGATAAAAATCAGGGGAACTGAACAACAGGATGCAGATGGCGGTTTTTATGACAAAGACGGTGTTTTGTACGGAGAAAAGATGATCGACAAGGACTGGTATTACCGGGCCGACTGCGAACAGGAATACGATGCCTACACCCTGCCCTACATGGTGAACAGCGGCAAATATTCTTATTTTACAAAGATCTGTACGCAGGAAGTCGACAAGATTATCAATGTACCCATACTGAAGAATGCAGGACCGACAGTCACACTTTGTATGAAGAACCTGGCATATGGAGCCATCACCAATACAGGCCGCCTGCACAAAACGCTCTGGGCGGAAACCTGTGCTGAGGTTTGTGCCTTCCCGCCCCTGCGCGACAAAGTGGTGCTGAACATCGTGGACGGTTTAAGAGGTTGCTTCGATGGTGGCCCCGGAGCCAATCCCCAGTTTATTTGTAATTATTATACCATGCTCGTTGGTACCGATCCGGTGGCTGTCGACCGCATTGGTTATGATATCGTAATCAAAAAAAGGATAGAAGAAGGGGTACAGGAAGAAGAATTGCCGAGAGGAAGAAAATTTATGGAGATGGCTGCCGAACTGAAACTGGGCATTGCCGATCCGGAGAAGATCGAATTAATTGAAGCAAATGTTTAAAATTAACCGCAGAGGGCACAGAGAAGGCGCAAGGTACGCAAGGCTTCTTTGCGCTCTTTGCAAAACCTTTGCGAACTTTGCGGTTCAAAACAAATAAAATGAATTTTTTTCCAACTAAGCAATTTTTATTCTTCATTTCTTTTCTCCTGTATAGTTTTCAAACAACAGGACAGGAAATCCCTGAAATTGACGAAAAGGATGTTCCTGATTTCAGCATTACCCGAAATCAAACTTTCGATGGATCATCCCTCTGGGGATATATGAACGGCGGGGCCGATATTTACCTTGAATACGGTTTTGAAATCCTCAGGGTGCAGGAGTTTATCAAAGATGATGAAACCATAAAAATGGAACTTTACAAAATGGGAGATCCTCTTTCAGCATTCGGAATATACAGCATCAAAACATTCAAATGCAGGCAGGACAGTCTGCTGACTGCCATCGACTGTCTGAATCGTTACCAGTACCAAATCCTGTACGGAGATTACTATATACAGATAATTAGCGAAAGCGGTTCCGAAAAGGCAAAAGAAATGATGCTTGAAATTGGCGGGAAAATGCTTGCTGAAATTGAACCCGAAGATCTGACCCTGCCAGTCTCATACCTCACCGACAGCCTGAACATTTCCCCCGCCAATATCAAAATGCTGAAAGGACCACTGGGATTGCTGAACAAGGCTAGCGGACTGAGCAAATATTTTGACAAAATTTCAGATTATCAGATCTGGTATGCAAAAACAGAAAAGGGGGATGAAAAACTGAAATACTATGAAATCCTTTTTAAGGATCCTGATACGAAAAACAGATTAATAAAAGGCATAAGCAGAGAAAATCACCGTATCATCATGGCGGATGAAAACAGGATTGTTTTCATTCAATAATAAACTTCCCCTCAATCTTCCCCGTAAAAAATGATGGACATCATGGTGATATCATCCGATTGGACATTATCTCCCACATGCAATGTAATGTTATCCATCACCTGATGGATTAATCCAGCAGGATCTTCCCCGGCAGAGTTTTTCAAGATTTCCATGAGACGCTCCTCTGAGAAAAGATTTTTCCCTGTATCCTCCGCCTCGGTCACACCATCGGTGTATAGAAATAACTTGTCGCCCTTGTTCAAATTAACACTTGATTCGGTATATTTAAAATCCCTGAAAAGGCCCACCGGGATCAACCCGGAAATCTCAAGCATTTCAACATTCCCGTTATTACGAATGATCACCGGGGGATTGTGACCCGCGTTGGTATAGTGGATTTCGCCGGTTTGAAGATTCAGAATTCCTACAAAAGTGGTGACAAACATGCTGGATTCATTGTTGTAAGAAAGGGATTCATTCAAGGAATCGACAAATGAAGCGGGGGAACCCAGCTTACTGGCCACCGAACGCAGAAGTGTTCTGGTAACTGCCATGAAAAGGGATGCCGGAACACCTTTTCCCGAAACATCGCCGATGGTAAAGCAAAGATAATTCCCATTCAGCAGGAAAAAATCATATAGATCGCCACCCACTTCCTTGGCTGGCTTAAGCATGGCATAAAGATCAATTTGCGACAGGTTGGGGAAAGGCGGAAAAATGTGCGGGATCATGCCCATCTGTATTTCGCGGGCAATGCGCAGTTCGCTTTCGATTTTTTCACGGGCCGAAGTAGTCTCTTTCAGGTTGACAATGTATTCGGCCAATTGGTTTTGCATATAATCGAAAGAATCACGCAGATCCTTCAATTCGTCCCGGGTTTTGATCTCCGGCAGTTCCACCTCAAAATTTCCTCCGGCGATCTTCCTGGATGCTTTGTTCAGGCTTCTCAACGGACTCGTAATGGTTCTTGAGATCAAGATGATGATCAGAAGGATGAACAGCATTCCGCTGAGGCCCAGGATCAGTACACGCGTAAAAAGCCTGTTGATATCGGCCATGAACTCATTCACCGGAAAAACGATCCCGATCGACCAGCCATTCAGTTCAATGGGTGCATAGGCAATCCAACTGAGCAACCCGGTTTTCACATTGTGATACTCGATCTCGGCAAAACTTGTTTCTCCACGAACCATATTGCGACCTATTTCCCGCAATTGTTTCGAGCCTTGCTCCTCAGCAATGCTGAAGATCGTTTCATTCATGATCAGGTCTCTGATTGGGTGGGTTACCATGGTGCCGGTTTGTGAGATCAGGAAACCATAGCCCGTTTCATACACCTGGATGGAATTGACAAAATCCTGCAACCATGCCAGGGACACATCGGCCCTGAGTATGCCAATAAATTCCCGCTCTCCGCTAAGTTTGCGATAAAGCGGAACAGAATAAGTGGACTTGATAATATTGCCAGCGCCTTCATCATAAAAGGGCTCACTCCACAGAGGCCGATTCAATTCCCTGGGTATTTGATACCAATCCATGGTGAAATAATCATATTGCCCTCCATCAGGAAAGCTCAGTTTACACCCATGATCCGAACGGTAACAATAGGCCATGAAAAACTTTTCATCCGGATCCAGCAGATAGGGTTCATAGGCCAGGGCAGCACTAAAAATCTCCGGATTTGTTTCTATGATCTGTTGCAAAATTTCCATCATGGCTTTCTTTGAGAATTGCGTGCTTTCGATCATTTTCGAATAATTGTCAGGAACTTTCTGAACCGATCCCAGTATTTTCTCTATCTGAGACACCCCGTTCTTTACCATGTTTTCGGCATTCAGTTTCAGATTTTTCTCAACGATGCGTCTCGACAACTGGTAGTTGTATATAAAAAGAAAAGTGAACACCACGGCAATACTTGCAAATATGGAAACGATCAGCTTAAAGGCCAATCCCTTTTTGCGCTTACGGTTTTTTTGACTGCTCTCCATAGGAAATCCTGCTTGATATTTATTTTGAAATGTTGCTATCGTAAGGAATATAAAACTCTTTAAAAACAGGTATCTCATCGATCAGTCCGTTATCTTTCAATACCCCGGCCGCGAACAAATAATCCTTTTCGTTCAGATATGTCGTGGTATGGCCTTCGCTGTAATAAAGATCCCTGTATCGGTCGAGCATCCATTTCTGGTGGACCCTGTTGACAGGCAGATTGGAGCGCCTGGCGTATTCAATAACCAGATCCAGCGCCTCATGAGGATTATGAAAGGCCCTTACCCATCCCTCGGCAGTAGCTTTCACAAAGGCCGTGCACAATTCGGGTTCTTTCATTCTAACCTCAGAAAGGCAGTAAATACCATCCTCAAGAAAATTCAATCCGTAATCGGCAAAGAAAAAAGTATTCAGTTCATCGGGATCATAACCAGCATTGATAATGGAATGGTACTCGTCGAACCAACTGGCATTGGTAATCTCCACCCCATCGTTCAGGAAGAGATTGTTGGTGCTTCCGATGGGTACTATTTCAACATTCAAATCGTACTTTTTGAAAAGGGATTTAGGCTGCATTTCATATCCGTTCCATATGCCCGCCCTTTTGTTGTTCATATCCTGCAGGGTATTGATCCCACTGGATTTCTTTGTGACCAGCATCAGGGATGATCGGGTGGAGAACTGGGCAATGTTCACGATATTGGTACCCTCAGCCTTTGCCTGTATGGCATTTAAAAGCCAAATTGCGGCAAAATCAGCTTTCCTCTTTTGCATCAGTTTAATAGAAGTGTGGAAAGGATCGAATGGAATGATCTCTACATCCAGACCATATTTTTGGTAGATGCCTTTTTCCTTTGCTACGTAATATCCCGCAAATTGTGCATTGGCAACCCAGTAAGGCAGGAAACTTATCTTTCGCAGCTTTGTAGTATCCGATTCAGGATTTACGGATTGATCTATCGTCCCGGTGGATTCTTGGGAAGACTTGTGATTGCATCCATTCGTCAGGAATAGCATCATTCCGGTTGTGAGGGCTATGAGAAGAGAACGTTTTTTCATTCTGTCTGGTTTGGTGTTTATGTTTACTTCAATATCCAATCCACCTGGTTCTTAACAAAAATAGGCAAAGATTTAAGGAGATAAAAATAAAAAAGCAGCAACAACATGAAAATATTGGATGCCATTTGGGATCATAAACTGTTTTGTCTTTCAGTCTTACTTCCAGAATTATGACAAAAAGCGACAATATGGTTTTAGTAAACCAGGCGGTAATAATCAATCCATGCACTCAGTGCATGTTGGACATAATCAATCCGGATTTCGGTGTTTCTCCGTTCATCGGCATCTACCCTGTATTTTTGGGGATCCAGCCCGGGTATATAGTATTCCCTGGTCATACCACCTTTGTATGGGCCCTGCTTGACCTGGGCCCGTTCAAGAAATCCTATGCCCTTGTTGGTAACCAGCAGTATGCTGTAGATTAATGATTTTCTGTTCCCGGGAACCAGACTTACAAAACTCAGCAAACCTTCCATCCGTGTAGCGGTGGGTGTGGTCCTGCCATCGGAGGTCATGCAACCGTAATAGGGAGTATAAGCCGGGAACTGGGCCATTTGTAATATCATACTCTTGCAAATCTGTATCCCATGATCAATCAGCAGTTCTGCCGGGATGTTCAGGTCCAGATCGCGGTAATATTGCATCAGTTTTCTTGTTGCAATGAGCGCCCAGTGATCGGCCTCGGTTTTGGTTTCCCCTTCCCGCAATTTTGCCAGGTACTTCAATGCCATCGCGGCCCCTTCCAGCCATTTTTCATCCGGATCGATTTCATAAAGCATCATTAGTCCCAGTGCCGCTTCACCGGGATAGTACAGGGATGTCCAGCTATCGTCCCGACCACGTGGTCCTGGGAAATATTTGGAGTAGAATCCCCCGTTATCTTTTTGCATGAACAGGATAAACTCTCCCATTTTTCGTAGTGTCGGAATGCCCGTACTGCCGGGATCAAGTTTTTCAAGGTAAGCCAGTGCTACCAGTCCGAGTCCGTTCCCGCCAAGTTTTACCAGGGGAGGATCGTCATCGTTATTGATATCCGGCAGGCTCCATACACCCAACATTTCAGGATGTTTCGGGATGGGTGCCAGCAGTTTCTGCCTGATAAAACCGGCCGCTTTGTTTGCTGCCTCCAGCACCTGCTGATCAGGATTGAATTCATAATACATACACAGGGCGTAAACAGCACCGGCATGTCTCAGGGAATTATATTTTTCATTGACTTCCGTGCCCGTATCCATGTTGACCTTGTAAACAAATTGCCCGTCTTCCTTTATGCTGTTAATAATATAATCGCCACTTAAATGAATGGCACTGACAAGTTTCGAAGAATCCTGCTTTTCAATATCCAGGTTTTTGAATGCCTGCCCGGTATCGACCTTATGTATGTATGGATTATCTGAATTCAGAACAATAAGAACCCCCAGGATAATCACGAACAGTATAACCAGAAAAGAAAGCAGGTAGATTTTATTTCTTTTTTTCATGTCTCTAAAAAATATGCTTGTTGATTGTTAAAATTATGACAAAAAAATAAACCGCATCTTTACAGTATGCGGTTTATATTCTCATTTTTTCCAGTTGTTAATATATAAGGGCATTATTCCTGTATCCCGGTTGATCTTCATACCAGTCGGGATAAAGGGTCCCATCGCTTTCGGCCCATTCCCCGAATTTCAGATAAGCGCCATTGATGTCCTGCTTTTCTATCGGATAATCGAATGTTTGCGGAATATTAATGGCCCAGGGGTAGTTCTTGTCCGTAACATAATACCTGCCCGTTGCCGGATCGGAATCATCATGGGATGTTCCGAAAATACTGGCATTTACGAGGTCTGTAGGTGCAAAATAAGGTAAATGCACCTCAACTCCCCTGTCCATTCTAACGATTATGAAAGGATTGAAATTACCAATATTCAGCTGGCTGTATGTCACGGGTCCTCCCGGTGCGAAGCTGCCGTTTTCATAAAAATCAATTTCAAGAACAACGGTAACCGGATCAACATAGGGAGCGCCCGGATCGGTATTCACACCTATACCCGAACCCGGATGGTCCATTATCCTGTACACATTGTCATACAGGATGAATGTGGCATTTGATTGACCGGCTTCTGTACCATTCCCTGATAAGGTAATATAGGTATCGGCTGCTAGGTCGTAGCCCGAAACGGATAAAATCTGGTCGGGATCGACATTGGGGAACATAAAGCCGAAACCATTTTTGAATGTAGCCCCGAAAGCCTGAATTGTAAATGTTGCCGTAATGTGTTCAATTTGCTCAATTTCATTTTTGGTGATGTCGAAGTTATAATCGATAACCAGATCATTGAAGTCATAGTCGCCGGTTCCGGGCCATAAATCTTCATATCCCAGTGATCCCGTAAAATCATCATCGTCGTCATCATCATCTTCATCATCATCGTCATCATCATCGTCATCGTCGTCATCGTCATCATCATCGTCATCATCATCATCGTCGTCGTCATCGTCATCATCATCGTCATCGTCATCGTCATCATCGTCATCATCATCGTCGTCGTCATCATCGTCATCATCGTCATCATCGTCATCATCGTCATCATCGTCATCGTCATCATCGTCATCGTCATCATCGTCGTCGTCATCATCGTCGTCGTCATCATCGTCGTCATCGTCATCATCGTCATCATCGTCGTCATCGTCATCATCATCATCGTCGTCATCGTCATCATCGTCATCGTCGTCATCATCATCATCGTCATCATCATCATCGTCGTCATCGTCATCATCGTCATCATCGTCGTCATCATCATCGTCATCGTCATCATCGTCATCGTCGTCATCATCATCGTCATCGTCGTCATCATCATCGTCATCATCGTCATCGTCGTCATCATCATCGTCGTCATCGTCGTCACCTCGGGAGCCTGATTTCTTGACATCATTAAAATTGTAGGTAATTGCATTATCCATGATGGGCACGATAGCAGGTTCATAGGCCACTCCATCGCCGAACTGAATCATCACCAATTCAACGGCAGTGGGCAATGTTGCGATCGTAACAACATTTCTGGTACCATCTTCCGAATTACCTTTGAAATAGATCTTGTTTCCATCCAGCGAACTGATCTCAATGGGTTTAATGGTTTCATTCTGGGGAAGCACTACTTCCACATCCAGGGTTTGAAACAAATTCCAGCTAAAATTATCGCTAACGACCAGGGATCCCATTGTTCTGGCGCTCCCATCCTCGATTTCCTGGACGGGATCAAATCTGTTACAACCGGCAATGAGTACAACCGCGGCTGTAAAAAAGGCTGCAACCCTGTTGATGAACATCCCACTAAATACACGTTGACTATATGTACGTCTTTTGAACCTTTTTTCTTTCATTATGATTGGATTTGAGTTTAATTGCTTTAGAATATTTAAAGGTACATTAAAATAACCAAAGATCGTTCCCATGTGCCACAAGTTTTCAACAATCTTGTATTCAATAATTTAAGAAAATTTCTCAACCAAGGCAATTTCCATAAGAAGAATATATTTCCGGATTTGGGAAATTTATAATTGTTCTTTCTATTGAATGTTGTCGAGCTTGTGCACGAGTTTTTCTTTTTACAGAGTAGCTTTGCATACCACCCGGGCTTATAATTCAATTTTGAGTCTTGGTATGAGTTGGGTCTTTGGTACGCCAAAGAATGCCTGCTAATTTGTCTGAATAAGTCTTTGGTTTGGCTTTCTTTTCATTTGCTTCATGAGATATGCCTGCACCCTTTTTTCAGGGATAATTCCCATTAACTGCTCCCATGTAGTTATGATCACAGGAATTTTCAGGTTATCCTGATTATTTTTCAACAACGCAAAATTTGATCCCAGGTGATTTTTATGCTTTCTGGCATTCTCCCATTTTTCACTTTTAATCAGAAGTACCTGGATCCCTCTCTTAGGTGGTTCAGTTTTTAAACGGACAATACGCTCCTGTACCTGCACAATATCTTTATCATACGTCCAGTCCGAAAGATACTTGGCTTCAATTGAAAGAAAATATTTATCGCACCAAATCAAAATGTCAGACATTTCTCCCCGGTCCTTATAGGTTTTATCAGTTTGAACAAGATGATAGTCAAACGTCACATGGATTTCGGAAAAGGCAAAATCATTTAAAACAGCGCCGAGGTCTATACCGTTGATTTCATCTGGCCCAAATTGGTTCTGATCAAGTTGATCTCTCAGCAAATTGAAAAAGGATAGTTTATTTTGATGATAGCCGGGTAATAGTTCATTGAATAGGTAGCCGGTAAAGAGCTTGTAATATAAATTACGTTCTTTGTAGGATTCAATGTCCTGCCAATTGCTTATTATCCCATCTGTAGAATAAATCATAATCGTAAAAGAGTTCTATTTTATCCATTTATTACATTCGAGCCCATCTATAGTCACACACAATAAGTATAACTAGTTCAAAATCTCATAAACTAAGTTTTGATTGTGTTTTTATTTCGGGGATATCTATTGAACAACATAAGATATTTATTGTAATAATGTTAGTTTATTCACTTCAATTTTGCTGTTTATAATTAAATGATAGGGGTCACGGTATATCAAGACCTCTGGAAACTTCCGTTGTCCTATAACCTCATTTACAATAATGAGAAAATAGTCTTTTCTTTCATTATACATAAGCTTCCATTGATTATTTGTGATTTCGAATAAATCAAAATGATTTACTTTACCCTTTACCTAGTTTTTTATGCAACGAACCCCAAGTCCATCGAGTTTTGTTGTAAAATACCTACCCAAATTATCCAATTTGTAATGGATCTCTTTGTACCATCCATAATAAGTATTGTAGGTTGATGATGACCAGACCCAGGAAACAGTTCCCAAAGTATTATAAACACCTTCCCATCTTCTTCGTCCACATGGCATTGCATTGAATCCAAACTTATCACTCCCATTATAACCACCATACCACCCATCACTGGCTTTCAGGTGATATCCTGCATCAAAACCCCGATATGTGTATTCCTGATCCCAAATCGTATCCCCAATACCGTATTGTGAATCAACAGCACCGGCAAGGATTTTATATTCTTCATCAGTTGGCACATGCCAGCCATCAGGACACAATCCCTGTCCACCCTCCTGGATGTTATAATTCATAACTTCATTCCATTGATACAAGCCGCCATAGGTGAAACAATTTTCAATATTATCATCATAACAATACTTTTCTATTATTTCATTATCTTCCATTTCCTGCAAACCTGGAATCATAATTCCAATATCAAGATTTCTTTTCAACCAGCATTGACTAAAAATTTGAGATGTATAATACAGAACTCCTGAATAGATAATAAATGGAGTATCAATACAAGGTATATTGTATGCAAACTGAAAAGTGTAAGCTTTACTTTCCATTGGTACATCTGCAATCCCTGATTCGAGGGAATCGATGTAACCAATATACAAGAGCCTGTCTCCCGGGGTAAATTTAAATCCACCATTACCTGTCACAAGCATCATGTTCCCGACTTGATTGTGACCTCCAAAATAATTCAAAACACTTTCTCTTGCCTTCACTGGACTTGCATTGATCAATTTCAGATGTCGGGTATGACCTTGCCAGGAAAATGAAATGAAATACATTTTTTCCCTGCCGGGAATAAAGTTGAAAACATTTAATCCAGCATTAAGACTGAAGCTTTTTGCATGCATAATCCTGCCCTGGAAATTTGTTATGGTCACTTCTGTTTTGGCAGCTTCAGGGATTACGACATTCAAGATCGCTACTTCCATGACCGGGTTAGGGTATGCCTTTACGTTGAATTCTTTGTTGATTTCCTGTTCCGGCATTCCAACATTAACATCCAGCACAAGCACAGTGTCATTCCAGTGCAGTATCGTATCACATTCCTTTGTCCGGTTCATGACCTTGATACTATCAAGCCGGGAATAATAAACGCTGTCGATGGCTGTGAAAGTGAGTTCCATGGTTTGCTGGGCAATAGCTCCTGTAGTGATCAGAAGGACCAGGCTGAGGGTGTTGATTGTTTTTTGCATTGTAATGAGTTTGGTATAAAGAGTAAAGGTAAGCAAGCATACATCATATTGCAAGTGAGAGGAAGGGTCTAAGGTTATATCGAGGTAACAAGGAGAGAGGGCGACTGGGAGGCCTTCCATCGAATATCGGGCAATTGTGCAATCGATCAATCGCTACATCAAAATCAGAATAAAAGATATTCGATTGAACGATTGTGCGACGTAGCGATTTAGCGATTTATCGGGAACTTCCATCGAATATCGAATATCGCGCAATCTTGAGGAAGGGTCTAAGACCCGCCCCAGATTACCAATTCTTATTCGCCTGCCTTTGCCGGGCGGGTTCTTAGACCCTGGCGACTGACAATTTTCTTTTTAACTGTTCTTTCAGGTAAGATTGCACCCTTTTTTCAGGGATAATCCCCATCAACTGCTCCCAGGTTATAATAATTACGGGAACTTTCAAATTTTCCTGATTGTTTTTCAACAATGAGAAATTTGATCCCAGGTGATTTTTATGCTTTCTTGCGTTCTCCCACTTCTCGTTCTTGATAAGAAGCAACTGTATGCCATATCTCTTGTGAGGTTTGTTTTCAAGATAGACAATACGCTCCTGCACCTGCAGTATATCTTTTTCATAAGTCCAGTCTGAAAGATACTTGGCCTCAATCGAAAGGAAATATTCATTGCTCCAGATCATTATATCAGACATCTCTCACCTGTCCTTATAGGTTTTATCAGTTTGAACAAGGTGATAATCAAAAGTTACATGGATATCTGAAGTAGCGAAATCATTTAAAATAGCGGTGAGGTTTTTCCCTTTTATTTCATCCTTTTCTCTCATGCTCTTAAAATATACTTCAGCTATCAGATGAATTGAGGAATTCAATATCCAATAGGTTTTGGTGGATTATTATCTTTGCTCCCTCACCCCACCATCGGCCATTCCTCGTACTGCCCTTTTGCCTGTTCCATGATCTCAGCCAGGATGGCGTTGAGTTCTTTTAATTCTACGTTTTTGCGCAGCACGCCTTTGACGGCTGAGCGGATGGCTGCCTGTGCATCCGGTTTTTTGTACCAGTCGAGTTGCAGGTTTTTTTCGACCGCTTTAACGATCTTGTGCACCAGTTCCTTGATCAGCTTGTAATCCTTGATGGCATCCTTGTGGTTGGCCAGGATGTCGTAAAAGGCCAGTTCTTCTTCACTCAATCCCAGTTCCTTGCTGCGCCTGTCTTCTTCCTGCATTTCTTTGGCCCGCTGGTACAGTTCCATAATGGTGGTGTAGCTGTCGATGGCGTTGTTGTGATACTTTTTGATCACTTCTTCAACTTCCTTTTTCAGGGAAGTGTATTTCTTGAAATTCTTCGTCATCTTCACTTTGATCTCATTGTTGAGGATCTGCCGCAGCAATTCCACCTTGATCTCGTTGCCTGATTTTTTCTCTTTGGCCCCGGCCAAGAATTCTTCATCCAAAATGGAAATATCCGGTTTTTCAATCCCGGCCATGGCATACACATCTATGATCTCTTCCGAATCAATACTCCGGCCAATGAGTTCCTTGATCTTTTTCTCTGCTTTCTTTTTGTCCACCGGGGGCTGCTTTGCTTTTCTGACCGCCGCTCCCACATGCTGCAAAAAGACCACATCCAAAGCAATTTCATGGATCCGCTGATGGCTCCTAACAATGGAAACCAGCCCCGACATGGTTTTTTCGGCATTCATAAAATCATCAGCGCGTTTGTCGTCTTTTACGATATGATTCACGGCATCATTCACCAGGTTGAACTTATCCCCCTGCGATATGATCTTCCATTCGCTGTAATCCATGCCATCCGGCAGGTGTGATTTTGTGACTTCCACCTGCTCTTTGCATTGTTCAAACACTTCATCAATATCATAAGAAGGTTTGCCGGTGCCACCGCTTTTGGTGTATTTCTTTGTGGCATCCCTGAGTTTGTTGCCGATGCCGATATAATCCACGATGAGGCCGGAGGGTTTGTCGCCGAAAACACGGTTCACCCTGGCAATGGCCTGCATGAGGTTGTGTCCCTGCATGATTTTATCCACATACATGGTATGGGCCACCGGGGCATCGAAGCCGGTAAGCCACATATCCCGCACGATCACAAATCTCAGTGGATCCTCCGGATCCTTAAATCTTGATTTGATGGCTTCCTGTTGCGACTTAGTTCTGAGATGCGGATTCCATTCAGGCGGATCCTTGGAAATATTGCCGGTCATGATCACGGCACTTTCCGGGCAGCCTTCCATAGCGCTAAGGGCATTGTACATTTTTACACAGTTCCTGCGGCTCATGCAAACGATCATGGCTTTGCCTTCCAAAGCCTGACTGCGTTTTGTGTAATGTTCCAGGATGTCGCGGGCCACTTTTTGCACCCGGTCGTCAGAGCCGGCGGCATCTTCCACCGCCGCCCATTTCATCTTGTTGGCATCTTTGGTTTCAATGCTCCCGGTGATTTCTTCGGCTTCTTCGTTGATGTCTTCATTACCCAGGTGCAGCTTGGCCAGGCGCGGCTCATAAACGAGCTTCACCGTGGCTCCGTCATCCACAGCCTGTTTGATGTCGTAAGTGTGTATGGTTTCCCCGAAAACTTCCTGCGTGTCCGCATCTTTCAGATCAACAGGGGTGCCGGTGAAACCGATAAAGGAAGCATTGGGAAGCGCTTTTCTGAGGTTGGCGGCCAGTCCGTCGAGCAGGCCGTACTGGGTGCGTTGGGCTTCATCGGCTATGACGATGATATTTTCCCGGTCTGACAATTCGGGATGTTCGCTCTCGAATTCTTCTCCCCGGCCAAAAACCGGTCGTTTTAAGCGGAATTTTTCGATGGTGGAGAAAATGATCCCGCCACCTTCTCCGCTGAGCAGTCTTCTCAGATCATCCGTGGTTTTGGCGTGATGGATGCTGCCGACAATGTCTTCGGCCAGCACGAAATTATCATGCAATTGATTGTCGAGGTCATTGCGGTCGACCTGTATGACGAGGGTTGGGTTTTTCAGTTCCGGCATTTTGCGCAAAATGCCCGAATAAAAGGCCATGGAAATGCTTTTGCCCGAACCCTGGGTATGCCAGATCACCCCGATGCGCCCGTCGCCGAAAGGCCGGATGGCTTTTTTGGTGCTTTCCACGGCAAAGCTGATCCCGAAAAACTGGTGGTACTTGGCGCCTTTCTTGACCAAAGTGCCGTTGTGGTCTTCATGGAAAATAAAATGCCGGATGTAAAACAACAGCCGTTCTTTGGGGAACAAACCTTTGAGCAGGCAATCGAGTGCAAACCTGTCTTCGGTGGTTTGCTGGCCGTCAACGGATTTCCAGGGGGTGAACCATTCCCTGGCCGAGCTGTACATGCCGTGCAGGCTGGTTGAGCCATCGGAAATGACCGTGATCTCGTTGTACTCGAAAAGCTGCGGGATGTCTTCTTTATAATGCTGTATCTGGTTGAAGGCAGTTTCGACGGTGGCTTCCGGGTCGAACCAGTTTTTAAACTCGAATACCACCAGCGGCAGCCCGTTCACGAAAACGATCATATCCGGCCTGCGGTTGTTCTTGCCTTTTACCGGAAACTGGTTAACGCAAAGGAAATTGTTGTTTTCAGGATTTGTAAAATCAACGACGTACAGATGTTCCTGCTGCTCCTGCCCGTTTTTGTCTTTCCAAACATAGTCGATGCCTTTGGCCAGCTTCTGATGGAAATCCCGGTTGCGGTGTTCCAGGTCGATGCCTTCGTTGTGGATGAACTGCTGCAGGACTTCCCTGCGGTTGACCTCCGGGAGGTGGGGATAGCTTTTGGCAATGAAGTGCATGAGGTCCTTTTCCAGAACCACTTTGTTCAAGGGCCGTTCGATCTCCGAACCATGCACATAGCGGTAGCCCTGTTCTTTCAGCCAGTCGATGGCTGCATTTTCCACATCCGATTCAATGAGTTTGTTGTGCATTACAAAACTTCTTTGATAGTTGATTCTGCTGTTTTGACTTCTATTTCACCGCTGATGAGTTTGGGGAGGAGGTAGTCACGGGTTTTGACTAATGTATCGTTTTCAACATTGTTGTTTCTAATCAAACCAAAGTAAGGTTTCACTTTACTACTGAACCTGTCCATTTCCCTGGAATCAATATCCATTACCTGGTAATCAAGTAAGGGCTTGTTCTGTACACGCTGTCTTCCCGATGTACCAACCATAGTAGAAATGGCATGTTTGCGAAAAGCATTATCCCTTGCAAGACAATAAACCCAAAATGGGCTAACTTTATCTTTTGCCCTCATAATAAGGAATTCTGTTGAACCAAAACCTACTTCATTTTGATCCAAGAAGTCAACAAATGCCGTTTTGCCATTTTCTAAACAAGGTGTAATTCTGGCAAATATTGTATCATTATTCTGGAATTTTGCTCCACCTTTAAACTCTCTAAATGAATAATATCGAACACCTGATTCATTTTCTGGTATGGCTTTCATCTCAACATGCTTAGCGACCACCCTCTTTTGCAAACTTAATCTTGGGTTTAATGTAATGTAGTTTTCGACTGGGATTTGTGTTTTCTCTGGACAATCCACGAACCAGTGTTTATAGAGTCTCATGGCCATTTCTTCCAGGGTTTTGTTCATTTGGAGGTTGAGTTCGATCTTGTCGTCGAGGGCGCCGAGGATTTCGGCGATGCGGTGTTGGGTGGGGAGTGGGGGGAGGGGGATTTCGAGGTTTTCAAAAACATCTTTGTTTACTCTTTGCCTGCCCGATGTGCCTACCATTTTGTTTTCTGCAAATTTCCTAATGAGCGGTGAGGAGGCTAAATAATAAACAAAGTCTTTGTGTGAAACATCTTCAATATTTCTGAATACTAAGAATTCGGTTGAACCAAATCCGGTGTTTTGTCGCAGGTTCTTAACTTGACAAATTTTCCCATTTTCCAAACAAGGTGTAATCCGAGCGAATAGAGTATCACCTTCTTCAAAACGAGCACCTCCTTTCAATTTCCTGTAATCTGAAGGATAAACCCATCTAAAACCAGGAGAAAGGTCCTTCATCTCGATATACTCATATTGTTGTTGAGTATCAGCTTTTAAACTCGGATTTATTTCGATTAACGAAGTAAACTTTTTAACTTTCCAATCATTCATCTTTCTTTCCTTCAAATTCTTCTTTTAATTTGTCATATTCGGACATGTTAAAATTGAAAGCAGATATTTTCTTCTCTATTCTATGTTTTAAAGTCACCTTTTTAAATTTTGAGGGAGTCCACTTCCTCTCGAACAATCCAAAATATAAATACTCCAAGCCAAAAAAAATAAGTGTTATTAAAATGTACCATTTTTCAAATTTATCCCAACCGAATATTATAATTAGTGCAACAATGATTAAAATAGGTACAAACACATAAAGGCTCAATATCCAATTCGATTGCTTAATTGCCTGTTGTTTAAAACCTTCATAAATATTCGCTAATTCATTATATCTTATTTCTCTTTCTTTCTTAATTTCAGCTTTTTTAGATTTCTCAGCATCCTCTATTTTTTGTTGGCTTTCAATAATCTTCTTTTCTGTTAATTTTCTTATTTCTTCTTCTTGAATTTGTTTTTGACGTGATAATTCAACTAATTTTTGGATGAATTTTTCAGAATCATCCTGAGCAATCTTATTATACTTTTCAAAATTTATTGTGCTTTCGGCAATTTTTGAAGCAGCCCGCATACAATCTTCATCAGAAATTTTTTCTTGATCTCGATACCTAATTAAGTTTTCATCAAATTCTTTCAATATTCTTGCTTTAGGTAAAGAGCGACTTATTGTTGATGAGATTAACCTTGTTAATCCGAGATTTGCTATTTGCTCACCAGATAATTCGAGTTTTATGGATGGGTTGCTCAACCAGAGTATATTGACTAGGATGTCAGATCTGATTATATATGGCAAAGAATCCCCTTTTATGCGCCTTAAATAGAGTGGATGCTTAGTGTTTGAGACGAACCAACATTTTGAATCGATGAAATCTTTTTGAATTTTTCCTCTCTTTTCAATAACATAAACTTCTGCAGTTGCATCATGAAGTGCACCCCTTCTGTCATTCTTTCTGATCTTGTCATAATGTTCAATTACCTCAGGATAATTATGTCTTGCTTTATTTCGGTACTTTTCATCACTACCAATTATTACAACATTAAATTCCTCTTGAAGAATTTTTTCAAGTTTACCTGAAATTCTTTCAAGATCAGTTTTCCCAAGGTTTCTTCTTTCACACGCATTAAAAATGCTTTCTGGGTCAAGTAACTTTTGAACAAAAACAGTATTCAGGTTATTTGCTGAATTATTCAATAAATTTTTTGCTTGTTCAATAGTTATAGGTAAAACTGAAAGTTTGAAATTACACCTTTTGCTAATTTCATAAATTTTGCGACAAGTGTGAGTAGACTCAGCAGAATTTAAATCTATTAAACCAAGAATAAAGTTTGTATCTAAAACAAATTCAAGTTGTGACTCAACTTCAGAAAACTCCACCTCAAGATAGCTTGCAATGATTGATCCCAGATAAATATCTCTTAGAATCGAAAACTCTTCACTTTTTTTATCCAAGGTGTTAAAGAATTTTGCATGGATAATGAATTGTTCATCATCTATAGGTTCCGATTCTGAGAAATATTTTGATAAATGTTTACTATTTTGATCAATAAAGTCAATTAGTGATGGTTCCTTTGTTGGGTCAAACCCTTTACTAAGTAAAAAATCATCGTATAAGGTTTCAAGCACCTCTATTTCTGATTGTTGCTTTTCGATTGTTTCATCATAATCAGCAAAAATATAGCTTTTCATCATAAATGAATCATCATCATGCAACACAAAATCATTGGGTGTATCACCTTGGTTACTTTCTTTAGCAATTTTTACCAAAAGCTCTCTCATCATAGGAATAGGAATGTCCAAGCCATATTTATTATCAACTTTGCTTTTTATTTCAAGAATTGATTTACCGCTTTTAATTCCTTCTCTATTTAATTCACTTAAGCCTTTCTTTACTATTGGGATAAAAACGTCATTAAAATCTTTATAACCCTGCTTATTATTATTAATATGAGCTAAAAAACTGTAAGAAACTAATCGCTTATTTATTATATTTTCCATGAGTTTGGTCTTTAAATTTTGATTCCACCTCTATTAAGATCTATATATGTAATGACTTAAAGCTCGCTCAAGTTACTTAATATTCTCATCATTAATTTTTCAGATTTGCCAAACTGAATTTTTAGTAATTCTTTCAATTCCTCTATCCTCTCCTCAAAAGGAATCCCGTCATCTTTTTCTGCTTCTGAACAATCAAAATACCCACCGGTTCTACCACCTGTTCTACAACTTTTCTGACCACCATTTCAAATTTTTCTCTGACCACCATTTTTTCTCGACCTTTCTTCTTTATTTGAACATAAGCTCTACCATTTGTTCTACCACCTGTTGTACCACCTGTTCTACCACTTGTTGTACCACCTGTTCTCTCGCTTCTCTGACCACCATTTTCTCTGCCAGGCTTTTTTCAAAAACATGTTAAAAAAAAGCATCATTTTTAACATTTGTTTCCTTTCATGTTAAGCCATTTAACATGTTATTGTTTTCATGTTAAAAATTATCACAAAAACTAACATGTAAATCTCCATATGTAAGGTCATTTAACATGTTAATTACTGCTTTAATATTTTCACCAATTCAATGTTCAGGTATAAGTTCTCTTTTCCTACTTTTTCGAGTTTTAAAACACCCGCCTTTTCAAGTTTCTTTAAGTGTGTTGCTGCTGTTTGCCTTACTATCCCCAGTCTGTTTTCGAGAAAAGAGGATGTTAAATAGGCTTGCTCGTACATACACTCAACCAGTTCCTTACTGTAAATTTCTCCGGCTTTATCACGCACAAAATCAATTGCTTTGTTGAGTGAAGCAATGATATCATTTATCTTCTCCAGGGTAAAATCGGCAGTTTGGTAAATTGCCTCAAGCATATATATCAAAAGGCTTTCCCAGTTATTATTCTCTGTTACATCTCTGAAACATCTGTAATAATCTGATTTGTTTTTGTTAATGTATCTGCTGAGAAAAAGAACAGGCATATCGAGCTGCCCCGTCAGAACAAGATATAAGACATTCAATATGCGGCCGGTTCTGCCGTTTCCATCGCCAAAAGGATGTATGGATTCAAACTGGTAATGTATGATCGCCATTTTAATTAAGGGATCGAGATCAACAGCATCTTCCAGATTAATAAATTCGGCAAGGTTTGCCAGTTTCTCCCGGATCACATCTTCTCCTACAGGAGGTGTGTAAATTATCTCTTTGGTTACATCATTTTCAAGGGCAGTGCCCGGTATTTTTCTGATCCCTTCATCTGTTTCCAGAATTACTTCATTGATCCTGATAATATCATTGACAGAAATAAAGCCTCTATCATGTAATGGTTTATAAGCAGAATAGAGTGCTTCACGATAATTGACCACTTCCTTGGTTTGTTTATCAGGCTTATAATTCTTTGCAGAAATGGCTTTAAAGAGTTTGTCGTTGGTGGTAATGATGTTTTCAATCTCAGAACTGGCTTTTGCTTCTTGCAAAGCTATGTTGTTAATCAGGATATCCTGGTTTGGTATGGCCACTGCCCTTCCCTTGAGTTCTGCAAGTTTGGCTTTCGCATTAACCAGTTTTTTTAATACCGCCTTTGTTTCAATATCTCCTTTCAATTTACCTTTCGGTGGTAAAAGAGGTAAATCATTGTACGGTTCTTTGGGATTGAATGCCATGTTACATATCGTTTAAGTTACTCATTATCCTTTCCTGCAATTCATTTGACTTCTCGAAATGTTCCTTCAATTGCTCTTTCAATTCTCCCATCTTTTCCTCAAAAGGAATCCCATCGTCTTCTTCTGCTTCAGAGCCCACATAAATACCGGGCGTGAGTTTGTAATCGTTTAGTTTTACTTCTTCCAGTTTTGCCGCTTTACAGAAACCGGGAATATCTTCATAATTACCATCTGTGTTTCTCCATTGGTGGTAGGTATCTGAAATTTTGGCAATATTCTCTTCCGAAAATACACGCAGACGTCGTGTAGCCATTTCTCCTAATTTACTGGCATCAATAAAAAGGATCTCGTCCATGCGGGCACGTTTGCCGTCGTTGCCATCGCGGTTCTTGCTCAGGAAAAACAGGGTTGTGGGAATGGCAACTGTCATAAATAACTTATCCGGTAATCGTACAATACAATCTATATATCCATTGTCCACCATATATTGCCGTACAATTTTTTCTCCCTTGCTGTTGGTGGTCATGGCACCGTTGGCCATCACATAACCGGCTGTTCCGTTTTCATTCAAATGGCTCCAGAAGGTTTGCATCCACATGTAGTTGGCGTTGCCGTTGGTGGTAAACTCATCTTTGGGTCCCAGCAAGCGGGGATCGTCATCCGGCAGCTTTTCGGCATGCCAGGCAGAAACATTAAAGGGGGGATTGGCAATCACAAAATCAGCTTTCAGCTCCGGGAACTTATCATCCAGCAGGGAATCCCCAAGTTTGAGTTCAAAGGAAAGGTTACGGATAAGCAGGTTCATTTTGGCCAGTCGCAGGGTGCCTTCATAACGTTCCTGTCCGTAAAGGGAAATATCCCCTTTATCACCCCCATGGGCTTCTACAAATTTGTATGACTGTACAAACATACCCCCGCTCCCGCAGGCAGGGTCAAAGATCCTTCCATGATAAGGTTCCAGCATTTCCACCAGCAGGCGCACAATGGAACCGGGTGTAAAAAATTGTCCGGCACCCGAACCCTCGGCCATGGCAAACTTGCCAATATAATACTCATATATCCTACCGAAAATATCGCTTTCGGGGTTTTCAATCAAAGAAAACTTTTTGTGGGAAAAGAGATTGATCATTCCGCCGGTCTGTGTGGCCGTCAACTGGCTTTTTACAAACAGGGGCGGCAACAAACCTTTCAGGGTGGGTTTGTATTCGGCCAGCTTTTCATCCAGGATGCTAAAGGCGCTGTCCACCTTTATTTTGATATCGTCCTGTTCGGCATTGCTTTGGAGATAATCCCAGGTGCATTCCTCGGGCAATACCAGGGCACCCGCTTTTTTATATTCATCCTCATCAGCAATCCAAAAATCTTTTTCTTCTGTATTGGTGGTATAATATTCCGATTCCGGCTCCTCTATCAATCCCTCAATCTCCGTCTTCCGCTTTTCATACTTCTCCGACATGTACTTCAGGAAAAGCAGGGAAAGCACATAATCCTTGTACTGGTTCTCAGCCACCGCACCACGCAGTTCGTTGGCCGCTTTCCAGAGGTCCTGTTCGAAGTTGATGTCGGGTTTGTTGTTGTTCTTGGTCATGGGTTAATTTCTATTGAAGAAAGTTTTTACTAATGTAGGGAAAATTGTGTATTTTTTCGAGGCATAAAAATAATCCTTTACTGAAATGAGGAAAAAAGTCACAATTCTTCTTGGATCTGGAGCAGCTATTCCATGGGAAGGGCCTACAAGTTCTCAAATAACTGATATAATTATTAAAGATAAATATTATCATGCATGTAATGGCAAACCCATTGGTGAGTATATCTTTAATGAGTTTGAGGCACAATTTGATTATACTGAATCAATTAACTTCGAGACAATCCTTACTCTATTGGAATCAATATTTGATTATTACAATAGTCTCAAAGTTAAGGGGTCCAATCCCAATTTTACCTCCATATGGCCATTCTGGTTCAATGAAAAAGGATTAGTTAATAACCTTAAAGATTTTGAAATAAAAGATTTAGATGAAGCTGACAATAGAGAACCGACCAATGTTCATTATAGATCACCTATTAGTTCAGGAAACTCATGGATACAATGGCCAAAAATAGGAGTGGAATTACGCTACTTTTCTGATTTAATTTCAAGATTCAATGGACATGTATCAGATTCTATTTCAAATTATGATAATAAATACAACGAAAAAGGCTGTGAAATGCTGAACAAATGCCTTTTAAATTTTATAATGTACTACATATCTAATGATTATGTGGTTAGGATTTACACAACGAATTATGATAGATTGATTCCAAAAGCCCTTAACGAATTAAATGTATTTGATGGATTCTTAACAACTGGAAAAGAAACCCAGGACAACACTTATTCAGTTGATTTTAATAAAATTATTAATGATGATGCGTGCTTAAATTATTTCAATTTGCATGGATCAATATACTGGAGAAATGAGATGAATTACAAAACAATAAAAACAGAATATTTTTGCAATCCATCAATACCGAATATATTTGACCCCATACTACAATTGGATTATGTTGATCCTGGCAGAAGTATTATACTTTCGAACATAGTTACAGGTTACAATAAAACTCACAGGGTTAGTATTCCTCCTCTTAATTATTTTGAACATGCATTTTGTAAAGATTTACTTTGTTCAGATGAATTAATAACCATTGGAAATGGTTTTGGAGATCTAAACATTAACAAAAATTTAAAAATGGCCTTCCTTCAAAACATAGATTTGCACTATCTGCATATATCAAAAGGTGATCAAAGATTTTTAGACTCTTTTCAAGGAAACAAAATCAGAGATGTTATTGGTCACGGAACTTCTGAATACTTCGAAAAGAAAGTTACTGAAGGCTGGGTTAATTCCTCAACTGGAAAGCACAGAATTTATTTAAATGGATTTGAAAGCTTTTTACACGATGAAGGATGGAGAGCATAGGTAGTTGCATTTAAAGGTTAAAAATTAGAAAAGACCTTCCCGGGAAAAGAAAAATTATTTTTTAAATATTTTAAAACTGTGAAAATACTGTGAAAACAAAAAAGGTTACAAAACTTAAAGCCTTGTAACCTTTTGATTTTCAAGTCGGAGTGGGGAGATTTGAACTCCCGACCTCTTGACCCCCAGTCAAGCGCGCTAACCAGGCTGCGCCACACCCCGAAATGTTTGATTCCAGATCTCTGATTCCAGATTTCAGATTCCAGATTTCAGATTTCAGATTCCAGATTCCGGATTTCAGATTGCAAAGTTTCCGGTATCCGAAATGGGCTGCAAAGATAATTCTTTTTCCCGAAAACCCGAAACAGCTTTCCATATGGATATTTCGGTTTGAACAGTGCCACAGATTTCGGAGTATCAGTGCCAGTGATTCCGGTTCAAACAGTGCCACAAAAAACGGTTCTAATTATGCTAGGGGATCGGTTCTAATGATGCCACAAAAACGGTTCTAACCG
>JAIOZK010000044.1 GCA_021740625.1 Bacteroidales bacterium
CATCGTATTAATCTAACAGGTGAATCTTTGAGAAAGGATATTTTGAATGAAAATTAAATATTTTTATTAAAATTGCAGGGTCTTTTGAAGTGGCACCCTTAGACCGAAATCCGTGGCATGGTTAGACCGAAATACTCACCATATTCTCTGCATTTAAACCACAGTTAATTTTTGTGAAAATCCAACTCGGGTGATTGCTAAATAAGTTACTGGCTAATCCTCATTTATCAACTTACACCCGCCAACACCCTTGTCTGTCATGATCCGGCAAGTGTACATCCCGGGAGGCAAGTCAGCAACATCCAGCCTGAAATTGTTCTGTCACGGTAAAAAATTCCGTCAAGATAATGAAATGTAAGGCTTATATGATCCGGCCATGTGAGTCCGCCATCATCGGTGTGCCAGAGTTATCCCATATCTTCCAGTACCCAGCCATGCCCATCCTGTATGAAAAGAACATCCGTTACATATTCTGCATAGGGAATATGCATTGGTTACCAGGACCAGCCCCCGTTGCCTGTGCGCATTAAACCGTCTTTGGCGGCAACCCAACCCGAAGACTTATCGGTAAAATATATACCCTTGAAAAAATGATCGCATGATTCAGACCCTCTCCAGGTATTGCCCCCGTCTTTGGAAAAATACAGGCAGTTTTCACCTCCCATGAATCCCGATAACCAGATATGATCCGTACCGATCACATGCATGTCGGATATTGCCAAATCCAAATGACCACACAAATACCAGCTTGCTCCGGCATCATCCGTATAAAGCAAGCTGCCGGCATGAAGCGAAAACCAGAGCCTGTTTGAATCGAGCACACAAACATCAACAATACAGGTATTTGATGTGTATTGTTCTACCCAGTTATCTCCCCCATCCGAAGTTGACCAGATCCTGTGACTTGTGTGTATCCATCCGTAATCCTTGTTCAGGAATTCAACACTGATGATCTTGTTTGCGGTTGGCTTTGGATTGAGCCATCGAAACTGGGCTTTCATGCCGGTTGAGAGAGCCAGGAGGCAGATCAGGATTGTACTGGTAAATTTCAATTTTTTTCTGTAAAGCTAATAATTATGAAAGCTATGTCTGTATTTTTAATTCTAAAATTTTTTATAATTTGGATCAATAAATATACAAATTATGCCCTACAAAATTACCTGGGAAACCAAAGGAGTTTACATCAAATGGGTTGGAAAAGCTACACGCGAGGAAAACCTGGAAGCCAACGGAAAAATCTACGGCGATAAAAGATATGATTCCCTGCATTACCAGATCAGCGATATCCTGGAATCAGATACCCGAGAACTTACCGACAGGGATGTTAAAGTTGTGGCCAGCCTCGAGTCAAGAGCGGCTATCTGGAACAAACATCTGCTGGTAGCTCACCTTACCAGGGACCCGAAACTGATCGATCAGATCAGGATGTACGAAAAAATCATGGCAGACTCCAACTGGAAGTTCGGAGTTTTCGGTACCCTGGAAGAAGCCAGGGAATGGATCCGACACGAATTAAACAAAAAAACTTTCTAAAAACCGGGACATTTCCTTTCCCAAAGGTATTAACATCTGGTCATGGGCTGATCATGACTCAGCCATTGATCATGAAAACAAAAAATCCTGGCCCATGCGGGCCAGGTATTTTTTTTCAATATCAACAATTCATTGTTCGCAATTTCGTGGGGAACACAATTTTCCCGGCCTCTATTCCATCTATATTTGAATGTTAAGGCTTTTTAATTCATAGGGAATATTGTGTCTGTCAGGATCAGAAATATTATACGAAGTATTGGGTGCCTTGTTATGATCATTTTGATCATGAGTTCCTGCAAAAAGGATCTGACCAGGATCATCAAACCCGAATGGAATCCCAATCTTGCCATACCCTTCATCGAATCCTCCATCACCCTGGATGATTTGATAGAACCTGATTCCAATCTGGTAATCAATCCCGATGGCAGTTTAAAGGTAATCTATAGCAACGATTCCGTCTTTTCCATCAACATCGATGAAGTTTTCTCCTTTCCTGAACAACCCAGCCGGCAGCAAGAATTCTCCATGGGAGCCATTAAGTTTGCTGACTTCTCATTTACCTGGCCGGTTAGCCTTGCCGATCTGATCGCTTATCTGCCACCGCCGGTGCAAGACACCCTCAGCAAATACGAAAACAAGCAAACCATATTCCCGCCCTTTACATTGCAGGAACCAATATTCAATGAAGCAGGAGAGATCCCCTTTTTCAAAACACTGTCTTTTTCGGAAGGCACTTTGATCATCGAAATTGCACACGATCTGCCCATCGTGATCCAGGAGATCGAGATGAATATTTACAACGGAAATGAACAGCTTTTGCTGGGAAACCTCAATTTTTTGGAAGTTCCTCCAGGGGAAGCATTTCTTGATTCCATCCTGCTGGATGGCAAAACAATTGAGAATACTTTTTATACGGAGATTGTTGAATTCTCCAGTCCGGGAAGTTTTCCCGACAGTGTTCTGATCAATTTGGAAGACGTCCTGAGCATCGGCATAGCATCAAATAACCTCCGGGTGGTATCTGGCGAAGGATACATCACGGAACAAATTGTGATCAATGAGGAAAAAATGCTCGACTTCAGTTTGGATGAGGACATACAACTCAAAGAACTCAGCATCAAAGAAGGAAGGATCCGCTACATCATTGAATCCGCCATGCCTGTTGAACTGAACCTGAAACTGAACCTGCCAACGGCTTCACAGGGTGGCGGCATTCCGGGACAATCCCTGAACATCCCCCCTGCCGTCCCGCTTGAAATAGTCTGGGACCTAGCAGGTACCGATTTCGACCTGTCGACCAATCCCGAAAAGCCTTACAACAACTTTCCCGTAAACTATGTTATCACCCTGGCAGCTTCCGAACAAATCCTTGCCTTCGATTCTTCCAGCAAGGTAATCCTGGATTTTCAACCCGAAGATTTCGAAGCTTCACTGGCAAAAGGATTCCTGGGAACAAAAGAAGTGGATATCGAAGCCGACACCCTGGATCTGCAACTGGATTTCCTGGAGAATTTCAGCAGCGGTCTCACCCTGACCGATCCCGAAATAAAGATTGATTATACGAATTCTATCGGACTGGAGTTCAACATGAGCCTGAACCTGACAGGCATCAACAACGAAGGGGATACCCGCAACATGGACCTGCCCAACTTTGCAGTGATGTCGCCACAGGAGATCGGGGAATCAGTACAGGGTCAATTCCTGGTAAATAAGAACAATTCAGTCATTGTCGACTTTCTCTCCATTTCGCCCGAACAATTGATCTATCAGGGTACCGGCATAGCCAACCCGGAAGCTGTTCCTGAAAATTTTGTCACCGATGAGAGTTTTTTCAATGCAGGAATTGATGTGGATCTGCCCATCAAACTGCAGGCAGAAAACCTCATCTTCACAGATACCGTGGAAGTGAATTTCTCGGAAGAAGATATCGGCAGCATCGAAAGAGGAAAGATCTATTTTGCCGTCGACAATGGTTTTCCCTTTGGGATTTTACTGGAATTTCTCATCATGGATCCAACAGGTCAGTTCGTCGTGGACAGGATCAGTCTTGAAAAGATAGAATCTGCCGCAGTGAATGCAGCCGGCAAAGTGGTCAAAAGCAAACAGAGCATCCTGGAAGCAGAGATCAGCAATGCCACTTACCAGAATCTGCTGAATTCAAAACACACGGTTCTGAAAGCGCGTCTGAACACGCCCGGGTCAGGACAAATGCCCGTTGCATTGTATACCGATTATTCCATTGGTGTCAGGATGGGCCTGGAAATCAAAGGAAGAATATGACAGAATGAAAAAAAACATTTCCATATCAACATATCTGCTGCTGTTTATTTTTTTCCTCAGCGCAGTTCCGGTTTTCGGGCAGAGTGATATGTTGCTGTATAATTTCAGAACAATACCCCAGTCTGTCAGAACCAACCCGGGCATCATTCCCAGGAGCTCCTATGCCATCGGTTTGCCTTTCATCTCTTCCGTTTACAACAAATATTTCAACAGCGCATTTACGACAAATGAACTGCTGCGTTCAAGGTCAAAAGATGATTCTCTCAGTGTTGATATACCGGGCATTCTGCCCAAACTTAAGGACAGGAATCAATTTTCAGAATACTCCAGCATCGATCTCTTTTTTGCAGGCATCAGGATCAAAAGGGGATATCTTACGTTTGGTTTGCGTAACAAGGCATACATGAACATCAGTTATCCGCATGACCTGGCCGAATTTATCTGGTACGGAAACGGAGATTACATCAACCAAGAACTGGATTTCCAGGATTTCAACATCAACCTGAAACATTACCTCGACTACCATATAGGCTATGCGCTCCAGTTCAGCGACAGGTTCAGCATGGGAGCCCGTGTTCATATTCTGCATGGCTTGTCAAACATCCATTTTAAACGGATGAACACCCAGGTGGTCACACGTTTCGACGAAGAAAACTTTTACAGTTTCGAAGCCAATACCAATATGCTGGTCAATACATCGGGCATTGAAGATTTTGAAGTAGAAGCCGGGAGCAATTTCAGCATCCGTGAGTATATCCAAAACAAGAATAATTCGGGTTTCGGCCTCGACTTTGGATTTAACTGGCAGGCATCACCCGGACTCAACCTTTCCTTCAGCATTATCGACCTGGGTTACCTGTACTGGGTATCCGGCGTAAAGAACTACCAGAGCGCCCGGCAGAACATCCGTTTCAACAGCATAGAGGTTGATCTCACCGAAGATGTCAATGCCCTGGATGTTTACATTGATTCCCTGAAACAGGTCTTCGATTTTGTGGAAACGCACAAGGATTATTTCACCAGCCTGCCCACCCGCATTAACATTGCAGCATTTTATGAGGCCAATTACATGACGCACATCGGCTTTGTAGCACAATCGCGCATCATCGACGATTATATGCAGCATGCTTTCAGCCTGAGTTTTGACCGCCTGCTAACCAAAAGCTTTTCGATCAAGGCTGCCTGGTCGGTTGTCAATAATACTTACGACAACATCGGCCTGGGGCTTGTGCTGCAGATGGGACCAGTACAAACGTATTTCCTTACCGAGAATATCATATCCCTGTTCGATCCGCTGAATGGAAGAAATCATTCCATACGTTTTGGGATCGGAATCAATGTTTTCAAAGAAAAAGACAGGGAGGAGATGGATGACCTGAAAAGGGACTTCCCACGATATGGAAGGAATTACCAGGAAGACAAATACCTTCAGGAACAAATTCAGAATTACTGGGAAAGAAAAAGGGTTTCGGATTCGCGAAAGCAATGATATCAGTTATCCGGAGGTCTTCATCCCGTTAACCTTTGATATGCAAGCTCTTTTCACCAATGTAGATGATTTTTCAGAAGAACCGGAAAACAAACACCCCGTTTTTCCCAATCAAGTAGATGATAAAGCCAGCTTATCCCGGGAGTAGAAATAAGCAACGAAAGGGTCATCCTCCGGTAAAGAATGGAATTGCTATTGATTAAAACAGGGCTTCAACTTTCCTGATTACTTCTTCCGGATCGGGATTGTAATCGAAAACAAGTTTTGGTTTGAGAAAATGAAGATTGGGGTTATCAGCCTTGAATCTTGCTTCCCCTCCACCGGTAATATTGAGCATGATGTTGGCATCTGGTTCAACCTTCTTCTGCCTGACGGCCTGTAAGAGTGTAGCTGCAGCAATGGCAGCAGCGGGATGCAGATCGATGCCTTCGGTTTTTTGGAACAGTTCATCCGCGATGATGGCTTCCTGGTTGTTGGCCACTAGTACATCTCCACCTGTATCCGTAAGTGCATCAAATAATCCCCCAATCACTGAATAAGGGGGTTTCCTGTTCGAAAGCACTTTGGCATCAATCTCGGCCACCTGTTTGCGGGAAACTTCATCATCCATGGCTAAAATATCTCTCGATCCTGCTTTCCAGGCATCATAAATGGGAATGAAAGGATAGTTTTGTGAAACCATCAATTTCATTTTATGACTGCCATAACGGCCATCTTCAATCAGGCGCAAATTGGCCTCCCATGCTGCAATGGCTCCTGTTCCGCTTCCCACTGCCTGAAAATAATAATCAGGTATTTGTCCGATAAAATGAGCCGCCGACAAAACAGTGGTCCCCATGCCATCCCGGCGTGCCACATTTTTGGCGCCACCCTCGGCAATGAACATTTTACTTTTGCAGGCCAGGTTGGACAAATGAATGGCATCGAAATAATCACTGCCCTTGCGGGAAACAATTAGTTTTACATTATCCCCTATCGCTTCATCAAACCACAGTGCATCGATATTGTCTTCGGGAACACACAACAAAAGCGGAATGTTGTTGTCGGAACATACCCTGGCAAAGGACCTTGATGTATTCCCGGCCGAGGCCACCACGAGTATCTTTCCATTCCCCGTATTCAAACGACCGGCAACGGGATAAGCTTCTGTTTCCTTAAAAGAACAGGTCTTCATCATGGCACCTTTTTCGGGCCAGTATCCACTGAAAGTAATATACAGATTTTCGAGCCCCAGTTCTTTTGCGAGCCCTTTGCTCTTATAAGTAACAGGGGCTGAAGACCCCAGCAATCCCCGTGAAACCGGCAACCAGTCGGCGAACCTGAAAACACCATAATCATCTCCTTTGACATCAATTTGCCTTTTTTCATATTTGGCCCGGATCAAACCAGGTTTATCCTCACCGGGTGCTGAAAGCAACCAGCCTTCATCATCGAAAATCCTTCCCGTAGCGAGGGACTGTAAACGGTAATTTGTCTTGCTTAAATTCTCAGGCATATCCGACTTGTTTTGGGAGCTCAAAAGTAAGAAAAATCAGGTGAATGAATACACAATTTTTAATACCCCCCACAAGGGGCTGTTTAAAAAGCATCATACAGCTATCTGGGTCAAATCGAGCGCCTTGCCTGCCGGCTGGCTGGTAGTCGAGATGTACTGATAAACAATGATCTTTAGGCTTCAACTAGGCTGCCTGACGAAACATCGCACTTTTTGGACAACCTCAGTTGGGTGCTGCATGCTTTCAAATTTTGTCAGTTTTAAAACCTCCCTTCGATCTTCACCGCAACAGGGCGGCAGTCAGGAGTTTTGGTCATTTGATATTGATACTTGTGATTTGTTATTTACATACGCTGCCACACTGTCAATATTTATAGCCATTTGGATCACCATTTATCAGACGAATTGTCATATTTAAACATTTATATATATTGGTACGTTAATTGTCTAAGGAGAAAATAAAACTGAAAAATATGAAAACACATACATTGATACTGGGAGCCATCATCGTATTTTCGTCATTGGCAGGATATGCACATTTAAGCAAAGAAAGCCAAACAATGGAAGAGAATTACTATTTCAAAACAACTGTTCGGGGAAGCCTGAAAGATGTGAAAGCAAAAACAATGGAGGTCTTCAAGACCCAGGGCTTTGGTTTGATCTCCGAAATCCCAATGCACGAAAAACTTGCGGAAAAGCTAGACGATATTGATATGAACCCTTACTATATCATGGGATTCTGCAATCCCGGATACGCATATAAAACTTTGCAACTGGAAGAAAATATCGGTCTGTTTTTACCCTGTAAAGTGATCGTCAGGGACAACGGCAATGGAACCGTGGATGTCGTCGCCATCAATCCTGAAAAAGCCATGAAGGCCATTGGCAACAAAGAACTGGAAACTGTGGCAGGTGAAGTGACGGAAAAGTTCCGGGTGGCTATTGAGCAAATGCCTGAGACAGTCAATAATTAATAATTAATAATTTGGGTAGTGTCATAGGATGTCAAAATCCACTCCCTTATACCCTTATACCTTTACACCAATAAACGAATTAACAAATTAAAAATCTATCGATAAAGATATGAACATTTTTTTCGGAGGACCCAAAAAAGTATTTGCAGACGTTAACGGATTTACAATTAAGACAGACCAACATCCCCGGGGTGGCGGTGAAGGAGAGTTTCCGGAACCTTTTACACTCTTCCTGGCCTCTTTGGGAACCTGTGCCGGCATATACGTAAAAAGCTTTTGCGATCAGCGTGGGATTGACACATCAAATATCAAATTAACCCAGGAACAATCTTTCAGCCCTGTTAAAAAGATCATTGATCAAATTACGATCAACATTCATGTGCCGCAGGATTTTCCGGAAAAGTATGAAAAGCCCATGGCGCATGCAGCCAGCCTTTGTACCGTGAAAAGACATCTCAGGGATGAGATCGATATTGATGTGAAGGTGGTCCGTGAGAAGGAGTAGCAGTCGGCACTCGGCAGGAGGCAGTCGGTAGCCGGCAACAGTTCGGTATACCTTACACCCTTATACCTTTATAACCAAGATTCTCGATTCGTGTCATTCATTCACATTTTCATTCGTGCATTCGCGGTTCCTTACTTTCGTGTAATTCATTCGTATTTCTATTCGTGCATTCGTGGCGAATCCTTAATTTTACATTACAAATGAAAAAGCTTAAACTCAAAGGCCGCGAACTCAAACGTCTGGGATTTGACGATGACAGAGCCATCAGCCTTGCCCTGCGCATCGTCAAACACAAGATCAAAAGGGGCGACAGGCTGGAGATCCTAACCTTGCTGCAGGACATGCTCTACCAGCCTTCGAAATACGAGAAGGATATAAACTGGGGAGAACTGGCCAAAATGATGATGGAAGTGAAACCCACCCCCAGACAAAAATATTCTACTGATCCCCGCCCCAAGCCCGAATCCTTTAAAATATACGGTCCGGAAAACATAGATCCCCTTGCCATTGAACAAATGCAGATGGCCATGAAGATGCCGCTCAGCATCAAAGGCGCCTTGATGCCCGATGGGCATGTTGGATACGGCCTGCCCATCGGAGGAGTAGTTGCTACCTACAATGCCGTCATGCCCTATGGCGTGGGCATGGACATCGGATGCCGCATGTGCATGTCGGTTTACCCCATAAAACCCGGATTGATCGATCAGCGGAGGGAAAGCTTAAAAGACCTGCTCATAGAGAATACCCGTTTCGGGCATGCCGAATTCAAAGATATAGGCAGCCATGAACTGATGGAAAGAAAGGAATTCAGCGAAATAAAGTTCCTGAAAGACCTGCAAAAAACCTTTTACAAACAACTGGGCACTTCCGGCCATGGAAATCATTTTGTCGACATCGGATATCTTGAAGTAAGCGAAAGATCCGCTGAGCTTGATCTGGAGCCGGGCGCTTACTTCAGCATACTCTCCCATTCCGGTTCCCGGAACTTCGGAGCACAAATCGCACGACATTACACCAGGATCGCCAAAGAAAAGCTGAACCTGGAAGGAGAAGCTGCCAAACTGGCCTGGCTCGACCTGGACTCGGAAGAAGGTCAGGAATACTGGCTGGCCATGAATCTGGCAGGGGATTATGCAAAGGCCAATAATCACATCATTCATGATAAACTTTCCGAAGCCCTGGCGGAAAAACCGCTGATCCGGATCGAGAACCACCACAATTTTGCCTGGAAAGAAAAACTATCCAAAAAGGAAAGCATCATCGTACACAGGAAAGGTGCCACACCAGCCCATCCGGGAACTACCGGCATCATTCCCGGCAGCATGATATCACCGGCTTTTGTGGTATCAGGCAAAGGAAGCGAAGAATCGATCAATTCTGCCGCCCATGGCGCCGGCAGGCTGATCTCCAGGCGGCAGGCCAAAAAGAACCTTGACAGGTCCCGCCTGATAAAACTGCTGAAAAATGCCGGTGTTGAACTAATTGGAGGCGGACTGGACGAATCGCCCGAGGTATACAAGGACATATTTGAAGTGATGGAAGCCCAAAGAGAGCTTGTAAATGTACTGGCAACATTTTATCCTAAAATAGTAAGGATGGAATAAGTACTATTTAATTTTTTTATTGCTTTCGTTTTACCAAACCAGGCATTGGGTGATATAGTAGTAAAGGTTTCACCAAAAACGGAACCTTTGCTGTACAATAAGTGGAGGCTTCACTTGACAAAGTCTGTGAAGGCTTCACTCTTTATGCAAAAAACTAAATCACTACCTTTGATAAAAAATCAAGATGAAAAAATTAATCTTCCAGCTACTGATAGTGGCCATTGTTTTGTCATGTTCAGAAAAAGATCAGATAATTTACCTTGATGAAACGGATCTCTCCAAAATGGAGATCGGATGGGGTGAAAACCAGGCCAACCAGAGTGTGGAAGGGAATCCCATCACCATAGCAGGGGAACATTTTGAAAGAGGCGTTGGCACCCATGCCATCAGCAAGATGATGATCGCCCTGCATGGAACAGCCGAAAAGTTCGAGGCTTATGCCGGAGTGGATGATGAGAGCGGAGATCGGGCGAGCGTGGAGTTCTTTGTGATGGGAGATAAAATGATCCTCTGGCAGAGCGGCATCATGAAAAAAGGCGATAAAGCCAAAAAGATCAGCATTCCGCTGGAAGACATTCAAAAACTGGGATTGTATATATCAAATGGTGGCGATAACATCAACTACGATCATGCAGACTGGGCCGATGCAAAGATCCATTACAAAGGAGAAAAACCGCTTGCCCTCTCCCCTCCCGTACAGAAAACCTATACCCTGACACCGCCAACTCCACCCGAACCCAGGATCAATTATCCCTGGGTCACTGGCGCCTCACCGGGAAAACCCTTCCTGTTCAGGATCCCGGTTACGGGGGAAAAACCGGTTCATATCAGCGTTGAGCATTTACCGGCCGGATTGAAATTCGATCAGGAGAAAAGGATCATTCACGGTACCACACCCCCGAAAGGAGAATATGTGGTCAATGTAACCGCTGAAAACAAATTTGGAAAAGATGTAAAACGCATCACCATCAAATCCGGTCATGGCCTGGCCCTCACGCCCCCCATGGGCTGGAATAGCTGGAACTGCTGGGGATTGAGTGTCGACCAGGAGAAAGTAAAAGCAGCCGCCGATGCCCTGGTCTCCTCCGGGCTGGCGGATCATGGCTGGACCTACATCAACATCGATGATGGATGGGAAGCCGAGCAAAGGACTGAGAACAGGGAACTTCTGGCCAATGAAAAATTCCCGGACATGAAAGCCCTGGCGGATCATATACATGATTATGGATTAAAACTTGGCATCTATTCTTCCCCCGGACCTTACACCTGCGGAGGCTATCTGGGCAGCCATGAACACGAAAAACAGGATGCCGAAACCTGGGCGGACTGGGGCATCGATTATCTGAAATACGACTGGTGTTCATATAATGATATCGCTGCGGATCGCAGCCTGCCGGAACTCAAAAAACCTTACATCTTCATGGATAAAATCCTGAAAGATGTTGACAGAGACATTGTTTACAGCCTTTGCCAGTATGGCATGGGCGATGTCTGGACCTGGGGAGAAGAAGTGGGCGGCAATCTCTGGCGCACAACCGGTGATATAACGGATACGTGGAGTAGCATGTCGCGCATTGGCTTTAGTCAAGACAAATGCTCACCTTATGCTGGTCCTGGCCACTGGAACGACCCGGATATGCTGGTGGTCGGGCAGCTCGGCTGGGGCCCGGATTTACACAAAACCCGGCTCACACCTGATGAACAATACACCCATATCAGCCTGTGGAGCCTTTTGTCAGCCCCGCTGCTGCTGGGTTGCGACCTGACACAACTGGACGACTTCACCCTGAACCTGCTGACCAATGATGAGGTGATCGCGGTCAACCAGGCCCCCCTGGGTGATCAGGCCATAAAAGTAAAGGATGAAAACGGAAAGCAGGTCTGGGCCAAAAAATTGGTTGACGGCACACTGGCTGTCGGCCTCTTTTATACCGGAACCGACGATCCGGTGGAAGCCATGTGGTGGGAAGATGAAATGCCAGCCTCCAACGTAAAGATCTCCTGGGAAGAACTGGGCATAGAAGGTTCTCATAAAATTCGCGACCTCTGGCGGCAAAAGACCATCCCGGGCAACTTTACCGAAGGACTGGAAGCCCAGGTCCCCTATCATGGTGTGATCCTGGTGAGGTTGCTGCCGATGGAATAGCCTGGATGAAGCTGGAGGTTGGATGCTGGATGCTAGACAGCGGGGACTCGATCTCGTTTCAAAATATTTTAGGAATAAGATAAAGACATCAGCCTGCATCCGGGTGAGATCGAGTCCCTGATTGCCACTGGATACTGGATGCTGGAAGTTGGATATCCCGAAAAACCAGAAATCTATGATTTTTCAGAACTGGATATAAGATGCTGAATTCCCCTAAATCTGGAATCTGAAATCTGGAATCTGAAATTTGTAATCTGGAATCTGAAATTTGTAATCTGGAATCCGAAACCCGAAACCCGAAATCAATTCATCCCTAATTCGCCATCCTTCCACCCTCAAGCGGGATCGACAATCCGTTGATAAAATCAGAAGCATCGCTTGCCAGGAACAGGGCCAGATCGGCAACATCATGCGGCTCGCCAAATCGGCCTGCAGGAATCTTTTCCAGGAATTTCTTTTTCATTTCCCGGTTTTCGGGGGCATCCCAGATCTCCTTCGCCATATCGGTATTGATCACCGTTGGGCAGATGGCATTTGCCTGTATATTGTGCGGACCCCATTCAACGGCCATGGTTCTGGTCAATTGGTTCAGTCCGGCTTTGGAAACCGCATAAGCAGCCATACCGGGCGTTCCGTAAAACGCACCAAGGGAGGAAATGTTAATGATCTTGCCGCGCTTGTTTTTGATCATGGGTTTTGCCATCATTTGAGAAAGCAGCAGCACCGACTTCAGATTGACCTGCATGATCTCATCCCAGTCTTTCATTTCAAGCTCCAGCAATGGGACTTTTTTCGCAATGCCGGCATTGTTGACCAGGATATCCCAATGAGGAGAAAAGTCCAGGGCTTTTTGTGCGGCCTCTTTCACCTCTTCATCTTTAGCCATATCCGCTGCGAGAACCAGGCAATCCACATCATATTGCTGAATCTCTTCGGCGGTTTTCAAAAGGGCATTTTCATTCCTTCCGCTAATGGCAATGTCGATGCCTTCCCGGGCAAATGCCAGGGCGATTGCTTTTCCGATCCCCTTGGATCCTCCTGTAATCAGGGCTTTTTTGTTTTTCAACTGCATCATTGGTTGTGAATTTTGAGCACCTTCAAATGTAGTTGCTATTTAGAAACTTTCCAAATTCAAAAAAATCGGTTTCAACCGTGACAATTTGGGGGTGAAAGGTATTAACTGGAAAAACCGGAGATAATCCATAGTGAAAACAAAAAACAAATTATCATGAAAAAAACAGCTTTACTTCTACTCACAAGTGTTTTCCTTGCTTGTTTTGGTCAAACATCATTTGCACAATTGTATGGTAGGTGGATTTTACCTATCGCCTCCGATGACTACACTGAAACCTATCAAATTAAATTTGAAGATGGCAATGTAAATACCGAAACCCAGTTATTGATAGGAGATGATGATAATAATTGTCGCCTTGGACTAGGGGGATATGATCTTCCTTACAACAGATTGTTTTATTTTCTTGAAGACAAATTTTGTTATAACAACCATTCCGAACCATGGTCATTTTGGAATACAGGTAATTTTGACCCTGAAGCACAAATAATTTTCAAGCCTGAAAGTACGGATCGATATTTTATCATTTTTTCTGAACACGAAATTGGAGAATCAGATAATAATTGCATGTATAACGAAATATGGATTGATGAACAGTCAACTCCTCAAATCTCCAATAGTATGGACCTGTTACACAATATACCGAATACACCAAACAAAGGTTTTGTTGGAATAGCTCTTACCGAAGAAGCGGAAGGATCAAGATATCTATACACATCTTCTAAAACTTCTCATGGAACATCAGCGGGCATCAGGCGTTGGACCGTAACAAGCTCAGGTATCGGAGACCAGGTATTGATCCAGGGGCCAAACAATGATGTGAACCAGGATGAATTTGCTGCCTATAATCTTGAAATGAAGTCAGATGATAATGATCAACCGATTATTGCATGGATTACAAGCTATTCGGGTTCAACTGATAAAATATTTCTATATATTAATGACGAAACTGAAGTTTATGATTTGAACCTTGGTAGAATTGGTGGAATTGAGTTCTCAACTTTGTATAATAATATCCTGTATGTATCTTGCAACAGCGGTATTGTTGAATTCAACTACCAAACAGGGCAACTGGGATCAACCATTAAATCCGGAGATTATCAAAGAACTTATTTACAAACCGCGCCTGATGGCCACATCTATGGTGTTGCCAATGGCGGGCACAAGCTGGGAAGGATTAATATGGAAACCGGCATCTTTGAGGATGACATTTATACCATACCGGGTGCACAACAAGGTTTTATTGTATCAACTTTCCATGTATTCGATAACAATAACTACTATGTCCTTCCCGAAAACCAAAGAACTTTCAATTATATGACACTCATTGTTGAAACGACAGGTGTTTGCCCGGGAGGCAATGATGGAACTGCAACAGTATTTGTAAATGGTGGATTTTCGCCATATACCTTTCAGTTGTATAAAGGCGGATCCCTTATTCAGGAAGCAAGCGAAATAGAGGATGGCGAATATACATTTACTGGTTTGTCCGAAGGAATATATGTTTGTAAGGTCATAGATGATTATGATAATGAGGTTGAAATTACCTTTGAAATAGAAATTGATGAGGGCTTATTTAATGTAGATGATTTCTTTCCTGTTGAGGAATTTGATCCAGAGCAATGGACAAATATCAATGTCAGCTTTCAAAAAGGATTTCACATCAAAACAGATGTAACCATCAGCAATTCAACACTCACTTTCGGGAAATATGCCAGGGTAATTGTTGATACGAATTGCACATTAACCCTGGACAATACAACCTTTGATTATTTTGAGCCCTGTCACGAAAAATGGAGAGGTGTGGAAGTAGCAGGAATGTCAGACAGCTCGCAATGGAATAAGGCAGGTGAATTCATACAGGGCAGACTGATCCTGCAAAACAATTCCAGGATTAAAAATGCAGAAAACGGCGTATCTCTATATAGATGTGATTATGTTTATATTGAAGAAGAAGGCGTTTATGAAAGGAGAATAGATTGGGACAGTGCCGGTGGTATCATTATTGCCAAAAACAGCCATTTTATCAACAATACCAGGGCCGTTCATTTCATACCCTATCGTAACTACCATCCCTATACTCTAAAGGCAATCGATAACATAAGCGATTTTGAGCTTTGTAATTTTGAACTTAACACTGCATACATCGACAGCACCACCTTTTATAAACATGTCGATCTGCACGGGGTGTTGGGAATTGACTTCAAAGGATGCAGTTTTAGCAATACCGCCATTGATGGGGTTGATACCTGGAATATGGGCATAGCCGCCTATGGTTCGGGATTTACGGTAAGGTCGGTTTGCAATACGATTGGGGATCCCTGCCCGGCAGGGCATTGGATAAACAGTAGTTTTGAAGGTTTCTTCCGGGGAATTGCAAATTACGAAAGTGTACATTATTTAGGGGTATTGAACGTTTCTGAAGCTCAATTCTCAAATAACATTAAAGGCATATTGAACTATAGGGTTGATTACTCAACAATACTTGATTGCAACTTTGAAGTGGGGCAGACCTATAATGGAGATGGGATATGCCCGGATCCGGAAGGCTATGGAATTGATATGCAGGAATCAAATGGCTTCTGTATTGAAAATAACACATTTACCAAATATGCTACCGCTCCGGAAGAAGGCATATATGCTGGCATCCAGGTGCTTAACTGCCCTTCGGTTCATGATATTATTTATAAAAACAGTTTTGAAGGGCTTTACTTCGGAAATTATGCAAAGGGTAGAAATAGACTTAATCCAGTTAATGATCAGCATGGAGTGGAATACCAGTGTAACGAAAACAATAACAACACTGTTGATTTTATTGTAACCAATGAGGGCGAGCAAATAAATGGAATGATTAGAAATGATCATGGATCAGAGCAATCTGCTTCAGGCAATGTATTCTCTCCTTCTGCCGATTGGCATGTAATAAATGAAGGTACTCAGACAATTGACTGGTTTTATTGTACTGGTTGTAACTATGAGGAACCACTTCATGTTTATACTTTGGAACCTGATTACTTTCATGCCCACACGAGCGATCAGAATGGATGCCCTGACCACTATGGCGGTGGCGGAGGGCATGAGATCAGATTGACATCCGCTGAACGGCAACAAAAAGAAACAGATTATGCACAAAACTTTGCTGATTATAATTCTGTAAGTTCTTTGTATGAATCTCTTATTGATGGTGGTGATACGGAAGCGGAACTTAATGACATTCAAAGCGCACAACCGGATGATATGTGGAATTTAAGAGCACAACTTCTTGGTGATTCACCTCATTTATCCCAGGAAGTGTTAAGGGAAATGTCAGATCGAACCGACATTTTCCCTGATGATGTATTGCTGGAAATCCTCTCAGCAAATCCCGATGAGCTCACTGAGGATACCTTAATTAATTATCTTGAGCAGAAGGAGGATCCCTTGCCGGATTATATGATAGAAATATTGAGGCAGGCCTCATCCAATGTCACCTATAAAACCATACTGAAAAGAGAAATGGCGCAATATCATGCGGCAAAGACCCAGGTAGCGCAGGATATTATCAGAAGTATACTGAATGATACAGTTGTTGATTTGAATGATTACCGCGATTGGTTGGATAACCTGAGCAACCTTGAAGTCGACAAACAAATTATTGCATCATATTTAAGTGAAGGTGATACGGTAAGTGCAAATTCACTATTGGACCTTATTCCCGACCTTTATGATTTGCAAGGAGATGATCTCAATGATTTCAATGATTACAAAACCTTGTTACAAATGCAAATGAACTGGCATGCATCCGGGAAGAATATCTTTCAAATTGATAGTAATGATTTTGCAACATTGCAGCAATATGCAAATGGTAACACCGGAGATACCCGTTCCATGGCAAGAAGCATACTCTCCTATGGTTACAATTACCAATTTTGCGATTGCATGCAAATTAATGATAGCATTTATAATAAGTCTGTCAGCAACTTTGCAGGATCAATTAAAAAGGCATTTGGACCAGAAATAACTGCAGTACCCAATCCCGCAGATACCTGGGTGGCATTCAACTATAAATTAAAAACAAAAGAATCCGTTGCCTATATTAATATAACTGATGCTTCAGGCAAAATAATTCAACAATTAAAAATATCGGGAGAACGTGGCCAAAAAATTTGGGATACCCGCTATATTAAACCCGGGATTTACTTTTACACGATGAATTCAGATGGATTAAATGTAAATGGAAAGATTATTATAAATTAGGTAAATATTTTGAGTACGTGTTGCGATATTAAATCGCAACACGTATTTCAACTAAATTCTTAACTATATATGAGAGTTAAAACAATTATTTTATTATTGATTCTTTTGGGGTTCTTTTCAGTTTCCCGTTCTCAGATAGATACTATTGTCTGGCAGAATTGTTTCGGAACGGTTGAGTTAGACAGGCCATACACTGTTGCACAGAGCTCCAATGGTTACCTTTTTGGAATCTCAATATTAAAAGATGGACCCGGAATATCAAATTATCATGGAGAAGCTGATGCCTGGATCATACAAAGTGACAGCACTGGAAATGTTGTCTGGGAAAGATGCTTTGGCGGTAGTAGTGGAGACAGACCAGAGAAAATAGTGCCCATTAATGAACAAAGTCATTATTTATTTAATATTTCAAATTCATATGATGGAGACGTCCAGAACGGAAGGGATGGCAATTTTTGGATTGTTAAAATTGATAATCTCGGAAATATAATTTGGGAAAACAGTTTTGGCAACAGATCATGTTATCCACGAGATGCAATTTTAACACCAGATAAGGGCCTTTTGATAATGGGAAGGATCATGTATGCCGGGGGAGACGTAAGTACATATTATGGAAAGAATGATATCTGGCTTTGTAAGATCGACTCTAGAGGTCATATTCAATGGGAGAAAACTTTGGGGAACCAGGGACAGGACAATGCAGTAAAAATTAAGCTCGCATCAGATTCTACATTTATGATGATAGGAGGCCACTATGAAAGTGGTGGAATGATTGACTGCCCTGATCTGGGAACTGATGGTGCTGATGTGTGGATCGTGGAGGTAGATATGGGTGGTAATATAATCAGGCAATATTGTTATGGAGGGAGCAGAAATGATTTGGGGCATGATATTATACCAGTAGATAGTGGTTACGTGTTTGTTGCAAGCACAAACTCATTTGATGGTGACATCAGTGTTTGGCTTGGTGAAGATGATATCTGGGTGGTTAAACTGGACTACTGGGGAAATATCATTTGGGAAAAATCTATTGGTGGCAGTGATTATGAATACCCTGTTTATATTACTCAAACTGATGATGAAGGTTTTATAGTCATGGGTAATACACAATCTAACGACGGGGATGTTTCGGGTAATCACATAAACAATGGTGGTTATTATGATGGTGATATCTGGGTTGTAAAAATAAACAGCGCAGGGGAATTGGAATGGCAGCATTGCTTTGGAGGAAAAGGAACCGAAAGATTTTATGGAATGCATACAGTGCTAAAAAAATCTGATTATAACTATGTTATCCTGGGCCACGCTGAATATGCCTCACATGATGTAGAATGTGAAGTTGATCCTAATCCTTATTACAAACCATATGGCTGGCTATTCGAAATCAAAGACTGCTCCCTCTACGCCCCTCAAACCCCTACTCAACCCACAGGCCCCGACACCCTTTGCTACACAACAGATTCCATCAGCACCTACTCCATCAGCTCTGCTGCCAAAGCCTGGGGATATGAATGGAAAATAGAACCGGATAATGCCGGTAATTTGATCGAAGATTCCCTCATGGTTTATGTTGAGTGGAACCAGCAATATGAAGGGGAAGTGCAAATTTCTGCAAGAAGCTACAACGATTGTGGAAACTCAGATTGGTCGGAGGTAAAAAAGACATGGGTTTACAATTGCGTGGGTGTGGAGGAAATTGGTTCGGGAAATGTAAACATCAGGGTGTATCCCAATCCTGCGAGAGAAAAGTTGGTAGTAGGTTGTGGGTTGTTGGTAGTGGGAGATGCGAACATACAGGTGTTTGATGTTTTGGGCCAAAGGGTTAAAGAAATAAACGTTCCCAAAGGGCAGAACAAAACAGAAATTGATGTATCCAACTGGCAAAAAGGATTGTTTTTCGTTAAAGTACAGTCTGAAGATGGTGGATTTGGATGTGTTAAAATGGTGGTGGAATAAAAAATATGCAACCTGAAATCCACATGACTATTTTTGTTTGCTGATAGTCATAGGTTGACTAAAAAGCAATTCTGTAATTAACCCACATTGCGCAAAAAACACCACCGGATAAAAGATTTCTGTTGATAACCCTACTATTTATCAACAATTCACATGAGGCTATTTTTTATGGTGTTGGTATTGTGTGCGTTAAGATTTTATGATTTTTCAGATTTGAAATGTAGACCTACCTGGGTTGTTGACAATTAGCAAGTTGGGTTGTAAACTTGTAAGATGTTTATCAAGCCTTTTCCAAAGTATAATAAAACCACTAAACAGCGCTACACG
>JAIOZK010000045.1 GCA_021740625.1 Bacteroidales bacterium
GCAATCATCTGAACAACTGGCTTCTCAGCTCATGGAATACATTAAAACATATAATAGCACACGTGCAAAACCATTTCGATGGACTTACACTGGAGAAGCCTTGAAAATTAGTTAGCTTATTAAATAATTATAACACTAGATATGTCTGCTTCCATCTGTCTGTATTATTTATCACATTCAATCTCTTCTTGGTTGTGTTGGACGCATGATATCTGTAAGACCGCGTTGCATTTAAGGTTCGTTATATTCAACCACTTCGTGGTTGGGGTGATATTCTTTTGTCTGCCTCACCGCATTACATGCAGTTATTAATGTTTAACCACTTCGTGGTTTTGCCTGGATCACTCAATAAGTTTTAAAAGAAAACATGTGGCTCTTTGGCAATCGAATTAAAAAATTACAAATTGATTCCTGAATTTTTTTTGATTCTCATACGATACTTTGAAAACTCCAGGTCCTAAATCCCGAAGAATTTCTATACCAATGGACTTCTATTCACAGATCATGTACCCCGAAGGGTTTCAACATCAATAGCCAGGAGGGCGGATTATGCATATAACCCCGAAGGGGTTGAATATCATCACGGAATATTATTTTCCAACAAAGTCAGATATGTTATCAAATCTGAACAATATTTTTATTATTTTTATAATTCATTGAAAACAAATTTATTCTACCATCTTAAAAACATGAAAACATGAGTACCTACACGCAGATTATTTATCAAATTGTCTTTAGTACAAAACGGAGAGAACCCACCTTAAGCAGGAAAAACCGCCCTGAATTATTCAAATACATTTATGGTGTCCTGAAAAACAACAAATGTCATCTATACCGGTTAAATGGGGTAGATGATCATTTGCATATTGTAACGCACCTGCATCCTACTGTAGCACTGGCTTCCCTGATAAAGGATATAAAACTGTCCAGTTCAGGATATATTAAGGAAAAAGGCTTGTTTCCACGTTTTAATGCCTGGCAGGAAGGATATGGGGCATTCACTTACAGCTATTCGAGTAAGAAGAATTTGATCAGGTATGTTATGAAACAGGAAGCGCATCATCAAAAGAAGACATACAAGAGCGAGCTCATAAATCTGCTCCATGAGCATGGTGTGGAATATGATGACAAGTATCTTCTTTAGGATATTCAACCACTTCGTGGTTGGGGTGATATCCTTTTGTCTGCCTCACCGCACTGCATACGGTTATTGAAGTTTAACCACTTCGTGGTTGTAATTGATTGCAGCTTTCCTGCGACGCTGCGTTAAATGTGATGTTTGTGATGTTCAACCACTTCGTGGTTTTATTTGGTTCATGAATTGAGGACAACTGGTCAAATCATTGAGAAAGATTATTAACCAAATGGTAATTCTTGCAATATTTGTTTCTTCCATTCAGAGTATAACAATCCCGAAGGGATTGAAAACAGATAGAATGTATAGATCATAATAATTCCGAAATAAAAATCCCGAAGGGATTGAAAACAAATAGCAAGATAGAACAAGCCCTTCCAAATCCCTCCCAATAATTTTGACATGCAATTCATCCGGTTAATTCGACAATTCATCGGAAATTGTTTTTAACGGTAGCGGTTTCATGTCATTTTTGTGTCATCAAAATCAAATCATAATGAAAAGGATTGTGCAGATCATTATAATTCTTCTAATATCAAATCCGGGATTGGCCCAGGTGATCAGTGGGAAAATAATCGATAAAAAAGGCGAACCCCTCCCAGGTGCCAATGTTTTTATTGAAGGAAGCTACGATGGTGCCTCTACCGATGAGGAAGGGAAATTTAGTTTTGCTTCGCAACTGCAGGGAAAGCAGACACTCGTGGTCCGCTTTGTAGGTTTCCGGGAGCATCGTCAAGAAATTAACATGAGCCATGATTCCCTGATTTTCAATATTGTTTTGCGCGAGAGCAGCAACCAACTCGGCGCTGTTACCATCACGGCCGGGGCATTTGAGGCCAGTGACGAGAAGAAAGGCGTGGTGATGAAACCCCTGGATATCCTGACCACCGCCGGCGGATTGGGTGATATCTATGGTGCTATCAATACCCTGCCCGGGACACAAACCGTGGGTGAAGAAGGCAAAATATTCGTAAGGGGAGGCGACAGTTATGAAACAAAGACCTTTTTCGATGGCATGCTCATCGAGCAGCCCTACTATTCCTCAATGCCTGATATCCCTACCCGTGGACGTTTTTCTCCCTGGCTGTTCAGCGGGACGGTTTTCAGCTCGGGTGGATATTCTGCGGAGTACGGGCAGGCCCTCTCTTCCGCTCTGATCCTCAATTCCGAGGGTCTCGCTGAGGAGGATGTCAGCAGCATCTCACTGATGACCGTCGGATTGGGAGCTTCTCATACCAAAAGATGGGAAAATACTTCCCTCTCACTTTCCGGCGGATATACCAACCTGAATCCATACTTCAGTCTTATCAAACAGGAGTATGAATGGGAAACAGCTCCTGTTGGTTATGAAGGCAGCATGGTCTTCCGGCAGAAAGTCGGCCAGGAAGGAATGTTGAAAGCTTACGGATCCTATGGCTATGGCAGGAGCAAGTTAAGATATCCCGGTTTCGATGATGCGGAAGAACTGCAATCGGTAGATCTGATTGAAAAGAACACATACTTCAATACTACCTATAAAGGAAAGACAGGCAAGAAGTGGGTAACAAAGGCAGGATTCTCCTACTCGGATGATGTTTCCGATTATGAGATCGATCAGGACGATCTGGATGAAAGGGTAAAAGTTGCCCAGGTAAAATACAATATGACCTATCTGGATCATGACATATACAAGATCAGGTTTGGTGGTGAATTTCGGCATAAAAAGTACAGTCAGATTTATTTGGTGGATTCATTGTCACATGAATATTCAACCCCTTTTATCGATAATCTGAGCGCGGCATTTACTGAACTGGAACTCACATTGGGTCCCCGGTTTGCCGCACGCATCGGCGGACGCTTCGAGTATTCCTCCCTGTTGGATAAAAGCAACGCAGCACCCAGGATATCACTTGCGTTCAAAACAGGTGAAAAAAGCCAGATATCCCTTGCATGGGGAGATTTCTACCAGACACCCAAGGATGAGTTTGCCCGCTTCAGTCCGAACTTATATTATGAAAGGGCAACGCACTATATTGCCAATTTTCAGATCATGAAAAACAAAAGGATTTTCAGGATTGAAACCTATTATAAAGATTATCAGAACCTCGTGAAATTTGACAGCCTGTATTCGCCGGTTCCTGCCGATTACAAAAATGACGGCTTTGGTCATGCTGCCGGTATTGACGTTTTCTGGCGGGATGAGAGCATACCTTTTCTCGATTACTGGTTATCCTATGGTTACATCGATACCAAAAGGAATTACCTGGATTACCCGGTGGAGGCCATTCCCACTTTTGTGTCCTCACACAATGCAAGAGCCGTTGTGAAATACATTCTGCCCAAAGTGAATTCCCTGCTTGGATTCACCTATACATTTGCCAGCGGCAGAACATATTACAACCCCAACAATGAAAACTTCCTGGAAGATAAAACCAGGGCCTATCATGACCTGAGTTTCAATATAAGTTATTTGACTTCCATCTGGGATAACTTCACCGTGGTATATTTTTCAATCGGAAACCTGCTGGACCGGGACAACATCTTTGGATACCGCTACAGCAATCAGCCCAATGAACAAGGCGTGTATGAAAGTTTTGCCGTAACGCCCATGTCGAAACGCTTTATTTTCCTGGGCGTGTTTATCTCGCTTACGGAAAGTTAGACAGAATTGACAATTAATAATTAATAATCAATTAGTTAAAAACAAGTAGTTATGAAAAAAAATGCAATGATTTTAATGATTTTATCCCTTTTTGTAAGTATGGGATATTCACAAAGTGAAAATTATGAAAAAGCCATGATGAAGAACCTGGAGAAGATGGATGCGGCAGAATCACCGGATGATATGCAGAATGCTGCCAATAAATTCGAGCGAATCGCTATGGCTGAGAAAGATCAATGGTTGCCCTGGTATTATGCAGCTTATGCATCCGCTTTGAAAGGCTATATGGGCCTGGGTCCTGATCAGTTGGACCAGCAACTGGATAAAGCCCAGGAATTACTGGATAAGGCCAGCGAACTGGATGCCAACAACGATGAAATTGAAGTTCTGCAAGGTTTTATTTACCAGGCACGAATTCAGGTTGATCCTCAATCACGCGGACAACAATATTCCATGAAAGCCAATGCAGCTTTTGCTAAAGCCAGTCAGATCAATCCTGACAATCCCAGGCCGGACTTCCTGATCGCACAGAACCTGCTTTATACACCCGAAGCTTTTGGTGGTGGGAAAGAAGCTGCCTGTGCCAAATATCAATCAGCAGCCGAAAAATTCGCTAATTTTAATCCCGAAAGCGATATTGCCCCCAACTGGGGAAAAGAAATGAATGAGCAAATGATGAATCGGAATTGTAAGTGAAATGAGCCGCGAATGCACGAATGATTGGGTATAAGGGAATAAGGGTATTAGAGGTTCAGTAATTACTTGTAAACCCAAGTGTGAAAAAAAACCAATAAACCAATATTCCAGTATACGAATATTCATTTCTAACATTACATTCGTGCATTCGTGGCTAAATATATGAACCATGTTTCGAAAAAAGATATTACCACATATCCGGGATGTATTCTTTATCACCATCATCAGCTTCCTGATCGCCCTGTTTTTCTCGAGGAACCAGTCCATTACGTGGGCATGGGTCGGTTATGGCATGTTGTACTCCCTGCTGATTGGAGGAAGTCTTTGGAAAGGCAATGAATTTCTGGGGGACTGGGTGGGTAAGAAATATCCCGAAAAGCGGAATCCAGCCCGCACCCTGAGAATAGAAATTGCCGTCCTCACCGTTTTTTCCATATTGGATATATTGTTCATTAATTATATTTGGTTCGGCTTGATCTGGGGGAGCAACTTCATCGACTTTATATTCATTAAAGGAGGTTGGACCATCTTGCTGATCCAGTTTGTGGTTACCCTCATCATTGGCCTGATCTTTTTTGTGATGGAATTCTTCAAAGCCTGGAAAAATTCCCTGAAGCAGGAAGAGGAATTCAAAAGGGAAAAGCTGCTGTTACAATATGAAGCCCTCAAAAACCAGGTGAATCCACATTTTCTATTCAACAGCCTGAATACACTTTCTTCATTGATTCATACCGATCAGGTAAAAGCTGACAAATTTGTGAAAAAACTTTCGAATGTCTATCGCTATATCCTTGAACAAAAAGAAAAAGAACTGGTAGGCCTGAAAGAAGAAATGGACTTTGTGGATAACTATGTTGAATTACAAAAGATACGGTTCGGGGATAGCCTGCAAACCGATATCAGTCTGAATAATTCTGATGCATATCAGGTAATCCCGAACTCAATACAAATGCTGGTGGAGAATGCCATCAAGCACAATGTGATCACATCCGAAAAACCCTTGAAAATGGATATCTTTATGGAGGAAGGTCAGTACCTGGTAGTGAAGAACAATTTACAGAAGAAAAAATCCATCAAGCGGGATGATGAAAATAAACCCGATTGGATACAGATCGGTTTGAAGAATATCAAATCCAGATATGAGTATTTGACCAATAAACAATTCCTGGTAAATGATCCGGAAAATGATATTATCATAGAGAACGACAAGCAGCATTTTGTGGTGAAAATGCCGCTGATACATAAGTAGCCACGAATGTACGAATGAGGGAGTTGAGGTATAAAAATATAAAGGTATAAGGATATAAGGGGTTCAATAATTGCCTGTTAATCCCAAGTGTGAAAACAAGCGAATAAACCAATAAATCGATATACCAATATACCAGTATGCCTTTTTAATATTACATTCGTGGCTCATGCAACCTTAAAACTTGCAAAATGAAAGGATTGATCATCGAGGACGAAAGACCGGCTGCATTGAAACTTGAAAAGCTCCTTCGGGAGGTTGAGCCGGATTTTGAAGTGCTCGCAAAGCCAGACTCCGTTGCAAAAAGTGTGGAATGGTTCAGGTCTCATCCTGCCCCTGACCTGGTTTTTATGGACATTCAACTGGGTGATGGGTTAAGTTTTGAGATCTTCGAACAGGTAGCTGTTCAATGTCCGGTTATTTTTACCACTGCTTATGATGAATATGCGATCAGGGCATTCAAAGTGAACAGTATTGATTACCTTTTAAAACCCATCGACAAAGATGAACTAAAGGATGCTTTTGAAAAGTATCATAAGATAAGACCTGGGAAGCCCGGGCAATACGTGATCGATCAGGTATTGAAATCTTTGACAAAAGAATACAAAACTCGCTTCCTGGTCAAAGTGGGTGAGCATATTAAGTTTTTTCCCACCAATGAAATCCAGTGTTTTTACAGCATGGAAAAGTCCTCTTATATTTTAACAGCCGATAACCGGAATTATGACCTGGACTACCCGCTGGATCAGATCGAGTTGCTGGTGGATCCTTTTAGTTTCTTCCGTATCAGTAGAAAATACATTGTAAACATCAGATTTATCAGGGATATCATCATTTACTCGAATAGCCGGCTGAAGGTAAAACTCGAAGGTATGCTGGACGAGAAGCTGATCGTGAGCCGCGAAAAGGTAAAAAATTTTAAAACCTGGCTCGACAGGTAGGAAAAAAGTTTACATATGGATCATATTTATGTATATTTGTTATGATCGGATAGGTTCATTCAACCTTCAGGGAATATTGATAAAACCATGATTGCAATACCGGATGCTGTTATGTATCCAGAAACTCCTGGAACCGGGAGTATTGAAAGAATTGAGCCTTGAGCATATAAGATGCAGGTTTAAGATCCGGTAAACATTCTACTGTAATTGTTTTTTGTCCTGGAGGACTTTCATATAATGAAATTTGTTGTCTGCCTCTTACCGGTAATAGTATTTTTGCTATCCCTCTTTTTATTCGACAGCTTCAAGTTGGTTGGTAAAATGACATTGATCTTATGCATCCTCTGGGGCGGAGTAGCTGCAGTTCTTTCATACTACATGAACACCTTTCTCCTGGAACAATCTGAGATCTCGTTTGAAAAATTTGCCCGCCTATTGGCTCCCTTCACTGAAGAAATAAGCAAAACACTGGTTATCATATTTCTTGTATACAGAAAGAAAATCGGTTTTCCTGTTGATGCTGCTATATATGGATTTGCTGCAGGAGCCGGATTTGCACTTGCTGAAAACATATATTATCTGCTATTGCTTGGCGAGGGACATCATTTTACGCTATGGATACTCAGGGGTTTTGGAACTGCCTTGATGCACGGTGGAAATACGGCTATATTCGGGATTCTGCTGATAAGCGGGGTCCAGCGTGAAAAGCCTTTTTATCTGGCCATCTGCCCCGGGCTGCTGCTTGTATTCATCATGCATAGCATATTCAACCACTTTTTTTTGCATCCTGCTTTGCAAACCATATTTATCCTGATCATCCTGCCTGGAGTTTTTGTGCTGATGTTTCGCAGGAATAATATGCAATTACAAAACTGGCTCGAAATAGAATTCAGCAATGAAGTAAATATGTTAAGCATGATCAGAAAAGGCAACTTTTTACAGACAAGGTCCGGAAAGTATCTGGCATCACTGAAAGATCATTTTGCCCCCGAAATGATTGTCGATTTGTATTGCTACATAAGCCTTTATCTGGAGTTATCCATCAAAGCCAAACGCAACATGATGTTGAAGGAGAATGGATTCAAAGCGATCATTGAGCCGGATATTGGTGAAAAGCTGCTGGAGCTGAAAAACCTTCGCAGGCAGATAGGAAAAGTAGGTGAAATGGCCATGTGGCCAATCGTACGAATAAACTATCGTGAAATATGGAAATTGAACCTGCTGAAAAAATAAATGTAATGATTAACAAATGATTTTTACCAAATAAAACAACGAGGATATGATATTGATTTCAAATTATAAACCAAAAAAAAGAAAAGATGAAAAAAAGCAAATCATTTCAAACAGGATTCTTAGTCTTTGTAGCCCTTGTGGTGGGATTTATTGTGGGAGTTTTTGTGGAATTTCCACCTTCCGATAAGGAGGATGTGGTGGGCGCAGTTGGCAAAGTTGACCGGTACAGGAATGTACAGGTGACAGAAGATGACATTTTGCTGCGAAACGAGCTGGTTGAGGACAGTCTCAAAAAATCGCAACTGGAAAGCTATCTGAATTATTATTACTATCAATCCATGCGCACTTCAAGTGATGTGAAAAGGGTGTTGAAACTGATCGGCGGTCTGGAGGAATTTAAAAATGAAAACCTTTCCCTGGTGGAAGATCTGGAAAGATACAGGAAATACCTGGAAATAGCCCGCACCGATTTACTGAGTGCCTTTACCATGATCAAATCACTTGACGATAACGAATCTGTGCCTGTGATCACTTATGTAAACCGGGCACAAAATGCCATTGCACGAATCCGGAGCAACGAAGACCTGCTGCTGGATTTCATGTTCGCCCTGAAAACCTTCATGATGACAAATCCGGGTGTCGCAGAGGCTGAACTGGAAGATGCCTATGATGTTTTGAATCTTAATTTGTTGCAATCCAGTATCGTGACACAGAACAAACCCATGTTAACATTTCTTGTAGAGAAAGATCTTCTCAACGACAAGAAGGGTTTAAAAGACCTGCTGTCGGATGCATTTTTTGATGAATTTGTGCAGGTTCAGGTTGTTCTGGATATGGAAAAAGTGGGCGATGTCTTTGGGGATAAGGAAAAGATCGGTGGATTTGTACTCACAGGCTGGCCTGCCTTAGCAGGGACTATTAAACTTGACATGGAAACACTGAATATGTATTATGATGCGGAAATGATGGGTGCAGTGCTGGATGCTGAAAAACTGGGTGGCGATGAAATATTTCTGGACAAGGAAAATCTTGGAACCATCATCTTTGATGCTGAAGAGCTCGGGGTAATTGCCGATGTTGACAAACTTGGAGTCTTTGATGCTGAAAAACTGGGTACAATCCGGAATATGGAAATTCTTGGAGTACTTCGCCCTCAGTAAGCATTCTTTTGCAAATTCCATTTGTTGTTGTTTTTCTGTTTTTTAGAATGTGGAAAAGCAGTTAACGCTCATAATTTGATAAAATCAAATGTTTACCGGCATATATTGTTGTTGATCCTGTTTTTGGGATCAGCAACAATGCTTTACCCGCAAAAGATCAGCCGTTTTGCTACAAAAGAACTGGAACTGATCTATTTCGGGGATCGCTATTCTTATCTGATGCCCCATGTGGCGCGCACTTTTCACAATGCCATGGATTTCCATAAAATTCACTGGGATTATCCGCATCAAAAAACCCACGTATTCCTGACCGATTTTGAGGACGACGGTCATGGTGGTGCCATTGTCATGCCATATAATACGATCGTTCTGGGAATCTCTCCCTTCAACTTTGCATTCAGCATCGTACCTTCCAACGAAAGATTCCAGTGGCTGTTCAGTCATGAGTTCACCCATGTGACCATGGCCGACAAAGCCAACAAAACGGATATGTTCTGGCGCAAAGCTTTCATGGGAAAGATCCGGCGTGATGAAGAAAAAACCACAACGGCCCTGTGGAGTTACCTCACTACCCCCCGCTGGTATGCTCCACGATGGTATCATGAAGGCATAGCCTGTTATATGGAAACCTGGATGTCGGGGGGGCTGGGCCGGACACTCGGTCCATACGATGAAATGTATTTCAGAAGCATTGTTGATGAAGGTTTTCCGATTTATTCGGTAGTGGGCCTGGAGACCGAAGGATCGGCCATTGACTTTCAGGTTGGCGCCAATGCTTATCTTTACGGAACCCGCTTTATTACATGGCTGGCACAGGAATATGGTCATAAAAAGCTATGGTCTTTTTACGCCCGGACGGACAGCAGCAGGGCATTTTATGGCAGGCAGTTTAAAAAAGTATATGGAGAATCCATCCGGGATGCCTGGAATGACTGGATATCTTTCGAAGAGAACTTTCAGGAAGAGAACATTGAAAGAATAAAGGAATATCCCCTGACACCTTTTCGCAAACTGACCAGAAAACCAATGGGAAGTTTCTCCGTGGCAGCTTACGATGATGCGGAAAAAAAGATTTATGCCGCAGTGAATTTTCCGGGCGATATATCTCATATAACTGAAATAGATCTGCGAACCGGAAAAAACAGGAAAATTGCAGTGCTGGATTCTCCTATGCTTTATTCTGTTGCATACCTGGCCTATGATCCCATCAAACAACAGATCTTCATCAGCGAGCAGAATACCAAATACAGGAGCCTTGTGAAGATAAATGCCAGAAGTGGCAAAAAAGAAACCCTGATCCCTTTGTCAAGGGTCAGTGATCTTGTATTTGATACGGTGAGCCGTTGCCTTTGGGGAGTACGCCACGACAATGGCTATGCCACCCTGGTGAAGATTCCCGAACCCTATGCGGATGTCATCCCGATGTATACCGCTGATTTTGGACGTTCCATGCTGGATCTGTCGGTATCCTCAGATGGTAGCAGGATCAGTGCTACCCTCACAGGCATTCGTGGTGAACAATCCATCATTATGTTCCATACCGATGATCTGGAGATCGGGATCAGAGATTATGAAAGCATTCTGGAACTGGAAGACAATACCCTTACCCAGTTCCGTTTTACCAACGATGACCGTTACCTGATAGGAACTTCTTATTATACAGGTGTATCCAATATCTGGAGGATAGATCTTGAAACACGGGATTTTGAGTTGCTTTCGAATGACGAAAGCGGTTTGTTTATGCCGGTGCAGATTTCCAATGATTCTTTGTTCGTGATCAAATTCAAACGGAATGGAATGCTGCCGGGAATCATACCCATTAAAGTAATTGAAGATGCCAGTGCGATCCGTTATCTTGGAAATAAAGTAATAGATAAAAGCCCGGAAGTTATTTCCTTTTCCTTGTCTCCGGCTTCTAATATCGATCTCGATTCAATAAAAATTGATGAAGGACCTTATTATCCGATCAGGAATATGTCATTGTCAAGTGCTTATCCTGACATAGCCGGTTTCAGGAAAACCATTGCCCTGGGGTATCGCCTGAACTGGAGCGACAGGGTGGGCCTGTCAAACATCAGTTTTTTTGTGGCAGGATCACCATGGGGCAATTATCCTGATAAACAAAAACTGCATATGGATATCGTATGGGACTACTGGCTCTGGTCTTTCAGGGCATCCTATAACAAGACCAACTTTTATGACCTTTTCGGTCCGATCAGGAGAAGCCGGGCCGGTTATTCTGTGGGGCTTAGTCATGAAAAAATATTTACCAGGAAAATGCCTTTCAAATGGCATTATGGTTTTGGTGTGAACCACTACGGCGACCTGGAAGTTTTGCCACAGTTCCAGAATGTCGAAAGCCCGATGAAAAACTTCCAGAGCATGTCTGTTGAACTCGGTCTGTCAGAATTACGCAAGACCCTCGGAGGCATAGAAGATGAAAAGGGTTATGCATGGGAGCTGTCGGCATACAGTTATTATGCAAAAGGCAGCTTTTATCCTTCCCTGGTGTCTTCGCAGGATATCGGGTGGCTGGTTCCTCTGATGCGCAATACAAGTTTTTGGATAAGAAATAGCCTGGGACAGTCATTTGGAAAAAGAGGCTCCTCTTTTTCAAGTTTTTATTTCGGTGGTTTCCGCAACAATTATGTCGACTGGCAGGAACCACACCAATACAGAAAGGTTCTGGCTTTTCCGGGTGCAGGGATAGATGCTATTCGTGCCCATAATTTTATCAAAACCCTGGGAGAGTTGAACCTTAGGCCTATCCGCCTGCGTGATGTCGGATTCACCTGGTTGTATCCCACTTTTATCGGGACATCTCTCTTTGGCACCCATATGATGCTGAATCCTGATTATGACAAATACAGGGAAAATGTATTCAATGCAGGCATACAGGTCAACCTGGAGATTGTCCTGTTCTCCTACTTTAAAACAACCTGGTCAGCGGGTTATGCCAGAAAGTTCGAAGCATCGGCATTTCCTGAAGAGCAATGGATGTTTTCCCTGAAGTTGCTTGGGAATTAGTACTAACGCATTGTTCAGTTTGGATGTAAATCAAGTCCCGCTGAGAAGGCGGAGTCGAAGCCTGAAGATCGTTGATTATCAGTGCATCTCGACTAGTATGTGACCCAGGAATCTGTAAGACGCTTTTTGGACAGCTTCTATTGAATTTTATTTATTGAGGGATGCAATCTGTGATTCCAGCATTTTGATCCTGGCCTCGGCATCATCTTTCTTCTTTTTTTCTTTTTCTACAACCGCTGCCGGCGCATTGTTCACGAATCTTTCATTGGAAAGTTTCTTCATCACGGTATTGAGAAACCCCCTGGTGTAGTTCAGTTCCTCTTCCATTTTTTTCAGCTCGGCTTCCACATCTACATTTTCAGTAAGTGGAACATAAAACTCGGTGGATTTCACGATAAACGTCATGGCATTCTCTTTCTTTTCGAAAGTGTAGTAAATTCCCGACAGGTTGCAAAGCTTGGAAACCACACCATCGAATTTCGTATCGGTATTGGGATCGTTCTCCTGATTCTTTTTAATATACAATTCGATCTGCTCTTTAAACGGGATGTTTTTCTGCTTTCTCACGTTTCTCACAGCGATGATCACTTCCCGGACATAATCAAAAAGATCCAGCAATTTATGATTGATCCTTCCCCTGCCTGGCATTTCGGCAAGCATGACCGTTTTTCCTGCTGTTCTTTCTTCCAGCCGTTGCCAGATCTCTTCCGTAAGGAAAGGCATGAAGGGATGCAACACCCGCATCAGTTTGTCAAATAATTCGATGGTCTTAACATAACTCTTTTTATCAATGGGTTTTTGATATGCCGGTTTGATCATTTCCAGGTACCATGAGCAGAATTCATCCCAGATCAGTTTGTAAATGTTCATCAGGGCATCGCTGATGCGGTATTTTTGATAATGATCCTCGATGGTTTTGAGCGCCTGATCGAGCCTGTTTTCAAACCATTCAATAGAAACAGCATTCACCTTGGGTTGTTCCATGGTTTCATCAATCTTCCAGCCTTTTATAAGACGCAGGGCATTCCAGATCTTGTTGCTGAAGTTTCTGCCCTGTTCACACAATATTTCGTCGAAGGGAAGATCATTGCCGGCAGGGGAAGTAAGCAGCATGCCAACCCTTACACCGTCAGCTCCGTATTGGCTCATCAGTTTGATGGGGTCTGGAGAGTTGCCGAGCGACTTCGACATTTTCCTGCCCAGTTTGTCCCTCACAATTCCGGTCAGGTATACATTTTTGAAGGGGATTTCTTTACGATATTCAATGCCGGCCATGATCATGCGGGCGACCCAGAAGAACAGGATCTCAGGAGCTGTGATCAGATCGTCGGTGGGATAGTAGTATTTGATGTCTTTGTTGTCCGGTTCCCGGATGCCATCAAAAACTGATATGGGCCAGAGCCAGGAGCTAAACCATGTATCCAGTACATCTTCATCCTGTTTCAGGTCTTCCTTTTTCAGATCTTTCAATTCCGGGTATTTTTCTCGGGCTTTCCGATAGGCTTCATCCAGTGATTTTGCAACTACCATTTCTTTGTTGGGCAGGTAATAAACAGGGATACGCTGTCCCCACCACAGTTGTCTGGAAATGCACCAGTCCCGCACATTTTCCATCCAGTGACGATAGGTGTTTTTAAATTTCCGGGGTACGAAGTTGATGGTGTCGTTCATGACAACCTCCAGGGCTGGTTTTGCCAGCTCGGGCATCCTGAGAAACCATTGCAGGGATAATTTGGGTTCAATGACCACATCGGTCCTTTCGGAAAAACCAACCTTATTTACATAATCTTCCATCTTAACGAGGTATTCTCCTTCTTCAAGATCCCGGACGATTTTCTCCCGCACATCAAAGCGATCCTCACCAATGTAAAGTGCTGCTTCTTCCGACATGGTGCCATTGTCATTGAAGATGTCAATGGTATCCAGTTTGTGTTTCAATCCAATTTCATAATCATTCGGATCGTGTGCCGGGGTGATCTTGAGGCAGCCCGTTCCGAATTCCATGTCGACATACTCATCTTCAATAATTGGTACCGGCCGGTTCACAAGCGGTACCAGGGCTTTTTTGCCTTTCAGGTGCTGAAACCTTTCATCATCGGGATTGATACAAACAGCCGTATCGCCCAGTATGGTTTCTGGCCGGGTGGTTGCAATGATGACAAATTGTTCTTTTTCTCCTTCAATGGGATATCTGACATAATAAAGTTTCGACTGCAGTTCTTTGTGAATAACTTCTTCATCAGAAAGTGCAGTCAATGCTTTGGGGTCCCAGTTCACCATGCGCACACCCCGGTAAATCAGCCCTTTGTTATAAAGGTCAATGAAAACATCGATCACAGAATCATAGAGCGCTTCATCCATGGTAAAACGGGTGCGTTCCCAGTCGCAGGAGGCACCAAGCTTTTTCAATTGTTCCAGGATGATCCCGCCATGCTTTTCTTTCCATTCCCAGGCATGATCCAGGAATTCCTGTCTGCTGAGGTCGGATTTTTTGATGCCTTCTTCCCGAAGCTTATTGACCACCTTGGCTTCTGTGGCAATGGAAGCATGATCAGTTCCTGGAAGCCAGAGGGCATTTTTACCAAGCATGCGCGCACGGCGCACCAGTACATCCTGCAGGGTATTGTTCAAAATATGGCCCATGTGCAGAACACCGGTAACATTGGGAGGTGGTATTACGATGCAATAGGCTTCCCTTTCGTCCGGCTCTGAATGAAAAAAATTATTGTCCATCCAGTATTGGTACCATTTATCTTCAACTTCTGCAGGGTTATACTTGCTTGGAATATCCATTATTTCAATATTTTAGCATGTTTTCTTCAAGTCTGCAAAATTAGAAAAATTTGCTTTCCGGCTTGGAATTAATTTCCTGAATGTGACCAATGCAAATAAAATTCAGGAATTGAAAAATTATCAACATAAGATTTGTGAAAATATTTATTAAAAAGAACGTTCGTACCTTTGCAGGCAAAGCTTGTGTAATTATGATTGAATATGAAGATGCATTGCAAAAAGTCCTGCAAGCAGCCAGCATAAAAGGTGTCGAACAAATAGATTTTGAAGAAAGCCTGAATAGGATCCTGGCAGAGGATGTGCGTTCAGATATCGATATGCCCCCTTTCCCCAAATCTGCCATGGATGGTTATGCATGCCGTATGGAAGATCTGCGGAATGAGCTCGAAGTACTGGAAGTAATACCGGCGGGAAGGACACCCGAAAGAAAAATTGGTATGAATCAATGCTCCAAGATCATGACCGGCTCAATGCTCCCGGATGGAGCCGATTGTGTTGTCATGGTAGAACAGACCAAAGAAACAGAAAATGGAAAGATCATCTTTACGGGGGAAAAAACAAAATCGAACTTTGTTCCCCGCGGCGAGGATGTAAAAAGAAATGACCTGGTAATTGAAAGAAGTACATTAATAAAACCACAACATATTGCTGTATTGGCGAGCGTAGGATCCACCCTGCCTATGGTTTATCAGCAACCCCGGCTTGGAATTCTTTCTACAGGAGACGAACTGGTCGAACCCGCTATGCCTCCTGGCCGCTCCCAAATCAGGAACAGCAATGCCTACCAACTCTTAGCTCAGGTGGAAAGAATGAGATTGCCGGCAAAATATTTCGGAATTGTAAGTGATGATGAAGATCATAGTCGGCGAATGATTGAAAATGCTTTGAATGAGTGTGATGTGGTCTTGCTAACAGGAGGTGTATCCATGGGGGATTTTGATTTTATCCCTGCAGTGCTCGGGAAGATGGGCATTGAGATAATTTTTAAAAGTGTGGCCGTACAACCCGGCAGGCCAACTGTTTTTGCCACCAACGCTCAGAAGTACGTGTTTGGCTTGCCCGGAAATCCTGTAAGTTCTTTCAATATTTTCGAACTTCTGGTGAAGCCTGCATTATACAAGATGATGGATTATCAGTTTGAAGCATTGAGAATCCGTTTGCCGATGGGGACTGCGTACAAAAGAAATAAATCCCGCAGGAAGTCATATCTTCCGGTTAAAATCAGTGCATCGGGTGAAGTCATGCCCGTTGAATATCACGGATCTGCCCATGTCCATGCCCTGGTTTTTGCCGACGGACTGATCAGTATTCCCATTGGGATAACAGAATTGAAAAAAGGAGAAATGGTGGATGTACGACAGATTTAATAGAAAGATCAACTATTTGCGTATCTCTGTTACCGACAGATGTAACCTGAGATGCAAATATTGTATGCCGGAAGAGGGTATTAAACTGTTGCCCCATGAGGCCATATTGAGCTACAGAGAAATATTTGATGTGGTTGAGGTGGCGGTGAAACTGGGCATTGATAAGGTCAGGCTTACCGGGGGAGAACCACTGGTCAGGAAAGGGATTGTGGACCTGGTGGGTATGATCGCTTCAATTAAGGGAATAAAAGATTTATCCATGACAACCAATGGAATACTCCTGAAGGATTTTGCAGTAAAACTGAAGCACGCTGGTCTGCAAAGGGTCAACATCAGCCTGGATACCATGGATCCGGAGGCCTATAAATTGCTCACAAGGGGTGGTAATATCAAAAGGGTGTTTCAGGGTATCCGGGCAGCAAAAACGGCTGGCCTCCACCCGATTAAAATTAATTGTGTGGTGTGGGAAAATTCACAGGAAAAGGATGCACAGGAGGTTGCCCGTTTTGCACGTGAGAATGACCTTAGGATCAGGTTTATCCACCAGATGAATCTTTCAACGGGTGAGTTTTCCATTGTGGAAGGTGGAGAAGGTGGAAACTGTCGTAAATGCAACAGGCTGCGGCTGACTTCCGATGGCAAGATCAAGCCTTGCCTGTTCAGCGATCTTGCTTTCGATGTAAGAGAAATGGGAGCGGAAAACGCTATCCGGAAGGCAGTAGGAGAAAAACCAAAATCAGGAACCTACAGCAAGAGTAGTAAGTTTTATAATATTGGAGGTTAGATAATTAACAATTAAATAATTAATTGGAATATGTCGGAACTATCACATACGGATGATCAGGGAAAAGCCAGGATGGTGGATGTTGGCCATAAGCCTGATCAGTTAAGGATTGCCAGGGCCATCGGTCAGATCGGGCTTAAATCAGATACCATCCAATTGATCCGGAAGAATCAGATCAAAAAAGGAGACGTGCTTACCATCGCCGAAATTGCAGGAATACAGGGTGGTAAAAAAACCAGCGAGCTGATTCCGCTTTGTCACCCCTTGCCCATCACCAAAATGCATGTCAGGGCATCTATTACCGAAGATTGTGTTATCGTGGAAAGCGAAGCCCGCTGCACCGGCAAGACAGGCATCGAAATGGAGGCCCTCACTGCTGTGAACATCGCTCTGCTCACAATTTACGATATGTGCAAAGCCGTCGACGATGAAATGGAAATTTTTGGGGTGAGGCTGGTGGAAAAGACGAAAGAAAATGAATAGCCAAAACCCAACAATATAAAACAATAGAACAGTGGAACAATAGAACAATGAAGCAATGTAACGAATGCTCAATTGTTCAATTGCCCAATTGTTAAGCGATAGCAACTATGAAGAAAATAAAAGTATTATCGGTAAACATCTCAGAAAAGAAAGGTACGATCAAAAAGCCGGTCGATCAGATTCATCTGACAAAAAACGGTGTTGAGGACGATGCCCATGCCGGGAGCTGGCACAGGCAGGTGAGCATGCTCGGTAAAGAAAGTATTGAGAAATTTGAAGAACAGGCTGGCCGGAAGATCACATTCGGAGAGTTTGCCGAGAACATCACCACGGAGGGGTTGAAGCTTTATGAGACCAATCCATTTGATCGGTTTTATAATGACAAAGTGGAACTGGAAGTTACCCAGATCGGGAAGAAGTGCCATGGCGACAGTTGTGCCATCTTCCGTGAGGTGGGGAATTGCGTGATGCCGAAAGAAGGAATTTTTGCACGTGTGCTGAAAGGCAGTAGCCTCAAAAAAGGAGATGAACTTATTTATAAACCCAAGGTATTTGAAGTGAAGATCATTACCCTCAGCGACCGGGCCAGTAAAGGAGAGTATGAAGACCGCAGCGGTCCCCGCATCCGGGAGATCATACAGGAATACTTCGACAGCATCCATTGGCGTGTTGAAATAGAAAATGTTGTCATTCCCGACGACAGGGACCGCCTGAGTTCCATTCTTGTAAACGAAAAGGAATCTTGCACCGATGTGGTGATCACCACAGGTGGGACGGGAATCGGTGCCAGGGATTTTACCCCGGAAGTGGTGTCGGGCTTTCTCGACAAGGAAATCCCGGGCATCATGGAAATGATCCGCCTGAAATACGGCATGGAAAAACCCAATGCACTTTTGAGCCGTGGTGTGGCCGGAGTGATGGGCAAAACACTGGTGTATTCACTCCCGGGAAGCGTAAAAGCTGTGAATGAATACATGACGGAGATCAACAAAACCCTGCAGCATCTGATCTTTATGTTGCATGGGCTGGATGTGCATTGATTACGGATTTCAGATTGCAAATTCCAGATTCATTGGCAGTAAATCTGGAATCTGGAATCTGGAATCTGGAATCTGGAATTTGGAATCTGGAATCTGAAATACAAAATAAACGAATATGAAAAGAGAAGAAGCCTTAGAACTATTGCATAGCTACATTAAAAACCCCAACATGATCAAGCATTGCCTTGCCTCCGAGGCGGTATTGCGGGCCATCGCAAAACATTTGGGAGAAGATGAGGAAAAATACGGACTGGCTGGTTTGCTGCATGACCTGGATGTGGAAATGACAAATGCGGATCCGAAAGTTCATGGCTTGAAAACAGTGGAAATACTGGAAGAAAAAGGCCTGGATCACGAGATCATCGATGCCATCAAACATCACAACGAAGAGGCTGAAGGAGTGGGGGAGCGCTCAAACAGGTTTCAGCATGCACTGGCAGCGGGAGAAACCATCACCGGTTTGATCATTGCCACCACATTGGTATATCCCGACAAAAAGATCGCTTCCGTCAAACCAAAATCGGTAAGAAAGCGCATGAAGGAAAAATCCTTTGCAGCTTCGGTCAAACGGGAAAATATTCTGGAATGTGAGAAAGCCGGCATTCCCCTGGACGAATTCATCGTCCTGAGCCTGAAAGCCATGGAAGGGATCAGCGAGGAACTGGGCCTGTAACCTGCAACTTGCAACTTGCAACTAACCTGCAACTTGTAACCTGCAACTGTCAATGCCTGAAATACGTTGACCACTTTTTAACAGAAAAACAAACTAAAATTAGTTAAAAATGGCAACAAGAAAATCACAAAAATTAACCGTATCTGAGAGAAGGCGAAGGAACTTCAGTGAAAGCTTTAAAGT
>JAIOZK010000046.1 GCA_021740625.1 Bacteroidales bacterium
ATTACTGGTATAACCGATGTAAATTTTGTTGAATTTTTCTGAATGTAGAACATATACGAAATACATAGCGACAAAAATGAAAAGGCAACCATGCTAAGATTGCCTTTTATTAGTAGCGAGGCCGAGACTTGAACTCGGGACCTCCGGGTTATGAATCCGACGCTCTAACCACCTGAGCTACCTCGCCAATTAATTATTTATAAAAAAAGAACTTCTCCGAGACTTGAACTCGGGTCCGCCAGCCGGCGGATATGAATCCGACGCTCCCTGTCCGCCCATCGGCGGATAACCACCTGAGCTACCTCGTCATTTTTTGAGGTGCAAAATTAGAAAAAATGTTTGAAACTGCGAAAAACGATTCAAAAATATCAGAGTATTTCCTCGCTTTTCTAAAAATATAGAAAAATATTTGGTTTGTTATATAAACAAGTTTATATTTGTGATTTGTTTAATAAATTGCTAATTAAAAATTTTGAATTATGGAAACAACCTTATCAGAAAAAGACAGTTTAAAGGTAATTTATGAAATGATAGAAAGCTCGAAAACCAACATCAAGGAAAATGCGATATTTTTCCTTTTGTGGGGATGGTTGGCTTTAATTGCAAGTATTCTGCATTTTGTCTTGATCAAAGTGGATTATCCTTATTCATTCATTCCCTGGCCGGCCATGATGCTCACTGGCACTGTGGCCTCAATTATTATTGGTTACCGCATGGGACAAAGATCAACAAGCATGACCATTATCGACAAAGCCATGATTTACGTATGGTATGGATTTTTTGTGCTTGTGTTAAGTATTATTGTGGTATCAGCACTGGGTAAAATGAACTGGGATATTACGCAGCCCATGATAATCGGTTTATACAGCTTTGCAACCTTTGTATCCGGGGGGATATTAAAGTTTCGGCCTTTGATACTTGGTGGTGTTTTTGGATGGATCTGTTCAGTTATTGCGTTTTTCATGACGTTTCCCAATATCCTGCTTATGGTTGCCGCATCCATCATTGTGGCCTACCTGATACCGGGATATATGTTGAAAGCAAAGAAAGAGGGATGAGAATATGTTCAAAAACCTTGATCCTTTATTGCACTCACAGTTGCGACTTTCAATTATGTCCTTGCTGGTGAGTGTTGAAAAAGCTGAGTTTAAGTTTTTACTGGAAAAGACAGGTGCTACCAGGGGAAACCTGAGTGTGCAGATAAGCAAGCTTTCCGAAGCAGGTTATATCGAAATTACCAAAAGTTTTAGGAAAAACTATCCTTTAACAACCTGTAGAATAACGAAAAAGGGACTGGACGCATTTGAAAAGTATGTGGATGCTATTTCAGGTTATATCGGCAAGCAAAAGTGAATGGCAGCAGTAAATAGTCGGCAGCAAGCAGTTTGCAGTAAGCTATGAAATTGATTGATAATCAATAAATGCGGGTTACCAACTGCCGATTATTCCAACACCAAAAGCTTAGGCAAAGGATAAATTACTCTGCAATCCCGTCCTCTTCAAACAAATCCAACTGATTCTCGGTAACATATAGCTCTTCAGGTACTTCACGGGAATAATTTTCAAGGTAAGGCTTGATCATTTTTTTGATCAGTCTTGTGGGTGTGGTTTTGCGGGCATGGCAGTAATTCATCAGGGACTTTTTCTGCCGCATGCTAAGCTTGAAGCTCATTTTGGTATAGCGGACTTTTTTGCGTTTCTTCCTTCCTTTGTGCTGTAATGACATTCGAAATGAATTTGTACGAATGTAAGATAAAATCCAGTTTAATGCAGCTCAAAATATAAACAATATTTACATAAGATGCTCAATGTCAGCAATAAATTTGTTTGATAAATTTTTTGCTTCATTTTCGGATCTGCTTTCACTGATAATGCGTATAATGGGTTCGGTGTTGGATTTACGCAAATGCACCCATTCTGAGTCGAATATGATCTTTACACCATCGATGGTGCTGATATTTTCCTGTTCGTATTTTTCTATTATTTTTTCAAGAATTCCATCTAGGTTGGTTTCAGACTTCAATTGAATTTTATTTTTTGATATAAAATAATTGGGGTAGGAGGCTCTCAAGGCTGAACATTTTTTGCCAGATCTGGCCAGGTGACTTAAGAACAGAGCTATGCCAACCAGCGCATCCCTGCCATAATGTAATGCGGGGTAGATTACGCCCCCATTGCCTTCTCCACCGATCACGGCATTTGTTTTTTTCATCATTTCCACCACGTTTACTTCACCTACGGCAGAAGCCTGGTATTTTCCACCATGCTTTTCCGTTACATCTTTCAATGCCATGGAGGAACTCATGTTGGAAACTGTATTACCAGGCGTGTGCATTAATACATAATCCGAAACTGCCACTAGCGTGTATTCTTCTCCGAACACTTTTCCGTTCTCGCTGATAATAGCCAGGCGGTCCACATCAGGATCCACCACAAAACCCACATCTGCTTTTTTGCTCAAGACAGTTCGTGAAAGATCTTCGAGATGTTCGGGCAATGGTTCTGGATTGTGCGGAAAAATACCATTGGGTTCACAATAAATTTCATATACTTGTTCCACACCAAGTTTCTCAAGTAATTCAGGCAGGGCCACGGCTCCGCTGGAATTTACGCAGTCGACGACCACACTGAAACCGGCCTTGCGAATGGCTTCCTTATCTACAAGTGCTAAGTCCAGAATAGCCTCTATATGACTGCTGATAAAATCTTCTTCCGATTCACAAGTGCCCAATCGATCAACGGTGGCATATTCATGCCTATCTTCTGCAACCATGTCCAGTATCAGGGCGCCGTCAGCTGCAGAAAGGAATTCTCCTTTTTCATTCAATAATTTCAATGCATTCCATTCTTTGGGATTATGACTTGCAGTGAGGATGATACCGCCATCAGTTGCGGCTTCAGTTACTGCCATCTCAACGGTAGGTGTGGTAGAAAGTCCAATATCCAAAACGTTTAATCCACATCCCATAAGCGTACCTGTAACCAGGGCCTGAACCATTTCACCCGAAATGCGTGCATCTCGTCCCACAACTATTTTGGGTGTTTCCTTGCCTGTGCGGCGACGAATAAAAGCTGAATATGCAGTTGTGAATTTAACTATGTCAATGGGTGTAAGTCCTTCTCCTGCCTTACCGCCTATGGTTCCGCGTATTCCTGAAATAGATTTTATAAGTGCCATGAAATCGTTTTTTACAAAAGTAGGATTTTTGTGTTGATTTTGATGTTTGATGTTTGATGCTGAATGCTGGATGCTGGATGCTTGTTACCTAATCCTTAATCCTTATCCCAAACCTTAAACCCAGGATACGGGCACAATCTTTAACTTTCGATCTCTGGCCTTCTGCAAATCCTTAGCGCCTTCGTGGCCTGGCGGTTATAACTTCGCACCTTCAAATGTTGATAATTCACGGAAAAATAATTTGTCATTTGCTTGCATCCATTACTTATTTCATACTTTTGTAAAACTAAATGTAAGCAGATAGAAGGCTGTATGGCTGAATTTTTTGACGATTTTTACAACAAAGAGATCAAACCCATCATTCGAAGGTATGAAAGCATGGTGAAAGAAAACCGCTATGAGTTCTTTGATGTAGATGAGTTTGAGGGTATTATAGATTACTATTTCGATCACAGTCAGTTGAAACTAGCATGGGCGGCAATCGATGCCGGACTTACCCAACATCCTGCCAGCAATGAACTTCTGATGAAGAAATCCCAGTATTATACTTTCAGGCAAAATTTTGCCAAAGCCCTGGAAATACTGGAACAGATTGAAATGGTAGAGCCGACAAATGCGGACTTATACCTGGCAAAAGGTTCTGTCTACAGCCAGATGAAGGACTCGGAAAAAGCCATACGTGAATTTACCAAGGCTACCCTTTATTCCGATGACCTGGAGGAGATATATACCAGCATAGCTTTCGAATATGAAAACAACGGAGATTATGAACAGGCCATCCATTACCTGAAAAAAGCACTGGTGATCAACCCTGAAAATGAGGCCATCATTTACGAGATCTCTTTCTGTTGCGAATTCGGACTGTCTTCCAAAGAAAGCATTAAGTTCTTCCGGGATTTTATTGATAAACATCCCTATTCCAAAGCAGCATGGTTTAACCTGGGCGTAGCTTACAACAATCTCGAGCTATACGAAAAAGCCATTGAGGCATATGATTTTGCAATCGCCATCGACGATACATTTGCCTCGGCCTATTTCAACAAAGCCAATACACACGCCAACCTCAAAGAATACGACAAAGCAATCGAGGTTTACCAGGAGACCTTTGAGTATGAGGATCCCGATGCCATGACCTATTATTATATCGGTGAGTGTTACGAAAAAAAGGAGGATTTTAAGAACGCCATCCTCTATTATAAAAAGGCTACCGAATCCGATGAAAACCTGGCAGACGCCTGGATGGGACTGGGTATTGCTTATGAAGAACAAAATAATTCCATTACTGCCATCAAATGCATGCACAAGGCCATCAAACTGGATCCAACAAATGCTGAATACTGGTTTATGTATGCGGATGTGCAGTTTAAGCTGGAGATGTACGAAGAAGCACTTCGCTCATTCAGAAAAGTTACAGAACTCGATCCGTACAATACCGACATCTGGTTGGATTTTTCCAATGCCTATCACGAGCTGGGTCGTACGAATGCTGCTATACAAATTCTGGAAGAGGGGCTCGATTACCAGAGCGATAATGCCGAACTTTTGTACCGACTGGTAGTATACCAGATCAAACAAAGGAAAATGAAAACAGCTTACCAGATCTTTGAAAAGGCTCTGGCAATAGACTATGACAAATATATACAGGTTTTTGAATATCAGGAAGAACTGAAAGAAAATAAGATATTGCTTGAGATTTTGGCCACCTATCACAAATAGCACTTAAAGTTTTAAACTACTCATTTATTCTTATGCCAGGCTGTTTAAAAGTTTAGACAGGCAAATTTTTAATCCTTCATGCGAAATTGAATTTCTTTCTATTTTTGCCACCTCAAATCATATACAATGAAAGACTATATCGGATACATTCTGAAAGGAATGGGAATGGGAGCAGCCAATGTGATCCCGGGAGTTTCTGGTGGTACCATCGCCCTGATCACCGGGATATTTGAGAGACTGATCAATGCGATCAAATCATTTGGCCTGACTGCTTTTCGCCTGCTGGTAAAAGGAAAGATTAAGGAATTCGTGAGGCATACTGATCTCTGGTTTGTGATTGCCATACTGGGCGGTATCCTGATCGCCATTGTGTCCCTGGCGAAACTGTTTGATTTTCTGTTTACGCATTATCCGGTATATATCTGGTCTTATTTCTTCGGACTGGTTCTGGCTTCCGTTTACTTTGTCGGAAGAACGGTAGATAAATGGAAGATAAGTGTCATTGTTACTTTTATTATCGGAACTGCAATTGCAGTGATCATCTCGGTGCTCAATCCCGCCACCGAAAGTGATAATTTCTTTTACCTGATGGTTTGCGGCGTAGCTGCCATTTGCAGCATGATCCTTCCCGGTTTATCCGGGTCATTTATCCTTTTTATTATGGGCAATTATAAATTGGTTGCCATCGATGCCATCAACGAAAGGGATTTTGAGATTTTATTTCCAGTACTGCTGGGTGCAATAGTGGGACTGATCCTTTTCTCGCACTTGCTTTCCTGGTTATTAAAAAAGTACAAGGACGAAACCATTTCCTTGCTTACAGGATTTATCCTTGGTTCGGTAAGTATCTTGTGGCCCTGGCAAAAGGCGGTCTTCCTGATGGATGAAACCGGTAAAAGGATCATGAAAGCAGGTGACCCCATCATTGTCAGATATGAAAGAATTCTCCCCGAAACCTCACACATGGAATTCTGGTTTGCCATCCTGTTCATTGTCGTTGGTATTGTTTCCATCTGGTTGATTGAGAAAACGGCAGAGCGCAAGCATGTTGACTAAAGCTTAAAAAATAACTACTTTTGCCCGATGAAAATATATGGTCTGATTGGAAATCCGGTAGCACATTCACTCTCACCAAAATATTTCAACGATAAGTTCAGGAACGAAGGCTTGAAGGAATATGAATACAAGGCTTTTAAGCTGGATGATATTGATGAATTCCCGGCCCTTCTTGAGGAAAATCCTGAAATAGCAGGATTAAATGTCACCATTCCATATAAAGGGACCGTTCAAAAATATCTTGATAAAATTGACAGGGATGCCAAACTGGTAGGTTCCGTCAATACCATTCAGATCATACACCATAGGAAAAAAATGATTTTGCATGGTTACAATACGGATGTTTTTGGTATAGAATCCAGCCTTGCACCATACTTCAGAAAAGATAATATGCAGGCCCTAATCCTGGGAACCGGTGGTGCAGCAAAGGCTGTAACTTTTGTATTAAAGAAATATGGCATAAGTTACCAGTATGTAACACGACGTCCTTTGAAAGCAAATCAGATCGTGTACTGGGGTGTTGATAAGTCCGTTCTGCAGGATCATCTGTTGATCATCAATACAACCCCCCTGGGCATGCATCCCGGAATCAACGATTTTCCGGATATTCCTTATGAGTATCTTAGTGGGGATCATATTTTGCTTGACCTGATTTACAATCCCCCGGAAACACGGTTTTTAAGTGAAGGGAAAAAAGCAGGCGCTACAACCATAAATGGCATGAAGTGTTTTCTTCAACAGGCTGAAAGATCCTGGAGTATCTGGAATAAATAATCTTCAGAATTTTTAATTTAACTGCTTTTATTGTAATGTTTCATTGGTGACAGGAAATTAAAAATGAATTGACAACAATTTGAAGAATACTTTTTATTTTTGAGAATCCAAAATTGCAAATCAAATAATATGAAAAAATTAATACTGGTCCCAACCGATTTCTCTGAAGTCTGCGATAATGCCATTCGTTATGGCGTTGAAATGTGTAAGAATCTTGACCATAACCTTTGCCTTTTGCATATAATAGATAAGACTACCCGTTCGTGGATGAAAAAAGATAATATCTCAAAAGAGGATATTGACGCAAAACTGCAAAAGATCGCCCGCAACATTGAAGAAAAGGATAAGTTTATCGTGCAAACCCTTAGCAGGGAAGGCAATATTTTTGAAACCATTGGGGATGTTGCTGAGGAAATTGATGCAGAATTAATGTTGCTGGGAACACATGGTAAGGTGGGTTGGCAAAAACTAACAGGTAGCTACGCCCTGCGGGTAATTACCGATTCACCGGTTCCCGTGATTGTGGTACAGGAAAAGAAATTCAAAAAATCCTTTGATCACATCGTCTTCCCGATCGATGACACCTATGCTACAAGGCAAAAGGTTTCCTGGGCGGTTTACATTGCAAAGAAGTATAATGCGAAGATTCATGTTTTTCAGTCGAATGAAACTTCTTCCGATCTGAAGCATAAGTTGAAAGTGATTTCCAACCAGATTGCCAAAGTCTTTACTGAAAACAAGGTAAAATATGATTTCCGGGTGGCCGAAAAGGAAGGACAATTTGCCAGCCAAGTAAATCAGTTTGCGCAAAAGATAGAAGCAGACCTGATCATGATAATGACCAATGGTAACGAAAGCATGCCCGTTTTTATTCTCGGACCCTGGGATGAAAGAATCTTGTTTAATCCTGCCGGAATACCGGTTATGTGCATCAACCCGCATGATTATGATTATGTTGTAATAGGCTCATGAGGTTCAGGAAGTTTCTGAAAAGTCTGGGTCCCGGGTTGCTTTATGCAGGTGCTGCAGTGGGTGTGTCGCATCTGGTGCAATCGACGCGTGCAGGAGCCACCTATGGCTTCGAGCTTGTATATGTTTTGATTATTGCCAACCTGATCAAGTATCCTTTTTTTGAATTTGGACCCCGTTATGCTATCGCTACCGGGAATAGCCTAATTTCCGGTTATGAAAGAATGGGAAAATGGGCAGTGATATTGTTTGCATTGCTTACGGTGAGCACCATGTTTGCTATACAGGCCGCTATCACCATGGTAACTGCAGGTTTGATTGCCAATATTTTCAATATTTCAATCAACATCATATTCCTGTGTGGTATCATCCTGTTTGTAACTACCATTGTATTGCTTGTTGGACGCTACCGTGTGCTGGACAAGATCATCAAATTCATTATCCTTACTTTGGCCCTGTCAACGATTGTGGCAGTTTTGTTTGCATTTAACGTTGATATGGAAATCAAACCTGATGCAATCAATCATTTCAACTGGCATCATGCGGTTGATATTGCTTTTCTAATCGCTTTTATCGGCTGGATGCCTGCTCCTATCGATGTCGCTGTATGGCATTCCCTCTGGTCTGTTGCCAAGAACAAGGAATTGCATGGAAGTGCCACCATGGGAGAAGCCCTGTTGGATTTCAAAATCGGTTATATCGGGACTGCTTTGCTTGCGCTTGGTTTTCTTACCCTGGGTGCCCTGGTCATGCATGGAACAGGAGAGGAGCTTTCCGGGGTCGGAACCATATTTGCAGGTCAGCTTATCGATCTGTACACCATTTCCCTGGGTGATGCTTTTTATTGGATTATTGCCATTGCTGCCATCACAACCATGTTCAGTACTACCATTACCGTACTGGATGCTTATCCACGCGTTTTAAGGCCTACAACCGAGATCCTCTTTCCCCGCTACCGGCATAAAAGACACGAAAGTTCCTGGCTGATGTTGTTCTGGATTTTTATACTTGTTGCCGGAACCATGATCTTGCTTGGTATGCTCTCCAGCACCATGCGTTTCATGGTTGATCTGGCCACCACACTCTCTTTCCTGACAGCTCCGGTTTTTGCAATCATGAACTATAAGGTGATTACCGGCAAGCACATTCCTTCAGAAGCAAAACCACGAAAATGGCTGAGGATCTATGCCATTATCGGTATCGTTTTCCTTTGCTTGTTTACTGCGATTTATATTGGCTGGAGGATTTATCAGCTTTGATTGACTTTAACCGGAATATTGTGGGTTAATTGTTTTGAATTGATACTGTTTTGGGTTGAGATTCCGGACTCCGGGTTTCGGATAATCTTCATGCTCCCAACAGACCATTGCCTGCCACGCACTGCAACTGCCACTGCAACTCCAAATACTACCTTCCAACTCTTTAATTTGTAATCCGAATTGATATTTACTTAACTGCAACATGCATGGCTGCCACGCCCCCAACAAAATGCCTGTATGTAATTTTGCTGAAACCTATGGTTTTCAATAGATCACAAACTTCATCTGCCGTGTAGAAGTTGGTTGCTGAATGTGCCAGATAATGGTAAGCAGGGCGGTTTCCGGAAACGCTGCCACCGAGCCTTTTCACCAGCAGATTCATATAAAGCTTATGCAGATTGTCCATGATCCTGTTTTTCGGTCGGCTGGTTTCAACGATCACAAATTTGCCTCCCGGTTTGATTACCCGGTAGATCTCTTTCAGGAATTTTTGCTGGTCTGGATTTTTGAAGGTAAGGTTACGAAATGCATATGCAATGCCGATTGCATCAAAATGATTGTCGTCGAAAGGCATATCGGCTGCGTCTCCGGAAATCAGCCTGATCCCTTCCAGGTTTTTCGATCTCATTTTCTGGTCTGCGATTTCCAGCATGGGCGGGCTGAAATCCAATCCGCAGAGTTCTGTACCTGGCCAGGCCTGTTCGGCAATCCTGAAAAGCAGATCGCCTGTTCCGGTGCAAAGATCCATTACTTTGTCTGGTTTATCTTTCAGAATCTCCTTCACTGCCTGTTTGCGCCAACTTTCATCCAGGCGCCATGTAAAGATACGGTTGAGTAAGTCGTATTTGGGAGGCACCTCCATGAACATCTTCTGCAGGGGCCTGTATTGCTTTTTTTTCTGATTCGTCTGATTCTCTTTCATCGGCTGCAAAGGTAGAAGAAAAATAGTTTGCTAAGGATAACAGATTGGGAATGGGATTGTTCAGGGGGGCAAACTGAAGAAGCTCTCGCTTGGGTATAAGGATATGAGGGTATAAGGGTACGTATTAAAAAGCTCGGGGAATTAACTGGAATCATTATAAATTTCTGATATCAATAATTTTTGGAAAGCCGGATGCTTCTTTATTAATATTTTTATCCTTTCATGGTAAATAAGAACAAGATCGACAGAAGATGCTTCCTGAAATGGAGCGCAGCCCTGGGTGGTGGATTGGCCGTATCTTCCAGCTTGCTGGGATGTATGGATAAACTGAAGGAACAGGGCATCATTACGACTGAAAAAGGCTTCGACGGTTTTATCATCCGGGCGGGTTGCCCGGCGCACAATTGTGGTGGCAGATGTGTGCTGAAGCTTTTTGTACAGGATAATAAAATCATCAGGATAGAAACGGATGATCGACCTACGGACGAAATCGATGATCCACAATTGAGAGCCTGCGTGCGGGGACGAGCATACCGCAGAAGGCAATATCATCCCGATCGCCTGAAGTATCCCATGAAAAGGATCGGGAAAAGGGGAGAGGGGAAATTTGAACGCATCTCATGGGATGAAGCACTGGATATCCTGGCCGCACAGATCAAGCGGGTCAAAGAAGAATATGGAAATTCTGCCATTTATATTCCATACGGAACCGGCAGCTACAATCAGATCAACGGCAGGCAGACTGCTGTGCGCCTGATGAACCTGCTGGGAGGTTGCCTGGGCTATTATAATTCTTATTCATGGGCCTGCATCAGCCAGGCGACACCTACTGTTTTCGGAACAAATATTACCGGTAACCAACGCCAGGACTGGCTTAGTTCAAAATACATCATCATGTGGGGATGGAACCCTGCCGAGATGCGTGATGGTACCAACAGCGATTTCCTGATCAAGAAAGCACGTGAAAAGGGGGCAAAGGTAGTTTGCATAGATCCCCGTATGTCGATGAGCGCTGTGGCACTGGCCGATGAGTGGATTCCCATCCGGCCCGGTACGGATGTAGCTTTGATGAGCGCCATGGCCCATGTGATTATTTCTGAAAATTTGCATGATAAAGAATTTATCGACAAATGCTGTCTGGGTTTTGATCATTCTCAAATGCCCTCGGGTATGGAAAATGAAGAATCCTATACCGATTATATTTTCGGCCGAAAAGATGATGTTGAGAAAACACCCCTGTGGGCGGAATCTATCACAGGGATACCCAGGGATAACATCATTCGCATAGCACGCGAATATGCTACGAACAAACCTTCTATGCTATACCAGGGCTACGGAATGCAGAGAAGGGCCTATGGTGAGCAGCCCGTAAGGGCGGGTTGCGTGCTCGCATCGATTACAGGCAATGTGGGGTTGCATGGGGCCTGGGCCAGCGGACTCGGACTACAGGCCAAAGATGGAGGTCCTTTTTGGAATGCTTTCCCTGTGGGGGGTAATCCCATCAGAGACCGAATACCTGTTTTTCTCTGGACAGAAGCTGTATTGCATGGAAAAGACATGGGGAAGGAGTACGGTGTTAAAGGTGTTGAGAAACTCGATAATGATATCAAACTCATCTGGGCAGTGGCCTCCAATGCGCTCATCAATCAGCATGCGGATGTGAACCGAACAGCAAAGATACTGCAGGATGAAAGCAAGGTTGAATTTATTGCCGTACAGGATAATTTCCTGACAGCCTCCGGTCGTTTTGCAGACTTGATCCTGCCTGCCTGCACACAATTCGAAACATGGGGGCTTGAAGACGGCTGGAAATACGGGGATGAGGTGATCATCATGCCACAGATCCTGGAACCTCCTTTTGAAACCAAAAGCGATTATGCTATTTCTTCGGAACTGGCAGAGCGGTTTGGCCTTGGGGATGAATATACCGAAGGCCGGACGGAAAAAGAATGGATTGAATGGATTGTTGAACAATACAAAAGAACTCGTTTTCCTAAAATACCTTCACTCGATAAGATCAAGGAAGAAAACACCGGAGTCTTTGCACACCAAATCACTGAACCGGAGATCGCATTTGATGCCTTCAGGAAAAATCCCCGTAGCAATCCCCTGCCCACTGAATCAGGCAAAATAGAGATCTTTTCAAAGAAACTCTTCGAATTGAAGGACCCTGAGGTTATTCCTGCTGTGCCCAAATACATACAGGAGTGGGAAAGTCCTTTTGGAAAGGAGGCAGAGAAATACCCCTTACAGGCTATGGGACATCATTATATGGGCCGGGTACATTCAACCCATGCCAACAACGACTGGCTGTCGGAGCTTTTTCCCCAGCGGGTTTTTATCAATCCCCTGGATGCAGAAAAGCGCAATATCAGAAATGGCGAAAAAGTGAAAGTATTCAACGACAGGGGAAGTGTCGTGCTGCCCTGTCGAATCAACCCCAAGATCATGCCCGGTTTGGTGGATATTCCGGAAGGAGCCTGGTGGGAGCCGGATGAGCAAGGCAATGATGTGGGAGGGTGTGTGAATACACTTACTTCTCATCGATGGACACCATACGCTTTTGGCAATGCACAGCACACAATCATGGTAGAAATTGAAAAATACGGGGAGGTGTCATGAAGCAGTATGCATTTTATTTCGATTCAAACGCCTGTTCCGGTTGTAAAGCCTGCGAGATGGCATGCCGCGACAAGCATGACCTGCCTGAAGACCTCAGATGGAGGAGAGTGTATGAAATCGCAGGTGGACAATGGAGCCAGGACAACAAACTGAGCATCCCCGAACTGGTCGCATACAATATTTCGCTTTCCTGCAATCACTGCGAAGATCCGGCCTGTGTGCATGCTTGTCCTACTTCGGCCATGCAAAAAAGGGAAGATGGTATCGTATTTATCGATCCTGAAAAGTGCATGGGATGTAAATATTGCTCCTGGGCATGTCCTTATGATGCTCCGCAGTATGATAAAAGAACTGGATTGATGACCAAATGCGACTTTTGCATGGATTATATTGACCAGGGAAAGGAGCCTTCCTGTGTGGCTGCCTGCCCGATGCGGGTGCTGGATTTCGGAGAGCTGCATGCTATGAAAAAGAGATATCCAGATAAGCATGTGTATCCATTGCCCACGGAGCAGTTGACAAAGCCAGCATTCTGCATAAGTCAACATGCGCATTTGAAAGGAAAAGAAAACATGGAGTTCTCAATTTTGAACAAAGAGGAGGTATCATGACAGGCAGTGAATGGACATTGGTGTTTTTTACACTGATCACGCAAATGTGTGTGGGTGGATTTATCCTGCAGGATATCATGATCCATTACAGGCATCATGATGATCCAAACATACTGAAAGTAAAGAAAGGCATTTTGAGGACCCTGTTACCACTCATCATCATTGCGGTCATCCTTTCTTTCTTTCATCTGGGCAAGCCTGTGCATGCCATATACTCTTTGAACAATTTGCAGTCATCTTGGCTGAGCCGCGAGATCATGCTGGTTTCTGTTTTTGCAATCCTGCTCATCAGTTATGCCTTGATTTTCTGGAGATATCCCGAAAGCAGATCTTTGCTGAAGATAATTGCCATTCTTGAAATGATCACAGGTCTTTTCCTGATTTACAGCATGTCGAGAATTTATACATTGTCAACCATCCCCGTCTGGAATTCCATGGCAACGCCTGTTGAGTTTTTTACTGCATCTTTCCTGCTGGGAGGATTGCTGCTGATGCTGGTTTTTCAGCGGCGCCTGTTTAAGCTTGAAATCCGTGAATTAGCCAATTTTTCCAGAAGGATTTCGGTTTTGTACCTCTTGCTGATCATCCTCCTGATGATCGACCTGGGAAATACCATTTACTATCATTATATAGACTACGAGATCAGCAGGATGACGGCAGAAGATACGAGCTATATCATCAATCTGACAAAAAGTATATTGCACATTGCAAGTATTCTTATCTTAATACCCCAATTCTATCAATTCAATATTAAAAAACATTTCTCCGGAGTACTCGGTTTCAGGATCATATTCTTCCTGCTGATCCTTGCCGAACTTATAGGAAGGTATGGATTTTATGCATCCTATGTTTCTCCTGGTTTTTAAATGTCCTTAAAATCAGCTATGCCTTTCAATTGTTACGTCCTGAAATCGTCCAATCGATCAATCGCCCAATGATAGTTGTTTTGATGTGACGATGAAACGATGGTATGATGTATCGATTTTCGAAATACAGCCTGCACAAATCGCTGTATTGACCGATTGTCCTATACCCTCATTTGTTTGGTATTTGTGATAAATCAATGATAATCAGTGTTCAAACGTAACTTTTCGGAAATGGGAAATTAATATTCAAACAAAATATTTCAAAAAGATCAATACCTTCACATTATTTCGATAAATTTGAAACAAGCATCAGATGATAATTATTCATTTTTGTTCAGTATTGGATATAGATCAAAACAAGCATTATGAAAAATCTATTGCTTATTCTTTTATCAGGATTAATATTTATTGCCTGTGATAACAGGAAAGAAATCAGTTCTATCAATCAGGAAAACTGGAAAAACCGAATGATTGATTTACCACATATTGATTCGCTGATTGCGGGAACAACTTATCTGCCAGTATATTCGCAGATATACGGCAGGACAGAACACATAACGCATGATTTAACGGCAACCATCAGCATGCGGAATACAAATCGGAATGATACTATATATATCATGACGGCAACATACTTTAACACGGAAGGCCATATGATCCGTTCCTATTTTGACGAACCGATTTATCTTGCTCCCATGGAAACTGTAGAAATCATCATTGATGAGATCGACCAGGAAGGAGGCACTGGTGCTAACTTTCTTTTTGACTGGAAAACGGAAACAACAGCCTGTGAACCGCTTTTTGAAAGCGTCATGATCTCAACTTCAGGTCAGCAAGGATTGTCATTCACCACCCGGGGTGTAAGGATAAAATGATTATTATCTTGGATTTTTGACTTAATGCGACCCTTTTGTCAGACGATTCAGAATTTCTTCCCAATATAAAACACATAACCATAATAATCTTTGTATTTTTCGTATAACTGGGCTTCGTGTTTTTCATTGGCAATGAAATCTTCTGCAGTTTTGTTACCCGCATGTTTTTTTAGAAAATCCTCCCTTGCCTTCACCTGCGGAACATAAAAATGTTCGGTCCAGCAGTTTTCGGGCAGAATAAATGCTGCCACGGGAATATATCCCGACTTTTCCATTTGGGCGAGCTTGTTAGATATGTTGTCAATTTCGGCATAGGAATCTTTCCAGAAGGTTTCAATTTCTGACGGTCTTTTTGTGGTAAACCAGGATGCTTCCGAAACGGCAAGATAGCCGCCTGTTTTCAGGAATTCACGCCATTCATTCAGCCCCCGTTCGAAACCCATGTTGTAGATGGCTCCTTCGGCCCAGATCAGATCCAAGGTTTCCTTCTGGAAAGGAAGTTCCTCCATAGATCCAACCACACCTTTGACCCGGTCCTGGAAATTTTTCTTTTTTGCATTGGCATTGAAGAGATCGATGAACTCCGGGAAAAGGTCGATTCCTGTGATTTTTCCTGGTATATGTTCTGCCAGTACCATTGTCTGACCACCGGTGCCGCAGCCCAGATCTGCTGTTTTAGACTCATCTGTAAGTCCTTCAATAAAGCTCAATGCTTTCAATGTTGCTTCGGGGCTTCCCGGTCCTTGCCGTTCCAGGTATGAAAAATATTCGCAGATCAACTTAAAATCGAATTCATGTATTGATTTATTTTCTTTACTCATCTTTTTTAATTTTTATCGTTGAGACAAGGCCTGGCATGTCTCACATTTAATATTTTTGTAATACAATAATTGACTATGCCCGGCAGGAAAATGCCGGTTTATAATGAAAGGTATAACGACTGGCAAAAACCAGGCGTTATTTACAGCACGGAATCCGAAAATAAGTTTTGCATCCAGTTTTTTTGGTATTGCAAATATAATGAATGTAAGCATAATAATTTCATATTTTTGAGAACAATAACAAGGAAACCATGAAAAGGACAATTCTTTTATTCTTTCTTATCGCAGGAGTGACAATATCAAATGCTCAGTCTTTACGCGTATTTATTGGACCTGCATTTTCTACTATGGACTGGAAAAGCTCTCCCTCGGTAGTCGGTGTGGATGAATTTTTCGAGAAATCCTATACCGGATTTCAGGCTGGCGCGGGAATCGATTTTTTAAAAACCAAATACTTCTATCTCAGTTCTAATATTGCTTATAAAAGGCTGGGAGGAAATGGTCAGGTAATGGCAGTTGATCCATACGGCAATGATATCGGAAAAGTCAGCACAAGAACTTCTTTAAATATGATGTCCTTCAACACCTCTGCTAATTTGGGTATCAGGATAAAAGAAAGGTTTTTTCCCTATCTGGGTTTGGGACCCAGGGTGGAATATTTGGTAAGCTATAAGGAAAAGGCCGCTTTTCTGAAACAATTTGAAGATTTTGATGAGCTTAACAGACTGATGTTTGGTATGCTGGCCCTGGCCGGGATAAAATATGAATTGGACAAGTTTGCATTGGGTTTGGAGTTTCACTACAATCATAATTTCAATAAGCTTGTCGACCAAACCTCAACCGCACCTGCGATCGTAAATAACCAGATCGGATATCAGTACTGGTCAGTCTTTTTGTGGATTGGATACAAGTTGAAATAGGGTGAATGATTTAACGATTGAACGATTGTCCGATGTAACGATATTCGAGGTACGATCCCGTCAAATCGCTACATCGCTATATCGACCAATCGCTTAATCGTGCAATTTTGGTTTGTTTTGATGTAACGATTGATCGATTGCCCGACGTAACGATATCCGAGTTACGATCCCGTCAAATCGCTACATCGCTAAATCGTCTAATCACTCAATCGAGCAATTTTTGCTTGTTTTGATGTATCGATTGAACGATTGTCCGATGTAACGATATTCGAGGTGTGGTACCGTCAAATCGCTACATCGCTCAATCGACTAATCGCTCATTCGAGCAATTTTGGTTTGTTTTGATGTAACGATTGATCGATTGCCCGACGTAACGATATCCGAGTTACGATCCCGTCAAATCGCTACATCGCTAAATCGTCTAATCGCTTAATCGAGCAATTTTTATTTGTTTTGATGTAACGATTGATCGATTGCACGGTGTAACGATATTCGAGTTACGTTCCCGTCAAATCGCTACATCCCACCATGCTAAAAAATAAACACTTGGGGTTATTCTTTTGAAAAAAAATGAAGAAAATATGGGACAAATCCACTCCCAGGGAATTAATAGATTAAAATACCATTATGAGAAAAA
>JAIOZK010000021.1 GCA_021740625.1 Bacteroidales bacterium
AAAACTCAGAACCAGAAGGAATTTTCAGCCCTTCGGGCTGAGGACAACAATCCTTCTGGTTCAAATATCGCTCTTGAATTAAATACTCAGAAGTTGAAAAAATCAAAGAAAACGGTCAACGTTATTTAGGCATAGACAACTGTCCAATGTCGAATGACAAATGACAAATGACAAATGACAAATAATAAATTGTGTCGAAGTGATTGCAGCTCCGGGATTCAAACTTTCAAGCTCATAGCCCCAGCATTTCCTTTTCGGGATCTTCACCGCTAAACATCAATCTGATGGGATCTTCCAGTAATTCCTTCACTTTGTAAAGGAAGCTGACGGATTCTTTTCCGTCGATGATCCTGTGGTCATAAGAAAGTGCCACATACATAATGGGATGGATTTCCACTTTTCCATTCACTGCGATGGGCCTTTCCACAATGTTGTGCATACCCAGGATTGCGCTTTGGGGTGGATTGAGGATGGGTGTGGAAAGCATGGAGCCAAACACACCTCCATTGGTGATGGTAAATGTTCCGCCTTCCATTTCTTCAATGCTCAACTTCCCTTTGCGGGCTTTCTCGGCCAGGTCCTTGATGCTTTGTTCAATCTCGGCAAAACTCTTTGTTTCCGCGTTTCTGATGATGGGGACCATGAGTCCTTTGGGAGCACTAACGGCAATTCCGATATCGGCATAATGATGATAGCGGATCTCATTGCCGTCGATTTGGGCATTTACCTGTGGAAAAAGGTTCAGGGCCTCTGTGATGGCTTTCGTGAAGAAAGACATGAATCCCAGTCCAACACCATATTTTTCCTTGAAGGCCTCCTTGTATTTTTTACGGATTTCCATGATGGGGGTCATATTCACCTCATTGAAGGTAGTGAGCATGGCTGTTTCATTCTTTACAGCCACCAGCCTTTTGCCAAGTTTCAGGCGCAGCGTTGACATTTTTTTTGATTCAGTATCCCGGGTGCCTCCCCAGCTTTTATGCGCAGGACTGCTGCTTTCAGCTCCGGTTTGGAGCTTGTTTTTGTTTTCAAGAAAGAAAGCAACATCTGCTTTGGATACCCGGATGTTTTTGAAGAACTCAAACAAATCTTTGTCCGCAACATTGTGTTTCTGCATCATCTTTCGGGCAAGCGGTGAAACATGAAAATCCGGTGCTTCTTCAGGTTTCTCTTGCTGGTGTTTTCTTTCTTTTTCTGCGTCTGTCTCCTCCTGTAGTTCCTGATCTTCTTTTCCTGTATCTTTCTTTTCCTCTTTTCGGCCCGTTTCTTTTGTATCTTTCCCAGCCACTTTTTCTTTTTCCTTCGTATCTTGCCCGGATTCTTTTTTCTCTTTTCGAGATCCACTTGCTTCCGTGTTGATCACGGCAATTACTGCATCCACATCAACAGTGTCGCCCTCCTCAACCTTGAGTTCGATCTTTCCGGCTTCTTCGGCACTGATGTTGAGGGATGCTTTGTCGGAATCCAGCTCTGCGATTTCCTGGTCCTTTTCGACATGCTCGCCATTTTCAACCAGCCAAGCAGCCAGTTGTACTTCTGATATACTTTCTCCCGGACTGGGTACTTTAACTTCGATCTTCATGGGATATTTATTTTAAGTGTTTTTCAGCAGAAATTGCCGTACTTTCCAATTCACCTTTTTCTTTGATCTCTTTTTCGAACTGCCGCCATTTGTTCCCAATGCAAACCATCTGGCATTCCTTTTCCACCAGTGGACACTGACATTCTTCAAATGTTTTGTCGATGATCTTTTTTTGCCGGATGTTGTGAAATTTACTGGATCCTGTTGCAGGGCTGCCGCTGGGTGGTCTGCTGATCACACGCAGGGGAACTTCCTTGAAATTAGTATGCATGAAGGCCCAGGCACCCATGTTAACGGGTTCTTCCTGCACCCAGAGCCAGGTCTTTGCATGCTTGTATTTTTTAATAATCTGCATCATTTGTCTGAAAGGCAGGGGATAAATTTGTTCAATCCTGACAAGAGCAATCTTTTCGTTCTTCAACTCTTCTTTGCGATCCAGAAGCTCGTAATAGATTTTTCCGGAACAGAAAACTACTTTGTTTACCTTTTCAGTGCTGGCATCATGATCATCAATAACTTCCCTGAATTTCTCATCCGTAAAGTCTTTTATCTGAGAAACGCAGCGCGGATGTCTCAGCAGGCTTTTGGGTGTGAAAAGGATGAGAGGTTTCCTGAATTCTCTTTTCAGTTGCCTTCTCAACACATGAAAAAAATTAGCCGGGGTGGTACAATTTACAACTTGCATATTGTTTTCTGCACAAAGGATGAGGAATCTTTCGAGTCTTGCACTTGAATGCTCGGGTCCCTGGCCTTCATATCCATGTGGAAGATAGATCACCAGGTCATTCATGACATTCCATTTTTCTTCTGCGCTGCTGATGAACTGGTCGATTATGATCTGGCCCCCGTTGTTGAAATCGCCGAACTGAGCTTCCCAGATGGTCAGGTTATGAGGTGAAACAAGCGAGTAACCATATTCAAAACCCAGTACACCGTATTCATTCAGGGGGGAATTATAAACTTCAAAAAGAGCTTGCTTCTTGCTGATATTGTTCAGGGGAACATACTCTTCTTCCGAGTCTTCAACGCGCAATACCGAATGCCTGTGTGAAAAAGTACCCCTTGCTGAATCCTGTCCGCTCAGTCGTACCGGGATGTTCTCATCAAGCAGGGTTCCGTAGGCAAGCAGCTCTCCCATGGCCCAGTCAAGTTTGCCGGGCTTGTGAAGCATGTCATTGCGCTGCTTCTGCATGTTCAGGGTTTTTCGAAAAAATTTCTTGTCCTCAGGCAGCTTCGTGATCTTCCTGGCAATCCTGAACAAGGTTTTTTCATCCACACTGGTATCAGGAGATTCCTGAAAGTCTTCTGTATCTGCCTTTTCTATTTCTTCCCAGCTTTCTTCATAGATGGATTCAATATGGGCTTTTTTAATTTCTTTGGCTTTTTCAAGGCTTTTTTCAAGGGAATTGTTGATCCGGTTTTCGATTTCCTTGCATTCCTCTTCTCTAAAGTCGCCCTGTTCGATCAGTTTCTTGCGGTAGATTTCCTGTGGGTTTTCATGCTTCGCGATCAACTTATAAAGCAGAGGTTGTGTGAAACGAGGTTCGTCACCTTCATTATGTCCGTATTTCCTGTAGCACAAAAGATCGATGAATACATCTTTTTTGAATTTTGCACGGTATTCCAGCGCCAGTTGCACAGTGTAAACCACTGATTCCACATCATCCCCGTTCACGTGGAACACGGGTGATTGCGTTACCTTCGCAACATCTGTAGAATAGGTGCTGGTGCGTGCATCCAGGTAATTGGTGGTAAACCCGATCTGATTATTGATGACCAGGTGAACCGTTCCCCCGGTCTGGTAGCCCAAAAGACCAGACATTTGCAATACTTCGTACACGACGCCCTGCCCGGCAATAGAGGCATCACCATGAATCATGATCGGGGCTAGCCTGCCGTAGTCGCCTTTGTAATCTGTATCGATTTTAGCCCTGGAAATACCTTCCACAACGGGATCTACTGCTTCGAGATGGCTTGGATTGGGACTCAGCGAGAGTTTTATTTTATTACCCGAGGTTGTTTCGCGCTGGCATGTGTATCCAAGGTGGTATTTCACATCACCCAGGATGTGCTCTTCATCATATTCAATCTCTTTGAACTCATGAAAAATGTTTTCATAGGGCTTCTTCATGATATTGCCCAGCACGTTCAAACGTCCGCGGTGAGCCATACCAATGATAAACTCCTTGATTCCGAGTTCGTCACCTTTTTCAAGAATAGCATCCATGGCAGGAATTATGGATTCTGCACCTTCGAGGGAGAATCTCTTTTGACCGGGGAATCTTTTGTGGATAAATTTTTCGAAAAGAACCGCCCTGCTCAGGTTCCTGAATATAAACCTCTTTTCTTCTTTGTTGAAAGGATAGGTGTTTTTGCTCTTTTCCATTTTTTGCCGGAGCCATTTGTTTTGCTCGGGTTTGCGTATGTAAAAGAACTCGGCTCCTACCGATTGACAGTATGTTTGCTGCAAATGGTCAATTATTTCCCTCAGACTGGCTTTTCCGATTCCAATCTCACTACCCGCACTGAATGTTTTGTCGAGGTCTTTGTTGCTCAGGCCGTAATTCTCAATATCAAGCTTTGGACTGTATTGCCGGCGTGTTCTAACCGGATTTGTTTTGGTAAACAGATGCCCCCTTCTGCGGTAATCGTTGATCAGGTTGATAACTTTAAACTCATCCGGGTATAGCTGGCTTTCTGTTAAAGTTCCTGAATCATATTGTTTTGAGGCAAATTCAAAGCCTTCAAAAAATTTTTGCCATCCGGTATCAACACTTTCAGGATTATCGAGATACTTCTGGTAAAGATTTTCAATTGCAGATGGGTCTGAATTATTGATATATGAGAATTTATCCATACAGTTTGTAATACTCTTACTGGCTTACAAAGTTACATTTTTTTAACTTATTTAAAACGAATTTAATTAAGCTAAATTATTTGCAAAAAGGGCATGAAAAAAGTCCGTTAGCGAAGAGCACACGGACTTTCAGATGTTCTATTTATTTTCGTATTTCTGGCAATTTAGTTTTTATTCCGGCTCAATGGCTTCTACCGGACAAACATCAGCGCATGATCCACAGTCTGTGCAGATATCAGGGTCAATTACATAAATGTCGCCTTCCGAAATTGCATCTACCGGACATTCGTCGATGCAAGTACCACAAGCCGTGCAATCTTCTGTTATTTTGTAAGCCATAATGTAAAAGATTTAATTGTTAATAATTGTTTGTTTTCTGCCTGCAAATATATACAGTTTCTTGTTAAAATGATTAAAAACAGCAATTTATAGGTATTCTAAATTACATATTTTTAATGCTTAATCTCCTTTCTGTTAATTTATTAACATTACTATACAATACAAACAAATATTCAGGTGTTATATTGCCTGAATGAATTATTGTTTCACAAAAAGTTTTACGGTGATAATCAGGTGAGCAACTGCAATTAGAAATCAATCTAATTAAGGATTCTGTGTTAAAATTTTGTTAAGAATTGTTGGTACTGTACAGAAAATTACCTGTAACTTTGTCACGGTATTTCAAGCATAAAATTATAATGAGCACGAAGAAAAACAAGCTTGTTGAGAAAAGGGAAGATGTGGTGATCCGATTCGCTGGTGATTCAGGCGACGGGATGCAATTGACCGGTTCATTGTTCTCTGATTCCACTGCATTTGCAGGAAATGATTTTGCAACCTTTCCTGATTATCCCGCCGAGATCAGGGCTCCACAGGGAACCGTGGCAGGTGTATCAGGTTTTCAGGTGCATTTTGGTCATACCAACATTCATACTTCTGGCGACCTTGCCGATGTGTTGGTGGCGATGAACCCAGCATCCCTGAAAGCCAATCTCAGGTGGTTGAAAGACAATGCCACCATTATCCTTGATACAAATGCTTTCGTTGAAAAGGCTTTTGAAAAGGCAGGCTATGATGATAATCCTCTCGAAAAGGAGGAACTGCAGGGATATAACATCATCAAAGCCCCTATATCGGAGATGACCAAAAAGGCAGTACAGGATCTTGATCTTGAAGTAAAAACAGCACTGAAAAGCAAAAATATGTTCGCCCTGGGTGTTGTGCTTTATCTCTTCAATCGAAAACTGGATAAGGTTTTTCATGCATTCGAGGAGAAATTCAGATCGAATCCTGTCGTTGTTGAGGCCAACAAAAGGGTTTTGCAGGCAGGATTTAATTTCGCAGAAACGGTAGAAGCCATCAATCCTACTTTTAATGTAGAACCGGCTGAACTGGCCAAAGGTCTTTACCGCAATATTACAGGAAATACCGCCACTGCCTGGGGATTTATAGCAGCCTCTGAAAATTCTGGCAGGCAACTGTTTTTGGGTTCCTATCCCATCACACCCGCTTCGGAAATACTGCAGGAACTAACCAAGCACAAAGAGTTGGGCGTTAAGGCCTTACAGGCTGAAGATGAGATTGCAGGTATTTGTTCTGCAATCGGTGCCAGTTATACAGGTTCTTTGGCGATAACAACAACTTCCGGTCCTGGTCTTTCATTGAAAAGCGAGGCCATCGGCCTGGCTGTTATGACAGAACTTCCTATTGTAATCGTTGATGTGCAAAGGGGAGGACCTTCTACAGGATTGCCCACCAAGTCGGAACAATCGGATTTGATGCAAGCCCTATTTGGCAGGAACGGAGATTGTCCTGCCATTGTGATCGCTGCCAAAAGTCCGACGGATTGTTTTTATGCTGCCTACAAAGCTTCCAAGATTTCTATGGAGCATATGACATCTGTAATTCTGCTTACCGATGGTTCTCTTGCCAATGGCTCGGAGATCTTCAAGATTCCATCAGTTTCTGATATGGAGAAAATTGAGCCTCCCCTGGCCAAAGCAAATGATAAAAAATTTAAACCCTACCGCAGGGATGAAGAGAAATTACGCCGGCAATGGGCCATTCCCGGAACGGAGGGGTTAAGACACCGGGTAGGCGGCCTCGAAAAAGACAGTGTGAACGGAAATGTTTCCCATGATCCCGTGAACCATCAATTAATGACTGACCTGAGAGCCAGGAAAGTTGAAAAAGTTGCTGATTATTTGCCCGAACAGGAAGTTATCGGAAACGAGTCCGGTGAATTACTGGTGGTTAGCTGGGGGGGTACTTATGGAGTTATGCTTACAGCAGTAGAAGAAATGCTGAAGGAAGAAAAAAATATTGGTTTCGCTCATTTCAGTCATATTAATCCACTGCCCCGAAATACAGAAGATATTTTTAAACGTTTCGACAAAATCCTGGTTTGTGAGTTGAACAATGGACAGTTTATCAATTGGCTTAAAATGAATTTCTCTCACAATAACTACTTTGGATTCAACAAAGTTCAGGGTTTACCTTTTATGGTTTCTGAATTAAAAAGACGTTTTAACGAATTATTAAGTAAGTAATGATGTCAGATAGTATTGTTAATACCGAAGAAAAGCTAGAGCTTACCAAAGAAGATTTTGTCAGTGATCAGATGGTGAAGTGGTGCCCCGGATGTGGTGATCACGCCATCTTGTCATCGGTTGAAAAAGTATTCCCCAAATTAGGTGTAAGGAAAGAAGATTTTGTTGTGGTTTCCGGGATCGGATGTTCATCCAGATTCCCTTATTATATGAATACCTATGGAATTCATGGAATCCACGGCCGGGCTGCAGCCATCGCTACAGGAGTTAAATTGTCCAATCCAAAACTGTGTGTCTGGATGATTACCGGCGACGGCGATTGCATGGCCATCGGTGGCAATCACTTTATTCATATGGTAAGAAGGAATATTGATCTGAATATTCTCCTGTTCAACAACAAGATTTATGGCCTTACCAAAGGGCAGTATTCTCCAACAACACCAAGAGGAACACGTACAAAATCATCACCACAGGGTACATTTGAACAGCCTTTTTATGCTGGTGAACTGGTAATTGGGGCACAAGGTAATTTCTTTGCCCGGGCAGTTGACAACAATCCGAAAATGATGGTGGAGGTGATGTTTGAAGCAGCAAAGCATACAGGCGCATCCGTGGTGGAAATTCTCCAGAACTGTGTAATCTTCAACAACAGAATTCACGACATGATTACAAACCGGGAGACCAAGCACGATAACCAACTGATGTTACGACATGGCAAACCCATGATATTCGGTAAAAACAAAGAGAAAGGAATTGTTTTGGAAGGTACCCAATTGAAAGTTGTGAAAATTGGTGAAAACGGATACGGGCCTGATGATATACTTGTGCACGATCAAAGCAATCCCGATCCCGGCATACATGTAATGCTTTCCAGGATGAAACCACCTGATTTCCCTGCTGCCATGGGAGTGATCAGGTCGGTAAAAGCGAAATCATATGAACAGGAAATGACCGATCTTATCGAGCATTCCAAAAAAGATTCAAAAATAAAGTCCACGCAGGATTTATTGCAAAGTGGCAATACCTGGACGATTTAGCGTATAATCAATACCTGAATAGCATGCCGGATTCATGGGAAATGATCCGGCTTTTTTTTACATTTGTTACAATTAATGTTATTGGCTTTTGCATTTTGTTTATGCTAAGAGAATTCAAAAGTTTTATTGCCCGGGAAAATTTGGTAAGACCCGAACAGAAGACGCTACTGGCAGTGAGCGGGGGAGTTGATTCCATGGTGATGACCGAGCTTTTTTACAGAAGTGGTTTTAAGTTCGGGATTGTACATTGCAATTTCCAGCTCCGCGGAATAGAAGCCGATGAAGATGAAAGGCTCGTTAAAAGAACCGCTGATTCACTGGGTGTTCCATTTTATTCGAAAAGTTTCGATACGAAGAATTATGCCAGCAATAACAATATTTCCATTCAGATGGCTGCAAGGGATCTGCGCTATGGCTATTTTGAAGAGGTCAGGAAAAAGCATGATTACAAATCGGTGGCTACAGCTCATCACCTGGATGATCAGATCGAAACCTTTTTTATCAACCTGTTGAGAGGAACCGGCATCAGCGGTTTGCACGGAATCAATGTAAAATCAGATACCATTATCAGACCGCTCTTGTTTGCCGGCAGAAAGGAAATTGAGAATTACTGCAGAAAGAAAAAAATTGAATACCGCGAAGATGCCTCAAATCAATCTGTGGCTTACATGCGGAACAAGATACGCTTGAAACTGCTGCCGGTGCTGGCTGAGATCAATGAGGATTACAGGCAGGTTTTTAACACCAATTTCAATCATATTCGCAGCATCGAAAAAGTATACCAGGACAGGGTAGAAAAGGTGAGAAAAATGCTGATTGCTGAAGATGAAAAAGGTACATGCCGGATTTCAATTGATAATTTGTTTCATCTTAACCCACTGAATACATTGTTGTATGAAGTATTGTCACCATACAACTTTAAGCTCAGCATCGTGGAGCAATTAATAGAATCCCTGGATGATATACCTGGAAAGCAGTTTTATTCAGATTCGCACAGGATCATCAAAGACAGGGATGAACTGATCATTTCACCCCTGCATTATCCTGAAGAAGGCGAGTACCTAATCGGACCTGCTAAAGAAAGCATTGATGAACCCATTCATTTGAAAATGTCGGTAGAACCATATAATGAAAATTTTGTACTTCCTATCGTTTCCGAAATCGCCTGCCTGGATTACGAGCTGTTGAAATTTCCCTTGCGACTGAGAAAATGGAAGAAGGGTGATGCTTTCAGACCTCTGGGAATGCACGGCAAAAAAAAGCTCAGCGATTATTTCACCGATAATAAGTTTTCCATTAACCAGAAAGAGAATGCCTGGCTTTTATTGTCGGGAGATAAAATTGTATGGGTTGTAGGACACCGCTTAGACGAGCGTTTTAAGATTACTGCTGCAACAAGGCGGGTATATGTTGTGCAATTTATAAAATAGTCTAAATTTCATCAGCACACAATATTTTTGATAAGCAACCCTTTAGCATCTTGTGGTTGTCATACATCCCAAACGGATAAATCAGTACTTTTGCATTTTGAAAATGAGTAAAATGAAAATAACTACCAGGAATTTATTTTTATATGCCGGAATTGCATTTACTTTTCTTTTCCTAACCAGCAATGGATTTGCACAGAGTGGTATTTTTGAACCGGTAAAATGGGAGTTCAGCAGTAAAAAGATCTCCGACACGGAAGCTGAACTGATCTTCCGTGCAGAAATTGAAAACAAATGGCATTTGTACTCGCAGGATATTCCCATGAGTCCTCCTGCCACAGGTTTTATCTTCGAAGAAAACGATACTTATAAACGTATTGGTGAAGTCATAGAAGTGAGTGAAGCCATTGAAGAATATGACCCCAACTTCGAGATGGAACTGAAGTATTTTGCGGAAGAAGCGGTCTTTAAACAAAAAGTGGAATTGACACCTGGTGTGCCTGTGACAATCAAAGGATATGTTGAATACATGTGCTGTGATGACACCCGTTGCTTGCCACCCACGGAAGAAGATTTCAGGTTCAGCTTTAACCAGCAGATGCCTCAGCAACAAAGCGGAATTCTTGAACCGGTAAAGTGGGAGAAAAGCCTCGAAAGGATTTCTGATGATACCTACGATCTTCACTTTAAAGCCAATATCGATCCTGGCTACCATTTATATACACAGGAAAAATTTGAGAATGGTCCCCTTCCAACCGAATTTATTTTTGAAGAAAGTAAAAATTACAAATTGCTGGGGAACCCTGAACCTGACAAAGCAGCGGTTACCGAATTTGATGAGGTTTTTGAGCTTGAAATCGGATATTATGAAAATGAAGTAAGTTTTACCCAGAGAATTGAGATCGAAACACAAAAGGTTTTCAATATCAAAGGTGAGATCGCATATATGGTATGCAACGATGTTGGTTGTGTGTCGCTGTATGAGGATTTTACCTTTGCCTTTGAGGATGGTACTCCCGCCGATGCAAAAGCTGTGCTGGCAGATGCTGAAGAGGATTTTACAGGAAGCAACAAAAAGACACTTTGGGGCTTTTTTATCCTTTCATTCGTTTTTGGTTTAATAGCGATCCTGACGCCCTGTGTTTTCCCGATGATCCCGATGACGGTTTCTTTTTTCATGAAAGAATCCGGAAACAAAGGAAAAGCCAGAAGACAGGCAGTGGTGTACGGTATTTCCATCATTGTTATATATGTACTGGTTGGTTCGCTGCTTGCGATATTTCTGGGACCTGGATTTGCCAATTTCCTGAGCACGCACTGGCTCCCAAACATATTGTTCTTCCTGATTTTTATGATCTTTGCGGCTTCCTTCTTTGGAATGTTCGAACTGACCATTCCCAACTGGATGGTGAATAAATCCGATAAACAAGCCGATAGAGGTGGATTTGTGGGAGCTATCTTTATGGCGGTCACGCTGGTACTTGTTTCATTTTCGTGCACCGGGCCTATCGTTGGGATGATACTTGTTGAGTCGGCAGGTGGATTGGTACTGAAACCCATCGTTGGTATGCTGGGCTTTTCGCTTGCTTTTGCATTGCCTTTTACCTTATTTGCATTCTTTCCGCAATGGCTTTCCGGCTTGCCCAAATCCGGAGGATGGCTGAATTCAGTGAAAGTGATACTCGGTTTTATCGAGCTGGCCCTGGGTTTGAAGTTTTTAAGTGTGGCCGATCAGGTATACCACTGGGGCATTCTGGATCGTGAGGTTTACATTGCATTCTGGATCGTGATTTTTACTTTGATGGGATTTTATTTGCTCGGTAAACTGAAATTTGCACATGATACTGATTTGAAATTTATCAGTGTTCCGAGGCTCACATTGTCCATCATTACCTTTAGTTTTGTTGTTTACCTGATACCCGGTATGTTTGGTGCTCCGTTGAAGGCTCTGTCAGGCTATCTTCCGCCGCAATCGACGCATGATTTTGATATCAATGCAATTGTTCGGAAAAATGTACAATTGTATTCGGGCAGCATGTCAGAAAAAGCAAGCATTTCTAATACCAGGGATTTAAAAGAAACATGTGAAGATCCGAAATATTCTGACTTTTTGCATTTGCCTCATGGATTGGAAGGATATTTTGACTTTGAGCAGGGCATGCGATGTGCCAAACAGTTGAATAAGCCGATTTTTATCGATTTCACCGGTCATGGTTGTGTGAATTGCCGTGAAATGGAAGCCAATGTCTGGGCTGATCCCGAAGTGCTGAAACGACTCAGGGATGATTACGTCATCATCGCATTGTACGTTGATGATAAAACGAAGCTTCCTGAGCAAGACTGGATCAAATCCGAATATGATGGTAAATTAAAAAAATCCATCGGGAAAAAGTACGCAGATTTTCAAATCAGTAGGTTCGGAGTGAATGCCCAACCGTTTTACGTCCTCATCGATCACAAAGGTGAAAAGCTGGTGCAGCCAAGAGCCTATGATCTTGACGTGGATGAGTTTGTTGATTTTCTCGACCGCGGTTTGAAAGAATTTAAGCGTAGAAGCAATTGATCATTCTACAATCAAAGAGTTACATTTAATATCTATATATCTAATCATTTTTATATCTTAGCAGGCAAATTTCAATTACAATTACAGCTAAGATGAAGAATTATTTACTCAGTTTACTTTTGCTTTTCCTGGTCTTTGGCTTGAATGCACAAAACTTTACCAGCCTGGATCCCGGCTTCCCGGGACTGGATGAGGCATCATTGAGCCTTGGTGATTATGACAACGACAATGACCTGGATATCATCCTTAGCGGGCGGAAAAGCAATGATGAACGGACCACAATCATATATCATAATGATAACGGGAATTATTCGCCCCTTGCCATGGGTTTGGTACCGGTGAAAACCGGAGCTACCTGCTGGGGTGATTATGATGCGGATGGTGACCTGGACCTGCTGGTTACAGGAAATGATATCGATGGGGCTTCCGCCAGGATCTATAACAATAATGATGGAGCTTTTACGGATATACAAGCAGGACTGCAAGGTGTTGAGGAAGGAAATTCCGTTTGGGGTGATTTTGATAATGACGGTGATCTCGATCTGGTGCTGACTGGTGACTGGATCGCGAAAATCTACCGCAATGACGATGGAGTTTTTATAGACCTGGAGATTGATTTCGGATATTTTAACAGCAGTGCTGCAGCATGGGGTGATTATGATCAGGATGGTGATCTTGATCTTTTACTTACAGGCGACAGCGGGGCTGGAGCGGTGACATACATCTACCGGAATGATGAGGGTGAATTTGTGAAAATAGAAGCAGGACTGCCCGGAGTAATGGCCGGTGCCAGTGGATGGGTGGATTTTGATAATGATGCTGACCTGGATATTTTTCTTACCGGTTTCGATGATGCCCTGGAAGCAAAATTCTATCGCTACAGGAATGATGGTCACGGCGTATTTGAACAAGTAACAGCCTGGATGCCGGGAGTTGCAAAATCTTCGGTAGCCTGGGGAGATATGGATAATGATGGTGACCAGGATGTTGCATTTTGTGGCAAAGGATCCGGGTGTGGATTATACATCAATGGAATATACAGAAATGAAGGTGATTATTTTTCTGATATCAACGTTGATATTTATCCTCTGACAGATGGTAAAATGGAATGGGCAGACTATGATAACGATGGTGACCTCGACCTGTTCTCAACAGGTGCCAGGGTAGATGAAACCCCGCAAACTTTGATTTACCGGAATGACGCCGGAAGCAATACATTTCATCCCAATACTGCACCTTCGGGACCCACAGAATATGATACACAGGTTTTTGGAAACAGCGTTGAGTTTTCCTGGAATGCAGGTTCAGATAACGAAACACCCGCCGAAGGACTCACTTATAATATACGGGTGAGCACCATTTCGAATTCATGCAATGTATGGTCTCCGATGGCTGAAGAAATCGCTGGCTTCAGGCGTGTGGTTGGCAAAGGCAATGCCAGGCAGAACCAGAATTGGCGTTTGCAAGGATTGCCCGAAGGTGAGTATTTCTGGAGTATTCAAACCATTGACCAAGGCTGGGCAGGTTCCGGTTTTGTTGCAGAAAAGACATTCACGCTTACTACCACTTCGGTTTATGAAATGAACGCAACCGAAGATATTTTTATTTATCATGCGGCGGATAAATATATTGAATTAGATGATGACCTGCAGCAGAATAACAGGATCAGAGTGTTTGATGTACAGGGGAAAATGTTGCTTGATAAATCCAATGTGGATATAATTTCACTGCAGGATTACCATGCAGGGATTTACATTTTACATTATGCTGCTGCAGGGAAAACGGCTACGAAAAAAATCTCCGTTCTTGAATAATGCTTCTTTTTCATAAGCACTTATCGTATTTTCTGTACATACGGATTTCTCCTTCTTATCAAACGGTTTTGTGTTCTTTTGAATGATTTGTTATTCCCTTCGGAAATGGAATTCAGGAAATCCCTGGCCTTGCTGAAGTTTCCCAGTTCGCGATAGATCTCAAGCATGTAATATATATCATCAGGGTTGACTTCCGGATTGAGCAATTTTAGCAGTTGTTGCAAGTTTTCTTCCTTATCCTTCAGCCATGATTTATATTCCCGGTAGTTGCGGTGTAGTTTTTTGCAATTCCTGAACGGTTTAAATAGGTAGTTTACCGCATCCATGAACTTGCTTCTTTTGCTTCCGATCCCCGACTCAAACCTGATCAGGTCATTGGTCTTCCACCAGTATAAAATCCTTAACTGGTATTCCTCATCTTTGTTGAGCCCTTTCATAATTTTCAGTGCCAGCTTATAATCAGCAATTTGAGGATGGCGCTCCTCGAAGCTCAGGTCTTCATAATCGTAGGTTTCATCTTCATCCTGCAAAACTGCTGATTCGAATAAATAAAATCCACTGCATTGTCTGCATTTGATCAGGACAGGATCAAAACTGATCATTCCACTGATGACATCCGTTTTGCCATCCGTGTAATTCTCGCATTCGTGTATGGTGCCCGACATGCCCATGTAGTGGGAGGATTTCAAATGGCAATGAGGACATACAATATTCACAGGTTCCAGTATCATATTGTTGGTTATTATGAATTATATACTTTATTATAAAGGTATTGCTGCATGTGCTGCTTACCTTTTAATCAATCATTTTAGTTGCCAGCCAAACGGAGTAAAGACCATATAAGAAGGACCAGACATATGGCCAAACACTCAAGTCATTATCCCAGAGCATTCCGATGGTATAAGGGACTGCGAAGATCAGGAATGCATAGAGGAAAGCATACAGTTTGTATCTGCTTTCATTCCTGTATGCCAATCCTTCCAGTGCCCCGCTAATATAGATCGGGAACAGGATGAGGTTCAGGATCATTGCAACTGTAGAAAAAGTACCGGCATTCCACCAGCTCAGGTTAAAGATAAATCCGCCCAACCAGCCGATACCTGAAAGGATCAGAACAAACAACACGGAAACAATGATCACGGAGATGAAACCAAGGAAAAAACCAATATTTTCCGAAGGGCTTTCGGTATTTACCGGTGTAAACTGCCTTACATGCCTTCTAATGATCCTTCCGTCGGGTCCTATTGCCATGGTTTACTGCTTAGCACAAAGTTTACAATTCCTGTTTTTATCTACTTCTATACTGGTTGTTACCTGCAGGGGATAGGAAAAAATTTCGGCCTGCTCTCCGCCAATTTCTTTCTTGTTGGTATTGGAGACCAGTGTAAACTGCGTGAGATCATCCAGAACTCTTGGTACAAATTTTTCGTTATTCCTGTTCAGTATATCCAGAATGATCTTTAGGCCGACATTGGTTACGAAATTTATATCGACCGAAATGCCCGGCATAAAACTGACTTTTGAAAGATCCTGCTGCGTTGTGTAAAAACGCCGGTTGACTGATTCCCTTGCAGAAAGATCGCCGAGGGCTTCCGTAAAGCATTTGTAGCAGGCCAGTTCCTTTTGCCCTGGTATCCAGTAAAAGATTTCACCGGCAAAAGCCCTTTCCCAGAAACCGATCGAAACCATAGGGATTCGGTAATGAGCTGCAATTTTATTGGCAAAGAGGTCACCCTGCCGGTTATCGGCACAGCCTATGATGATGCTGTCCTTATTACAATTCCTTTTGAAGGATTCAGGTAAAACATTTTCAATAATCTCATTTTGACATTCAACTCTGGCTTCCGGGTTGATGAGCCGGATCCTTTCTGCAACTGCATTGGTTTTGAAATTTCCTACATCTGGAATATTGCACTGGTGCCTGCAAACATTGGCATAGCTGAGGATGTCGTTGTCGATCAGCAAGAAACGGCCAACTCCTGAACGGGCCAGTTCAAGTGCCACATAACTTCCCACCGAGCCACAGCCACTGATGATGGCTGTTTTGTCCTGCATCATATCGGTTTCAAGGATGCCTGTATTTCTTGAGAATACATCCAGTTGGAGACTGTAATTTTCCAGTTTGCATTGTTCAATACCCTTGTTGCTGAGTTGAAAGAAAAGTTGTTCGTCCCGCTGGTATGCACCCAGAATAAATGAGTCGCTTGGTATATCTCTCGCAAGCTCATGCGATTTTAGGAATGAAATGATGTTTTCAACACTTTCTGCAGAAATATTTTTGAATTCCTGATCAAGTCTTTGTTCCAATAGCTTTTTTGAGGAAGTCCCCAGAAATACACCTTTTGTGCAGGCAGCTTTCCGGTCAAAAACAGTGTGGTGCCATACTTTTTTCGTCTCGTAAACTTCTGTAAAGTCGACAATGTTGTAGGTATTGGTGTTTTCGAAGTAATATCCTTTCAGGAGATAATCATTATCAGGATCCAGATTTGCAGGTGCAATGACGCTGGGAGAAAAGTGTTTTTCTTTTCTCAATGAAATCCTGTTTAGCTTTTTGATCAATTCCGGTTGACTGTTTTTTTGATTCATGCCTGCTTGTTTTTTTGTTTATTTCCATTTTCAAGACCGGCTGTTTTATAAAGATGGTCAATGAATAGTCCTTCCCGATAGGGATATTGCTCATGATCATTCGACAAGAGAGTGCATAATCCGTTTTCAAAACTGATGTTCCATTCTATTTTTTGGGGTAATTTTTTTCCGATTAACTTTTTTTGCAGCAAACATGTGTAATGAATTGTATGCTCGTCAATACGTTCAAATTCGCAGTTATATAATTTTTGTTTTTCGAGTGCTTCATTTTCAAGTATCAGCAGGTTCAATGTTTCTTCCGGTATTTCATCCATGTTCTCTGTTTTCTCCTGCACTGGTTTTACAATAGATCCCTTGTCTTTGTATTTTTTCTGGAGAAATGCTTGAGGTATGACTTCATCAGAAACTTCAAATGCAGTTTTAGTATATACCAGCTTATCATTTACATGATAGAGTGTGAATCTTAATTCGGGATCAATATTTACAAGGCCTGAAATAGCACCATGTTTGGATTTGCGGGCAAATTCCAGGTTGGTTTCATCATCGGTTGCGCTGAATTTATCAAAACTGCCGGGATGCCGGTGCCAGAGTCCCAGCAACTTCAGCTTCTTTCTGTACCGGCGTGCACGGGCATTTGCCAGGTAGTTTACAAAGGCATGATCATACTCAAAATAGTGTTGCTTAAAAACCGATTCCGGACCGGGTTCAATAGATTCGATCACATACCAGGTACCATTTTCAATCTGGCCAAGCAATATCCCGCCGGTTTCCACCGGATGTTTGTGCATGCTTTCGGTAATAATGGTATTAAATGCATCGGTTGTGATCAGTACTTTTTTACATACTTCATTCATCAGTTGAAGAATTAGAAGGTGTGTGACTGGAATTCTTCTGTTGTGACTTTTCCGTCGAGCCAGAGCTCAAAAACGGTAATCCATTTTACCGCCCAGGCTATGGCGGAAGCTGCAGATGAACTTTCCTGCGGACTTGCATGGAAGTCTTGCTGGCGGGCCGTACATATGTATAGATGTTTATTTTCGTCGACCAGCATATGCGGAATTCCGCCAATTTCTTTGGCCATGGCTTCCAGATCAGGATCAATGGAGTAAATCCTGATGGAACCGCCATAGCTGGTATTGTCGGGATGATTATTCTGATAGATTACCTGTAAATACCATTCCCTGTCAGGATTCAGCACTTTTGTTTTTACCCCACCGTGCCAGAAAAGACGGCCATCATCCAGTTTTTCCAACTGGAAATGGGGAAAAAAACGCTCCATGGCGTTTTTTTCCTCCTTTAAAAGTTCGGGATCATTTTCGTACCATTGATAGGCAAGCTTTCCTTTTGGAATTTCAATTCCGTCATCTTTGCCTTCTTCATCAACTTCACCGTCTTTTTTAATGGTTACTTTTTTCCCTTTTTTTAACTTCTCGGCCAGCCTTTTGCGTGCTTCTTCGGCTGAATCTTTTGAGTTTGACATAATATTGATTTATTGGTTATTTTTCTCATCCAATGGTTTGTATTACACCATTGTTATTGATGTAATCCTCGAGCAGGTCTGTAAAACCATCGTATACGATCTGGGTTTCCCATTCTGTGGGAAATGTTTCATGCCAGATGTCGTATACCTTGCTTTCAGTTTCATCTTCATCGTAAGGCCATCGAAAAGCCAGGTATTCCTGGCCGCTTGTATGCATAAAAGGTATATATCTTTTACCATCTTCGTGGAACTTATGCTCAATCCTTTCATAAGCTGATCTTATTTCCTGCAGGCTTAAAATATAGTTGCTGTTCCATGCACTGGATTCGATGTCGTCAGTCTTAGCAGGTCCAAGCAAACTGATGAACCCGCCATTAAAATGACACAGAAAAACCTTGAAAGAAACAGGAAAGACATAGATCAGGTCATCTTCCAAACTTTCTATTTCGTCCCATTCGGCTGGTGCATTAAAAAAGCATTGATCCGGATTGGTTTCAATCTTTTGTTTTAATCTATCGACAAGTTTATCTATCATGAAGGGATATTCTGGTTTGTAGCATTTTGCGGACAGGCCTGAGCAAATATACATGAATCAGTGAAGACAATTTGAGCAGCAATATGACAACAAGCCTGGCCATATTTTTCAATAAAAAGGCAATCATATTTAGTAATTGATCATGTAAAATTATACATTATCAGTAAGAGATCAAAAACAATGACTTTATTTATACTCGTTCTTTTTGGCTTTTTCCCAGTAAACATCCATTTCGGTCAGACTCATGTCTTTCAGGTTCTTTCCCAGTTTCTTGATTTCTTTTTCGAGATACTGAAATCGTTTGATGAATTTTTTATTGGTTCTTTCCAGGGCATCTTCCGGGTTAACATCGATAAACCTGGCGTAATTCACGAGGGCAAACAGGAGGTCGCCCAGTTCATGTTCTATTTTTTCTTTGTCATGACCGTTGTTCACTTCAGCTTTTAGCTCATTCAATTCTTCAATCACTTTATCCCATACCTGGCTGGGGATTTCCCAGTCGAAACCAACACCTTTGGCTTTTTCCTGAATACGATAAGCTTTTACAAGTGGTGGCAGGGACACGGGCACCCCACCAAGCACCGATTTACGGCCTTCCTGAAGTTTGATTTTTTCCCAGTTATCTTTTACTTCTTTGGCATTGGCAACTTTTGTTTCTCCGTAGATATGAGGATGTCTTTTGACAAGCTTTTCGTTGATTCCCCGCAAAACATCTTCAATCTGAAAAGCCTGTTTTTCGGAAGCTATTTTTGTGTAGAATACCAGATGCAACATCAGGTCGCCAAGTTCTTTCCTGATCCCGTCCATGTCCTGCTCAAGAATAGATTCGGAGAGTTCATAAGTTTCCTCTATGGTAAGATGCCTTAAGCTTTCCAGGGTTTGTTTGCGGTCCCATGGGCATTTCTCCCGCAATTCATCCATGATGTCCAGCAATTTTTCAAATTGCCTTATCGCTTCCTTCCTGTCTTTCATTTTATTGCTCTTTGTTTCTATCCGTATATAATTTTCCGATCAATTGGTCGGCCTTATATGGTTTTCTTAAATAGTCATCAATACCGGCCTGATAAAACCTTTCCTCATCTCCTTCCATGGCGTATGCTGTCACTGCCACAATCCGGGTAGGATCCTGACCTTTCTCTTTTTCCATTTGGCGTATATTCCTGGTTGCCTCGATTCCGTCCATCACTGGCATTTGTATATCCATTAGTATAACATCATAATCATTTTTATCAAAATATTCTACACCTATCTTCCCGTTTTCAGCTACATCAATTTGATGCTTGTATTTTTTTAATATGGCGATCGCAAATTTCTGATTAAGCAAATTGTCTTCGACGAGTAAAATATTCAATGGTTTTTCATTCTCAGTTTCCATGTTATTCTTGCCTTTCTCTCTGTTTTCCTTTGTTTCTTCATTTGTGGGCTGTTTATGGTCTTTTTTGAATTTTACGGTAAACCAGAATTTTGAGCCTTTTCCTTCTTCACTCTCCAATCCAATCTCACCATTCATCAATTGTACAAAATGTTTGGAAATTGCCAGTCCAAGGCCTGATCCCCCGTATTTACGAGCAATGCTCTGGTCGGCCTGCGAAAAGGCCTGGAATAGTTTGTCTCTTTGTTCGACCGAGACACCAATCCCGGTGTCGATCACCTGGAACTTTGCCAGCAGATTGTTTTCGTCCTCATCCAGGACTTCAGAATGTATGCTAATGATTCCGTTTTTTGTGAATTTAATGGCATTGTTGACCAGGTTGATCAGTATCTGTGTCAGCCGGTAGGGGTCTCCTAATATGTCATTGTTAAGTTTTTTGTCAATCCTGAAATCGATCTTATTGTTTGAATCCCTGGCTTTTACTTCAAGCAATGATACCACCTCCTCCATCACTTCTGTCAGGTTAATTTCAACTTCTTCAAGTTTTAATTGTCCGGATTCAATTTTGGCAAAGTCGAGGATATTATTGATCAGGTTTAATAAATTATTACCTGAGATATTGATGATGTCGGTACATTCTTTTTGTTCTTTTGTAAGTTCTGTTTCTTCCAGGATACTGGTTACTCCGATGATGCTGGTGAGAGGTGTCCTGATTTCATGACTCAGACTGGCCAGGTACATGGATTTGGCATCCAGTGCTTTTTGCATTTCATCCCTGGCTTTCTTAAGTTCTCTTTCCATATTTAACCTTTCGGTTACGTTTCTGGCGATCATCAGAAAGGTTCCGTCCTCGATAGGGGTAATGCGCAGCTCCATGTCAAGCTTTCGCATGTTAACCCAATCGTTGTGCATGAATACCTGTACTTTATTTTCCTTTGATGCTCTGCTGATGCCCTGCAGGATTTTGTTGGCAAATTCTTCGGGCAGCTCTTTTTTTACATTGCTTCCAATCAGGGAATTGCCTGTCTTAATAATGTCTTTATCTTTCTTTGCATGATAATAGATGTAGTTGCCCTTTGCATCAAAAATGAACATCACGTCAGGAATTGCTTTCAGTATTGCATTGGTTTTGCGTTGGTTTTCCTGTAATTCAAGAAGTGTTCTTTCCTGCAATTCACGTTGCCTGATTACTTCCTTGTTTTTCTCAAGCAGGGTTTTGTTAACTTTCTTTTTTTGCCGGTTGCTGTTAAAGATAATAAACAACAAAAGGATAATCAGCAGAATAACAAACAATAATACTACAATCGTGTATGAGTACCTGAGTTGTTTCAGATTATTGCGATTTTGAATTTCTTCGATTTCCTGCTCCTTTTCATAGTTCATTTGAAGTTTTGCCAGCCGCTCTTTTGTTTCCATATTGTGCAGTGAATCGGAAATCTGCTGATATTTTTTGTAATACTGATAGGCATCTTTGTACAAACCTGATATGGCACAGTTTTCTGCCAGATTACGGTAAATATCAACAGCCAGGATTTTATATCCATTTTCTGTGGCGAGCCGGAGTGCTTTCTGATAATCAGCACGTGCTTTTTTGAATTCCTTTTTAATGTCTTCGATGAGAGCCATGTTGTTGTACAGAATAGCAATTTGGTAAAAATCATTGAGCTTTTGCGCTATTTCAACCGATTGTTGATAATAATAAATGGCAGAATCATAATTTGCACGTTCATAATGAAACACGCCAAGATTATTCAAAATGAGGGTTATGTTGCGAAAGTTTTCTATATCCCGGTAACCTTGAAGTGCTTCGAAGTAGGCTGTTCTTGCAGAATCAATATTACCCAATTCTTCATACACACTTCCCATGTTCATGTATGATGTGGCCATCCCATTGGTGCTGCCTGTTTCCCTGAAATAGCCAAGTGCTCTTTTAAAATTTTTTAAGGCACTGCTCAAATTGCCGTTTAAATAGTACACATTGCCTATCTTGATGAAGGTTCTTGCGTAAGAATTGATATCGGGCAGCTCCTCTCGAATATCCTGGCTCTGGTATAATACGGTGAGGGCTGAATCCAACTTCCCCGATCTGGCGAAGGCTTCTCCTGTTTTATCAAGAATTTCTGCAAGTTTTTCCTGGTTGTCATCCGGAGGCAAATGCAGATATGCTTTCTTCAGCATCGCCAATGCTTCATCCAGCAAGCCCTTGTCCAGGGCCAGGGTACCTTTATTGTAACTGACCCTGGCAATCAAACTGTCAATATCAGTGTTAATGGCAATTTGAAGTGCTGTATCCATGTAAGTTTCCGATAATCCGGGATCAATATCATGAAAGGCTTCGGAGAGCAAAATGTAAGTGTTTACTCTTTCTGAGCTTTCTTGATTTTTCAGGGCATTCAACAGGCTGTCTGTTTTCTGGGCTGATGCCCAAAAAACAATCAAGCTGGCCGCGAAAAAGAAAAACAATTTTATCAGTCCAGGTTTTTTCATTGCGAACTTTTGTTAATCAACCAAAGTCACTTTGGGAGAAAATGATTTGGTTTGAAATATTTTGATAGTTGCCTGACTCAAACAAATAAATACTTACCACCAGAACAAAATTACGATTTTCTATTAAAGAAAGTAAATTGCATTTACCAGGCTGCCGGAATCAGGGATTAATGAATCCATGCTGCATCAGGAGTTTTTATAGTTTTGTGGAGAATTATTTGCTGATGAATCCTGTGCGTTTAAATATCATTTCGAAAGCATTATTGACAGGTGTCTTGCTTTTAATTTGCATGAATGATTCCCTGGCCCAGGAAAAATTCAAGCTGATTCAATCAAACCTGATCCTGGAAACAAAGGCTCACTATGGATTTTTGATACCCCATCACCGGGAAATGGATATTTTGAATTCACATATGAGCTGCTGGGAGTTTACGATATCCAAGGCTACCTATGGGGGAACCCGGTGGGAATATATGTACGATTATCCGGTTATCGGGCTTGCACTTTGGTATTCCGACCTGGGCAAAAGTCCATACCTGGGCAGCGGTACAGCTTTCTATCCTTATATTAATTTTCCATTGATCAGGAACCGGCAAACTACACTTTCATTCCGTTTGGGTGTTGGTCTGGGTTATATCAGCAAGCCTTTCGACAGAATTGAGAATTATAAAAACATTGCCATTGGCTCGCATCTGAATGCTGCTGTTAACCTAATGTTTGAATACAGTTTGCGCATGGGTGAGCGATTTATTGTTTCAGGTGGTATGGCTTTGACTCATTTTTCGAATGGATCGATGAAAACACCAAATTTTGGAATTAATATTCCAAGTATCAGTGCCGGCTTTGCTTACCGCCTGAGCAGGGAGAATCCCTACCAGCGAAAAAAACTGATGCCCGAGCTCTATCCTTTCGAATTTGACGGAAAACGGTTTTTTAATATCAATCTTTCGCTTGGTTTTGGTTTTAAGAATATGGAAGCCGAATTTGGAAAAAGATATTTCGCCACTACTTTTTTTGCCAATGTTTTCAAAAGAATAACATATAAGAGCAGTATTGGTTTGGGTTTTGACCTGTCGTATGATGAATCAGACAAAGTAATCCTGGAGAAAAAGAACATTCCCTTTCAAAATGAATTACAGATCATCCGACCCGGGATGAACATAGCATATGAAATGATTATGTCGCGCTTTTCAATTGTTGCCAACCTGGGCATCTACCTGGGTGGAAAAGAAAAAAGCGACGGAGATATTTACGAAAAACTTGCTTTTAAATATCATATATCCAGATTGGTTTTTACCAATGTTACGTTAAAAGCTCATGCTGCAAGAGCTGATTATATTGCATTCGGGATTGGATACAGGATAAATGTAATGTATTACTAAATGAGAAAAGGATTATTGATCATATTATCGTTTATATTGATTTTTGCAGTAAGTGCCTGCAAAAAAATGGGGTTTGATAATTGTTTCCGCAATACTGGGGAGATCATTCTCCAGGAAAGGGAGGCGAATGAAATACATTATGTTTTACTTGAAAATAATGTAAATCTTGTCGTGAAGCAGGATACTGCGCCTTCGTTGCGTGTTGAGGCTGGTGAAAATATCATTGATAAAGTCATCACCGAGGTAAATGGCTCTAATTTGTACATCAGAAATGAAAATAATTGCAATTGGATGCGGTCCTACGAAAATGAAATTACGGTATATCTGGGTATTGGTAAACTGGACAGCCTGGATTACAGGGGCTCCGGGGATGTGTCGTCGCAAAACACAATTCGTAATGACTCCATTAATATCAGTGTTTGGGAGGGTTCAGGGACAATCGAAATGAGTCTGGATGTTGACAAATCGAGTTTGAATTTGCATTACGGAACTGTTGATATGCATTTTAAAGGAAAAAGCAATGTGACTTATATTTACGCGAGTAGTTACGGTCCTGTTTATTGCGAAAATCTGGATTCGAAATTCACTTATGTGAATAATCGGGGAACGAATGATTGTTATGTAAGGGCATCTGTTGCACTGGAGGTTACAATAGAGTACCTGGGGAATATTTATTATTACGGTACCCCGGCTATTGTAAAAGAGAATGTCACAGGTGAGGGAGAATTGATAAAGCTGGGTAATTAAAGTTAAAAGATTGAGATGAAAAAGACTGGGTCTGCCATTGATTGGATAATCATTTGCCTTACAGGCATTGTGCTTGTCTGGGTGTCATCCAACTATAAATGGGGGGATGAACGCTGGTATGGTATCTTAAAAAGCGATGGACCGGGTTATTATGCGTATCTGCCGGCTGCGGTAATTTATCAGGATTTGAACTTTGGTTTTATTGACAGTCTGAGGAAGGAAAAGCCTGGTTTGCATGCGTTTGAGTATGAGTTTCGAAGATCGCACAATGGCCAAAATGTAAACAAGTACTATGCTGGCACTGCTGTTTTACAGCTTCCCTTTTATATGGCAGGGCACTTGCTCAGCATAATCCTGGATCGTCCGCCAAATGGTTATTCTGCCTTTTATCTGATTTTTGTGCATATGGCAACCCTGTTTTACGCTCTGCTCGGACTGTTATTTATACGCGCTTTTCTGAAGACCTGGGCAATCAAACATGGATTAATAGCCTTTGTATTGATTGCCATAGTTTTTGGGACCAACTTATTCCATTATATCGTTTCTGAACCTGCCATGTCGCATGTTTATTCTTTTGTAGCTATATCTGCTTTTGTGTTTTTCATGCGCAGATATTTCATGGTGTACAAGATCAAGTATCTGTTTCTTTCTTCTGCCTTACTTGGAATTATTGCACTAATCCGTCCTGTGAATTTATTGATATTGTTTTCGATTCCCTTCCTTTCGGGGGGCATCGGGCCCTTAATGAAAGGATTTGATTTGCTGGTAAAAAAGCCTGCACTAATACTTGGAAATCTGGTTGTTTTTTTAGCAATCATCAGCATACAGATGTTCATTTATAAGATCCAGTGCGGAGATTTTCTCGTCTATACCTATAAAGGGGAGGGATTTCAGTTTTTTGATCCGGACATGATCAATATTCTGTTCAGCTATAGAAAAGGTTTATTTATCTATACCCCATTGCTTTTCTTTTCTCTTGCAGGTTTTGTCAGGATATTCAAGGAAAGTAAATTTCAATTTTTTACTTTGATAGGTTTTCTGTTATTTACGGTTTATGTTCTTTCATCCTGGGAACAATGGTACTATGGGGGAAGTTTTTCAGGGCGTGTTTTTATTGAATATTATGTGTTTTTTGCCTTACTGCTTGCCTTATTGTTGCGATCGCTCAAATCATGGATAAAAAACGCGGTAATTTTGCTTATTTGCTTGCTGATCCTGCTATGCCAGATCCAAACCTATCAATATCGTACTGCACAAATTCACTGGTCTGAAATGACGAAAGAAAAATACTGGGAAGTATTTCCGACCCCGGCTTATATCATGAATAAGTATAAAGATTACTCCGATTAATAAGCTCTGGCAAAGACAACCCTTTGATTAGAATCTTTGCCCGAAAAAACACATTGTCCCTTTTCTTTTGTATTATTCAGTGGAATTGTCCTGATGGTAGCTTTGGTTTCTTCTTTGATCTTTTGCTCGGTTTCTTCGGTACCATCCCAGTGGGCAAGGATAAATCCTCCTTTTTCGATTTGCTTTTTAAAGTCACTCCAGGTATCTACCTTGAATGTGTTTTCTTCGCGGAAGGCAAGGGCTTTCTCATAAAGATTTGATTGTATGGCATCAAGCAGATTAGCCACTTTTATATCTATATCTGTAATGTTCAGGATTTCTTTTTCAAGTGTGTCTCTCCGGGCCACTTCAATGGTCCCATTTTCGAGGTCACGAGGCCCGATTGCCAGCCGCACGGGAATACCTTTGAACTCATATTCAGCGAATTTCCATCCGGGTTTCTGTGTATCCCTGTCGTCGTACTTGACCGTTATGCCTCTTTTCTCGAGAGCTTCTTTTATCGGCAATATTTTTTTCGTGATTTCTTCAAGTTGTTCATTTTTCTTATAGATTGGTACGATTGCCACCTGAATGGGTGCCAGTTTGGGAGGCAGTACCAGTCCTTTATCATCAGAGTGGGCCATGATCAGGGCACCCATTAAGCGTGTTGATACCCCCCACGAAGTAGCCCAAACATACTCAAGTTTATTTTCTTTGCTGAGAAATTTAACATCAAATGCCCTGGCAAAATTTTGCCCCAAAAAATGAGAAGTCCCTGCCTGGAGAGCTTTTCCATCCTGCATCAAAGCTTCAATGCAATATGTTTCAACAGCCCCTGCAAACCGCTCATTGGGTGATTTTAATCCTTTCAGTACCGGTAAGGCCATCCATTTTTCGGCAAATTCTTCATACACATGCAGGATCTTTTCTGTTTCTTCGATGGCTTCTTCTTTTGTTGCATGGGCAGTATGACCTTCCTGCCATAAAAACTCTGCAGTTCTCAGGAATAATCTTGTCCTCATTTCCCACCTTACAACATTTGCCCATTGATTAATCAACAGAGGCAGGTCACGGTAAGATTGTATCCAGTCTTTGTATGTATTCCAGATAATCGTTTCAGATGTGGGCCTTACGATCAGCTCTTCTTCTAACTTTGCATCATCGTCGACGATTATATCTTTACCATCTTTTGAGTTTTTCAATCTGTAATGGGTGACTACAGCACATTCTTTGGCAAAACCTTCGACATGAGCAGCTTCCCTGTTAAAAAAGGACTTCGGGATGAATAAAGGAAAATACGCATTTTGATGTCCTGTATCCTTGAACATTTTATCAAGGTTTGCCTGCATTCTTTCCCAAATTGCATATCCATAAGGTTTAATGACCATGCAGCCTCGTACTGCACTGTTCTCCGCCATATCTGCCCTGATAACCAGCTCATTATACCATTGGGAATAATTCTCTTTTCTGCTTGTGAAATTTTTTGCCATCTTTTTTTGGTATAGATTTTGCTTTTTTTGGATGAATTCAGACGCAAAAGTAAGAAACTTGAAGGAAATTAAAAATATATATAATTTTACAGCAAAGGAGGAAAATAAAATGAAAACTTTAACAACCCTATTGATCGGAATGACATTCTTCCTCGTATCATGTTCTACAACTTATGAAGCATCAACTCCTTACGATGATGTTTATTATGCTGTAGATGTTAAGAAGGGAAAAAAGAAAGCAGACAATCCTGGTAATACGAACACTTATCGTTCAGGAACAGTTACAACAACTGAAGAATATCAATATACCGAAGAAGTCGGTGAAGCCGAAACTGAATATATAGATGAAAGGGACTATTCGGATTATGAACCTGCCGAACAGGAATCAGAATCTGAATACTATGAAGAAGAGGTTGTAATGGATGATTATTACGATTATTCATATACTTCCAGGATCAGAAGGTTTCATAACCCTCATGTTGGATTCTCATATTATGACCCTTATTATACAAATTTGTACTATTACGACTATGATCCCTGGCATTGGGGTTCAAGCATATATTTAGGCTATAACTGGTGGTATCCCCGTTCATACTATTATGGTCCTTCGTTCAGTTTTGGATTTAACTGGGGATGGGGTAGTTTTTATTATGGATTCCCACACTCTTATGGATGGGGTTATCCTTACTATCGCAGCTACTGGGGTGGCGGTTACTGGAACGGCTACTGGAATGGCTACTGGGATGGCTATTATGCCGGAACCTATCCATATTACTATAACAGTTATGATTGGAATTCCGGATACTACAGAGGCCACAGACCATCAAGGGGAGGACCCACAAACGGTTATTATGCAAATAATGCAAGAGGTACAAGAACCTTTGGTGATATGTATGAGGAAAAATATTCGGCCAGTAGAGCTGCAAGAGAATTCAAAGGCGATCAGGGTAAAAGAACTACACGAAGCATTCAATCCTCAGGCAGATTATCGGAAGCTAAAAGAGATGTCAGAAGCAGTAAAAGCATCAGACCATCCAAAGACACGGATGTAACCAGAACGGCCAGAAGAGTAGATGCAGATAATAGGTCGCGGAAAAGTAATGTTCCTGTGAATACTCGCACCCGTGAGCAAAAGGCACAGGAAAGATACAGCGCTAAGGATACATACCGGTATACAAAACCAAACAGGTCTTCTGCAAAACCAGAAAAGGTTTACAGGAAACCGCAGACATACCGGACACCTGACTCAAGAAAAGCACGTTCCAGTCAGGAATACAAAACACCTAAGCCTGTGAACAGGAAGATTGACAGTCGGCCTTCCAGCCGGAATTATACAAATCCGAGCAGGAGCAGTTCCAGCAGATACTCCCAGCCCAGCAGGTCAAGCAGGAGTTATTCAACACCCAAAAGATCTTCTAACAGGAGTTATTCATCTCCCAGCAGGTCTTCAAGCCGGAGCTATTCTTCGCCTAGTAGATCTTCAAGCAGAAGTTACTCGAGTCCCTCAAGATCGAGTAGCAGAAGTTATTCTGCTCCCTCAAGGTCGAGTGGAAGTTCAAGGTCTTCGGGAAGCAGTTCTTCATCCAGATCGGGCCGTGGAAGAAGATAAGAAGCGTTTAACAGTTAAGAAGGAATTATCATGAAAAATACAATTTTATCAGTGTTAATGATACTGGTCCTGGGGCCAGTATCTTTTTCGCAAAACGAAGTGGATGCTTTAAGATTTTCAGAAACCCGAGTAATAGGTACAGCCAGAAGCGCCTCGATGAGTGGAGCATTTGGAGCACTTGGAGCCGATTTTTCAAGTCTAAGTACAAACCCGGCGGGAATAGGACTTTACAGAACTTCAGAGTTTGTTCTAACCCCACAATTGTATTTTGCAAGTGTGGATGCAACCTATCAGAACTCCCTCAGAAACGACCAAAAAGAAAACTTTAATTTCTCAAATATCGGACTTGTGCTTACACAGGATATTCCAGACAGGTTGAATAAAGGAGGATGGAAATATATCCAGTTTGGTGTTGGTATGAATCGACTCAAAAATTTTAATTACAGAACAATCATGGAAGGTGTCAATTCACAAAATACCATGGGTGAATATTTTGCTGATATTGCCAACAACTCAGGATTATCATACAGTGTAATTGAAAATGATGAATTTGATGAGTTTCCATATCTGAACCCAGCATGGTGGTCTTATGCAATTGATACCTTGCCGGGAGGCGGAGGTAATCAATATGTAAGCCGTTCGGCAGATGCGCCTTATAACCAAAAACAAATCAATCATACCTGGGGCTCCATGAATGAAATAAGTTTTTCATTTGGAGCAAATTATAATGATAAGCTCTTCCTGGGCGCTTCGCTTGGATTCCCATATATCAGGTATTACCAGGAAAGGAGCTACACCGAAACCAATACTGCACAAGGAATTGACGAGGTTTCATATCGAAGGTTCCAGGTAAATGACGAACTGATCACAAAAGGAACCGGATTTAACCTGAAGCTAGGTCTTATTTATAAACCGGTCCAATGGTTGCGTATTGGTGGCGCCGTTCATACACCAACATGGTATTCTAACATGACAGATGAACTGGTGGTTGATATGAATACATCTTATGATACACCTGATAGTGAAGGAAACTATGATTACTATGCTTCATTTCCTTATTATTCAAATTCGGCCATTTATGAATATGATCTGAAAACACCTTTCAGGGCCATGGGTAATCTGGCGTTGTTTTTTGGTCCTTTTGGCTTGCTGAGTGTTGATTATGAGTTTATCGACTATTCAACAGCCAAGCTCAGGGGTTATGATTATGATTTTGATATGGAGAATCAGGCAATTGCCAATAAATACATTGCCACACATAATTTTAAATTTGGTACGGAATGGCGTTATACCAATTTCGCTTTCAGGGGTGGTTATGCTATTTATCAAAGCCCTTTTTCCAATAATATTAATGATGGAGCACAAACCTATTATTCTGCAGGAATTGGCTATCGAATCGATAATTTTTTCCTCGATTTCGCATGGCTGCATATGACTGAAAAAGAAGACTATTACCTTTACGGAAACCAGGATATTCAGGTTGCACCTGCCAATATCGACTATAATACCAACAGATTCATGCTTACATTGGGATTTAAATTCAACTAGTGGAGATCCCGCATTTTGCGGGATTTTTTATTTAATCCTTTCCAGCCTGGCCTTTGCTTTGTGTTTGATGCTTCTTTCATATTCATCAAAATCCATGTCCAGGCATAAGGTATAGTATCTTTTGGCTGATTCAAGATCACCCTGTTCCTCACTGATAATTCCGCTTTGCAAGGCAGCATTTGCGGCAAAATATGTTTTTGATGATTTTCCGGAAAGTATACTTCCCTTAAAACATTCAAGTGCTTTCTCGAAGTTATGCATTTGCTGATATATCCGTCCGTGCCTGTAATTATACTCGGTAATAATGGAATTGTTTTTTCCTGACAGATTGATTGAATCCAATGTAATAAGTGACTCTTGATAGTATCCTCCGTCAAACAAAAGGCGGGATCTTAAAAGGGAGACATCAGGAATTTCCTTTTGCCTGGCTTCTTTCAACGCTTGATGATCAGCATCTGCAATGGATTCAGGAGCCTTCGTAACTGATGCGATTGTTTTTTTGTAAGCCAGGGTATCACCATAAATTAAATATGACCAGGCAATTTTTTGCCTGGCAGAAGCCAGATAAGATCTTCCTTTAAAATTTTGGATATACAGTCTGAAATCATTCCTGGCGCTTGTATCCAGCTTTCTGAGCAATGTCAGTCCTCTGAGATAGTTTAGATAATAAAATGGATAGCTGTTCGGGCCGGGTTCATAATTACTAAGAACTTTCAGGGCCTGTTCATTCTGACCAGACTTTATATAATAGGAGGCTTTTACAAATACCATCAAAGGGCTTTTGATATCAAAGGTGCTCATACTTTGTTCAATCATTGAAAGATAATCCTTTTCCAGCCCAATATTCATTTGAATAAAAGATAAAAGGAAGAGGGCTTCGGGTATAAAATCCTGGTATGAACCATCATGCTTTGCACTATCTATGAAGGTTAAAAGTTCACTGATGCCCTCATTCACATTGCCTTCCATGCCGATGAGGTTGGTGATCCATTTATAATTATCGGGCACTGTACCAATGATTGTATGCAGCAATCCCAATCCGATCTTGTTGGGATAAAAATCCGGGAATTTTTCCTGGTTTTTTTCTAATTTCCGATAGGCCCGGTTAATCTCGAAAAAGGCTGTAAAATATTCTTCGAATTTGATCCTGGCGAAGGCCCACTGCAGGTTAATGTTGGCTTCACAAAATAAATAATAAGGAGAGTTTTCCGGTCCATCAGAGATTTCCTTTAGCCTTGCTCCCTTGTTATTTTCAAGATTTTGGAATTCTTCACGGTTTTCACCGATAATAATTCTCAGGAAATCCATGTAATTCTCCAGGTAAAGCGGCATCAAGTTGTTCGGATTGACTTGATTTTCACTTTTAAGGATGTTATCGGCCTCTTTAAAATCCAGTTCAATTATTTCCCGGTAGGCACTTTGGCAATTTTTGTTAAAATCAAACTCCTGGGGTATTCCTTTCAGGTTGAGCAGAAGTAAAAATGATATGAAAAGCAATGATTTCATTGTTGGATAAAAATAAAAAAAAGAGAACAAAGTCCTCTTTTTTTATTTTTGTTCAACTGCTTCTGCAATTTCATCATCAACCAAAATCCTTCCGCAATATTCGCAAACAATGATCTTTTTATGCATCCGGATGTCCAATTGATGCTGTGGTGGTATCTTGTTGAAACAGCCGCCGCAGGCGTCTCTTTCGATCTTAACAACAGCAAGGCCGTTTCTTGCATTTTTCCTGATTCTTTTATAAGCGGCAAGCAATCGATCTTCAATATAATTTTGGTTTTGCTCAGAGTTCTTGATCAATTGTTTTTCTTCCTTCTCAGTTTCCGCGACAATGTCTTCCAGTTCATTTTTCTTTACCTCAAGATCATTGTTTCTTTCTTTCAGGTTTTCTTCTGATTCTTTGATGCTTTCTTTGATCTTTTCTGATTTTTCCTTGTATTCAGAGATCCTCTTTTCGGCGAGTTGTATTTCCAGTGTCTGAAACTCTATTTCCTTGCTTAAACTATCATATTCGCGATTGTTCCTGACACTCATCTGCTGATCTTCGTATTTTTTGATCAGGGCCTGGCTTTCCTTGATTGTGTTTTCTTTTTCCGAAATCTGCTTCTTTAGATTGTCAATTTCATTCTTGTGATTTTCAAGTCTTGTTTCAAGACCTGCAATTTCATCCTCCAGGTCCCGGACTTCAAGAGGCAGTTCTCCCCTGACGATCCTGATCTTATCAACCTGGCTGTCGGTTTGCTGTAAGTTGTAAAGGGCGATTAACTTTTTTTCAATACTAACCTCAATATTCTCCTCCCCTTTACCAGCTTTTGCGTTGGCTTTTATTTCACCTGCTTTTTTAGTTTTTTCTTTTGTAGCTGCTTTATCTTTCGCTTGCTTTTTTGCCATAATGTATTTGTTTACAAATAATTAACTGGGTTCGTGTTGATTTCCGAAATTTGAAGTGCAAAGTTAGGAAATTTTTGCTTAAGTATAGTGAAAATTAACTCCTTAGTATATTGCTCACTTTCATAATGACCAATGTCAACAATCATCATGCTTTTATCTGTTTTGAAAAAGTCATGGTATTTCACATCTCCTGTGATAAAAACGTCTGCACCCCTTGCTTTTGCAGCATCGATTAAAAAACTCCCGGAACCTCCACAAACGGCCACTTTTTTAATCCTGGTACTTTCGAGTCTGGTATATTTAAGACAACCGGCTTTAAAATTATCTTTTATTCCGACCAGGAATTTATTTTTTTCCATGGCTTCAGGTAGTTCGCCAATGATGCCACTTCCCACCTGTTTAAATTCATTTTCCAGCGGGTATATGTCGTAAGCAACTTCTTCGTAGGGATGGGCTTCAATCATTTTTCCCAGTATCCCTTTTTCCTTATAGACAGGGTAAATAACTTCAATCCTGATTTCATCCTCAAAATGCAGTTTATTGATCTCACCAAGGTGAGGATTGCTGCCTTCACCGGCCCTGAAGGAGCCCTTACCAGTCAGATTGTAACTGCAACTGTCGTAATTGCCGATATGTCCGGCCCCTGCGGCAAACATCGCTTCACGAACTTTATCTGCATCGTCAACCGGACAAAAGGTTACCAGCTTTCGAAGCAAATTCTGTTTTGTCTTCAGAATTGAAATATCCTTCAGGCCGATTAAATCAGCAATTTTTTTGTTAACTCCCATAAAAATATTATCAATATTGGTATGGGTCGCATATATACCTATTCGATTCCGTATGGCTTTCATGATGGTCTTTTCTAACATGCTCTGTCCGGTGAGTTTTTTTATACCACCAAAAATAAGCGGATGATGCGAAATAATCATTCCGCAATTGTTTTTTATTGCCTCGTCAAGTACTTCATCTGTTACATCAAGACAAATAAGTACCTTATTAACGTCATCATTCGGATTGCCAATCAACAATCCTGAATTATCATAATCCTCCTGCAAAGACAGTGGAGCGATCCTTTCAATTTCAGATGTGATTTCTTTTATTTTCATGTTTAACAATTATTTTAATATGTAAATGAAATTTACAAAAATTTATTTCTCTATTCATATAATTTTAATGCGAAAATCCTTGCCGGCATTAAAATACTTTTTAAATTTAAACCGTGAATCTAATAAGGATTATTCTTTACCCTTTTGCCCTTCTTTACGGAATAGTAATGTTCATTAGAAACAAACTATTCGACTGGAATATTTTCCCATCAGAGAGTTTTGATATGCCCGTTGTTAGTGTGGGGAATCTTTCCGTTGGAGGTACGGGAAAAACCCCAACAGTTGAATTGCTGATTCGGATTTTAAAGAAGAATTTGAAAATTGCCACACTGAGTCGTGGCTATGGTCGAAAAACGAGGGGTTTTATTCTGGCAGGCAAGGAATCAAGTTACCTGGAAATTGGTGATGAACCCCTTCAATATAGTCAGAAGTTTGATGAATTGACCGTAGCTGTTGATGAAAACAGGAGAAGGGGTATCCATATGCTCATGAATGAGCATGAAGACCTGGATGTCATTATTCTGGATGATGCATTCCAGCATCGTTACGTCAAACCAGGTTTGTCAATATTGCTTACCGATTTTCATAATTTGTATTGCAATGATTACCCCTTACCGACGGGAGATCTCAGAGAATTCAGGGTCGGTGCAAAGCGGGCTGACATCATCATCGTTACCAAAACACCTTGTGTTCTATCACCCATTACCAGAAGGAGGATCACCAATCTTATCAAACCGAAAGTGCATCAGGAGTTGTATTTCTCATTTATTGCCTACAAAAAAATGAAAGCAGTTCCGGGCATCAGTCATACACCCGATGATTCAAAAATCAATACCCTCTTACTTTTTTGTGGGATTGCCAATTCATACCCTATTCAGGAACATTTGAAAACAAAATGTCAGGAGTTGATCGTACTGGAGTTTCCGGATCATCATAAATACAATCAAAAAGACATGCAGAAAATCATCAGCACCTACCGGGATATATTCAGCCGGAACAAAGCGATTATCACAACAGAGAAAGATGCCATGCGGTTGATAAAAACAAGTTTGATTGAATCATTGCAGGATTATCCTCTTTATTATTTACCCATAGAAATGAAGCTGCATAAAGAAGATAGTGATAACTTTGTGCAGAAAATAAAATCTTATGTTGGAAACGATCAAAGAAAGCGCCCGGTTCCTGCAGGCGAAAACGAAAATTCAACCTGAAGCCGGGATTATCCTGGGTACAGGTCTCGGCGGCCTTACAAGTGAAATAGAGATTGATACCAGCATCCCATACAAACTCATCCCGAATTTTACAGTTTCTACAGTTGAAGGACATGAAGGTAAAATGATTTTTGGCAAACTGGGAAGGAAGGATGTTGTGGCCATGCAGGGGCGGCTTCATTTCTATGAGGGTCATAGCATGTATGATATAACCTTCCCGATACGGGTGATGAATGAACTTGGCGTCAGGCTCCTGATTATCTCAAATGCCAGTGGTGGCCTGAACCCGGAGTTTGAAATCGGAGATATCATGTTCATCAGGGATCATATCAACCTGATGCCAAATCCACTGATCGGACCGAACAATGTTAAAATTGGCCCCCGCTTTGTGGATATGAGCAAAGCATACGATCCTTTTATATTAAAACTCGTCAGTGATATTGCCCTGGATAAAGGGATCAAACATCATACGGGCATCTATGCCGGTGTGAGCGGACCTACCTTTGAAACCCCGGCCGAATACAATTATTTTCACAGGATCGGTGCGGATGCCGTTGGAATGTCAACTGTTCCGGAAGTTATTGTTGCCCGGCATATGAATATGAAGTGCTTTGCCGTTTCCATCATTACTGACCTGGGTGTGGAAGGAAAAATTGTTGAGATTTCGCATCAGGATGTTATTGAAGCTGCAAAACTCGTTGAACCCAGGATGACAACGATCATTAAAACGCTGCTTGAACAAATTCGCTTAAAATGAAAAGTCAAGTATTTTAAGCTGCCACTTTTCTCCCAGGTGATATTGCTTGTATTTAAAAGAGGATAGTATCATGGCGCCGCCCATTACCCCGGCAGATATCGCAATGTCAGATGCCGGTAAAATCGGGTATTCCCGGTTCAGGCTTCGGTTGAAACCGGTCAATACAAAATAGGTCAGTCCTCCGACCAATGCTCCCTTCGAAATAAACTGCAGAAGACTTCTTTCCCGGTAAACCGCATTGATCCTTGATAGTTCAATTTCGATGGTGTTATTAATTTGCAGTATGGAATCCTCCAGAGAAGTAATTCTTCCATAAACATTCAGTGTGTCATTGATCTTCAGCATGATCTTATTACCAGGATAATATTTAATCGTTTTGAATTTCCCTGTCTTTTCAAGCACAAGTAAAGTTTGGGCAGGTGCTGAGTAAGTAAGCATGAGATAAAACAATACCGAAATTAAAACTCTCAGGATTATTGGTGAAATCATAGATCGAAATTACAATAAAGCCTTTAAAATCTTCATTTAAAATGTTAAAAATTCTAATTTCGTACAAAATTCAATTCATTTTGTGTATGAAAAAGCTGATCGTGCTTATATTCATTCTTGTTCTGGTGTTGCCTTCATGTAAGGATAAACCTTCCGGAAATACAGCCATCGTCAAGGGTGAACTGAATCATGTGAGAAAAAACAAACTTTTCCTGGTTGAGTTGGATATAAAAAGAATCAGAGATGTTGATTCCGTGGTGCTGAAGAACGGCAGGTTCGAACTTGAAGTACCGTTGGAAGAAGCAAGTATCTTTCTTCTGAAAGATGGAGAAGTCCATTATCTTCCGCTTATCATAAAACCCGGTGATGTCATCGGGATCAGTGGAGATTCTTTTGGTGATCCTGCAAGCCTTACAATCACAGGATCAAATCCATCAGCAATGCTGAAAGACTATGAGGAACGCTTCCAGCAGAACAGAAGCTTCGTTGATTCACTGGTCCTGTTGCTCAGAAAGGCCGAAAACCAGGAGGCCCTGCTAAAAAAGCGTGATGAAACGCAACCCCTCTATGATTCGGTTGCTGAAGACCAGGCTCGGTTTGCCAAAAGTATTGTGGAAAAAAGTCCGGGCAGTCTTGCGGCCCTATTTTTATTGAATCAGCGTTTCGGGCAAAAGAACCTTTTTGATTCGGAAAAAGACCTGGCGTATTTTAAGATGATCGACAGCGGATTGATGGCCAATATTCCCCGGAACAAACACAGCATCGATCATCATATTCGTATGGAATCCCTTGAAAAGAAAAGAAAAGCCGACCGGGAGGCGGCCATCAGGCTGGCGACCGGGAAAAAGGCACCTGAATTGTCGCTGCCAGATACCAGCGGGAACCCCATCTCCCTGCAATCTTTAAGAGGAAAGTACACTCTGCTTTATTTCTGGGCTGCCATGGACGTTTTCTCACGCAAGGCCAATGCAGATATGAAAAAATTCTACAAACAACACAAAAACAAAGATTTTGAAATATATGCTATTTCGCTTGATAAAACCCCGAGTATGTGGAAGCATGCCATCAGAATGGATACACTCAAATGGGTGAATGTGGCTGATATAGGAGGTATGAAGACCCCGACTTCCAGGTTGTTCAATGTTCCCGACCTCAACTATATGATTTTGCTGGATCCGGAAGGTAAAATACGGTACAAGGGTTTTGATATAAAGGCCGTGCAAGATATAATCGGGGCAAAATAAATATTTGTCTTATCATTGTAAAAAAATTGGTATTGGAAGAAATCAGACTTGAAAAGGGAAAGAAGATCTATTTTGCATCCGATTTTCATTTGGGTATTCCTGATCCGGAGCGCAGCCGGCTGAGGGAAACGCAACTGGTCAACTGGCTTGAGTTTGTCAGGCAAGATGCCGCGGAAATATACCTGATGGGTGATCTTTTCGATTTCTGGTTCGAATACAAAACCGTTATCCCAAAGGGATATGTACGCCTGTTTGGCAAACTCGCCGAAATCACGGATTCAGGATTGCCTGTTTATCTTTTCCGGGGTAATCATGATATATGGGCTTTTGATTATCTTGAAAAAGAGGTAGGATTGTGCCTTGAAAGAGAATCCGTAACCAAATTGATCAATGGCAGGAAATTCTTCCTTGCACATGGAGATGGACTTGGACCTGGCGATAGGGGATATAAGTTCCTGAAAAAAGTCTTTGAGCTGAAATTCAATCAGTGGTTGTTCCGCTGGCTGCATCCCGACCTGGGCGCCAGGATGGGTTTATATTTTTCTAAAAAAAGCCGCATTGCTAACATTATCAAGGAGGGAAAGCCCGAAAATCACGTCCCCCTGGAAAAGGAAATGCTTTACCAGTTTGCCCTTTCCGAATCAAAGAGCGATCCCGAAATTGACTATTTTGTCTTTGGACACAGGCATATGCCGGTGCAAAAGCAAATCACTGAAAAAACTGAATTGATCATCCTCGGCGACTGGGTGACCAATTTTACCTACGGGGTATTTGACGGAGAAAAGTTTGAGTTGAAATTCCTGGGAAAATAAGAGGTAGTCCGGAAAGTGCATTATTTAATCAGGTTGGCCGGAGTTGAAGCCTAAGTTCTCTCTGATTATCAGCGTACCTCGAATACGCTCGAAGTTAACCAGATGGCTAAAGGACACTTTTGTGACAGCTCCATGTTAAACGAACTTTTCGATCAATTCCACCAGCCTTTGGGAGTAACCCATCTCATTATCATACCAGGCAACGACTTTTACAAGTTTATTTTTATCGCCAAGCACAGCTGTGAGGCCGGCATCGAATACAGCCGAATGTGTGTTTCCGAGAATATCCATAGAAACAATGGGGTCCTCCGTATATTCCAGGATGCCTTTTAGTCTTCCTTCCGCAGCTTCTTTAAAAGCCTTGTTGATCTCTTGGGTGCTGGTGCATTTTTTCAGGGTACAGGTGAGGTCGGTCAGGGATGCATCCGGAACAGGTACCCTGATGCCTGCACCACCCAGGTTCTTTTTCAGATGGGGGAATATTCTTGTGGAGGCTTTTGCCGCTCCTGTTGTTGTTGGAACAATCGAATAAGCTGCTGCCCTGGCACGGCGAAGGTCTTTGTGCGGGGCATCCAGCAGATTTTGATCTCTTGTATAGGAATGCACCGTTGTTATGAAGCCTTTTTCAACACCCCAGAGTTCATCCAAAATCATGATCAAGGGAGCCACATTGTTGGTGGTACAGGAAGAGTTGGAAATGATGACCTCATTCTTATCAATGATGTGATCATTCACACCCAATACCACGTATTTTACATCAGCCCGTTCGCCTTTGGCAGGAGCTGAAATAATTACTTTCCTGGCACCCGATTCTTCCACATGGCGGATCGCTTGCTCGCGGTTAACAAACTGCCCTGTTGATTCTATCACCACATCAATGTCCAGCTCTCTCCAGGGAAGTCTACCCGGATCTTCAATTGAATAAACCCGGATGGGATCTCCATTCACGATGATATGATCACCATTGTTCTCAACTGTACCGGGAAATTGCCGGTGAACAGAATCGTATTTGAGTAGGTGGGCCAGAGTAGGAGTATCTGTGAGGTCATTGATGGCAACAACTTCCATTTTCTTGTTCAGTACCAATCTCCTGAGGGTGATCCGTCCTATTCTTCCGAAACCATTGATCGCAACACGTATCTTCGACATCACACAAACTTTATAATTTGCCGCAAATTTAATGAAAAAGATGGAAGATAGAAGCCTTATACGTATACTTGATAATGGTTATTACTTGAATAGCATATTGACCGGGACCGGTATTGGCACAAGGGTTTTATTTCACCAGGGTAACGGTTCCCGTCACGATGTCGTTCTGCCCGTGGTCGTTGGTATAGTTGATCTGATATATGTAGGTACCTGTCGGGGCAATTTCTCCGTTGATTGTGCCGTTCCAGCCTTCATCCAAATTATCAGTTTCGAAAACTTTTTCCCCCCAGCGTGAAAAAATGAAGAGGCTGAATTTTTCTACCCCGGAAGCCCGAACCCTGAATTTATCATTGCCATGCGTGCTGCCCGGTCTGAAAGCATTGGGCGCAAAGAATTTTGGCTCTGAATGGATTTGTACCATTTTGGACAGGGAATCCCAGCATCCGTAATTGTTGTAAACGATCAACCTGATGTTAAAGTTACCGGCATCTTCGTATTTGTAGGCAATGTGTTTTTCATTGTATATGACGGTTCCATCACCCATATCCCAGATCCATTCATGCGGATCACCCGTGGAATGATCATCAACAAATATTTCAGGTTCATTGGTCGTGGTCTGATCTGTTGATAAACTAAAGTCTGCATCAGGACTGTCATAAACAGAGATATACTGTTCCAGCGATTTTGAATCTTTGCATATGTCGTTTGTAACTTGCAGGGAAACACTATAAATTCCTGCTTCCTTATAAACATAAGCAGGTTCTTGAACATTGGAATGCTCTCCATTGCCAAATGACCATGAAAAGGAAGAGTGGTCTGTTAAGCCCGTCGAAAGATTTTTGAACTGAATGTTTGCCGGAGCGCATGCCTCTACGATATCGCTGCTGAAGTCCACTTCAGGAGCGGACAGGATGTGCAATGTTTTTTGGGTAAGTTCGCTTTCAAAACCATCTAAATAAACCTTCAGGCTGATGTTCTTTTCCCCTGCTTCATTCCAGCATACCTCGTAAGGACCTTCTTCAGGTCCGGTTGCCTGGCCACCGTCAAAATCCCATTCGTATTCAGCACCGGGCAGATGAACTTCGGTATAACTGATGCGAATTTCCTCACCTGTGCATCCTTCGTTGGCACTGAATGAGAAATCTGATGAGATGGGGTCTACGATGATGATATTTAATGCTGCGGTATTGCTACAGGATGTTTGATCATTTATTCCTGTCAGGGTATATACGGTGAGCGGTTCTGTGGGACTCACAACTGGATTCTGGAGGTGTTCCTGTCCCGACAGGCTGGGATCCGGGGGAGCTGCCGACCAGAAATAGGAATCGGCACCACCGGCATGCAATGTGATGGATTCGCCCGTTATGATATGATTTTCATCTGCAGTTGCCGTTAGTTGCGGCCTTGGATTTACAAAAACGGTAACAGAATCCTGATCGGAACAGTTGCCAAAAACATGGATGCAATAGGTGGAGGTTTCTTCAGGACTAACTTCCAGTTGGTAAGTTGAGTCACCCGTATTCCAAAGGCATTCATTTCCACCACTGCCCATTAAAACTATGGTATCTCCTGCACAGATCTCCTGGTCCGGGCCTGCATCGGCCTGCACACTGTGATCCACAAAAACACAAACAGTATCAGAAACGGTGTTGTTGCATGCATCTGTTACAAATACGATATAACATTCATCATTTTCCGGTCTCACTTCAATAGACCTTGTGTTTTCGCCGGTATTCCATAAATAATCCTCGCCACCGCTGGCAGTCAGGGTGACAATCTCCCCGGGGCAAATACTTACATCTTCACCTGCATAAGCCTGCGGACTGTCAACATAAACCCAAACCGAATCCGTATCCGAATTGTTGCAATCATCATACACTGTTACCGTATACATCGTATTCTCTTCCGGGCTCACCTTGATAAGGTCGGAATTGTATCCACCCGGTTCCCAGTAGTAAGATGTTCCGCCTCCTGCTTTCAGGCTTGCAAAACCACCCAGGCAAATTGAAGTATCGCTGGAAACTGTAGCCACGGGCCCCATCACTTCGATGAAGATGGAATCGATCTGCAGATCACCACATGCATCCGACTGGTGAACAATATACGTTGTTGAACTATCTGGATGGACTTTTGGCCGGGCAACGGAATCAAAAGGTATATGATTACCTGATATGAACCAGTAGTAAGAAAAGGGAGGCAAACCGCCATCATAAACTGTATAAAGCCTTACAGTATCTGAGCAATGAATGCCGCTAAATTCCGGGGTATTCATGGTGAATTCCGGCTTGTCATAAATATGAAAGGTTGTGGTTTTTAATTCAGGATTGGATCTTGGGCTATTCTGATCGTAGGATATAATAGCCATTTCAACGCCTTCTGGTATGTTATCTTCCCATGCAACTATATCAACATAAGCGAAGCGCTGCCCCTTGGGTATCAATATGGAATCAGGGATGGTGTCATAATCAACTCCGTTTCTGGCACTGCCTTCAATTAACAGGGGCACATAAATATCCTCGCTTGTATGTTCTGACAATTCAATGATCAACTGGGCTATGTTGCATCCCTCAACGGCGATGGTGTCGGGTTCGAAAGGAGCCAACGGATCCATGGGATTAAGCTTGAAAAAATGATTGAAAAACTGCTTTGAATCCGAATGAAAATAATCTGCCTTGTTGGTTTCAGATAATACCGTGCTGCAAAGTGCAGGCTTGCCTATCAAGAACAGTGCTAGCAATATATTGATAGATACACCTTTAATAAACGAAAATTTAGCAGCACACCCCATTTTAGTTTGGATCCTTGAAGAAAAATCAAGTACGAATATAATAAAAATGTAAACTTTTCCACAAAAAATCTTTAACAATTTTGGAAAAATAAAAATCGTATGCTATAAAATAAGGTCAAAACCGGAAAAGCAACAACTATTTTATCAATGTAAGTGTGCCCGTTACTTCTTCAATTTGACCCAGATTATTGGTGTAGTTGATGCGATAGACATAGGTGCCCATGGGAGCGATCTCTCCGTTGAGTTTACCATCCCAGCCTTCGTTAATATTGCTGGTTTCGAAAACAATTTCTCCCCAGCGGGAATAGATCACCATATTGAATTTTTCGATGCCGGTGGCCTTCACAACAAATTTATCATTACCCTGTGTGCTCTCCGGATTAAAAGCATTGGGAGCAAAAAGGTTCGGATGTGGTTTGATGGTTAGGGTTTTTGAAATCGAGTCTACACAACCATGCATGTTCTCAACCACTAACAATACGTTGAACGTTCCTGTTGTTTGGTATGGGTATTCCGGATTCTGATCATCCTCAATAATGTTCCCGTCGCCCATATCCCAAAGCCAGTTGACAGCATCTGCCGAAGAAAGGTCAGTAAAACTGATTTCAGGATTTTTAATGGATGTTAGTGTGGGGGAGAGGCTGAAATTAGCTTCAGGATTGTCATGAACACGGATATAATCCGTTATGGTCTTCTTATTCTGGCAATTTCCGTTTTGCACCTGCAGACTCACAGAATAGATGCCTGCCTGATCGTATGTTACCTGAGGGTTCATAGAATTAGCGTTCATCCCGTTGCCGAAATCCCAGCTATAAACAGCATCCTGAACAGTATACAGGCTGCTGTCGTAAAAGTTGAAGAGTGCGGGCACACAAGCTTCTGTGGTGTTTGCTGTAAAATCCACAAAGGGTGTTGGATTTACTGTGATTTCCTTGATGGTAGAATCGCTTTCACATCCGGCTTCAAAAACTTTCAGGCTGATGACTTTCGTACCGGTATCTGCCCATGAAATGGCATATGGACCCTGCCCGGAACCACTGGCAATAGCACCGTCAAAATTCCAGTCATAATCAGCACCGGATGAAGCATTTCCTGTGTAAAATATACTGATCGTGTCACCCGTACAAAGCGAAGTTTCTTCCGGATTATAATCAGATAAAAGTGGTTCTTTAACCTGTATATCAATTGTGGTTGTATTTTCGCAAGCTGTTGCTGTCAGTGTTCCCGCAAGTGTGTAAGTTGTAAGTGGAACAGTCGGGCTAACCAGGGGATTCGGACTGTTTTCCTGTCCTGACAAACTCGGATCCACAGGTTCCGATGTCCAGTAATATTCATCGGCTCCGCTGGCCATTAACAAAACAGTATCTCCATAACAGAGCATATCATTATTTGCCTGGACTTCCAATTCCGGAAGGGGGTTTACAAATACCGTAACAGAGTCAGTATCATCACACCCATCGCTCACCGTAACATAGTAAGTTGTTGTGGTAGCCGGAGAAACCTGGATGCTTTGCGTTTCCTCCCCGGTATTCCAGAAATATTCCACTCCGCCGCTGGCTGCCAGGATTGCAGTGTCGCCATAACAAATGCTCTGATCTTCACCTGCATTGGCTACTACGGCATCATTCACAAAAACACAAACAGTATCGGATGCAACATTATCACAGGCATCGGTAACATAAACGATGTAACATTCATCGCTGTCAGGGGTTACAGTAATGGTCTGGCCGGTTTCACCCGTACTCCATTCATATTCAATTCCGCCGCCTGCGGTCAGGTTTGCCGACTCTCCAATGCAAATATTAACATCTTCGCCTGCATCTGCCTGGGGACTGTTCACAAACACTGTTACTGTATCTGTATCCGAATTATTGCATTCATCGAAAACCGTTACAATATATGTTTTTTCTGATGGGGGGCTCACTTTGATCGTTGCAGTGGTGTCTCCTGTTGGCGACCATAAATAAGTAAATCCGCCACCTGCCGTCAGGCTTGCCGAATCACCCAGGCAAATGGAGGTATCCGTTGAAACACTTGCTGTGGGACCCACCACATCTACAAATACGGTATCGATCAATGTATCCCCGCAGGCATCCCATTGATGCACGATGTATTCCGTGGGGTTAAAAGGATTGATGTCCGGATTGGCTGCGGTATCAAATGGGATCGTATCTCCTGAAACATACCAGTTATAAAGATACGGAGGCATGCCACCATCCTGCAAAGTAAATAATTGCATAGAATCTGCACAATGCACCGTCGTATCTTCTCTTGCCTGCATGATATATTCGGGACGGTCGTATATTTTAATGACCAGGGTGGTATCGTTGGGTTCGCATAGAGAAGTATTGTATGTTATCGTAACAGTTTCGTATCCTTCGGCTATTGTATCATAAAAGGGGATTATGTCCAGGTAAGCATTTTTGTGACCTTGTTCAATGATCAATTCTTCGGGGATGGTGTCGTAATCAATTCCGTTTTGTGCAAAACCACCTATGGTTAAAGGCAGCACAAAATCCTCCGTTGCATGATCTGCAAGGCTGAATTTAATCTGTGCACTGTTGCAATCTTCTACAGCGATGCTGTCGATATAGGGTGAGTCAAAATTTACCGTACTGCTAACTCCCACCGCATTAAAACTATTGGCTTCCAAAAAAACACCCGAATCAAGTGCTCGGTCAACAGCGTCTCCAACCGTCAGTTTAATATGATATGTTGAACAGGGTGTGACCTCGGCAATAGCCCTTAAAACCGGCCAGAGCATTCCTCCTTTTGTAAACCCGTCATATTCGATTGTTTGTCCATTCGGATTGTCATAATAAAACTCCGAATGATCTTCATTATTCACACTATCGATTGTAACATAAGTATTATCTGTTCCTGGTATAACTGCGATATTGATACCATTGTTCGAAAAAGTTCCACTGATTCCTGGACCACTGATGAAAAAGCCGAAAGCATCATTATACGAGTCCACAAATTCAAGGTATTCATCAGAACCAAATACATAACTGAATTGCATGTTTGAAGACTGGGGTACAAAGTCAAATTCAAGCACAGATGCATCATTGGTGGGATCATTTGCGAGTTGGGTTAGGTCGGGATCGCCACTTGCACCATTGTTGTAGCTTATACCAGTACTCGTAATCGGACCTATAGCATTGGTTGCTCTTCCGGAAGTTAGTATCAGCCCTGAGTCAATTCCCAGGTTGCTCTCTCCCCAGAACCTTCCCTGTGCAACATCAGCTCCTGTATAAGAAATGTTGCTTACAGAAACACCATCTCCAATTAGGAGGTCCACAAGTTCTTCCGGTGTCAGGGATTCTTCAACATTTAGCTGGGCGTAAACAGGATGTATTCCAGGTTGAACAAGTAATAAAGTAGTGATCAGAGTGAATAATCTGACAAATCTCAACTTCATAAAACAGTAATTCTTAAGTTTTCCGCTCCAAAAAATTAGAAGGCTCAAAAATAGCAAAATAAATATAAAGAATGTAATATATGTTCATGTAAAAGCAAAAAATCATGAATCTTAACAAATAATAAACAATTTAAAGCATTCAAAATCAAGTCAAATTCTTACCTTTGAACGCAAAATTAATTTCAAGCATTACGATATGGAGAAAGCATTAAATTTTATTGAAGAAAACAAAGACAGATTTCTTGAAGAGTTGTTTGATTTGATCAGGATCCCTTCCATCAGTTCTGAGAAGGAGCACAAGGGGGATATGATCAAAGCGGCAGAATACTGGAAAGAAGCCATTTTAAAGGCTGGAGCCGACAAAGCAGAAATTTATGAAACGGAAGGTAATCCGATTGTTTATGGTGAAAAGATGATCGATCCTTCATTACCGACGGTGATCGTTTACGGTCATTATGATGTGATGCCAGTGGATCCTGTAGATCTTTGGAACACGGAACCTTTCGAGCCGGTGATCAAAGATGGTAAGATTTGGGCCCGTGGCGCCGATGATGACAAAGGACAGGCCTGGATGCATGCCAAGGCTTTTGAAGCAATGGTGAAAACCGATACGCTGCCCTGCAATGTAAAATTCATGGTAGAAGGTGAAGAAGAGATCGGTTCGGCCAATCTGGCAAAGTTCTGCGCGAAGAACAAGGATCTCTTATCAGGTGATATTATTCTGGTTTCCGATACCAGCATGTTAGGTCCCAAAATGCCTTCCATCACAACCGGCCTGCGTGGTTTGTCGTACTGGGAAGTGGAAGTTACCGGTCCCAACCGCGACTTACACTCCGGCTTGTTTGGCGGTGCAGTGGCCAATCCTATCAATGTGCTTTCCGACCTGATCGCCCAGATGGTGGATGAGAATGGACATGTGACCATACCGGGATTTTACGATGATGTGCAGGAAGTATCGGATAAGGAAAGAGAACTGCTCAACAAGGCGCCTTTTGATGAGGATGTCTACAAAAAAGCCATTGGTGTAAAAGAGCTTTGGGGTGAAAAAGGATTCACAACCTTGGAAAGAACCGGTATCCGCTGTTCATTTGATGTTTGTGGTATCTGGGGTGGTTATACCGGCGAAGGTGCTAAAACCGTATTGCCTTCGAAAGCACATGCCAAGATCTCCAGCCGGCTGGTTCCGCACCAGGACAATGAAAAGATCGCACAACTGTTTAAAGAGCATTTCGAAAAGATCGCTCCGCCAAGTGTAAAAGTGGATGTAAAAGTACTGCATGGCGGACAGCCTTATGTTTGCCCGATCGACATCCCGGCCTATAAGGCAGCCGAAAAGGCTTATCAGGATGTGTACAATATTCAGCCTGTACCCGTAAGAAGCGGTGGCAGCATTCCGATTATTTCAACATTTGAAACGGAACTGGGTATTAAGTCGGTTTTGATGGGCTTTGGTTTGGAGGATGATGCCATCCATTCTCCCAATGAGAATTATCCCCTGGAACAATTCTATAACGGAATGAGAACCATCCCGAGATTTTATAAATACTATGCAGAATTAATGAAATAAAAAAAAGCCCTGTTGGACAACAGGGCTTTTTTTTATTGATCTTTCCTTTTACCAAGATAACTGGCAATGCTGTCGGCTTCTTCTTTCAGGCCTTCATCACCTTCGTGCCAGTCGGCTGGACATACCTCCCCGTTTTCCTCGTAAAAATGCAATGCATCTACCATTCGGAGGGTTTCGTCCACACTTCTTCCCAGCGGCATGTCGTTTACCACCTGGTGGCGAACAACACCCTGTTTGTCGATCAGGAACAGACCACGGTATGATGCCGGTTCACCATCGAATTCCATTTCACCTTCTTCGTTGTAATCGTATTCGCCTGCCAGTACATCATAATTTTCAGAGATTGTTTTGGAAAGGTCGGCTACAATGGGGTAAGTAACGCTCTGGATACCGCCTTTCTCCTGTGGTGTATTGAGCCAGGCCCAGTGCGAATGTTTTGAGTCTACCGAGCAACCAACAATTGCCGTATTTCTATCTTCAAATTCTTTAATCCTTTTTTGAAATGCGATCAGTTCGGTGGGACATACAAAAGTAAAATCAGCAGGGTAAAAGAAAAAAACTACATACTTTTTTCCGATATACTGCTGCAAAGAAAACTTTTCCTGAAATTCACCACCATTGATCACTGCGTCAGCTTCAAAAATGGGTGCTTTCTTTCCTGTTAATACTGCCATGTTAATTTTTTTTTGGTTTATGAATTTGTTTTTCAGTGCAAAGATATAAAATTGCTGTTTATTTAGAAAAGATATAAATAAATTAACGGATTGTTAACGGTGGAGAATCAAAAGCTGTTTGGTTCATCCAAACTTCGGCATTCGACATTGGACATTGGAATTCGAAATTCAAAAAATGTCGAATGTCGAATTATAAATAACGAATGTCGAACAAAATGTCCTGTCCTGAAAAAAAATATAGAAGTACTATTGCAGCACCTCCATCACATCAAATTCAATCCTTTCATCTTCCCTGAAATCATAAAGCGTCATTTTGCGCAAGTTGAAGTAGCTGTTCCAGTAGGTTTTTAGTGCCTGGTAATAGCCCTGTTTGGCATTGTCGTTATCGATCTGGGCCTGGTTTAATTCCAGCACATCGTTTACCTTGCCGATCATGTAACGCTTTTGGGTAACATCAAAGCGTTTCTGGGCAACGGTATCGGCTTTGGCGGAAATGTATAATTGTTTTTCCTGCATATTGAACTGCATTACCTTAAGAAAAATATTCTGCTCAAAGTCTATCCTTTCCTGTTCAATGGAGGTTTTTGTTAATTCCAAACTGGATTCGGCCATTTTGATCTGCCCGCGTGCCTGTCCCCAGTCAAGGATAGGGATACTCAATCCCAGCACAAGCTGTTGCTGATCGCGCGGATTTTTATATACATTTTCAAATTTGTCCGCTGTTTGCGTTAGTCCGAAAACTGCATAGAGGTCGGCATCAAAACGTCCGGTCATTTTCGCTCTTGCTAGATTGCTCTCTGCTTCCAGCAGTCTTCTTTCAAAAGACAGGCCTTCCGATGTGTTGTTCTTTGCTTCAAAAACGGCTGTTTCAATATCCACATCAAAATGAAAGGTTTTCGTAGGTGGGATCAATGTTATGACGGCATTGTCTTTAATCCTCAGAAATGATTTCAGGACAAAGAGCATATTCTCGTAACTTAGCTGTGCATTGTCAACAGATGCTTCTGCTTTCAGTAAATTCAACTCGAGTTGCAAAAGCTCGTTTTCTGCTATCTTGCCAAGATTATAGCGCCCCTGGGCAATATGATAAAGGGTATCGTAATTAGCATAATTCTTTTTTGCAATTTCCAGGGATATTTGTGCGATCAGCAGATCGAAGAAATGATTGGTTGCTGTGATGGCAATTTGTTCATGATCTTCTGCATATGTCCGCATGGCTTCTTCATACTTCATAGGCTCTATCTTTTTATCCCAGCGAAAATCATTGTACTGAAATATGGGCTGATTATAACCAATGTTTACTGGTGTGGATAGGTAGGATGTTGTGGTTGTATCGGGAAAAATGTTGTCATTTCGCTTGAGTCCCGAACGTAAAAATATTTCACCACCTGTCAGACCTATCTTCTGTCGTAAGGAGAGATCACTGGAGATTTCGGTGAATTTCCGTTCCCTGTATTCAATACTGCCATCCGGTTGTGTAACAGCATCAATGGATCTGTTAAAGTTGGGGACTGTTCCATCCAGTGAAAGATTCGGAAGATATGTTGCCTTGTATGACCGCCATTCCCAGTAACTTCTCCTGAATTTATGCTTGGCAATCAGAGCATCGGGAGATTGTTCCTGGGCAATATAAATTACATCTTCCAGGGATAATCGATTAATCTTATCCTGGGCTTTGATCCCAGATAAAAGTGAAATGAGAAAAATGCTTAAAACTAATTTCTTCATCATATTATAAATTAATCATGGCGCAATGATTCCACCGGATCCTGTTCAGCAGCTTTTTTGGCAGGCATATAACCAAACAAAATTCCTACAAAAACCGAAACACCGAATGAAATGATTATTGAAATCGGGGAAACAATGGTCAAAATATCGGTTGCCCGCATGATGATCTTCGATAGGGCAAAGCCCAGCAAAATCCCGATGATCCCGCCGGTGATACTGATCAAAGTAGCTTCGGCCAAAAACTGAAAAACGATATCGCTTTTCCTGGCACCTGTGGCCATGCGTACACCAATCTCCCGTATTCTTTCCATTACAGAGGCCAGCATGATGTTCATGATCCCAATCCCGCCTACAATCAATGAAATGCTGGCAATGGCTCCCAGTACGATATTAAAGACATCCTTGGTTCTTTGTTCCTGTTTGAGCAATAATTCCGGAACTTTTATCTCAAAATCGGGAACATTCTGATGCCGGCGTGTCAGGATCTTTTTCAGAGCTTTTGTGGTGGCTGCTAAATCTTCGGTTTCGTCTACCTGTACTACGATCTTATCGAGTTGGTTGTAGTTATTTTCTTCATCTGATCCACCCGATGATGAAAAAGATGTTACCATTCCACCACGGATCGTAATGGAGCTGCCTCCACTCAGCAATGACCTGCCTGTAATCAGGGCCCTGTCCTTGTAGCGAAGCAAAACTGTTTGCAGGGGGGCGTAAATATTCTGGTTTGAATTGGCGATACCCAGGTTGGAGTTGCTGTTATCGCTAACAAAACGGTCTTCGAGGATGCCGATGACTTTCAGCCAGATGTGCCCGCATTTGATGGTTTTGCCCAGGGGATCTTCATTCGGGAAAAAGCGGGCAGCTATGCTGGAACCGATCACGCAAACCGGACCTCCATTCTTAAGCTGGTATTCATCAAAAAGTTTTCCTTCTTCTACCTGCAGGTTGAAGACTTCAAAAAATTCATCGCTTACTCCATTGAGGGTAGCAGGACTTCTTTTACCATCTTTGATGATATACGTTTCATAAGTTACTTGCGGACTGATACGTGTAACCGTAGGAATGATTTCCCGGATGGCCTGGGCATCCTTCAGACTAAGGCCGGGTGTGTATTTTTTGCTCATGCTTTGGCCTTCAGCCTCCCCGTTTTCCCCATTTCCGTTTCCCTCATTCAGCATTACCGGTGTAATGATGATATTGTTCACACCCACCATCTTGATCTGGTTCAGTATCTCCTGGCGGGCACCATTGCCGATGGCCATCATGGCGATCACCGCCGCAACTCCGAAGATGATACCCAGGGCAGTGAGTACAGAACGGAACTTATTGGCAAGTACCGCATCCAGAGCAATGCTTATGAGTTGAAGGTATCTTTCCAAGGTGATGTTTTTTTGCAATGAAACTTTATTTGTCTTTTTTACCTCTTTTGATTGAAACGCCTTTTTCTTTCATCAGTTTCTGAATATCCTCCTTACTCATGTTCTTGTCAAATTTAAAACCCCTTTTATTCTTAAAATCGGATGAATCAATCTGTGGAGCTTTTTGCTTCTCTTCCAGGCGCTTGAATTTATTAATGATTGCTGTATCCAGCAGAACAAGTTTCTTTTCTTCAGCATCTTCCGGGGCAACCAGGTAGATCTCTTCTCCCTTTTCCAGCCCTGCCTTTACAATGATCTCATTTTCATTGCTTTTCCCGGTGATGATCTGCTTACGTCCACGGGTGGTAAAAACATAGCTCATGCTGTCGTTGTTTTGCACACACTCGATGGGAATATAAAATACACTATCGATCACCGCTGTGATAATACGGTTTTTGGTAGTCATGGCCGGTTTCAGGATGGTATCAGATTCATGCACATCAATGATCACCTCATACACCTTGGCATTGGAGTTTTGCATTTGCTGTCCCATGGTGGCCACTTCTCTCACCACGCCGGTATAGTGTTTTTCGGGAAAGGCATCCACGCCGATTTCAACAGGCTGCCCGGCTTTTACCTTGCTGATGTCGATCTCATTGATGTAGGTTTTGGAGATCATGGCATCCAGGTTGGGCAAACGGGCTACCACCGGATCCCAGGTGCTTACCTGGTCGCCTACCGCAATCTTTTTCCCGTTCCAGTTGCGACGGTAATTCAGCATGCCCGACTTGGGTGCTGTAACAATGAATTCCTTTTTTGCTTCCCGCATATCGGCCAGTTGGTTTTTTACCTTCTTCATGTTGGTGGTAACTTCCTGCATGTCGGCCCGGGCTTTCTGTAACTTAAGCTGGTAATTTTCAACCGCTTGTTTATAAGCTCTTTTGGCTTTATCCAGGTCGATCTTTGCCTGGCGTTGTGTGGCCGGGGGTTCGTAAATAGACTGATCCACCACGATCTGTCTTTCTTCCAGATTGTATTTGAGGTTGACCAGTTCATCCCGGGCTGCCCGGAGGGTCATGGCCGTGTCAAGTTGGGTTTTTAAAAACTGCGTTTCCAGGTTTTCCAGTTCCAGTTCTTCATCCTGGATCTTGTTTTCCAGTTCACTGTCGTCGAGCCGGGCCACATAATCACCTGAATCCACCTTCGTACCATCATCGATGATGTCTTTTATGGTCACATTCCAAATCCTGTAATCGCGCAGGGAGGAGGGGCCTTTGATGTCTTCTGATGTTTTGGCATCCAGCTCACCGGTGGTAGTTACATCTATTTCGAAAGTTCCGGATTTTACCGCTACCAGGATGGTTTCTTTTTCAGTTCCCGATGAACCCGTGCTTAACCAGATAATCAGCAGGATAATGATTCCCAGTCCGGATAAGACATACACATTTCTTTTTTTCATTTTATATCATTAATCATGGTTTAACAGTTCTGTGATAATATTATCGAGGCTGATACCTTCGGCTTCTGCTTTGTAGTTTCTGACGATCCTGTGGCGGAGAATGGGTTTTGCCACAGCTTTTACATCTTCTATGTCGGGAGAATATTTTCCCTGTATGGCTGCGTGGCATTTTGCCCCGATGATAAGGTATTGGGATGCACGTGGCCCGGCACCCCAGGTCAGGAATTTGTCTGACCATTCATGGGCGTTATTGGTTCCCGGCCTGGTTTTACCGACCAGTGAAACAGCATATTGAAATACGTTATCGGGAACCGGTATTTTCCTGATCAGGCCCTGGAAATAAAGGATCTCATCAGCAGTGAGTACCACCTGCGGATCGCCTGCTTCTTCGGCTGTAGTGCTTTTTACCACATCGATCTCTTCGTCAAAAGAAGGGTAATCAAGCCAGATGTTGAACATGAATCTGTCGAGTTGAGCCTCGGGCAGGGGATAGGTGCCTTCCTGTTCGATGGGGTTTTGTGTGGCCAGTACAAAGAAAGGTTCGTTCAGTACATAGCGTTTGCCTGCAACTGTAATGGCCTTTTCCTGCATGGCTTCCAGCAATGCCGATTGCGTTTTCGGAGGTGTCCGGTTTATCTCATCCGCCAAAATAATATTGGCGAAAACAGGGCCTTTGATGAATTTGAAATTACGGCTCTGGTCCAGAATCTCCGTACCGATTATATCGGAAGGCATCAGGTCGGGCGTGAACTGTATACGGCTATAGCTTAATCCCAGTACTTTGGCAATGGTGTTTACCATAAGGGTTTTGGCCAGTCCGGGCACCCCTACCAGCAGAACATGCCCCTTGCTGAAAATGGAGATCAGGGTGTTTTTCAGCACTGCATCCTGCCCCACAATGATCTTGGCTATTTCCTTTCTGAGTTGATCATACTTTTCTACGAGTGCGTCAACTGCCTCTACGTCCGTTTTATATTGCGTCATATTCAATTCAGTTTATCAGTTATTCCAGATCGGCTTTGAACCAGTCGTAGGTGAATTTGCAATCCCAGAATTCTTCATCGATCCTGATATAGGCATCATATATTTTTTCCTTGATCCACCTGTCGATCTCATTTTGTTTTTTCCGGTTCAGGGCCCATTCCTGCAAGGCATTATAATCTTCCCGCATATTCGCCCGGTGCGGTTTGGTCCTGGTTTCAAGCCGGAGTATCCGGTATGCCTGCTTGCCTTCTTCGTTTTCATACAAAACCGGTTTTGATATTTCTCCAACTTCCAGTTTATCGATCACGAAAAACATCTGTGGATCCAGTTCTTCTGCGTCCCATTTGGTTGCACCAGTGGCAGGATTGATGATCATGCCTGCATTGTTCTTATTGGGGTCGTCAGAATATTTTTGTACGGCACTTACAAAAGTGATAGAATCTTTTTCGATCAAATCAGCAATGCTGTCGAGATAATTCTTCGCATCCACCAGATCCTGCGGAGTAGGTTTTACCCGTAGCAAAATATGTCTTACATTTACATAGTCCCCTCTTCTTTCCAGCAATTCGATAATATGAAATCCGGCCTTGGTTTCAAGTATTTCAGATACTTCCCCTTTCTTTAATTTAAAGGCTACTGCTTCAAATTCGGGATACAGCTCCCCGCGGCCATGAAAACCTAGCTCGCCACCTTTTTTCGCCGAGCCGGGATCTTCAGAATAGAGGATTGCCAGTGCTTTGAAACTTTCTCCGCTGATGATCCTTTCCCGGATGTTTTTTAGTTTTTCCTTGATGAGCAACTTTTGTTCAATACTCACCGGGGGGTATTTAACGATCTGTGCTACTTCAACCTGGGCATTTATGTAAGGTATGGAATCTTCGGGAAGTTTTCTGTAAAAGGAACGGACTTCAGAAGGTGTAATGCTGACATCGGTGGTGATATTCCGCTGCACCTCTTCTACCATCATTTGCTCCCGCACCAGCTCTCTCATCTCTTCTTTGATCTCCAGAATGCTTTTGTCATAAAATTCTTCAAGTTTTTCTTCGGATCCAAACTGAGAAATGAAATACCGGAGCCGCTGGTCCATGGAGAGTTCCACCTCACTGTCCGAAACCTCAATGCTGTCGACCTCAGCCTGGTTCAACAATAGTTTCTGATAAAGGAAATCTTCCATCATGCTACATTTTACCGTGGTTTCACTGCCTTTGATGCCTTCTTGCATGCGGTACTGGAAATACTGTGCTTCGATCTCCGATTTCAGGATGATGTTGTTACCGACAATGGCAGAGATCTCATCAACGATCTCTTCCTGTGCAATGAGTGTTGAAAGGGTTCCGAGCATCAGAATAAATATAGAAAAGTACCTGAAAATCCTTGTCATGTGTGTCATACCTTGGGTAAAAACTTAATGATTTTAACTGATAAAACCTCTTATTATTGCGATCTGCTTTGGATTTAACTTATGCGAGACTCAATATATATCAATTTCATTTTTCTGAAGAGCGGCATTGAACATATCCTCCTCCATCTGTTTGATCAGACTGGTTTTTCTTTTGTTCAGAATCACTCTTTTGATATCATCTTTCACATAGTTCACAGGGGGTGACTCACCTTCGATCTTGAAATCCCTAATGCGTAAAAGATAAATAAAAGGGTCCTCCTTAATTTCCGAATACGATTTATTGCGGATGAAGTTTTCCTCATCCATGGTTTTAATGGGGATTTGCCTGCTTAATTCGGAGAAACTGATCCAGTTCTGGTTGTTCAGATAGCAATCCAGACCAAGGCTATCGCATAAGAAAAGAATTTGCTCCTGTGCTGCTTCTTCATCCGACTTCAGTAGATCGGTGATTTTCTCCTTAATCTCTGTTCCTTCATCGAGTATGATATAATTGCATATCAGGACATTTTCCCGCAATTCGAAATTATGTTGGTTCTCTTCGTAATATTCCTGTATTTGTCTTTCGCTAACAACGGTGTCGAGTTTTTGTTCCACCAGTAATTTTTCATACTGGTATATAATAAGGGAATTCCTGTAGGATTCAAGCTGCTGCTCAAAATCCATCTGTTCCTCTGTAAGATTCCGCTCGGCCTGATGGATCACAAGGTTTTGCCTGACCCAGTTGTTGATGAAATTTTTTGCCAGCATCAGGCTGTCTTTTGGGCTTGTTCCTGCAGGTATTAATTTTTCCAGTTCCGAGGAATACAAGTATTTTTCGTACACCCTGGCCATTACATCATCATCTTCATGTTTGTTGTTGTTGCATGAAGCACAGATCAGTATTATAAAAAGTATTGGGATATATCGCATCCAAAATACTATTTAATGGAGGAGAGGACTTGTTCATTCACTTCGACATCATACATTTCCCTCAGGTTTTTGATCCATTGTTTTTCGAGAAAAGATTGATAATCGGCTGTGATAAGTCCCCTGGCCTCATCGAGTTTTTTGGGTTCGGGACCGACAATTTCGTGAATCATTACAAAGACGATCTTGTCACCTTCTTTCATCTGTTTGCTGATACCTTCCTTCCATTCAATTTTATCAACATATTCATTTTCACCTTTGGCAAATTTCCCCGATTTCCATGTCAGTACTTTCACGGAATCGTTGCGGTAAACATCGGCAATATCAGCAGCTTTCACCCCCGCTTTGGCTTTTGTTATGATCTCTTCCAGTTTTGATGAATCGCTTACTTTGAATATACTTGCTTTTACGCGTTCGCCCCACATATAATCATCTTTGTGTTTTTGGTGGAACTCCTGCAATCCGCTTGTGTCTTTCACTGCTTTCGACCATACTTTTTGATCTGTGAGTTCAAAAAGCAGAATGCCATCGCGGTATTCTTTCATGAGCGCACCGAATTCAGGGTATATCTCTTCAAGTCTTTGATCCAGGTAATCAATGACTTTTTCGTCAACGAATTCATGGTAGGACGTTTGAAAGATTACGTCCAGGTTGGTCTCACGATTTCGTTTTTGTTTTTTTTCCAGGTAACGGGCAAAATCGTACTGGGTATATTTTTCCTTACCAATCCTGAAAAGTTTCTTGTTTAGGCTGGCTGCCGTATCTGCGCTCCATTGCTTTTTCAGGTAGCTTGAATCCAGCATTGCCCTTAGATCATCCTGGTTTTTGGTATATTCTTTAAATTTATAATCTCTTTTAACTTTGGTGATGACGGCTTCTTCGCTTTTGTGGGAACGGGCATCCCTTTGCAGCCTTTCTTTGAGCTCATCTTTCTCATCCTCAAAGCTCCCGGGTTTCTTTCGCTCGATCAGTTTTACGATATGCCAGCCATACTGGGTGAGCACCGGTTCAGAATAATCACCTGGTTCTTCCAGAACAGCCACAGCTTCTATGAACTCGGGAACCATTCTGTTTACACCGAAGGGAGGAAGCTGGCCACCTTTTTCTACGGATCCCCTGTCTTCAGAATATTGTCGTACAACTTCCTCGAAGCTTTCTCCACTTTCAAGCTCGTCGTAAGCTTTTTGAATATTTTCAAGGGCCTGGGCAGAATCTTCAGTACTGCTTTCGGGTGTCATTTTGATGTAGATGTGTGCCACGGTGGCATTGCCCATGGCCTCTTTTCTGTCTTCTACCTTCAGTATGTGATATCCGAATTTGGTCCTGACAACATCGGAAATTTCACCTTCCTCTGTATTGTATGCAGCAGTTTCGAAAGGATATACCATATCGAAGACACTGAAATATCCCAGGTCGCCCCGGTTTCCTTTTCTGAATGGGCGTTGTCCTGGAATTTCTTCCATGTCACGGGCACTGGGGTCATCGGAATATTCAACGGCCAGGTCCCCAAAATCTTCTCCAGCCAGGGCGCGTTGCCTGATATCAGTAATTTTATTGTAGGCCTCAAGTGTGTCTGCCGGGGAGGCATTTTTATCCACCCTGATCAGGATATGACTGGCGCGGATATCTTCCGTTTTCCTTTCATAGGCTTCCTCAAGCAGTCGCTGATTCACCTCTTCGTCTATAAAGTAGGGTTTTGTGAGCTGCTTGCGATAACCATTCAATTCATCGATGAATGACTGCACGGTATCCAGGCCGAGGTCTTCGGCTTGTTTTACCTTGAGCTTGAAGTTGATGAAAAGGTCGAGGTATTCCTCCAGTGATTTTTTATCGATCACTTCTGTTTCAACATTGTTTTTCTGGTAGATTCTCATGAATTCCGCAACGCTGATCTTTTCATCTTCAATTTTCAGCAAGGTGCGCTCATCCTCCGAATAATCCTGGGCCATAGAAAAGCCCCCGAAAAGAAGTGAAATCAAACCGAGGATAAAAAAACTTTTGAATATTTTTTTCATGCTATTCTAATTATTAATTGTTAATTATTAATTATTAATTAAATCTTCCTGCTGTAGTTAGGTGATTCCCTGACGATTGTCACATCATGCGGATGTGATTCGGCCACGCCGGCAGCCGTTATTTTGATAAATCTTGCTTTTCTGAGTTCCTTGATGTTTTTGGCTCCCACATAACCCATACCTGCGCGCAGTCCGCCCACCATCTGGTGCACAACTTCAGAGAGGGCACCTTTGAAAGGCACTCTGCCAACGATTCCTTCCGGAACAAGCTTTTTAATATCATCCTCAACATCCTGGAAATAGCGGTCTTTGGAACCCTGTTGCATGGCTTCTATGGATCCCATACCGCGGTATGTCTTATATTTTCTGCCTTCGTAGATAACTGTTTCACCGGGTGATTCATCCACGCCTGCGAAAAGTGATCCAGCCATGATAGTCTCAGCCCCTGCAGCAAGAGCTTTCACAATATCACCTGTGAAACGGATGCCGCCATCGGCGATAACGGGGATATTGGATCCCTGTAATGCCTGTGATACGTTGTAAACAGCCGAAAGCTGGGGTATCCCAACACCGGCTATCACACGGGTTGTACAAATAGAACCAGGACCGATTCCAACTTTAATGGCATCGACTTCCATTTTTGCCAGTTCTATGGCTGCTTCCGCAGTGCCAATGTTCCCGATTACCAGGTCGACATTGGGATAGGTTTTGCGGATATTTTTCGCCATTTCGAAAACACCCCTTGTATGGGCGTGAGCAGTATCGATCACAATTGCATCCACATCAGCTTCTATAAGGGCACTGCAACGTTCGAGCGTATCGGCCGCAATTCCCACGGCTGCCGCCACCCGCAAACGGCCCCGATCATCTTTATAAGCATTCGGGTTTGCTTTGATCTTCATCACGTCTTTGTATGTGATCAGGCCTACCAGTTTATTTTCTTTGTCGACCACAGGCAGTTTTTCGATCCGGTGTTCCTGCAGTGTGTCGGCAATTTTTTCAAAATCGGTGAATTCGGTTGTGGTGATCAGGTTGTCTTTTGTCATGATGTCGGTCACGGGACGATCTGGCCTTCTTTCGAAACGCAGGTCGCGGTTGGTCAGGATGCCGACCAGCTTGTTTTCCTTGTTTACGATCGGTATGCCGCTGATCTTGAAATCATCCATCAGGCGAATGGCATCTTCAACCAGAGCGCCTTCCTGCAGGGTGACCGGGTCGAGGATCATGCCGTTTTCGGCACGTTTTACTTTTCTGATTTCATTGGCCTGGGCCTCTATTTTCATGTTCTTGTGCAGCACACCAATGCCCCCTTCCTGGGCAAGGGTAATGGCCATGGCTGATTCAGTCACCGTATCCATGGCTGCCGAAACAATGGGCAGGTTGAGTTTAATATTCCTGGAAAAACGGGTAGATATATCAACTTCCCTGGGAAGCACCTCGGAGTATGCCGGTTCCAGCAATACATCATCATAGGTAAGGCCTTCGCCAAGGAATTTCTGATTGTCGGATTGCATGTTTTTCATTTTTTCTAAATTGCTGCAAATGTATGAAAAATTGCTTATTTGGAGGTATTAAAAATTGTTAAGGAAGGGGGGTGACAATTAAAATTGGAAATTTGAAATTTGGGGTCAGTGAAGCCTTCACTCAAAGTGAAGGCTTCACTGAGACAAGCTTCTCTTTAGTATACTACTGTTATCGTCCCCTTTTTCTCAATGCTTTCTCCATTCCGGCTGTAGGTCACAACACAAATGTAGGTCCCCATGCTGACATATTCTCCATTGAACCGGCCATCCCATCCCTCCAGCGGGTCTCTGCTTTCATAGATCAATTGTCCCCAGCGGTCGAAAATGAACATGCGGTATTGACCATCTTCCAGAAATTTCAGAACAGGTTTAAACTCCTGTTTGTTTCCATTCGGTTTGAAAGCATTGGGTAGCAGGATTTCCGGTACGCGATTCAAAATGACATGGTTGGAACGGGAAGTATCCGAAAAACCAAAGCCATTGCCTTCGGCTTCGATTGCTTCCACGAAATATGCATAAACCAGGTTGCCTGCCGATACTTCCAGTTGCGTTTGCCCGGGGGATAGACTTTCGATGATCTCGACTGCACCATCTTCCAGCAGCCGGAATACGTCATATTGTAATACCGGGGCATCCCATGCTTCATAAGTGTTCCATTGCAGGAGATACTGATCGCTGTTAAGTCGATCCATTTCCAGCAAAATATTCCGGCCTTCGTTGGATTGTATGCTTTCCCTGTTGCAACTGTCTAGGACTGTGATCCGGTAGTAATAATGTTGTGAGGAGAAATCCGCTTCAATGTCCTCATAAAACAAACGGGCATTCGCTGTGTTAAAAACCGTATCAATCACATCAAAGGGCCCTCCGGAATTTTGTGAACGCAAGATCAGATAGCCCGTGCTGCTCGCTATGGTATCGGTGAAAAGTGTTAGTTCAACATGATCGTTGTCGACAACGCTAACATTTTGCAGGTAAATGAAATCAGCCGGATCAGGGTAGTTGGTCCGGTTGGATTTAATGCAGGATGTTGAAGTAATGCTTTCATCCGTATTGACCGCCCTGACAAAATAGGCATAATGTGTTTCATCATCCAGGTTGTCATGAACATAGTGGTTTTGCTGACTGTCAACCCTGTCCAGCAAGGTAAAATCTCCTTCATCCGTTTGATAATAGATTTCATAGGCCTCAAGTCCGCCTTTCATGTTGATATAGGCAGTCCATTCGAGCAGGTTACTGTTTTCACAGGTTTCATATACAATATCTTTCAGGTAGATATTTCGCATGGATTCACTTTCCTGCTGGGGGTTGATGCCATACGGACTTTTATTGCCACAGCTATCCACGGCGGCAATGCTGTATGCCTGTGACTGAAAACATCCCCCAGCTGTGCTGTCCACGTAAAATGTATTTTCGATCCCGTAAACGATATCGATGGAATCGGTCTGGTTGCCGTTTTTCCTGTAGATAATATAACTTACTGTGCCGGCATCCTTGCTGGCTTCCCATCCCAGCAGTGCATTGCCGGAAGTATCAAGGCTTACCGAATCCAGCTCGGGCAAAGGTGGTTGTGTCAAATCATTCAGCCAGGCACCGGATACATTGGATGCAGATCGGCAATTGTTTTCATTTTTTACCTCGATCCTGTAATTGATCGAATCATAGCATACCCGGATGGTGTCCAGGTAAACATAATCCGTTATGGAATCGATCAGTTCCCAGTTTCCAAAGGTGTATTTCCGGTAAATGTATTGATAGTCGGAGTTTCCGGGCAGCCCGGGATTGTGCATGGCATTCCAGTTGAGGCGTGCAATGTCTTTATCATCCGTTGGGATCACGCGCAGGCGGATGCTGCTGATGGTATCGGAAACAATAGAATCCTGTCCGTACATGGCCACTATATAGTAATAGTTTTGAAAAATGATGGGGTTGATATCCAAATGTGTGAAAGTTGTTGCATTATAGTCGGGAACGCTGCCTACCAGGTTGAAGGTGGCGGAAAGTGACAGGGCATGATAAATCTTGTATTTTTCGAATTGCCCGGGATTCCCTGCGGGTTCCCATTGAAGTTCAATATCATCATTGTCAATGATTCTCAGGCAATGCAGGAAATGCTCCGCCTGGGGGAAACAGGCCAGGCTAATGAAAAAGAATGATATTAACAATAAGCGCTTCAGCGGTATTTCTGTTTTGAATTTTACAGGCTTATAACGTTTACTTTCCGACAATTAGTTCAAACAAGTCTTCCTTTTTCAGATATTTTGCGGCTAATTCCTGAACCTTTCCTGTGGTCATGGCATGGATCTCATCGATCATCCTGTCAAAATATTCCTGATCCAGGCCGAACAACAGCACATTCTTGTATGCTTCAGCCAGGGCAAAGGGCCCGTCGATGCTGTGCATGAAACTTCCTGTCATGTAGTTCTTAACCAGGTCAATTTCTTTATCGCTGACAGCTTCGATGATCAATCTCTCGATCTCAGCATATATCTCCTCAACAGCAGCTTTGCGCACATCCGCCCCCACTTCCGTGGCGATGAAGAAATAGCCCGAATGTTCCAGAGACACCAGGTTGGATCCAATACCATAGGTATAGCCTTTGTCCTCCCGGATGTTCGACATCAGACGCGAGCCGAAATAACCTCCCAGAAGAGTGGATACGAATTTCATGGGTATGTAATCGGGATGCAGTTTGTTGAACAGCGGCCTCCCGATCCTGATGGCAGATTGAAGCACATCTTTTCTTTCGATCAATTGATCTGTAGGTTCTAAGCTGGCTTCCAGGTATTCTTTTGGCTGTTCACGGAAGCCCGGTTCCAGAATTTTACCAACTTTGCTGTTAATGGTGCTGATTAGAGCATCATCCACCTTGCCTGAAATGATTGCAAAACAATTGTCGCTGCGATACTTTTCCCGGTAATAGTTTTTGATGGCGTTCAGTTCGATGTCATCGAAATCTTCCAGCTTGTTGATCTGCCCGTATGGCTTGTCTTTGCCAAAGATGAGTGGGAAAAAGTTTTCCCGGGCCACATGCCGCACTTTCCGCTGGTTGACCAGGAACAATTGTTTTTGTTTGCTGTTCAGGGTAATTAATTCAATCTCCGGGAAGGCAGATTCATTGATCAGCCGGGCAAAGAGGTCAATCATTTCATCCGCATATTTATTCAGGGAGTATACTGTAACCCCTGAAATATCCTTATCACAGTATGACTTTATGGTTGCGCCATAATAATCCAGTTTTTCCGATATTTCTGCAGAAGTCATATTCGGGGTTCCTTCCGCCAGCATTTTATTCGTGTGAAAGGCGATCAGTGGAAAGTCTCCATCAGCGCTGCCCGAATTGAAGATCAGGTCCAACTTGAAAACTTCCTGATTCCCGCCAGTAACAAGATATGCAGGTATTCCGTTATCCAGTGTGATCTTTTCAGCGTCCAGGATGGAAAGCCTGTCCATGGGTTTGATACCGGGTTGTATTTTTCTGTCAGGTAGTGGCATATCAGGAATTGTTTTTGGCATGGTAATACAATGTGCTGCAATTATTCTCGTCGAGGATCTCAGCGGCAAGCTGCTGTACGTCGGCGGGTTTGACCGCTGCATACATATCGATAAGCCGGTTGTTCAGCTCTGCCTTATCAACGATCTCCAGGTGCGAAAGATTGATCGCTTTATTCAGCGTATTGGCTTCGGCAAAGATCAGCCCGGACTCCACTTTGTTTTGGACTTTTTGCGTTTCACTATCGCTAGGCTTATTATCCTTCAGTTTGCTGACCTCCTCCTGAATGGCATTTTCAGCATCTTTCATTGCAACGCCTTCGATCAGGTTCCCGTTAATGACAAACATTCCTTTGTCAATATCACCGGTGATATAGGCACTGATATCGCTGAACATTTTCTTTTCTTTTACCAGTTTTTGGAACAAGCGGGAGGAATTGCCATTGGAAAGCACATCCGAAAGCAGATCGGTTGCATAGTATTCCGCATCCATCCTGGAACACATATGGTATGCTTTGTAGATGGCATCCAGGGGGACATCCCTATGCACGGTCAAAGAACGGCTCTTGGTTTGTTTGGGTTCCGCTGGCAGCGAACGAGCATTCTTGCCTTTGTTTTGTATCGGGCCGAACCATTTCTCGGCAAGCCGGAAAACTGCATCCGGCTTCACATTGCCGGATACAACCAGCACGGCATTGTTGGGATTATAGTAGGTATGATAAAACGATTTCACATCTTCCATGGTAGCATTTTGCACATGCTCAATGCTTTTGCCGATGGTGGGCCACTGGTAGGGATGTTTTTTATACACCATGGGCCTGAGCAGTAGCCACACATCCCCATAAGGCTGGTTGAGGTAAACCTGCCGGAATTCCTCGCTGACAACATTTCTTTGCACCTCCAGGCTTTTAGGTGAAAAGGCCAGGTCGAGCATGCGGTCGGATTCCAGCCAGAAAGCTGTTTCAATGTTTTGCACAGGAAGGGTGCAGTAATAGGAAGTAATATCATTGTTGGTAAAGGCATTGTTGTGCCCGCCGATCTTTTCCAGGGGTTCGTCGTATTTGGGTATGTTCACCGAACCGCCGAACATCAGGTGTTCAAACAAATGTGCGAAACCGGTTTTCCCGGGGTCTTCATCCCGAGCTCCCACATCGTACATCACATTCACGGCCACAAGCGGGGTGGTTTCATCTTCATTTACAATGATGCGCAAACCGTTATCCAGTATATGTCTTTTGAATTCTATCATCCCGTAATTTTCCGCAAAGCTAATGAAAGTTGTGCAAGTGAAGGCATAACCGACCTTTGCCTTGCCTGTGAGGCTCTCGCTTCCCGCGAGGGTCTCGCTGCGAATCATCCAATACTACCATAATATCATCGCTATGCGATTTGGGGCATGACATTTTCTTTATTTCCCTCTCGTAAGGCCCGTTAGGGCCGGCAGTATGGTAGAAAAGGAAGCCATGTCCACCCCACAAAATCCCGTAGGGATGACATTATAAAATTGGGGTGGTATTGGTGAGGTGAGGTTTGAAGTGGCAGCGGCAGTAGCAGTGGCAGTTTCAGTTTCAGTTGCAGTTGCAGTCCCCACCCTAAAGCATTCAGGATAATGTCGTGCCTACGGCACTTTGGGGCCATATCCAGTATATCCACTACTACCATAATGATCATCGCTACGCGATTTGGGGGAATAATGTTTTCTTCATTTTACTATCATAAGGCCCGTTAGGGTGAGGACTTGGCTTTCACTCATAATACCAAGGGAGGAATGTTGAATCCTTTTAATTCCTATTTAAATTAATCTTAACTTTGCATTCACTGTGTGAAACTCCAAAAATTTAATAAGATATGGAACGCGATAAATTGGTTTTTGACATCATTGAAAAGGAAAAAGACAGGCAGTTGAATGGCATCGAACTGATCGCCTCGGAGAACTTTGTGAGCGATCAGGTTCTTGAAGCCATGGGCTCTGTTATGACGAATAAATACGCCGAAGGCTATCCCGGTAAAAGATATTACGGTGGTTGCCAGTTCGTAGATGAAACTGAACAACTGGCCATCGACAGGGCCAAAGAACTCTTTGGGGCAGTATGGGCCAACGTGCAACCTCATTCGGGGGCACAGGCCAACATGGCTGTTTTCCTGGCATGCCTGAAACCGGGCGATACCTTCATGGGAATGGATCTTTCGCACGGGGGGCACCTATCGCACGGATCATTTGTCAACTCCTCCGGTATTCTTTACAATGCGATTTCTTATGAGGTGGACAAGGAAACCGGTATCATCGATTATGACAAGATGGAAGAAAAGGCACTTGCCGAAAAGCCAAAACTGATCATCGCCGGAGCCTCTGCCTACAGCCGCGACTGGGATTATAAACGCATGCGCGAGATCGCAGATAAGATCGATGCCATCCTGATGGCAGATATTGCCCACCCTGCCGGCCTGATCGCGAAAGGATTGCTGAATGATCCGCTACCGCATTGCCATGTTGTCACCACCACTACGCATAAAACCCTGCGCGGTCCGCGTGGAGGTATGATACTGGTAGGAGAGGATTTCGACAATCCATGGGGCAAGAAAACACCCAAAGGAAAAATCAAGAGTTTTACACAGGTGCTTGATTCGGCTGTTTTTCCTGGTATTCAGGGCGGTCCCCTGGAACACGTGATCGCATCCAAGGCTGTGGCATTCGGCGAAGCCCTGAGCGATGATTTCAAAAATTATGTTCTGCAGGTGAAAAAGAATGCAGATGTCATGGCCCAGGCCTTTGTTGACAAAGGTTATCATGTGATCTCCGAAGGAACCGACAATCACCTCATGCTGATTGATCTACGCAGCAAGGTGCCGGAACTTTCGGGTAGAAAAGTGGAAAATACACTTGTACTGGCGGATATTACCGTGAATAAAAACATGGTGCCTTTCGATGATCGTTCTCCTTTTGCTACTTCAGGATTGAGGATCGGTACACCGGCAGTTACAACAAGAGGACTGAAAGAAGAACACATGCCCCTGATCGTGGAAATGATCGATGAGGTGATCATGGATATCGAGAATGAAGAGAAACTGAAAGATGTTAAGAAGCGTGTGAATGAATTGATGGGGGGATTTCCGATGTTTGCGTGGTAATATTTTTTTCAGTTTGATTTTTGCAAATTAAACTGAAAAAAATATCTATGAAGTGAATTTTTTGTGGATGAATTCATAAATTGTTTCGGCTTTCTTTTTACCAATGCCTCTAATTTTCATCAGAGTTTTTACATCTGATTTTATCAGGTTTTCGATTGTTTGGAATTCCAGGAGTAACTGATGGGATAGTGTTTTGCTGATTCCCGGCAATCCCTGGACAAAAAATGATTGTTTGCTTCTGATCTTTTTTGGTTTTGGTTCCCTTTGCAAAAACATTGTTCTGGGATAAAAACTTGATTTTGCAAGCTTCAGTATTGTATGGGCTGTATCCTTTTGATCAGATGAATAAAATACAGGAATCTGCCAGGAAGCCGTTATCGCGAGCAAAGCTGCTTTAATTGCCTGGCTTGAGATCTTCGAATTGGTATGAAATGGATTGCCTTCAATGATCAACAAGGAGGGTAAGCGGGATTGTTTTATTTTCCTGCATTGTTCGAATAGTTGATTTCCGATTAGTGAGCGAATAAAATCCTGATTTGTTTTTCTTTCGATTAAGAACTGATTATTGATAAGATAATCACCAGATTTTAATAGTTTATATTCCAGTGTAAGGAAATACTTGTTTTTTAATTGATCAGGAATTGAGGAAGCTTTTTCACGGTGGTCAGCCGTAATTAAAATAAAATTTTGTTTCATGTGTGGAGCTTTAAACGAATTCAAATTTAATAAATATGGATAAGAGAAATTTATCGCCAGGAAAATTTATAAAAAATTAACCTTCCCTTAACGTTAAAATAAAATATTATATACAGATATATGTATCTTCGCTGATTGTTTCATGGTCTGAATTATAGGGAAATATGAAAACACTTTACATTGTTCGGCACGCAAAATCATCCTGGGATTATCCTGACTTACCCGATCACGACAGGCCTTTGCTTGAAAAAGGGAAAAAGAGAACCAAGAAGATCATTGATTTTTTACTGGAAAACAAGGTTCGGGTTGATTACATTATTTCCAGTTCAGCCGAACGGGCGCTGGAAACTGCAAAGTTTCTTGCCAGGGCCATGAATTATCCCATCGAAGATATCAAAGTGGATCCACAGGTATATCATGCTGATGTTGCCAAACTGGAGGATCAGTTTTATGATCTCTCTGATCAGTTTCAATCCCTGATGATCGTTGGGCACAATCCTACTTTTACCAATTTTGCCAATGAATTCCTGGAAAACAAAATTGACTGGCTTCCCACTTCCGGTATTGTCTGTATTGAGTTTGATACAAATTACTGGGAAAAAATATTTGATGTGAAAAGTAAAACAAGGTTCATCATTTATCCCAAAATGCTCAAAAAGTCTTAATTTTATTATTTTGATCCTGATAAAGCAGTAATGTTTATTTATGGCAAAAGATTCAGATAAGTTTATCAACCGCGAGCTTAGCTGGTTGCATTTTAATGAAAGGGTTTTGCAGGAAGCAATGGATGTTTCCAACCCTTTGATTGAAAGGTTAAAGTTCATGGGCATATACTCCAACAATCGTGATGAGTTTTTCAGGGTGCGCGTGGCTACTATCAAAAGGATGCTCAAACTATCCAAAACACAGGAAAATCTGAATACGGAGAAATATGAGACAATTCTAGCGGATATACAAAATCTGATCCGGCAACAGGAAGCGAAATTCACAAATACTTTTGAGGTGTTGAAGGATGAATTGTCCAGAAACAATATTCATATTATTGATGAAACAGAGCTCAGTGACGACCAGGAAAAATTCGTGTATGACTATTACATTGAACACGTCAGACCCCATCTGTTCCCGCTCATGCTGGATAATATCAAAAATATCGGGATCATACAGGATGCATCTATTTACCTGGCTGTGGAACTAATGAATACAAGCGATGATGAAAAGGAAGATTACGCTTTGATCAAATTGCCTACCGATAATGTTCCCAGATTCCTGATCCTGCCCAATAAGGGAAAAGAAATGTATATCATTTTCATGGATGATGTAATCCGCTTTTCTCTCGGAGACATGTTTTCCGTTTACGGTTACGATTCTTTTAAAGCCTATACCATTAAGTTTACCCGGGATTCGGAACTCGATATCGACAATGACGTTTCCAAGAGTTTTGTTGAGTTGATGAGTGAAAGTGTGAAGCAGCGGAAAAGGGGAGAGCCGGTCCGCTTTGTTTTCGACAAAGAAATTCCAGAAAGACTGTTGAAGAAGCTCAGCAAGAAATTCAATATTTCAAAACATGATACTTTGCGTGAAGGGGGCAGATACCACAATTTTAAGGATTTTATGGGATTCCCCAAGATCGGACCCCGGAATTTACGTTATCCTCCGTCCCCTCCGCTGAAGCACCCCGAACTGGATAACGACCGCAGCTTTTTTGATATCCTCAAAGAAAAGGATATCATGCTGCATTATCCTTATCAGTCTTTCCAGCACCTGATTGATTTCCTGCGGGAAGCTTCCATCGATCCTAAAGTTCGTTCCATCAAAATGACATTCTACCGGGCCGCAAAGGATTCGCAGGCCATGAATGCCCTGATCAATGCTGCCCGGAATGGAAAATATGTGACCGTTTTCATGGAAATTCAGGCACGTTTTGATGAGGAAGCTAATATATACTGGACAGAGCGTCTCCAGGAAGAAGGAATCAAGGTGATGCAAACAATTCCGGGTTATAAGGTTCATTCCAAAATGATTCTGATCAGAAGGCGCGAGAATGGGTTGAATCATTTTTATGCCAATATTTCTACAGGGAATTTCAATGAATCCACAGCTAAGGTTTATGCTGACGACAGCCTGCTGACGGCCAATAATCAAATCTGTGCTGATTTATACAAGATTTTCGACTTGCTGGAATCCAAGATCATCCCGCCACGTTTCAGTCAATTGATCGTTGCCCCTTATGAGATCAGAAGTTTTTTTATCAGGATGTTGGAAAATGAGATTACAGCTGCGAAGGAAGGAAAAGAAGCCTGGGCCATTATCAAACTGAACAGCCTGGTGGATAAGAAGGTGGCCAGGAAGCTTTATGAAGCCAGCCAGGCCGGTGTGAAAATCAAGCTTATCAACCGGGGGATATGTGTGATCCTGCCCGGAGTAAGGGGTCTTAGTGAAAATATTGAGGCCTTCAGCATCGTGGATAAATTTCTGGAACATTCCCGTGTATATATTTTTAATAATAATGGGGATCATCAATATTACATTTCTTCCGCCGACTGGATGCAAAGAAACTTTGACCATCGCATCGAAGTCGTATGCCCCATTTATGATCAGAGTATCCGCAAAGAGTTGATGGATATGATCCGCATACAGTTGAAAGACAACACTAAATCGCGCTGGTTGTCGCCCGACCGCCTGAATCAATACAGGAAAACAGGCTCAAAAACAAAGCACAGGGCGCAATTTGAAATCTATGATTATTTCAAGAAAAACTGAAAAAAAATGCCAGACCTTTCCGACCCGGCATTTTTAAAAGTTATTTGTCTGGTGTTTATTTTTCATCCTCGCAATTGTCATGCATATCCAGATGCAGGTTCCCGAGTGTGCTCATGGCTTTTGAGAAATCAATGATCCCGCTGATGTAAACCAGTACGGCCTCATCACCTTCTTTTACCGATAAAACACATTCCTTGGCTTTTCCATTTTCAGCTTTGCTGACATAGAAGTTTACCTTTTCATCGCCATCCATTACATTGATCATTTCTTCAAAACCATCCTTCTTGATGGCCTTCATGGCTTCCTCATGGAATTTCCGGATGTCCTTTTTTTCAATATCACCATCTACTTCAAGGCTGATGACTTTAATATTATCAATATTTTCCAGAAACTCTTTGCCATCCTCATCATTGATATTGATGTCGGCATTGATGTCAACTAATTTATAACCTTTGCTGTCCTTGTAGTCATCAAAGAGCTTTCCGAGCTTACCGCTTTGAGCATTTGATGTCATTGCCAGGGCAAATACAAGAAGACTTAGTATGATTCCAATTCTTTTCATTTTTCAATTGTCAATGCCTGAAATACGTTGACCACTTTTTAACAGAAAAACAAACTAAAATTAGTTAAAAATGGCAACAAGAAAATCACAAAAATTAACCGTATCTGAGAGAAGGCGAAGGAACTTCAGTGAAAGCTTTAAAGTT
>JAIOZK010000022.1 GCA_021740625.1 Bacteroidales bacterium
AAACAGGTGTACGACCTTTTGGGGTATAAATATACCCCGTTCACCAGAAAAAAATCCGTAGTCCCCCCTGGTAAAATTCTTAAAATGGACTCGTCTTGACATCAGATAGTTATATTTTTCAACACGCAATGTGGGTTAATGATATATTCTTTATGAATGAATATGTATTCAAACGGCTGAAGGATGAGGACATTCTTTCGATCAATAAAAAAACACTTGAACTTGCTGGGATTAAAACTGAGAAACCACCCAAAGAATATTATATCAATGGGCCCAATAAGGAAATGCTTTTTTACCGGGATACAGCTTTTTCTCAAATAATCAGCTATGCCTCCTTCAACAATACAGAAGTTGGTTCCAGGCTTGAGAAAGTGATTAATGAAATTACAAAATTTCGTGAAAAACTGAGTGAAGAAGAATAAAAAAAGCTGCTTCCCAAGGAGGAAACAGCGTTATATCTTTAAAGCTATGCTTACTGGTTTTGTTTCACGATCTTTTCCGATTTCTTGATCTTGATGGTAATCTCTTTTTTTCTTCCATCAAAATCAACTTTGATCATATCGCCGGGACCCAGTTTTGTTTTAATGATCTCCTCGGCCAGGGGATCTTCCACATATTTCTGTATGGCTCTTTTCAGCGGCCGTGCACCATATTGCTCATCCCATCCTTTCTCTACAATGAAACCCTTGGCCTTTTTGGTAACTTCTATTTCGTAGCCCAGGCCTTCGATTCTTTCATAAAGGCCTCTTAATTCAATATCGATGATCTTATGGATTGCTTCGATTTCAAGGGGATCAAATATGACTACATCATCTATCCTGTTCAAAAATTCAGGAGCAAAAGCCTTTTTCAATGCACTTTCAATCACGCTCTGAGCGTAAGTGGCCTTTGCAGTTTTTTTGGCTGTAGTTTCAAAACCAACTCCCTGTCCAAAATCTTTCAACTGTCGTGAACCAATATTAGACGTCATGATGATAATTGTATTCTTGAAATCCACTTTTCTGCCAAAGCTGTCGGTAAGCAAACCATCATCCATTACCTGCAACAAGAGGTGGAACACATCCGGATGTGCTTTTTCAATTTCATCCAGCAAAATGATGGAGTAGGGTTTGCGCCTAACTTTTTCTGTCAGTTGCCCGCCTTCTTCATATCCAACATAACCGGGAGGCGCGCCAACAAGCCTTGATACGGCAAATTTTTCCATATACTCGCTCATATCCACCCTGATCAAGGCATCTTCCGTATCAAAGAGGTATCTGGCCAGTACTTTGGCAAGGTAAGTTTTGCCAACTCCGGTCGGACCCAGGAAAATAAAAGAGCCAATTGGTTTTTTGGGATCTTTAAGTCCGGCTCTGTTTCTCCGGATCGCTTTTACTACATTCTTGATGGCAGCATCCTGTCCAATCACGGAGCCTTTCAGCTCTTCTTCCATATTCAGCAACCTGTTGCTTTCGTTCTGGGCAATACGCTGCACGGGAATACCGGTCATCATAGCCACAACTTCAGCCACATTTTCTTCCGATACTTTTTCCCGGTGGATCTTGGACTCCTCTTCCCAGCGCTTTTTAGCCGCTTCCAGCTCATTTTGCAGTTTTCTTTCCAGATCACGGAACTCTGCAGCTTCTTCAAACTTCTGACTGTTGATGGCTTTTGTTTTCTTATTCTTGGTTTCTTCGATTCTGTTTTCAATATCGATGATCTCAGCCGGAACATGAATATTGGTAATATGAACCCTCGAACCTGCCTCGTCCATGGCATCAATGGCCTTGTCTGGCAAATAGCGGTCGGACATATATCGGTTTGTAAGATTCACACATGCTTTGATGGCTGCATTATCATAATTGACAAGGTGATGGTCTTCGTATTTTTCCTTGATATTGTTTAAGATCTCAATGGTTTCATCCGAAGATGTCGGATCCACCATGACCTTTTGAAAGCGGCGTTCCAGGGCACCATCTTTTTCGATGTATTGCCTGTATTCATCCAGTGTTGTGGCTCCGATACATTGTATCTCACCCCTTGCCAATGCCGGTTTGAACATATTGGATGCATCCAGCGAACCGGATGCATTACCGGCACCAACGATGGTATGGATCTCATCGATGAACAAAATGATATCAGGATTCTTTTCCAGTTCATTCAGCACGGCTTTCATGCGTTCCTCGAATTGCCCACGGTATTTGGTTCCAGCCACAAGAGAAGCCAGATCAAGAGTAACAATCCGCTTGTTGAACAAAGCTCGTGATACTTTTCTCTCTACAATTCTTAAGGCGAGGCCTTCTGCAATTGCTGATTTTCCGACTCCCGGCTCTCCGATTAGGATGGGGTTGTTTTTCTTGCGTCTGCTGAGAATCTGTGCAATTCTTTCCAGTTCCTTTCCCCTGCCTACAATAGGATCGAGCCGGTCTTCCTCGGCCATCTTGGTAATGTCTCTTCCAAAATTATCCAGTACAGGTGTTTTGGACTTTGATTCTGTGAACTTCTTCGATCCGCCGGTAAATCCCTGTGCTTCTTCCATGTCGCCGGCTGTATCGTCAGATAAATCACTTTTGGGTTTTATGATGCTGTCGTCATTACTTTTTATCATAGCTCTTAATTCCTCCTTAACTGATTCGTAGTTAACGCCCCGTTTTTCAAAAGACTTGGTCACAAAATTGTCCTCATCTTTTAAAATGGCGAGTAACAAATGTTCTGTACCGATCAAGTCACTGTTAAAGACTTTTGCCTCCAGATAGGTAATCTTTAAGGCTCTTTCGGCTTGTTTTACCAGGGGAATGTTTTCAGGCTTTTCTTCTGCCTTCCCGGAATCTTTAACAGCTCTTTCGATGGTGGTTTTCAAATTATCAAGATCTATACCGAAGTACATGAGTATTTGAATCGCCAAGCCTTCGCCTTCCCGCAGTATCCCAAGCAACAGGTGCTCCAGGCCAATATAATCGTTGCCCAGCCGAATGGCCTCTTCACGACTATATGTCAGTACATTTTTTACCCTTTGCGAAAATTTTGCTTCCATAAAATTAAACAAGCTCCCATTTCAAATTTACAAATATTTCTAACGATCTAAAAATCCAATTATTTCAGGACTTCGCCATGACTTGAACACTTCTAATTTACATGGCATAAACAGCACGATTCAAAATTATGTTCATTGATCCGCTTCTGAATTTTGTCTTTGTTTATTTTTCAACATCCTGATGTTAGTAATAACCTGAATTATAAAGCAAAATAGCGGACTAATCTGGTGAAAATTTCGTAATTTCGTATCTTTTAGACTACATTTATAATTCATTGAAATATAACATTTTAACACATTTCCAAGATGACGATGAATGGTGATGACAGAATTCTGAAAGTAAACATTGAAAACCAGATGAAATCAGCCTACATCGATTATTCGATGTCGGTTATTGTTTCCCGGGCTTTGCCGGACGCACGTGATGGCCTGAAACCCGTTCACAGAAGGGTGTTGTTTGGGATGCTCGAACTCGGAACCCTGCACAACCGTCCGTATAAAAAATCTGCCAGGATCGTAGGGGAGGTGCTTGGAAAATATCACCCACACGGTGATTCCTCTGTTTATGATGCCATGGTGCGCATGGCACAACCTTGGTCGCTGAGATACCCGCTTGTTGACGGTCAGGGTAACTTCGGTTCCATGGATGGAGATAATGCTGCGGCGATGCGTTATACCGAAGCAAGGATGCAGAAACTGGCCGAGGAAATGGTTAAAGATATTGATAAAAACACGGTTGATTTTCAACTGAACTTTGATGATACACTAAAAGAACCGGTCGTGCTTCCTTCTGCCATTCCTGGTCTGCTCGTAAATGGTAGCTCAGGAATTGCTGTAGGAATGGCAACCAACATGCCTCCCCATAATCTCACGGAGGTGGTTGACGGAACCGTAGCCTATATCGATAATAATGAGATAAGTGTGCAGGAACTGATGGAATATATTAAAGGGCCTGACTTTCCGACAGGAGCCCAGATATATGGCTACGAAGGAGTGCGGGAGGCATTTGAAACAGGTCGCGGACGTATTCTGATGCGGGGTACAACACAGATAGAAGAAGACAGCAACGGAAGGATAAAAATCATCGCAACTTCCATTCCTTACCAGGTAAATAAAGCCGAGATGATCAAGAAGACTGCCGATCTGGTAGTTGACAAAAAAATTGAGGGCATTTCCGATATCAGGGATGAGTCTGATAAAAAAGGATTGCGTGTGGTATATGAATTGAAAAAAGACGCTGTTACAAATGTCGTACTGAACAAATTATACCAGTATACCGCCCTGCAAAGCTCTTTCAATGTAAACAACATCGCCCTGGTAAACGGAAAACCTGAAATGCTCAATCTTAAAGACCTGATCAGGCATTATGTGAATCACAGGCATGAAGTCCTCGTTCGCAAGACCCAGTATGAGCTTGACGAAGCTGAAAGAAAAGCCCATATACTGGAAGGAATTCTGATAGCCCTTGATCACCTGGACGAGGTAATATCCCTGATCCGGGCCAGCCAGACTCCCGATGAGGCTAGGACCGGACTGATGAACAAGTTTGAGCTGACTGAAGTCCAGGCCAAAGCTATTCTGGATATGCGCCTGCAAAAATTAACCGGGCTCGAACGAGAGAAGATCAAGGAAGACTATGAAGAACTGATGAAACTAATTGCTCATTTGAAGGAAATTCTCAATGACGAAAGCCTCAGAATGAAAATCATCAAAGATGACCTGCTTGAGATCAAAGAAAAGTACGGCGATGAAAACAGAAGCGAGATCATTTACTCCGCTGAAGATTTTAAAATTGAAGATACCATTCCGGACGATGAAGTCGTGATCACAATTTCTCACCTGGGTTATATTAAACGTACCCTTTTAACCGAGTACAGGCAACAGAAAAGAGGAGGCAAGGGTGCCAGGGGAAGCAATATCAGGGGTGAGGATTTCCTGGAGCACCTTTTTATAGCCACCAATCATAATTATCTATTGTTCTTTACGGAAAAAGGAAAATGTTTTTGGCTGAGGGTTTTCGAAATACCGGAAGGTAGCAAAATCTCCAAAGGAAGAGCCATCCAAAACCTCATCAATATTGAGCAGGACGATAAAATCAGGGCCTTTATCAACGTGAAGAACCTTGATGACCAGGAATACCTGTACAACCATTTTATCGTTATGGGAACCCGGAGGGGACTCATCAAAAAAACATCCCTGGAGGCTTACTCACGGCCAAGGCAAAATGGCATCAATGCAATCAACATCAACGAAAACGATGAGCTGATTGAAGCCAGACTGACAAACGGGGACAGTGAGATCATCATGGCATGTAAGTCGGGCAGGGCTATCCGCTTCCACGAAAGCAAGGTACGCGCTATGGGACGGATCGCCACAGGTGTGAAGGGTATTGTGCTGGATGATGAAAAAGACGATATGATCGGAATGATATGCCTGCTGGATCAGGAGTCAGATATACTGGTCGTTTCTGAAAATGGTTATGGAAAACGTTCTAAACTGGAAGATTACCGCATAACAAACAGAGGAGGTAAAGGGGTAAAAACCATGAATGTTACGAACAAAACGGGTAGTTTGATCGCCATCAAAGAGGTACTGGATGCCGACGATCTGATGATCATTACCAAAATGGGTGTCCTGATAAGACTTGGGATCAGCGATATGCGTGTCATGGGGCGTGCCACCCAGGGCGTCAGGTTAATTAAGCTTTATGATGATGACGCCATTGCATCCGTGGCAAAAGTTGAAATCAGCAACGGTGATGACGAACTGGATGAGCTTCATGATGAAATTGAAGGAGCTGATGAAGAATTGACCGGCGAATAGGTGAGGGCCTAAAATGGGCAGAATGGCTCGAATTTTGTAAATTTGTGTGAAAATTTATTTAAATTAATTCTGAATACATTTACCCGATATTAATATATCTTTGCATAGGCTTTTAGAAAAACAAAACATATTGATCATGAAAAAATTAACGATTATTCTCGGTCTTGTACTTGCAAGCACAATTGTATTTGGTCAGAAAAGAATGACCCAAACCGCAATCAATTACCTGAGGAACGGTAAGCTGGATAAAGCCATGGAGGCTATCAATACCGCAATCGAACATGAAAAAACCATGAATGATGCGAAAACCTGGTTCTACAGGGGAGGGATTTATGTTGAAATCGGTATCACTGATAAAGAAGAATATAAAAGTCTCGCAGAAGATCCTTTGATGGAATCATACAAATCATATAAGAAAGCAATGGAATATGACGAAGATGGTGAATATTCCAAAGACATTAAGCAAAACATGCAATACATCGCACAACAGTTTTACAATGATGCCGCAAATGCATACAACGACAGGAATTATGTGGATGCAGCACAGAATTTTATGACATCTTATAAAGTTTACGAAGCAGTCGGAATCAATGATACGACTTCATTGCTGAACTATGCCACATCATCACAACTTGCCGGAAACAGTGAAGCTGCAATGCAAACCTATGAAAAGCTTATGGATATGGGGTATGAAGATGCAGCGCTTTATGAATCGCTGGCCAATATTTACAGGGAAGAAGGTGATTTCGAAAAAGCCGAAGAGATTTTGCAGGAGGGAAGAGAGAAGTATCCCGAAAGTTACCCCATATTGCTGGCTGAAATTAACCTTTTCATGAGTTCAGGCCAGAATGAAAAAGCGATCAGCAGTCTGCAAAAGGCCACCGAAAAAGATCCTGAGAATTATACAATCTGGTTTGCGTTGGGCGATATGTATGACAAATTTGCTGCTGACACATCACTGACAGAAGAAGCAAGGAGTGAGTATTTCAACAGAGCCGAAAAGGCTTACAAAACTGCCATCGATGTAAAAGAAGACTATTTCGATGCATATTTTAACATGGGCGCACTTTACGTGAATAAAGCCGCCGAAATACAACAGATCGCCAATGATCTTCCTTTGGAAGCCGTTGAAGAATATGATAAACTCAAAGCAAAAGCGGATGATTTGCTGGCCAAAGCATTGCCTTATCTCGAAAGCGCATACGAAATAAAAACGGATGACCGGGCAACCATGCTTTCATTGAAAGAAATTTATACCAGGCTCGGACAACTTGATAAAGCCAAAGAGATCAATATGAAATTACAACAGCAATAAAAAACAATCACTTGAAAACAAAAAGGCTGTCCCTTGAACAGGGCAGCCTTTTTTATTCCATATAACCCACTTTCTGTTTTAATATACAGCAAGCAAAAAAGGAGAGGATTACTTCATATAGCAGTATTTAGTAAATAAGTTATGGAGCAAAAATTTATAATTTAACATAATATTAATTATAGGACATTTGTATTGTCTAAAATTAGTCTTCTTTATTCGTTATACGAAATTAGAGCAGCCCATTCAAAATGGTTTAATTTGTCTCACACAAAACATTATTCTTTGATATCCGGTATAACCCATAAAAAACTCCACCAGTACCATTGCCACGAAACACTTGTCGATTGACCTGTAATCGTATATAGTGTTCTCCTGTTTTCAAGTTTTGAATTTGCCTTCATGATAATAAGCTCTTTTTCCTGATCATACTCAATCCTACAGTCGCTGCTTCCCGCAACAAAACATTGTAAACTTTCTGTATTGATCAAATCAGGCTTCAGTAATTTAATTCTGAGTTCAGGTGGATTTTCAGTATCAACTATTGGATTACCAAGCTTGTTTAGCAATTCAGCAGGCAGTGATTTCATATTAACCCTGTTTTGAAACTTCTCCAGGCTGGCATAAATGCCAGTCATCGGAAATCGTGGCAGATTAAACTTATCACTGTTTTCAGATATTACTCCTGAATGCTGTCCGACGGCCGCCAGGTAACCAAATTCCTTTAGAATCTCTTTCATTTCAGGGTTAAACTCCCCAAAGGGATATGAAAAAATTTCAGGTACATAACCAAGCTTCTCTTTGAATATGCGATGAGATTTTTCCAGGTCATTACGAAACTCCGTTTTCAGTGTCTTGAGATCATAATTTACAAAATAATCATGCGAATGTGAATGGTTATGAATCTCAATCCCCCTGTCAATCAATTCATTCAATTCTTTCCAACCCATAAAGCCTGATGCTCCTACCTGACGGGTATTGATGAATACCGTTACCGGAAAACCATATTTTTCAAGCAAGGGAGCGCCATTTTCATAAAATGATCTGTATCCGTCGTCTATCGTGAGAACCACTGTTTTTTCGGGAGCACTCCTCCCCTGCTGAACATAAGCTAAAGCATCACTCAGGGTAACAACATTAAAATCATTATTATTCAGATATTTAAGATGATTTTCAAACACCTCTTTACTCACATTGGTGGATGGAAAACGCGAATCCCCCACCCTGTGATATATAAAAACCGGTATGTCATTGATATTCCTTGCAGACTTCACTTCCTGGGCCGGAAGAAATTGAGCGAACAAAAAACTCAGAAGGAGGCTTCGTAAAACAAACATATGGCGCAATTCATTATAACTTTGGAGAATTAACGTAAAACCATCCCTACAGATTATATTCTTTAAAAATTGCAATATTCTCTGGTAAATTAGCAAAACATCCATTACTTTTGATCTTAAACCATTACCATTTTAACTATGAGAAAATTCATCATTTCTTTTTGCATTGCTTTATTTTCCCTGACAACTTTCTCAAATCCGATAACCGGTGGAGACACCACCAATGTTGAAGGTAAGCTGGTGCTCTATCTTATGGCCGGCCATTATTATAATGGGGTTTATTATGGTCAATTTTTAGGAGACCGTATTATGGATGTAATGGAAAACTATGTGATCACCCACACCTTTGGCGGAGCTTACGGATACCAGCAGATCCGTCAGGTGTTTGATCAGGATTTTGTGGTGGATCAAAAGTATATCGATATTGCAGAAGGCATTATTGCCGGTATGCAGACAGGCGGATTCAGTATATATTCTCCCACCCTTGGCGAAGAACTAACGTATAAAGACATCCTCATCGCCAATACAATTCCCGATTTTCAATCGTACAAAGGAATGGTGCAAACCCACGGACCAGGCTGTTCTGATCTCAGCAGTTGGGGTGAAGCCACAGAAAATGATTCCTGGCTTGATGGCGAGACCGTTATTTCGCGTAACCTTGACTGGGAGAGCCATCCCGTTTTGATCAACAATCAATTGATCATCGTATGGGGGCAGTCTGATCTTTATACCCAGAATTTTATTACCATAGGATTTGCCGGCATGATCGGAGCTCTTTCGGGTTTCAATGAATCCGGAGTAGCCACTTTTCAGAATATGGGCAATCATTATTTAAGTCCGGTGGGCAGCGGCTTTTACCCCATAAACCTTGCCCAGAGAAACGGTCTTGAAGCATCAGATTATAACGGAGATGGCATATGCTCACCCAGGGATATTACGGATGCTGTAAGAGACAAAGCTGTAGCCAGTACATATATCGTTCATTCGGCAGGCAGAGCCAACCTTGACTTCCCGGCCGAGATACTTGAAATCCACAATTCGCTTGGAGATACTATCAGGATTCCTTCTTCCAGCACGCCTGCATTCACCGATAACCTGATTGCAACAAATCACTTCCGCTTACTTACTTCTCCCTCTTATTGTCCTCGATACAACAGAATATGTGATTCACTGGAATTATCGCAGCAAATGAGTGTTGCACGCAATTGGGATGTACTAACAACTGCAGGCGTTACTTCCAATCTGCAAACCATACAATATACACCCAAAAATGAAATCTTCTGGCTATCCTTTGCGGAACCCGGCATACCAGCTTATCAAATAGAACCAACTAAGATCTACGCAAATGACCTGTTTCTTCTCCTTGGAATTCATAATTCATTTGAAAAGCAGGAATTCAGGGCTTCAATTATTCCCAATCCCTGTAAAAGTGCAACAAACATCACTTTCAATGTTGATAACAAGGGATTTCTGGATTGCAAGATCATTGATATACAAGGTCATGTGGTCCATGATTTCGGACGGATAACTTTGGATAGCCAGTCGTTTACATTGCAATGGAATACCACAAATATCTCTAAAGGTGTCTATTATTGTATAGCAGAGTATACAAATACAACAAAGGACACAAGTAAAAAATCCTCACAGAAGATCATTGTATCCAGGTAACCCAATCACTTTTTGATTATTTTTTTCTAATTTTTCAGATATCGCGGATCAATCCGGTAGTTATCATATTTTAGAAGATCATTAAATTTGATCACATATTTAAGCCTGATGGCATAAATGCTGTCATTTTCACTGTATCTATTTAACAACGGGATCAACTCATAAGGATTATCTGTTTTCATGTTTTTAATCCTGAAAGCACGATAGGGCCCACGTGCAATTGTTCTATAATAATCTTCTATTGAAGCTGAAAGATATTCATACTTTTTCAGATAAACATCGGTATCCCCTCTTGAGAAGCGTGACTTCATTCTTGGTTCCTTGCTGTCGAAGGACCATATCCCGAATACATTATTGGCTTCTGTGAAAAAGCGTGAAGTTCCCCACCCGCTTTCCAGGGCAGCCTGGGCAAGCACCAAACTGTTGGGCGGGGGGGTCAGTTTTCGCATCAACTGCCTGGTATTTTCCGCCCTGTAGGATTGCATCAAATCCAGGAGGATTTCTTTATCCTCCGGTACAAAGGAAGCCGTATCCTCATTGCTGATCCCCCCGACCCATTCACGCTTTTTTTTGATATGTTCTTTTGCAACAAGTATGGCCGGAAGCATCATGTGAATAAATTTTCGCTTCTTTTCCCCCACTGGTAGTTTTGCCAGGGATAACGCATTGGTATAATCCCAGGGTTTTACCAGTGAGCTGTCGATATTTTCAATATCTTGCGGACTTTGCAGTTTTTTACGAAGCACAGAAACATGCTCATCGTTAGCACCTTTCCGACAGGAGAATAGCAACAAAATGAACATGAATGTAAACAGGATGATCCGCGAATGTGAATGCATAAAATTATTTCCTGATGGTATATTTTACAATCCAGGGAGAATCATCCATGAACATTTCCATTTCGTAAACTTCCGGTAAATGGTTCCACGCTGCATGAAGATCGGGAAAAGATTTGATGGTCACAGCAGTCAGCTCACCGTCGTACCTGGGAATCAGGTGTGAGCGATACCCCATCCCTTTTAGTTTTTCATGAAGAGCATTTGCATTGTGATCCTTACCAAAAGTTCCTACTATAATATGATATGGATTCTTTTCGGCTGCCAATTCTACCTGCTGTTCAGCAAGAATATTAGCAATTTCACTGATCTTTTGCTTTGGGTAAGACTCCTGTGGTTTCAAAGAGGATGACTTTTGATATTCTACCTTGGCTTCCTGGTAATTTCCTGCATCAAAAAGATTGTCGGCCCGGTTGATCGCCTCTGTGTATTTCCGATCAGTTTCCTGCTGACGGAGGATCTGCTCAACCTTCTGTATCTGCTGATCAGGATAAGTTTCCTTTGGTTTAATTACCTTGGCATCCTTGTACAATGTTTTTGCTTTTGCGTATTGCCCGGCATTGAATGCGCTGTCGGCTGATACAATAATCTTGTTGTAATCGGCTGTTTTATTATCACAAGAAGGCATCGTAAGAACGGCACCTGCCAGCATGGAAATGATAAAAAGATTGCCGATCACTGATTTTAAAACCTTAGCTTTCATGTTATTTGATCTTTTGTTTTTATGAAAATACGAATAATTTTTCAATCTTCCATCCGGTTTGCTCATTTTCTCAACTTTTCGGTTGATTTTGATAAAAAACGGCTGCGTTAACGACCGATCCGGCGGAGTATTTCTTCCTGTACAATTTTATTGATCAGGGTTTTTATCAGTTTGTCCAAATCTGAATTCTCTGTATAATCTGCCGGGGCAATATAATCTGCCCTGTTTTGCTCAATCAGCTCCTCGCATACATTTTTTGCGGAAAAAACACCGGGCTTTTCGGCTTCATCGGGATCGTATACAGCAATAGCTGTTCCGCCCTGGTGTTTGATCATTTTCATGGCAGGTACATCCGTCAGTCCATCACCTATGTATACCATTTTTGAAAATGGCATTGGCTTTTCATCCTGTTTCAGGTATTTATTGATCTTTGTATTGTCCCAGGAATTATAGATCCCTTTGTTGATCCGAAAAAGATATTGTGTTTTGTTGGTATAATTGATAGCAAGTGCCGGCCAGATGGCAATATCATTATTATCGAAAACATAACCGGATGCAAATATACTTTTGAAATGATGTGCAATCGGAGTTCCTTTCACAATATCCCGGACACCGGAAGAAATAATATAGTGCTCAATATAAGTATTATACTGTGCAGCATAAGCATTGATCCTGTTGAAAAAAGTTTCTACCCCCTTGAAAAATACGATTTCCTTTCCATGTTCCAGGAATGAACTTCTGGTGATAGGAATGTTTTTATTATTTGCCTTCTGAAGCATGAGTTGCATATAAGCAAGGATATCGTCCATATCATGTTTCCTGGCATAAGTATTGGCTTCCTGCCAGAAGTCCATCTTATCAATTCCAAGTTTCGGTATAAAGGAATGTTCCTGCATATTGCCGGGTGCGAGCGTACCATCAAAATCATATGCAATGGCAAGTTTGATTTTATCTTTTGCTTTCATAATCTCTCATCCCAAAAGTACGCTTCTTTTTTGATCAGGCGTATGTTTGACTGAAATTCCGTATGTTTTGTGTTGATGATATAATTTGATTCACGGGGAATAATTACAGAAGGTACTTGCAAAACAAGGCTTCTCCTATTTCGGTACCAGCTACTTCCAAGTTGTTGCAATACAGGATAGGCAGCAATCTCCCTCCAGTTTCGAGGCAACATTTTCTCGTTCAGTTTTTCAACAACTCCTTGTTTTCTGTTAACCGAGATGACCAATACTTTGTACTGTGATGCTGTTTTTATGTTTCCCAGGTGTACCAATAATTCCAGGGTAGCAAGCGACCTGCTGGCTGAAGCATAAATAACATGTTGCCCTTCCTCATTCCACCGGGCAGCGCGACCGGAAGATAAAAGGGATGCAGCATATTTTTCCTGTACAATTCTGAAAATATCCATCAGGCATTGTCTCCGAATTCTATCCCGCTGATTTGATCATCGATGAATTTGATGCCACTGATAGTATTTAGAAAATTGGCAGGTTTTTTCCCATCCAGGTGAAAGTTTTCCTGATGAAGCCATTTTGAAAAAGTATCCGAACTCCCAAAAACCTGTACACCATGCTTAATCAATGAAAGCAACATAACAGTGTGCTCTTGTATCCCGGGACCAATGGATACACTGCCTTTCTTGTAGGCCCTAAATGTTTTTACATTGATATTCAACCATTTCGACAAAATATCATCTTTAAATCTTCCCATACGTTTCAAAACATCCAGATAACGAAAATCTATTTTGCCGCTGTGAATAAGGTTTAATATTTCCGGCATCCTGGCATATGCTGGAATGGGTTCCATTAGTATTTGATCATTTATTTCCACACAACAAATATAGGTATATTTACCTTCGATTACAAGTATTATTACCTTTTTTTTTATATATTAGCAGAATGATTGACACCAATGAGGCATGATCATTGATCCCTGATGCTGGAAACTGTTAATTAAAAGCTTGTTGGAAAATTTTTCAAGTTTCAGGTGTTTTGATGCATAGCAATGGTCCAGGTTGGATGGTGGATAGGAAGAAACGGAAACATTGTTCCATGTTTTGAGATATTTTTTTGCAGGCGTATCATGTCATAATAACGCGAAGCGTAGATATCGGACTTCCTCAATTCTGCATGAGCAGGAATATCCCGGTCGAAATAATAATTCAACCCCAGGGTGTTCAGATCACAAATAAAAAGGTAATTGGCCGGCTTATCTCCGTTCTTGAGCACACCGGCAAACTTAATGGCTTTGCTCAGCAATTCATCTCTTAATCCAAATCCCCTGGGATTACTGAAACTTTTGAGATGAAGAAAAAGAATCGGATATTCTTCTCCGTCTATCTACATTGTTAACAAGGCTCCCGGGCGCAGAAATGCACTCCTGATTTAAACTCAATCTTTTGTGTAAGAAGGAAGTTAAACCAACACTGACACCAATCAGATAGAACACACAAGCACAAATTACAAAACTAAAAAAAATAAAAAAAGCTGCCACAAAACACTTGCGGCAGCCTTTGGGAAAATAAAATTAAAATCAACCTACAGGCTTTTCTTTGCCAGGTAAAAATCAGTCAACTCAACACTTTTATCTTTCAGTCGTTCTTCCATAGCTTCCAGTGTTACCGGAGGAGGCACAATCACCTTGTCCCCTTTCCTCCAGTTCAGCGGTAAGGCAACTTTATGCTTATCAGCAGTTTGCAATGCTTCCAGTGCTCTCAGGATCTCGTCCATATTACGCCCCACATTCAAAGGATAGTACATGATCAAACGCACTTTCCGTTCCGGATCAATAAAAAATACGGCCCTAACTGCTGCTGTTTCGTGCTCATTGGGCTGCAGCATTCCATAAAGCTTGGAAACCTTCATATCCAGATCGGCAATGATCGGAAAATCAAAGTATACACCAGTGTTCTTTCTCACATTGTCAACCCAGGCCAGGTGTGAATGAATGCTGTCGATACTCAAACCCATTAGTTTGGTATTCAGGGCATCAAACTCATCTTTCTTTTCTGCAAACCCACTCATTTCAGTTGTACAAACCGGAGTAAAATCAGCAGGGTGAGAAAACATCACTACCCAGCTATCTTTTGCATACTCAGAGAATTTCTGTTTTCCCCAGGTTGTTACTGCCTCAAAATCAGGTGCCAAATCACCGATTTTGGGCATACTGATCATTTCATTTTCTTTTTCTTCCATCTTGTTCATTTTTTCTTCATTCATGATTTTTTGATTTAATAGTTATTAATTTGATTGATTTAAGTACTTTCTATTTAAGGTAAGCTGCATACATCCACACAAGTTTTTCCTGTTCACGGATATAATCGCTCATCAATGCATTTGTGCCTTCATCTTCGGCTTCATCAGACAATTGCAGGATGTTCCGCTGAATCTTCAGTAATTTCTGAAACCCTTCCAGCAATAACTTAACTGACTTTTTATCTTCACTCACTGATTTGGCTTCCTCGATTTCTGCATTTTCCAGGTAATCGCTGAAGGTGTGAACCGGCTCATCACCAAGTGTAAGTATCCTTTCCGCAACTTCATCAATTTTAACCAGAAGATCATCATACAACTCTTCAAACTTGGCATGAAGCTCAAAAAAGTTTTCACCCTTTATGTTCCAGTGGAAACCACGAACATTCATATAAAAAACCTGGTAATTTGCCAGCAAGATATTAAGTTCTTTAATCAATGCCTGTGTTTTATTTTTATCCAATCCTATAATATTCATAATTATTTGTTTTTTGATTTTTAATTTGATACAAAGATCAGATTAATTTAGATATATGTCAAATCAATAATATTTATCTTTGTATAAACAAAACTTATCAAGATGACGCTACAACAATTGGAATATGTTATTGCACTCGACAATTACAAGAACTTTGTAAAAGCGGCTAAAAGCATTTTTGTAACGCAACCAACACTTACCATGCAGTTGAAAAAGCTGGAAGATGAAGTTGGATTTCAGATCTTTGACCGAAGCAAAAAACCTTTAACACCATCGCATCTTGGTTTGCAGTTTATCCGGAAGACAAGGCAAATTCTGCGCGAGGTGAATGAACTGAAAGTAATGGTCAGCAATGAAATTGAAAGCACCATGGGTGAATATAAAATCGGAATCATCCCCACCCTGGCACCCTATCTGCTACCCCTGTTCCTGCCCGATTTCATCAGCAATCATAAAGAAACAAAGCTTCACATAGAAGAAATGCAAAGTGAAGCCATTATCTCCGCTCTAAAAAATGATATTATCCACATAGGCATACTGGCGACACCTGTGCAGGAAATTCAGTTGAGAGAAATTCCGGTTTTCAATGAAGCTTTTCTCGGGCTTTTCCCTAAAAACCATCCCCTCTTAAAAAAGAAGGAAGTCATAACCGGTGATCTTGAATTCGATCAGCTTCTGCTGCTTTCCGAAGGTCACTGTTTCAGGAGTCAGGCCATAAACCTCTGTCATTCGGAAGAATACAAAAGTAATAAGGCATTTAATTACGAAAGCGGATCAATTGAAACTCTCAAAAAGCTGGTGGAAAAAGGCGTGGGATATACCCTGGTGCCCGAATTGTCGGTAAGGGATGAACTGGGAAAAAATCCTTACCTGAAGCGATTTTCCCATCCGGAGCCCAGTCGGGAGGTTAGCCTGGTTGTTCACAAAAGCTTTTCAAAAGAAAAACTGATTGAAATACTCAGGCAGGCTATCCTTGATAACATTCCAGAAGGATTCAATAAAAATGAACGCTTTTTCAGGGTGAAATGGAGATAAAATCAGTAAAAAAGCATTTTAGGATTTAATTAACGTACGGGTATACAATATTTTCTTAGTTTAGGGATTTCTATTTAAAAATACACGATGACCTGGATCAAAATATGGCTGCTTCTGCTTTTGCCAGTAGTTAGCAATAGCCTCACTGCACAAAACGATATTGCATATACTTATTATTTTGCCCAAGACATTCTCCAAACAAGAGAGAATATCGACTTAATCCTTCCCCCGGCCAGCAAACCTGATAAAAAACAGCACAATCCAGCAGACACCCTTTATGCTGTATTCAATCCCGGGGTTGCAATTGTTTTTCTTGTTACCAATGAAAATGCTTCGTTTGCATCCAGTGAAGCCGTTTACACGAATGATTCAACGGCATATATTCACTTTGAATCAGGTAATTATGATGCATTCGGAACGAAAAACCTGGACACAACAAAATATTTCTTCTTCCAGGAAAATGTCCAATTGCAAAATAATGACACCCTGTATTTCCTGGATGAACATGCTGAGCATGAAATAAAACTAATTGCAACAGATGTGAACGGAACTCCCCTGAGCACATACCAGGGAGTTAAAATGCAACAATTTAAAATATTTTTTCCGGAGGAAACACAAACAGATCTGATCTCATTTAAGATGGATGAATCAAAGGCAGCACTTTTTAGCCAGGTCTCCGGGCGGTATACCATCTTTCCCGCCTTTGTGCAACGTGATATCATTAACGAGAAAATCTTCCACATCATACAATATGAGCCACTGAGAGGATTGGATACAAGCATGCAGCTTGATTTTGATGTATCCGATTACCTGGAACAGAAATTCAGGATACATTTTGATCCGAATTCAACTTTATTCCGCTTTGGGTTTTTAGATGGTACCAAATGGAAGAATGCATCAGGTGAATGGGAGGCCAGATTCAGTGGTGTGATCAGCAGCGTAACAACGACTCCCTGGGAAGTAGATTTCTTTTATATGAAGGATCCTGTAATAGATACAGGAACAAGCTTTCTGTTCAATATTAACAATGATGGTCCTTTCAGTTATTTTCAGACCAGGCCTTTCAGCATCATCAACGACAGCTTGCTGAATGATTTCGACGACTCATCTGCCATTACTGTCAGATCAGTGGATGGTGACCTGCTGGATTATGGCGTTGGTGTGGTGAATCCTGAAATTGTGTTCGACAACTTCATTAGTTTCAATGATTATGTCATTGGCAAGCTTGGTAAATCCTTGATCAAAGGTATGTTTGGAGAAGACCGCATATCCGAAAATCTTCAAGGTCAATACCTGATCAGGGATACGATGGGCAATGTGCTGGATTTTGGTCCATTTGGGAGTTTTACAAATTATATCCTGGACAGCCCGGTTTGTAGTTTTGAAGTAAACCATGAATACCTTATTATTGGAGAAACCGGCCAAGGAACGATGCATACACGAATTGATTTCATGAAGGATGATAAAAATCCCCCTGCCCTTACCAGTATAAAAACAATCGATGCAGGAAGGTTGCCCAGACAGGAGTTCAGGACCGGTAATCCTGCCAGTCTGATGATTTCTGCCAAAGACTCTCCCTATCCGGGAAACATCAAAGGAATTCTGATGGATTCCACCTACGCCATGATCTCCGTACACCAGCAAAACAACTGGGAAAGGCTGGATTTGTTTAAAACAGGATCAGACAGGGAAGCCGGGATAATTTTAGAATCAGATATATCAGCTTACACTGATCAAAAAGCATCTTATGATCTTAAAATTCTGATCCGGGATTCTTCCTTGAACAAAACCGAATATTTGCTAAAACCCGCATTTTCCGTGTCCGATTTTTTGAGTGGAAACTTTTCGAGAAAACCATCCATGAACGATTTCTCACTTCGTGCTTATCCGAATCCCTTTAGTAGAATTTTGCATCTTGAGTTTGAAAAGACACCGGAAAAGGCAAAAATCAACATATACACACTTAACGGGAAACCAATTATGCAGAAACGGATTTTTGACAAAGCCAGCACCCTGGATCTACAAAATCTAAAATCAGGGCCATACCTTTTGAAAGTATTCAATGAACATTTTCAGTTCCTGAAAAGAATCATCAAAGAATAGCATCGCTTTTGACTACCGGAAAGTTCCCGGCTAAAAACTGATGCTATGATCAAAACTTAATATATTGATTGCCAATACTCTTTTCTTCCTCCGGCATCTTTTATATTTTTGCCCACCCAGCAAAAACAGGATGAAAACATGAAGCTTGACATCAATCCCAAAGAAACTGAAGCGATCAGGCCTGGTCCTATACTACCACAGACAGCTTACTGGGCCAGGCTGAAAGAAAAGCATGGTTACAAAACCATTGCATTTGATATTAAGAGCGGTTTGCCGGAGAGGAATTTAACAAAATGGAAATCTCACCATCAATTGTTCGACGACCTCTTGGTTGTGATTCGCAGGATCAGCCCGTATAAATCCATAGCCTATGTACCTTACGGCCCTACAACCGAACCAAGGGATGATTTGCGGGGTCCATTGCTGGAGGCTTTGTCTGAAACAATCCGCCCATTCCTGCCCGATGATTGTATCATGATACGTTATGACCTGCCATGGCAATCCCCATGGATGGAAGATGAAAATACTTATAATGATCATGGAAACTGGACCGGTCCTCCCGAACCCCGCATACAGGAAATGCGGATGAACTTCGATACAAGAAACTGGAACCTGCAGAAAGCTCCATCGGATGTTTTGCCAGCGCATACGATCTTTCTTGACCTGAAGCAGGAGGAGGAAAGCATATTGAAAAAAATGAAATCCAAAACCCGCTATAATATCAGGCTTTCCGGCCGTAGGGGCGTAAAAGTGAAAAAAGCTGGAATCAATGACCTGCCTGCTTGGTATTCTATTTACCTGGAGACTACCAGGCGCAACGGCATCATACGGGATGAAATAAAATATTTTGATGCTGTAATCAACACACAGGCTGCTGAAAGCGCCTCTCCAGCGAGGACCATCCTTTTGATGGCCGAAGATGATAACAGGAAACTTGCAGGTATGCTGATGACCATTTCCGGAGGCAGGGCAACTTACCTTTATGGTGCTTCAAGTTCAAACAATCGGAATAAAATGGCAACTTACGCATTGCAATGGAAAGCCATTACTCTTGCCAAGGAAACCGGATGCAAAGAATACGACATGTTTGGTGTGGCAGGTCACCCCCACCCTTCTCATCCCATGTATGGACTGTACAGATTTAAAAGTGGTTTCGGCGGAGAACTTTTTCACAGACAAGGTTGCTGGGATTATCCTTTCAACCCGGATAAGTACAATCAATACAGAATGGCAGAAATGAATCAGGGTGGGTATCATAATTAAATTACGCTATAACATAAAAAAGCCTCCCCGAACGGAGAGGCTTAATTAGGAATAATACTATATCTTAAATCTAAGCCAATTTAACGTCAACAGCATTTAATCCTTTACGGCCTTCACGAAGTTCAAATGTTACATCATCATCCTGCGTGATCTCGTCAATCAGGCCACTAACATGTACAAAATACTCTTCCTGAGTATCTGCATCCTTAATGAATCCATAACCTTTTGATTCATTAAAGAATTTTACTTTACCTTGTTTCATACTAAAAATAAAATTAAAATTGATGCGACAAAAATAGGAGAAATATTGATACAGACAGGATTTCTTTCAATATTTTAATTGAATTCTCTTCAAAACCAACCGATTTTTACATTTCCTTGCTATTTACCTGCTTAATTATTAATTTCGGCATTTAAGAAAACAATTACCTATTTAATTAAATAAAACCTAAATTTATTGATTATGAAGCGTACATACAAAAATCTATGGTTTGGATTCGCGGCTGTCATGGTGATATCATTTGCAGTCCTGATTTATTATGGAACTGAAATATATAAAAAAGCGCCGCCTCTTCCGGATAAAGTAGTAATTAGTAACGGGAGTAAATTATTTACAGGCGAAGATATCAGAAATGGACAAAATGTTTGGCAATCGATTGGGGGGCATGAACTGGGTACCATTTGGGGTCATGGTTCTTATGTTGCCCCCGACTGGTCGGCCGACTGGTTACACCGGGAATCCATGTATATTTTAAACACATGGTCTGAGGAAGAATACGGTAAAAAGTTCGACAAGATACCCGACGAAGCCAAAGCTGCTTTAAAAGTCAGACTCCAGAAAGATTTGAGAAAGAACACCTATGATCAATCAACTGGCATAATAACAATATCGCCCATCCGTGCAGAGGCAATACGTCATAACATGGATTATTACGAAAGGCTATTTACAGATGATCCTGAATTTGATCAACTTCGTAATGATTATGCCATGAAAACCAATACCATCAATGACCCAGAGAGAATGGATCAGATGAACGCATTCTTTTTCTGGGCGTCATGGGCAACTGTAACACAGCGACCCGGAAAAGAAATCACCTATTCGAATAACTGGCCACCAGAAGAACTTGTTGGCAACAAGCCCACCAGCTCACTCATCCTCTGGACAGGATTCAGTGTAATCTTGTTGCTGGCCGGTATCGGATTGCTGGCATATTATTATGCCCGCACAAGAGATGATGAATTTGAAGGTATTCCCGAAAGAAATCCCATCATCGGTAATCAGCCAACACCCTCCATGAAGGCTACCCTCAAATACTTCTGGATAGTAACCGGTTTAATCCTCGTGCAAATACTCATGGGGATCATTACAGCGCACTATGGGGTTGAAGGGCAGGCTTTTTATGGAATTCCACTTGCCGAGATCCTTCCCTACTCCGTTTCCAGGACATGGCACGGACAATTGGCGATCTTCTGGATCGCAACGTCCTGGCTGGCAACGGGCCTTTATATTGCACCGGCTGTTTCGGGATATGAACCAAAATACCAGAAACTGGGTGTTAATGTACTTTTTGGTGCCCTGCTTGTCATCGTAGTAGGATCACTGGCCGGACAATGGATGGGTGTAATGCAGAAACTCGGCCTGACAGAGAACTTCTGGTTCGGTCACCAGGGTTATGAATATGTCGACCTGGGGAGGTTCTGGCAAATCTTTCTTTTTGCAGGTTTGTTCATCTGGCTGTTTCTCATGGGAAGAGCACTGATGCCGGCATTCAGGAAAAACAAAGAACACAAGCATCTCCTGCTGATGTTCCTGATCGCATCCATTGCCATCGCTCTGTTTTATGGCGCCGGTCTTATGTGGGGACAACAAACCAACCTGGCCATTGCAGAATACTGGAGATGGTGGGTGGTTCACCTCTGGGTAGAAGGCTTCTTCGAAGTCTTTGCAACTGTGGCCATCGCTTTTCTTTTTGTGCGGCTGGGACTCCTCCGCGCAAATATTGCGACGGCTACGGTTTTATTTTCTACCATCATCTTTCTTTCCGGAGGGATCATTGGAACTTTCCATCACCTGTACTTTACAGGTACACCCACAGCAGTGATGGCCCTGGGAGCAACTTTCAGCGCACTGGAGGTCGTCCCCCTGGTGTTGATCGGCTTTGAGGCTTATCACAATTTAAAGCTCAGCCGATCCACCGAATGGGTGAAACAGTACAAATGGCCAATCTATTCTTTCATTGCCGTGGCCTTCTGGAACCTGGTGGGCGCAGGAATCTTCGGATTTCTTATCAATCCTCCCATCGCATTGTATTACATGCAGGGACTGAATACTACGCCTGTTCACGGGCATACGGCACTCTTTGGTGTTTACGGAATGCTGGGGATTGGACTGATGCTGTTTACCATGAAAGATATGGAACCCAATAAGATCTGGAAAAACAAGACCATTGGATTTGCCTTCTGGTCGATCAACATCGGATTGGCCCTGATGGTATTGCTCAGTGTTCTGCCGGTAGGCCTTGCCCAGACCTGGGTCAGTGTAAAACATGGCTTATGGTATGCACGTTCTGCAGAATTCCTGCAGGATCCAACACTGGACTTCTTCCGCTGGCTGAGAGTCATTGGAGATACCCTTTTCGCCATTGGCGCAATTGCACTGGCCTGGTTCATTTTCGGATTGAAAGGAGGATGGTCGGTGAAACGAATCGAAGAATCCAGAGAATAAAGGACAAGCTTTTTAAACAGCCTCATTTTTTTGCCTGCATGTATGATTCTGTGATTGAAGATCAGGAATTAAGCATGGAATATAGAGAATTCAGGCGGTCCTGAATTTCGCCTGATCTGCTTTCAGCATCAGGTTGCGAACGGGACGGAACTCGCGGCGGATCACTTCCCATTTGTCAGGATATCTTGCAAATAAATTGAGGATCTTGGTTTTATGTTTCTTCAGTGCATCGGTAATTGCCGGAGCAGAAATTGGTGTTGGGCAGGCTTCACCAACATTACCCGAAGTGAGGGATTGCCGCTTTCCCAAGACAGTCCTTGCTGCATTTTCGAGCTTGTCTAGCAACAAGATGGTTTTCCTGTATTTTTCCATTCTGCCATTGCCAGATTCCTGCTCAACCGTTTCTGTATCATAGGATTCAAGATTGATATGATGATCTTTGATTAGAATCTCATCATCTCCGTGGCCCATATACATATTTTCAGCAAATACCACTGAATTCCTGATAATTGGATATAGATACTTAATGTTACCCTTGAAGGTTCTGACCTTATTCCTGGCCTCGTCATTCAAAAGATATTCCCGCCCATTTTCCTGTGAGAAATCCTTTAGATATTCCAGGCATAAATTAACCAGACTCTCCCCATAATCAGAACGTGTGCGTTGTAATTCCTTTTGCAAGTGCTCCATCTCCCCCATCAGAGCATTGGTATGGGTTTTAATATTTTGCAGGATCCCACGGTTCTGCTTATTTTGCTGGATTTGCGCCTGGAAGGAATTATAGAGTAATGTGGCTATAATTTGCTTATTATCTGTACTCAGCGCTTTATCAGCATGACTTAAACCAAAGCTGCCAAAATTTTTGTTAAAATAAATAAACAACAGATCATTGAGTTCATCACTTTCATTCTTAAACCGCAGCAACAACACAACATTGTCCAGTTCACTAAAAATACTGGTTTCACGTTTGCTTTTCTTTTCAAGCAGAAATGGCAGGTCATCCCTGTTGTACCAGTTAAAACGTGTTTTATTAATCCTGAAGCTGCCGATGACATCCCTGCTTTCCTCCAGGTTCAGGGACTCAATTCTACGCTCATTTCCTGAATTACTCAACATTTTAGCTTTCAGCATATCCGCATGATCATCGAAATAAACAGCAATCATCCGCTCAATGCCTGGCAACAATTGATGGGCATGGAGAATAAATGACTCCAGATTGTTTTCGCTGAAAGTAAACTTCCTGATCATCGATTGCAACTTGTTTAAGCAAATATAAGCAATATTTAAGTCATTCAAAACATAATTAAGCAATTATTTAAGCAGCAAAAACCCCATTAAGGTAATTCAGTTAAGTGACTTAAGTACTGAATTCAGTTAAATTTATTCGCTTAAATATCTTGTTATATGATACTTACAGCAATAATATTGCACTCAAACCTTTGACATAAATTCAATTTCGGATAGAATACCTAAAAAGATATTTAAGTTATGAGAAAGGATTCAAAAGATCATCAAAGTGATGCCCTGGATAGATATCCCGGCGTCAGGGCATTGCGCGCTAAAAACAGATTAAAAACCAATTATTTTATTGGAGACAATCAGGATTCTGAGATAAAGCACATCCAAGAAAAACTATCCAGGTACAGGCAGAATAGACTTAAAAACTGGATTCACAATAAGTTCGACAATCTGGTGGATGAAGCCATTGATTTTTTCAACCGGGGAGAATATGTCAAAGATAAGGCGTGAAACAAGAAACAAAAACTGCCCAACAATTCTTTTAAGAACTGTCAGGCAGTTGCTGCAACCCAATTCAATCTGCCATTATCTTCTTTCGCTTTTCGTATCCTTTTTGGGGGCTTTTCCTTTATCATCCTTCATTATGTCTAATTCAGGAGCTTGCTTGCCGCCCCTCCCCGACATCAATTGCATCGGGTTTTGGTTGGTATTCCAGGTTTCTATCCTGATTTTCAAGGATCCATCCTTGCCTTTTTCCCATACGGTTAAATAATTCCCATAATCGTTGATCGATTGCTGCATACCGGGCATTGTCAGTTGCAGGTTGTATTTCCCGATCTCGATGATCATATTACCGGCGCCGAATACTTCCAGTGTTTCTGTATTGAAAGAATTGAATTTCATCCCCTGTTCCATCATTGCCTGGTTTTCTTTCTTGACGGCATCGATCCCGCGCATCATAGGCGACCAGTTGGGCATAGATATGACATCATCGTCATAATATTCCAATCCCTTGTTCATATCCCCGGCAACAACGGCTTCATTTAGTTCATTGTTAATCTTTTCAATCTCAGCTTTGATCTTTCCAAGATTCTGTGAATTCGCAGAAAAGGCAAAAACAAAAACGATCAACATTGATAACAAACTTATTTTTATTGATTTCATAATATTTAGGTTTTGGTTAGTCAAACAAAATAACTATAAAAACAAATTGAACAAGTTAAAATTATGTTAAAAGTTCATAAAGTAAAACAGAAACAAAGCGATGAAGGTTGCCCGGTGTTCATAATCTGTTATGAAGTCTGCAGCATGATCAAACAGATCATCCCAATTTGGTCTTGATTTTATTGACTGACCAACTGAATCCAGGCTGGGTGTTAGCGATCATACAGCTTTTTCGATGAATAGAATCGATAAAGGCAGAGAGGCAAAAGACTTCCTATACCTTTACATTATTACCTTATACCCTTTAAACGTTAAACCAAATCGTGCAAACTTACTTCAACTGCTCCTGAAAAACCTTACGGAACTTTTTCATCTTGGGACCAATCACAAACTGGCAATAACCTTCATAAGGATTTTTTTCAAAATAATCCTGGTGGTGTTCTTCGGCAGGATAGAATTTATCCAGCGGGACTATTTCGGTTACAATGGGATTATCCCAGGCACCCGATTCATCAAGTTCTTTTTTAATCCTCTCGGCGATTTGTTTTTGGTTCTCACTGGTATAAAAGATAACCGACCTGTACTGGGTGCCCACATCAGCCCCCTGCCGGTTGAGCGTTGTTGGATTGTGCGTTTTCCAGAAAATTTCAAGCAATTCTTCGAAGCCAACTTCCTCAGGATCGTAAAGTACCCTGACAACCTCGGCATGACCCGTCGCCCCCGAACACACTTCCCTGTATGTAGGATTTGAGACCTCCCCGCCAGCATAACCGGATTCTGCCTTTTTTACACCCTTCACCTCTTCAAAAATTGCTTCCGTGCACCAGAAGCAACCTGAACCGAAAACCGCTGTATCTAATTTTTCCATATCCTTTTTTTTACTCATTATTTTTTCTTTATTCTGTGAGATTCCCATGCAGGAACTGAACAGGATAACACCAACAATCAAAATATGTTTACTTATCTTCATTATTATTAAATCTTATCATGCAAACGAAAAGATTTACCCCTTGCGTATTCATTATGAAATATTTAACATATATCAAGATGCGGCAGGATTTCATCTGCAGAATTAGGGTATTCATCGAAAAAGTTTTAAAATTCAATAGCAGTATTCTTTCTTTGTTAGCGAAATTGATAACTTTAAAACTGAAAATGATGAAAACACAAAAGATCTTATTCGCAATTGCAGCTTTCATGCTGATCATCAGTGGATGTATTCCCTCTTTACATCCCCTCTATACCGAGGGTGACCTTCTTTTTGACAAAGAATTGCTGGGTACCTGGAAAAATGGAGATGAAACATGGGTTTTTACTGCGGAAGACGAAAACACCTACCACCTGAAAATCCTTAACCAGGAAGATACTACGAACCTTTTTGTTCACATGATTGAGCTGGGAGGCTTTCGCTTCCTGGATTTCTACCCTGCCGACAATGACCATGTGGACATACCCGATAACCTGATCATGAACTTGCTACCGGTTCATACCTTTGCCAGATTCCAATACGATAAAAAGAATTTTGAAGTCGGCTATTTCGATCCCGAATGGCTGCAAAAGCTCTTTGAACAAAATCGTATCAGGATCAGGCATGAAGTAGTGGAAGACGGAAATATCGTATTAACCGCCCCAACGGAAGAACTGCAAAAATTCGTGGCAAAATATGCTGATGACAAAAATGCCTATACCGGTTCTGACCAATACACCAAAGTGTTATGATATTCATCAGCAGAAACAGGTATGCAAGAATCACCCAGCACCTTATTTTCTGGGCGGTTTCTTTCCTGGTTTTGTCATTGTATTTTAAAACCGGCAACAAGATCACCCAGGTTGATTTGATCTATACACTCTGGTTTCACCTGAGTTTACTGGGTGTGGTATACATGAACACCGCCTTTCTGATCCCGGTTTTCCTGTCCGGGAAAAAAGACCTTGTTTATGCATTTCTATTCTGTGTCAACATCTTTTTATTTGCCGCACTGAACCATTTTCTTTTCAGCTACCTGATTGATTTTATATTCCCGGGTTATTATTTTATTTCCTATTACAACTATGCGGATTTGCTGCTGTTTCATTTCATTTATGCATCGCTCGCAACTTTGCTTAAACTAAGCAAGGCTTGGTTCAGTCTGATGGATACCAAAAACAAAATAAATGCGCTGGAAAAGGAAAAGAAGATAACCGAACTCCAGGCCTTGAAAGCCCAGGTTAATCCTCATTTTATGTTCAACTCCCTCAACAATATCTATGCACTGTCTTTGAAAAAATCCTCCCGGACTCCGGAAATGATCCTTTTATTATCGGACTTGTTGCGTTATATCATTTATGAAGCTACTGTTGATTATGTGCCCCTGAAAAATGAGCTGAAAGTGATTGAAGACTACATCCAATTGCAACGGATCAGGTCTGATGAGCAATTAAATATCGGTTATACCGTGGAAGGAGATAGCGGAGAAAAAGAAATCGCCCCCCTGCTGTTCCTGCCCCTGGTTGAAAACATCTTCAAACATGGCATCAAGGCTTCGGTTGGTAGTCCCAGTGCCAGCATTCGGATCAAAATTGAAGGCAAGATACTTACTGCAGAAATGAGAAATACCATGGATAAAGACCAGAAAAAAGAGGAAACAAAAGGGATCGGACTGGTAAACCTGCGCAAACGCTTACAACTCATATATCCTGAACAACATGAAATGAGAATTCAAAATGATAATCAGGAATATTTTCTATTTTTAAAGATCAACAATCTGAAAGATGCATAAACAAGAGATAACGCTTCACTGCCTGGCTGTGGATGATGAACCTCTTTCATTGGAGGTAATTGAAAAATATATTTCGGAGATCAGTTTTTTAAAACTTGATGCAAAAGCACAGAATGCCATCGAGGCAAGCGAAAAGCTGCATCAATATCCATTCGACCTGATTTTCTTGGATATCAACATGCCTAAAATCAGTGGAATAGAATTTCTGAAATCATTGCAGGAAAACCACTTGATTATATTTACGACAGCTTATCCGGAATTTGCCCTTGAAGGATTTGAGCTGGATGTAGTGGATTACCTTCTAAAACCCTTTTCTTTTGCCCGCTTCCTGAAAGCTGTAAATAAAGCCTATACGCTTATTGAGCAAAAGGAGCTTGCAAGCGGACCTGCTCAAAGCTTCATCCTTGTCAAATCGGATAAAAGGCTCCACAAGATCATGCGAAACGATATTGTTTACGTAGAATCAGCAGGAGATTATGTCAAAGTAGTTGGCCTGCAAAAAACCATCGTTACCCATGAAACCATGAAGAACATGGGAAAAAAACTTGATGATAACTTTATCAGGATCCATAAGTCTTTTATCATCAACAAAAATAAAATTGAATTCATCGAAGGAAGACAGGTCAAAATTGCAGGGGAATATGTTCCTGTCGGTGATTCCTATAAAAAAACCTTTTTTAATAATATTGGATACAAATCCTGATCCTGAATTCCGTTTATAAAACAATAATTTTGTATTAACTTTATCGTGCAAAAACTGATGAGCAAAAGACTGTATACCGGAATAATAGCCTCATTTATGATCATTTTACTGATCACTTCATGCCTTTCTTTTGATTCGGTGATACAGCCTACGGATGCCATACCCAACTCATCATTCCAGGTAGAGATTGCTGTGAGAAGTAGCGGCGGACTGATCCCTTCATCCGCTTATTTTGGTGTTGCTTTGCCGGAAGGATGGCTTGTACAGAACAACCGCTTTCCTTTCACCGGAGATTTTCAGGGAAATATATATTATAGTTCTGCCCTGACCTACCAGATGGAACAATTGCAGCCTGCTGCTTCCGGATATTACTGGTGGGTAGGAGAAAGCGCTGCCACAACTTCTGCCACAGATGACCGCTATATAGGCACCATGACCGTACTGACGGATGAAAAAGAAGGCAGCTTTTACCTGGATTATATGATCGGCAACAGCAACGACGGGCTGAACCAGGATCAAAGCAATAACCACAGGGTTACCGTAGTTGCAACAGATCTTGACGAGCTTGCAAAAGAAAACATCCGAATTTATGCAGCACAAAATCACCTGAATATCAAAACTCCGTCCATGAATAAAGCCAAAGAAGTCATGATCTACACCTTAACCGGAAAACTTATCAGTTATCACAGAAACGGGAACCTTACTTCATTGCCATGCGGACATATTCGTGAAAAGCTCGTTATCGTGAAGCTGAAAATGGAAAATGATAGTTTTGTTATGCGTAAAGTCCTGTTACAATGAAAGCCTGAATACCATCTAAATTTTTAAGCAAAGATGACAAGATTCCACACAAATACTGCTTATGGTTTATCATCAGTTACCTCGTGAGTAGTTGGTGTTATGCAGTTTTAGCCGGTATTATAATGGAAAAAGTAGTTCCCTTGTTTACTTCCGAATCTACTTCTATCCTAAAATCATGAGCATCCAGAATGCGTTTAACGATGCCCAAACCGAGCCCAGTTCCCATTTCACCGTTCGTACCGCTTTTATGTTCCTTTACATAACCTGAAAACAACTTGCTCAGTACCTCAGCTTTTATTCCGACCCCGTTATCCGAAATTTCCACAAACTTATTGTTTGCGTCCATTTTTGATCTGATCTCAATGCGACCATTGGGTGGTGTGAATTTTATCGCGTTAACCACAAGATTTGTCAGGGCCTGCATAATCAGCGATTCATCGGCCCGGAAGCTGAAATTATCATCAATCTTAATGACCAGACTGATATTTTTTTCACTGGTTTTTTTCTCAAGCCTGCTTCTAATGAGACTAATCATTTCTTTCAGATTCAACATTTTAAGATCAAGGTTAAATTTACCCAACTGAAGATTTGACCAGTAATACAACTTTTCATTGTATTCCAGCAAAAGCTTCATGTCTTTGTTAACATTCTCAACAAAATCTAAGTAGATTTCCCCTACATTCTCTTTGAACTCCTCATCAGCCAGCATCATATTGGTAATGGAAACCACAGAAGAAACAGGTGATCTCAGGTCGTGAGAGACGATTGAAACAAATTGATTTTTAAATTTCAGCAATCGTTCCAGTTCTTCTTTGGCCCTTTTGATCTTTTCTGTTGCAAGTTTATTTTCACGGCCAATTTGCAAAAGTTCTTTGTGTTTATAAAGACTACCTTCATGAGAAATGATCAGCAAGTACAGATCTTCCTTGAGATTCAGGCCGATGGCCTGCAGATATTTTTCCTCACCCGCTTCATTCTTTTCAGTCCATATGTCGGAATAGATCCTGACATTTTTAACCGCATCCGTTTCCTGCAATTGTGGTATAAAAATCTCAAGATATGGGAAATATTGACTGATATCAATTTTCTCAGATAATAAAGTAGGTTGAATAAAGGCGTTAATCCAATCTGGTGCCGGATTGATCAGCCGGAAAATATTCCCTTCTTCGCATTCAAAGGCCGCAATATCCATTTGCTGCAGAAGAACAGCATGAAGATCTCGCTTATCTTTATATATCATTGCTCTTGGGGTTGTTTAAATATTCCTGATTTCTCTCCTGGGACTTCTTCTTCAATTCCAGGGCATTTTTAGTATTATCGATCATCAAGGCAAAAATATGTGAAGCATAATGTTCAAGATAAATATTTACCCAGATACCTGTTTCCGTTTGTATGTTTGGCAGAAAGATATTCTTTCTCGACAGCGGAAATAAAGCAGCAAAAGGAGGCAGGTATTCCAGGAGATCACCTTTTTTCAGTTCTCTTCCGAAGAATTTTACCGGATCTCCCAAGATAACCAGTATCTCGCCTTTGTTTGTCCCCCTGATATAAAGTGATTCCATATTGTTCAAGTATTCATGCTTCAGGCGGGATTTTTTCCTTGTTGCCCCAGCATTTTACGGGCTATTTCATCGAAAGCCTCTTCAACCCGGTAATCTTCCTTTGCACTGGTCTCGATGATATGCCATCCGTTTTCGCTCAATTGCTTGATCTCGCTTTGTGTGAGCTCCCATTCCTTCTTAAGGTCTGATTTATTGATCAAAGCAATCCAGGGGGCATTTTGTGTTGCATCAGAAGCCATTTCCTGGATCTTTTTCCCAACTTCCAGTGTATTTTTTCTCGTACCGTCGATCACAATGAAGTATCCCGAGGCCCCCATCAGGTAACTCGATTTTATTTTCTGGAATTCGTCCTCTCCATGGATGTCCCAGAGGATCATATTGACCTCCCTGCCATTTACTTCCACTTTTCTCTGGTCGATCTTCACCCCGATGGTTGTCTGGTATTTTTCTGAGAAAATACTGTTTACATAGCGCTGCACCAGACTGGTTTTTCCAACTGCAAAAGCTCCAAGCATGCATATTTTTTTCTTGATCATTTTTCCTCCACATTTATTTGCATATCAATAGATACCGACCTTGGAGATAATTCGGAAGAAGCTTCATCTTCATAAAGACGAACGTCTGTACTGATCAGTTCGGGACGAATACCCATATCGATCAGATAATCCCTGATGATATTGGCCCTTCTCAAAATAAATTCTTTGTTGCTTTCCACATTGCCTGCACTCAGGGTGTAACCGATCAGTTGTACTGTAAAATCGTGGTAATCGGCTCCTTTTTCCAGCATTTCCCTGATGATGTCTCTCAATTTTTCAAGCTTTTGCATTTTTACCGCATCGAGATCAGTGATTCCGTATTCATAATTAAAAACAAACTGATCGATGTTTTTTTTATATGACTGATAATTAACTCCTCCTGTAATTTCCAGGCTGTCGGCGTTCAGTTTATCTACTCCCAGAATTTCATAATATGACGCCCTGGCCTGATCCAGCCATGCCTCTTTGCTCTTCCCTTTCAGAAAAAGCACACCATTTTCGTAGGAAAGTTTCACGGCCTTGGGCGGATTCAGTTTCAGAATAGCCCGCTTTATGATGAAAGCCGGTTGCAAAGAATAATAGTACTGCCAGTTGGAATTTATGTCGCCAGCCTCAAATCCATAATCGGCAGTGAATTTATCCGGATTTTTGGCAAGCGGGTCGCGCATTCCGACAATCGTGCGCATTCCTTCTTTTTTTCCTTCATTCGTAATTACGACACCCTGCATTTGTTTTACCTTGTCCAGGTATGAGTTCCACCTGATCTCCTCATCGATATATAAAAACAGCCAGTATCCTAACAAAACAAACAGAATTGCAAAAATTATAATTACAATTACAGGTTTTTTCTTTTTCGTCCGGCTTTGTTTTTTCAGGCAACTTTCGATATGCGAGTGATCCTTGTCAAAAACTTCGGTATCTCCATCGAAATGGACCAGTGCCCGGCGAAAGTCAAGGTGTATATTTTCAAGAGCCTGCTGAAACAATTCCCTCAATTCGGCAGGGGGATTTCCCTCCACAATACCGGCAAGAATGGCATGGGGACCTTGCTCCACCCATACCGTAAATTCTCCCACCTGGACGGTTTGTATTTCCTGATCCTTTTTCACATCAAAGGAATCCCGGACAAAATCATTAATAGCCGTAAGCATGGCTCCAACCATGTCGGGATCTTTGTGGGATACCGATTCGTCTATTTCATGTTGCAACAATATTCCGGTGCGCCGGTGAATCAGGAATACCTGACGAACACGGTATACAAGGATATGAGACAAAACGATATCACTGTATGTGCGCCTGGAAAATGCTGCCTGCAAGCGCCAACTCAGCCTTTTGGGTGAAAAACTATTTTCCAGGGCCGTATTCAGCGACTGGATCATTTTTTTCAGGTCTTCACTGACAGCCTTTCGAATGGCAGGGCCCATGATGGGAAAAAGCGCATCGGCCAGCTTGTGGGGATTCTTCAGAACACTAGATTCTATGGCTTCCTCAACGATGGGCAGCAAGGTTTCGGGCAATATAATCCTTTTCTCAACCAGTTGCTTGATTGAAAGCGGGATTACAGTACTAATGTCTTCTGCAAAGGCATCAACATCATGCAGCCAGCGCCTGACCTTTTCCAGTTCACGCGATTCCATCCCTGTAAGCAATTCACGCAATTCATCCAAATCAAGATCAGGATGCTGCCCAGGTATACCATATTCTTCGTTTCCTTCAAGCATGCTTAATGGATATTAATTTACCGGCATCATTCGGTTTTGTTTAATTCATCGGATAGCTGACTGAGCAAAGTAGCCAGGTTATTTTTAACCACCATTTTCTCCTGCAGCTCACTTACCTGCTTGTCTAATTTTGCATTAAACTCTTTGGATAATACATCAATATTTTTTTGCAGCTCATTTTTATACTTTTCATTGTTTTGAACGGCCTTCTCAACTTTCTGATCAATTTCTTCGAACTGTTTATCAACCTTGGCCCTGAATTGTTCAAGTTTTTCTTCAAGCCTGCTGTTCGAATTGTCGAGTTCGTGCTTCAGTTGGGTGATCTTTTGGTTTAATTGTTCTGTCTTCTCATCCGTAAAAGACTCAAAGTAAACTTTAAGCCTTGTTAGGTCAGCACTTGCCTTTACATGGTTATCTCTGATATTCTGCTGGAGATCATTCAGGCGGGTTTCAATTTCTTTAAATTCCCGCCCCATCAGAATTTCTCTTACACGCTTAATTTTTTGTTCCCCACTCTGACTGGTTTTCCTTTTCGAACCTGTAAATGCCATATGTTCCCCTTCAATTATATTGATGCTTGAGAAAATAAAGATATAAAAATACGAATTTATTCATACAAAAGAGCTTGCCCAAAATGACTGCCATGGAAGTATTTCGACAAGCTCCATGTTTTGGGGTTAAGAATGATTATTTCACCGGAAAATAAATATTTGTGGTCCATTTGGAGGTATCAGGCTCCTGCATGGGGTCGGTGACATACATTTCCATGGGTGCACCATTCATTTGCAGGCCAAATTCGGCAATGTATTCCTCCAGCGCTGTATAAGTTGATTCCATTTTGTCATAAGGACCTTTGTATACAGACATTACAGCTTTTTTAGGCTCGATGACATAATAATCAATTTCCTCATTGCCCTGTACTTCCCTGTCAACCGGAAAGCCACACCTTGTATATGTATAGCCCTTTTCAGGATCCCAGGATAGATATATGCAAAAAGGATAGCCCGACATTTTCAGTCTTTTGGCTTTGGCAAACTTCTCCATTTTGCCGAAAAAAAGATCCATCTTTTCAGCCATCTCACTGAAGTAGACAGTATCTGTCATCGTGATGGTTTTCATTTCCTCAATTTTTGTAAGGATTACTTCAGGATAAGGAGGAAGTCCTTCGGCATATTTTTTCAGTTGTTCGAGTCCATTCTGCAAGGAAGATTCCATCATCATTTTAAAAACGATTCCCAGGTAACGTTCCATGGGATAAGACAGGTTCTGAAACCTGATCCCCCAGCTCACCTCCGTGTACCCATTTTCCTCAACAAAAGTCCAGTTACCATTCACTTCATCATCTTCCATCAAATCAACATTGGTTTTAATACTTTGATAGGGCACACTTTCTATAATGGTCAGGCTGCCGCTGTCTCCTTCCATATTCCAGGTTTGCATGGCACCAACTCCTGTTTTCTCACCCATGTAAACGATTTCCATGGCCGGATCCTGAAAAGGAGACCAGTGATCCCAGTTTTCCATGGTATTTACCTGCTTGAATACCGTATTGGCCGGGGCATTTACCCTAACACTTGCTTTCACTTCTGTATTTTTTGGGAGGAAAAGAGCAACAATAAAAAACAATACAATCAGTATAAGAATGATAATTCCAATAACTTTCAGTGCTTTCATAATAAAGATTTTTGGTTTTGATTGATATACAACAAAGATACTAAGCTGTGGAGGGGAAATGCAAAAAAAGTTTTCAATACAATGAATATGATATGCCAACCGTACAGGCCATATATGATACCTGTTTTTCTGCTGACCCGCTTTTGCGGTCATTTATATAATGGAATTTAAAACGTGATCCGGTGTAATCCATATTCAACTTCAACGACAAACGTTTGCTCATTTCAATTCGCCAACCCACACCATAGTATAGTGCAAACCTTGACTGGTTTTCAGAGGGCTGATGTGCCATCCCGGAGGCTACACCGGAATATTCAAAATCAAAATTTATGGTGGGATTCCTGGCCCATATAAACCCTGCCATCAATTTGGAAGTGAAAGATATATAAGTATTTGTGATGGGCAGGTCGAAATAAAATCCAAACATGCTTGCTGTATTCACATAAGGTTCAGAATCAATGTATACACTTGAGAACCTCTCATTATTTATAACAAACTGGCTTCCGTATCGTTGTTTATCGACAGGATTGATGTTAAATGAAAAAAGCCCTCCTACGCCAACATGCCTGTTGTAAAAATATGCAGCTTCAACAATGCTAACCGACCCGGGCAGTGCAAATCCATTTTCAACTGTGGAAATCCCGCCCACAAAGTCCTTTGCAGGTAAACTAACACCAGTGCGTATGCTGACAAATGTGGGGTACCTCTGGGAAAAGGTGCTGACCGACAGGAGGATCGTTATGAATAACAGTGCTTTTTTCAATGATATTTCAGGTGAATATTTCAAGGTGAAAAAATACAAAATTTATGGGATTCTCAAAACAGGGATGCAAGTAGTTATCGACTCCAAATTGTTAAAATCGGCTTATTTGTTTTGTTTAATCAGGATATTTACAAAATCATTTTTATTTTCTAGCCGGATTAGATTGTTTTTGTTATCTAAAAAAAGCTCAATCCCTTCTCTCTTAACCAACGAAAATTTCTGCATTTCCAGCATCCGATTTTGTATGAAGCCAGTCATTGTTTTGGCTATGGCCTGGTTCGGGTATTTCAACTTTATCAGGATATCATGATCATTTTTAAATACAATGCCCTGCTTAATTTTGAAAATATCTTCACGACCAAAATAATAATGATTGTGCAGTGCAATCATGCCCCCGATCAGATAGAACTCCTCATGGGTTTTTCCTTGTTTCAGAATAACTTCTCTTATCCAGGGACTGATCGCAGAGGGCGCTTTTATTTGCTGAAGCAGGATCTCCGCAAACCACAGCATATCATTTTTGTTGGCATTTTTTATCTTGCGGATCATAACAAAATACCGCCCCTGACGCAGAAATATATATTCTTCACCGATCCAACGGTTGCTTCCATCTGCATGCATATTGAACTTGTTTGAAAAAAGAGAATAAATCCCAAAAGCTGCATCTGGATCTTGCATCAAATAGATTTCAACATGAATTGCCGTATCACCAGATTTTTGGTATTCCAGGGCGGCCACTTCTTCAAACCCAAACTCAAAATAAAGTTCGGCTCCACCATTGATCAGATAAAAGAGATCATCCCCGAGATAAATCGTCTTCTCATAAAGTTGCCATGATTTCAAAATGGCGCTGTCAGGTATTACTTCAGATACGGTAGTATCAGACATTGCACGGGTGGTGCCGCACAGGACTACCAGGATTAGTGAACAAAAGAACAGTCTAATCATGGATTTCTTTGATTTTTAAAGAAGAAAGATCGGATGTTCCCAGCCCGCAGGCTTCTGCCTTTTTGATCATAACAATTTCCTCCGGCTGATATCCCAGGGTTTCCGCACCCAGGCAATCCATGGCCACCAGGTCGGTGCCTGCAAAGATTTTGTCGGCGATTTTTGTTTCTCCCGGACCCACAGGTCCATTGGTGGTGATGAACTCTGTCCCGTCGATCAGGATCAAGTCGGGCTGGCGCAGCATGTTGATATCTGCAATACACTGCCCAAGAAAATCAGGATCATTCCGCTTCTCCGATCCCAGGTGGTAATATACATTGTTTTCACGCGTGCCCACGCCCATCATATTTTTGAGGGCACCCGTATAGAGCGTAAGTGCATGGTGTTTGGCAATGGAAATGCTGATGAACTTATCGCACTCCAGGATGGCTTTTGTGATTTCAACTTTTTTAAGGCATTTGGCGCCATCAATTTTATCCAGTCTGGTAAAAGTTTTGGGATTGTATTTTGATGGAAATGTATTATCTGGGTTATTGATGATTCGGGAAACATAATCTTTGTTTTCCTGGTAATGATCTCCTCTCTTCCAGTACTCAGGTTTGATGTTCTGAATACATGCTATCTGTGATGCTTCTTGTTCATAACACTCCTTCAGAACGGCCAGTACTATATCGGCATGTGGATAAGCCCCCAGGATCTCAAAATCCGAATTCACCAGCAACCCCACTTTATCGCCACTGTCAATAAACTTTTTGATCCCCCCAAGTTTCTCAATTGCCCTCAAGGTTCCGGTATAGTGGTTTTTTCCGTGATAAATACATATATCCGGCCTTCCAAACAAACCCGCTGCTTCAATACTTCTGGGAACAATCAAAGATGAAAAAAAAGCCCCTGCACCAATGAGGGAACTTTTCTGAATGAATTTTCTCCTGCTGATCTGATTTGTCATTTCCGTTAGCGTTAAGCAACGACAAATATATCCAAAAAAGGATTTATGTTAATTGATTAACACTTTACTTTTTACGAGCGGCATTCATATGACAATCAATTGCATATTTTATTCTACCAAGTGCCCGCTTAATTGTTTTTCGGGGACATGCCAGGTTCATACGCATAAACCCTTCACCACCTTCTCCAAAGCTTTCCCCTTTGTTCATACCAACACCCGCTTCTTCAACAAAGAACTTCCATAACTGCTCATCATCCAACTCCATTTTCCTGCAATCCAACCAAAGCATATAGGTAGCTTCAGGCCTAATGGCTTTGATCCCGGGAATATTTTTTTCGAAGAAATCCAGAGCAAACCTAACATTTCCATCAATGTACGCTATCAATTCTTCAAGCCAGCGCTCACCTTTGGCGTAGGCAGCTTCCGAAGCCACCGCCCCAAAAAGGTTACCCATACCCACATGCAGTTGTTCCATCAGGGTATCAAATTTCTCCTGAAGTGTTTTGTTGGATATAATGACCGAGGAAGTAGCCATACCTGCGAGATTAAATGTTTTGGATGGTGCAATGCAAGTAATGGTAATATCTGCTGCAGCTTCTGACAAAGTTGCTGTTGGTTTGTGATTGTAGCCGGGCAGTACAAGATCACAATGAATTTCATCGGATACGATCAGAATATTATAATCAAGGCATATGTTTACCATTTCGGTAAGTTCTTTTTGGGTCCATACAGATCCCCCGGGATTGTGCGGGCTGCAAAGGAACAACATTTTTGCACCCTCGGCCGCCTTTTTCCGCAGGTTATCAAAATCCATATTAAGTCTGCCTTTCTCCAATTTCAGGGGATTATTCACTTGCACCCTGCCATGATTTCTGATCGCTGAAAAGAATGGAAAATACACAGGAGGTTGCACGATGATCTTGTCACCCGGATCCGTATATGCCATCACGCAAAAATTCAGTGCGGGCACGATTCCGGGGCTGTACCTGACCCATTCCTTTTCAATGACCCAGTTGTGATTTCTTTTCTGCCAGTTTATGATTGATCGAAAATAATCATCTGAACGAAATGAATAGCCAAATACCGGATGTTTTGCACGTTCCCTTACAGCATCCACAATGAAATCGGGTGTGGCAAAATCCATATCGGCTACCCACATGGGAATAACATCCTCCTTACCGAATATTTTTTTCCGCAAATCATATTTTACACTGTTTGTAGAAGCACGGGGAATTATCTCATCAAAATTGTAATGCATGCGACAAAATTAGTTTTCTTTCTTTTAAATAATTTTTATTAACATCTTGCGGGTGAAAATCGTGATTCCCTTCCACGATTCTTGTTTGATCACTTTCTGCGATGGTAGTATTGTTCCAGATTGTTTTTACTATTATTTTTTCTTTTTTTATGCAACTGCCTGGTTCAAACTTTACGCCAAATAACATTCGTAAAATACCTGCTGTTGTCGTAGAAATACTGTTCAACCCTAAATCCTGTTTCAGCAGCAAGTTGTTCGATTGAGTATCCATCAAATTTTTTTGAAACTTCCATAAAGATTGCTTCATTCTTATCGAATACAAAGGTCTGATCCAATGCCCCGATATACACCTCATGTTTGCATTTGCTTACCAGGAAGCTTTTGGCCTCACCACTTTCCTGGTCATAAACTGCCTTGTGGAAAAAATGCTCAGGAAGGAACTCGCCCCTGAGTTCCCGGTTGATGCGTTCCAGGTAATTGAGGTTAAAATCCCGGGTAATGCCCTTTTTGTCATCGTAAGCTGCCAGGATAAGCTTTGCATCCTTTTTCAGGTCCATACCAATTAAAAGGCGGTCGTCATCATCAATTTTCTCATGCAGGGCTTTCAGGAAATTCACAGATTCCTGATGTTTGAAATTCCCGATGTTGGATCCCAGGAATAAGACTATGCTGGGTTTGTGGGTAAAACGATGCAATTCATCCAGGGCTTTGAAGTAATCCATGTTCATGGAATGAATTTTCAGACCGGGCAATTTTCTTGAAAGGTTTTTCTCCAGCAGGGATAATACATTATCAGATATATCTATGGGAAAATACTCAAAATCGACCTGGTGTTTTTTTAAATATTCCAGCAATATTCTGCTTTTGAGGCCATCACCCGGGCCCAGTTCGATCAGATTGAAACCCGCTCCGTCAGGAGAAAAACATTGTAGCATTTTCTCTTTCTGATTGTTCAGTATTTCTTCTTCACATCTTGTCAGGTAATATTCTTCAAGCTTTGTAATCTCCTTAAAGAGTCGGTCTCCCGCTTCATCATAAAAATACATGGAAGGTAAATACCTTGGATTTGCCGAAAGTCCCTTCAAAACATCCTCTGCAAATGAATTCATTCTATTGGTTTTGATCAAGGAAGTCAAAGGTAAGGATTATATGCCTGGGGAGGAAATAAAAAGCCGGTTTGCAGCAAACCGGCTTACAATCAACAAAAACCAAATTAATATAAGTCAAATATTACTTCATCTTTCAGGACTTTACCCGTGAGAGCTTCATAAAGATTCGAATATTTTTTCCCGTATTTCCGGCGCTGCTTCTCTCCATCAATGTATATTTTATTTTTAGACAATTCGATCAAACTGTTTTCATGCCTGCCGATCAATCCATCTTCAAGCAGTTCTTCGCGGATTCTTTTCTTCATATGAAATTCATTTGAATACCAATGATCATAATCCTTTGCCCGGGCGGCATAATCCCTGGCTTTGTTCTTATATACCATGAGCATGTCATTGTTTTTTTCAAGTTCTTCTGCAATTCTGGCATGTTGCAATTTGCTCATTTTTTCTGCATTTTCCCAGATCTGCTTCTGGACTTCTTTCCATTCATCTGACTGATAATATTCCTGCATTTCCTTATTCCATTCCTCCATTTCCGGCATTTCCGGCATTTCCGGAAGTTCAGGCATCTCTGGCATTTCTGGCATTTCAAACTCCACATCATAATCGAAGTCAAAATCATAATCCTGTAAGAGAATGTTCGAGTCAGACCTGGAGAAATATGGATGTCTCACCCAATCCTGATGTTTCATTTTTTCTAGGAGTTCAGCATGTTTGTCCATTTGTTTTATCAGCTTTTCCTTTTGGAGTTCCTGCATTTGTTCCAGGTATTCCTGATGCTTATGCTGCCATTGCTTCATAGCTTTATCATACGCTTCATTGGGAAATTCCTCGCGGATTTTTTCCGTCAACTTTTGCAGTTCTTTCTGAATGATCTTTTTTTCTTTTACAGACCTGTTGGTGTCCTGGCCTGGCATGAAAGGAGTATTGGGACTGGTGTTTATTGTTCCATCTTCAGAATACTGATCATAAAATACATGCTCACCATTGGAATTAAATATTTTTCCTTTTGCGGTGAACACGATTAAGGTTCCGAATACCAGGATCACTGCAAGCAATCCTGATAAATAATTATTATTTCTGTGCTTTTTCATTGTTAATCGTTTTATTCTGTTCATCAAATAATTCCTGTTGCCCGTGAAGGCAGCAGCACATACCGGTATATTTTGTCTGAACTCTTCCACATTGGCCAGGGCCTTTGCGTAAGAGATTTTATCCTGATAATATTCCATGGCTATTTCATCACAAGTGCTTTCTCGCTCTTTGCGAACAATCCCGGAAATCCACCAGACAGCCGGATTGAAAAAGAAAATGATTTCCATCAGCCGCTGAAACAAATTGATAAGGTTGTCATGACGTTTGAGGTGAATAAGTTCGTGTATCAGGATTGCTTCGATCTGCTCATAAGGAACATGCGACATGATACTGGCAGGCAGCAGGATTACAGGACGGAAATAACCGGCCAGCATGGGTACTCTCGCAAGTTTTGAATATAATAGGTCTACCCTTTTTCGAACGGATAATTTCTGCTTTATGCTATCGAATTTATCCTGTAATATCCCCGAAGTTTTTTCCACTGCAAAATATTTCAGGCGCTGTGTATAGACCAGTCCACCCAGAAAGCGAAAGCTGAAAAGCAGCATGCCGATAAACCAGAGGGTGAAAACCAAACTGAGGTTTGAACCAAAGATTTCGCCCAGGCCTGAGAAAAATCCCGTACTGTTTTCAATATGATCCCCCAGAGAATTAGTTTCTGCCAGTGCAAAAGCTTTTCCTGCAAAACTTTTATTTACTGCATTTGATTCTGACCTGTAACACTGTAAAAAAGTAAATATGCTGCCTGCAAGAAACAATACAAATGCTGTAATTAAAAAATAGTATCTTTTAAGGGAAACAGCTTTCCTGAGAATCAATAAGACCAGTACCAGCATCAATGCTATTACCAGGCCCTGCCACAGGGAGTGTAAGAGGGTCCATGCGATGGCTTCCATGAGTCCTTCGGGCAAAAGATCAAGTATGCTTTCCATCACGCACCTCCCTCCAGTTTTTCAATGTATCTTCTTATCTCCTCCAGTTCCTTTTTGCTCGACTTATGATTTCCAAGGGCCTGCATCACCAGACTCTGCGCTGAGCCGCCAAAGGCAGTTTCCAGTAAGCTGTCGAGCAATTGGCGTTGTGTATCTTCCTTTTGGATGGCAGATGAATAAACATGCGTCCTTGTTTTCGTATTCCGTTTCAACAATTTCTTTTCTACCATGATCTGCATCAATTTCAGGCTTGTTGTATATCCAACCTCCCTCCTTTCGTTGAGTTTTTCATTTACCTGTCGCACAGTGCTGGGACCGTTTTCCCAGATCACCTTTAAAATTTCCAGTTCTGATTCTGTGGGATGCTTTGATTTTTTTGCCATGACTTATTACGAATAATTTCGTACAAATATATACGAAGCTATTCGTAATATCCAAATTTAATTACGAATAATTTCGTATTAGTTTGCAAAAGGCACTTTTTATTTATTCATATACATTTGACGAACAGCAACTTATAATGCAACAGTAAGCAGTGTTAAAAATTGTTAATACAATTTGGATTCTGGAAAAACATTGTGATTTTTATATGGATAATGAAAGGATAAATGATTGGATCATGCAAAACTCAAAATAACAATAATTCCTGACTACATTCTGCCTGACCAATAGATGGAATGACCATTGACCAATGACCAAATCCTGGTCAATCATGACTCCACTAAAAAAGCCTCTTCCGGATATCACCTGAAACCTTGTAATATACCCCATTTAGGATAAGCAATCCGTAAATGTTTTCATCATTCTCGTGAAAAGGGGCAGAAAGAGCAATGATCTTTTGATCAAACAACAACTGGATTTGATCGGTAATCGTATGTCCGACAATGATGTGGTTAACATGGTAGAAATTCAAAATGCTGTCGAGGCTGGTCCTGGTGATCTTTTCAAAATCCTTTCCCTTCCAGAGGTAACCCCGGTACCAGAAAGGGCCGTTCATGGAAAAAAGCGGGTCTTCATTTGCAATCTGGTAATTGTTCAGTTTGTAACGGACTTCCTTATTGATCTGCTCCACACGCAGCTTTTCTTTATAAAACACAGACGAAATTCCCCCATGCACAAAGAGGTTGTCGTTGATTACAATCATAGAATTATGTTTTCTGAGCCACTCTCCGAGAAAAGTGTTTCTGGTAAAAAAAGCTGCATAATTCCAGCCGAAGTGATTGGCAAAGAATTGATATTTTTTCGATTTGTATCGATCATCATTATCGAGGATCATGATCTCGTGGTTGCCCAACAGAAAATGAACCCTGCCCCCGCTTTGCCGGGCTTGTTTTTCAAGTTTATAAATCAACCATAAAGTCTCCGTCACTTTTCCTCCCCTGTCAAAAACATCCCCGTTGATCACCAGATGTCCTGCGCCAAATTGCCAGTTGCGTTTGCTGTTGATAATGTTATTCCTGGTCAGGCAATCCACGAATGAATCATAATGGCCATGCACATCATTGATGGCAAAAATCTTTTCTACACGCTCATACCTGGATTTTTGTATATCGAGTGGAAATTGAAGATCATAGGTATTGGTATCAAAAACAAACCCCCTAAAGGAAAAGCTCTTCTCATCAGCAGCAAACAAGCTGTCGATCCTGCGAACAATACTGTCGTAATTATCGTAATAAAAGTAACTCACCCGTGCCAATGAATCACTCAGGTAATCAACATATGGGCCGTCTACATAATCATACCTGGGTGGGATCTGTTTTCGCATAAAAATGCGTGTATCCATTTCAAAACCTGTGCTTTCTTCACATTCATAAACTGCCAGTTCAACGGCATTCTTTCCGGATCTGTCCTCCAGGTAGATATTAGCACCATATTCAATGAGTATTTCAAAATCAGATGTTCTGTTCATCCATGCAGCCATCATGAGAGCCGTAACGCCCCTGTCATCCTGCGCATCCACACTGGCGCCATAATCCAGCAGCAAGCGCAAGGCAGTTGGTCTGTTGAACCTTACCGCCCACATCAGCATATTTTTATCCCTGTAATACATATCAGGATCGGCACCAAACTCCAGTAAGTATTTAATGACTGTGGCATTGTCATAACGAATCCCCAGGTACAGAAGAGGTGTGTCAGAAGTTTTGTAATGATTGGCAAGACCTCTCTCAAGTAACGACAGGAATTTTTCATTCTGCTCTTTCCGGATGATCTTCCGGATATCCCTTTCATCAGGAAAATTTTCCTGGCCTTGCACATTTGGTGCGATCATCAAGAAAACAATGAAGTAAAGCAGATATTTAAGCCTGTGGATGTCAATCATAACAAATCTCCTCAAAGTATCCGTCCAGAGATTCCGGGTCCTCCAGCTTATCAAACTGGGCTTTTAAAACCTCCAAAACATGTCTCTTTTGCCTGCGGTCGAGCAGATCGAAATCCTGTACCAGTTTCAATATGGAATTGCGTTTCTCAGCAATAAACTGAATTACAGAAGAGAACTCATCTAACGATTGACAATAGGATTTTATTTTGGCCATATTCCTCTCGGGATTGATGCCGGGATTTTTTGTGATGTATGATGGTTTTACCAGATATGAAAGATCAAAGTCGTAGGGAACGACAATTACCTGTGAAGTGTCTTCCTTGTTCAAAACTGTTATGTTTTTTGGCAGAAGGACCGACCAGTCGGTATTGCCGATGAGAAACTGGAATACAGAAAAAAGTTGATAATAATCCATATTGAGTTGTTTGTAACTCAATTTCTCAATATCATCCAGGCAATGCATTTCCGTCCTTTCTGCCAACTGCTCATCTTTCTCAACAAAAAAAGCGTAACGTGTAATGTCTGGATAAACCTCCAGTATGTCATGATAACGTATACGTGCCAACCGTACCCTGTGACTGATATTGTTGATCTGGTTAAAGATTTTATAGGCAAGGTACTCACTGAAAAGATAATCCTCAGCATTGCGGTCGTTACTATTGCAGTGCGTAACAAGCTTGATCTTATCGGCTCCTTCAAAAATGCTGTTTTCGATCTGATCTTTTTCAAAGTTCACCTTGATGGGAGGAAATGGGCATACATCCGGTTTCCTTCTGAAATTGCCACGGGTCCTGAGCTTAATATCAAATTTATATTTTTTATCCGCTGCATCGGTGTATACAAGCAGGCCATTGTGATATTCCCTTTCTTCTCCTATATCTTCAGTCAGTCCCTGCATATCAATATAGATATCGATCTCAAGGACCGACTCATTTACAAACATGCTGTTATTTTGGGCATGCAGGCAGGATACCATCAAAAAGAAAAAGCCAGCAAACAAGTATTTGGGAATAATGACAGTTTGCATTTCTTTACAATTGGGAATCTTTGTCAAGCGCTTTTTCAGTGTAGAACTGGGATGCAGTTTCATCATCAAAATAATAGATTGTTACCTCAGCGGTGTTCCGGTAAAAATTAATTTCTCCAACCTCCACCCTTCTGATCTTAAGCCCCGTCCGTTTTTCCATATCTTCCAGGAACAATTGCTCATTCTCAGGTTTCAGCAATTCCAGTTTATCATACACCAGCTTTTTGCTCGATTCATGCTTGAACATCCAGAAAAACTCACCTGCCTTGGTAATGGCGATCACAAAAACATTGGTGATGATCAACTCAGCGTAGCTGATGTTTTCGTTGGTAAGTGCATTGATGATGGAAATACCGATGATCACGAAAAGATAGGTCATCTCCTTGATGGGAATGGTGCTGGTCCGGTATCGTATGATACCGAAAATCGCGAATAAACCCAGGGCAAAGCCCAGTTCCAGAGTGACATTCTCCAGCAGGTATGCCAGCAGGAAAACTGTAGTACTGATCAGGATATAGGTGAACAAGTAATCCTTCCGCTGAGCTGCCTGATAATATATGTAGCGCACAATGATAATGATCACAAGGAAATTGAAGGCAAAGCGGAACAACAACTCCAAAAAATTATCCTGGTTCAGAAAGGCAATATCGAACAATGATAATATCATGTTTGCAAATATACGTTAAGAGATTGAAATGGAAGTGTGGCTGCCTTCACAAAAGTTTCCACCTTGGAAATATTGAATTTCAGGCATAGACATCGCTTAATTCTTAAATCCTCAATCATTCATGGGTGTTCGGATATCTGTTTTATTGTTCGATTGTTTTTTTAGCTGTTGATCCGGCTTTTGTCAAAGAATCCAAATCGGAGATCCAACAGGAATGAAACTCATTGATCCATATACTGCTTAAACACCATTTGTAAAAAAGCTTTTCCTTCCCGTATGATCTTTTGCTGATACAGGCTGTCGGGAATATCCTTTGTATAAAAATGATTGATCTTCTTGTCCCAGAAAAAACTTGCATTTGGCCGAATCCAGCCAATTCCCTCTTCAAAAGCAACATAGGCAAACTCCGGTGTTTCTGGACTTAAGAGGTTTTTGCTCCATTGAAAAGGAAAGTCACTCAATTGAAGCTGACTGAACAATGTTGAAACAATGTCTACCTGGGAACCCAGTTTGCCGACCTTCACATCCCGGTATTCGGGCTTGATTACATTGCCAAAAAACAAGAGGGGAATGTGGTGGTATTCTTTCGAATGATAACCCCAGTTATAGTATGCATGATGACTGTGATCGGCCACAATAATAAAAAGCGTGGAATCGTACCAGGACTTTGATTTCGCCTGTTGAATATATGCATAAAGACAACTGTCGGTGTACCAGGCCGAATTCAGATACATATTCACATGCCCACCCCAATCCACTTTCAGTTCAGGCAAAGGCATATCAAAGGGAGAATGGGTACTCATCGTAAAAACAGATGAGAAAAAGGGTTGGGGATCATTGCTGACTTCTTCCAGTTGCCGTTCGAAAACAAATTCATCATGCACGCCCAGCTTGCCCTGCGGAACATCATCATCAAAATCACTGATCTCGATGATCCTGTCGAAACCATTGTACATGATATAGCTTTTTATATTTCCATAGATCAATTGCCCACCAAAATAAAAGGATGTGGAATAGCCTTCTTCTTCAAGCTTGCCTGTCAGGGTTGGCAATCCCTGGAATTTATCCGGTTGCACCGTGATGGAAGATATGGGATGTGCCGGGAATCCGCTGAAGATAGAAGCCATACCTTGTTCGGAGCGGGTTCCTGCAGAATATATATTTGTAAAAAGAATGCCATTCTTTTCCAGTTTTCTGAATCCCGGGGTGATGCCGGGCTTTCCACCCAGGGATTCTATCAGATCGGCCGACCAGCTTTCCAGCATGATCAGAACGATATTGGGCCTGGTAGTAGCCAGGACCTGGAGGGTAGAATCTCCCCGGGGCTCATAGATCCTTTCCACGATCTCAATGGCTTCATCTTGGGGAAATGATAGAAAGGGATTTTTTCCTTTAAGACTCCAGTTCTCATAAAGACTCACGAAAATATTAAAACCGGAATTCATGCTTGCCAGGTTGAGTATCTGGTGTTCCGAATAATAGGATTGACTCTGGTTGATCGGGATCTCCTGCAGACCTCCCCTGCCACCGATGATCCCAAGGACAGGGAAAATGATCAGATATACGGCGGTAAAGAAATAATTGCGCTTTACAATCCTGACCTGCGTAAAAAACAGCCTTCTGAATATCCAATAAGCCAGCAGAGTTTGGGCAAATAAAATGACAAGCAATACAAAAAAGGTAGCAGTTTCGGCAGACTCATAAATTTCTGCCGGATGCGTCAGGTACATCAGCGCTTTATAATGCAGCTTGGTTTTCCATTCGGAATAGATTCCCAGCTCTGCTGTTGTGAGCAATGAATAAACAATGATGACCAGCAGCACATAATACTTTACGATCTTATTCCAGAAATTCCCCCTGAAAAGGCTCATCAGCAAATAAACCAGGAATGGGAATCCGATCAGGTAAAGCGCAGTTGACACATCCAGTTCAAAGCCATGGTAAAAAGACTGCATGCTTTCCCAGAACCCGATACCTTCCATGCGGATATACCTGAGATTATAAAGCAGGTATATGCTCCTGGTAAAGGCAAAAAATACAATCCAGAAAATGAACTGCAGCACAAGCGCCCTGATGATCCTGAGTTTATCCATTTTGGCGCAAATGTAATTATTTTTCCAGTGTTAAGTGCTTGATAAGGAAAACCTGAAAATTCCTAGCCAATTGATCCGTATTTCATAATTTTGTATCAAAAGGGATTTGTTATGGATATCAGGGATAATCTTAGGAAAATAAAGGAAGAACTACCCGGCCATGTTAAGCTCATCGCGATTTCCAAAACCAAACCGGAAGCGGATATCATGCAGGCCTACAATAGTGATCACAGAATGTTCGGGGAGAACAAAGCCCAGGAACTTATTCAAAAACAGCCGGATTTGCCGGAAGACATCGCATGGCATTTTGTAGGTCACCTGCAAAGCAACAAGGTAAAGTACCTGGCTCCTTTTGTTAGCATGATACATTCTGTGGATAAATTAAAACTGCTGAAAGAAATCAACAAGCGTGCAAAGAATGAAGGACGTGTAATCGATTGCTTGTTGCAATTTCACATTGCAGAAGAAGAATCCAAATTCGGCCTCGACCTGGAAGAAGCCAAAAACCTGATCAACAGTGAAGTTTTCCCGGAACTGAAAAATGTAAGGATTTGTGGTGTGATGGGCATGGCCACTTTCACAGAAGATAAAGAGCAAATCCGCAAGGAATTCAGAATGCTCAAAAACACCTTTGATTTTCTCAAACACGGATACTTCGAAGATCAGGATCATTTTAAAGAGATCAGCATGGGCATGACCAATGATTATAAAATCGCCATCGAGGAAGGATCGACGATGGTAAGGATTGGATCGGCGATTTTCGGGGAGAGGAATTATTAGATTGTCGATTGTCGATTGTCGATTGTCGATTTTCGATTTGTCTATTGATGCAGCCCCAACTTCGAAATTCGACATTGGGCGTTCGAAATTCGAAATTCAAAAAAAATGTCGATTGTCGAATAATGAATGTCGAAGTATATCATAAACTCCTCACCCCATCACCAATCTCTGGCAAATAAAAATCGGCGTGCAATCCGGTCTTTTTATGGTATTGCTCCCCCACCCTTTTCCTGAATTCTTCTACTGCATTCCGATGCACAATATTGACCGTACATCCCCCAAAACCGGCGCCTGTCATGCGTGCACCCAATACACCATCGATCTCCCAGGCAGCTTCGGCCAAAGCATCCAGTTCCGGACCCGTAACTTCATAATAATCCCGCAATGAATTATGGGAAGCATTCATCAGCTTACCCAGCAGTTTCAAATCATGGGCCTTCAGTGCATGTACACTCTGTTTTACCCTGTAATTTTCATTGATAACATGGTAAGCCCTTTTCTTAACATCCGGGTGACTGATCAGATGCTCAACCATCCGGAATTCCTCCAGCGTAATCTCGCCCAGATCTTTTGTTGTCAGGCTTTTGTTGATATTGACAACGGCTTCCTGACATTCCATAACCCGCTCATTATAAGCTGATGCTGAAAGGCCCCTGGGCTTATTAGAATTTACAATTACCAGTTTATATTCTCCCAGTTTGAAAGGGATTTCTTCATAATCAAGATTCTTACAATTCAAATAAATTGCATGCTCTTTCCTGCCCATGGCCACGGCAAACTGATCCATGATGCCACATTTTACACCAATAAATTCATGCTCGCATTGCTGTGAAAGCTGGATTAGCTCCATCCGGTCCATACCAAAATGAAATAACGCATTCAGGGCAAAGGCAGTTACCAGTTCAATGGAAGCAGAACTTGACAATCCTGCTTCGGGAGGAATGTCACCCGAATAAAGCATTTCAAATCCATCGGGATTCATTCCCCGCTTTCTGAATTGATCAATGATCCCGAGAGGATAATTCACCCAGGCAGTTTTCCCCTGTTTTCCCAGTGCATTCAACCTTAGATTCCAGGTACCCTCAAAATTCTCAGAGGCAAAACGCAGCTGATCATCCCCGGTTTTCCGGATCAAAAGGTAAGTGCCAAAGCTCAATGCACATGGCAGTACATAGCCACCGTTGTAATCGGTATGCTCGCCTATGATGTTCACCCGGCCGGGTGCAAAAAAAACAGCAACCTGCTCACTGTTTTCACCAAATCGACTCAAAAAATTTTCTTTCAGAAAACCAATATCCATCGTTTTTTAAGGCAAGATACAAAAAATGTATCCCCGTAAACCATTGAACAATATAAATGGAACAGATATTTCTATTGACCATTATCAGAGCATTCAATCAAATCAGGTACGATAAACTTTGGCCAGCAATTTCAGCGAATCTCTCTTTTCAGAAAGGCAAACCACAATGCTGGAATTCATCAAATATTTATATCTTTGCATGTGCTAAGGCTCCGTAGCTTAACTGGATAGAGCATCTGACTACGGATCAGAAGGTTCGGGGTTCGAATCCCTGCGGAGTCACAAAAACCGGCTTTCACTTTTCAGCCGGTTTTTATTTTTCTTTCCCACGACTTTTCAATTGCGCCAATAAATTATTATTATTGTAGGAAGAAAGTAAATCAAAACTGCATTCTTAATATCAATCCAAATTAACTTCAAATGAAACGATTATCCATCGTCATCTTGATTTTGATCATCCTTCAGGCCTGCAGTTCAAAGGATAAACAAGCAAAAAAAACAGTATCCTTTCCTGTTAAGGTCATGGCAATCAAGGCAGATAAAAACCCCTTGACAATTAGCTTCAGCGGAAGCATCCTCGCCCATAAAACAGTGAATACCGGTTTCATGGTTTCTGGAAAAATTCAGTCTGTGCATGTAAAAAAGGGTGATTATGTCGAAAAGGGTGAAATGCTCGCAAAGCTTGACCCCACCGATTATCAATATGCCGTAGATGCTGCAAGCGCCCAGTTTGATAGAGCAAAAAGCGAATACAATCGCTTGAAAAGCTTATATGAGAAAGGCAGTTTGACAGCAAGTGATTATGAAAAGATCCAGGCCCTGTATAAAGAAGCAAAAGCTGACCTGAAGTTCAAAGAAAGACAATTAAGAGAAACCAGACTGGAAGCTCCTTCGGAAGGATGGATATCATTTGACAGATTGGAGCCGGGAGAGATTGTTAAGCAGGGTATTCCCATTTTCAGGATCATCCGGACAAAGAAAGTATATGCCAGGTTCATGGTACCGGAAAATGAGATCGGACTTATTGCAAAGGATATGGAAGTTATGGTTAAAGTGCATTCCCTGGGTGATACAGTCTTTCCTGCCAGGGTGGAGCATATTGCACCAAATGCAGAAAGCTTTTCAAGGTCTTTTGAAGTAAGAGCACTGATGAATAATGATGATTCCATGATCAGGCCCGGCATGATCGCCCGCATTGAAATTGAAAGCCCCTCGAATAAATCACAAATATTGATTCCTGCCGAAGCTGTTTTAAGAAATGCGGATGGCAAAACCTATGTTTACCTGATCCGGAACAACAAAGCAAGAAAACAAAATGTATTGCTTGGAGAGGTCGGCGGTAAGCAGGTAATGGTCAATGAAGGTCTGGACCCTGCCGATACCGTGGTTGTTGAGGGGCAGCAAAAGTTGTATGAAAAAGCCAATATAAATATCATTCACTGAAAACATCAATGATAAAATGAACCTGATCCGATCATCCTTAAAATACAAGCAGGTTTCCCTGATCATCATATTGATGGTCTTTGTCATCGGTATATATTCCCTGATGACCATGCCACGCAGGTCTTCCCCTGAAATTACGGTCCGGCAGGCACTGATCGTAGCCTTTTATCCGGGTGCCACCGCTTCCCAGGTGCAGGAGCAAGTGACCAAAAACATAGAGGAGAAGCTTTTTACTTATAAAGAAGTTGATAAGTCCGAAACTTACTCTACTACAACCGATGGCCTGCTAACCATAACCGTCAGCCTGGAAGATTGGGTCGAATTGCCTGATCTGTTCTGGGAAAGACTTGGCCAGGGGCTGTTCCAGTTAAAAGAAACCTCATTGCCACAGGGTGTTATCGGGCCGATCGTTGATTCTGATTTCGGTGATGTAGTATCGCAATTGATTGCACTGGAGACAAAGGAACATTCTTACAGTGAATTAAAAGACTATGTCGAGATTATTGAGAACAATCTGCGCCAGTTGAAGGAAGTTTCCAAGATTTCCCACCTGGGATACCAGGCCGAGGAGATACATGTTTTATTTGATTCGGAAAAACTCGCTCGCTATGATGTTAGCCTGCTGCAAATCATAGAAGCCCTGAAAACGCAAAACAGTATCAAATATGCCGGCTACCTTGATACGGAGCAAATGCGGGTAAAAATCCATGCTTCGGGATTATATTCCCAGTTGGAATCTGTCAAAAATCAAATGGTGGGCACCTCACCCGAAGGAGCCGTAATCAGGATAAAAGACATTGCAAAAGTTAAACGAAAGCTGCAGGATATTTCCCAACTGATCAGGATCAATGGAAACGAAAGCAAAGTGATGCTAATATCCCTGCAGATGCAATCTGGCTATAATATCGTTGAATTCGGGACTAAAGTGAACCAAATCCTGGAAGACAGCAAACAACAGATCCCTGATGAAGTAAACATGGTGATCATCAATGACCAGCCTGCTGTGGTAAAAAGCGCTGTGAATGATTTTATGCGGGAATTTATCATTGCGGTCGTGGCGGTCATCATCGTGATTATGTTGCTACTTCCTTTCCGGGTGGCACTGATCGCCGCTTTTTCCATTCCCGTATCCATCGGCATGACCTTCACTTTCCTGAACCTCTTTGGTTATGAGTTGCAACAGGTTTCCCTCGCCTCCCTGATCGTGGTCCTGGGCATGGTGGTCGACAATGCCGTGGTGGTGATCGACAATTACATCGACAAGCTCGATAGCGGCATGAAACGTTTTGATGCAGCCTGGAAGAGTGCCACCGAATTCTCAATATCACTCTTCTCCTCTACCCTTTCCATCATTGTGGCTTTTCTGCCCCTGGTATTCATGCTAAGTGGTGCCACGGGTCAATTCCTGATCACTTTGCCGGTAACAGTTGCCATATCCATGAGTTGTTCGCTGGTAGTGGCATTTTTCATGACGCCTTTCCTGGCCTATGTTTTTATCAGAAAAGGATTAAAGAAAGATGATGCAAAGGCAAAGAAAAAATTCAATGTGCTGGATGCGATTCAATATATCTTTAACCGGGCCATCGACCGGGCCATGAACCACAAAGCCATAACAGTAATCTTGGGTGTATTGCTTGTAGTTGGCGGCGCCCTGATGTTCAGCATTCCCAAACAACAATTCTTTCCGGATGCACAGCGCAACCAGTTCATCATACAGGTTTTCGAACCCATGGGAACACGATATCATGTGACAAAATCAGATGTTCAGAAAATTGAGGATATCCTGGTAAAAGACAGCAACATTACGGCATTTGCTTCCTTTATTGGTACTTCGGCGCCCAGGGTATATTACAGCTTTGCCCCGGTATTCCCGCAGGAAAGCTATGCACAGATCCTGGTCAACACCAGCAGCACAGAAATTACAGAAGAGCTTGCTCCTTATTACCTGGAAAAGCTTCAGCACTTTCTGCCCAATGCACATGTTGATGTCATGCAGTTTGCACAGGGCGTGCCAACTGTTTCTCCCGTGGAGGTCAGGGTTTATGGAAACAATATTGACAGGCTGAACAACATTGGCGACACCATCAAAGAAATTTTCCGGAAAACGGAAGGCAGCCGGCTGATCCGCCAGGACTTTGATGAAAACTTCATCCTGGAGCTGAACATTGATGAAGAAGTGTCGAACCGTCTGGGATTTACCACCAGCACCATAGCTGAAATGCTGGGGGCCGGATTGCATGGAGCGCCGGTTTCCAGGTTGTGGGAGGGTGATGATCCCCTGAACATCGTGTTCAAACTGGAAAAAGAAAAGAGGGATGATTATTCGGATGTCCTGAATACTTACATTTCCAATCCCTTCTTCCCGAAATTTATTCCGATCAGGCAATTTGCAGATGCTACACCACGCTGGCAGGTAGGCAAGATCACACGCAGGAACGGAATTCCCGCCCTAACCACAGGATGCAAGCCTGAAAACGGGTACCTGGCTTCCGAGGTACTCCAGGAGGCCAAACCTGCGATTGACAAATTGACACTTCCCCCAGGTTATCGCCTGGAATATGGCGGAGATTATAAAAACCAGGGCGAAACATTCGGGCACATGATCGCCGCTCTTATCATTTCACTGGTCAGTATATTTATCATCTTACTGGTTCAGTTCAGGGATGTTGCCCGACCGCTGATCATCATGGTATCCATTCCCCTGACTTTGTTCGGTGCCATCCTGGGCCTGATCATTACCGGAAATGTTTTCAGTTTTACTGCTTTTGTGGGACTGATCGCCCTGGTCGGTATCGTGATCAGGAATGCCCTGATCATTGTTGATTTCTCAGACAGCCTGGTAAAAAAGGAAAACATCAGTTTTGCAGAAGCTGCCCGGGAATCGGCCAAAAGAAGGTTGCGGCCCATTTTCCTGACAACCATGGCAGCAGCCATTGGCGTGGTACCCATGATCGTTTTAAAGGACCCGCTTTGGGCCCCCCTTGCAAGTGTTTTCGCATTTGGTATTGTGATTTCTATGATTTTAACACTCATGGTGATCCCGGCATTGTACGCTATAATAATTCGAAAAAGAAATACAATTGGTGATTAAGATGATCCATAAAAGCTTGAATATAATACTCCTGATATTGCTGGGTCTTGAGCTTTCAGCCCAGAAAAACACTGTGATCAGTCTGGAAGAAGCACATACCATCGCAGAAAAGAATAACAGGCTGATCAAAATCCTGGAATATAAAGTAAAACAAGCTGAAGGCAAGCTTGCCGAAATGAAAAGCAATTTTTACCCCCGCCTGAGCGCCAGCGGAACAATTGCCTATAACAGTGATCCAAATATTTACGTTTATAAAGGAGAGTTCAATCACATTTATCGCGATCTCGTGGATATCGAATGGATCGATGAACTGCTGGAGAAATACATCCCCCTACCCCCAAAAGATATGACCCTGATCCATGGAGACCATTACCTGTATAAAACATCGGTAAACCTGATCCAGCCGATTACCCAGCTTACACAAGTAAATAGCGGTAAAAAAGTTGCCGAAACCGATGTGAGCATTGAAGCCTTGGAAAAACAAAAAGCGATCAATGAAATCAAGCTCGGGATCACAGAATTGTATTATGGGATTCTGCTGGAACAAAAAATGGAAGCGGCAACTCTTGCCCGACTCAAATACAAAAGATCAGAATACAGGGATGCACTGAATGCCAGCGAGGAAGGAGAATTGTTGAAGGTGGATGCAATGGGATTGAAAGCTGAAATAAACGAAACAGAACATCAACTGATAAAGCATCAGAACCAGCAGCAAAATTATTTATTAAAATTGAAACAGCTTTTGGGTGTGGAATATCCGGTAGAACCCGTGATGAATCTTGACAGCCTTTATTTGACAGAGCCCGAACCCATGAATGAATTTATCACCGCAGTATCGGGAGAAAATTTTTCCATCCAACAGGCCGGACTGATGGTGAGAAAGGCAGAATTTGGCGTAGATGCGGCCAGAAAGGAGTATATTCCCGGATTGGCCCTCTTTGGTCAATACAACTACAATCATGGTATCCCGCTTACACCCCGTTCCTATTTCCTGACCGGTTTGAACCTGGAATGGGAGATATTTGCTTCCGGAGAGCGAGCTGCTGTTATCCGGCAAAGGGAGGCTTTACTCGGAGAAGCTACAGAAGATTTCTCTTATCAGAAAGAAAGCATGCGCAATGAAGCGGAACAACTCTACCTGCAAACCCAGAATGCAAAACGCCTGTCTACCGCAGCCCAGGATGCTTATGATGCACGCCAGGAAGAACATCGCCTGATGAAAGATGCTTTTGAGGCAGGGCAAAAGCTGAAAACCGACCTCCTGAAGTCAGAAGCTGACCTGGCAGAATCAGAAGCCGAGCTGCTGGCTTCCAGGGTAAACTACTTGATCCTGTTGTCCAAAATGCAATACTTAAAAGGCAACTAACACCCAAACAATATCCAATAGTAACTGCCAAGTGCCGACTGCAAACTGCGGACTACCGCCCATACAACTCATTCATCTCCTGAAGCCACAGCAGCTTATCTTCATCAATATCATTCCATGAAAAACGGTACATCCAGTTATTTCCGGCTGTTCCGGGTTTGTTCATGCGGTAAGTTTCATCCTGGCTCAGAAGATCCTGCAAAGGAAAGATCACCAGTTTTGCCGTTGATTGCAGCAAGAGACATATCATTCTCCGGGCTATATTCTCCTCCGTAATTTCCTGGTCAAAATATTTTTGCAGCCACTTCCGCTGCTGATCATCAAGCTCCTGCCGGAACCAACCCCTGCTCGTATTATTGTCATGGGTTCCGGTGTAAGCAACACAATTTTTTTCGAAGTTGTGGGGCAGATATTCATTAACGGAATCCATGGACTGAAAGCCAAACTGCAGGACCTGCATGCCCGGAATTCCATGTTCCTCCAAAAACTCATTTACCTCCGGGGTAATAATGCCCAGGTTTTCAGCCACCAGGGGTAATTTTGGGAATGCCTTCCGGATATGCCGGTAAAAATCCTGCGCAGAAGCATCGACCCATTCTCCGTTTCTGGCAGTATCCTCCCCGGCTTCTATTTCCCAATAGGAGAGAAATGCCCGAAAGTGATCAATGCGCAACAGGTCAAAATACCTGAAGTTCTGCTTCAGCCTTTCTACCCACCAGCGAAATCCGTCCATCTGCATATGTTTCCAGTTAAAAACAGGATTTCCCCATAATTGTCCGTCTTCGCTGAAATAATCAGGGGGCACACCGGCAACATGCGTTGGCTTCTTATCCCTGCCCAGCTTGAAATTTTCAGGATGTGCCCAAACATCTGCGCTATCGTGCTGCACATAGATGGGAAGATCTCCAAAGATCATCAACTGCATCTCATTGCAATATTTTCGCAACTCTTTCCATTGTTTCCATAAAATGAACTGGGTAAATTTCTCCTGCCGGATACCTTCTTCCAGAAGTGAGCGATACCTGTTCAATTCCCCTTGATTTCGATCACGAATACCGGCAGGCCAATTATCCCAGGACTTGCCTTTGAAATAAAATTTCAATGATCTGAATAAAGCATAATCCTCAATCCAGTAAAGGTTTTCTTTAATAAACTGATGGAAATCAGAATATTTGTCTGATTCAAAATTCAGGAAGGCTTTGTACAGCAAATTCTTTTTACAAGCATAGGCAGCCTCATAATTGACTTTGGAAGGTTTTCCAGGGATTTGCATCAGGTCTTTCTGCTCGATCAGGCCTTCTGAATACAATCCCTCCGGGTCGAGGAAAAGCGGATTAAGGGCAAAAGCCGAATCACTGCTGTAAGGAGAGTTCCCTATTGCTGCATCGGTCGGGTTCAGTGGTAATATTTGCCAGTATTTTATCCTGTATTTTCTCAGGAATTTGGCAAACTTAAATGCATTTTTCCCGAAGTCTCCAGCGCCAAACGCTGAAGGCAGGGATGAAATATGCAGAAGCACCCCGGTAGCTCTTTCTCCGATCATAATGCAAACACATCAATATCTATTATCCTTGGTTTTACCAGCTTTTCAAACAATACCCGGGCATCAGGATAATCCCTAAAGTTCCCTTTCGCTTTGGCGAGTTTGGTCAGAAAAGCGGGGAACAATTTCCTTTTCGTGAATTTTTCAGCCAGTTGGCATGCCCTGGTGGCATAGGCAATAATCTGGACAGTACCTGTATCGCTGATATCATCGAAAAACCAGGCGCAACTTGTATACATGAACATGGCATGTTTTTGCATTTCCAGCAACTCCAGCATCCTGATCATTTCTTCCCTGCCAGTTTCAATACCTGCATATTTTTTTAGAAACTCCAGGATATTCTCTTCGGACCTGTCCAGTATCACACTGATATATTTATTTCTCAAATCCCAGGGATCAGCATGAGTGAGCTTTTTCATCTGTACAACAAAGATATTGTCGATGTCATCGCGTAAAAAATCAAAAGCATCCCGGAGCGGTTTTCTCCACTTCTGGTGTATATGGGATTCATTTGTGCCTTTGCATCCGCAATTGCTTCGCCAGCGTTCTATGCCGTGTGAGCAGCTCCAGGAAGTATTTTCCCTGATCTGTACTTCGTGATCAGCCGGCTTCATATTCAGAAAAAAGGCATAATTGCTGAGCCGGGCTTTCTTGTATTTTTCAATATAATACAGGCAAAAGGCCAGTGCCATATCCCCATGACGGTGATGATGGCCATAGGTTTCGCCATCCGTGGCAATGTGTGATAATTCCAATCCAATGTTATTGTTATCAAAAGCTTCCAGCAGATGATCGGCAAACATTTTCCCATCCTTCAACAAACCGTTAAAAGCTACATCATGCGAAACTTTTCCATTGTAGAAAAACAGGATAATGCTCCTGCCCGATGGCAGCTTGCAACAATATGGCCGACTTTTGTCCAGGCTGTTTGTATTTACTTTGATCCAGGAATCTGAACCGGACTTTCTCACTGCACCGGCCTGTTCAGGGGAAAGAATGGTAAAACGTATTTCCTGTTTGGCAAGTTCTTCGAGTGTGGCAGTATCGACAGCGGTTTCGGGTAACCACATGCCAAGTGGTTTCCTTTTGAAACGAAACTCAAAATCACGTATCCCCCAGTAAACCTGTGTTTCCTTATCTTTATGATTGGCCAGGGGCATGATCATGTGATTGTAAGCCTGGGCAATGGCTGATCCATATCCTTCATTTTTATCAGCAGAAATCTTATCTGCATCGATAATTTTCCGGTATGTTTCAGGATGTTTCCTGGAAAGCCAGGTGAAAAGCGTTGGTCCGAAATTAAAGCTGATCTTCTCGAAATTATTGACTACATCCACGATCCTCTCCTCTTCCAGGATGCGCGAAGATGTATTGGGCTCATAGCATTCGTATGTGATCCTTTCGTTCCAGTCGTGGAAAGGGGCAGCATCTTTTTGTTCTTCTATTTTTTCAGTCCAGGGGTCTTCACGGGGGGGCTGGTAAAAATGCCCGTGAATGCATATGTATTTCTCCATCTCAGTTCCTTCCATTCACAAAAAATTTCTTGACAAAATTAGAAGAAAAGCATGAATCAAATATCAAAATGCAAAGAAAATCCCGAAGCCGAAATCCGTATTGAATCCAAAATCAATTGAATTTTCATCAAAATAATTTTAAGATTAGTACTGAAAGGAAGTATCATGGTATACAAGCTCACCATCCAGGTAGGTTCTCGCAATCCGGGTTTCCGGAACTTCATCGATCGGGATTTCCATAATATCTTTTTCCAGAATAACAAAGTCGGCATCTTTGCCAACTTCCAGGCTGCCTTTTCGGTTTTCTTCAAAACTACCTTTAGCCGCCCAGATGGTCATGGACTTCAGGGTCTCTTCCCGGTTCAATGCATTGTCCGTTAGAAATCCATTTTCCGGATACCCCTGAAGGTCCTTCCTGGCAACCGTTGCATAAAATGTATGCAAAGGATTGATATTTTCTATTGGAAAATCCGTTCCACTGATGATCCATCCGTTCTGTTGCAGCATCTCCTTAAAAGCATAAGCCCGGTCCATCCTTTCTTCACCCAATCTGTCGGGTGCCCAGTACATATCCGAAGTAGCATGTGTTCCCTGCACAGAAGGAATGATTGAGAATTTGCCAAATTTCTTCATATCATCGGGATGAATGGTCTGGGCATGCTCGATGCGCCACCTTTTATCATTTTTTCCTTCCAGTACTTCGCCGTAGAGATCGAGCATGATACGCGCTCCCGAATCCCCGATGGTGTGTGTGCAGACCTGATATCCATGATCAATGGCTTTTCGGATCCATTCACGATAGTAATCGAGATCTTTCATCAACAGACCAAAGTTATCCGGATCATCAGAATAGGGCTCCAGCAGAAGCGCTCCCCGGGAACCGAGCGCCCCATCGGCATAAAGCTTGATCGACCTGACCGCTAACCTGTCGGTAATATAAGGGCCATTTTTAATGAAATATTCAAAATTCTCTTTTGTCGGGCTCAGCATTTGATTGATTTTCATTTTAAGCTCACCGGACTGATGCAAGCTGTCGGTAAGCAGTACCATGTCTTTATCGTGTCCTGCATCAACAACGGAAGTCAACCCGACCGCAAAACAGTTTTTTTCGGCTTCCCGGAAAGCTTTTACTTTCTGTTGATCGTTGGGTCTGGGGATGATCTCTTTTAACTTATCAGCGGCATTATCAATCAAAACACCGGTGGGTTGCCCGTCCTCGCCCAGAATCACATCACCTCCTTCGACTTTTGTTTTTGCTGTGATGCCGGCACGCTTAAGGGCTTCCGAATTGGCCAGGACCGCGTGACCATCAATCCTGGTCAGCACGACAGGCCGGTCGGGAAACAGTTCATCCAGTTTTTCTTTGGTCGGATATTGCTTCACTTCCCAATCGTTTTGATCCCAGCCACGGCCGAGGATCCATTCAGCCGGATTCTCCTGCTGGTGTTCCACAACTTTTTGCACAACCTCATCAAAAGACTTCGTTCCCACCAGGTCGGCATTCCTGATCAGGTTTTCACCGTACCAGTAAAAATGACAGTGCCCGTCGATAAAGCCAGGGTAAACGAATTTATTCAGGCCATTGTATACTTTTTCGGCAGTGTAATTGTCAAAAATATCATCATTGCTGCCAATGGCGATGATCTTTCCGTCACGCACTGCCATGGCCTGCGCTGTTGAGAAACTGCTGTCAACCGTATATATTTTCGTACTATAGATGATTAGATCTACTTTTTTCTCCATGTTACTACAATTTACCATGATCAGATTCAGACTGATCATTGCTATAAAATATTTTAATTTCATCTGTTCATCATTAGGTTCAAACAAAAGTAACAATTGCATGTTTATAAAAAAACAACTTATGCAATTTCAAATAAAAGCTTTTTCATACTTTTGCCATGAGAAACAAAAATCATAGATCATGAAGGATAAACTTTTGACACCACGATTTATAGCCATCATTACCATCATTTTATTTGGTGCATTCATGCGCCTGATCCCCCATTGGCCCAATTTCACGCCCATTGCGGCCATGGCCTTGTTTGGAGGAACCTACCTCAGCCGCAAGTATCTTGCATTCCTGTTACCCATTGCCGCCATGTTCGTCAGCGATCTCCTGCTAGGATTTCACTCATATATGCTTGCTGTATATATTGCATTTGCCATTACAGTAATGATCGGTTTTGTACTGCGCCGAAAAGTCAATGTAGGTAACGTGATTGGAGCTTCCCTTGCCTCATCCGTCATATTCTTCCTCATTACCAATTTTGCAGCCTGGCTGGCTTCTCCCATCTATCCCGCCAATGCAGTAGGTTTGATGGAAGCCTACATTGCCGGACTGGCCTTTTTCAATGACGGATCATACGGCATCTCATTTTTCCTGAATACGGTACTGGGCGGTCTTTTTTATAACGGATTATTTTTTGGTGTTTTTTACCTGGCCCGACAAAGGTTCCCGGTGCTGGCCAAAGCTTAGGCTATTTAGAAATTCAAAATATTGGAAAGTCCCTGTCAATCCAGGGACTTTTTTTTATTTCATAGCCTTGAATCTGATTTTCTCTAATTACAAAACAGTAAAAATCAAACTTCGGATCAACCTAATCGAATAAATCTTCATCCCTTTCGAGCAGAAGTATGGAATGTTGAGGAACGATAAAATACTTATCACCATGAAAAACGATTTCAACGGCACCCTTTTGGATAAAGAGCGCCAGGTCACCAACTTTGGCCTGCAAGGGAACATATTTCACTTTTTCATCCTGATTTTTCCAGGGCTCTTCCATATCCTCCGTTGGCAAAGGGATGGGATATCCCGGACCGGTTTTGACCACATAACCCGAACGGACTTCTTCTTTTTCTTTATAACCGGGAGGTAAATACAACCCGCTTTTTGTTTTGTTATTTTCGGTTTTGGGTTTAACCAGCACGCGGTCACCAACCACAATCAGTTTGCTGAGTTTGCTTTCTCTATGCTCTGTCATACTATGATCCAATTAAATCAGTTCAAAGATACAGATTCACGGCTTAAGTTTTGATTGCCTCAGCCCAAAATATTAGATACATTTGTATCAGAAACAGACAAACATGAAGATCGTATTTTTTAAAAGACCCAGGCCCAAACAGTTTAATTATCAGCCTTTGTATTACGACAAGGAGAAGGATGAACGCGAGCAAAGAAAGAAAGATTTGGGTTATACCGACAGCAAAGATAAATCGGAACAGTTCAGGGCCGAACTCAGGCGAAAATGGCGCCATGAACGTGAGGCAAAAAAAAGAAGGTCCTCCGAACTGAGAACCGTCCTCTATCTTGCCATTGCAGGTATGGCCATTTATTTTATTTTCTTTACCGATTTTTTTGATAACCTTGTAAGAGTCTTTACGCAATAAATGGCTGATATCATAAAACTTTTACCGGATGCTGTGGCCAACCAGATTGCAGCGGGGGAAGTTATTCAACGTCCTGCATCTGCCGTCAAGGAGCTGCTTGAGAATTCAGTAGATGCAGGAAGTACGGAAATCAACCTGGTGATCAAAGATGCAGGCAAAACCCTGATCCAGGTTAGTGATAATGGTTGCGGCATGTCGGAAACCGATGCCAGAATGAGCCTGGAAAGGCATGCAACATCGAAGATACAAAATGCAGAAGATCTTTTTGCCATCCGAACCATGGGATTCAGGGGTGAAGCACTTGCTTCCATAGCTGCCATAGCCCAGGTAGAACTGAAAACCAAAATGCAGGACGTGGAACTGGGCAGCCTGATCGAAGTGGAAGGAACCAAAGTCAGGCGACAGGAAGCAACCAGTTGCCAGGCAGGAACCAGCATACAGATCAAGAACCTGTTTTTCAATGTGCCGGCCAGAAGAAAGTTTCTTAAAAGTGATTCAGCCGAACTCAGGCACATCATTGAGGAGTTTACCCGCGTAGCTTTGGCATATCCGCAAATCAGCATGTCGATGACGAGCAACAAGCGCTATTTGTTCAAACTGAAGGCATCCAACCAGAAACAAAGGATCGTAAACATCCTGGGTAATCAATACGGCGAGCGCTTGGTCCCTGTTGAACAAAGTACAGATAAACTCAAGATCAGTGGCTTTATCGGTAAACCACAGTTTGCAAAGAAAACACGCGGTGAACAGTATTTCTTTGCCAACAAAAGATATATCAGGCATGCTTACCTGAACCATGCGGTAGACAGTGCTTTCCAGGAATTGCTTCCCAGCGATGCATTTCCTACTTATTTTATCTTTATTGAAATTGACCCAAAACTGTTGGATGTAAATATACACCCCACAAAAACAGAGGTGAATTTTCAGGATAATCAGTATGTTTATGCCATACTGCGCTCTGCAATCAAGCAATCGTTGGGAAAGTTCAATGTTACGCCCAGCATTGATTTTGATGTGGAACAAAGTTTTGATATAGAAGATAAGCCAGAAAAGCAGGAGATCAGAAATCCGTTTTATCGCGAAAAATCAGATTACAATCCATTTGATGACCTACAAAAATCCCGGTTTGCCGGAACAGGCAAAAGCAATATAAAACCCGACAACTGGGAAAAACTCTATGAAGTAACAAAAGATTTCCGCCAACCGGAAGATAAGAAAAAAATTGCTTCTACAGCTGAGGATGACGCCAGCTCCAATGAACTTGCTAGCGATATTGCCAGCAAGTTTTTCCAGATGCAGCAAAAATATATTCTCACATTGATAAAATCAGGGATGATGGTCATTCATCAGCGCAATGCCCATTACAGGATCCTTTATGAACAATTCCTGGAGAGCATTGAACACAAAAAGGCCATTTCTCAAAAAGAGCTCTTCCCCCAAAATATTTCCTTCAGCAGGGAGGATGCAGAAATCCTGAAAGAAATACAGGGCGACCTGGAACTGATCGGATTCAGCATAAAAAAGTTTGGCAGCAACACCTTTGTTGTCGACGGAACTCCGGCCGGTTACCAGAATAATAATATTCAGGAACTCATCGAATCAAGCATAGAGAATTATAAAAAAAACCTGCAGGACATCAACATTGACAAGAAAATACTACTGGCCCGCGCAATGGCCCAGAATATGGCAATAAAGACAAGCACACGCTTGTCTCCGGAAGAAATGCAATCTATCTCAGATAAATTGTTCCGTTGCAAGGTCCCCGGCAAAACACCAGATGGAAGATTGACATTTTACGTAATTCCGTTTGAGGAGATTGAAAAAAAATTCGGATAGGATAACAAATCCTGTAAAAAGATTGTTATTCTTATTTTTGCATCTTAAATAAAAACAAAATGTCACAACAATTCAGACCGATGGGATTCAGGATTTTGCCCCCGGTGGTAAAAAACCTCTTGATTTTAAATATTTTATTCTTTTTGGCGACCATTGCACTTAACAGTGCTTATGGAGTGGATCTGATCAAGTATCTCGGATTGCATTACTGGGCTGCAGAGGATTTTCAACCCTATCAGTTCATTACTTATATGTTCATGCATGGCGGATTCATGCATTTGTTTTTTAATATGTTTGCCTTGTGGATGTTTGGAAATGCCCTGGAAAATGTTTGGGGACCCAAACGCTTTTTAATTTATTATTTCGTAACAGGCATCGGTGCAGCCATCGTACACTACCTTGTTTTTTATTTCCAGATATCTCCCATTCTGGGCGCGATCAATAATTTTGTGCAGGATCCGTCGAATGAAAAACTAATGGCATTCCTGAACTCAGAGAACTTCAAGGTTACTTCCCAGGAAATCCAGAACAATTACAATCTGTTCGCTAACAAATACAACAGCCTGATCAATCGTGACCCCAGCCGGGCCCTGCAGGAAGGGATCAACTTCATGCAACAGTATAAAACCGATTTCCTCAACTCCTCTGTGGTAGTAGGAGCTTCGGGTGCAGTGTTCGGCATTTTGCTTGCCTTTGGCATGCTGTTCCCGAATGCATTGATTTATATTTATTTTGCAATTCCCATCAAAGCCAAATGGTTTGTGATCATTTACGGAGCCATTGAATTATACAGTGGTATCGCCAACAATCCCGGAGATAATGTGGCGCATTTTGCTCATCTGGGTGGTATGATTTTTGGGTATTTCCTGATCCGTTACTGGAAAAGACATTGAGCCTATGTACACGCAGAACAGGAATCCCCTGGATGAAGTAAAAAGTTTCTTTAAAAGAAAAAGCATACTTTCCAACCTGATTTTAATCAACATTGCTGTATTTTTGGCAGTCAACGTTATCAATCTTTTATTGTGGTTGTTCCAGGTACAGTCTTTTTCGGAAGCTAAATTTGGAGTATCCCCCATCGTTTACTGGCTATCTGTACCCTCTGACATAGGTGCATTGCTTACCAGACCCTGGAGCATCATTACGTATATGTTCCTGCAGGAAAATTTCTTCCACATTTTCTTCAACATGTTTGTGCTATACTTCGGCGGTCGTATATTCATGGAATATCTGAGCGAAAAAAAACTGCTGAGCGTTTATATCTGGGGAGGCATCGCCGGGGCTGTATTGTATATCTTGTCATTCAATGCTTTCCCGGTTTTTCAGGAGTATGTCCCCCATTCCATTGCACTGGGTGCCTCAGCTTCAGTGCTGGCCATCCTGGTGGCCATCTCCACTTATGTGCCCAATTATACCGTTATGCTGATCTTTTTTGGCAGGGTGAAACTGAAATACCTGGCCATCGGTCTCGTTGTTCTTGATATCCTCAGCATTCAGAGAGGAAATCCTGGAGGACATATCGCACATCTGGGAGGAGCCTTATGGGGGTTTGCGTATATTAAATTATTACAAAAAGGAACCGATATGGGAAAATGGCTGCCTGTTTTCAATTTTAAGAAAATTATTTCCTATTTTACAAAAAGTTCACAGAAGCAATACGATACCAGCAGCAAGCCCTACGAAAGACCCATGACTGACGATGAATACAATTACCACCGGAAAAAGAAACAGGTGAAAATTGATGCAATCCTTGAAAAAATCTCAAAATCAGGGTACGACAGCCTGAGCAAGGAAGAAAAGGAAATACTCTTTAAAGCCAGCAATAAAAAGTGATTGCAAAGAAAAAAGTTAAAAACTCATCATTTATCCGCAGTCTTTTGCTGAGCGCAAATCTTCTTTTTGCTTTGTTGCTAATCCTATCATATTTTGCCGAAAGCTCCAGCCCTGAAGATACCTGGGTGCTGCCTTTTATCGGACTCGCCTATCCCTTTCTGCTCATGCTCAACCTGATTTTTTTGCTGTACTGGATGATTACCGGAAAGTATTATTTCTTACTGAGTCTTTTTGTCATTCTGTCAGGACTGGGATTTATAGGACGTTACTTCCAGTTTTCATCATGTGCACAGGATTTTGAGAAACCGGAGAAAGCATTTAAAGTATTGAGCTTCAATGTGCATAATCTAACGGAAAATAATTTCAGGAAGCTAACCGAAAGACAAAATGATATTTTTAATCATGTCATCAAAGAATCGCCTGATATAGTTTGTATGCAGGAGTTTTATTCGCAGGGTGAAAACTATTATTATCCCCTGGTAAATCTGAAAGAGAATCTGAATGCAGAAAATTATTATTACCAATCCTACTACAATCCTTACCGTTTCAAAATCGTTGGAATGGTCATTTTTAGCAAGTTTAAAAGAATTCACCATGGATATCTTTCGAATGATGCTGAAAAAAAATTTGGGATATTTGCAGATTTCGTGCATTTACAGGATACTTTCAGGGTATACAACCTTCATCTCGAATCCATTTATTTACAAAGATCCGATTATGATATGGTAACTGGTAAAACCGCTGAACTAGGCAAAGAGAATATTTCCAACAGGTTGAACCGCATCACGGGAAAGTTAAAACAAGCCTTTACCAACCGGGCCAGGCAGGTGGAATATATCAGGAAAGAAATTGAAAATTGTCCCTACCCTGTGATCATTTGCGGGGATTTTAATGATACACCCAGCAGCTACGCGTATCATGTTTTGACAAAAGATCTTCAGGATGCCTTTATTGAAAGCGGAAGAGGTATGGGAAAGACCTTCAGTTCCATTATTCCTTTCTTCCGCATCGATTATATCCTTTTCAACCGAAAATTCGTTTCATCGGGCTACCGGGAAGACCAGCTCAACATTAGTGATCATTATCCGGTTTCCTGTTTTCTCAGTCTTGAAAACTGATGTATTTTTACAATCGCTTATGGACTTCAAGATTACTTCAGAATTTAAACCTACGGGCGATCAGCCAGAGGCGATCAAACAACTCGTGGAAGGTATTCAACGTGATGATACGGCGCAGACCCTGATGGGTGTAACCGGATCCGGGAAAACCTTTACCATCGCCAATGTATTGCAGGAGCTGAACAGGCCCACGCTGGTACTGAGCCACAACAAAACCCTGGCAGCCCAATTGTATGGGGAATTTAAGCAGTTCTTCCCGGACAATGCCGTTGAATATTTCGTTTCTTACTATGATTATTATCAGCCTGAAGCCTATATCCCGGTGACCAATACCTACATAGAAAAAGATCTTTCGATCAATGATGAGATCGAAAAACTCCGGTTGAGTGCTACTTCTGCCTTGCTCAGCGGCAGAAGGGATGTAATCGTGGTTTCCTCTGTTAGTTGTATTTATGGTATCGGAAACCCGGATGATTTTTCCAGCAATGTAATCGCTCTGCAAAAGGGGGAATGGATCAGCAGGAATAAATTACTGCATGAACTCGTAGGTAGCTTGTATTCCAGGAATGATGTTGAATTTCAGCGTGGAAATTTCCGGGTAAAAGGAGATACCGTGGATGTGTTCCCTGCATATGCCGACTTTGCATACCGCATATATTTCTGGGGTGATGAAATCGAAGCGCTTGAATCCTTTAATCCACTGGATGGACATAAAATCGAAGATTATGATAATATCGTAATCTATCCGGCTAACATATTCATTACTTCCAGGGATAAGATGAAATCGGCCCTCAACGAAATACAGGACGACATGCAAAAACAGCTTGCCTATTTCAAAGAAAACGGGAAACATTTGGAAGCAAAGAGGCTTGAAGATCGCGTTACCTATGATATTGAAATGATGCGTGAGCTGGGGTATTGTTCGGGCATAGAGAATTACTCAAGGTATTTTGACGGCCGCAAGCCCGGATCACGCCCGTTCTGCCTGCTGGATTACTTCCCGGATGATTACCTGATGGTGATTGACGAAAGCCACGTGACGGTACCCCAGATCAGGGCCATGTATGGGGGGGACCGCTCCCGCAAGCAGACACTGGTGGAGTATGGTTTTCGCCTGCCCTCTGCCATGGACAACAGGCCACTCAAATTTGACGAATTCGAGGCCATGGTCAATCAGTTGATTTTTGTCAGTGCCACACCGGCAGATTATGAGTTGCAGAAATCCGAAGGTGTTGTCGTTGAACAATTGATCAGACCCACAGGGCTGATCGATCCCGCCATTGAAGTGAGGCCCAGCCTGAACCAGATCGATGATTTGCTGGAAGAGATCGATCAGACCATCCGCAAGGGCAACCGGGTACTTGTTACCACCCTGACCAAAAGGATGGCCGAGGAACTAACCAAATATATGACCCGTTTGCAGATCAAATGCCGGTACATACATTCCGAAGTGGACACCATCGAAAGGGTTGAGATTATGCGGGATTTGCGGCTTGGTGAGTTTGATGTACTGGTTGGAGTTAACCTTTTGAGAGAAGGCCTGGACCTTCCCGAAGTCGCCCTGGTTGCCATCCTGGATGCCGACAAGGAAGGCTTTCTCCGTTCGGAAAGATCATTGACACAGACAGCCGGAAGGGCAGCCAGAAACCTGGACAGCAAAGTAATCATGTACGCTGATAAGGTTACAGATTCTATGCAAAAAGCCATTGACGAAACCAACCGCCGGCGCGAAATTCAGTTGGCGTACAATGAAAAACATGGGATCACTCCGGCAGCCATTCGAAAATCAAGGGATGCCATCATGCATTCTACTTCAGTGGCCGACTCCAGGAAAAAAGAAGGAAAAGCCTATGTTGAAGATGACAAAATAAGCGTTGCCGCCGACCCGCTTGTTCAGTATATGACAGAAGAACAACTGAGATCAGCCATTGCCAACAAAAGAAAAGAAATGGAAAAAGCCGTTAAGGACCTTGATTTTATTGAAGCTGCTAGATACAGGGATGAAATTTATGCATTTGAAGAAATCCTTAAATCTAAAGCTTATTTATAAAGTTTTTAGTTATTAACCTATATTTGTAAATAACTTTAAAATAAGAGTTTATTTCTTATCCATTTTTGCTTACTTTTGCTTTATGAGATAGAAATTCTCTTATAATTTATAATGGAGCATTATAGATATTAACAAAATTTCCAATGAAGAAGAAGATTCTGGTTATTGACGACGAGTTAACCCACATTGCGTGTTGAAAAATATAACTATCTGATGTCAAGACGAGTCCATTTTAAGAATTTTACCAGGGGGGACTACGGATTTTTTTCTGGTGAACGGGGTATATTTATACCCCAAAAGGTCGTACACCTGTTT
>JAIOZK010000047.1 GCA_021740625.1 Bacteroidales bacterium
AACTTTAAAGCTTTCACTGAAGTTCCTTCGCCTTCTCTCAGATACGGTTAATTTTTGTGATTTTCTTGTTGCCATTTTTAACTAATTTTAGTTTGTTTTTCTGTTAAAAAGTGGTCAACGTATTTCAGGCATTGACAGTAGTCCATAGCTGAACATCCTGAGGATTGCAGACCCTGAGCGCTCCCTTCGGCTTCGATCCCTTCGGCTTCGCTCAGGATGACCCTTGGCAAGCTCAGCATATAAAGGGCCTCGACTCCGCTCGGCCCTGGGCCAAAGGGTCGAGCGGAGACGAGACCTTTTCTTTCGGTTTCCGAAAAACAGTCACCCTGAGCGCAGACGAAGGGTGTTGTCGTATGGGTTAAAACAATATAAAACAATCGGTTTACGCATTACTGAAATCAGAAAGCTAAAAGGATTCACCCAGGAAGAAATGGCGGAAAAAACAGTACTGAGCCTGCGCACCATACAAAGAATTGAAAAGGGGGAAGTCGATCCCAGGAAATAAACCATTCGCTCCATTGCCGAAGTACTGGAAGTAAGCATGGACGATATTGTGCCACAGGAGAAAGATGTGAAACTATGGCTTGGCATTTTGCATCTTACCAACATCATTCCCATAATCATCCTTCCCCTGATCATTTGGTTGATCAAAAGAAAGGAGCTTGAAGGATATGAGAATTATTTCAGAGATGTAATGAATTTTCAGATCAGCATCAATATATATTGTCTGGGAGCCTTCCTGCTCGTGCTGGTTGCGGTTGGAGTATTCTTGCTGCCCATCATCGGAATATTTTCATTTTTCATTGCCATCATCAACACGGTGCGTGTGTTGACCGATCAGGATTATAACTATCCTTTGACAATAAGGTTTATCAGGAATTTGAAACGGGTCTAAGACCCGCCAGCAAAAGCAGTTGAAATGTTCATCTTCCAAGAAGGCGGGTCTTAGACCCGTTTCGCTCTCCGCGAATTCCCCTTCTCCCCCCAGCCAATCTCCTGGCCGTTTTCTTTTAGCTTGTTGTGGAAATCTTTCAGATAGGTCATCACATCAGTATGCATACCGGGTTTTCCATCATACAAAAAGTAATCTTCCCGGTATTGTTCAGGAGTGAGGTTGGGCATGAAAACATTGGCGCCGGCTTGCAGGGCCTTCAGGCGGCCATTCGTATTGAGGGTTTCCAGGGCCGTGGTGGATGCTATGTTGATATCAGGCATGAGGAGGCGCAGGACGGCGATCATCTTCAAACCCAGGAGAAAACGTTCTTCACTTGGGGGAACAAGACTTCTGTAATTGTACAGAGGTGTTTCGGCATGTTCCACGTAAGGGCCCATGCCAACCATATGTATGCCAAAGTCATGCATAAACAAGAGGTCGTCTGCCAGGTTTTCTATGCTTTGAAAGGGTAGTCCGATCATGATACCAGTTCCGGTTTGATAGCCTGTTTTCCTGAGGTTTTTCAAGGCAGCAATCCTGTCGGAGAATGAATGGGTCTTGTCTTTGGGATGGAGCTTGTAATAAAGTTTTTCATTGGAAGTTTCAATCCGCAAAAGATATCTTTCGGCTCCGCTTTCAAACCATCTTTTATAAGTTTCTTTGTTCTGCTCACCCAGACTGAGTGTGATGCCCAGGCTGTTGTTTGTTTTCTGATGGATCATCTGCAAAAGGCTGTCAACAAAGTGGATAAACTCCTTATCAAGGCGCTCGCCGGATTGCATTACCAGGCTCCCGAAATTATTTTCATAAGCGAAAAGGGCAGCATCCAGTACTTCTTTTTCGTTCAGGGTGTAGCGGTTCAGGTGTATGTTTGTCCGGCAAATGCCGCAATAGTAACAGTTCTTTCGACAGATGTTGGATAGCTCAAGCAGGCCACGAAGGTATACCTTGTTTCCAGTGTTTTGCCTTTTTACTTCAAAAGCCTGGCGACAAAGCAAATCTATCTCCTGCATATCATGAAGCGAAAGGAGTTCTTTGATCTCCTCACGACTCAGGGCATTATTGAGAGTGGTATGTTTTTCAGTATGAGACATTGGATGCAAAATTTTTAGCAATAATAGAAGTTAAAATTCCAAAACCCAAGCACCAAATCGCAAATAAGCACCAATTACCTAAAACAAAATGACCAAAACTCATGGTAATTTGCATTTAACCGTTTGGAATTTGAACAATTCGAATTTGGGATTTATCCGCCAAGGGTCGGACAAGTTTTGTCATTTGTCATTTGGTGCTTAACAATCAATCATATTTATAAAACGGAGCAACCGCCCTGTCGAAAATCCCATGCATATAAGCGATGGCCATTCCATAGTTCGTAACCGGAATTCCAGCATCAATTGCCGGTTTCAATCTTCCCAATATCTGCTTCCTGGTGATCACACATCCACCGCACTGGATCACAAGTTTATAGTCTTGTATGGGTCTGGGTAAATTGTTCAATCCGGCAACCACATCATGATCAACTTTTTTGCCTGTGAATTTTTCTATCCATCCCGGGATCTTAAAACGTCCTATGTCATCGCAACTCACCCGGTGGGTGCAGCTTTCCAGGATAAGGATCCTGTTGTTTTCCTCAAGATGACTTATCGACAATGTTCCTTCAATGTATTTATCAAAAGCTCCGCGCATGCGGGCAAAAAGTATGCTAAAACTTGTCAGGGGAATCTCTTCGGGAACAATTGAGCTCACAAACTCAAAAGCCTGGCTGTCGGTGACTGCCAGGGCAGGTTTCAAATTCGACGTTTTAATAAATTGTTCCAGCTGGCTTTCTTTTACCGTAACGCAAATACAATCGTTATCCAGCACATCGCGTATGGCCATCACCTGGGGCAGAATCATCCTTCCGTCTGGAGCTTCGGAGTCGATGGGGGTGATGAGCAGAACCACATCTCCCGGACTCAATAAATCACCCATGAGGGAAGTCATCTGGTAGGCAGTTTCAGGAATGGTTTCCCGCATCAGGTCGATGATATCATCCAACTTATCAGGCTTCACAGCAGAGAATTCAATGATATCCGATCCGGCTGCTTTTTGTATCTCTTTCTGGCGGGCCGGAATCAGGCTTTCCAGATCAGATTTGTTGTGCACCAGAAAATATGGCACTTCAAAATCCCTGAACTGTTTGATGAGGTCTTCTTCAAATTTGCCAAAAGTGTTGGACGTGATCATCAAAATAGCCATATCAATGGTTTTGATGACATCCAAAGATTTCTTAATACGTTTTTCACCCAGATCACCTGTATCATCAATACCGGCAGTATCCACGATGATGGCTGGTCCGATCCCGAAAATCTCAATGGATTTTTTTACAGGATCAGTTGTGGTTCCAGCCTGTTCCGAAACAATGGCAATTTCCTGTCCGGTAATCGCATTGATAAATGAACTCTTACCATTATTGCGACGCCCGAAGATGCCTATGTGGGGTTTGTTGTCTTTACCTTTTGACATTTTTTAATTATTAAATTTATTCTAACCGAAAAGTTCGCAATGCTTTTGCAAAGTGCGCAAAGACAAACATATGTATCATATAGCTTAGCGTTCATTGCGCCTTCTTTGCGACCTTTGCGGTTAAACCTGGAATTTAAAAATAAATATCCCTTTCTCCCTGCTTAATCCTCTCTATCCTCCGGTCCAGCTCTTCCAGATCCCTGAATCCTTCAATATCTTTCTTGTTGTTTTCAATCACCTGCCATCCTTTTTTGGCTGTTTCTTCGGGAGCATAATCCTCCAGGTATTCTGCCAGGGTGAGGATGGCATTGGGTGTACAGAACCTTTTGATAAATCCCGGAACCGAAAACTCCATGAAGTGCTCTCCTGTTCTACCCAGTCTATAACAAGCTGTGCAGAAAGAAGGCAGGAAATTTTTGTCGAGTAGTTCATCAATCACTTCATTCAAAGAACGCTCATCGTTGATCTTGAACTGTTCTTTGTTCAGGTCCTGCAGTTGTGGGAGTTTTCGATCAGCATAGGCGCCCATTTCAATCTTTGTTCCCGCGTCGATTTGCGAACATCCGAATTCGAGTACCTGCTGACGAATATGCCAGGGTTCCCTGGCTGTCAGGATCATCCCTGTATAAGGCACTGCCAGGCGCAAAATGGAGATCAGCCTGACGAACTCCTCATCACTCACTGAATACTTCTCATCAATATCATATGCAGAAGCATTTTGCAATCTTGGGAAAGAAATGGTATGCGGTCCTACATTGTAGCATGCTTCCAGGTGATTGGTATGGCGGACCAGGCCAAGGACTTCAAACTTCCAATCGTACAGACCAAACAAAGCTCCAATTCCGACATCATCTATCCCCGCTTCCATGGCCCGATCCAAAGATACCAATCTGTAATCATAGTCTGCCTTCTTACCCGAAGGATGATACCATGTATATGCTTCAGGATGATAAGTTTCCTGAAATACCTGGTATGTTCCTATCCCTGCTTCCTTCACCGTCCGGAATCCCTCGATGTCCAAAGGCGCTGCATTTATGTTAACACGGCGGATCTCGCCGTTTCCTTTTTTCACTTCATATACTGTTTTCACCGTTTCGGCAATAAATTCCGGGGAGTATTTCTTGTGTTCCCCGTATACCAGTATCAGACGCTTTTGCCCGTTTTCCTCCAGGGCTTGCACATTCTGGATCAATTCCTCCCGGCTGAGGGTTTTTCTCACCGCATCCTTGTTAGAGGATTTGAAACCGCAGTATTTGCAATTGTTAGAGCAATAATTACCCACATATAGCGGGGCAAAAAGCACGATACGGTTGCCGTAAACCTTGTTTTTCAGGTTGCGGGCACCTTCCTTGATTTCCTCGATCAAATCGGGATCGTTTGCATTGAGCAAAACAGCCGTTTCTTCCATGCTCAGGCGGTTCTTGTCAAGCGACTTCGCAATGATCGCACGAACCCTGAGCTTGCTGGCCTGTGTATTTTTCAACAGGTCATGGATCTCCCCGGCATCGATGAAGGATTTCATCGATTCATCCTGTATGCTGCATTTTTCGGGATAAAATTTCATGACCAATTTTTTTTAAATGTTAACCGGACTTTTGGGCAGCTTCACCGTGAAAGTGCTTCCCTGATCCGGTTTGCTTTCCACACTGATCTCACCACCGCTTTCGTCGATGATCTTTTTGATGATGGATAAACCGAGTCCGCTGCCGGTGATTGTCCTTGTTTTCTGATTTTTAATTCTGACAAATTCCTGGAAGATGGAGGCGGTTTCTTCTTCCGACATGCCGATCCCCGTATCTTCCACTTTGATGATCACATCTCCGTTCAGGGATTTTATGCTGACAAAGACTTCTCCGTTATCTTTGTTGTATTTGATAGCGTTGGAGATCAAGTTATTAAAAATAATCTCAATTTCTTCTGTATCTGCCTTGATATAGGCTTCATGTTGAATATCAACATGTACCTTCACATTTCTCTGAATAGCATAAGGCTCCATGGTATCCACGGCCATTTTGGCCACATCATTCAGATCGATCTTTTTGATCTCGCGTTTTTTCTTACCGGATTCAATTTTTGTAAGATCGAGCAGGTCCATGATGAGGTTGCGCATCCCTTTAATCCTGACCAGCGATCTGTCGACCATTTTGTCGTAATCTTCCAGGTTGTTGCCCACCTGCCTGTCCTGCATCATTTTCAGGTAGCCTTCGATGGCATTCAGGGGGGATTTCAGTTCATGCGATAATACCGAGAGGAACTGGAAACGCACGGATTTCCCTTCCTGCTGCATTCTCCTGGTCATCCTTTTCAGGAAGAGATGCTTGGCGATGTTTTCCATCGAAGCCCTGAGTTCATCGGGAGTAAAGGGTTTGGGCGAAAAATTGTAAGCCCCGTTTTTGGTGGCTTTGATGGCCAGTTCGAGGGATGCATAGGAAGTGATCATCATCACGGCCACATCCATTTGTTTCTTGTTGATGTCTTCCAGCACCTCCATGCCGTCGATGCCGGGTAATTTATTATCAAGCAAAACGATGTCGATTTGCTCCCTGTCAAGGATTTCGATTGCCTCTTCCCCTGTAGCCGCTTCTATCAAATCAAATTCAAAATCCTCATCCATGAAGGGATATCCAACGGTAAAATTCCGCAATATCCTGTTGATGCCAGAGCGAATGCCCGGTTCGTCGTCTACGATCAATGTTTTTAATTTTGCCATAATCTGAGGATTTATTTGTTTTAATGTCTGGTGCGGGTTCGTCCTCAGGGCAGCACCGGAATCCTGCCGGGATATCCGGATGCTCCCTTCAGACAAATCCTACTTACTAACCAAATCCAATTAAAACAGATTACTCTTTCAATAAACGTCTTATTTCCCTGTGCAACTGGTCTTTTCTAATACTTTTGTCGAGATACAGATCTGCTTTGATCCACTGCCTTTCATCAGGAGAACTCAGGTCGAATGTGTATCCCGTTTCGGCCGTAACCGCTGTTGCAATGATGACCGGCACCTGGGGATATTTCTTTTTTATTTTATAACTCACGATGAAACCGCTGTCCTCGTTTTCCATCATCAAATCGACAATGGCCAGGTCGGGTTTAAATTCCGCGAGCTTTTCTTCGGCATCTTTCTGGCTTTCAGCCGTTACAACTTCATAATCCATCTTTTCAATGTTCGCTTTGATCTGGAAGAGATAATCCATATCGTCGTCTACCAAAAAAATCTTTTTTCTTTCCGTTTTCATTTTCAATGCTCCTATATTTTAAACAGCCAATTCAGCCTCTGGTTTATTTCTGGGTAACTTAATTATAAAAGTTGTGCCAGTAGGTCCTTTTTCAGGGTCGGTATTCGATTGTACATCGATTTTACCTTTGTGCATTTTTACGATACCATACACCAGGGGAAGACCCAGCCCCGTTCCTTTACCTGTCTGTTTGGTGGTAAAAAAGGGCGTAAATATCTTTTCCATGTTTTTGGGAGAGATGCCACTTCCGGTATCCGAAATACTGATCAAAACGTCATCTTCAGTACCTTTTATTTTGATCTCCAGGGTACCGCCATCCTCCATGGCTTCCACCGCGTTTTTCTCCAGATTTGTGAGTACCTGCATCATCTGGTCCTGATCTATGGATACGCGTTTTTCCTGGATGTCGGCTTCAAATTTTATCTTGATACCGTTTTCATTGATGATGGTATCAGTGCTGTGTTGAACAAACTCCACAATATCGGTTTCCTGGTAATTGACCTGTTTTTGCCTGGCAAAATTCAGCAAACCACCCACGATTTTTTTGCAGCGGTCGGCTTGTTCTACAATTAGTTTGAGGTCTTCACGTATCGGATCGCCTTCATTTGATTCATCTTTCAGAATATTCGAATACATGGTGATTACACCCAGGGGATTGTTCAGCTCATGTGCAATTCCTGCAGAAAGTTGACCCATGTGCGCCAGTTTTTCACTTTGCTTGAGGGCCAGTTTGGCATTGGCCAGTTCCTGGCTTGAGAGGTTCAGTTTGTCGATGGAGTTGTGCAATCTTTCGATGGTGAGCGGCAGGCACATTTCACTTTCTGCCAGTCCCTGTATGATGGCGATGGCATGTTCGCGGCAGGTATCATAGCCGCAGGCACCACAATTGAGGTAATCTGTCGGGTTGCTTTTTCCCATAGATTTCAACACTTCCGCAATATCTTCTTCGGTAGGTGTGCCGATTGCACGTTCTGCTGCCTCGAATTCCTGGCTCATGTCGACATCCGCATATTCATCCATTTCCTTCTGCCATTGTTTTTCGTCCAGCCTTTCCAGTTTTTGCCTTGCAAATTCGGTTATGCGAGCCCTTCTTCCGTATTTCTTGCCCTCGCTGCTCATCCCGGGACCCATTACACATCCGTCGCAGCACAAAAGCTCCAGATGTTTGGAGTTTAAATTGTTATTTTCAAACTCGTTAACGGCTTCGCGGAAGTTTGCTCTGCCCGCAGCAACGATCACATTGCCTTCGGTAATATCTTCGCTGATACCCATGTTTTGAAGCAACCCCCGGCTGATGGGAAAAATCGAACCTTTACCGGCATGAGGAGGGTCAAAATCTGAGGAATCCACCGAGCCGGGGGTTATGTTATTTGCTTCAAACATTGATCTTAATTCCTTGAAAGTAAGCGCAACATCCACTTCATTGGATTCCGCTTTTTTGGCGATGCAAGGTCCGATGAATACCACTTTCACCGCATCACCCAATTTCTTTTTCAACACCCTTGTTGTTGCCACCATGGGGGAGGCCAGGGGTGATAAGTTTTCAACCAGCTTTGTATGGTAATGCCGGATATAATTTACGATTGCAGGGCAATCGGATGAGATATAAGGTTTCTCATTTTTCTTCAGGAGCTTTTTGTATTCCCGGGAAACCAGATCCGCTCCAAATGCGACTTCATTCACATAATCAAACCCCAATCTGCGCAGCATACCAACCAAAACCATATAATCACCTAAATCACTGAATTCTGCCGGGAAACTAGGTGCGATAATGGCTGCAACTTTGTTGCGTGAATTCAGCAATTCATAAACTGCGTCAGTGGTTCCCAGGAATACTTTAGCTCCCTGGCTGCATACCTTTACACAGTTACCACAAGCAATGCAGCGTTCATGGATCACCTCTGCCTGACCATCTGTTATTTTGATGGCTTTCACAGGGCATTCCCGAACGCAGGTATAGCAAACCCTGCATTTATCCTTCTCGGTGAATACCAATTGCTTGTATGTTCCTGTGTTTGTCATTTGAGTAATTATAGCAATTTTAGTTACAACATTACTTCTCTCTTCTGATAGCTGGTATGCAGCAACTCATGACTTTTGTGCCCAAGGGGCACGCCTAAAAATTTATCATACAACTCAAGGATGTATGGATTCTTATGAGAAAATTTAACTGAGTCTTTTTCATCGATGTCGTACAGACACATCATGCGTGCTTTCACGGCTTCATCGTCGGAACCGATTATCTGGCCGCCACCATTGATACAACCACCCGGGCATGCCATCACCTCAATGAAGTGGATGTCTTCTCTGCCATTCCTGATCTCTTCCATGAGTTCGGCAGCATTTTTCAATCCACTGACTACGGCCACACCCAGTTCCATTCCGTTGATATTGATCTTGGCTTCCTTACGGCCTTCAAAACCACGCACTTCCGGAATCCTGAAATGGATGAGTTCTTCTCCGGTTAATTTGTAATAAGCTGTGCGGATGGCAGCTTCCATCACGCCACCGGATGCACCGAACATCTTTCCGGCAGAACTTCTCATGCCGAGGGGTGAATCCGCGATTTCCGGTTCGATATTGTTCAGGTCGATACCGTATTTGCGGATCATTTTTACCAGTTCGCGGGTCGTTAAAACTGCATCTATATCGGTAATCCCATCATGTGTCATTTCATCGCGCTGCTGTTCGAACTTTTTAGCGATGCAGGGCATGATGCTGACGGAATAGATATTTTTGGGATCGATCTCTTTCTTATCCGCAAAATAGCTTTTGATCAATGCGCCCATCATTTGTTGCGGAGATTTGCAGGAAGAAACATTTTCGAGCATATCCATCTGGAATTCTTCCGCGTATTTAACCCATGCCGGGCAGCAGCTTGTAAGCATGGGCAGTTTGCCCCCGTTCTGGATCCTGTCGATCAGCTCGGCCGATTCTTCCATGATCGTAAGGTCGGCGGTAAAAGAGGTGTCGAAGACAAAGTTGAATCCCATCTTTCTGAGGGCTGCATTCAGCGCCCCGATCATATCTTTTCCGGCTTGCAGGCCAAATTCTTCTGCAATGGAAACAGAGATTGCAGGAGCGTATTGCACCACAACTGTTTTTTCCGGATCTTCCAGCGCGCTTTCAATTTCAGGTGCATGCGGTTTTTCATGCAGGGCGCCTGTGGGGCACACCATGATGCACTGTCCACAGTTGATACAGCTCGAGGTGTTCAATCCTTTATTGTAAGCTGTGCCTATAACTGTTTTGCTTCCGCGGTTGATATAGTCGATGGCCGAAACGCCTTCAATCTCTTCACATACGCGTACGCATCTTCCGCACAGTATGCATTTATCCTGGTCGCGCACGATGCTGCTGCTGGACTGGTCGATCTTGTGGTTGTTCTTCTTGCCCGAAATCCTTCTTTCATTCACATTCAGCAAATCCGCCAGTCCCTGCAATTCGCAATTGCGGTTTCTTTCGCAATACAGGCAGTCGTCGGGATGGTTCGAAAGCAACAATTCCACGATCATTTTGCGGGATTCGATCACACGCTGTGAGTGTGTTTTGATCTTCATACCCTCATAAACAGGCTCCGAACAGGCGGTGATCAGATCTTTTCTTCCGTCCACCTCCACAACGCACATGCGGCACGAGCCCGTGGGGAACATATCTTTCATATAGCACAATGTAGGCACCTTGATTCCATTCCTGTTGAGTGCTGTCAAGATGGTCTCGCCCTTGTTCGCTTCTATCTTTTTGTTATTAACTTCTATTGTAAAGTCCATTTCTCTTCCTTTTAAAAATCCCACAATTAGCTTACGAGTATTGCATCGAACTTACATGTTTCCAGGCAGGAGCCGCAACTAATACATTTGTCTTCAACGATGAAATGCGGTTTCTTTCTTGCACCGATGATGGCACCTGTGGGACATTTCTTCACACAGGCTGTGCATCCCGTACATTTATCAACATCAATGCTGAAAACTCTCAGGTTCTGGCATTGTCCTGCCGGGCATGTTCTTTCGAAAACATGTTCTTCATATTCTTCGCGGAACCACCTCAATGTGCTCAAAACCGGGGTGGGTGCACTTTTGCCCAGACCGCAGAGGGATGTTTCCCTGATCACTTTGCCAAGTTTTTCAAGTTGGGTTATCCCCTTGAATCTTTGCAGAGCATCATGTCCGTTTCCGTGGATAGGTTTTGTGGTGATGCTTTCCAGTATTTCAAGCATGCGCCTGGTACCTTCACGACAGGGGATGCATTTCCCACAGCTTTCGCGCTGGATAAAATCCATGAAATATTTTGCTACATCCACCATGCATGTGGTTTCATCCATTACGACCATACCACCGGAACCCATCATGGCTCCTACGCTCAGCAGTGAATTATAATCAATCTCAATGTCCAGGTTTTGTTCGGTAACACATCCTCCGGATGGTCCGCCCATTTGTACGGATTTGAATTTCTTGTTTCCGGGAATGCCTCCGCCGATTTTGAAAATTATATCGCGGATGGTAGTTCCCATGGGGATTTCGATCAAGCCTGTATTTTCAATTCTTCCGCTCAAAGCAAAGACTTTTGTGCCTTTGCTGTTTTCGGTTCCCATGCTGCTAAACCAATCGGCACCTTTGTTGATGATGCCGGCAACATTTGAAAATGTTTCCACATTGTTGATGATGGTTGGTTTCCCGAACAATCCACTTGCGGCCGGATAAGGCGGACGAGGCCTGGGCATTCCCCTTCTTCCTTCAATGCTGTGCAAAAGTGCAGTTTCTTCTCCACAAACAAATGCGCCCGCACCTTTCTTGATCATCAGCTCCAGGTCAAATTCGCTTCCAAAAATATTTTTTCCAAGCAGTCCGTATTCTTTGGCTTTTTCGATGGCTTTTACCAGTCTCTCGATGGCCAGCGGGTATTCCGCCCTGATGTATACATAGGCTTTTGAAGCTCCGATGGCGTATGCACCGATGGCCATGCCTTCGATAAGTTTATGCGGGTCGCCTTCAATCACGGCGCGATCCATAAATGCTCCCGGGTCGCCTTCGTCGGCATTGCAGACCATGTATTTCTGATCGGCATCATTGGCCTGAGCCATCTTCCACTTTTTCCCGGTAGGGAAACCGCCACCGCCGCGGCCACGCAGGCCGCTTTTTTCGATCAGATCACAAACTTCATAAGGCTCCATTGTTTTGAGGGTGTTGAGCAATGCCCTGTATCCACCTCTTGCAATGTATTCGTCGATAGAAACCGGATCGATGATGCCGCAATTTTCGAGCACCAGTCGTTTCTGGGGCGCAAAGAAAAAGTGTTCGTTCAGGTAAGGCACATTCTCCCATTCTTGTTGATCATCCTGTTTGAACTGTGCAAGCACATTTTCTTCAGAAAATTTATCCTGCAGAATGTTATCCAGGATTTGGCTTGCTTTGTTTGCTGTGACATTCCTGAATGAGACCCTGTTTTTTCCTGGAAGTTTGATATCCATCAATGGTTCGGCGGAACATAAGCCGATACAGCCTACCTTGATTATTTCCGCATCAATTTCTTTTTCTTTGATATATTGATTGACTGCTTTCAGCGTTTTGCCTGCTCCGGCGCCCAGGCCACAGGTTCCAGCCCCGATGTAAATCACGGTTTTTTCCACATTTTCTTTCCTCAGTCCTGAAAGTTCCTTTTCAACTTCCGGGCTGAATTCCTTCCGCTCGCTATTTTTCAGAATTTCTTCTATGATCATTTGCTTCTTATTCATGACCTTCTCCTTCCTCAGCTTTATTCCTGTATTCATCCAGGATTTCTTTAATAGAATCCGTTGTTACTTTGGCATGAAATTCTCCATTCACCGAAATCACCGGGGCCAAACCACAGGCGCCAATGCAGGCAACTACTTCGATGCTGAACAATCCATCTTTGGTGGTTTTACCGGCTTTTACATTAAGTTGCTTTTCGATTTCTTCCAGTACCGATGCCGAACCCAGCACATGACATGCTGTTCCGCGGCAAACCTGGATGTGGTATTTGCCAAGGGGTTCAAACCTGAACTGATTGTAAAAGGTGGCAACGCCAAAGATTTTACTTGCAGGTAATTTCAGACGTTGCCCCACTTTTACAATGGCTCCTTCCGATAAGTATCCTTCCCTTTCCTGTATCTCCTGTAAAATCGGGATCAGGTTTTCTCTTTTCGCGTTCGGGTATCTTCCAAGAATATTTTCAACAGCTCTTTCCATCATTTCCCTTTTTCAAGCCGGTTTAACAATATTTTAATACATCTTTATTTTAAAAGTTTTTCCACTTCGGGGAGGAGTTTGCTGGGATCGACCGGTTTGCGGAGAAATCCGTTTACATCCACCCAGATGGATTTTCCATCTTCAGCACGGTAATCAACACCGGCATTTCCACTTTGCACGTTTTTGATGAGCAATACCTGCAGATCCTTGTACTGGGGGTCTTTGCGGTATTCGCGTGCCATTTGTTGTACACTCGGGTTGTTGGTTACAAATACATCGATTGATGTCTGAATCAAAACCGGGATGTTTTTCAGGCTTTCATCTTTGTGCATGGCTTCTGCCAGTTCAAAACCTTCGTAATGTGTCGACATCATCACGTCGAGGATGGCGAGATCAGGTTTTTCGGCTTTTGCCAGGTTAAGGGCCTCTGTTTTGCTTCCGGCTGTAATTACGGTATAGCCTTCTTTTTCCAAAATGGTTTCCATCACTGTGATGATGTCCATGTCGTCGTCTACGATTAAGATTTTTGTTTTGTCGGTTGTCATAACTTTAATTTTTTATTGGTGATTATTTGTTCATAATGTCCGCTAACTTCGTTACGCTTGCCCGAAAAATGCTCATTTACCCCAGTAAACTCCGCTTTTTCGGTCTTCGCAAGCCTCGTTAGCGAACATTCTGAAGCAAATAATTTTCGGTACAAATTAAATTTCGTTAACATATTCGTTTCTTTTATTTTTTAAGAAATCAACCGGGAACAGTCTTTTTCCAGTGGCCACACCATATATAATACTGACCAGTTCATTTTTGTTGCTACCTTTTAACACATAACTTTTGGCACCCAGTTCTTTCATCTGATTCACATATTCTTCCTCATTGTACATGCTAAGGCTGATAATCTTCAGATCGGGATTGTTTTCAAGGGCAATGCGTGTGGCTTCCAGTCCGCTAACCACTGGCATCTTGATGTCCATCAAAACAACATCTACATTTATTTTTCCGATCATTTCGAGGAATTCCATTCCGTTTGACGCTTCAGCAACAACCTCGAAGTTTACTACGTTATTCAGGGCAGTCTTGAGTCCTTCGCGATAAACTTCGTGATCGTCTACGATCATGATTTTGATTTTTTCTTCCATTGTTGCTTTTGGGTTAAATTTCATGTTACAAATCTATACCCGCCCCAAGGAGTGTGTAAGAGACTTTTGTACCTTTTTGAGGGGGTAAAAAATGGAAGATTTTGGAGGGTGAAAGCAGTACTTTTACGCAATTCGTATGTTAGAATGTATTAGACAAATAGTTTTGTTTACTGATAATCTGGAAGTTGGAAGCAAAAATGCTTTTCGCCCTTTCAGGGCTTGAAATCGACAATCTTTCATAGCCCCCGGGTGTCACCCGGGGCTATGTTATTTAAGGCTTTCAGCCTTTGGGATAAAGGATATAATGAATTTAAAATTAATTATTCTACATCCAAATAGGAAATTGTTTTGCCAACCTCAAGTTTTGAGGGGGAGCAATGAGACTAGCACCCGGATTCATCCGGGTGTTATATGCAGGCAGATTCATCCAAGGCAGCCGGCTTCAGCCGGCTTTTTAAAGACAAAAAAGCCCGTTAAAACGGGCTGGAAGGAAGACATCACACCTTTAATTTCACCATGATGAATCATGCTGCTAATCTCATAAATTTAGAAATAGCATAGCTTGTAAACATTTGCCAGCGGTGGTAATCATATTTTTCACGGTAGAGTAGAGTACAGAGCAAGGCTTCATCCTCGCTCTGTAACCCCCTCGTCAAACCGTACGTGCGGTTTTCCCGCATACGGCTTTCCTTTTAATTTCATCATAAAGCTTTCACAGGTCGTAATCCAGAAGAATTG
>JAIOZK010000023.1 GCA_021740625.1 Bacteroidales bacterium
TCCAAGAGGATTATATGCACCATGATGCGGCATGACGAAAAAGGAAAACTTATATTGACTGTTATTCAACAACATAGAAAAACAATCTTTCTCTATAAACAGGTAATAACAGACATTTAAATTAAGTGCGAAACTTTAGATATTTACATTCAATTTCAATTTCATTATTAACCAAATCTAATTATCATGAGAAAGATTCTTACTTTGATTACGACCCTGGCCATTGTGCTTTGGGTAAGTGATGTTTTTGCCCAAACCGAAGCGGGTACGTTTTACATGAGTGGTTCCACCAACATCATGGCGGCTTTCGGGAGCACAACCCAAAAATTTGAGCCGAAAGATGGAGACGAGGCTGAATACGACGGTCCCAAAACAACAGCATTCAATGTTGGGCCTTCGGTTGGATTTTTTATTTTCGATGGGTTTGCAGCCGGTCTTTTCCTCGATTACACTTATATAAAAGAAGATCAGGATGCAGATGAAGAAAAAGGGATCAATCAATATACCAATACCTTCAATGAATTGATATTCGGGCCATTTCTTAAATTTTACATCGGTCAAAACAATGTGAAACCTTTCCTGGTTGGCTCTGTTGGTTTTGGCAACCAGAAAACCAAATATGAAGGGGATGTGGACTACATGAAATCAGATGAAGATGAGTACGAATTAAAGTTGTTCAACTGGTCGGCAGGTGCTGGTGTTGCTTTTTTTCCTGCTGAAAGTGTTTCCCTGGAATTTGGGGTTGCTTATGGAAGCGACAAATACACTCACGAGAGCGATTATGGTGATCATCATGAGATAGATACCGGGATAGGAGTAAGATTCGGTATCAGTGTTTTCCTCGGTAATTAAAAACAAAAGCCGGCCTGTCATGGCCGGCTTTTATTTTTATTTTTAACTGATGGTCCGTTTCATAAACTGGACCCGCTGGAAAGTGGCAAAATTCTTCTGGTCTTCCAGCATCTTGCCTTTGAAATCATCAATCTTGTTGTATGATTTGCGTTCCATCCAATCCTCCATTCTTTCAAGCATGGTTTCGATATAGCTTATCCCGTGTTTATAAAGCGTGGTACAAATCTGAACGGCATCCGCACCTGCAAGCAATTGCTTTATCACACCTTCAGCGCAGTGTATGCCTGTGGCTGCAGCAACTTGTATATCCAGGTTGTTTTTAAGAATAGAAACCCAGCGCAGGGGAACGGTGTTTTCTTCAGGTGCACTGAAGAAATTATCGCCAATGAGGCTTTCTGATTCCACATCGATATCAGGACGGAAAAAACGATTGAAAGCAACAATACCATCGGCACCGGCTTCTTTGAGTCGTTTGGCGATCAACACCGGATTGGTGAAATAAGATCCCAGTTTCACCGCGATCGGGAAACTTACATGCTTGCGTACTTCCTTTACAATGTTTACATAGCGCTCTTCGATATCCCTGCAATCCATTTCAGCAGTGAATGGCATGATGGCGATGTTCAGTTCCAGGCCATCAGCTCCGGCTTCTTCGAGTTGTTTGGCAAACTCAGGCCATACTTTATCTGTAACACAGTTGATGCTGCAGAAAACCGGGATACTGGTTTCTTCCTTGGCCGCTTTGATCAGGTCCAAATACTCTTTAACACCTTTTCCTTTGGCATGGTCGTTAATATAATCCACTGCTTCGGGAAACCAGTAGTACTTGTTGTCATCTGTCTCAAGTTTTGAGGGATCAGTAGTCAACTGTTCTTCGAACAGCGACTTCAACACAATGGCACCGGCTCCCTTGTCGGCACATTTTTTAATTTCTTCGATATTGCCCGTAAGCTTGTTGCTGCTCACAATAATGGGATTTCTCAGTTTAACTCCCATGTAGGTTGTTGAAAGGTCCATATTTTTTGATTTAAGTTTTCGGTATTAATTATTTAACACGCTTTCTCTAAAATTTCAGGTTCTGATTTGATTTTGGAATCAGCGATCTTTTCCTTGAAATAATCCAGTGCTTTCACCAGGTTCTGATTTGCCTTTTCAGTCAAACCCTCCCGGAAATCCCATTCATATCCCCTGATATGCATCAGAAAAACCGGAGGAGCTTCTTTGTATATCCTCCTGCACAAATTAACAACATAACCCGGGGAGGCTGCGTGTGTGGTAAAAGCCACTTTGGTGGATTGATCCACTTTGCTTACACAAAATCCATCCAGATCTTCTTCCTTCGATGCATCGACAAAAATCACCAGGTCTTTGTCGGATATGGCATCGGCATCTTCAATATTCAACTGGTAATTGCTGTCAAAGAAAAAATCCTGCAATCTCTGCTCCTCAACCCATTCCTCAATACGGTTTACAAAAGCATTCCCGAGACCGTCGTCCTGACGGCCCGGGTTGCCATATCCGTATATAAGAACCTTCATATATTAATTTCTCTTTCTGTCGATTAATTGATTACTCTTATCGAAAAGAGAGATCTCCAGTGGCATCTGACCCAGTGCATGCGTTGCGCAGCTCAAACATGGATCATATGCCCTGATGGCCACCTCAACAGCGTTCAGCATGCCTTCGGTGATCTTGCTTTCTCCGCTGATCATATTTTCTGCAACACTTTTTACCGCCAGATTCATCGGATCGTTGTTGTTGGTCGTAGAAACAATCAGGTTTGCCATGGTGATCTCATCCTTTTCATTGATCTTGTAATGATGGAAAAGAGTTCCCCTGGGGGCTTCGATCAAACCAACGCCTTCATTCTGCTTTTTCCCCTTGGTCGTTAGTTCGCCTTCCATCAGGTCGGGATCATTGAGCAGTTCCTTCATCATTTCTGCAGAGTGGAGCAACTCGATCAAACGTGCCCAGTGGTAATGCAATGACATATTGTTGGGCTTGCCGTTGGTATAAGCTTTAAACTCCTCAAATTCTTTTTGTGCCAGTGGTGAAGGGATAAAGTCACAGGTATTCAAACGCGCCAGCGGTCCTACCCTGTACCAGCCTTCCTGCTCACCAAACTCAAGCAGATAAGGGAATTTCATATAGCTCCAGTTCCTGACTTCCTCACCGATATATTTCAGGTAATCCTGGTAATCCACATCATGCAGGATCTTTTTTCCTTCTGCATCAACAGCTCTCAGCACACCATGATAAAGATCAAGCGCACCGTCTTTTCTTACCAGGCTGAGATGATTTGATGGAAAGGCTGCGAAGCTGTCGACCAACTCTTTGTTCTTTGCATGATAATCCCTGAACAGATCAATGGATGCCTTTGACCATTCGATCATTTTATCAATATTGAGCGGATCGGCACCATTCAGAAAGCCATCTTTCTCTTCCTGGCTGAGGTGTTTGTTGATACCACCGGGGATGGCACCTGTTCCGTGAATTTTCTTTCCTGCAGTGGCTTTGATGATTTCCTGCCCGTACTTCCGCATCATCACACCCTGCACGGCCAGATCCTTGAATTCCTGGATCACACCGATCACATTCCGGATGGCCGGATCAGCATCAATACCAAACAGAATATCGGGTGAACAAAGGTGGAAGAAATGCAGTGCATGCGACTGGAACATTTGTCCGTAGTGCATCAGGCGGCGCATTTTATCACCGGTTGGTGTAAGCCCCTCTCCTGTGCCTGCACCCACGATAACGTCCATGGCTTTGGCTGCTGCCAGGTGATGGCTTACCGGACAAATTCCACATAAGCGCTGCACCAGAACCGGGGCTTCCCAGTAGGGCCTGCCCTGTACGAATCTTTCAAAACCACGAAACTCAACGATGTGCAAACGGCTTTGTACCACATTGTTGTTCTCGTCGAGATGAATGGTAACTTTTCCGTGACCTTCAACCCTGGTTACGGGTTCTATGGTTATCTTTTTTGTCATATCTCTTCTGTGTTTTAATCAAATTTTACAACTTCATAGGGTAACTTCAGCTCATTGCCTGTAATCAGCGCCGCCAGTGCTTCCCAGATCAGTTCAGCCCTGGGGGGACAACCCGGCAGGTAATAATCGATCTTGACGACTTCATGACAGGGATATACCTTATCCAGGATCATGGGCAATTCGTCATCGTTGGGAAGTATGCCTTTTTTGTTACCGGAAACGGAAGGTCCGTTCAGGTAGGCTTCTTCGAGGCATTCCTGCACGGGGATGCCATTCCGCAATGCCGGAAGACCACCCATGATGGCACATTCACCCAAAGAGATCAGGATCTTACAGTTTTTTCTGAAATCCTTGAGGACATGCACGTTTTCGCTGTTACAGCAACCACCTTCTATCAAACCGATGTCGCAGGGTTTGGTGAATTCTTTTATATCATCAATAGGTGATTTGTTGAATTCGACCAGTTCAACCAGATCCAGGATCTTTTCGTCTATGTCGAGGATCGACATATGACAACCGAAACAGCCGGCCAATGATGTTGTTGCTACTACTGGTTTACTCATTATATATTACCTCCATATTTCTTGTTAAACAACTTTTTCTATATCGCTGCCGATCGCATTTTTGTCAAATTTCCGGGTTCCGATTGGTTCGGAGAATCCCTTTTCTTTATACAGGATGGAACCTACCGGACAAATATCAGCAGCTTTTTTAGCTTCTTCGTCCGTCATTTGCGCTGCGAGTTCATGATCGATCTGAATCTCAACTTCATGGCCACGTTTGCGGAAGGCGAAGATATTCTTGCCATCAGCCGTTTTGATAGAACGCACGCACCTTTTGCATTTGATGCAACGGTTGCGTTCAATCCAGAGTTTCGGAGCGGTTGAATCAGGTTTCCGCAAAGGAAATTCATAAGGGAACCTGGGCACCATCATCTGGAAACGGTATGCCAGGGCCTGCAATTCACAGTTTCCGCTTTTTTCACAGGCAGGACAAAAATGATTGCCTTCCACAAAAAGCATTTCCACGATTGCTTTGCGCATATCCTGCAATTCGGCGGTATCATTTTCTATTTCCATTCCCTCTTCCACCGGTGTGGTGCATGCTGTCATGTTCCTTCCGGCAATTTTCACATTGCAGATCCGGCAGGAACCAGCCGGTATCAGACCACGAACATGACAAAGTGAAGGAATATAGACACCGTTATCAGCCGCGGCATCCAGCACATTCTGTCCTGGTTCGGCATAACATTCTTTTCCGTCTATGGTAAATTTTATTTTTTCACTCATTTTATTGTATATTAAAATTCTTGATTCTGTTTACAAATTTGGTTTCCTGCCCACATAATTGCATGATTCTGCCACAGCAGCAGCCAGATCAAAACCAGTATCGTATTCCACTTCTTTCTGGATCAGGTCTTCATATTTATCCATAAAATTTTCCATTGTAGTGGCAATCGGGTTGGCTGCAGTTTGTCCCAGTCCACAGCGGTTGGCCATCTTTCCGTATTTGGTCCATTTTTTCAGATCATCGATGTCCGATTGTGTTCCCTTGCCGGCAATGATCTTATCGAGTTTATTTCTCAAGATGACTGTGAGAGAACGGCATACGGCACAGGACCCGCAAGATTCTTCGATGAAGAATTCAGTAAAATTCCTGACCACATCCTGCAGGAGTTTTCTTTCCTTGCCAATAATGATCATGGATCCCCCGGTTGGAAGGTCTTCATAGGCTAAAGTTCTTTTAAAATCCCTGGGGCCTATGCAGGTGCCGGAGGGACCTCCCACCTGTATGGCCTGCACATCTTCAGCTCCAACCATTTCAAGAATATCGCGTATGCGGATACCCCATTCGAATTCGTAAACTCCGGGATATTTGCAATCGCCTGAGATACTGAGTAATTTTGTACCGGCACTTTCCCGTGAACCCATCATGGTGTACCATTCGGCACCCTTTTCCATGATCTTGACCACACTGCAGAGTGTTTCCACATTGTTGACCACGGTGGGTTGGTCCTTGTATCCTTTCTGTACTGGGAATGGTGGACGGTTGCGTGGTTCACCGCGTTTTCCTTCTGTACTTTCGATGAGTGCCGATTCCTCTCCACAAACATACGCCCCCGCACCAAACTGTATCCTGATATCAAAATCAAAGCCTTCCTTGCCGGCAAGGTTTTTACCCAGCAAGTTGGCTTCGCGCATGTCATTCAATACTTTTTCGAGATATTCCTGCAGGTATTTGTATTCGTATCTCAGGTAGAGAATTCCTTCCTTTGCACCGATAGCATAACCTGCAATGGCCATGCCTTCAAAACAACGCTGTGGCATTTCGGTCAGGATCACTCTTTCCTTAAAAGTTCCGGGCTCTCCTTCATCTGCATTGCACATTACATAGCGCTCTTCGCTCTGGGCCCTGCGACAGAAATCCCACTTCAGTCCGGCCGGAAATCCTGCTCCTCCGCGTCCCCTGAGGTATGAATTCTTCACCTCGTTGATCACATCCTGTGGATCCATGTCTGTGATCTTCTTCAGGGCAGTTCCTGTTTCATATTCTGAGAACAATACCGGTCCTTTTTTCCGAATATTGTTGTTCACCATAGCCTTGATCAGATTGGAGCTGTTGTTCCCGTCTCCATATTTTTCGACCATTTCTTCGATGGGTTTTTCGGCTTTCATGCTCGCCACCAGGGCCCTGACCTTATAGGGATCAAGATTGGTAAAAACATGACCATTGATAATGGCGGCCGGTTCCTGGTCGCTCATACCGATGCAGGCGGTGCTGTACAGGCCTATCATACCGTCATCAGAAGTACATTCGAATTTGCAACCAACGGCTTTTTCGAAAGCTTCGGCAACTTCGGCACGGCCCATCATATTGGCGGTAGCGCTATTGTTGAGGTAAATGGTATATTTACCCTGGGGCTTATCGGTAAAGAAGTGGTAAAAACTTTTTGTTTGCTCAACATCCACATTTGAGATATCGAGTTCTTTAGCAATAAGCTCAACCGCCTCTTCAGGAACGTGATCCATCTCAGCCTGCACATCCAGCAGGATATCCATCAGCCTCATTGGATCCTTGTTGAACTTGCCAACAATACTTTTAATTTCATTTTCCATATAAGCAATCTTTAATTAAAAGGTTTAATATGTGTATTTTAGGGATTTACCGGCATCTGTTAATCTTTTAACAACACAAAAGTAAGTGTTTTTGTTTGAACCATTTATATGATACTGAAATTTAGAAGGAGTTTAAATTAAAGGGTTCTACATATAAATCATATGTACATAAAACTTCAATTTCCAAATCACAAATTACAAAAAACAAATAAACACCAAATACTAAATCCCAATGTTCGAAACCGCAGCATTCCACTTTGAGTTTGATATTTTGTATTTCGGTAATTGGAATTTATTTGGAATCCGGAATCCGGAATCTGGAATCTGGAATCTCGAATCTGGAATCTGTTATTTCAAACTAAGCCTGTAGGACATTTCTTCCAGCGATGTAATAATATCGAAATCCTGCACAAAAACATTCTCCGGAGTATTCAGCCTCACCGAAGTAAAATTCAAAATTCCTTCTATGCCCGAGTCAATGAGAAGTTCGGCAATGGTGACCGCATAATCCGAGGGTACCGTGAGGATGGCAATACTCACCTTTTTCTTTTTTATCATCTGAGACAGATCGCGTATATCGAAGCAGGGGATGTCATACATGGTCTTACCAACTTTTACCGGATCGATGTCGAAGAGGGCGATGATATCCTGGAACATTTCCCGGTCGCTGAGATATTCGGCAATGGCCTGACCGAGCTTGCCGATGCCCACCAGAATGATCTTCCTCCCCTTTTCCGAATCGATTTTCTCCCCGATCAGTTGCATCAACTCTTTAACATGATAACCTTTTCGGTGATTGCCTGATCCTCCAATCAGCATAAGATCACGGCGCACCTGCACGGGATTGATATTGAGCAGGCGTGCCAGGTCGTGCGAAAAAATATAGGGTTCTTCCAGATAGCGGTATTTGTATAATATCCTCCTGTACCTGCTCAAACGTTGCACTGTTTTTCCGGGCAGTTTCATTTGTTAATCTTTTAACAGCACAAATGTAAAAGAAAAAATCAAAAGAACCTATTGCATGAGTTTTTCGCTTTGAAAAATTTTCATACTTTTAACTTATGGAAAAGATCATCAACATTTTGCAATCCTTACTGGAACCGGGCATGGTTTTACTGGCGATCGTGTTTTTGCTGCTGGCGAACGATTGGATCTTCAAGCGTATCAAAAAAGTCTCTACCGATAGTATCGTCAAAAGAAGCATCGCCTTTTTTATCATTCTGCTGGGCCTGCTTATCCTCATTCTTTCACTTCCCATCGATAAAATCCTGAAGGGACAGATCCTCAGTTTCCTGGGCATCCTCATCAGCGCAGGCATCGCTTTGAGTTCAACCACGATGCTGGGAAACCTCATTGCCGGACTGATGAACAATTCCATGAACCGTTACCGCAACGGCGACCTGATCACTGTAAACGAATACCAGGGACGGGTTACCAGGAAGAGCATCTTCCATACAGAGATACAGTTGGAAGACAGCAACTTCATTACCATCCCCAATCTCTACATTGCCACCAACCCCGTTAAACTTACCCGGAAAAGCGATTCTGTGATCTCTACCACCGTTTCCCTGGGTTATGATGTTTCCAGAATCAAAATCGAAGAAGCGCTCAAAGAGGCAGCCACCAAAACTGGCCTGAACAACCCCTATGTATACATTACAAACCTGGGCGATTATAGTGTAGCTTATAAAATCCATGGCTTCCTGGAAGACACCAATAAATTCTTCAGCACCAGTTCCCTGCTGAATGCAATGGTCATGGATACCCTGCATGATCACGAAATAGAGATCGTTTCACCGTCCTTCATGAACCAACGGAGGGTGGATGAGATGGCCTTCATACCCAAAAAAGAAACGCCCAACAGGAAAGCAGAAGAAAGCACATCACCCGAGGAAAAGGTTTTTGACGAAGCCATGAAATCGGGAGAGATCGAAAAGAAGAAAGATTTCCTGAAAGAAACCGGGAACAAAATCAACAAGCTCAAAGAACAAATCAAGGAAGCAGGATCCGATGCGGAAAAAGAAAAGTTCAAATCCTCCATAAAAAGGCTGGAAACTTTATCGGAAAGGATTCAAGAACGCATTACTGAAGATGAATCAAAAAAATAATATCTTGAAAAGAAGAAAAGCAAAAAAAATTATCCTTTGGCTATTGCTGGGACTTTTCATTTTCGCTATCGGCTTTTTACTTGCAATGCCCCTGCTTGTAATGAATCCTATGACAAACAAACATATTGATTTTAAAAAGGTCTGGTCGGCTCAGGATTATGGGATGGAAGCAGAACATTTTTTTGTAAAAACAGAGGACGGGTTGAGTATTTCGGCCTGGGAGATTGAGGCGAAAAACCCAAAAGTTATCATCATCTGCATTTCCGGAATACACAACCCCTCTGTTACTGCATTTTTCGGGCATGCAAGTCTTTTCAGGGAACATAATTGCACTACGATACTTTTCGACATGCGAGCACATGGTCAGAGCGAAGGTGACCGTATTTGTCTGGGATACAAAGAGTATTTAGACACAAGGGCCATTGTGCAGTACATCAAAAGTAAACCGGCTTACAAGGAACTGCCGATAGTAGTATTCGGCTTATCGATGGGAGGGGTTACGGCTATCAATTCAATAGGTGAAATACCTGAAATAGATGGTTTGATCAGCCTTTCAGCTTATTCCTCATGGGAGGATGTTTTTTATGAACAAATGGCAGATCAGACACCGGTATACTTTGCTAAAATAGTGAAACCATTTGTATCAATTGTTGCATCTGTTAAATACGGAACCAATGCCTGGGTAACCCGACCAAAAAGCGAAATCAGAAAGCTGAGGACACGACCGGCTTTGTTGATGCATTCGAAAGAAGATTCACAGGTCCCGTTTTCTAACTTTGAGAGAATAATGCTTCATGCTCCCGATCATGTTGATACATTTGTCCGCGAGGGGGATCATCATTTCATAAGCGAAAGTTTTATCAAACCGGAAATGGATACAGCCTACGCAGATAAACTGTTAAGTTTTCTAATGAATAATTTTTATAACGAGTAAACCATCATCCAAAAGAAAAGCAAAGAATAATAATCCTTATTTCTTTTTCCTCTCCAGTTTCTTTTTCCCTGGTGTAATGGTTTCCGCGATCCCACTCAGCACCGTTTTCCACATATAATTGATAAAGCTTTTCTCTTTGTCGCGCTCAAATCCCATTTCTGCGATTAGCGGGCTTTTTTTGCCTGCCGGATTATTGCTCCTCAGAAATGTATTCATCAGGAAGGAGAGAAACTTTCTTTCCTCTGCAATTTCTGCCTCCTGTTTCAATACTGTTATATTCAAATCGTGATAAAGAAAGCTCATCTTGCCACTGGCAAAATCATTGTTTCCCATCGCATCAAAGCTTAATTCATCCAGGTAACCTTTGTTGATCCTCACTTGCTTATTGCGTTCCAGCATGGTATTGAAACTATTCAGATTCATATTTTTCAACGAGCCGGAAAAGAAAATCGTATCAGGCGATTTGCTGGCTGGGAAACTGATCTTCAGTTTTGCCAGGCTCTCCCCCATCACAGAACCGGTAGCAAATACCCTGAGGGTGTTGGCTTTCTTAAAATAAGCCGGATCATTGTTTACATTCAAGACAAGCAGGTTCAGGTCATCGAAAAAGACAAAACCGGCCTCCGGGGCTCCTGGCACATGTTCAATATAATGCACTTCATTCCTTTTCATACTGATGCTGTCGATACAAACACGATAAGGAATTCCAGTTATCATTTGCTGTGGCATGGGAGGCCTGTGTCCCGGCTTTCTGGGCATGTTCTTATCACGGAAGAAATCGGCAAACACAGCATTGCCCTCAATTGCTTCACAGCGGATTATTTTATCTTCAAGTTTTTTATAATCAAAACCTCTGATGTTCAATTCATCCAGCAACAACTTGATACGGTCGGTCTGGTAACCCAGTCTTTTGGAAAAGCTGTATTTCTTGTATTGTGGCAATAATTTAATTTCCCTCAGGTTGAAGTCTTGCCCTCCCGTATTCCTTATTTGACCGATCTCTGCTTTGTAAAATCCATCAGACAATACCGCTTGCAAAGTATCAATATCCAGTCGTTCAATATCAGGATAGCTTATCTTCATATCCTTACCGCTTTTCACACCGATTTTCAATTTTCCCGTTGTAAGCTTCAGACTGTTTACCGACATCATCTTTCTACCGGTTTCCATTTCGTGAACATTTATCCCGAGATCACTCACATTCAGGCTTTTGAAAATGATTTTACTGATTTGTGATTTTCCATGATGACCCGAAAAATCATCTCTTTCTTGTACATCAGAAACTGACAAACTGATAAAAGTCTTGCCCAGCAGAATTCCCTGAATGCTCAATTCCTTAAACAACAAATACCGAAAAGCGTTGATACCACGAATGCTCAGGGTATCTACCGAGCAGGTGTCGATCCTGATACCCGTTTCTTGTCCAGATTCCCATGCAGGATCAGGATAGATACTGAGAGACATTGCACTGACCGAGGCTGATAAAAGGTCCGTTTCAATTTTTCCTGCTTCCAGAATGTGGCCCCTGATCAATCCTTTTTCAATTGCTTTGCTGATCTCGTTTTTCAGCATATGCTGAAGCAGAAACCACGGTCCCACAAAAATGAGGATAACAATTAAGCCAATAACAAACCATCTATTGCGAATTTTCTTTTTCTTTTCCAAAATTGATTTTTGATTTATTTTCCTTTAAATATTTTACAGTATAGTCATAGCCGGTATCAAAAATCTTCTTGCCCTGCTTGAGGTTGAACATACCGAATTCCTCCAGCTTATCCGGTTCAATAAAAAGATCGAATTTGTTTTTTTTGTTGATAAAATTTGCCATGACCACAAGATGAAAGGTTCTTTCGGCAATGGTAGAGAGATCTTCGAAATCTTCCCGGTGCCCGATGGGATTTACATTCACACCGATGATCTTATCGCACCTGTCGACCAGGGGTTCTACGGGCATGTTGTTCATCACACCTCCATCCACATAATTCACCCCGTCGATTTGCCCAGGCCGGAACAAAACCGGTATGGAGCAGGAAGCGACGATTTTGTCTATCAGGCTTCCTTTCTCAAAATATTCAACCCGTGCGTCATTCAGATTGGTAGCAGAGATGATCAGGGGAATATCCAGCTCTTCAAATGTTTTCACTTTCAGCAATTCATCCAGCCTTCTGGATAATTTTTTCATATTGGCCAGGCCTTTCGCAAAGCTGATCTGTATGAAGCTCATCAACTTTTTGTTGAGGAAATAATCCAGGATCTCATCCGGCTTATGACCTGATGCATAAAAAACACCCACAATGGATCCGGCACTCACACCCGAGATACAATCGGGATAGATACCTTGTTCATTGAGTGCTTTCAATACTCCCAGATGGGCAAAACACCTCACTGCTCCGCCACTCAGAACGATACCAACCTTTTTATCTTTTCCCATAAAAATTTGAAGTCATTGAAATTTTAATAAATTTACAATTTTTAACCTAAAAGTATGACGCTATGAAGAAATTTCTACTGTACAACATTATTTTCTTGTTTCTTTTTCTTTCAGTATTTATAGATACTCGAATACAGGCACAGGATTCAAATCGCGAATGGTCGATCATTGCTTCCTATCAGATTCCGGGAAAGGCTTCCGGTCTGGCATGGGATGGAACTTATCTCTATTATGGTATTTATGGTTCCAATGGTGATGAAGTATACCAGGTAGATCCCGCCAATGGATCCTACACATTGCTTTGCAACGGCCCCTTTGACGATGCTTATGGCATGAGCTATCATTCACCCAACCTGTGGACCATCGACCAGCCTTCAAGCCCTTCCAACCCTGCCCTGGCAACGGAATTTGATTTCAGCGGTAATTTTGTTTCAAGCTTTGCCCTTCCAGATCATTACATGTCGGGAATCGCTTATGATGCCGGGGATTTCTGGGTATGCACCTATTATCCCGACCCGGGAACGGTATACAAGGTGGATGATGCCGGGAATGTCCTGAGCCAGTTCACTCCCCCTGCCGATCAGCCCTGGGACATCTGCACAGAAGGTGATAACCTGTGGATTGTCGACTACAACGCCAATATGATATACAAAACAGACCAGAGCGGAAATGTGCTTGAAAGCCAGCCTGCCGAAAACATCAAACCTGCCGGGATCGTTTTCGACGGCAATTATCTCTGGTATGTCGACGGGCAACTAAGTTCTCCCAGCACACTCTACAAAGTAGACCTGGGAGGATCCGGCACACCTACGATCTACCTTCCCGTGCAAAGTCATAATTACGGAACCGTGACCATTGGGGATTCAGAAACCTGGAATATGCAGGTACAGAATACCGGCACGGCCGACCTCACCATTACCGCAGTGAATATTCCTTCAGGACAACCCGTAAGCACCAGCTTTACAACGCCTTATTATATTGCACCGGGGGGTTCCGCAACGATTCCATTAAGCTATGAACCGGATGAATTCGGCCCACTGAATACAAATGTGACAATCAACTCCTCCGATCCTATCAATCCCAGTGTTTCTGTCAGTCTTACTGGCAATGCAGTTTACAGTGGCCCTTACATTTTTGTTTCCCCCGATTCGTATGACTATGGAGATGTACGCATGAACGCCCACACAGGAAGGTATATTTCTCTGGAAAACCGTGGAGATGAACTGCTTGAAGTGGATGCGCTTAACCTGGAAACGGAGAATTTTTATGTGGATGAAACCGTAGAATTGCCGCTGGGGATCACTCCACTCGAAACCGAAGAACTCAGAATTTGGTTCACTCCTGATGGTTCAGGGCAATTTACCGACAACCTCGAGGTAGAAAGCAATGATCCTGCCCAGCCAGAGGTCGATATTCCCCTTGAAGGATATGGTATGAAAACAAGCTATCCCATCAGAGAAACACTCTGGCAATATTTTATAGAAGAATCATATGATAACAGTCCGAAAGCTATCGCCCCTATACAAGACATCACCGGGGATGATGTTTCCGATGTGATCGTTTGTTCAGAAGACAATTACGTAAGATGTTTCAACGGAAACTCTTCCGGTACGGCCGACCTGATGTGGAAAACAGAGATATATTCGGGATCTGTTTATCAGCAGCAAGGATTGCAGACCATCCAGGACATTGATGATGATGGATACCAGGATGTGATTGTAGGATCAGCCTGGGGCGACCGCTCAGTAAATGCTCTTTCGGGGAAAACAGGAGAAGAGATATGGAAATTCCAGACCAACCTTTATGGCGATGGCGGCTGGGTTTACCAGGTGGATTGCCGTTACGATTACAATGGTGATGGTGTGGTGGACGTGCTGGCTGCTGTGGGTGATGACTCCAATGATAACGGCCCCCGCAGGGTCTTCTGCCTGAACAGCCTCACGGGCGATCAGATCTGGCAAGCTTTCCTCGATGGACCCGTCTTCAGTGTAATCGGTGTGGAAGACTTTACCGGCGACGGGCAGGAAGATGTTATTGCTGGCGCTTCGAACTATAACGAATCTGAAGGAAAAACGTTTGGGATCAATGGTTCCGACGGCAACATAGAATGGACACATACCGCAAACGGTTCTTCCGTGTGGGCACTGGCGCAGTTGGATGATATCAATGGTGACGGCAAACAGGATGTGGCATCTGGAGACTTTGCAGGCTATTACTTCTTTTTCGATGCAAGCAATGGTGAGGTACTGGAACAGGGATCAGTCGCCAACGAGCTTTTGCTTAGGTTTGAAGTTATGCAGGATGTAAATGATGATGGATATAGTGACCTACTTGTTGCCCACAGTGGTGATGAAGGTATCATGATCAATGGTTACGATGCCAGCAACATATGGTTTGTCTCTTTGCCGGACAAGCCTTGGAATGTGGCCCGGACACGTGATATTTCCGGCGACTTCATCAACGACGTCCAAATAGGTACTTTGTATCAGAACAACTACAGCATTTTCCTGGATGGCGTTGACGGAACAGAGCTCGAGTCGGTCAGCTCGAGTAGTCCCATCGACGCCCTGAATGCCATACCCGACATTGTTGGTGACGAATCCATGGAAATGGTTTCAGGGGGAAGAAATGGTGCCATCTTTTGCTATTCCGGCGGATTGAATTCAGCAGTAGGCATCAAAGCCAATGCTGCAAAAAAAGAAGCTCTGATTTTTGATGTAAATCCCAATCCCTTCCATGAACAGACTACACTGATCTTCAATCTTGAAGAAAGAACAAGATTAAAAATAGATGTTTACAGTTTGAACGGAAATATTGTAAATAATTTATTTGAAGGCAGTTTCCCGGCCGGTAAACACCAGCTTGAATGGGATGGTACAGATAAAGAAGGCAACAAACTCCTGCCGGGCTTTTATATGATCAGAGCATCAATAGGAAATGCAGAAACCACAAGCAAAGTAGCCATTTATCAATAATAAAAAATAATATACTGCGAGGGTTTTGTCTCACGACAGGCTCTCGCTTTTTTAGCAAATGGTACTAATACCCAGGGTGGTTTGATAAACTGTATTCTTTCTATCCCTGATTGCCAAACACCGACTGCATATTGCTTACTGCCAGTGATGCTTATATGCACCATCAAATCCACCCCTTACCATACCCCAGAAATGGCCAGGGAATAGATACCAGGATCAGCACAAAAGCGATCAGGTAAAATATAAAAGTGCGTTTGTGTTTTTTTACATCCGTATCAGCCTTCTTTACCCTGACCCTGCCCACATGCACCAGGATAATGGCGATGAGCATCAGCAGGAAATGTTCCACGGCAAAAAAACGCAGCACCGAATTCGACATGGCTGCCCCAAAATCCTGGAATGCAGTCTCGGTGTAAGGGGATAAAAAAACATACAGGATCAATCCCAGGATCAATTGTACGTCGAGAATCGAATTCAACGATAATCCAAGCATATTCTCAGATCCTGAATAAAGTTTCTTTCCGGTCCATCCTACCAGCGACCTGATGATCACGGTCAAAGCCAGAATAACCACGAACCATCTTAGAACAGAATGTATTGTTGTAATAACTTCGTACATAATTTTTAGTTTTTAGCAAAGATAACAATGCAGGGGAAAGATTTGTTGTAAAATTTAACAGAACGAAAATTCAGCAAATTTCAAATACCCCCTATACCTTTATACCCCATAACCCTGCATGCTTTATCCCTATACGTTTGCCCAAAAACAATAATTTACCGTTCTTTGCATTTTATTTTTAACTGGTTTAAATAAATATAAAATATGGCAAGCTTCAGTGTTCAAAAGCCACGAAAGAGGAATAAGGAGAAAGCTTACAATAGCGTTTTGAACTATCAACCGCATAACACCTTAAAGGTTCTTGGGAGAAGGGATCTCACAGAATCAGCCTATGTTTTGCGGCTGGAAAGAAAAAATATCAAATTCATGGCCGGACAGCATATTTCCCTCGGGAAGGAGGATGACAATGATACCCGAGAATATTCACTGTACAGCGGCGAAAATGATGATTACCTTGAAGTGCTGATCAAAGAAGTGGAAGACGGCCTGGTTTCAAAACATTTGAAACATTCTAAAGCCGGTGACCTGGTAAAATTTGACGGACCGGTGGGATATTTCCTCATCAATGAAGAGGACAGGAAGTTAAAAAAATTTTTGTTCATCGCCAGTGGAACAGGCATAGCCCCTTTTCACAGTTTCATGAGATCATACCCGGACCTGGACTTTAAGATCCTGCATGGGGTGCGCTATAAACGCGAAGCTTATGAGCGGGATGATTATCATGAGGATAAGATCATACTTTGCACTTCCAGGGATGAAACCGGAGATTATCATGGCAGGGTGACGGATTATCTTAAGGAAAATCCGGTTGACAAAAACACACAGGTCTATCTCTGCGGCAATTGTGAAATGATCCATGATGCATACGACATTTTGTTGGACCAGGGCTTGCCGGCGGATAACTTGCACTCGGAAGTTTATTTTTAAGGAAATTGTAATTGGATGGTTGATTGGATGGATGGTTGGTTGATTGAATGAATGATTGATCAAATGACCAATGACAAATGACCAATGACCAATGACAAATAAACAGAGTCAGTAGCTGCATTACAAGCAGGATAAAGACCTTATTTATTTTGTACCTTTGCAAGCCGGAAAACGTTGAGTTTAAAGAAGAAGGAATTTCCATGAAATATCACTTATTATCATTGGGTTGCCAGATGAACATGTCGGACAGCGAACGTGTCAGAACAGTGCTGGATGACCTGGGCTATCAATGGACCGACCGGGAACAGAACGCCAATGTGATCGGTATCCTGGCATGCTCCGTCCGGCAGAAAGCCATCGACAAGGTGTACTCGAAGATCTCACAGTGGAATAAAAGAAAAGACCGGCAAAATCTCATTACTTTTATTTCGGGATGCATTTTGCCCAGCGACAAAGAAAAATTCCTGAAGTTGTTCGACATTGTCTTCCCGATGAGCGAACTCAAACAATTCCCTGAGATGCTGAACCAGTATGGTGTAGTATCACCATCCTCCCTCCGGAATATGGGAAGTTCGCTGGTGCTTAACAAAAGCATCAAGGATTTCTGGAACATCAGACCCAATTATACCTCGGATTTTGAGGCTTTCGTGCCCATACAAAATGGTTGTGACAAATTCTGTACGTTCTGTGCTGTGCCTTATACCAGGGGTCGTGAGGTTTCCCGGCCATCCGGAGAGATCCTTCAGGAAATCCGGTCCCTGGTAGAAAATGGTTATAAATCCATCACCCTGCTCGGGCAAAACGTGAACTCATACGGACTGGATAAAAGAGGCGATGAGATATCCTTTCCGGAATTGCTCAGGAAGATCGGGGAATACGGCAAAACATCAGATCATGATTTCTGGCTGTATTTTACCTCCCCGCATCCGCGGGATATGACTGATGAGGTGATCGATGTGATCGCCCAATACGATTGCCTGGCCAATCAAATCCATCTGCCCCTGCAGTCGGGCGACGACAAGGTACTGATCCGCATGAATCGCAAGCATGGCATAAAGAAATACAGGCAGATCATACACAAGATATGGAATACCCTGCCTGAGGCAACAATCTTTACCGACATCATTGTTGGTTTTACAGGAGAAACCGAGGAACAGTTCGGCAATACCATCGCTGCCATGGATGAATTCAAATACAACATGGCGTATATCGCCATGTATTCACCGCGCCCCGGAGCTGCCAGTTCACGCTGGAATGACGATATTCCGCATGAAGTGAAGAAAGAAAGATTTCACCGTTTGTCGGAAGCACTGCAGAAACATACCCTGGTATACAACCAAGGCATGATTGGAAAAACCTTCAAAGTGCTGGTCACCGGCAAAGACAGGAAATCTGGTTATCTTTCGGCACTTACCGAAGGAAAGATCGTACTTCGTTTTCCGGCAGAGGACGAATCCCTGATCGGGAAATTCGTACATGTAAAGATCACTTCTGCTGTGGCCTTTTCGGCCGAAGGCGAACGAATCAAAGTGGAGGAAGCACAACTCGCATGATGAACAAAAAAATTGCATTCCGGACGCTGGGCTGCAGGCTGAACCAGTACGAAACCGATGCCATCGCATCCAGTTTCCACAAACATCAATACGAGATCGTGGATTTTGAACAGGATGCCGATGTATATGTGATCAACACCTGTACCGTCACAAACCAGGGAGATCAGAAATCCCGGCAGGAGATCAACAAAGCCCTGAAAAAAGGAAAAGACCCCGTGGTATTGGTTACGGGATGCATGGTCAACAATTACAAAGAAAAGCTGGATAATTTTAATGGTGTTTCCTATTTCATTGAAAACAGCCACAAGAAGTCCATCTTCAATGTTATAGATGCCCATTACAAGGGAGAAACGCTAAGTCCTGCCGATCTGCAACCCGACATATTCGGATTCGAGCCGGCAGAAAAAACATTTCACACACGTTCCATGATCAAGATACAGGATGGCTGCGATAATTTCTGCACTTTCTGCATCGTTCCCAAAGTCAGGGGAAGAGCCACCAGCCGGCCTGTTGAGGATATCAAAGACAACATCAGAAAAGTACTCGATTTCGGTTACAAAGAAGTGGTGATGACCGGTGTGAACATCGGCAGGTACAATTTCGAAGGAACCAACTTTGAACAACTTGTTGAAGAGATACTGGAAATACCAGGAGATTTCCGGGTCAGGATTTCCAGCATAGAACCGGAAGGTTTTGGGGATCGATTATTTAAGCTGTTCCAGCACCCGAAACTTACCCCACATTTACACCTCTGCCTGCAAAGCGGCTCGGACAAGATCTTACTGAAGATGCGCAGGATGTATAATCTCAAAACTTTCCTGGGCATGACGGAAAAACTCAAAAGCCGTTATCCTGACTTTAACCTGACCACGGATATCATCGTAGGCTTTCCCGGTGAATCGGAAGAAGAATTCCAGAAATCTTGCAAAGTAGCCAGGGATGTTGGCTTCAGCCACATCCATACATTCAAATACTCTGTCCGCAATGGCACCCGTGCCGCAAGGATGGATGAGCAGATCCCAGAAAAGATCAAAAATGAAAGAAGCCGGATCATCCGGGAAATTTCCATCGAAAATAAACTGAAATACCAGCAATCCCTGATTGGCCAAGATCAGAGAGTTTTGGTAGAGAAAATCAATTCCGGGGGAATTGCCAGGGGTTATGGCGAACATTATGTGCCGCTTGAATTCAAAACAAATCTGAAAGAAACCAATCAGTTTGCAGATGTAAGACCGTATGACATCCGCAAAGGAAAAAACCCGATTTTGCTTGGAAGACAACTCTGAATAGCCCATTTCACAGCGGACTTATCTCACGCCAAGCCGCAATTTAATAAACGATGTCTAACCCCAGAAAAAATATCTCCGGCTTATGAACTACCACAATTAGCATCCCCAAGCGATTCAGAGCGCTTTTTCTTCTTTGTCGGCTTTTCTAATGCAGACTATAAGGCTCGTTAGAGCCGATATTATGGCAGCAAGGGAATACAGGCGCAGCGCCAAAATCCCGTAGGGATGATATTAATGATTTGAAACAATAAAACGCATATTATCCCAATCACGCCTCTGACGGGAAAATTCGAAATTGGGTGTTTGACATTCGAAATTCGTAGAATGTCGAATATCGAATGATCGATTATGAATGATAACAAGAAGGAAATTACTGTTCCACAACAAAAAACCCGGGATGTTCTCCGGGCTTTTACCTACTTTGGTTTATGTACTCATCTCGCGTGAGATATCTTCAGACGATACGATATTTGTACCGGTTTTCTTTTTCGTAATCAAATAATTCACCAGGAGATACCTGTAACTTATTGCATATCTTTTCGATCATCTTCAGGCGCGGATCCTTCAAAACACTTTTCTTTAAAAGGCTGATGTTCGACTCGGGAACATCGATTCTTGTGCTCAGCTCTGCTGTCGTCATCTTCCTTTTTGCCAGGGCTTTGTCCAGGTTAATCCTGATGAACATGTTGTACTGCTATGTTAATTTTTACTACAGCGCTAAAATACATTTGATATGCAAGGCACAAAAGGTAGAATCTACCAACTGCAAGTCCCAGATTACAGATTACAAATTTGACAAAACAAGGGCTGAGAATAAAGAGTTATTCATATTTTAACATGGACAGAATGATGACAAATTTCGAATGTCCAATGTCAAATTTCGAAGTTATGGGCTACAATTACTTTGAAATTCATTATTCATTATTCGACAATTCTACATGTCCAAAATTTCCAATAATCAACGCACAATATCCAATATCCATTGTTTGCAGCAAGCGAATAACGTGAAACTTAAAATGCAACCTATAACCCGTAACCAGCAATCTCACATTACTTCCTTCGCTCCTTGTCCGTAGTTAATACGTAGTTTAAACGATTAAATACGTATAAACAACGTAAAAACTTCGTATCAAAAACAAGCTTACATAGCCCGGATAATTGATAAACCAAAAAGGTGAAACGCAGGATTATATGGGTTAAAGTTTCATTGCAGACAAGTTGCTATTTATAAAATCTCTAAATTACTAAGTTTTACCAAAGATATGGGTTACCTTTTACTCATTTTCAGAATTAAGTAACAGAAATTAAAGTGAAACCATGAAAACAATTCTAACCCACGATTCCGCAGAGAGAGAGAGAGAGAGAGAGTGTGTGTGTGTGTGTGTGTGTGTGTGTGTGTGTGTGCAAGAGAATTCTTAGAGCAATCAATCATCCCCTATTTTCAAAAACACTTTTCCGGAATAAAAGAGGTGACACACCATCCTATATTTCATCCTTACGCAGTAAACTTCAAATCATATTTTATTAACCAAAACAAATTATCATGAAAAAATTACATCTTTTAATTCTTGCTTTTCTTGCATATGGTATATGCTCAGGGCAAGCAACGTGGGTTCAGTTTACGGATCCCAGCCCACAAGAACCAGAAGTTCAGTTAATAAGTTCTTCTAATACTTCGGTACAGTTTCAGGTTGAGTTTTTTGGTATGTACTCTGAGGACATTGCAGAACAGGGCGATACATATCAACGCTTATCAATACCCGGATGCAGAACAACAAATGAAGAAGGGGAGCCCGAGTTACCCTACCTGAGGAAGTTAATTGCAATCCCAGAATGTTCAAGCATAACACCAAGTATAAGCGTTACCACAGGAAGTACGTTAACTGGAGATTATCTTGTTTATCCGGCTCCTGGTCATACAGTACAAACTGATGCAAACGGCAATAAATATGTAGAAGAGGTCTTTAGTAAAGATCAATCATTTTACAATACAGACCAGGTCAATCCAATAGTGGATGCCGAGATAGTCGGTACAGGCTATATGCGTGGGCAGAAATTCGCCGAAATTTACATTTATCCGGTATTGTATAATCCATATGATGAGGAAATTACAGCAAATTACACCTATACAATAACCTTGTCCTTTACAAACCCCACATCCAACGTTAATGAAGATGTTGGAATTTTCAATAATGTAGCAGGTGATTCATTTATTAATTATACTTCCGATGGCACAAGTGCCAAAGTAAATGATATGGTATTTGATCAGGGGATGGTAAACTGGTATACTCATACATCCACATCTGATGCAGAAAACATCTATGCTGACTATCTTATTATTACGGATGATGATTATTGGACTCCCCAGGATCAAAATGCAGAAATAAATCAGTTAGCTCAACATCGTGCTTACTATAATGGATTTGATGTTGGTATTGTTAAGATTGAAAATATTCTTTCACTACCATTTCAGTTTGATGAACAAGAATACCAAGATGAACAAAAATTAAGGTCATTTTTGAAAGAAGTTTTTGATGCTGAGAATGCAAATCATACATACGACGGGAAACTAGGATATGCAATTCTCGTTGGTGATCATGATGACGTCCCAACCTCATACGACCAAAATCCCGGTAAAACATTTTATGGTGAACCTTATCCTTCAGACTATTATTTTACATGTTTAACATCAGAAAATGGAACTTATGATGAAATTGGTGAATTCTTCATTGGACGTTTAAGTATACAAAACTCTACTGAGCTAGATAATTTTATCAACAAAATAACCTACTTCGAGAATGAATACTCAGCTGGACAATGGAGAAACAACATAGGTCACGCGTTTGGTGGTGGCATGGCTTCCGGATATCCACAAATATACAATGAATTTGTTGAGGGACTATTTCCAAACGATAATTATGAACTCAATACTGCCGAATATCCAAATCTTCAAAATGAGTTGCTTACAAATATTAATAATGGGTTACCATATTTAATGCTTTTTGGTCATGGATCAAGAACATCATGGGAAGTAATAACTTCAAGTGAATTTCAGACTTATTTAACTAATGTTAATAAAACTCCTGTTGCTTTAGGTTATTCATGTAAAACAGGAGAATTTGATAATGAATATGAACAATGTCTTGCTGAAGTTTTAACAACCTATTCTGCTACTAAAGGTATGGCAGGATATTTAGGAGCAGGTCTCGAGATTTGGTCAAGTTCGGGCACAACGTACGATCTTCCGGTATATCATAGAGAATATTCTCCGAATAACATTTTTCAAAATCTAAGTCACATCTGTGGAGAGTTTATTTATGAATCAAATGTTAATTCCTTTGATGTATCATACCCATTTGCACTAAATTATTTTGGTGATCCAGCAATGAATATAATGGCCACTGGCTATGAAGTCACCACTAACCTAACAATACCAGATGAAACAGTCATTTCATCGGTTATATATGTTAGGGATGGAGCCACGGTGACAATCTCTCCATATAGTAATATTTATTTTGAGTCAAATGGTAAATTGATTATAGAAGATGGTGGAAAACTCAATCTTTATGGGGGTTCTACCATATACGGAATCAATGAATACAATGCGATCGTTATCCAGGGTGACTTGAATGCTGGGAATACAGTTTCAAGTGTAACCTTTACATCAACAGAATCCAACGAGTGGACTGGATTGGTATTTGAAGATGAAACTTCTGATTATGGAGTTAATTCTTGTGTTTTTGAGAATTGTGGAGTTTCTGGATATGCACACAATCTTGATGTTGATAATACCGATTTGGATAATGCATTCATTGAGTATTCTGCTGGTAAACTTGATGTGAACGGCTGTGATTTTACAGACTCATACATTTATGCATTTGATGGAACCCTGGTATTACCTGTACAGATTATCAATAGCACTTTCAATAATACAACTAATAACAATTATCCTATCAAAATTGATAATTACAGGTTATTCGATATCCATGGTAATGACATAAAACATAATGATAAAACAGGCATTGCTATTTATAATTCGAAGGGAACAAGAGGAGCCGTTATTCAGGATATTTATGACAATACTATTTATTCCAAAACTGCCGGTAGTGGATCAACAGATTTTGGAATTCGGGTATATAATAGTCATGCCGACATCATTGATGATAACTATATTTACAACAATTATGTAGGTGTTGTTTCATACAATACCTCCGAAGTTAATATAGTTGGTGATTGTAATGCAGCTAATGAAACCGAAGCACAAAAAATAAAAAATAACAGTCTTAGGCAGGTTTTCACAGATCAAAATAGTTTTCCAACTGATTTCATGTATAATGTAATTTATGATGATAATGCAAGTACTTACTACGTATATTACGACAGAGAATTTGTTGGTTTTCCGGATACTGATATAACAGATAATTTCTGGGGAACTGGATTTGTTCCTGGAAATAATCTTTATCCTGCTGTTTGTTTTATCTATTCTCCAACCTGGAGCTTTGGGTGTACAAAAAATGGATCCGTAGTAAACAAATATGATAGCGCCATACAGTTTATTGTTAACCAAGATTACCAAACTGCAGAAACACTTTTTAAAGAGATTGTAGTTGAAAACCCCGATTCAAAATATGCAAAAGCATCAATTAAACAATTGTTCTCATTGAAAGAACGCTATGATAATGATTATGAGTCGTTGAAATCCTTTTATGATACAACTTCTGTGTTGCAAGATACTACCGACATTGCAAAACTAGCGGATTGGCTATCAAACAAATGCGATGTTAAACTTCAAAACTATCAAACAGCAATAAACTGGTATGAGGATATTATTGAGAATCCGGAAACAGAGAATGACTCAACTTTTGCCATCATAGATTTGGGCTATTTGTATTTGATAATGGAAGATTCGTCTCAAAGGCAGGAAGTGGTCTGCAGATTTCCTCAATATAAATTCTCAGATCGAGTCAACTATTCAAATTACCGAGACAAGCTATTGGATAACTTGTATCTTGGGGAAATATCAACCGGTACAAATGAAACTGAGTTGAATGATCAGAATGGTATTTCTAATATTAGCATCTCACCAAACCCCGTTATTACGAATGTGAATATTGATTTCAAGAGTAAAGAACAGGGATTGTTGAAGATTAATATTTATGACATATCCAGCAGATTAATACTTAAAAGCAAGGATTTTAAGGTAACGAAAGGTAAAAACTCTCTTTCTATTAATCTTTCTGATTTTCCCAAGGGCTTATATAATTGTACCTTTCATTTAAATAATGATTTTTCTGTTTCTAAAAAGGTTATTAAACTTTAATAAAACAACCCGAGAAGGAATATTGCCTTCTCGGGTTTTATTTTTTTAGTTTTGTATAACCTCAAAAATCTACGATAAAAAATGAAAAAGTTACTTGTACTAATTATTCTCCTCTTAATTAAGTTGTATGCTACAGCTCAAATCACGAGGGGTGCTATAGACGAAGAAATCTATTTAAGTTTGGATTGGTATCTTGAGCCACCAAATATCCTTTATAAAGCTTTGTTTCAGTCTGTTGATCATGGTGAAACGATTGAACTGAAATACTCTTCTGTAAAGTACCCAGCACCTCCACCTGATTCAATGAGTTTAAGTAATATAACAGGTGATGCAAGCGAAGGTGTTCTGTATAATTACTCAATTAATTCATTTTGGAGAAGTGATGATTATGGGAGTACATGGAATTATCTGGAAGATTCAGTTAGTTTTAAATATTTGAGTGGAGCATATCCTGGTGAAGTTTACAAGAAGAAGATGGCATTATACAGGTCGTTGGATTATGGTGAGAGTTTTTCTTTAGAGTTGGATTCTCTTCTCTTAATAAAGGTAGAAATAGGATATCTGGAAGGAGAAGTCTATGGGATAATTGCCTCTGAAGATACAAATTATGATTTTCAATTTGTGCATTCTTATGACTTTGGTGCTACCTACGATACGATTTCACTTTGTAAAGAAATAACAGGATTAAACTATGGAAATTATCGCCCCGAACCAATCAGGGGTGCCTCGGAGGAGGAGATTTACCTCATGACTCATCATCAGGACTCCAATAGTCCTAGAAAAATTGTGAAGATATTTTATAGTTATGATTATGGTGAAACTTTTGAGCTACGCTATGCCTCTGAACCTATCGACACATATTATTGGGCAATATTTGGTACTGCAGGTAGAGAACCTGGATCATTCTACCTTGGGAAAGCTCGTATTGATACCATAAACTACAATTCAACTTGGTTGTACTTGAGCTATAGCAATGATACAGCCACAACGTTCAAAACTTATTTCCATGATTTGGGATTATTTAGCAGCCAGGAGGAATTGCCAATAAATAAATTTGATATAAAGACCTATCCAAATCCATTCGATAATAAAACCCAAATCACCTTTAATCTAAACAAACAAGAAAACGTATGCATCAATGTTTATTCTCTGGAAGGACGCCTTATTAAACGCCTTTTTGAAGGAGAATTACCTGCCGAATTGCAGGGAATAGCGTGGAATGGAAAAGATGCTTCAGGGAATGAAGTAAAAAATGGGGTGTATATTGTGAAGGTGGAAACAGGGAAGGCCTCAAAAAGCTTAAAGCTTATTAAAAATTAGTGGGGTGCTATAATTCTTATAAACCCATCAAGCCAGATAGATGATACCGGATGTTGAGCGAAACAAAACCCCACAAACAAAGTGATGCTGCAACCTGCAACCCATTACTTGGAAAACTGTGCGATCTTCTTCATAAAAATATCCTTCTTGGTCCTGGAGATGGGTAAGCTGGAACCATCTTCCATCACGATGGATCCCCCATATTGTCTGACATATTTCTTCACATAATCCAGGTTGATAAGATGGGAGTTGTGTGCACGAAAGAAATAGCGCTCATCCAGCAATTCCTGGTATTCTTTCAGGTTGCGGCTTACCAGGATCTTATTCCCCTGTTTCAGGTAAAACCAGGAATAGCTTCTGTCAGCTTCTATGCGTATGATGTCGCGGGTATTTAAAAACTCCATGCCCTCCGAAGTAGGAATGGCCAGCTTGCTGGGTGAGCCTGACTTCAGGTTCTGCAAAAGTGTCTTATAATTTAGGTTCCTGTCTTTGGGAACAAAACGGCTTTCCTTTACTTTGTTCACAGCCGCGACAAGTTCCTCAATATTGATGGGTTTGAGAATGTAATCAACAGCGCTGAATTTTATGGCCTGAATGGCATAATGATTATAAGCTGTAATAAAGATTACATCAAAATCTTTCTCAGGAAATGCGTCCAGCAAGTCGAAACCCGTACCATGTGGCATTTCAACATCCAAAAAAACCAGTTCAGGTTTTTTACCCCGGACGAGCTCGATCCCTTCTTTTGCAGAGTTGGCTGTTCCAAGCAGTTCCACATCTTTGCAATATTCTTCTACAATAGAGGCAATAAACTCTACCGCATCACTTTCGTCGTCAATAATTACTGCTTTAATCATGATCAATCGTTGATTATGGGGATGTGCAGTTCAACCCTTGTTCCACAACCATTGCGGGCTTCATCATACAAATCAGTATATTCAACCCGCATCTCATCGCCATACAGGGATCTTACCAGCTTCATCCTCGATTCGGTTATTTTAGTACCAAGTGAATTGTGATTCCCATTCCTTTCCTTTTTGAGGCGCTCAGCAGCTTTTCTGCCGATACCATCATCTTCCACAACACACCTGATGTGATTGTTTTCCTGTTGCAGCGCTATCCTGATGTGCCCCTTACCTTCCTTATACCTGATGCCATGTGTGATGGCATTTTCAACATAGGGCTGGATCAGCATGGGCGGTACTTTAAAGGTCAGGGTATCTATTTCATTGTCCACATCAATGTTCCAGCTAAATTTTTCTTTGAACCTCACGACCTCCAGTTCAATGTATAGTTTCAGTGCATCCAAATCCCGGCTGATGGGGATGGCTGCATGCTGAGAATTTTCAAGCACCATGCGCATCAGGCGGGCAAATTTATTCATGTAGTTGTTGGATGCAACTTTATCGTTCCTGAACATATAAAACTGTATAGAGTTCAGTGTATTGAAAATGAAATGCGGATTCATTTGCTGTAAGAGGTTTTTCTGCGACAGCTCCGTTATCTGCTGTTTCATTTTTTCAATGCGGTGTTTGGCCCTGATCTTATTTTGCCTAAAGATCATCAACCCGATGACCAGCATCAAAACCAGTCCTGCAGCCAGGCTGTAATTCAGGGTACGGTTTTGCTCGAGCTTCATGTTCAGGATTTCCAATTCCTTCTGGCGTTTGATATCCTCCCGCCTGGATATTTCTCTTGCCAGACCCTCCCTGTAATGCATCATGGCAAGGGTATCGCTGTATTCCCTGGCTTTTTGCATACTCTCATATGCTTTTTCATACTTATTCTGTTTCGCATAGAGTTCTGCCAGATCATGGTATACCCACGATAAATTGTAAATACTTCTTTCCTCTAAAGCAATGTCAATGCTTTTATTATAATTTTCAATGGCGAGATCGTATTGTTTCCTGTCGCGGTATATGTTCCCAATATTTCCGTACTGGTTTTCGAGATAACCCCTGAAGTCAATCTTATTCAGGAACTCAATGTTTTTCAAATAATAATCGAGCGAGCGGGACAGATTACCTGCCTCATAGAAATTGTATGCCATCCGGCTAATAATAGCAGCCATTTTTGCCGAATCCTGTATTTCCCTGGCAATATCATATGCAAAATTAAAATACTTAAATGCACTGTCGTGCTGGCCCATCAAACGGTATTTATCACCCAGGGAAAAGTTTACATAATACAAGCCGATCTCCTCCTTGTCGGGATCGGCATGTTGAATGTATTTGCGGTAATATTTCATGGCCTGGTCCATCATGTCCGTATTGTTGTAAACCGTGGCAAGTCCTTCGTATGCTGAAGGATATTTTCGCTCCAGATCGTTTTCCTCGATTATCTCCAGGCATTTCAAGAAATAATCTTCACTGGACCTGTATTTTCTAAAATGAAAGTAGATCCAACCGATGTACTCCAGATAGCGGGCTTTCAGGACGGGGTCCTCCACTTTATCTACCATGTGTACAAGTTTCTTGCTCAACCTGAACTGAAAAATATTGGTATCATAGCGATACATTATCCTTGTCAGAAACTCATAAAAATGAATCTCCGGTAAATACAGAGAACTGGCTGCCAGAGAATCTGCAATCAATCCATTTTTAACTGACTCGGCAAAATTCCCTTCTCTCGCCTGCGATTTACTGAGTTGTATGTAGTTTTTGATTTTCAGGGTATCGGTCTGCCCGGAAGACTGTGACAATGCCCGGTCAGCCGTCGACAAATACAAAAAAATACAAATCAATGCAGTTATACTGATAAATACCAGCCTTTTCCCGTGATTCATGAATTGCTGAATTTAAGACCTCAAAGATAGGAAACTCCAGAGGATTCTTAACGCATTATGATATGATCTGCCGCTGCGAACTTTCGGTTTGACACTTTAGATCAATAATTTGCACTTTATTGAGGCGTCAGCGTTTTCAGTGTGATCACCCAGTAACCTTTTTCGAAAATCTTGAATTCCATTGCTCCCTGTCCTTTGTTGGAATTATAAAACAACTTCCCCCAGAAGGGAAAATCAACATTTTCGAATTTTTGCAGCGACCTGGAGCCTTCGCCCCGTTCCATATTGACCAGCCGTATATTGCGAACACCGCGATTGTATGTACCCAAAGCAATATAATCCACTTCAATGCTCGAACCTTTTTTGTTCTGGTTAACAAAACTCACATCCTCCGGGATGTTGGTTTTATAAATGATCTCGTAGGGTTTTTTCAGATCTTTTTTGCTTGTTCCCTTTGTTTTATCAGATGAAGAACAGGCACCCAGGATCAATATCAAGGTGAAAATGAACAACTTTTGCATATGATTAGTTTTTAGACTACAAGCAACAAAATACAAAAAATAATGCCTTTCTTTTGCTGGATCAATACAATGAACCTTTATGATTTATCATCGATGATCACATCCACCGCCCCAACGCCAAACCTGGCCAGAGAAGCACTTCTTTTCTCGAGGCCTTCATAATCCTTCATAATACGCACGATCTCATTTTTCAAAACACCGTTCCCGACACCATGGATGAAGGTAATTTTCTGATAATTATTCTTGATACCATTTTCCAGCATTTTGACGAAATAGTCTTTCTGTATTTTCAACATATCGGCGCTTGATAATCCCAGTATGTTGTCGACCAGTTCGCCGATGTGAAGGTCTACAACAGCAATTCCATCTGATACCCGGTGTTTGTCGATGGGTTCTTTCCGGATTAGCTGCTTTGCTTTGTGTTCAACTGCTTGATCTTCCTGGTATTTTTTGGCCCTGGCATGGCTTTCAAATTTGCCATGCAGGGGAAGCTCCATCAGGTTGAATAAAAACGCTTTCTCGGAAACAAGTGGTGTTTCCTTATAATTTCCCTCCTTGTAGATACGTGAAGCCTTGATATCAAAATCACAATTGGCCGGAAGCAGAAGCTCTTTCTTTTCCTCAGCATGAAAAATACATTGTACCACGCCTTTGGCCCAGGTTTCAAGTTCTTCCCTTTCGATGGTCTCAATCAGTATTTTTGATTGCGGATCCAGCATATCATAATCGATCCCCTGGAATGTTCCTTTCGCACTTTCCAGAAAAAAGCTGAACAATACATCCCATTTTGTATTGTTGATCAGAAATATGTCCATCTCACCAGTCACCAGCCACTTCTGGTCGTGGGGAACGAAAGCCAGGTAAATTCCTTCCTGTATGCTGCCCCTGAATCCTACCTTATCAATGGGGCTTTTTCTTTCATCATATTGTTGTTCATGCGATGTTGAGCTTTCCTCGCTTACCCTTTCTTCCAGTTCACTCCTGCTGCTTGTTTTCTTTGCTGCATCCTCGAGCCTGCTCCGTTCATCCAACACCAGCTCATTGACCATAACAGGCAACTCAAAACCGTCTTCGATCTCCACATTCACGAGTGTCGGGCTGATAATCCTGCTGATCACACCTCCGCCCCGCTCATTCAGAAAATTGACCTTATCTCCTACTTTAAATCTCATAGTCTACTTTTCTGCAAAGTTACAATAATTGTTATCCTGCCTTATTTGTAAAGCTTTCTAAATTAAACATCGACATAAACTCGATACCTTTTATAATTAAATTTGTAGAATATAAAGTACTAAGCCGGATGAAGAGATGAAAGAGACTTTAATCACGATTTTATTCCTGTTATCCTCCTTTATCCTTTTTGCCCAAAACCAGGTGGTGATAGAAGGTTATGTCCTGGATAAGGAAAACCAGGAGCCCATTGATCAGGTAAGTGTTGAGCTTGCAGGCAAAGGAACAGGAACCCTAACCAATGCCAATGGACACTTCAAGATAGAAAACCTGCCCCCGGGCGTGTACAATCTGGAATTCAGCCACCTCAGTTATATCAATGTCACACGAAAAACCAATGCCAAAAAGGCGGGTATTTACAGGGTGGATGTGATGATGGAAGCTTTTGTCAGTACTTTGGAAGAAGTGAAAATTGAGGCAAAATCCTTTCAGCAACAAACTTACAAGGCCGAAAAAATTTCCAGGCTTGAGATCCGGGAGTCCGCGGTGCGGGATATCGGAGATATTATCCGCAGAACACCAAATTTATCAGGCGTTCGAAAAGGAGCCATTGGCATTGACCCGGTAATGCGTGGCTTCAAAAACAAGCAATTGAATGTGATGGTAAACGGAGGCACCAGAATAGAGGGAGGATGCCCCAACCGTATGGACCCTGCTGTGGCACATATTGAAGCCGAGGACATTTCTGAGATCGAAATCCTCAAAGGTCCTTATGCCCTGCGATACGGCCCTGCATTCGGAGGCGTGATCCATTTAAAAACCGTCAAGCCAAAACCTTATACCAGGTACACCAATAATATCACCGCGATCCAGGGATTCGAAAGCAACTGGAACGGCCGCAAACAGCACCTTTCTATCGATGGCGGAAATCATATGGTTTATTATAATATTTCGGGAAATTATAAAAAATACGGTAATTATTCCGCCGGCAACGGACAGGAGATCAGCTCATCATTCACAAAATACAATTATGCTGTTCAACTGGGTGTGAGTCCGGTTGAGAACCAGCAATATGTTTTCAGTTACGATCGCTCCTATGGCCGGAATGTCAATTTCCCTGCCCTGCCCATGGACGAACGCTCGGATGATACACGTTTGCTCTCGTTTGATTATACCATTACAAAGATCTCCGATGCATGGGATAAGATGCGCCTGAAGCTTTATCATTCCGATGTTCATCATATCATGGACAACAAAGAAAGACCGTTTTCCGATACAGTGGTGGCGGTTTCGGATATTACAGCCGTGAATTACGGCGGGCGCCTGGAATCCTTTTTCAATATCGGAGGGCAAAACATCACCGCAGGTATTGACCTGGAGAATATTTGGAAAAACGGGCAAAGAACGAAGAATTTCATCCTGCAGCCAAATCTTCCCCTAAAAATTGAAGATCTCTGGAAACAGGCCAGAATTATCAATGCTGGATTTTATTCAAGCTGGAACCAGCAGCTTGGTAAATTTGATCTTACATTCTCCGCACGGCTTGATTTTAATTCGGCCAGATCCAATCCGCTCATACTGAAAAAAATGAATGGGGATGTGTTGTATGAAAACGTAAATACAGCTTCAAATTATACCAATGTTAGTATCAGCGGCGGGTTGCTCTGGGACATCAAGGAAAATTGGGGCCTTGGCCTTACATTGGGCCGTGGGGTAAGAAGCCCTGATCTCACCGAAAGATATATCATTTTGCTTCCGGTCGGTTACGACCGTTATGATTATTTGGGCAACCCAGGACTAAAACCCGAAGCCAATCACCAGGCCGACCTGAAGATCTATTATGAAAATGAAAAAACCGGCTACTTTGAGGCCAATACTTTCTTTTCTTACGTTACGAACTATATCACAGCACAGTTGGTGCCTGAATCCTATGTCCAAAAACAAACCCAGGATGTTTTGGGCGTGAAGGAATTTTACAATGAAGACCGGGTTTATCTGTATGGATTTGAATTCAGCTATGCCTCTCCTGTATGGGGGAAATTTGGAATGACAGCCAGCGGCGCCGTTACGATAGGTATTAATCCCGATGCAACGAAATACATCATTGAAAGCGGTCAGGTGACCGGTGAAGAAAAAATCGGCAGGGACGCCTTGCCGGAAATCCCACCTTTTGAATCCAATATCGATTTTATTTATAAGATTATTGAAAATAAATTACAGACCAAAGCTTCTGTAAGAATGGTTGCAGCCCAGGAACATGTTTCGGATGCCTTTTATGAGGAGGCTACGCCGGGCTTCGTGCTGGCCGACCTGTCGGTAAATTATATGTATAGCAAAAATCTGAGGGTAAATGCCGGGGTTAACAATATTTTCGACAAGGCTTATTATGAGCATTTGAACAGACGCATCATCGGCAGCATGCAACCGCTTTACGAACCCGGCAGATTGTTTTTTGTGAACCTGATCTTAAATATTTAGGAAAATGAAAAAATATATCATTCTGACGATCCTAAGTTTAAGCCTGATTGGAATCTCATCCTGTGAAAAGAACGATGAAGCGAGGAAGGTGGTTTATCAGATCTCCGATAATCAAAGTGGATTTGAGGTGAGCTACAGGAACGCAAGCGGTGAAGTGAAAAAAGAACAGGTAATTCCGGAAAGCAAGGAGGATGTCTGGAAATATACATTTGAAGCAAGAGAGGGTGAAATCATTTATGTTTCAGGTATTTATGATGATGTAACGACAGGCATAAAAGTTCAGATACTGCTGGATGGAAAACTTTTTAAAGAAAAATCGAGTTTGTACGATACCCTAAATTATGTAATTGTAAGTGGAACAGTCCCGTTTGAGTAAAAAGGAAAAATAATGGATCATGGGCCTACGTTACATTATCATAGGATGGAAAATTTCAGGGAAATCAATAATATTAAATTTTTGAATGAACTTTAAACCACACATATTTCTGCTTTTGCTTCTGATCGTTTTCTCAGCCTGCACTAAAAAAGACGACCCGCCGGTAGAAACAAAGCAAAAGATCAAGCTGCATTTTTATCACAAAGTGAATGGTGAGGAAGCCCGCTTCGACACTATGATCTATGAGAATGCAGCGGGAAATCCCTATCTCATCAACGAGATACAATGGTTCATTTCAGACCTCAGCCTGATGAAATCCAATGGTGACAGCATTTTGCTAAACGACTGGAAAGATATTCATTACATCGATACCGACCTGCCCGAAACCCATACCTGGAATGTTTTTGACAATATTCCGGCAGGAAGTTATGATGAAATCCGTTTTACTTTTGGTTTTACCGAAGAGAAAAACCAATCATTCATGTTTCCCAATCCCCCCGAAAGAGATATGTTCTGGCCTGAATTTCTCGGAGGCGGATATCATTATATGAAACTCAACGGCAAATGGAATGAACCCAACGGGAATATCACACCCTTTGATTTTCATATGGGCATCGGACAAATCTATTATTCATACCCGGACAGCATCATCGGGTTTGTGCACAACAACTTCAGGGTTTCCCTGCCCAATTCCGCATTTGAAATACAGGAAAACGAAGCAATGGATTTCAATATCATCATGAACATCGAAAACTGGTTTAAGGACCCGCATGTTTATGATCATAATGTATGGAAGGGATACATTATGCAGAACCAGGAAGCGATGAAGCTGGCCAAAGAGAATGGGCATAATGTTTTTAGCGTGGAGGAAGTGAAATGAGTTTTAACCGCAAAGTACGCAATGAAAAATGGAAAATAAAGTTCGCAAAGATTTCTTCGCGCCCTTTGCGCAAATCCTTTGCGGACTTTGCGGTTAAGTTTATTTCGCTATTTGCTTTTTTCGTCATTATTTCGCTTTACTCCTGTGATAAAAACGATACTCCCGGGCCCCAAAAACACAACCCCACCCCCTACGAAATAGAAATCCCTTATGGTTTTCCAACACAACTGAACATCCCCGAAGACAATCCGATGACGGTAGAAGGCGTGGAACTGGGACGTTATCTATTCTACGACGGCCGCATGTCGGGCCGCACCCATCCCGATTCCCTGATGAGTTGCGCCACATGTCATATACAGGAAAACTCTTTTGAATGTGGCGTCGATCATCCCGAATACGAAGGGGGATTTACGCATGGGATCACCGGCAAACCGACTCCTCATGTAATGTTGCCGCTGGTGAATCTTGTGTGGAACGATCATGGTTATCTCTGGAACGGGATCATTTCTGAAGACAATCCGGACCCTCATTATCAAAACATAGAGTCGCTGGTTTGGATGGGCATTGTTGCCGAACATGAAATGAACAGCGATACCAACCGGGCCAAAGAGGTGATCCAGAACATCCCGGGATACCCTGAACTTTTCGAAAAAGCGTTTGGCAGTAGCAAAGTAACGGTAAAAAACATGAGCCGGGCCATCGCACAATTTATCCGCACATTCATCTCCGCCAATTCAAAATTTGATAAGTATTTGCGCGGGGAGGTTCAGCTAAGTCCTTCTGAATTAAACGGATTTGTATTGTTCACCACCGAGGAAGGCGCAGATTGTTTCCATTGCCATGGAGGTTCCGGCAATCCCTTGTTCACCACCAATCTGTTTTACAATAACGGGAAAGATACCATTTTTAATGACCCGCGGGATCGTTATGCCATTACGGGTGATCCGCAGGACCACGGAGCATACAAGGCAACGACCCTGAGAAATATCGAACTTACCGGACCTTATATGCACGACGGCCGTTTTGAAACCCTGGATGATGTACTTGATTTTTACGATCACCAATTATTATGGTCCCCCTATATCGACCCATTGATGCATCACATCAATGATGGGGGGGTGCAGCTAACACAAAACGAAAGAGAAGACCTGAAAGCCTTTATCAGGACCTTGCGTGATGAAGAGTTCCTGGCAAATCCGGATTTTGGACCGCCGGAGAAATTTCCAGATGAACTTTGACACATTTGAGAATTCCAATTCCCAATATATAATCAATTGAATAATGTCGTCCGGAAACCAAAGAAATTATTAATAACCATATTCTCTGTGAAATCTTCGTAAGGTAAGCTCCAGATCATCAACCATAACATAATGGTTCTTGCAGCCAACCCTTGAACAAATGCTCACAACACCGCCAATATCAATGTTGAACTTGATCATCTTACCGTTTCCTTCACATTTACAATTTACATCCGTATTCAATAATGCATTGCAGTGCGGGCAAATCATTTCCACATTCGTATTATCCGGCAGGTCAATATCACTTTGCTTGTCATAACAGCCATAGGTTGAACAAAGCCAGAGATTCCCGGTTTTATTAATTTCATTTTTTACCAGGATATGCACACTGGGTTTATCATGAATTGGATTGTTGTAATCCATCAGTGTTTGGTTGCATTTCGGGCATTTTACATTGAATGATATTTTGTCGTCCATTTTTACCTCCTTGGTTTGGTTTAACATTTTATTAATTTTTTTCCCGATTCCGGGCGCGTGTTATCAAATTATTAAAATAGATGGCAAATGGCCGGTAGGCCAAATGCGACCATTTTGAAAATGGAACTTCTATCATGAGCATGGGAAACAATACCATCAGATGAATCACATAAAGGTAATAAGTTAAATTGGGCAGTCCGTTTATCCTGAAAATATGGACCAGGATACCGGTTATCGCAGTGATAAAAAGCAGTATCAGGAAAGTCCAGTCGGTGAAATGAGAGTGTTTGCTTTTTTCGTTTTGTTTTTTGATCCTGAGAACAGAAAAATAAATCACTCCGACGATCAAGCCGAATGTAGCATAATAACCAAGCAATCGCTGGGGATGATACCATCTATGTATGGTTTCGGTTTGAAACCATCCCAGAAACCCAACAATCATTGTAAACAGGATCACATAACCTGACATCAATAAAAAGTGTACGATCCAGTAATTATATTTTCCGGATTTCAGGTTACTCCAGAAAGTAATTTCACGGGGTTCGCATTTTTTAAACCTCCATTGGGAAAAGAAGTTGAAAATCAGCGCCCAGAGTTCAGTAAAATAAAACCTGAATGGGATCTTCATCTTATTCTTTACCACCATCTTCAAGTACATATTGAAAATATTACTAAGCAGGAAGAATGACAATATGCCTGCCATGATCCAGTCACCCAGCTCAATGGTCTTCCAGGGCGCAAAAGTATTCAGCTTAACGCCGCCTTCTGCGGTTAGCTCGGTTGTCATGGGCCCGTGGAAAAAAACAAACAACAACAGCACAACTAAAGCCAGAAAAACGATTGCAGCGATTTCCCATATTTTGGATGTGTAAAACAATTGTGATAAACCCGTCCAGTCGTAGCGGGATGTAAGATAACGCCTGACAGACATCATCAGTTCGCCGGGATTGGCCTCCCTTGGGCAGGTCTCACTGCAATCACCGCAATAATAACATAACCATGGATCAACTGTTGTGATAAGCTCATCTTCAAGCCCCAGAACAGAACTCCTGATCACTTTCCTTGGGAAAGAGTTATTCTCATCCGATAGTGAACAAACAGCAGTGCAATTACCACAGTTATAACATGCGCTGAAATCCTCTGTTCCATAATTCAGTAATGTATTCCGAAAATCAGGATTTACCCTTGCCATTGCTTATTGATTCAGTTTGTAATAGTAGTATTCATCCATTTCGTCCGGTTCGCCGGCTGTTATCTTTCCGTACTTCATCAAAGTCATCAAATAATAGGTTACCAGCGAAGGATCCATATTTAATTCTGTTGATATTACAGGTATTGTCTTTTCTTTTTCTTTCAAACAATTCAAAATGCTTCTGTTTATCTTTCCATCGTTTTTCACCCTGTTCTTAAGTTCTTCGGACACCTGATGTTTTTCCTTTATTTTATCAATTGTTTTCATTTACCAATTCCTTTTTTAACTAATCAATGCATCAATAAATGACTCAATTTCTTTATCAGTATACCCGATCAGGTTAATCGCATTTTGATCACACACGGGCAGGCACATTCCACAACCTTTGCATTTCGATTCATCCACCTCTGCGATTTCTTTCCCGTTGTGGCCAATCTTACGGATGGCATCATACAGGCAAACCTCAGTACATGCACCACACCAAGAACATTGCTCGGGATTTATTTCAGCGATTGTTGGCTCCAATTCGATCTTTCCTTTGCTAATCAGGGCATTTGCCTTGGATGCCGCCGATAGTGAGGATTTTATAGTCTCGGTAATATTAAATGGTGCCTGGCAGGCTCCGCAAATAAATACACCATCAATAACCGTTTCAACAGGTTTTAGTTTGGGATGTATCTCATTGAAAAAATGATCACGGCCCAGGGGTATCTTTAAAATATCGGACACCTTGCTATGCTTCCGTGGAACCATTCCAGTGACTAAAACCAGTAAATCAGCTTCAACTTCAAGTTCCTTTTCCTGGGTAAGAATGTCCTTAACCTTTATAATCAGTTTTTCTCCCTGCTTTTCAACAACAGGTATATTTTCCTCATCAAATTGCAAATATATGTCGCCATTTCTTGATGATTCTTCATACAGCAATTCCTGTTTGCCGTATGTTCTTATTCCCCTGTTGATATGAAAATTGTTGATATCTCGGTATTTATTCCTGGCATGAATGGCGGCATGAATGGCGGAAGTGCAGCAATACCTGGAGCAATAATTGTTTTTCCCTTCTGTTTGCCTGCTGCCAACACAGTATATGTAGGCGATATTTTTCACAGCTTTATTACGGTAAGTCAACTCTTTTTCATTCATCTCAATCAGTCGCTTGAACTGTGGAAGGGTGATTACATTTTCCACTTCAGCGTAAGCATATTCTCCCTTTTCAGGTTCGTAAGGATCGAAACCGGTTGCAACAACAAATGCTCCGACATTGATTTCTACTTCCTGTTCTTTTTGTTCAAAATCAACGGCATCCAGGTATTTGGCGCATTCACCGCATTTTGTACAATGTTCATAATCTATTGCCGGGCATTCCGGAAATTCACTATGGTAATTTTTATAAATCGCCTTGCGTTTTGTGATATTGAAATTGAAATCATCGGAGATTTCAACCGGGCAGGCGTTGATAGCTTTCAAGGTGGCGTTCAGCAATTCCTGATTATCTTTTAGTATACAATCAGCTTTGATATAGCGCGGAATGATCCTGATCTTTGCCTTGAAATCACCAACACTACCCTTCATGGATAGCAGTTCGGCGCCGGTATACAGACTGATATTTTCATTGTTTATAATCTTATTATACAAACCCGAAACCACCTCCTCACCTGATTGTCGCGTTGTAAACAGTTGGCTCCACTGGGAGGTTCTTCCTCCGACAAAATGCTCTCTTTCAATCAGGTGTACCTCCGTTCCCATGTCCGCCATTTCAATTGCAGCACGCATGCCGGAAACACCTGCTCCCAATATGGCCACCGCATTTCGGGAGGGGATATCTATACTTTTCAGTGCTTTCGAATGTTTTACCCGTGCAATTCCCGCCGAAACCAGTCCAATGGCTTTTAGTGTGGCTTCTGCAGGATGATCGGAATGTGCCCAGGAATCCTGTTCCCGAATATTCACCTGAACATAATGATAAGGATTCAAACCGGCCCTGATGGCAACATTCCTAAAGGTAAACAAATGCAATTTGGGAGAACAGGAAGCCACCACCATCGCATCCAGCTTTTTATTCCGGACGTCTTCTATAATCTCTTTCTGGGTGGAGTCGGCACAGGCAAACATTGTGGTTTTGGCGATGGCAACCCCTTCGATTTTGCTTACTTCATCTCTTACCTTCTCCACGTCAACATAATCGGAAATATTGGAACCACATTGACAAATATATACTCCGATATTATTTTTCATGACAACCTCCTCAGATATGTTGCGGTTTCGGATGAAGCAGCACCGGCCGACAATATGGAATCCGGGATATCCATTGGACCGGAAGCAGCACCGGCCACAAACACCCCCTTCATCGAAGTTTTTGCAGGATTACTCAGTTCATCAACCTGCATAACATAATGAAACGGATCCAACTCCGGTCTTTCTTTTAAAAACATATCCTCCGGGATTATATCGGGTAAAATTCCCACAGACAGTACAACCATATCGTGTTCCGCTTCTTTAACCACGCCTTCCCTTATATCCTCGTATCTGACCAGCAAATCACCGTTTTCTTTTTCGGTGATCTTTCCGATCTTTCCCTTGATAAATTCGACTCCCATTGATCGGCCTTGCTGATAAAACTCTTCAAAGCCTTTACCAAAAGCTCTAACATGAAGAAAATAAATGGTGATATCTGCCATGGGCAAAGCACCCATTAACAATTGGGCCTGCTTTGTAGAATACATGCAGCAAACCTGGGAACAAATGGGGTTTCCTACAGTGGCATCCCTTGAACCTGTGCACAACACATAGGCAATATTATCAGGCATTTTTCCATCACCTGGCCGCAATACATTATTATAAGGCCTGGTTGGAACCAATTGCCTTTCCATTTGCATGGCGGTTACCACATTTTTAAATCTGCCATATCCGTACCTTTCGATCACTACCGGATCAAACAATTTATAACCTGTTGCCAGAATAACCGACTTTATGTGGATCGGGATTTCTTCCTTTTCCTGCGTAAAATCAATGGCGTCAGCCGGGCAGGCTTTTTCACAGGCGCCACAGAGAATGCAATTATCCATATCGATGGTAGCAATACGAGGATTTGCAATACTGAAAGGAACGTATACAGCTTTTCTTCCCACCAAATCATATTGGAACTGGTCTTGCACAAATACAGGGCACTTCTCCTCACAAATCTGACAGCCGGTGCAGGTTTCCTCGTTTACATAACGCGGTTTGCGTTCGACCCTTGCCATGAAACCTGAACCATTTAACTTATTGATGCCCTTAACCTCGCTGTAGGTGTAAATTGTGATATTGCTATGTCTGGCTGTTTCGGATACCTTTGGCGTTGTGATACAGGCAGCACAATCAAGTGTGGGAAAGACCTTGCTCAAATGGATCATCTTACCTCCGATTGAAAGATCTTTTTCGACCATGATGATCTTATATCCCTGATTAGCAAGGTTCAATGCTGCCTCTTCTCCGGCAATTCCGCCTCCCACTACCAGTACATCGTATTCCTCGGTTTTATCTTTATCATTAATCATGAAATCAATTTTCCTGTTTCTGTTCATTTTCCAGTGCTTTTGTAAATGATATCATTTGCTTCACAAAAGACTCTGCACAAACCGAACAAATTGCTGCCATTTTCAACCTGGCAGGATCAATACCCCTTGCTTTCATTTCTTGATGGGCTTGTTTTACAATGTTTGCAGTATTATCTGAACAGGTTTCACCATATGGGCAATCCGTGCCGTCGGCCGCAATAAAGACACCATCGAATCCTTTGTCAAATGCATGTAAAATCCATTTGGGTTTAACCGAACTTGAACAGGGAACGTTAATCGTATATACGGATGGTGGATAATGTTTCTTCAATAGTCCTGCCAGATCAATAGCTGGATCAGATATCTTTTCTGTTGAAAAGACAAGAATTTTTGATTGAATATTGGTTTTCAATTTTTCTTCATATATATAATGAAATAACCTGACTCCTCAATGGTTCCAAGGTATTCATGGCCCTTTTTCATAGCCCATTTTGGAATATCCTTTTTTGTTCCCTCATCTGAAGAAAGGATTTCCATAACTTCACCGGATTTAATTTCTCCTATTGCCTTCTTTGCAGCCAATAAGGGGCCCGGACAGGCCGTACCTCTTGCATCAACAGTCTTATCAGACTTGATGTTTTGTAATTCTTCTACTAACATAATTTTAAGTATTTGATTATTAAACGAATATTAAATAAACAAATGAACATCAGCTTCTTCAGCAGCAGTTATATATTCTCCAATACCTACAATATCATCAGCCAGATCTATGAAGTCTTCGAGCTTTTCAGCACCCCATATCTTTCCTGCCAAACCGCAGATATGGATTTTCACATTTGTTATTTCCTTGGCCTGTTGAAAAAACTCGTACCATTCATTCACATTCAGTTTTTTTAAAGACTGAAGAAACTCCTCCCGCAGATGAGCATTCTCTGCAAGTTGTAGTTCATTTTTATCTTTTGCAAATTCCTTTTTAAAAGCACGGGCACCTTGTAATAAAACAAATACATCTATTTGCATATCATCGGCTGCTGCTCCACTAAGAATTATACCGGCTGCTGTTAATTTATCCAAACTGCCGGAAAAAAGAGCTAAAGTCATTTTTTTGTTTTCCATAAGCATTTAATTATTACTTGATGGTAACAAATTTGATTTAATAAATAATAAAATACAAATAAATAAGCGTTGTATATGCTTTAATTCAAGGAGAATTATGCTTCTAAGAAATAGATTTTTTCTTACATTAAAATATACTTATTATTACATTTTTCTTTAACAAATCATACATTTACAAAAATTTAGTTTGGAATTTGGAGTCCGGGAATTCAACAATATATGGCATAAGCCTTATTATTCAACAATCTCAGGTAGAAGATTCAAAAACAATCCATTTAAAAAATATTTGCATCTAAAGTACTCATAAAATCAATAATACACATATTAATATACATATTTATATGTGAACTGCTTAACAAAAAAATTAGACATTGGCTCATATTTTTATTAAATTAGCTTAACAAATTAATAAAGACTCAATGAATAATATAGTCCAGGATTGCCCTTGCATAAGTTGTATGGATAGATCTATTCCGGTATCGGTGCTTAGTGAAAAAGAATTGGAAATTTTTTGCAACAATAGTGTTAAAATCTTTTTTCAAAAAGGAGAAAGAATAATTAAACAAGGAACCTTTTCAAGTAACATTACATTTATCAAATCCGGGATATTCAAAATGCACATTAATGGCCCCCTGAATCGTGATGAGATTTTAAAAATTGGCAAAGGACCTGCTTTTATTGGAATACCGGATGTTTTTGTTTCAAGAACACATAATTACTCAGTTTCCGCACTAACAAATACTGATGCCTGTTTTATTGATTTTGAGGGATTTAGCTATTTAATAGAAAATAACGGGCAATTTGCTACCGAAATTCTTAAAACCCTCAGTTATGACCTGTTGGATCATTTTAGCAGATGTGTTCATAAAACACAAAAGCAGTTGACTGCTTTCCTTGCTGAAGCGCTATTGTTTTTTATGGATACGATTTATGAAAGTGATGAGTTCGAAATTCCTTTAACAAGGTCCGAATTCGGAGCCTACATCGGAACTACCCGGGAAACCATTACAAAAATAATTCACGATTTTACCAAAGACAAGATCATTGAGGTAAATGGGAAGAGCATCTTGATACTCAATAAAAATATTCTTCAAAAAATCAGTAATACAGGATAGAAAATAAGCAAACAAGCCTGGGTTCCACTTCACATATCTCATTATATTCTAATCAACACTCTACAAGGCCCGTTTCGCAACCATGAAACTATTTTCTTGCATTCATTTCAGCTATTGCCATTTCTGCAGCTTTGATCAGTACTGTCTTGGTAGGAGCCGCCGTGAGCAAGGGATGTGTACCAATCTGGTATGAAATCAGCTCATAAACCGTAACCCCTTTTTGAATTGCCAAACTGATGGTATTGATGATCTCTCCACTTGATTTGCTTCCCCAGACTTCTCCGCCTAAAATACTGCCATCTGACGGAGAAACATACAATTTAACCGTGAGCGGCATAGTATCTTCAAAAGTACCCGGGTGCCTGTCAACATCTGTGAATTTAGCTGAAATAAATTCAATATTGGCTTCTTTCGCATTGTTTTCATTTAGTCCGGCAGCAGCCATCGCCAGGCCATTGATCTCAGTTGAAAATACAGCCAGTGTACCTGTAAAGCATTTTTTTACTTTAATACCAAAAAGATTATGGCCCAATACTCTTGCTTCTGCAGTTGCCGTGGAAGCCAGCATTATATTATCAAGTGTACCTGTTAAAAATCCAACGGTTTGCGAACAATCACCAACTGCGCAGACATCTTTTATGCTGGTTCGCTCATAATTATCAACGATAATTGCACTCATCCGATTCAAATCCAGGCCTGCTTCCCTGGCCAATTCTGTATTCGGTTTATAACCAATTGCCATGATTACTGCATCTGCATCCAGTGATTTGCCATTGCTCAGTTCAACTTTTTCAACAGTTCTGCCTTTACCGTTTACACTATTTACTCGTGTTGAAGTGTAAACATTGACATTGGTTTTTCTTAATTTCTCGGTTGCAATTTCACTAAGCTCAGCAGAAAAGGCTTTGATAAAACAAAATTCTTCCATCTCAACCAGAGACACTTCCTTATTGGGTTCAAGTGCAAGCTGTTCTGCCACTTCAGCACCGATAAAACCACCACCAACGATAATGATGTTCTTTTTATCTTTAAGATGCACTATGAGTTGCTTAATATAGTTATAGCTTTTTTTGATGTAAAATACATTTTCGAAATCATAACCCGGTATAAATGTCGGAATAACAGGAAGAGAACCTGTTGCAAAAACAAGCTTTTCGTAATGAAATTCCTTCCCTGATTTTGTTTGAACAGTTTTCTTTTCAATATTAACCTTTTCAACTGAATCCGTAATAACATCACCCCCAGCATCAACAAATGGTTTGGGACCCATCTTGTTTTTGTCAACATCGCCAAGCCGGTGAAAAATGTAAGGAATACCGCAAGGTACCAGTCCGTTCTCTTCCTCCTTGATCATCAACATGGATTTGTCAGGATTCTTTTTCTTTGCTGTCGTACCCGTAATGATGCCGGCCGGGCCAGCCCCGATAATAATTACGTCGTATTTTCTCATGTCTGTTGTTGTTTAAATTTGTCACAAATTTAACGAACATATGTTCATTACACAAATCTGTTACTGATTTTTTTAATAAATGTGTAAGTGCCAATAAAAGCCTTTGATATCATTCATTATAATCAATACGAACCTGCGGGGTATCGAGGCTATCCTTGATGATCTCCTGCCATTCATTCGTTTGCCAGCTTCCAAGTTTCTTGTGCACACTGTAATATTTTTCAGGGATCGGATGTGTACCATACACCACTTTCAGCTCATATTTCGCTTCTATGAACTTTTTAAAATGTTTTAAATAAGGACAGGGTGGATAACCGACAAGAAAGCCTGTTGCCAGGTGAATCACCTCGGCACCGTTCTTTTTCATTTCTTCCGGGGCATATTCTATGTTGCCCCCCGGACAACCACCACAGGTAGTATAACCTACGATCTCCACTTCCTGGTCTTTTCCGTAGATTTTAAATCCACCATCCCTGTTTTTCAGAGCTTTGAAACATTTACCGCCGGCACATCCGCTGTAGCGATCACAAATGATGATTCCGATTTTTGTTGTCTTTTTCATTTTAATCAGTTCTTGCTAATACTTTTTTATTTTCATACCGCATAAAATCGCGGGTTCCCCCGTCCTGCTGAATGATATCAAGCACGCGAAAGCAAAACCGATCGAAGGTAGTACCACAGATCAGTTTGATATTATCGTATTCAAATAAATCATTTGACATGATGGATGAAGGCCCCAACATGAATACATCGCATTGATCCCGGATAGCGCTGATCACATCATAGAAGGTTCCGTTGAAAATGGAAGTCGAAGTCAGAATTAGCCCGTCGGCACTTTTCAGGTAAAGCGCTTTTTCTGATTCTAACCGCGTGGAATCATCTTTTAGGCGGGGATCAAATATCTTAATATTAATCTTTTCCTTTTCAAATTTCCTTGACAATGAACCAAAATAACCAAGCATAACGATCCTTTGATACTTTTGAAAGCGAACCAATTCAAATATATCCCCATCCTCCTTATGATTTAAATAATTCAAGGTAGCATTATAATAGGCAACCAGCACGATCCTGTGTGAGATCAAACTCAGATCAGGTTCTTTGTACAGGATGGGATCAGGATTTATTTTTTCACCAAAATTGGCACAAACGCCAATGTTGCCATTCTTCAGAAGTACCGCCGTATATTTACTTCCGGAATATATCCGGCTGATCAATTCCACACCAAAGGTGTATTTTCCAACAAAATGTTCAAGCGGGTCATTATATTTAATCAAGTCTACCATCTATTTCACCATTGGGCAGCATGTTGTCGGGATGATATTCTCCATTCATCTCTTTTTGAAAACGTACACAATCATTCCAGTTTCCTTTGCAGTAATTCTCAATCCATTTTGATTCAATTTTTCCCTGTTCCCAGAATCGCTTCATAGGGCAAACAGCAAACCAGATACACTCCTTATCATCCATTGCAAAACAACAGCTTAATTTGAATAACCAAAATACTTTTCTATCCTGTCGAAAGCTTTGTTGATCATTTCTTCTGATACGCAGAAGGAAAGCCTCACATGACTTTCTCCTGCAGGCCCGAAAGCAATACCGGGAGTTGCACTCACCTGCACTTTATCAAGCAGATCCTTGCAAAAAGCCAGCGAGTCCTTGCCACGGGGATCATTGATCCTGGGAAACATCAGATATGAACCTCCGGGCTTATTGTACGATATGATTTCTGACATTCGATCCAATCTTTCGCACATCAGGTTTCTGGCATTGAAATAATGATCTCTGAATTCATCGATACAATCCTGTGGTCCCTTTAAAGCTTCCAATGCTGCATATTGAGAAACAACGGGAGCACAAATTGCAAAGGGGATATGTGCTTTCTTGATTTGCTGGATCATTTCTTCACTTGCATGCAGGTAACCAATTCGCCAGCCAGTCATAGCATAAGATTTGGTAAAAGTGAAGTTGCTAATCACCCTGCCCTTCATTTCCGGCATGGAAGCTATGCTAAAATGCTTATGATCGTCAAAAACAAAGTACTCATAGGCTTCATCAGTAATGATGGTCAGGTTATTCTCAAGGGCAAGTGCAGCAAGTTTGCGCAGATCATCCTCAGGAAATACCGTACCCGTGGGATTGTTCGGTGAACACAACATAATCGCCCTGGTTTTGGAAGTTATGGATTCATTGATGGCTTCAATATCAAGGGCAAAATCATTCTCTTCCCGCAGTGGCACCAGCACAGGTACTCCTGAAGCAAGCCTGACCTGTGTTATATGGGTTGAATAAGTTGGCATGGACAAGATCACCTCATCGCCCGGATCAATCACTGCCATAACGGATGCAATCAAACCTTCAACAGCACCCACCGTTACCAGCAGTTGTGAAACATTTGCTTCTATATGATTGTCCCTGTTCAGCTTTTTAGCAATTTCCTCTCTCAGCTCGGGCAGGCCGTCGCTTTGCGAATAACCTCCCGTGAGACCTTTATGGATTGCATCTATCGCTGCATGATTGATGTGGGAAGGTGTTCCTGATGTTGGTTTGGCCCATGACAAGAACGCAACATCATCATATTGCTTCGAAAGCCTGGTCATCTCATGGATGGCAGATTTTTTAATTTGATTCACTCTGTATGAAGTATCCATATATTCAGATTTTTAATGCTTTTAATACAACAAAACCGCCCCTGCCATGACCGGAAACAATGTTTTGCACTTTTTTTATGTTTTCCAGTTTTCCAAAAACTGTCTGGCAAATACTATCCAGGTTGAAACCTGTATTCAACAATATTTTATGCAGCTCATTCGTGCTGTAAAAAACAGCATCGCGGTAAAAAATATTTTCATGTTTGTGTTTTAAGTAAATTTCCCCGAGCTGACTGTCTTTATCAACAAAAGCAAGCAGGAAAACACCTTGATCTTTTAATACCCGGTTTACTTCGTAGAAAGCTTTTTCAACATCATCCAGGAAACAAACAGTGGTGACCATCAAGACAGCTTCCTTGCTTTTATCTGGATATGGGAGGTTTTCCCCAACCGCCCGGATCACATGAATTCCTCTTCGCCGAGCCTTTTCTCCCATTTCTGCGGAGGGTTCGATTCCTTCCTTAATGCCAAGCTTTTCAGCAAAAAGGCCACTGCCCACGCCCACTTCAATCACTTCGGTATTCTCAGGCATCATTTGCCTGATCGCGTTTACCTCAGACCGGAATGCAAATTGGTTTTGTACGAACCAGTCTTCGTATTCTTCCAGATGTTCATCAAATGCTTTTGTTTTCGGCATCACCTTGCATTAATACGACCTCATATTCATTTCTCTGCAGGAATTCGATAAAACAATCCTCTTTCCTGCCTGACAGATTCAATTTTATCCTCAGATTCCAGCACATCCAGGTATTTGTTGATCTCGTTAACATGCAATCCCAGGATATCTGCCAGATCTTCCAAGGTACAGGGTCTCCTTGCAATGGTTTCCAGGATGGCTGATTCGGAATCTTTGCGGTATGATTGTATATCTTTCCTTTTGGAAGCAGCTGCAATGATCTCAACATTATCCAGGCTCCATAAATCCATGATCTTTTTCAGTTCCTGATAACTGGCAGCTCTCAAATCCTCTCTGCTTCCTGGTCTGTCGAGTGTGTTCAATTGTATCCTGTCGGGCTGAATTTCCTGAAAAACTTTCTTCATTGCATTCAATTCCTTTTCATCATCATTGAACCCGGGAACGATAAAAACTTCCAGCCAGATCTCACCATCGAACTCTTTGCGAAACCCGATCAATCCTTCAATAATTTTATCAGCTTTCAATTTACGGTCTGGGCGGTTCACCTTTTTAAAAGCAAGATCACTAACTGCATCGAGGTTTGGCAGGATCACATCAGCATCCATGAGCTCCTGCCGCAACTCTTCGTCATAAAGCAAAGTACCATTGGTGAGCACTGCTACAGGGATGCCTGGTTTGTTCTTTTTGATAAACTTCAGGATGTCTCCAATCCTGCTGTTCAGTGTTGGTTCGCCATAGCCTGAAAAAGTGATATAATCCGGATCGGGATTGTTGCTGAAATAATCCTTTAGTTCTGCAACAACTTTATCGTAAGGAATATATTCCATTCTCTCGGTGGTCAGCTTTGTCGTTGGCCCTACCTCGCAATAGATACAATTCAGCGAACAAACCTTTTTGGGTACAAGATCCACCCCGAGCGACATCCCGAGTCGCCTGGAAGGTACCGGTCCGAATAAATATTTATACATATCTGCCAGTTTTTTCAATCATCAATCAGATCTTAGAAATTGCAGGGATCACAACACTTCTGCTATGTTCTGCAACTTGTTTTATATGTTCAAGTTTTCCCGGGTCAATTTTCACCTGGACTTCTTCCGTCTTAAAGGATACGTCTTTCATCCTGATCACTTTAAGATAAAGGCGGAAAGGCTTTTTTGTGCTTCTTGTCATGATCAGGTTGTCAGCAACTTCCTCCAGATGAGCGATCTCTTTCGCCTTGGCCGAGGTACTGACCGAAAACAAATAGGTCATTTTGATATCCGAAGTAATGGTGTTTCTGATCGCTTCCAGGATTTCCTCACCATAGGTTGGAGAGAACAAAAGCAGATTCAGAGCAGATCCAAAAACAAGCACACCAGGGCCTTCATCAGGCAGATGATCTTTAATTTTAATCATCACACATTCCCATACATCCGGTTTTACCAGGTTTGCCCTGATGGTATGATCATCCATGCTTTTCAATGCTGATAAGTCCGTGTCAAGCTGGATGAACATAATCTTCTCTGCAAAATCATTCAAATCAACATCGGTGACCTCCCTGATGCTTTCTATCAGGAATTCCTTATCAGGATACTGAAGAGACATAAAAGCCACACTGCCGCCCGATTTAAGCCATGCAGCCACAAAATTTTCACCGATCAGCGGTTTGCCAGAACCTCCGGGTCCTGTAATGATCGTTGCCGTATGAAGTGGTAATCCCCCGGGCAACAGATCATCAATCCATGATACACCTGTTTTTATCGATTTCACAACTTTTTATTATTTACTACAAAATTAAGCATTAGGATTGTTATGCATAAAAATGAACAAACCATAGATGTTAAGGCAATTCTTGATATTTATCAATTAATTTATTGATGTATATGTCAGAGAAATTCACTGCCCCAGCTTTCATATTCATTGCTGAAGCCCATGAATTTAGAGGTTTTCTCTGATATTTTTGGAATTTTAACGCTCAAGACCGGTGTGGCTTCGTGTTTCACAACATCTTCAGCCAAACTCCCATTGATCAAATGCGACAGGCCGGTCCTGCCATGGGTTTCGATTGCAATCAGGTCGGCATCCACACTTTCACCAAATTCGATGATCCCGGCTTCGATGCTTTTGTGGTTGTAAACATGAACAGAATAATCCCTGAGGTTAAAATTTCTGACGAATTGATTTATATATTCATTGCTGACAGGAGTGGATTCAAATTCCCTGGGTGTAATTATCTTAAGCAAAAACAAATGTGCATCATAGGTGTCTGCAAAAAACTGGATTTTATCAAAAACGCTGTACGATTCCTCGAAAAAATTTGAAGCAAACACCATTTTTTTAATATTGAAATCCGGGATTTCATTTTTAATGGTCAACACAGGCTGATTTGCCATTCTCACCATTTTTTCAGTATTTGAACCAATGATGATCCGGTTGAAACCACTTTCACCATGCGATCCCATCACAATCAGATCAGAATTCCTGAATTGCTTTTCATCTGGGATTTGCCACATCAGCATATTGTTAACAATATGTTTTTCAACCGGGATGCCCCGCATAAAATCGAGTTTCAGCATCTCCTCCATTTTATGATCTGCATTGGAGTGAACCAGACGATAATACTCATCATAATAATGATTCTTTTCAAATCCTGTTGAGGGAAGATTATACACGTGCACAAGTCGGATCATGCCCTGCAACTTTGAAGCTATTTGGGCAGCAACTTTCAAAGCGTACATAGCATGATCGGAAAAGTCAGTCGGTACAAGTATGATTTTCATTTTACATAGATTTGTTTCTTCAATGGTCCCCGTATCCCATTTTATTATAAAGTTAATACTGTATAAGCAAAGATTTCTATGAATTACTTTTTATCACGTTAATAGAATATTTGAGATTACTCAAGGATTTTATTGATATATATTTTAAATTTGTTCTGTAAGTCATGGGGAGATAAAATGGATAAACCTGAAACCACAAATTGCCTGAAATGCAAAAGAAGCGCACAATGCTTTAAAAAGTTAATCCCTGCTGAGCTTGAATTTATCAACCAGAACAAAACCCAAATCCTCTACAGAAAAGGGGAAAACATATGCAAACAGGGGGCTTACGCTCCCAATCTTTTATTTATTCTGGACGGACTGGTAAAGGTTTATCTCGACAGTCCCAAGAACAAGAACATCAACCTGAAAATCCTCAGTACCTCCGAGTTTATTGGCCTGTCATCGCTTTACGACGAAAAATTCTTCAATTACTCCACAACAGCTCTCAAAGACTCGGTGATCTGTCTGATTGAAAAAACAAGTTTCAGAAAACTCCTTATAAACAATTGTGCATTCTCCTCAGAGATCATAAAAAGATATTGCAACAACGAAAGGGAGTTGTTTCATAAAATACAAAGTCTTGGAAATAAACAAATGCACGGCCGCATCGCTGATACTTTGATATACTTGAATGAACAAAGCAAAAAAGAGGGAAATATATTCCTTTACCTGTCGAGAAAAGATATTGCAGAATTTGCAGGATTATCAACGGAAACTACTGTAAGATTGCTGACCGAGCTGAAGAATGATCATATCATCGATATAAATGGAAAAGATATCAAAGTATTACAAGCCGAATCACTGAAAGAAATAAGCCAGAGAGGCTAAACTTCATGGGTATTTCCTGCATTAACCATCCACCGCAGATTTCAAAATGCCTGCCTTGATGGTAAACATTTTAAACTCTGTTTTGTTCTGCTCCCATTCTTCCCTGATCCAGTGAAGATGGCCCAGGAGGACCTGGATGACTTCTTCAGTAGTATCCTTTTGGACTATCACGGGAATGAAATGCCGGTTGACCAGCTTGATATTTCTGCCAAATTGCCTGGATACCAATACATTTACATTTTTCTTTCTGAGTGCCTCAATGATGGCCAGGCCCTTCTTTCTTGAACCGTGTTCCTTTTCCTCATCCAGCATTTTAAAAGGATTCACGAACTCAATTAACTTTTCCATTCCGTTCAAATCTTCCCTGTAGATCAAATATTTATCGGCATCACCAAAATGCCTGTTTTCAAAAACATTGTCCTGATTAACCGCGAATGCAAAACTCAAATTCATAATTATATAATTTAACTCCTTTAATTAAAACAAAGTTCAGAAAAATTAGCATGCAAAGTCTTCCATCAAACACATTTACAATTTCATCGCGAGATCGTGCGCCTCGTGAATTGCATCTTTGGCTTTACCCACTTTTCTGGCATCACCCACAATATATACGGGTGTATCACCTAATTTTTCAAAAGGAACATAACTTTTCATCCCAGCGGATACGACAATCATATCAACATCCTGGAATTGTATATCCTGTTCATCTTTCCTGGCATAAACAGTATTTCCTTCCACTTTTGTGATAAAGGTATGATCGCTGAAAAGCGTTTCCTTTTCACGCATCATTTTCAAAGAAAGGTTCTTGGCGATCAATTCCATATCTTCTCCGAAATCAGTTGTTCTTTTCACAATGATCAGCTTGTTGTTGCGTGGAATCAGGGCGGTGGCAATATCCACTCCCACCAGTCCGCCACCGATGATCAGGATTTTTTTATTTTCAGGCAAATTCTTTTCCAGCAGGATTTCAGCCCAATGATAATCGCTAAGACCCGGAATTTTAAGCGCAGCAGGTTTGGAGCCACTTGCCAAAATAACGCCATCATAATCATGCTTCAAATCTGAATCCCTGGCTTCCTTATAAATAACATGTACTTTATTATCTTCCAACTCCTTAACGAAATAGGGCACCAGCACACCCATGGATTTCTTACCCGGTGTAAGCGGAGCAAGATTAAACTGTCCGCCCAGTTTTTCTTTTTCATAAAGATCCACTTCATGCCCTCTCTTTTTTAAGATCAGTGCGGCTTCCATGCCGGCAAGTCCACCGCCTACCACAGCATATTTTTGGGGTTCTTTTACTTTTTCAATATCGACATGATCCTTGCCCACATCAGGATTCACGAGGCATTGCAATCCCACACCGCTTTTCACACCTCCCAGGCACCCATCGGCACAAGCAAGACATGGTCTTATATTCCCTTCTAGCTTTCCGAGATATTTACCGATAAAATCAGGATCGGCAACAAGCGCTCTTCCAACAGCCAGATAGTCCGCATGATATTTTTTATCCAGTTCATGAACATCTTCCGGGGAGTTGATTCTTCCAACAAAGATTACCGGGATGTTTAGATGTTTCTTTATGGCTTCAGCCATTTCCCAGGTTTTCCCTTTGGGGATGAACATATGCTGAAAAAACCAGGGCGGAGTGGAGCATACGGAACCTGCGCTTACATGTATTCCATCCAAACCGGTATTTTGCAGCATTAGGGAAAATCGTATCATTTCATCCAAATGAAAACCCTTTTCGATCATTTCATCACCGCTGATCCTGGCAATAATTGGCACGTCCACCTCCCTTCTAACAGCTCTGGCAAGCTCCAGTGGAAACCGAATCCTGTTCTCGAAACTTCCTCCGTAATCATCTTTTCTGTCGTTAACCGCTGGTGACAGAAACTGGGCCAGCAGGTAACCATGCCCAAATTGAAGTTCAATCATATCAAAGTTTGAAGCTACAGCTCTTCTTGCCGCATTAACAAATAAGCGAATCACCGTATTTATTTTCTTCCGGTCCATTTTTTCAGGAACAGCACCACCATTCTCGCAGGCTTTGTTGGTGGATGACCAGAAGTAATTGCCGGGAATTTTTGGATTGGCCATTCGTCCCGGATGGTTCAGATGGGCAATGGTTTTGGCCCCTTCATTATGAATGGCCAGGTTTAACCTTTTCAATCCTTCAATCATCTTGTCATCATGTATGCCCATCTGTGTCGGAACTTCTTTCAGACACTCATCCAGGAAAAAGGGCTCGGGGGTCACGGCAGCAATGTATTTGCTTCTCCTGACATAAAAATCTATGTGTTTCTGTTTCACAATTCCTGAAGCATCGCTATACCCAAGCTTAATAGGAGCAAATATGAATTTATTTCTCAATGTTAACATAACATTCCGAATTTCATTTTACATTCGTCGCAGGAGTTAACTAAGCCTGCTTCACTTCGAATATATTACCGGAATTATCCCTGATAAATATCAGATCAAATTTATCTCTTTCGATCCGTTCAACAGTATAATTCTTTTGCCGGGCATATTCAACAATCTTTTCCCGCTCATTGACAGATATACAAATATGCCGGTAAGTAGGCTGCTGATCCTCACGGTTGAGAAAAACTTCAAGTCTCACATTTCCATTCTTCAGCAAAAACACATCTGCAGACTTGTCAATATGGAAAATCCTTGCGGACAATTCATTGTTGATCTCAAAACTTTTCTCAAGCTCAAAGCCCAATACATCGATATAAAAACCATTTATTTCTTCTTTATCGCGGCAACTCATTGCCATGTGTTGAAAGTCCATATCATATATTCTTTTATCAATTCATTATCAAATGCCCATACTGAGACCGATCAATCCGAAAACCAAAGCGATGATCACATTTACAAGTTTTACGGCAAGAAAAGCACGCTTGGATTCGGCCAGTAGGGGCAAGGAGCCATGTCCATCCTGCGAAATAGAGCTGGCCATTAAAATACTGAAAGGAATAGATCCCTGAGCGAACAAAGTAACGAATACCAGATGAGGGCCCGACTCAGGGATTATTCCAATCAGTATGGCAAACACTAAGACAACAAACAGATTATTGGCGAGCAGTTCGTTTAAATCTACATAATGAAGCAATATACCGAAAACAAGCAATGTACCGAAGGTCCAGTAAAAGATCCTTGGTACATGTTGTTTTGCCACATGTCCCCAAAGGTGATCCTTGAGGAAATGCTCAGGAACACTGACAACAATGAACAAAGAAAAAGCAACAGCCAGCAAAAGGCTGATTCTGACCCACATTTTGGCGTTTCCTGCCAGTATGCCCGTGAGTATCAGCACAAAAAGTGTCAGTACGGTCAGGATCAGCAGCAAACGGTATACTGAGGGCCTTGTAATCTGTGGAATGAATTTTTCCTTTTGAAAACATCTGCATTTTTCCTCAGCATGAAGTGGAAAACGATTCCCGGAGAATTTCTCCAGTATCTTATGCGGTGTGTAGAAACGATCGGTGAGGTAACCCGCAAGAATACCCAGGGCGAACAAGATCAGTGTAAGGACAAGGGTTGTTTGGGGAAACATGGCCAGCATAACAAAAGCCTCATCTCCACTGGTTGCGATCATGGCAGTAACAATGGCACCAAAAGATATCATGCGGTGCGAGAAAAGTGCCACTGCTGTAAAAGCCCCCATGCATCCGGGGATAGCTCCCAGCGAGGCAGCCAGCAGATACTGTTTCCATTTTTTATCCAGTACTTTCCCCTGCCAGATTCCCCTGGTCTGAACATTGATATATTCGATGACCAGCATCATCACGAAAACGAAACCGGTGATCATCACAGCCCTTTTCAGGATCTGGACCGATTCCAGCAAGACATCCATATCTCAGAATTTTTCCAGTGTTTTGTTTTCGTATGCCTGATAAGCCTCTTTCACATTCATATTACCGGCACCTACAAAAATTTCCACCCCTGCCTTTTCAAGCACAGCAGATGCATTTCCCCCCGGACCATTGCCCGTGATGATAACATCTGCACCCAGATCAAAGATCTTCTGGGCAGTTTTGGGTCCTGCCCCATGGGCTTCTTTTTCAATATCCCGGTTGTCAAGATATTTGAAAACATCTTTCTCCTCATCATAGATCAATAAAAAGTCTGCCCTTCCAAACCTTGGATCCATCATGGCATTCCAATCCATGCCTTTTGTTGTAAATAGTATTTTCATTTTTTCTGTTTTACCTGATTGACATAATAATTCACTTTCTCCCAGCAAAAATTCATCAATTGTTGCATTGCTTTATCATCGTATTCTGCCATGGTCTTGCCCTGTATCATGGCTTGCGTAAAAACCTCATCATAGGGTATCTCTGCAATAAAATCGATGGATTCTTCTGACATAAATTCGCGAATTGCTTCACTGATATGCGGATTCAGATCATGCTTATTGATGATGCAACCGCTTTTTATTTTAAATTTTTTCACCAGGGCATGAATCCTTCTGAGATCATGCAAACCCGATATGCTTGGCTCGGTAACAAGCACCACATAATCTGCGCCTGAGAGCGAAGATACCACAGGGCATCCCACACCCGGTGAACCATCCACGATGATCATGTCAGCATTCTTTTCTCTGGCAATCCTTTGGGCTTCATTCTTCACCTTTGCCACGAATTTACCGGAATTATCCGCACCAATCTTCAGCTTTGCATGGGCCATGATACTGCCGGTTTTTATTGCAGAAATAAAAGAACGGCCCACATGCTGCTCGATATCTTCAATGGCTTGTTCCGGACAAATTTTAGAGCAATAACCACATCCTTCGCAATTTAATGGATCGACGGAATACTTTCCATCCTGAACACGAATAGCATCAAAGCGGCAAATTTCTCCACAATCACCACATGAGGTGCATTTTTCCTGGTCAATGACAGCAAGTTTCCCACTGTAAAAATCTTCCCCATTCTCAAAGTCCGGTTCCAGCAGCAGGTGCATATCGGCTGCATCCACATCGCAATCGGCCAGGATCACATCCTTGCCACCCAGCACACCAAAAGAAGCTGCGATTGAAGTTTTACCGGTTCCACCTTTTCCTGATATGATCACGATTTCTTTCATGACCTCCCTCCTTTTCCAATCCTTAACACATGATCCCTGATCTTTTCAAAGGCAGCCCTGACATCCTCCAGCTTGTCATAGATCAATTCACCGCCGGAGTATAGCCTGGCGATTTCTCTTTTATTCGGAATGGTGGCAATGATGGGTATTTTATTGTTTTTGCAGTAATCCCTGATTTCTTTATCATCCCCTATCCCATGTCGATTGATCACCACCCCGAATTTCTTTTGCATTTCCAACATGGTTTCAACTGCCAGTTTCAAGTCGTGAAATCCGAAAGGCGTAGGTTCGGTAACCAGGATAATATAATCAGCGCCTTTGCTTGCCTCAATTACCGGGCAAGAGGTTCCAGGCGGGGCATCATAAATCCTGATCTCATCATGCCCAAAATGCTCTTCAACATAACCCAGAGTTTGTGCAATCAATGGAACAGCCTGCTCCTGCCCTATGTCCAGGTGGCTCTCCACAAAATCAATTTCCTTTACTTTGCGGTATTTTAGCTCTCCCATTCTTTGCCGGATCATGGGCAGTGAGAAAGTGGGGCATAATTCGGAACAGGCATAACAACTGTGGCAAAGTTCAGGAAAAACCATGATTTGTTGCCCCAGTTGTATGATTGCATGGAAGTTGCAGTTTTTTTGGCATTCTCCACACAGCGTACATGTACTTTCCTCCCATTCGGGGATATGTTTGTACATGATTTCTTTTTGCACCAGGTTACCATGCAAAAACAAACCTGAATTGGGTTCTTCCACATCCAGATCGGTAAGTACGACCTTATGATTTTCCGACAGCAAAGCTGCCAGGTTGACTGAGAGCGTAGTTTTCCCTGTTCCGCCTTTTCCACTAGCGATGGCTATTTTCATCCTCTTTTCAGACTTAGTGCTTAAATACTCAATCTAATCTATTCGTGCGATATGGCTTCCACAGGACATTCCTCCTCAGCAGTCATGGCACAATCCTGCAAATCTTCCGGAACAGGATCCAGAATAACCTTTGCCATTTCACCATCATCACTCATCTGAAAAACATCCGGACATGCCTCTTCGCATGCGGCGCATCCAATGCATAAATCCTCGTCAACAATAAATTTCATAAATCAAGCATTTTTAAAATCCATTCAATAAATTTAGAGTGAGTGACCGGATGACCAACGAATCAACAGACTGATAATGACAAAACTTTCGGGTCATCCAGTCAACTCAAACTGATTTGAACACTTTACTCCAACCATCTGTTTCAGTTTCCAGCTTTCCTGCCACATCAAAACTTTTGCGGGGTTTTGCCTCGGATAACATCCAGGTTCTGGCAGGCAGTTTCAATTCCGGGATGCATTATTTCTTGCTTTCCAACAGCTCTTCCCTGATCATGGTCTTACCACAATTCGGACACTTTAGCTCAGTGCACTTTACACCCTGCTGATGTGGCACTTTTTCACCGCATTTGGCGCATACGCAATAGCCGCCAACTCCAAAGCCACCACCCCGGTTCCTGCCCCTTCCACCGCCTCGTCCAAGTCCTCTTCCCGGTTGATTTCTATTTCCTCCATTCGACATAGCGTTCCTTATTTTTCGTTATCACTTTTTTTCTTCAGTTGATCTTCGAGATAAGAGATCTGGTTTTTGAGCACATTGATCTCATCTTCGATCGCATCCTTATTTTCGGCGCCACGGTATACTTGTCTTCTTCCATAACCGAAACCAAAACCACCGCCGAAACGGAAGCCTCTTCCACGACCTCTTCCTCCGAAACCACGACCACGACCGAATCCATAACCGCCGTATCCCGGATCAACATCTGATTCACCGGCGCAATCTCCCATGCGCCAACCCGTCATTGGGCCCATACCTTGGGGACCCGTTCTGTCTCTTCCTGGCATAATTACCTCCTGTTTTTTAGATTCACAATGCAAATATAATGAACATATGTTCATAATAAAAGAAAATAAAGCATGATATAAATCACACTTTATAACAAAAATGAAACCTTACCTGTAGGAACATCCTGCATATCTGAATAAGAAAAGATAATTGGAAAAGTGGAATTAAAGTTTTATCTCTAACTTCCCGCTTTCATTGAAAATATGACATTCATCAGTATCAATCTTATAAGAATCCACATAAACTTGTATTCCGGTATTTCATTTTCTGATCCTGGTTTCAGAAATTCATCCAAGGCTTCGGTATATGTAACAAAAGCCCTCCGGGAATATTGTCCGGCCATTTCGTATATTTGCCCACAGGAGGGCTCTGTAATCAGCATACAAAACCAATCTGAACAACCCAAACGAAACAAAATGAAAATACTGCTAATTGTCGGAACCGGTAGTTTTGCCGGTGGGATCCTGCGCTATCTCACCGGGATCCTATTGCAACGAATGACCCAGAGCGTTTATCCTTACGGAACGCTAACTGCCAACATCATCGGATGTTTCCTGATCGGTATCTTTTTCGGAATTGCAGAAAAAGGGAATATTCTGACACCTGAATGGAGGATATTTCTCACCACCGGACTTTGTGGTGGTTTCACGACCTTCAGCACCTTTTCGCTGGATGCACTCCACCTTATGAATGACAGGGGAATAATCACTGCCCTGGCTTATATAGGCATAAGCATCTTCATTGGTATATTGTTTACTTTTTCAGGAATCCTTATTACAAGAGCGATATGATCATGAAACAGGAGAAAGAAAAAAAATTGTTGCGCATTTTTATTGGTGAAGCCGAAAAATACAAAAGCCGGCCCCTTTACGAAGCCATCGTGTACGCAGCAAAAAAAGCAGGCCTTGCAGGAGCTACTGTAAGCCGCGGATTGATGTCGTTTGGTGCAAACAGCCGAATCCATACCATGAAGATTTTGTCCCTTTCGCATGACCTGCCCATGATCATAGAGATCGTGGACGAAACCGAAAAGATCAGCCCTTTCCTGGAAGTGCTGGACAAGATGTTCGAAAAATGTGGAGCAGGAGGTATGATTACCATGGAGAAGATTGAGGTGATACGGTACCGGGAGAAGCATTAGGGCTGGAACCCGGCAGTCGGCAGCAGGCAGTCGGAAATCAGCAAACGATGATATACCCAAAACATGAACCCTAAAAAATGGAAAATTCCGAATGTACAATGCCGAATGTACAATTCAATATGTAAAATGCTTTGTATCCGTAAATTCAGTGAATTAATCTTTATTTTCCATTCGGCATTCTGCATTTTCAAAGTTCCATTTACTTGTGCAGGCAAAAAAACTTATCATTGAGTTAACCTTCCTTCGCCCGTCAAGGTTTATTTTTGTATTGAACAAAACAATTGCACAATGAAAAGAGTATATATCATTGCTTTACTTTCCCTCTTCGTATTTGCCGGATTCAGCCAGGAAATACCTGATATTCATAAAAACCTGTACCAGGATGAGAAAGGCATCTTTCTTGAAAAAGACGGAGAAAAGATCTATGCCCTCGCGCCTGAAGATCAGTTTAAGTTTACAGATCTTTACGGAAATGTAAGCGGAAACGACAAAGGTCTGTTATTCGATTTCAAAAATTCCGGACTAAACGGAACCCTTTATTTCGGATTCATCAATTACAATGATGCAAAATATCCACAGCCGGTATTTTTCAAAAAGACCGCTCCCATCGAATCCGGAAATGCATTCATCAAAATTGCTGATGATCTTTCAGGTAAATATGATATGATTGGCTGGCAGGATTCCGGGCAGGGGACACTCGGCTATCGCATTGTAAAGGAAAACGGTCACATGCTTTATGATGGCAAGGCATCCTTTTCATGGGACGGAAAAACCTTTCAATACCTTCCCACACTTATCGAAGGCCCCTTCGTTGACCTGCTGACGAATACCAGCCTTGTCGTCTCCTTTGAAACAACTGAAGAAGTAAGCGCCAGCGTTTTGATTGATGGAAAAACCTATTCAGACAAAGAACCCACCTTCCATCATGAAATTGAGGTCAGAGGCCTTCAGGCAGATACGCATTATGATTACACCGTCGAATACGGCAACCAGCGTCTCAGCTTTTCTTTCAGGACGGCCCCCGAAAAAGGAAGCCGCAAGCCTTTCACCTTTGCTTATGCCAGCGATTCCCGTGCAGGACAGGGCGGTGGAGAAAGAGATATTTTCGGAACCAATGCATATATCGTTAAGAAAATTGCTGCTCTGGCCCAGGCTGAAAATGCCGCATTTCTCCAGTTTACGGGTGACCTGATCAACGGTTATGAAAACAGCCGGGAAAGAATGCAACTTCAATATACCAACTGGAAACATGCCATTGAACCCTTTGCCCATTATTTCCCGGTAAACGAAGGATTTGGGAACCATGAATCTTATGGGTACATCTTCCTGGATGGTGCAGGCAGTGAACTCTGCATGATCGATCATTTTCCTTTTCAGGATGATTCGGGCGAAAGCATGTTCATGGAAAACTTTGTAAATCCGACCAACGGGCCGTTTTCTGAAGATGATTCAAAATATGATCCCAATCCGGATAAAATGGATTTTCCGCCTTATGAAGAGACTGTTTTCTGGTACCAACACGACAATGTGGCCATGATCGTTTTAAACAGCAATTACTGGTATGCCCCGGATGGCCACCAACTCAGCGGTGGAAACATCCACGCCTTTATCATGGATCAGCAAATGCTTTGGCTGGCGGAAACACTTCAGATGCTGGAAGAAGATGAAACAGTCGACCATGTTTTCATCACGCTACATACCCCGTTCTTCCCAAATGGCGGCCATGTAAAGGATGATATGTGGTACAATGGCAACAACGATCCCCGGCCAATTGTCGAAGAATATGCTTATGATGTGGGCATCATTCAGCGGCGGGACCAGTTGCTCGACCTGATCGTGAACAAAAGTGATAAACCCCTGGCCTTGCTAACCGGCGACGAGCACAATTATAACTTGCTGCCCATCACAAACGATATGGAACGTTACCCGGAGGATTATCCACATAAGAAACTCGAGCTGAAAAGAAAGTTTTACCAGGTAAACAATGGTGCGGCCGGGGCGCCTTATTATGCCCAGGAAGAAACTCCCTGGATGGACAGGGTGCAGGATTTTTCAACACAAAATGCGCTTGTGTTGTTTGACATTGATGGCAAAGAAGTAAAGGTGCGGGTAAAAAACCCCGATACTCTGGAAGACGTTGCAGAATATAACTTAAGGTAAATGCTAATGAAACACTACTTCATAAATCAGCCCAAAACTTTAACCTTTTACAAATCAGCGCTGAAAGGAAATTTGATTCTTGCAATGGTTAAAATTCAATTCCTTCCCGGGCTTCAACACCTTGCTGATAGTAATGCTTTACTTCTTTCATTTCTGTGACAAGATCGGCCAATTCGATCAATTCGGCAGGAGCATATCTACCGGTCATGATCACTTCAAGCTTGTCCGGTTTGTTTTCCAATATTTCAATCACTTCCTCTATTGAAAACAATTTATAGAATAAGGCAATGAAGATTTCATCCAGCACCACCATATCAAAATTTCCTGTATGAACAATAGATTTAACTTTTTCGAGGCCTCTTCGAGCAGCTTTGATATCTTCCTCAGCAGGCTCCTTCACGATAAAACAACCCCGGCCAAACTGTTCGATCCGGATCTGTGGAATATTTTTTCTAACCACAGCAATTTCCGAATAATCGAGACCTTTTACGAACTGAGCAATATACACTTTCATACCCGCTCCGGCCGCGCGCAGGGCCTGCCCAAAAGCTGCCGTGGTTTTACCTTTGCCGTTACCGGTGTAAATGTGGATGCAAGAATTCATTTTACTATTCATAATCAGACATTCTATTGATTTTTGAATATCAATACCAACTGATCTGGCAAGTTACCCATTTTTGGGCAACTATCCCTGGCTGGACAAGAATTTTATTTATTCTTATTTGTCTTCGACAACTTGCCTGACGGCAGTCAGGTTCGTTATTCAGTGTTCGATATTCGATATTTTTAGATACTTTGCGTCAGCTACTACTAACCGCTACATTTCATGGAATATCGAATATCGTACACCCAAAAACGAATCATGAAGTTATGGGGTAGCTGAAGAATCTTGGGTTATTATTGTTGTCACCTCACTAACACCAACGTCCCCGTATACGTATAAATTACTCCATTTCGTACAACTTCCTGATAGCAGTTTTTAATCTTATGATCCAAATGCTTTTTTTTGTAAAAAGCACTAAACAATGGTTGTTATTATTAAAAAAGGTACAGGAAAAAAACGACTTAACGAATTATTAAAAAAGTTTAAAAGAAATAAGCGGTTCAATGCCAATCGTTTCCTCGGAAAAGTGCAATGGAACGAAGACGCCCTTACATACCAAAAAAGAATAAGAAATGAATGGGATTAGAATTCTTTGTGACACCAACCCATTATTGCAGCAACTTCTTTATACCTGGATTTACCTTTGCTTACTGCAGATACGGGCTTTGAAGGAATTGAAAAAATTAAACTTATTTTATTAGAATTGTAGATTAGCTAATACCTGCCAATGCCAATGCCACTGCCACTGCCACTCCCACTCCCTCACCTTACCAAATACTACACTCTTTTTATTTATGTCATCCCTACGGGATTTTCGAGGCCGGCCATAGTTTCCATTGCTACCATACTGCCGGGCCTAACAGGCCTTTAGATAAGGATATGAAGAAAAAAATACATGCTCCCAAAATCGCGTAGCGATGATCATTATGGTAGTAAAAAAAGCCGGAGATCGAAAATAAAGTGCCGTAGGCACGTTATTATCCAGAATATTTTTGAAGAATGGGATTTTCGATTTTGACGATAGTCTGTAAAACCCCGAAAAACTTGTTAATAAAGGCCTCGCCCGTAGCGAATTTTGAAG
>JAIOZK010000024.1 GCA_021740625.1 Bacteroidales bacterium
AAATCTGAAAAATCATAAAATCTTAACCCACACAATACCAACACCATAAAAAATAGCCTCATGTGAATTGTTGATAAATAGTAGGGTTATCAACAGAAATCTTTTATCCGGTGGTGTTTTTTGCGCAATGTGGGTTAAGTATACGTTTGCTGCTTGAAAACTTTTTGAAAAAGGAGTATGAGGTATTTACCAAAAATGATGGTCTGGAAGCTTTAAAATGGATGGAAGAAGGCAATATACCCGACCTGGTCGTGGCAGACATACAAATGCCCAACCTGGATGGATATGATTTCATTAAGAACGTAAGGGCAAGCGGTTATTTCAAAGATATCCCCCTGATCATGCTTTCCGGCATTGAGAGTAGTTCGGAAAAGGTTAAATGCCTAAAACTGGGCGCCAATGATTATATCGTTAAACCTTTCAATCCAGAAGAGCTGTCTGTTAGGATCGAATTGCTGCTGGCACGCAAATAATCAGAAACAAAATTCCATTCCTATGGAAAACTCAGCCCATGAGAAATTCAATATCCTTTACGTTGGTGGAGACACCAGCATCATCAAAGATTTTCAAGAAAAAAAAGAACTGTTCAAGCTGAATCACGTTGAAAACGGATTGGCCGCAATTTCCTTCCTTAATAATAATGATATTGATGCGATCCTGAGTGAAGACACACTCCCCGGGCTAAACGGACTGGGCTTGCTGAACATGATCAGGAACAAGCATATTGACCATACAACTCCTTTTATTATTATTTCGCACGAGAAAGATCCGGATCTGAGCAAAGAAATGATCCGGGAAAAAGTGGATGATCTCTATTTTAGCCCAGTCAACGTGCAAGATATTCACACCAGGATAAAATTCCTGAAATTTTTTAAAAACAGTTTTGGAGCAAAAGAGGAATCTCCTGAAAAAGTAAGGGAATACAAGATTCCATTCATCAAACGGGCATTCGATATTCTGGTATCCTTTTTTGCCCTGCTCCTGCTGTCGCCTTTGCTCATTGTTGTAGCAATTGCAATAAAAATTGAATCAAGAGGCTCTGTTTATTATAAATCCAAAAGGGTTGGGACGGGTTATAAGATTTTCGATTTTTATAAATTCAGATCTATGTATACGGGTGCAGATGCAAAACTCAAGGAACTTGAACACCTCAATAAATATGCAAAGGAAAAGCAGGAGGAGATCATAGAAGAAGAAACACATAGCGATTGCCCCCGTTGTGAAAAATTACCAGAAGGTGAATATTGCTCTCCAACATTATACTCTGGCGGAGAAAAAATTTGTGAATACTGGTACAACGAACAAAAAAGGAAAAAGGGAGCCTCCACATTCCTGAAGATCAAAGACGATCCAAGAATAACCAAAGTGGGCAAATTCATCAGAAATACCAGTATTGACGAATTGCCCCAGTTGATCAATGTTTTGAAAGGGGATATGTCGATTGTCGGCAACAGGCCACTACCCCTGTATGAAGCAGAATTGCTCACTTCGGATGACTGGAGCCAGAGGTTTCTGGGTCCGGCTGGAATTACCGGATTGTGGCAGGTAGAATTAAGAGGGAAAAAAGGCGAGATGTCGGAGGAAGAAAGAAAAGCCCTGGACAATGAATATGCTAAAAATTATTCGTTTTGGGGCGATATCAAGCTAATATTGAGAACAATTCCTGCGCTTTTCCAAAAGGAAAACGTATAATATATACTATTGTAATGGGGATCTGGGAGCCTAAACAGCTATATGTGTGCTGGTTGCTTATTTAACTATTTGTTAAAAACTTATTAAAAAAAAATAATCGAATCATTATATATTTTTTTAAAATTGATGTAGTTTCACTTTTAATTAAAATCATAATTCGAGAAATGTTGATGAGGGTACTTTCAGGAAAAAATATACTTACTTTCTTGTTCTTGATTTTTCACGTGCTAGTGGCCGGACAAAATAACCAGGAAAACGAAAAAAACGATTTTTTCAATCCTCTTACCGATGATATCGCCACCAAGTTACCTCCGCTTGAAGCCCTGATAGATTCTGCAATAGAAAACTCACCACGCATTAAAGTAGAAGAATTAACTGCAGATTATTACAGATATACCACCAAGTCGGCAAAAGTGAACTGGACAAGGAATTTTTATCTGGATGCCGAATTTGATGCCGGCGACTGGAATTACTGGGACAGAGATGAACTCAACCAGGTTGACAGGTTTTATTATTCAGAATCAAGAAGGGTATCATACCTGGTTGGAGCTTCCATTCGTTTCCCCCTGATTGACATCGTTGACAGGAGAAACCAGATCAACCAGCAAAAAAAGCAGGTTGAGATCGCACTGGCTAACAGGGACTGGCAAATCAGACAGGTTCGTGAACAAGTGGTTACTTTATTCAATGAATTGATACAACAACAGGAATTGCTGAGGATCAGCAATGAGTATCAGCAATATGCCGATATTTACATGCCCATTGCGGAAATGGAATTTAAAAACGGAGAAATTCCGGCATCCGAGCTGCAAAGGTTAAAAGATTATCAAACAAGAGGAGCAGAAAGATTTGCCAATATTATCAAAGCATTCAATGATGCTTACTGGAGGCTTGAAGAGATCGTCGGAATGAAATTTAATTTAATTAACGTGGAGAGGTAATGGATTTTTATCAATTTTATCAATTATTTAGAAGACACCTCCTGTTACTGATCCTGGTACCCGTAGTACTGGCTTTCACAGTATACCTGTTTACCAGGAACCAGCCCAAAACATTCTCCTCCTCCACAGTCATTTACACAGGTATTGCAACCGGCTATTCAATCGAAACAACAGACCGCGGCTATCTTGACTATTACGGGACCAATGTGCAATTCGATAATCTGATCAATTTATTCAACTCCAGGCAAATCATAGAACAAACAGCCATCAAGCTCCTCACACAGGATCTTACCCTGGAGCAGCCCAATCCGCAATATATTTCCGTTGCAAACTGGGAGGCCTTGCAAAGAATGGTTCCCAAAAATATCAAAGACCTTGTGGTGAAAAACGGGAAAATGGGTCTCGAAAGGGAAAAAGAGGAACAAATAAGAAACCTTGAAACGGAGATCAAAAGCCTGGAAAGAGAAATTGCCAGAAAAAGAAACAGAGCTGAACAATCCTTGGTCGATCAACCCAAAGAAACCCAAAATACCGGGATGCAGGGTGTAGATAAAACGAAAACTACAGAGCAACAGGAAAACCTGGCCAGGTATCATACGGTTCAAGCAGGAGAAAATATTTACACCATTGCAAGCAGATATGGAATGAGTGTTGGTGAAATCATGGAGATCAACAACCTCAGCTCCAACCAGGTATATACCGGGCAGGTGCTTATGCTCGAAAGCTCACAGTCGGGAACAGAAAATCAGTATCATACGGTATCACCCGGAGAAACACTTTTTTCTATCGCCAAAATGTATGGAGTCAGCATATCAGATCTGCGACGCAGAAATAATTTATCTTCCAATGCAATACAAAACGGACAAAGACTGATCATTCGTTCCGGTCAAAGTTATGGTAAAACAACATCGGATTACGGCAAGGAAGTTTCAAGCCCATATAACACGAATCACGAACCCGAACCAGGTGAAATTATCGATCCCAGCGAAACAAGAACAGGCGGAAGAGTTTACCATGTACCACACCTGAACACGAATTTTCCCGAAAAAGATCCTATTGTACCACCCGGTGTTAAAAAATCTGACTTTGATGCAACCCTGGAAAATTTTACGAGGTATTACCGCTCCAGCGATACAAACTTCATATATGAATTATTACATTACAATCACAAACATTACAGTATTGGAGCGATCAACCAGAAATCCAGGGTAAGCCGGATTGGTGCCAGCGACCTTGTTGAAATCACCTACGAATCAGATGATCCTGGTATCTGTCAGCAAACCCTGAAAATACTGGCCGATGTATTTGTTAAGAATTACAAGCAATTACGTATCAATCAAACTGATGCAGTGGTAAGATACTTTCAGGAGCAGGTCGATTCTGCTAACGCACGCTTGCAAAGAGCCGAAGACCGCCTGCTTCGGTTCAACAAAAAGAACAACATCATTAATTACTACGAGCAATCCAGGTTCATCGCCGAGCAAAAAGAAGAACTGGATACATACTATCAGAATGAACAAATCAGGCTGGCCTCCGCTGCTGCTGCTATCAAGGAGATTGAGACAAGGTTAATGGACAAAGACAGCATTTATCTCTCAACAGACGAGATCAATAAGGTAAGAAAAAAATTGCAGAAAGTTGATGAAATGATTTACATCAACCAGCTTGATGCTGAGAATGATCCCCGGATTGGTGATGACCTGAACAAACTGAAAAGACAGGCTGAAGATTTGCGTAAGCAAATGAAATACCTGGTTGATAAATATTATATGTATTCTCATTCACCGGAAGGCATACCGGTAAAAGAATTGCTGACCGACTGGATGGAGAATGTACTGGCCTTCGAAAGTTCAAAAGCAGCCCTCAGAGTACTCGACCGGAGAAAACAGGATTTTCAGACCGTCTACCAGATCATGGCCCCGCTTGGTGCAATGCTGAAAAGAATTGAAAGAGAGATCAATGTAGCCGAGCAATCCTACCTGGAATTGCTCAGAAGCCTGAACCTTGCCAAGATGAAACAGCAGAACCTGGAAATGGCAACCAACATCAAAATCGTCGATGAACCATTTTTCCCGATTGCTGCACAACCCTCGCGGACAAAGCTCCTGATCCTGATCGCAGCAGTGGCCGGATTCGTGCTGGTTGCATTCATCATCATCGTGCTCGAATTCTTTGATACCTCCATCAAAACTCCTGAAAGAATACAAAAGCTAACCAAACTAAAACTTGCCGGAGCTTATCCCCGTGTCACACCAGGGCCCCAGTCGAAGGATTTTCGAAATATCAGCGACAGATTGCTGGAAATTATCATACAGAACATCAAACTGAATATCAGCAAAAACTCCATCTATCAATCAGATAAGCCTTACCTGGTATTGCTTTTCTCTACCAAACCGGATACAGGTAAAACAACGATTGCAACCAACCTGATAAGAAAATTGCGTGAATACGGAGAAAAAGTCCTTTATCTGAATTATGAAAGAGAAAACAAGGATGAGAATGATGATGATTTGAACTATGCAATCCGCTATAAACTTGATAACAAATTTGTTGAAATAAAACATATCAGTGACCTGATTCAGTCGCAATACATCAGGGAAGAAAACTACAAGTATGATTATATATTCCTGGAATTGCCTGCCATCATTTATAATTCCTTTCCCCTCGATCTGATTGAAACCGTTGATCTTTCCTTGCTCATCCTGAATGCAAAGGATCACTGGCAAAAATCAGATAACAACGCGATGCAGTCATTTCTGGAAGTTTCAAGGGAAAAGCCTATGGTTGTTCTGAATATGGCGGAAGTTTATGCACTCGAAGATCTTATCAATGCTGTACCTAAACAATCCGGGTTTTCGATCAGAAAAAAGGTAAGGGAATTTGTTACTTACCCGTCAAAGGTAAAAATCAGGGTAAAAGTTGACAATTGAAATTAGTTGTGTGAAAAATAAAATAATACAATTACTGAAAAATGACAATTTTCTTTCCCTGGTCAGCAACTTATCGGTTGCTGTTTTTGGTTTTCTCAGTTTTCTCTTACTTGTACGTACCTTAAAGGCAGAACTTTTCGGAGAATGGGTGCTCTATATTACAGCAGGAAATTTTATCGAGATGTTGCGTTTTGGTATCACCCGGACGGCCATCATCCGGTTTCTTTCCGGAGCAGAGAATAGCGAAAGACACCGGCTCATCGGATCCAACTGGGTCATCAGTTTTGTGGTTACCCTGATGATTGCAGTAATCCTATGGATCATTTACGGATTGTTTCCAGAAACCATCACCCATTCAGGCTATTCATTGTTTTTCATCTGGTATCCTGTGCTGTCATTTCTCAACCTTCCTTTCAACAATGCCCTTTCGATTCTGCAAGCCGATCAGAAATTTGATAAAATCCTCATCATCCGCCTGCTCAATGTCGGATTATTCGTACTCTTCCTTGCGCTGAACTTTATCTGGTTCCATTTTGGCCTCATGGAAATTTTATTTGTCCATCTTGGCGTAAACCTGCTAACATCACTGATCAGCCTGGTATTACGATGGGATGGGATCAGGTATTTCTTCAAAACTACAAGGGAAAGCAGAAAAACATTGCTCGATTTCGGAAAATACACTACCGGCACACTCATCGGAAGTAATTTACTGAAAAGTTCTGACACGTTCATTATCGGACTGAGCCCGTTCCTGGGAACCGTTGGTGTTGCTTTTTACAGCGTGCCCCTTAAACTGACCGAAATTCTTGAAATCCCTTTGAGAAGTTACGTGGCCACAGCATTTCCAAAGATGTCGAAGGCCAGTATCCTGAACAAAATAGATGAGGTAAAAAAAATCTATTACAGTTATGCGGGTGGACTGACCTATATGTTGCTTCCCATTATTATCCTGGGTTTGATCTTTGCTGAAGAATTTGTTGTAATACTTGGTGGTAAGGAATACATCGAAACTGCCGGCATATTCAGAATATTTTGTATATATGGCTTGTTCCTCCCCATAGATAAATTAACGGGTGTGGCCCTTGACAGTATCAACAGGCCCAGAAAAAACTTTTACAAAGTTGTATACATGGCCACTGCAAACATATTGGGAGACAGCATTGTTATTTTTGTAGTCTCCCGTTTCTTGCTTGGAACAGCATTGATTACCATGCTTTTCGGCCCTGCAGAGCTCAACCTGATTCATGAGATAGGAATTGACTTTGCCTTCATTAAAACGCTCGAACTTGTTGCCGTTGTTACTATATTTTTTACATTGATCGGAGTTATCGTAGGATTTCATTATCTGAATGCCGAAATTGGGATCACCAAAAAAAGATTGTTTACCGACGGACTTTCATTTTTCACTCAAATCATTGAAGGCTTTTTCGGTAAAACAAAAATCGGAAAATATTAGTATTTTTATTTTTTTAATGTATCAATGTTCAACAAGCAAAATTATAAAACCGGCTCCTTGAATCTGGAAAAACCATGGGTGTTGTTCTTGTTGCTGCTCATAGTAATAGGCCTGGGTTATATTATTGCCAAAGGTGGTATTACTGCAGCCATGGCGGCAGTAGCCATACCACCGGTTTTGTTCTATCTGAACAGGATTTTCGTAAATCCAAGGGTAGGACTGTTTACCGTATTAATACTGGCGTTTACCGCCATCGGTTTGAACCGCTACATCACAGGTTTGCCGCTGGGATTGAGCATCGATATCATGCTTGTATTAACATTCGTGGCCTTTTTTTTCAAACACTTTTACAAAGACGTCGATTATTCACCGCTGAAATCGGATTTGACCCTGTTGGCGCTGATCTGGTTCCTTTACGCAGTGCTGCAATTCTTCAATCCTGAAGCCCTGAGCCGGCAAGCCTGGTTCTATGCCATGCGGGGAATGTCCTTGTATCCATTGCTATTTATTCCGCTTACCTATTTATTATTCAACAAGGTAAAATATTTCAATTATTTCCTGTATATCTGGGCCGGATTTACAATTCTGGCTTTCATCAAAGGATGGATGCAGGTGAATATTGCACCGGATTTTGCAGAACAACGCTGGCTGGATCAGGGAGGCGCTGTTACACATGTTTTGTTTGGTGAGTTGCGGGCTTTTTCATTTTATTCTGACGCGGGGCAGTTCGGTGCCGCCATGGGCGCTGCCGGCATAGCCGGTATCCTGCTTGGTCTGAACTCAAAAAAAACCTGGGAAAAAGTTCTTTTCTTCAGCATGGGAATTTCAGGCATATACGGAATGATGATTTCCGGAACACGTGGCGCCATGATCGTGCCGATGATTGGGGGATTTATGTACATACTGCACAGGAAAAACTTCAAGGTTATACTAATTGGTACCATGATGATGGCCGCAGTTTACGTGTTCTTTGCCCATACTTATGTCGGACAGAGCTATTATGAAATCAGGAGGATGCGGACAGCCTTCCGGCCTGAAGATGATGCATCCCTGCAGGTGCGACTTGAAAACAGAAGGATTCTGAAAGGTTATCTCAGAACCCGGCCTTTCGGGGGAGGGATCGGCAGTGCAGGTGATTGGGGCCGCAGGTTCTCCCCGCAGGGATTCCTAGCCCAGATACCAACAGATAGCTGGTATGTGCAAATATGGGCAGAACAGGGAATTGTCGGGCTGCTGCTTCACCTCATTATCCTGTCCTATATTGTTGTAAAAAGTTCTTATCTGATTATGTTCAAACTAAAAGATCCTATCTTGCGGGGAAGAATGTCTGCCCTTGTGGCAGCCTTTACCGGGATTATGGGCGCAAGCTACGGAAACGGTGTTCTGGGACAAATGCCAACAGGAGCAATTACCTATATGAGCTGGGTATTCCTGTTTCTCTCTCCCATGTTTGACGAACAAATAAAAATGTTAAAAGCAAAAAATGCTCAAAATTAATTGAACCTGATGAATGAATTATTAATACTGGCCATTGAAGCCTCCATCGTAGCAGGAAAAGAGATCCTGAAAATATACAAGTCGGATTTCGAAATTGAAATGAAGGATGATGACAGTCCGCTGACAACAGCCGACAAAAGGTCAAATCAAACCATATTACAGTACCTGAACAAAACAGAAATACCCGTGCTGAGTGAAGAAGGCAGAAATATCCCTTACAATAAAAGAAAAAACTGGGAGAGATTCTGGTTGATCGATCCGCTGGACGGAACCAAGGAATTTATCAAGAAAAATGATGAATTCACCGTGAACATTGCACTTATCCAAAAACAAGAGCCGGTTATGGGTGTTATTTATGTTCCCGTGCTGGATGTATTGTATTTTGCAGCAGAGGACACAGGATCTTACAAACTTGAAAAAGCTGCCATTTTAATACAGGAAAAACCCGATCTGCAAAAGCTTTTGATGAAATCCACCAAACTTCCCGTCGAACATACCGGAAAGAAATTTACAATCGTTGCCAGCAGGTCCCACATGTCAACCGAAACAGAGGAACTTATTCAAAAGATTAAGAAAGAGCACGGAGCCATCGAACTAATTTCCAGGGGAAGTTCACTGAAAATATGCATGGTAGCCGAAGGACGTGCAGATATGTATCCCAGGTTTGCCCCAACCTCCGAATGGGATACTGCAGCCGGTCATGCTATTGCCTTGTACAGCGGCGCAACAATCACAAAAGCGGATGGAAAAGAAGTTTTGAAATACAATAAACAGGATTTATTGAATCCCTGGTTTATTGTTAAGCGCTGATTTTATGGGAAATACCCTTTACAGGAAAAAACAGCCCAAAACCTATCCCCTGGTTTCTATTATCAGTGTAAATTACAACCATTCCGAAGTTACCTGCGAACTGATCAGGTCATTGAATGAAATCACATATCCCAACATAGAGATCATTGTGGTAGACAACAATTCACCCGATGATGATCCAAGCATCATCAAAAGGAAATATCCCAATGTAGTGCTCATTCAAAACCCCATCAACTATGGTTTTGCAGCCGGCAATAACTACGGGCTCATGGCAGCTCACGGCGATTATATCATGCTGCTGAACAACGATACGGAAGTGGATAAAGGATTCCTGGAACCCCTGATCGAGAAACTTGAGAAAAACCCGGGTATCGGGGCAGTAAGCCCCAAGATTAGGTTCTTCCACACACCTGACACCATACAATATGCAGGCTATACACCCATCAACTATGTGACCATGAGAAATTTTGCCATAGGCTATAAGGAAATTGACAAAGGTCAATACGACAACGACCGGCAAACGGCCTATGGACATGGTGCAGCCATGGTGGTACCCATGCGTGTTGTCAAAGAGATCGGCCTGATGTCGTATATCTTTTTTCTTTATTATGAGGAGGCCGACTGGTGCGCGCGCATCAGCAAGGCCGGGTATGAAATACATTATGTTCACAATTCCCTGGTTTACCACAAAGAATCCATTTCAACCGGCAAACTGTCGACACTAAAAATCTATTACCTAAACCGGAACAGAATCGTTTTTATGAGGAGAAATTTGCATGGCAAGACTTTTATTTTCGGTATTCTATATCAACTTTTCGTAGCAATACCCAAAAATGCAGGCAAATACCTGATCCGGGGGAAACTAAATTTATTCCATGCATATTACCGTGCCATCGGCTGGCATATTAAAAATCTGTTCTCAGAAGAGGTTCATGAAAATCCTACGTTATAGCCAATATCATATTGTTTTTTTATATTTGAATTGGATTTGGATACGGATAAATAATAATCATGGAAGTTGTCGCAAAAATTATATTTATATTGCAATTATTATTTATCATTTATATTTCCATTTCCGCCATTTATTATCTCCTGTTTGCAGTAGCAGGGTTATACGCACAGGATTATGCACCGCCCATCAAACGTAAGAAAAAGGATTTCTGCATTCTGATTCCCGGATACCAAGAAGATATTGTCATCGTGAACGTTGCCGCAGATGCCTTAAAACAAGCCTATCCAAAAGAAAAGTATGATGTTTATGTAATTGCCGATACTTTTAAAGAAGAAACCATACAGGATCTGAAAAACATTCCTGTGCATGTTATTGAAGTAAAGTTCAGGATCAGCACCAAGGCAAGGGCAATTAACAAAGCTCTTGAAACCATCGAAAAAAATTATGACGCTGTCGTCATCCTGGATGCAGACAACCTGATGGATCCCAATTTCCTGAAAAAAATGAACAATGCTTTGCATTCGGGAGCAGTAGCCATTCAGGCACACCGCATGGCAAAGAACCTGGACACCACCTTTTCTGTCCTCGACGGCATCAGCGAAGAAGTGAACAATCATATATTCAGGAGAGGGCATCGTGCATTGGGGCTTTCCTCTGCATTGATCGGTTCGGGAATGGTATTCGATTTCCATCTTTACAAAAGACTCATGAATGGAGTTGATTCTCATGCAGAAGATAAGGATCTTGAAATCAAGCTATTTTCAGAAAATTATAAAATTGAATTTTATGACCAGACCTATGTGCTGGATGAAAAAGTAAGCAAATCAGATGTTTTTGTAAAACAAAGAAGTCGCTGGCTCGCCAATCAGTTTCTGTATGCAAGGCGATATTTTTTCAGGGCGATCGTGGAATTGTTCCGGGGCAATATCGATTTCTTTGATAAAATATTCCAGTACATGCTGCCCCCCAGGATTATTTTACTGGGTACAGCTTATATAATTCTGTTGCTCTCGATCTTGTTTAATCCTTTGTATTACACAATAGCCTGGTCTGCAATCTTTATCATGGTAAACGTTGCAATAGCCATATCGGTACCCAAACGATTCTATAACAGAACAACTTTGAGGCACCTGCTGAGTTTGCCACAGGGATTCTTATTGATGCTGGTGTCGGCTATGCGTTTTAAAGAAGCTGTGAAAGCATTCAACCCAACACCAAAAACCGGGAGTTCCGACTTTAACCAAAAAAAGAAAAAAGCATGATAATCATCAATGTTATTCAGTACATTTTGCTTGTTTATCTGGGATTATCAACCCTGTACATCCTCATTTTCGGGTTTTCAGGCCTTTTTCCATGGCGACTAAAAATAAAAGAAGCTGAAAAGCAAAGGAGATTCGCAGTCATGATCCCGGGTTACAAGGAAGATGAGGTGATCCTCGAAGTAGCAGAAGATGCAACGCAACAGAATTACCCCGAAGAAAAGTTCGATGTGATCGTAATCGCAGATTCTTTTAAAAATGAAACCCTTGAAAAACTTAAGGAACTGCCAATTAAACTGATCGAAGTTTCTTTTGAAAAAAGCACCAAGGCCAAAGCACTCAATAAGACCATGAACCAACTACCGGATGATTATTATGATATTGCTGTAGTACTGGATGCTGATAACCTGATGGAAAAGGATTTTCTGCACAAGATGAACCTGGCTTTTGAAAAAGGACATTATGCAGTGCAGGGCCACAGGATCGCTAAGAATACCAATAATTCATTTGCAATCCTGGATGCCATTAGCGAGGAAATCAATAATAATATTTTCCGGAAAGGACACCGGGTCATAGGACTGTCTGCTGCGATCATCGGCTCCGGTATGGGAATCAAGTATGATTTTTTCAAAGACCTGATGAAAAATATCCATGCCGTGGGTGGCTTTGACAAAGAGATAGAACTGAAAATGCTAAAGGAAAGAAAAAGTATCGATTATCTGAATCATGCCTATGTGCTGGATGAAAAGGTTCAAAAGGCCGATGTATTTTCAAACCAGCGAAGGAGGTGGCTTTCTGCACAACTTCACTATTTCAGCAAAGATTTTGCAACTGCACTCTGGCATTTACTCAGTCGCGGTAACCTGGATTATTTTGATAAGGCCATCCAGTTTATTCAACCCCCGCGGATTATGTTGCTGGGATTTTTGCTCATTATCTGTATTCTTTCGATAATTTTCAATCCACTGGCAATCACAATTGCATGGCTGGCAGTTCTGGCAAGCTGTATCCTTGCATTTTTGTTTTCGATTCCCGGAAGGTTTTATAATGCAAAAACCTTAAAAGCTATTATTACCCTGCCAAGGGGATTTTTCTTAATGTTCCTTTCACTCCTTAAGATCAGGGGAGCCAATAAAAGATTCATTCACACACAGCATACAAGTACAAAGCAAAACACACAAAACTAAATTTATCAGGCATGAAAATAGGCATAGAAGGACAAAGATTGTTCAGGGAAAAAAAACATGGTATGGACATGGTTGCCCTGGAGCTCATCAAAAACTTGCAAAATATCGACAAGCAAAATGAGTACGTAGTTTTTGTAAAACCAGATGTTGACAAATGCCTGGAAAATACGGAAAACTTCAAGATCGTTGAGTTGGGCGGTGGGCCCTATCCGACATGGGAACAATTTGCATTGCCGAAAGCAGCCCGCAAGGAAAATTGCGACATTCTGCATTGCACAAGCAATACCGCTCCCATTAATACAGGAATCCCCCTGGTGGTAATTTTGCATGATATCATCTATCTCGAAAGCATCAGCATTCTGAAAAAAGGCGGGACCTGGTACCAGAAATTCGGAAATCTTTACCGGCGTTACGTGGTCCCCAGGGTGATCAGGAAATGTGAAAAGATCGTAACCGTTTCTCATTTTGAAAAAAACAGGATCAGGGAGTTCTTTGGCTGGCCCGAATCAGATAGCCGCCTGGTAGCAATTTACAACGGTGTCAGTGAACATTTTAAAAAGATCGATGATGAAAACGAGCTGCAAAGAGTAAAGCAGAAATACAAGCTGCCTGATAAGTTTTTCTTTTTCCTGGGAAACACCGACCCCAAGAAAAACACAAGGGGGGTGCTGAAAGCTTATTCTGATTTCCTGAAATCTTCAGATGAAAAAATTCCCCTGGTCATGCTCGATTTCGACCGGGAAGTATTGTCTGCTATGCTTTCGGATATTGGCGACAGAAAACTCATTGACCACATCCTGCTGACAGGCTATGTTGTCAACACCGATTTACCCGCAATTTATAATCAGTGTGAAATATTTCTTTATCCCTCCCTCAGGGAGAGTTTTGGAATTCCAATGCTGGAAGCTATGCGTTGCGGAGCCCCGGTGATAACTTCCAACACTTCCTCCATGCCAGAAGTATCAGGAGGTGCTGCACTGATCGTCGATCCATACAAATCCAATGAGATTACCGAAGGATTGCACAAGCTACTTAAAGAAAAAGAACTACGCAAGGAGCTGATTGAAAAAGGATTTAAACAATCTGCCAGATTTTCATGGAAAAGCATGGCCGAAGAAAATATCAAATTGTACGAGGAGATTTTTGCAAATACAAAAAAATCAAACTAAGATGATCGAAAACAGGGATTTTATCGTTTTTGGCTTGCAACCCTGGGACCTGGACATTGCCAGCACCTGCAAGTATACCGCCATAGAAATGTCAAAAAAAAACCGTGTTCTTTTTGTTAATCCGCCACTAACGCGCAATATGATGCTGAGGCAAAAGGATACTGAGCAGGTGAAAAAGCGCATGCGCATCCTGAAAGGGGAAGAGCCCGATCTGGTAAAAGAACATGATAATTTGTGGGTTCTATATCCCAGAACGATTGCGGAATCAGTGAACTGGATCCCTTTCAACTTCATTTTTGATCGCTTCAACTACATCAACAACAAACGTTTTGCAAAGAAGATCAAAGAAGCTGCTGACAAACTCGGATTCAAAAAATATATTCTGTTTGATGATAACAATATGATCATAGGATTTTATTTAAAAGAATTGCTGCAGCCCGATATGTTTATTTACCTGCTGCGCGACGCAGTAACCCTGGTATCTTATCATGCACGACACGGCACCAGGTTGCAACCCGAGATCATCCGCAAAGCAGATTTCGCCGTTTGCAATTCCGAATTCTTTGCAAATTATGCAAGGCAGACCAATCCTCGTTCATACATGATCGGACAGGGATGTGACCTGAGCATGTACAACGACCGGGATGGAACCCTTAAGGTTCCCGAAGACCTCGAAAAAATTCAAAAACCAAGGATTGGATACGTCGGGTTCCTCACAAAAATCCGACTCGATATCGAAGTTCTGGTTCACATCGCCGAACAAAAACCAGAATGGAATCTTACACTTGTCGGGCCGGAAGATGAAGCTTTTCAAAACAGCAAACTGCATCAACTGGACAATGTATTTTTCCTGGGCAGGAAAAAACCTTCTGAACTGGCCGCTTATATCAAGGGCTTCGACCTTGCACTGAATCCCCAGATCGTTAACGAAATAACCGATGTAAATTATCCCCTGAAAATAGATGAATACCTGGCCATGGGAAAACCCACGGTTGCCACGAAAACCACTTTCATGGAATATTTCAGGGATTATACATACCTGCCTTCGAACAAAGAAGAATATGTTGAAGCCATTGAAAAGGCCCTGCAGGAAAACAGTCCCCAGGAAGAAAAAAGAAGAATTGAATATGCATCAACACATACATGGGAAAATTTTGTTGATAAAATCTATCAATACATTGGGGAAACTGAAAAAATGAGAAATCAGACCTGATATGATTCAAGACAGGGACATACTGGTTGTAGGACTGCAAAGTTTTGACAGTGAAATCGGCAGCAATTGTGTGAATATTGCCCATGAATTTTCTGTCAATAACAGGGTGCTTTATGTCAATTATGCGCTGGACAGGCTCAGCATGTATCGCTCACCCAATCATCCGCTGATCATAAAAAGAAAAGAAGTGTTGGCCGGGAAAAGAAAAGCGCTGCAACAAATCAGTGATAATTTATGGAACATGACCCCTGCCCTGCTGCTTGAACCTGTAAACGGGATCAGGCCACACTTTCTTTTCAACATGCTGAACAAAAAAAATGCACGTAAGTTTGCATCAGCCATCAAAAATCACCTGGAAAAACTAGATTTTACTGATCTCATCATTTTTAACGACAGCGACTTTTACCGCAGTTTTTACCTGAAAGAGCAATTGAATCCCAAAACTTACCTCTATTATACCAGGGACAACATGGTGGCAACGGATTATTTTAAAAGACATGGGCTTTATTATGAAAGCCGACTCATGCAAAAAGCCGATGCGGTTGTGGCCAACTCTGTATACCTGAAAGACCATGCTCTTCAGTTCAACACCAATTCGTTTTATGTAGGTCAGGGTTGCGACCTGGAACTTTTCAATCCCCGCAGGGTAAAAGAAAAACCGGTCGACATGCAAAACATCCCCAATCCTGTGATCGGTTATATCGGTGCATTGAAAAGCGCTCGACTCGACATTTCCCTGCTGGAAGAAATATGCAGAGAAAAACCCGGATGGAACCTTGTGCTCGTAGGACCCGAGGATGAAGTTTTCAAAAAAAGTGTTTTGCATCAAATGTCAAATGTATACTTTCTTGGATCCAAACCACTTGAGGAACTGCCAACTTACATTAAATATTTTGATGTGGCCATCAATCCCCAGGCTGTCAATGAACTGACCATTGGGAATTATCCGCGGAAAATCGATGAATACCTGGCCATAGGCAGACCCAGTGTAGCTACCCAAACCCGCGCCATGAGCATATTTGAAGATTATGTTTATCTTGCTGATGGAAATGCTGCCGACTATATTTCCTGTATTTCCAGGGCACTTCAGGAAAATGCTGACAAACTGGAAGAAGAAAGAATCAGGTTCGCACAAAACCATTCCTGGGAAAATAGCGTAAAAGAGATTTATAAAGTCATAGAACAAATAGAGGAAAAGCAGAATTCTACTGAATGATGTCATTTAAAGAAAAAATAAAGTCCAATCCGCATCTCAAGCGTTTTGCCATTTGGGCGCTGACACCCAAAAACCAGCCCAGACCCAGGTTGTGGGTCAGGTGGTTTTATAATCCACTGGTACATAAAAAAGGCAAAGGAGCCCGCATCCGGAAATGGACACGCATGGATGTACTGCCCTGGAATGACTTCAGACTGGGGAAATATTCTACCATCGAAGATTTCAGTACCATCAACAATGGCGTGGGAGATATTATTATCGGCGACAGGACACGCATCGGACTGGGAAACACATTAATAGGTCCGGTTGAAATAGGCAATGATATTATGTTTGCACAAAATGTTGTCGCTTCCGGCCTGAACCATGGCTATGAGGATATCAGCATGTCTATCCATGACCAGGCTGTGAGCACGCGGAAAATTACCATCGGTGACGAATCATGGATAGGCGCAAATGTGGTAATAACAGCCGGGGTAACAATAGGCAAACATGCTGTGGTTGCAGCCGGTAGCGTGGTAACAAGGGACGTGCCCGATTATTCAATCGTGGCTGGCAATCCCGCACGCCTGATCAAACAATACAACTTTGAAACGAAAAAATGGGAAAAGATCAGGAAATGAACAACCCCGCCACAGAGCAGTTGGGTATCAAAAGGAAAAACTTGTCCGCCTACTGGCGGATTAAATATCGCCCCAAGGGGCGGGGAACTAAACCCTTGTCCGCCCACTGGCGGATTAAATCCGGTTTTTGACTCAAAAGACTGTAATGCACAAAATAATGACATTCATACGATATTTAAAAGATTTCATCAAACACGGTGAGTTCGGTTTTATTCTGACCGCAATTAAATATCAGTTATTCAATGTCCCTGCAAAAAAAAACAAATTGTATAAAAGCAGTCTTGGAACATTTTATACCCGCAAGGGCAGCCTGGATTTTATGTTCGCCAATTATGCTTATGAATGGAATGTCAAAAGATTTGTTTTGAATCACTATCGGGATTACAATGTTTTTTTCGATCTGGGAGCCAACATAGGCACCTATTGCATCATGATGGCAAACGAGGGCCTGAAATGTTTTGCATTCGAACCATCCAGAAGCAATTTCGAAGTGATGAAAAAAAACATTGCACTGAATAATCTGGATGAACGCATTCGCTTTTTTCCTTTCGGACTTGGAAAAACAGAAGGTACAGTTAAATTTGTTTTTAACCCCGTAAATACCGGAGCTTCACATTTGAACATGGAAAAAATGAAGAACAATGGCATCAGGGAAAAAATAAAGATCAAAGCACTTGATGCAATTTACAAAGACTTTAATTTGTCAACAGAAGACAGGATCTTCATGAAAATAGATGTAGAAGGAATGGAAATAGATTTAATTCAGGGAGCACATGAATTTCTCAGTGAATTTCCCAATCTTCTCATCATCATAGAAAAAAAACATGCTGATCCTGATTTAGTTATGAAAGAGATGAATAGCATTGGCACCTTTAAATATCAGTCAATTGATAAGTTCAACATGGCCATAAAAAAAATTAAATCAAATTAATATGCTTACTTTAAAAATCTTATTCTGGATTTTCCTTTTCGTGATTTTCTATGCCTATCTGGGATACGGAATTTTGTTGTTTTTCCTGGTAAGAATCAAACGATTGTTTAAAGGAAGAAAAAAAACCGTACATGATCCCGGGTATGAACCTGAAGTTACCTTGTTCGTTGCGGCTTACAATGAAAAGGATTTTGTTGACAGGAAGGTTCAGAACTCCCTTGAAATGGAATACCCGGCAGAAAAGATAAAACAACTCTGGGTGACAGATGGTTCGGATGACGGTACTCCAGAGCTATTAAAAAAATATGCAGATCAGGGGGTTGAAGTACATCATAAGGATGAGCGGGCCGGCAAGATAGCAGCAATGAACCGGGGTGTTCAGTTTGTCAAAACCCCAATCGTGATTTTCAGCGATGGCAACACCATGCTGGGTAAAGAGTCCATCAGAAGGATCGTGAACCTGTTCAGCGATCCAAAGGTTGGCTGTGTTAGCGGGGAAAAACGGATTTATGCCAAAGATAAAGATTCAGCAGCCGGGACCGAGGGAATTTACTGGAAATATGAATCCACCCTGAAAAAATGGGATGCCGAATTATACTCTGTTGTTGGCGCTGCAGGAGAATTGTTTGCTGTGCGTACCAATCTTTTTCAGAAAGTTGAGGGAGATACCCTCCTGGATGATTTTATCGTATCGCTCAGGATCGCTATGCAGGGATACACCATACAATACGACCCCAAAGCGTATGCAATTGAGGCTCCTTCGGCCAGTGTCAAAGAAGAACTGAAAAGGAAAATCAGGATATCCGCCGGTGGTATTCAATCCATTTTGCGCCTCCTGCCCCTCTTGAATTTTTTCAAATACGGGATCCTGTCTTTCCAGTATATTTCCCACAGGGTGCTGCGCTGGACACTTGCACCCCTTTTCCTGCTTTTGATCCTCATCATGAATACCATCATTACTGCCACTGAAGGATTCATCGACTTCAGCCATGTGTTTACCTGGCTGTTCTGGGGGCAAATTGCCTTTTACCTGATTGCTTTGCTGGGATGGTATCTTGAAAATCACAAAATAAAAATAAAGGCCTTTTTCATTCCCTATTATTTCTTCATTATGAACCTGTCGGTTTACCTGGGGTTGCGCAGGTTCATAAAAGGTAAACAAAGTGTGAACTGGGAAAGAGCAAAAAGAGGCAGTTGATGAATAATAAAAGAATGAAACCTGTAGGACGAATAATATTTTTCTGTATGCTCTTGCTCAATATCGAGCAGGGATGGGCCTGTCAGCATGAATTTGATGCTTCAACATCCCTCATTGATGGCTCGGACTTTCTACCGGGTGATACGGTTTGCCTGAAAGCCGGCAACTGGAATTACATCCAATTCAGGAATATACAGGGTACGGAAGAACAACCCATCATCATCAGGAATAGCGAAGGTGCGGTGATCATCAATACCGACTGGTATTACGGCATTAAGCTGAACAATTGCAAACACCTTAAGATCACTGGTACCGGTGAAAAGCAGTTTACCTACGGTATTGTCGTACAATCGGTGGCAAACCAACATGGTTGCGGTATGACCATCGATGCTATGAGTACCAATGTAGAAGTTGAGTTCGTAGAAATATCCAATACGGGTATTGCAGGAATTTATGCCAAAACCGAACCCGATTACCTGGGTGATTGCACCTTTCCGGCAGTTCGCGACAGTTTTACCATGTATAACACCATCATACATCACTGCTACCTGCATGATATAGGGGATGAAGGTTTTTATATCGGAAGTTCAAAATACAGTGGTCAAACCGTCTATCATTGCGGGGATACAATAGTTCTTCCCCATGTAATGATCGGGGTAAAGATTTACAACAATGTGCTCGAAAATATCGGCTGGGATGGCATCCAGGTAGGCTCTGCAGTGAAGGATTGCGAAATTTTCAATAATACCGTTATTCACGACAGCCAGGAGGAAGAAGATTTTCAAATGAGTGGGATTCTGATTGGTGGTGGAAGTGCATGCGATTGCTACAATAACAAGATCATAGAAGGCAAAGGCGACGGGATCGACTTTCTTGGATTGGAAGGTATTCGGATTTTTAACAACCTCATCGTCAGCCCCGGATATAATTTCCAGAACGGTGTGCCGGCCGACCAGCATCAGAAACACGGTATCTGGGTGGGAGAATTGCAAACTGCAAATGAGCAGGAAATGAATATCTATAACAATACCATTATCAGTCCGCGGACTTTCGGTATCAAACTTGCCAATACCGCCTTCACCGGAAACATCATCCGGAACAACATCATCAGCGATCCCGGCGGTTATCCTGTTTTTGGAGAGGCCTCTTACATCAACCTGCTTTACCCCTCCATTTCTGTCACACAGTCCAATAACCTTGAAAATACAGATACCAGCCTGGTTGGATTTGTGAACCCGGCCCAACATAATTACGATCTCCATTATTATTCCCCTGCCGTCAATACCGGTGCAGATGTCTCCCATATGAATCTTGTGGATGACTTGCTCTCCAGGTTCAGGCCCTTCGACAGCAAATACGACATTGGAGCTTACGAATGCCAGGATTCAATATTGTTTGCAATTGATGAAGCTGATGCTCCGGCAATATCTCACAGGATTTACCCGAATCCTGCAGGTGATGAAACAATGCTCAGCATTTATATGAATAAAAAAACAAACCTGCACATAGAAATACTGGATAATTTGGGTAACTTACAAAAATCTGTTTACGATGGACCGGTGGATTTGGGCAGAAATATTATAAAGCTGGAGCTACATACCTTAGAACCAGGCCATTATATTTATTGTATTTCGAGCGAGGAATTCAAGACAACTGGAAAACTGATAATCAAATAAGACTGTTATATGAGATCTTATATAAAAAAATTCATTCCTTTCACACTGGGACAAAAATTGAGAGGATTATGGCAAAAAACACAAAGTATTTATTATAAAGGGAATCGCTACCATTGTCCTTTTTGTGGCAATACTTTCAGAAAGATGCTCAGTGGAGGTTTCGACTTGCCTGTAATCCGGGAGAAAAATATTGTTGGTTCCGGGAGGCGCAAGAATGATGTTTGTCCTCGCTGTTATTCAACCGACCGGGATCGTTTGCTTTACCTCTTCCTGAAAAACAAAACCGATCTTTTCACAAGAAAAAAAGTTAAATTATTGCATGTTGCACCAGCAGGATCCATGAAAGCACTTCTCTCCAAACAGGACAATATCGAATATGTGATGGGTACAAAACATCATGAGGGTTTCTATTATTCAAAGGATATTCTTATTTTTGATATAACAGACATGTCATATGCAAATGATACATTCGATGTTATCCTATGCAATCATGTGCTTGAACATATCCATGAAGATATGAAAGCTATGTCGGAGTTATACAGGGTACTGAAACCGGGTGGATGGGCAATATTGCAGGTTCCCATTTCATATACAATACCAGAAACCTATGAGGATCGAACGATAGAATTGCCCAGGGAAAGGGAAAAGCATTTTGGACAGTTCGACCATGTACGGATTTATGGGAAAGATTATTTCGACCGCCTGGCCCGCGTAGGCTTTAATTGCAGCCAACACGATCCATTTACCGAAAACTGGGGAATATCTGATATTGAAAGCTACGCATTGAATAAAGAAGAATCGGTGTTTTTAGCAACCAAAGAAAAGTAAGCTCTCAATGAGAAAAAAATTATCATACTTCGTCGGATTTGTTTGTGCATGCCTAATCAGCTTTTCACTTGCTGCACAGAATGAAATTGTGATCGACAGTCTTAAAAAAGTTTTGGATACAAACAGGGATGCAAACAAAGCCATAATCCTCCATGAGATCGCAAATCAATACTTATCAATCGATCCTTACCAGAGCATTGCATTTGCAAAAATGGCCATTGAAAAACATAAAGGTGAAGATAAAACGATGGTGGCCAATGCTTTGAAAACCATTGGAAATTCATATTTATACCTGGGCGTGCTGGATTCAGCCATGCAGTTTTATAAGGAATCCATTGAATTAAGCAAAACACTTAACTATGAGAAAGGATTGGCCAATGCCTACAGCAATATAGGATTGATATATGAATATGTTGGCAAATATAATGAAGCCATTGAATATCACCTGAAATCCCTGGAAATTGAAGAGGAATTGAAAAACAGCGTTGGAATTGCAGGTTCTTTGAACAACATTGGTAATGTGTATTATTACCTCGAGCAAAATCAGAAAGCCCTGGATCATTATCTGAGAGCACTTCGCATCAACCAGGAACTTGGCAATGAAAAGGGTGTTGCCGAACTATTCAACAATATGGGAGCCATTTACCAGGAAAACAAAAACTATGAAAAAGCCCTGCTTTACTTTCAATCGGCACTGGTAATTAACAAGGAACTGGAACAACCCAAAGAAATAGCCTCCATCTATAATAATCTGGGCAATACTTATTTTAAAATGGGCGATTATGAAAACGCCCTTTTGAATTTTGAAAAATCACTGGAAATGAGTCGTGAACTCACAGACAAATGGTCCATTGCCAATACTTCCAGAAACATAGGTGGTGTTTATCTGCAAGAAGGCAAGCTTGAAGCAGCCTTGCAAAAGTTCAAAGAAGCTCTGACCATCTGCAAACAATTACAGGCCAGAGAACTTAAGTCCCAGATTTTCCTCGATATCTCCGATTATTACTCCAGGAAGAAAAACTATCAACAGGCATTTGAATATTACAAAAAACACAATTTGCTTGAAGATTCCATCCGCAACACCGAAACAAATGTGCGGATCACTGAACTTGAACTGGGTTACAATATTCAAAAACAGGAAAAGGAACTTCAACTGTTGCAAAAGAACAATGAGATCCAGAAATTGAAAAACAAAAGCAGCCGCAGAACGAATTTCCTGCTTGCATCCGTCCTGCTGATCATTATTGTTGTAGTGATTTTGATATACAGCAGGTACAGGATAAAATCCCGGACCAACCTGGTTTTGAAAGAAAAAAGCAAAGAGGTTGAAGAGATGAACAGCAAGCTGAAGAATTTCAATGACAGGCTGGAAGAAAAGGTTGCCGAACGCACCAGGAATCTCGAAGAAGAGATCAAGGAAAGACGAAAGGTTGACCAGGAGTTGAAAAAGGCCCTCAAAAACGCAGAAGATGCAAACTATCTTAAAAATGCTTTCCTGGCCAATATGAGCCATGAAATCAGGACACCGCTCAATGGCATTATTGGTTTCTCTTCCCTGCTGGTTACCGAACTCAGTTTAATGGAAAATGAAGAGTTGTACGAATACGCCAATGGCATTCAGCAAAGCGGCGAACGTTTGCTGCACCTGCTCAACAATATCATTGATATCAGCCGCATTGAGGCCAATGATATGGATATTAACCTGAATACCTGTCATGTAAACGAAATCGTGAAGAATGTTTCCGAATTATACAGTTTTAAGGCCAACGACAAAGGGCTTAAATTCAATACGAAATTCAATGAGATCCCCAAAGCCCTGGCAGATGAAACAAAGTTGACAAAGATTGTGAGTGATATTATCGACAATGCCTTGAAGTATACTGAAAAAGGATTCATCAATGTATTGACAGAGTACGATGAAAAGCAAAAGTGCATCAATATCGTTGTAAAAGATACAGGCATTGGGATTGACAAGGCCTATCTCGACCACATTTTCGAAGCATTTCGCCAGGAGAGCCTGGGTTATTCCAGAACCTACCAGGGCGCCGGTCTTGGCTTACCCCTGGCCAAGCGTCTGGTGGAGCTGATGAATGGACAAATCAAAGTTGAATCGCAAAAAGGAGCCGGAACCACAGTCTCAATATCTGTCAGGGCAGAAATGGAAACCAGTGCGTCCTATTCCGACCGGCCTGAATCAACAATACGCACCGTGGGGAAAACAGATGCAGAAGCAGAAAAGGGTGATTTGAACATTTTTATTGTTGAAGACGACAGAATGAACAGGCTTGTGCTTGTCAAAATGCTGAAAAACATGGGCAATATCGTTGCAGCAGAGGATGGTGAAGAAACGTTAAAAATTATCAGCGAGAATTCAAAAAAAGGGCTTACCTTTGATATAATGCTATTTGACATTAATTTACCTGCTCCCTGGGATGGAATTAAATTAATGGAAGAAATCAAGGTAAAATACAAGGAGTACAGAACAATACCTTTTATTGCACAAACAGCCTATGCTATGACCGGGGATAAAGAACGCCTGCTCGAGGCGGGATTTGATAACTACATAGCCAAACCAGTTAATAAAAAAGAACTGATCACGATGATACAAAATCAGCTCAGGATCAGTAAAAAACTAAATTAGGAAATGAAATCTTTACAGGATTTGACAAAAGCGGAGTTGATTCATGAAATTGAACAACTTCAAAAGCAAATGGAAAATCTCCAGCGGGATTTAAAAAATGCTGTTGACAAAGCAGAAGCTGCCAACCACATCAAAGCCATGTTTCTTGCCAACATCAGTCATGAAATCCGTACACCCATGAATGGAATCATCGGTATGTATAATGTACTGAAACAAACCGATTTAACGGATGAGCAAAGAGAATTCCTTGACATAATCAATATTTCCGGTCAAAATTTGTTGACCATCATCGATGACATCATCGATCTATCCAAAATTGAATCAGGACAACTCATCCTCGACAAAAAACCTTTTACACTGAAAGAGGAGATCAACAAAATTGTTACCCTGCTTTCGATCAAAGCCAAGGGCAAAAACATAGACCTGAAAACAGACCTGAAAGAAGAAGCAGACAGGAAATATATCGGAGATGCAGCCCGCCTCAGGCAGATCATCACCAACCTTACCAATAATGCCATCAAGTACACCAAGGAAGGAAGTGTAACCATCAGGGTGGAACCCTCAGTCACAAATGATACAATCCAGGAACTGAAATTCAGTATCATTGATACCGGAATTGGAATTTCGAAGGAAGGCATTGAAAAGCTGTTCAAAGCATTCTCTCAATTGGATTCCTCTTCCACCAGGAAATATGGTGGCACCGGGCTGGGACTGGCCATTGCCAAAAACCTGTCCAACCTGATGAATGGTGAGATTGGCGTTGAAAGTGAAGAGGGAAAAGGCTCAGTATTCTGGTTCACAGCAAGTTTTGAAATGCTGCAAAAAGATGAAAAAGGAAGTATGGTGAATCAGGAAGTCGAAAAAACTGCTTCGGAAACCGACAACCTGAATATATTGCTGGTTGAAGATAATTTGTTAAACCAAAAATTTGCAACCGCTACCCTAAAGAAAGAAGGGCATCATGTAGATATTGCAGAAAATGGTAAAATAGCGGTTGAAAAATACAAACAGCACGATTACGACCTGATCCTGATGGATATACAAATGCCCGTTATGGATGGCATGGAGGCTACACACGAAATCCGTGCCTATGAAGAGAAAAATAACAAAGAGAGAATTAAAATTATTGCCATCACTGCTTATGTCATGGAAAGAGACCGCAAAATGTGTCTCAATGCCGGCATGGACGAGTATCTTGCAAAACCATTCAAACCCCAGGAGCTCATCGATCTGATCGACAAAGTATATTTCAACAAATAAAAAAGGCGGTCCAAAAAGTACCGTACACTTTTCGGACAGCCTCTTCAAAATTTTAAGGAATACTTTTTATTCTTCAGGATTTATTTCCAGCAACTCAATTTCAAATAACAAAGGAGTGTAAGGTGGAATATCAGCACCTGCTCCACGATCTTTATAGGCCAATCTTGAGGGGATAAGAACTTTATAAGTTCCTCCTTCATTCATCATGGGAACGGCTTCATCCCAACCGGGGATAACTTCTCCCCTGCCCAGGGTGAAGGTAAAGGGTTTTCCCATGTCTTTTGAGGATTGAAGCTTTTTATCACTCAACCTGTAAAGTGTATAATGGACTTTCACCCTGTCTCCGGCTCCGGGTTTGTCTCCATCCCCTGCTTGGATTTCCTTGAAATACATACCGGATTCTGTGGGTTCAATACCGATAAACTTTTCCGACACATAATGTTCAATCTTTTCAGGTTCCTCTTCCATGCGTATCCTGTTCTCATTTGCCTGTTTCTTCTCTCGTTCCTTCTTCTGTGCTTCCATTTCCTTTTGATAAGTTTCCTTATCTACAGCATCCAGGATCTCAACCTCATAAATAAGTGTAGAGAAAGGTGGTATGGTCTGGGCACGTCCCTTGGCTCCCCATGCCTTTTCGGAAGGAACAACAAGTTTTGCTTTGTCGCCTACGCGCATCATTTCTACCCCAGCCATAAAACCTTCCGTATCGAATTTAGAGCCAATTTCCACGTTAACTGGCCGGTTTCTGGTAAAAGATGAAAACAACTCCCTGCCTCCCATAATTTTAATGGAATAATGAAGTTCAGCCATATCTCCTTCGCGCAACTTTCTTCCCTTACCTTTTCTTTCGGGAATGAAATATATGCCGGCTTCTGTCATTTTATCTTCAAGATCATTTTCCACAACATATTCCTTAAGCATTTCCTGTTCCTCCACTTCAAGTCCGGCCAACCGCTTGCGTTCTTCTTGCATAAAAGCTTCTTCCGATTGAAAATCGACCAGCTTCATATCAAAATACAGCATTTCACCCGGATCAACAAAAGGTGGCAAACGCCTTGAATTCGCTGTGATCAGGAAAAAAGAATCCGCACTGATAACAAACCTGGCGCTGTCTCCGATTGACATCATCCCGATGCCCTCGAAGATATCACCCTGAAACTGACTCTCCCTCAACGGAAATCTTGCATTATGCTCTTTGGTAACATCGGTTGAAAAAAGAACGGAGTCCTCTTTACCATAGGTCATTTGCAGGGTCACGATATCGCCGATTGCAGGTTTGGGAGCGTTGTTCTCAACATAAAACTTATACTTCAAGCCCGAATCAGTTGTTTCATAGCCCTGATCCTGTGAGTTGCAGGCAGATAAAACGAATAAAACAATAACTGTAATTACACTAATGAATCTCATATCTTGTTTTTTTATTTGATTTCTAGTAATTTAACATGATACACAAGGGTGGCTTTCGGTGGAATGGATCCGGGTTTGCCGGTAAAACCATAAGCCAGGTGCGAAGGTATAATAAAAATGGCCTCATCCCCTTCTTTTAACAATAAAATCCCTTCATGCAAACCTGCAACAACATCATCTTTACCGATCAAAAAGCTCTTGGGCTTCTGCTCCGGAGATTTCTCAAGGGTATCCCCGGATAGAAACTGAACCGAATAATCAATGGTAGCGGTTTTTCCTTTTGCAGCTTTTTCACCGCTGCCTTCCTCAATAATTTTATATCTCAGCCCGCTGCCGGTTTCCCGCATCGTCCAGCCATAACGCTTCAGGAAATCATCGATCTCCTGTTCTTCTGTTTTAATGATATTCTTGTTGGCCCTGATAAAAGATTCCTTGACTGTTTTAGCATCAATGCTTTTTTTCTCCTTTTTCTTGTCATGATTGCATGCAAAGCATATTAAAAGCAGTGGAAAAAGCAATAATATATTCTTTTTCAATAGGTTTGCCATGATAAAAACTATACGGATAATTCCATTTTATATTGTGGCAATAGTTGTTCAAACTTTTCCAGGCTTTTATCAAGACTGAGGAGCGAATCGGCACCTGCTGCGTTTTTATGCCCTCCACCGATGAAATGTTTCCTGGCAAAATCATTCACAGGAAAACTTCCCTTGCTGCGCATGGATATTCTTACCTTTCCATCCTGTTCCCTGAAAAGCAATGCAAAATGAATTTCTTCTATGGACAATGGATAATTTACCACCCCTTCTATGTCGCCCACCTGGTAATTGAATCGTTCCAGGTCTTTTTGATACAGGTATATGTATGCTGTATGATACTCCTTTAGAATTTTCAGGCGCTCGCTCAGGCAAAACCCGAGCAAACGAAGCCTGTCGGCTGAATAGGTATCGTAAACCAAACGATGTAGCTGTTCGGCGTCTACACCTGCTTTGATGAGATCTGCAACTGCCAGGTATGTACTTTCGTAATTGCACAGGTAACTGAAAGAACCTGTATCCGTCATAATCCCGGTATAGATCGATTGGGCCGATTCTGAATTTAACATGGAAGGTAAGCCAAAAGATTTGATAAACCCGTAAACAAGCTCTGCCGTGGATGAAGTGCTGGTTGTTGAATAAAGAAGATCAAACTGCTGCTTCGGATTGGGATGATGATCGATCAGGATTTTTTCTGCCCCGGTCTTTTGCAAAGCTTCTGAACATTGCTCTGTCCGCGATATATCATTAAAGTCAAGACAAAAGATCAAATCAGCACCCAGGATAATCTCACCAGCCTCCTGTTTGCTTTCTTCACAAATCACAATTTCTTCCGCAGCAGGCAGCCATTTAAGAAAAGCAGGGAAATCATTCGGGATCAGAATTCTGATTTCACCATTGTGTATTGTTTTCAAAGCATGATAAAGCCCCAGGCTTGAGCCGATGGCATCACCATCCGGATTCGTATGACTGCAAATGGCAATGCGCTTTGCCTGTTTTACTCTTTCCCTGGCTTTATGAAAATCAAACTGTTCCAAATAAATCTTTTTTTTACTATCTGTATTTATTCAAAATAAGGTTGAAAAATAGTAGTTTTGCCAAAGTTAACACAATTAATCAAGTTATGAACGGAAACAGAACACTTACCTTAATTAAGCCCAAAGCAGTTAAAGAAGGTAATATTGGGCCCATATTAAACAAAATACAAGAAGGAGGATTCAGGATCATCGCCATGAAACTTACCAGGCTGAGTTTTATTGAAGCACAAAAGTTTTATGCTGTGCACAAAGAACGTCCTTTTTATGAAAACCTGTGCAGGTTTATGTCTGAAGGCCCCATCGTAGCAGCCATACTGGAAAAAGACAATGCGGTTGAGGCATACAGGGATTTTATTGGATCCACCAATCCGGAGGAAGCAGACGAAGAATCGATACGGGGGCTGTATGGCACTGATTTACAGCAAAATGCAGTACATGGATCGGATAGCGATGACAATGCCAGGATCGAAGCAGGCTTCTTTTTTGCTGAGCGCGAAATATTTACCGCTTAGGATAGTATGACTCGAAACTACCATCCTCATAAAAAATCAGAACTTTGCGAATATCCTGCCTGCTGTTCTTAGGCTTGGCAGGAGATTTCAATTCTTTTTGGCCTGGATCTGCTGTCTGGATATCCGTTTGCTCGGCAGCCTTTTCCGCTTCTTTGTCTACATCTTTTTCCTGCTCTCCTGCAAACAAGTCCATCTTTTTATCATCATAAGAACCTTTTCCAAACAATAGCCAATCTGCATTTACATCAGGAAAACTTTTCAATATTCTCAAGACAAAATCAAGGCTGGGTTTATTTCTGCCCGATAATACATGAGAAACATTGCTCCTTTGCAGTCCGATTTCATCAGCAAATTTTGAAGCATTTAAACCATGCTTAAGGATGATTTCTTGAATGCGTTCTAACATAATGTTTACAAAAATACAATTATTAATAACATTTGTATAGTTTATTGTTGTATACAATTGCTTGTTTATTTTTTACTTCTGTATACTTTTGTGTATTGTTATAAAAACTTGATATATAGAAATATGATATTTCTTTTCAAATATACACTTGTCTAAGTTATGGTTTGGATAATAGTATATATAACATTGAATATCAATGTTTCTAATTTATTAAATACCTTTGATTGAACAAAATCGTAATATTGTTAAAGAAAGTTACATATGTATTAATTAGATAAATTATTTGAGACATGTGTATACACTTCTATCGTATTGTTATTGAGTTGATTATATGTATATCTTTCAATATTGTATACTTTTGTATATGTATGTTAATACCGGAGAAAATCTGCAAAACTTCTGCGAAAACATGTTCTTTTACCTGTAAAAAGCCATGTGAATCAGAAGTTTTCCGGGATAAATCCTCCCTCCTTCAATTGTGAATATCGAATAACGAACACACAATGCAGAATTTCTAAGACAGAGGCATAACCACAAGCGTTCTGAAAATAATCTCTGATAAGAAATAAGAGCTAATATAGCAACAGATACCACTCATTTTTTGCTAATTTTGCACCGAATCTAAACCAAAACAACGTCTATGAATATCGAATCCTTTTTCAAAATCACATATGGTCTTTATATTTTATCATCCAGAAACAAAGAAGGTAAACTCAACGGACACGTCAGCAATACGGTATTGCAGGTCACGGCCAAACCGGTAAAATTCCTGGTAGCCAGTCATAAAGACAACCTGACATCTGACTACATCAAAGAAAGCGGTGTTTTTGCGGTATCCGTCATTCAGCAGGATGTCGACCTGGAATTCATGGGTCCCTGGGGATTCAAATCCGGGAAAACCACGGATAAATTTACAGAAGTTGTTAATTACAGGATCGGGAAAACCGGTGCGCCCATTCTGATGGATAAGGCTGTGGCCTTCCTGGAATGCAATCTCCTGGAAACAATTGATGTTGGTTCTCATCTGCTTTTTATCGGAGAAGCGGTGGATGCTGATTTCATTCAGAAAGACAAGCAACCCCTCACCTATTCCTATTACCGGAATGTCATCAAAGGAATATCACCCGAGCATTCTCCAACCTATATCGAAGAAAGGGTTGCTGAAGAGAAAGGTGATAGTCCAGGCGGAGGTCATCAAAAATACCAGTGTACCGTTTGTGGTTTCATATACGATCCTGCGGAAGGAGATCCGGATGGTGGCATTCCCCCGGGCACACCATTCGAAGACATCCCCGACGACTGGATGTGCCCCGTTTGCGGTGTCACCAAATCCGATTTCGTTCCCCTCTAAGGAAAAACGGCAGACCCAAAGATATTTTTGTATTGTCCTTTTAATGACAAATGACTAATAAACCAATCTAATGGAAGTTAAAGACGAACTTGCTGTTCAACGAACAAAGCTTGCAAATGAACGGAACCTGCTGGCCTACCTTCGGTCTTTCATTGTATTCCTGGGAGCCGGAATTACCTTTGTCAAACTGTTTCCTCATGATAGATTTTTGCAGGTATTCGGAATCGTGCTGATACCGGTTTCGGTAATTTTCCTGATCCTCGGGCTGATCAGCTTCAGGAGAAACCAGCGAAAGATCAACCGGCATTACAATAGCAAAGAGAAAGGCCAATAAATAATCTGTATTTTTGCAAAAATTCTGAAAACCAAAACATGTCAGCCAAAACAATGAAGATCCAAGTCGATTCGGAAATCGGCAAACTGGAAGGAGTGATACTGCATAAACCCGGACCGGAGATTGAAAACATGACCCCCGCCAATGCCGAAAGGGCTCTGTACAGCGACATTCTGAATTTATCGGTAGCGGGGCGGGAGTATTCCCAACTGGCAGGCGTTCTGCAGAAACTTTGCAAAACATATTTCGTCAGTGATTTACTCAAGGATATTCTGGAAGATAATCAAATCAGGGAAAATTTGATCAGTAATATCTGTGAGAATGAATTCGTTTGTGATGTGCGCAAAGACCTGTTGAAACTGAGCAGCCAGGAGATCACACGCCAGTTGATCGAAGGAGTGATCATGAAAAAAGACAGTCTGACGAGCTTTCTGAGCAAACAACGTTATTCGCTGCGTCCTTTGCATAATTTTTTCTTCACAAGGGATGCCTCCATTTCCATTGATGACAAAGTCCTCATTGCAAAAATGGCAAACAAGGTGAGAGACCGGGAAGCCCTGATCATGGAATCCATTTTTGACCAGCATCCTGCATTCCATGCAACAACGCTGAATCCAAAAACCATCCCCATCGACACTTCCAAAGTTACCATCGAAGGTGGGGACATACTCGTAGCCCGGCATGACATTCTGCTGATGGGCACAGGTTCGAGGACGACTACAGAAGGTGTGGATTTTATTCTTAAACATCTGAAAGGAACCAGGGAGAAGAAACACATCATTGTGCAGGAACTGCCCTATGAACCTGAATCCTTCATTCACCTGGATATGGTTTTCACTTTCCTCGACCGGGATGCCTGCATGGTGTACTATCCCATCATACTCAAACCCAATCGTTACCAAACCGTGCATATCAGTATTGAAAACGGAAAAGTTGTCAGCATTAAAAACCAGGAAAACCTTCTCGCTGCCCTTCAGGAACTTGGTATGGATCTGAAACCGGTATATTGTGGGGGAACCAGCGATGCCTGGGTACAGCAACGTGAACAATGGCACAGCGGAGCCAATTTCTTTGCTTTTGCACCCGGAAAGGTAATCGGGTATGAAAGAAATGTCAGGACACTCGAAGAAATGAATAAAAGAGGCTTTGAGATCATTAGAGCCAGTGAGGTTATCGCGGGCAACACCCATCCGGATGCCTACAAAAAATGTGTGGTTAGCATCGAAGGCTCGGAGCTGGCCAGGGGCGGTGGCGGTGCCAGGTGCATGACAATGCCGTTTAAAAGAGGAGAAGTTGAATGGTAGTACCCATGAACACAACAAATTATAAAAAACACGGAACCCCACCCTTTCAAATCATTCTTGTGCATGGCGGACCAGGCGCTATTGGTGATCTAAATCCCCTGGCCCGCAGGCTTGGAGAAAGTTTCGGTGTGATCGAAACCCTGCACTATGCCAAATCAATTGATGGACAGATCAATGAGATCAAAGATGCAATCATAACCGATGGCAAAACTCCCGTTAAGCTTGTCGGGCATTCCTGGGGCGCCTGGCTATGCTATATATATGCCTCCCATTATCCCGAACATGTTAACAAACTGATCATGCTATCGAGCGGAACTTTCAATCCCGAACTGCGTGATCATATTGCCGTTACACGCAACAGGCGATTGAAATCAATAGATTTTGAAAAATTCAGACAATTGCAAAAACAACTGAGTTCAAAAGAAGCCTCCATCAGGAACAATGCCTTTTGTGAAATGGGAAATATGCTGGTGAAACTCGATTCGTATGAAATACAAAAAGGAATGAATTACCAGACTGCATGCCGGCATGATGTATTCAAAGGTGTCTATCCAGAAGCCGATGAGTTGCGAAACAGTGGCGCCCTGATCCGGATGGGACATCAGATCAATTGTCCGGTTGTGGCAATTCATGGGGATTATGATCCTCATCCCAGGGAAGGAATAGAAGATCCCCTGAAAAAGATTCTACGAAATTTCGACTTTTATTCAATAGAAAAATGCGGCCATTATCCCTGGCTCGAAAAATACAGCAGCGAAACCTTTTACAAAATCCTGAAGAAGAAGCTCGCATAAAAGCCTGCTCTTCAAACTTCAAGAAACTACCCCGGGGAAGCCTGCAGACTATCAGGCCGGAATATTCATAAATTGCTGATAAAATCAATGCGGTAAATGGTCGTCTCAGCAACATTCTTATTACTTTTGTTAAAACTGCATGAACATGGACTGGTTGCTCATCACTTTGGGAATTATTGCTTTATTGCTGGGGATCATTGGCGCTGTTTTGCCTGTTTTACCCGGACCAGCAATTAGTTATGCAGCCCTGATCCTTTTGCAGTTTACGGAAGAAGCCCCTTTTTCAGAGAGATTTTTGGTGGTGATGGGATTGGTGATGGGAGCTGTTACCTTGCTTGATTATGTGGTACCCATTTACGGAACAAAAAAATTCGGAGGCAGCAAGGCAGGAATCAGAGGCAGCATGATCGGACTGGTTATAGGTATCGTAATATTACCCCTTTTGGGGATCGTGATCGGGCCATTCGGTATCCTGGGGATCATACTGGGTCCTTTTGTGGGCGCATATATTGCGGAAACATCCACAGGCAAAGATTCCGACCGGGCGCTGATTGCAGCATTCGGATCATTCGTAGGATTTTTAACAGGCACCCTGATGAAACTGACCTATTCGGTGATCGTGGTATTCTATTTTTTCAAAGCAGCATTTTTTCTATAAAATGAATGAAGCAAAACTGAAAAAACTCAGGTCCATTTCGAAAGAGATCAGAAAAGACGTTCTCCGAAGTCTGACTGAGGCTGGCTCCGGGCATACCGGCGGATCACTGGGACTGGCAGATGTTTTCACAGTTTTATATTTTCATGTCTTAAAACACAAACCACATAAGCCAGATTGGCCTGACCGGGATCGCCTGATCCTCTCCATCGGTCATGTTGCACCGGTTTTATATGTTGCCCTGGCGCATGCCGGATACTTTCCCAAAAAGGAATTGCAAACACTCAGAAAGCTGGATAGCAGGTTGCAGGGGCATCCCGGACGCGATCACGGCCTGCCGGGACTGGAGCTTTCGGCAGGATCACTGGGACAGGGTCTTTCTGTTGCTGTCGGGATGGCACTGGCGGGAAAATTGGACCACAAAGATTTCTTCGTATACAGCCTTCACGGTGACGGAGAACTGCAAGAAGGCTCTATCTGGGAAGCAGCCATGAGCGCATCCCATCATAAACTGGATCATTTGATCGCAATCGTCGACAGGAATGAAGTACAGATCGACGGTAAAACCTCAGAGGTGATGGAACTGGAACCCCTGGCTGATAAATGGCGCGCCTTTGGATGGAAAGTGTTTCATTGTAACGGACACGATCATAAGGAAATATATAACACAATCCAGCAGGCAAAAAAGAAAGAAGGAAAGCCAGCAGTGATCCTGGCAAAAACCCTCATGGGCAAAGGTGTGAAAAGCATAGAAAACGATCATCGCTGGCATGGCAAACCACCTGCAAAAGAACAACTTTCTGATTTCCTGAACCAAATCGAAGAAAATAATGCAATATAAAAGTCGCGGCAGGAAAGCCACCAAGGAAGGTTTTGCGGAAGGCCTGGTGGAACTGGGTAAAAAATATGAAGATGTGGTTGCGTTGGGTGCAGATATTACCAGTTCCGTGGGCATGGAGGATTTTGCAAAAAATTACCGGGAACGCTTCTTCTCCATGGGCATAGCAGAGCAGAACTGTATCGGAACAGCCGCCGGGTTGGCCCTTTCGGGCAAAGTACCGGTATTTTCGACCTACGGTGTTTTTGCCGGTATCAGGACTGCCGACCAGGTGAGAATATCATTGTGTTATAACGATGTGCATGCAATTATCGGGGGAGCGCATGCCGGTGTTTCTGTGGGGCCGGATGGGGCCACACACCAGGCCCTGGAAGACATTGCCATCATGCGCGTAATGCCCAACATGACCCTCCTCTCTCCTGCCGATGCAACACAAACAAAACTGGCCACGATGGCTGCTTACGAACAATGTGCCGGACCGGTGTACGTGCGTTTTGGAAGAGCTCCATTTCCCGATTTTACGAATTCTGCAGATGCCTTTGAAGTGGGCAAAGCCCAAACCTTAAAAAGCGGAAATGATATCACCCTCATTGCCACAGGCCACCTTGTTTGGGAAGCCCTGTTAGCCGCTGAGCAACTGGCCGGGGAAAACATCAATGCCAGAGTGATCAATATGCACACCATCAAACCCATCGACAAAGAAATCATCATCAAAGCTGCCCGGGAAACAAAAGCCATCATTACAGCCGAAGAACATCAGGTGCATGGGGGGCTGGGATCCGCAGTTGCAGAAGTCGTGGTTCATAATCATCCCGTTCCCATGATATTCGTTGGTATGCATGACCGTTTCGGTGAAAGCGGTCAACCCGAAGAACTTATGAGAAAATACGGATTGACTGCAGAAGGAATTGTTTCGAAAGTGAAGAATTTTTATGAAAAAAATTCTTAGTTATTTTTGGCCTCTGAAATCACGATTCCATTCCAAATTCAGCGGATGGCTCGAGATTACCTGGTTGAATGGGAAGAAACTACTGAACAGTAAGAATACAAATTACTCCTATGGCTCCCTGCAAAAAGTATTGCGTTATGGTCTTTCGGAAGTGAAGTTCAGACCGGATGATAAAGTCCTGCTGCTGGGCATGGGCGGAGGCAGCATCATCAAAGTACTCCGGGAAGAATACAAACACAAGGGACAGATCGCAGCGGTGGAGATTGATCCAGTTGTAATTGAAGTTGCAGAAAAGGAATTTGGGATCCGGGCTTTGAAAGATATTAAGATCATTCATGCCGATGCTCTTTCCTACGTCCAGAATACAAATGAGAGTTTCAAATTGATCATCATCGATCTTTTTATCGACAAAAATGTTCCTGAAGAATGCTTTTCAGTTGATTTCTGGGAAAAAATCAGCAAACTGTCTGAGCCAAAAGCTCAGATCATTTTCAATGCCGGAATGGATCTTAGATCAGATCAAAAGATCAGGGAAATCATCTCAAAACAGGAGAGACACTTTGATTTCATTCTTCTTGAAAACGTGATGGGTAGAAATACACTGCTTCTTGCTTTAAAAAAGATGGTGAACGTTTAATATTTTACCAACTTTCCTTGTTGAACGCCCTGGTCAGAAACAAGCCGGACGAGAATCACCCCGGAGTTCAAGCCGGAAAGATCAATTTTGATCTCTTCAGAATTTGGAGAAATCTTAACATTTTGTATTTGTTTTATTCTTCTACCTTGAAGGTCGAATAGTTCAATTAGGATCCTGCCATTGCTCACTACAGGATTCAGATTTAGGTAAGCATGGTTTTGCGCGGGATTGGGATAGAGTTTTAAAAATGAATTTTGATGGGCTTTTTCCATATAGTTTCCGGCCAGCAGTCCCGAATAATTACATTCGGCATAATGAGCGATTGCATGCTGAACAATAAGATACCCAAAAAGATTGAAGTTAAGATCAAAATCAGAAAATGAGATCCATTCTCCATCATCCCATAGGTAAGAGCTTACAGAGGAAAAATTGTTCACATAATCGTGGTAATAATCATTGAAATGCTCATAATTCCAACTGCTGTCGCTATTATCAAAAACATACCGGTACTCACTGGATTTATTATTGAATTCATCATAATTCATTTCATACTTCATCCCATAATGCCAAAGTGTATCCTCTCCCAGGAATTTTAACATTGTGATAATATTCCCGGAGCCATCGTATTCATAGTCTCTCCTGTTTATATTGATCCACATGGTATCTGAATTGTGCAAATATTTTTCACTGATCAATTGATCCGATGAATCATAATCGTATTTTCTTTTAACGAATGCTTTCCAACCGGAATCGGGGCTGCTGTATTTCAGTTTTTCAGTCATGTTAGCATTTTCATCATAATGGTACTTCTCATAGTTGTTATGGCGCCACACAGAATCTTCTTCAATATAATAGTAGTTATTCAATGAATCGAGCAAATTCATCGAATTATAAGAATAATCTTCTTTGTGCATATATTCCCAATGATCTACATGAAAGCCAAGTTGTTCGTATAATACAAGATTGGCGTTTTCGTCGTAGGTATAATGATTGTCATATAGATAAACCCAGTCTCCCTCATACCACCATTGCGTTGTATATCGTGTCCGGTTTCCGTCATGATATTCGTACGTCGTTCGGAAAGAATTTTCCCAGATCGTATCATTCAAATGCAGTCTCAATTCCTCGATCATTTGCTGTTCCTGGTTGTACTGGTATATATTATATCCACTGGTTCTGAACACCCCATTATCCAATACCTTAATTATTTTGCCACTTATATTTCCAAATTCATTATACTCAAATATCCATTGCTGATCTTTGTGCAGCGAATATCTTATAATTACGCTGTCAATAAATAAATCCGTATTGTTAATTTCTGAATTGGAAAATGGGATTTGTTGAGATAACAATAAATTCGAATTAAAAATCAACATAGAGAAGATGATTAGTTTTGTTTTCATAACAGGTTTTTTTGGTTGAGCGTTAAAAGTACAAATTTTCAATTCTCGAATCAAGTTTTGCCTAATGAAATTCATTAGTGTCGGGAAAATTATAAGGAGATTGGGCACTTTTCCCGACAGTAGCAAAAGAAATTGTGTAAAAAGGAATCTGCTGACAGCATATAACAGAAATAATTCCCGGCCGGGTTTTATAAACCTTACAGATCTGAAGGAATTAAGCTGTAAAATTAATTATCTTTGAAATCAGTTACATTTTAGTACAAATAAGAATGAAAAAAGTATTATTAATATCAATATTTCTGATGACAACAGTTGCAGCTTTCTCCCAGAAAGTGGCCACTACGGAAGAAGGCGAAAAAGTAATCCTGAACGAAGACGGCACCTGGATGTATGCCGATGAACAACAGCAAGCGGCAAGCCTCAGCTGCGAAGACCTGATCTCTGTCGAGACCGATAAGATGACAGGGAAATCTGTTATTGGGGCGAAAAACCTGTTGAAAGTGCTCAGAGAAGACGGGAATGGTTTTGCCATTTTCGTGCAGAAAGGCAAAAGAAGCCTTATCTTCAGCATCAAGGTGATGGGTGCCAGTGAATGCATCAATGCCGACAGCAAAATACTGATCCTGTTCCGCGACGGCGAAAGAATGGAACTCACGAACGAAGGAGGTGCCAACTGCGACGCCAACTTCACCCTGATGTTCGAAGGGCCGGCAGGAAAGAAAAAAGAATTGAAAAAGTTCGCCAGCAAAGAAGTGGAATCTTTCAGGATTTGGACAGCCAGGGGTTATGTTGAAAATGACTTTTCCCCCATGGAAAGCATTGAGTTCATGAAGACCGTGGCTTGCCTGAAAGAAAAGTTATAAGATTGATCAAAATTTCAAAACCTGAACATTTATGCATTCCAATAAAAAATATCTCTTGAGTATTGTTTTCATCATGTTTGTTTTTCCGCTCCTTTCTATGATCATTGAGGGCATTTCAGATCACTGGCGCACTCATTTGATCGAGCTGATCGGAAAATGGTTTGTTTTCTGGGCCATTGGCATAAGGCTCTTCATGGCAGGCATTAACCAGGTGATGCGACCGGGCTTCACGGTACAAAAAATTTTCAAGATCGATGACCCACAAAGCCATGCATTTGTGCGGGAACTTGGTTTTGCCAACATAAGCATCGGCACACTTGGTTTGCTTTCTTTGTTTGTCCCACAGCTATTGTTATCTGCAGCCATCAGCGGTGGTTTGTTCCTGGGTTTGGCAGGTATACATCACATTATTAAAAAACCGGCAAGTACAAACGAATACATTGCCATGATAACCGATCTTCTAATATTTTTAATAATGCTATTCTATGTTATTTCCCAGTTTTAGCAAACATCCAAAATCAGGATAAGAATTTAAAGACTGAATCAAATTCAACCAGGTAAAATGAAAAACAAAGGTAAAGAGGCAGTCGAATATTTCAAGAATCACCATAATTGTGCACAATCGGTTTTGCTTCCGTTTGCCGGCGACCTGAAAATTGATCATGAAACAGCCAAAAGAATTGCAAGCGGGTTCGGTACCGGCATGGGAAAAATGCAAAAAACCTGTGGAGCCGTCACAGGATCCTTTATGGTACTGGGTTTACACAATGGTAATCAATATGAAGACAACAGCCTCGTAAAGAAAAGAACGGCCGAAATGATCCGGGATTTCAGCAGGGAATTTGAAAAGACTCATGGTAGTATCGAATGCAGGGCTTTGTTGAATGTGGATATCAGTACGGAAGAAGGCAATCAATTTGCCCATGCAGAAGGTTTATTCGAAAAGATTTGCGAAAAATGTATTTCAGATGCAGTCAAAATACTACAAAACTTGATTTATTGACATATCTCAATTTATAAATATATCTCAAAACCGGCCATCGGAACAAAATTCCTTAATTTTACAGTCAAATTTAAACACTTGGAAAATGAGAATCTTTACAATACTCACTGCACTGATCATAATCCTGGCATCCTGCCAGTCGAACACAAAGAAAGAAAATACTGAAAAAGACAAGAACTTTGAAGAACTGATGGACCGCATGCAATCCAAGGCAAAGGTTCATGCCGTGAAAGTGCTTGAATCGGAAGATGCAGGCAAATATACCTATGTAAAATTGAAAGAAGGTGATAAAAAATACTGGGCTGCCATTACAGCCAGACCGGTTGAGATTGGCGAAACTTATTATTATTCACAGGGCATGATGATGAAAGACTTCCAGAGCAAAGAACTGAACAAGACCTTCGACTCAGTCATGTTCATACAGCAATTCGCCAAAAAGCCCATGAAAGAAAAAATACAGGGACAGCAGCAGGGATCATCTCATGACCACACCAAAAGCATACAAAAAAGCGATATATCTGTAGATCCTGCCGAGGGTGGCATCACCATAAAAGAACTGTATCAGAACAAGCAAAACTACAAGGGTAAGAAAGTCAGTATTCGCGGACAGGTGGTTAAGATCAACACCAACATCATGGGACGCAACTGGATACACATCCAGGATGGCACAAGAGATGGAGATAATTTCGACCTCACTGTCACCTCTTCCTCACCGGTTAATTTCAAAGTGGGTGATGTTGTTACTTTCGAAGGCATCATCGACCTGGACAAAGATTTCGGTTCCGGATATCAATATGATGTGATCATGGAGAAAGCCGGGATCGTAAAAGGGCAGGTGTAGATTCTCCTAATGTTCTTTAAGCCTTTTTGGTCGAGGGATCAATTCTGTCATCTCAGGACATGAATGAACTACCCAGCCGCAGAGCAGCTGGGTCTCAAAAGGAAAAACTTGTCCGCCTACTGGCGGATTATAGCCGGAAAACCAATAGGCATATAAGCTTCGCAGGTAATAGACTTGAAAGCGTTCATATGCTTTTTGACCTGAAAACGTCCGAAGGACCTTTCAGCGTCAACAAACACCAAATGCAAGCAGAAGCCTAAAAAAACACCCACGCTAATTTATTCCAAATAAAAATAGCTTCAGAAATACATGCTTTTTCTGAATCTATAATTTATTTATCATAGATTTGACCTGTAATATTTAACACATTTTCATCCATGCCAATCACCCAAAAACCAAATCAGCTTTATTTCAGACTTCTGCTTATTATAATGATGCTATCAGGTCATTCCCTGCTATTTTCCCAGGATCTTGTTGTTCTCAGCAGTGGCGACAGCGTAAACTGCAAGATCACAAAAGTGGAAAACCAGCAGATCTATTTTACAGTTCGCGTGAACGAGGAAGAATTTCAGCAGGAAATACTGAACCTCTGGCAGATTAACGATTATGAGAGAGGCTATTATGGAAAACCCAAAGTTTTCATGCAGGAAAAAAACCCGGCCTTCAGGGCGGAAGATCTGATTTTGCTAAACAGTGGCGACAGCATCTTTTGTGAGATCGTAATGGTAAGAGACCAGAAGATATTCTTTAATTACCAGTATAACGATAATCATATCCAGCAGGAATCCCTTGACCTTTGGAAAATAGCCGATTATCAGCGAAGTTTCGAAAAGCAGGAAGACAAACAACAAGTTTTAACTGTGCCGGTAAAAAAAGCCCCGACAAGTTTTACACCCAATGCATTTGTCTATACTGAGTTCAGGGTCAACTTCAGGGGTGGATACAGTTACCTGATCGCAAAGACCGAAGGCAGTATGCCCAGTGAGTTTGAAAAATATATCAAGGAACTCAGGTCGGGAGGTCATTTGGGACTGGATGCAACCTATTTCTTCAGTGAACAATATGGTCTCGGCATCAGTTATTCCAGTTTCTTCACATCCAATGAATTGAATAATGTTACTTTCGACTTTGGTGATGGGACCTCACAAACCGGAACAATTGGTGATGACATACACATTGGTTTTATCGGCCTTGCCTTCAACCAGCGTATTGAAGTAGGTCGCGGCAACACCCTGCTCCACCTGAAAATCGCTGCCGGCAGTTTATCCTATATGAACAATGCCATTGTGCTCAGCCGGATTGACCTGACTGGCAATGCTTTCGGACTGATGGCAGGCGTTGACCTGGACTTCAGGATCAGCGATAACGTGGCACTGGGTTTTGGGGCTTCTCTCGTGGGAGGAGCGATCAAAAAGATGACCTTTGATGACGGGACGAATTCCATCACGCAGGACCTGGGAGACAATCCGGAAAACATATCCAGGATAGATGTATCCGGTGGAGTGAGGATTTATTTCTAGGATGAACAGCCAGACATTTACTGGAAAAAGGCTTCTAGATCAAATTCACTTTATATACATATACCTTCCCCAGTTCTGTAGTACATTCAACCAGGTACAAACCTTTTTGCCAGCCTGAGGTTGAAATAAGCTGTTGTTTCGTGCCTGCTGAAAAATGATCCCGAAATATAAGGAAGCCGTTCTGGTTAAATACCCGGATTGCTTTTATCATCTGGCCTGCTTTTATCTCAAACCCGGAGGTGGTTGGATTGGGAAAAACATCAACAAGATCGATCATAGCGACTTCTTTCCGCCCAACATAATACTGATTTTCATAACAACCCATATCAATCCTGTCGTCATGAATACGTTCAAAACCGTCCAGGTCGGTTTCGGGAATTGCCAGTCCTGTTGTATCCGGTGTGCCGGCATTGATGCAGGGTGAAATTTCGCTCAGGCGGAAATCCGAGCTGCTGAAGAATACGGGATCCGTATCAATCACACCCGGTCCAAATACCAGGGATGAACTGTCATGGACCATAACCTCAGTACTGTCTTCTATATTAGAGTATTCAATATAAAGTGCGGTTTTGTCAATATCAATAAAATTATCATTGGTAGACTGGTTATCATATACAATAGAATTGATCAGATTAAAATCTGAACGCTCTGAATTGATGCCCGCGCCCACCAGGCTGCTGTTGTCGGTAATGCTTGTATTGGTCACATTTACAAGCGGCCTGTAATAACTGATGGAAAGATCCACATTGATGCCACCGCCTGAAATGGCAGCCTGGTTTCCGGTGACCAGGCAGTTCACCATGTCCACATCCGAAGTAATAGTCATGCCGCCTCCGCGGGAATTGCACAAATTATCCTGAATAATACAATTTTCAAGTTGCACATAACAATAAAAATTGATCTTCATGCCCCCACCCGATCCGAATTGCGTGCTCTGGCAGAAATTATTGGAAATGGTGCAATTCCTGATCACGGGTTCGCAATAGTCATGGAAATACAATCCACCGGCCGAGCCTATCGAGGTATTATTATCGATCAGGCAATCCTCCATCAAGGGTGATGAATATTCTTTGGCAAACAATCCTCCTGCGATCCAGTCGGAATCGTTGTTTTGTATGATGCAATTCCTGATGTGCGGCGATGCACCCACCAGGAAAATGCCACCACCATCAATGGAAATATTGTTCCTGATTTCCAGATTATACAACAAGGGATTTGCATACTCAATATAAATGGCGCCGCCCTTAAAACCTTCATTGTATTCAAAAACACAGTTGTCTATTCGCAGGCTGTCATAAGCAATCACGCCTACCGCCCCACCAAAGTCCTGTATGCTGCTGCTGAAATGGCAATACACCAGGATGCTGGAATCAGGGGCAGATCCAGTTGTATCCCTGAACTCCAGTCCATACCAGCGGTAAAATGTATTGCCGGTATCAAAAATCACCGTACTATTGGCTTTGCCAATTGCCTGCAAGGAGCCATAGATCCTGAATCGAAAATCCTGCATGAACAATACCTCCACACCCGCATCTATGATCAGGCTGCTGTCGGGATGCAATTCGATATCCCCTTCAATCTGATAGGGAGAACCATCCAAATCCCAATGTCCTGATACATTTCCTCCCGGGATGACTGTCTGGGAAGACAGGGATATCGTTAATAATGAAAACAAAAAGAGCAAAACTGATCTGATATTATTTCCCATCTAAAATCCTTTCAAAATCAGACAGGGAAGATACTGAAAAAGTTGCACAGAATGATTTCAGATTTCAGATTACAGATTACAGATTACAGATTACAGATTGCACAATTGAAAATCGACAATTGGCAATCGAAAATCGAAAATCAATTCGGCATTTTGAATTTTGAAGTGATGCTGCCCCATATTCGAAATTCGACATTGGAAATTCGATATTCGTTATTCAAATGGTCATTTGTCATTTGACATTGACATGTTGCCAACTACCGGGTGCCAACTGCCAACTACCGACTCAAAAATACACCTCCCCTTTAGCCGCCTTCATCGTATTCATCAAAAGCGAAGCGATGGTCATCCTCCCTACTCCACCGGGCACGGGTGTGATATGACTGCATTTTTTTGAGACTCCATCAAAATCCACATCCCCAACAAGTTTATAACCAGATGTGGTCTCTTCTGATTTTATCCTGTGGATGCCTACATCAATCACCACAGCCTTGTCTTTAACCATATCTGCTTTTACAAAATGAGGTTTTCCAATGGCCGCGATCAGGATATCAGCCTGGCGGGTGATCGCTTCCAGATTTTTCGTTCTTGAATGACAGATAGTAACTGTGGCATTCCCAGGTTTCGCTTTGCGGCTCATCAGAATACTGATGGGGGTACCTACGATATTGCTTCTGCCCAGCACCACGCAATGCTTGCCTTCGGTATCGATCTCATATCTCTTTAGCATTTCCATAATGCCCTGTGGCGTGGCCGGCAAATATGCAGGAAGACCGGCCACCATGCGTCCGATGTTGATGGGATGAAAACCATCGATGTCCTTTTTGGGATCAATGGCTTCGATGATCTTGTTTTCATCAATGTGATCCGGTAAGGGGAGTTGCACGATGAAACCGTCGATCTCATCATCTTTGTTCAAAAAATCAACGATTTGCAAAAGCTCCTTTTCGGTGATATCGGATTTGTGCCTGTATACCGAAGATATGATTCCCACGGCCTTGCTGGCTTTTTCCTTGCTTTTTACATAGGTATCACTGGCCGCATCATCACCGATCAGCACAGCAGCCAGGTGTGGCGATTTATCTTCCCTGTCAATCATCTGAGCCACTTCCGCTTTTATCTCCTCCTTGATCTGGTTGGAAAGCAGCTTGCCGTCGAGGATGATGGATTTTTTCTTCTTGTCAGACATAACTATAATATTTTAATGAAATCACAATAATCAAATTACAAATCACAAATAAGCACCAAATAACAAATAATCAATTACCAAAACTCTGGTTCCCGAGAAAGTGTTTGGACCATTGAATTTTTGGTTATTGGATTTTATTTGATAATTGTTATTTGGAATTTGGGGATTACCCTACTTTGGCATTCCCTTCATATTCTTCATCATCCGCATGGCATTCTTGGCGCCGCCTTTGGTCATCATGCGCATCATTTTGCTGGTCTGGGCAAATTGTTTGATCAGGCGGTTCACTTCCTGTATCTCATTGCCGCTGCCCTGCGCGATCCTGCGCCTTCGGCTGCCGTTCAGCAGTTTGGGATTTTCCCTTTCTTCAGGGGTCATGGAATAAATGATGGCTTCAATGCCTTTGAAGGCATCATCATCAATGTCGGTATCTTTCATCATTTTTCCCATACCGGGGATCATGCCCATCAGATCCTTCACATTTCCCATTTTCTTGATCTGCCGGATCTGGTTCAGGAAATCGTTGAAATTGAACTGATCCTTGGCAATCTTTTTCTGAAGTTTCCTGGCTTCGTCCGCATCGAACTGTTCCTGGGCCTTTTCAACCAGTGAGACGATATCGCCCATGCCCAGGATCCTGTCTGCCATCCTGCTGGGATGGAATACATCGATGGCATCCACTTTCTCACCAATCCCGACAAACTTGATGGGTTTTTTCACTACTGAGCGAATGGTCAGAGCAGCACCCCCGCGGGTATCACCATCCAGCTTGGTCAGGATCACACCTTCGTAATCCAGTCTTTCGTTAAAGGCTTTTGCCGTATTCACCGCATCCTGTCCTGTCATGGCATCCACCACGAACAAGGTTTCCTGCGGATCGATCGCTTTCTTGATGGAGCTGATCTCCTTCATCATCTGCTCATCGATCGCAAGACGACCGGCTGTATCGATGATCACGGCATTCAGGCTTTTAGACCTTGCCTCTTTGATGGCATTTTTTGCGATCTTAACAGGATCTTTGTTGCCTTCTTCGGTATACACCTCCACCCCGATCTGCTCACCCAGCACCTGCAACTGGTTGATAGCCGCCGGACGGTATACGTCGCAGGCCACCAGCATGGGCTGTTTTCCTTTTTTTGTTTTCAGGTAATTCGCCAGTTTGGCGGCAAAGGTCGTTTTACCGGAACCCTGCAAGCCTGCCATCAGATAAAGAGCCGGACTGCCTTTTTCGTTCAGTTCGGCCTTCTCCACTCCCATCAGCTCGGTAAGCTCATCCTGCATGATCTTGACCAGCATCTGCCCTGGCGAAACCGCTTTCAATACACCTTCACCGAGTGCCTTTTCCTTCACATCATTGGTGAAATCCTTAGCGATCTTAAAGCTGACGTCCGCATCAAGCAAAGCCTTCCTGACCTCTTTCAAAGTTTCGGCCACATTGACCTCTGAAATATGGCCCTGCCCTTTGAGTATCTTAAAAGATTTTTCTAGTTTTTCTGTTAAACCTTCAAACATCGCGGTAAAATTTTGAGGTGCAAAGTTAATAAAATGAGATGAATCATGGGAATTCGAAACCCGCTAAAAGATTCGGCATTACATCACACACGGAAGTAATCCCGAAAGAGGCTTTCCAAAAAGTACTAGCCAGTTATCTGGGTCACATCATGCGAAGCCGAGATGCATTGATAATCAACGATCTTTAGGCTTCGACTCAGACTGATAAAAAATCGCACTTTTGAGACAGCCTTTTCAACAACTTGAAAAATATAAAGCAGGAATAAAATCCCATCACCGCAAAGTCAATGATTTCAATTAAAAATCAAATTAACACGTTTAATAATTCAAAAGGCACACAACAAAAAAAATTTACGGATATATTTTTCTTTGACCTACTTTTACATCTTTAATCAAATCCAAAAAATTATGAAAAAGCATGACTTCCTTTCCAGGATCCTGATCCTGTTCTTTTGTATTGCTGGTTTACAAACAAGCAATGCAAATCCGCAACTTATAGTTCAAAACGACAAAGACATATATTTCTTTGAAAATGGAGAAATGATCTTTCCGGCTGTTGATTACAGTCGGGTATATATCCTTTTCTCAGAAGATAAGACTGCTCAAAACATAAACCAACTTCAGTCTGAAGTTCCTTCCCTGAAAGCCTTGGCAGCGGATGAAAACGGCTTCGCTTCAAATCGCTCAGCGAGTTTTCACCTGCAGACTACGAAAGTGGAAGAAGCCCGGCAAATCATTCGCTCAATCCGGCAAATGGAAGGGATAGCCTCCGTTTACCCTTTCCTGATAAGAGGAAAAGATATCGCATCGGTTCATAACCAGGTTCTGGTCAACATCAGCAATGATCAACTGGCAGCATTCCTGAAATCTACCAATGATATCCGGATCATTGAAAAACTGAAGCTGGGAATCAGCACCAGCCTGATCATTGAAGTACCTCAAGATGAAAGCGTTTTTCAATATGCAGGAGATTTATCTGCCTCAGGCCTGGTCAATTATGCCCAGCCTGATTTTGTATTCAGGGGGATCTCTCATTTCGAACCGGATGATCCTTATTACAGCAGCCAGTGGTTCTTAAACCAGAACAATGATGCGGATATCGATGCCGCCGAAGCATGGGATATCACGCAGGGAAACCTGAATAGTGTGGTCGCCGTAATCGATGGCAATGGATATGATCTGCAGGCAGCAGAAATGACAGGAAAATATCTAAGTCCTTACTGTGCCGTAAACGACAACAATGATCCCTCGGCAAGCCATCCCGATGAAAATCATGGCACACCCTGCGCAGGACTGATCGGTGCCCTGACCAACAATGGCACCGGCGTTGCCAGTGTCGGATATTACTGCCCGGTCATGCCTATAAGGATTGGACACGATTTTAACGGGGGCAGTTTTCAAACCAGCGCTGTAATCATACAGCGCGCAGCCCAGCATGTCACTTCACCTGGCAGCGATATTTTTGCCGTGAGCAACAGCATCGGTCTTGGCACCTGGGCCAATATTGTTTCCGTACGGGATGCCTACGAAAGCATGCGTACACAAACCAGAAATGGTAAGGGTTCGGTGATCCTGGCATCTACAGGAAATGATGATGCCAGCGGACAGGAACAATATCCCTGCTTCTTTCCCAATGTAGTGGGTGTTGGTGCCACCAACAACAGCGACGAAAGGGCTTATTTTTCAAATTATGGGGATTCCTGCGACCTGGTCGCCCCCGGCCTGGATCTCTGGACACTGGACAGAACAGGGAGCGCCGGATACATTATCGGGGATTATAACGAGTTTTCAGGAACTTCGGCAGCATGCCCCGTTGCTGCGGGAATTGTCGGCCTCATGGGTTCGGTTTTTCCAAATTATACGGAAGGACAGTTGAGAACGAAACTTTACAATGCCTGTGAAAAAGTTGGCGGATATTCCTACAATACCAATCCTTCCTATCCATTCGGCACCTGGAACAATGAAATGGGTTATGGACGCCTGAATGCCCACCTGGCCGTACAGGGGGGGGCTCAACTGGATCCACCTACAAACCTACAGGCCAATTTAAACGGCAGCGATGTAAGTTTGACATGGGATGCTCCGGGCGGTAGCGGAGGAACCGAAGAACTTATTTATGACAACAATACAGCAACAGGAGCCTACAGCTACGAAGGCTTCACAATGGCAACCCATATGTCGCCTTCCGAAGCCTGTAAACTTCTGACAATAAAATTTTATACTACGACCGATCCCGGAGACAACACCTTTGATGCAAAGGTATTTGGCTGGAACGGCAGTCAGCCGGGCACCACGGTACTCTATGAAAGAACCTGCACGGCAGTTGATGATGACTGGTTTGCCCTGGATGTCAGCAGCTTCAATTTGAATTTTATCGGTGATTTCGTAGTAGGATTTGGTTCTATCAATGCCACCACCTACCTGGGTTATGATGCAAACCTCAACAACGGCCGGTCCTGGGATTTGGATGAAAGCTCCCAAAGCTGGTCCTCCTGGTCGGAGGCATATCTGATCAGGGCAGTTGTTGAGTATTCGGATGGCAGCCGGGAAGAATTGCAGCCTGGCCCGGCAGCTTTGAGCAAAAGACCGGTTCTGAAAAACGTACATACTGATATTCAATCCGGGGAAAACCCGCAGGCGGAACCCATTCCAAACCAAATGCAAACTTTGATGGGATTGCTGGGATATAACGTTTACAGGAATGGAAGCAAGATCAATGCTTCCGTGGTTACAAACACTGCATACAATGATAACGGCCTGGCCAGTGGTACTTATAATTACAGTGTTACTGCGGTATATGACGAAGGCGAATCAAGTCCGGCTGGCCCTGTGGAAGTGACCGTACAGGGAAGCAGTCTGCCGGCACCGACCAACCTGCAGGCGACCAACAACAACCAAAATGTAAACCTGAGCTGGACTGGCGTAGGGGGCGGTAACGAAGAATGGATCTCATACAATGATGGCACATTCGAAAACTCCTTTGCCTCTACCAATGGCGGACAGGGACTGGCACAATTATTCACTTTGCCGGAAACCCCATCCACCCTGAAGGAAGTCAGATTCTGGGTTTCCGATTACCAGAATTACGGAGCCGATATAGATGTATATATTTTATCCGGTGATGGATCCAATGTACTTCATGGCCCCATTACTGTTGGAGGAGAAGAAAATGAATGGGTAAGCACGGCCATCCCTGATCTTGTGATCAACCAGTCCACTTTTATGGTTGCTACATATAATGTGAATCCGGATGGGCCCTATGTTGGCGTGGACGAAAACAATTACGATGGAACGCTCTATTTTGGAAACCATACTGATGGATTTACCGAAATGAGTGAATATGATTACTACTATGTTGGCAGTCATGAAGCTTATATTGAATACAACGATGGATCTCAGCGAAATGAAACAATTTTAAGTCCGGTATCGGTTCAGGCAAATGCAAGCAAGCTGAGCAGTTCAGGTGAATTCAGTTTTGATGCAAAATCAGGAAAGCTTGAAAGCCAGGAAAGGGGATTCCTGAATTACCGAATTTACAGAAATGGCAGCTTCCTTGGAACAGCAACACAAACAAATTATTCGGATGTACTGCCGCAAACAGGTACATATGCTTATACGGTAACTGCGAATTACGACGAGGGAGAATCCGATCCTGCCGGTCCCGTTAGCGTAACCTGGTCGGGAGGCGGCAGCACCGTGACCGTTTCAGGTTTGGTTAAAGATGCCACCACTGGTGGCCCGGTGGCAGACGCCCTGGTCACCATTGCAGGTTTGAGTGATTATTCCGACAGCCAGGGCAATTATTCCATCAGCGATGTTCCCTCCGGAGCACTCACGGCTGATTATTCAGCCAATCCCCAGTGGGGCGTGGTTCCATTAACGGTTCAGTTTACGGATCTTTCAGGTTATGGCAAGCAAACGCTCACCTGTTCAAAAGCCGGCTATGTGACCTATGAGGATGATCATGTCAGCGTTCCCCCGGATATCCCCCTGAACTATGATATCAATCTTTCACCACAGCTCTCCACCGGCGAAATGCGGTTCGTCCTCAGTTGGCAGGCCACACCGCCCGACCTTGACCTTCACCTGTTGACCCCGGATATAGAAGGTACGAACTATCACATATACTGGGATGAGATGGGAAGTGCAGATCAACCCCCTTATGCAACCCTGGATACGGATGAGATGGAAGGATTCGGACCGGAGACCATTACCATTGTGCAAATGTTCGGTGGTACTTACAAAGTTTATGTGCACCAGTACGATGAGGATGCCCCCCTCGCAGGATCGGGCGCCATGGTCAAAATATACAATGAAAATGGTTTACTAAAAACGGTGAATGTGCCTTCAACAGGTCCAAATGACGACTATTACTGGTATATCTGTGATGTGAACGGCAGCAATGGATCTGTAAATGTTTTTAACAGCCTCATGAGTGAAGCTCCTGGTTTGAAAAATTTCATGATACCTCTCAAGGAAAAAAATGAATTTGTGATGATTGGCCATGAGAACAATCTTGCGAATTGGTCATGGGATTTCGGAGACGGGGGAAGCAGCAATGAACAAAACCCCATCCACACCTACACAACGATAGGAACTTACAATGTATCTCTAACCTATGCCGACGGTGGCGGACAGGCAACAGAGGTTAAAAATGCATACATCACGGTTGGAGAGCAGTCCATTGCGGAAAATGAATTGAGCAAACTAACCCGGATTTATCCCAATCCTGCTGATGATATTATATTTATGGAATGTCCTTTTAGCATAAAAAGCATCTCCATCATCGATATGGCGGGTCAAAAGATGTTCAATCTTCGGTGCAATGCAAAACAAAAAATGATCAGTATTAAAAAACTGCAACAGGGAGTTTACACCGTATTCCTTGAAACAACAAAGGGTTTTGTTGCGAAAAAGGTTTTGATCAAATAAATTCCTTTTTATTCAACTTTAAAATCCCCCTGAGGCTCTCAAACAGATTTCAGGGGGATTTTTTTTCTTCCTGGCAAACAGGATCATTATCTGGAATTCATTTAAATTTTAATTCATTTGCAATTTATATTTATTTTGATTTTGCTAATCATTATGATTGATTACTTTTATCACCAGATTAAACCCATTAATTAACCCGATATGAATAAAAAAGCCACTACCTCCAAAGAACAGATTATCCTGTACACTTTTTTGATCGTTCTGTTTTTACTTCTTCAGGTATATCCGGTAAAATCTGATAACCTGAATATAGTCCAGTCCGAAAAATATGCTTTTGTCAACAATGGCCAAACAGTCATTCCTGATATTGATTACAGCCAATTACACATTTGTTACGAGGCAAAATACGAACAAGAGGTATTGGATATACTCGCACAGCATTTACCATCCTACCGCATTGATCAGGTGTCATCAGTTCCCAATGAAATTACAAAATCAATTCAAGTGCGGGCCAATCCGGAAAGTACCAGCTTTGATAACACAGAAAGTGTATTAGACATGATCCGGAATTATGAAGCGATCCTTGCTGCATATCCCGTTATATTGCTGCAATCGGAAGCTGCAGTTACCAACAACAAGCTCATTCTTAATATCAGTCATTATCACTTGTATCAAGCTAAAATTCTGGAGATAACTACTGATGTTAATGCTATCATTTCGGATCAAATCCACCTGGGTCAAAGCACAACCTTGATACTACAACTTCCGGCCAGCACAAGCGTTTTCGAATCATCTTGCAGATTCAGCAAATTTGATCACATCCAATATGCACAGCCCAACTTTATTTTCAAAGGCATGAATCATTTTGTACCGGACGACCCAATGTTTAACAGCCAGTGGTTCCTGCATAATGAAAATGATACTGATATTGATGCCACGGAGGCCTGGAATATTACCAAGGGTGCCGACAGTATCGCTGTAGCGGTAATCGATGGACATGGCTATGACCTTGAACATATAGAGATGGAAAGCAAGTATGCCAATCCTTATTGTGCCGTTAATGACAACAATGATCCTTCCGCCATGCATGAAGATGAAAATCACGGAACACCATGTGCAGGGCTGATCGGTGCCCTGACAAACAACGATCTGGGTGTGGCAAGCCTGGGGTATAAGTGCAGCGTAATTCCCATCCGGATAGGTTTTGATTTTAACGGGGCTGCCTTTACGACAAGTTCTGAAATTATACAGCGTGCTGCCAGCCATGTGATTAATTCGGAATTATATGTAGCTGCAGTCAGCAACAGTTTTGGCCTTGGTGCATGGGCCAACAATGACGCAGTCAGGGATGCATTTGAAAGCATGCGGACACAGACCAGAGATGGATTGGGTGCTGTGATCCTCGCCAGCACAGGAAACGATGGCGAAAGCGGAGTGAAGCAATATCCCTGTTTCTTTGCCAATGTGATCGGTGTGGGTGCATCAAACTCCCTGGATCAACGTGTTGGCTCTTCTAACCACGGCGATTCCTGCGATCTGGTGGCTCCTGGCGCCAATTTGTATACACTTGACCGAAGTGGGGATGCGGGATATGACCCCGGTTATTATACCACTTTTTCAGGAACCTCTGCAGCTTGTCCATTAACTGCGGCACTCGCAGGACTTGTTGTTTCCCTGCACCCCGACTGGAACAGCACGGATGTAATGAAAAAGATATGCTACGCCTGTGAGGAAGTAGGTGATTATACTTATGAACTGGGTACCCTTTATCCATACGGCAAATGGAATGAAGAAATGGGATATGGCAGGATCAATGCACATTATGCTTTACAGGGAGGCTCGGTCTCTTTTGAGCCCCCTAGCAATTTTACAAGCAGTGTAAATGGTAACCATGTGTTGCTGGAATGGGATCTTCCTTCAGGGGGAAGTACCAATGAAGAATGGCTGAAATATCATGATGGTAGCTTTGAAGATTCATTTGCCTCAACAAATGGAGGCATGGGAATTGCCCAGCGCTTTACAGCGCCTGCTGCCTACCTCAAGCTGAATAAAATCCGGTACTACACCTCAAACTTCCAGAACTATGACTCCTACAACGAGATCTTTGTGCTTTCCGGAAATGGTTCAGAAGTGCTCGCCGGCCCTTATTACAGACAGGGCAAAGCCAACGGATGGATCAGCCTTGATCTCTCTGACATCATCATCAATGCCTCCAGCTTTATGGTAGCAACATACAATACCGATCCGAACGGTCCTTTCGTAGGAGCTGATAACAGCCATTACAATGGCTCCCTTTATTTTGGTAACCATACAGAGGGCTTTGATGAGCTCGGTGTACTCGGGTATCAATATGTAGGAAGTCATGAGGCTTATGTTGAATATTCCGCTAAATCAGGAGAAGTGATAAAAAGCATTTTAAAACCGACAGCCCAACAAGTTACCGCAAACAAGTTACAACGCTCCGGTGGTTTTATCAATTACCGGCTCGAAAAAAATATACACCCCAAAAAAACGGGAGCAAGAAACCTGCTTGGGTACAATGTTTTCCGAAATGGTGATGAGATCAATCAGGAGATCATCACTGAAACCACTTACCAGGACAACGCCCTGAACGCAGGGAATTATTCTTACAGCATCACTGCAGTTTACGATGAAGGTGAATCCAGGCATTCCGACACGCTTGAAGTTACGATCCAGCAGGGAGATTTTACGCCACCTACATCACTGGTTGCATTCAATAATAATGAAAACGTGGAATTATACTGGAAATCACCCGGTGGATTCGGTGGTGTTGAATGGATTGCTTACCATGATAATTCATTTGAAAACAGCATTTGCTCAGTAAATGGAAACATGGGCCTTGCGCAAAATTTCCACCTGGATTACCATCCTGCCAATCTCAAAGCAGTTCGCTTTTTTGTTGAAAACTATGGCAACTGGGATGGAGAGATCGAAGTATACATTCTCCGTTCCAGTGGAAACAATGTTATTGCAGGGCCCTATGTTGTTGATGGGGAAGCAGGTGGCTGGATAACCATTGAAAATGAGGGAGTTACCATCAACGAAGCTTCTTTTATGGTGGCCACGTACAATACAGAACCCAATGGGCCCTATATATCAACCGATATGAATAATTACAAAGCCTCCCTTTACTTTGGCAACCATTATGAAGGCTTCATGGAACTGGGCCAGGATGAGTTTTTTGCTGTGGGAAGCCATGAAGCCCTGGTTGAATATCTTAATAAGGATGGCAATGTAATTACTGAAGTCATTGGCTGGAAACCTGGTGAAACAGTAAAAACCGTGCAGGCAGAAAGAAGCCTTGAGCATTATTCGGTTTACCGCGACCAGCAATTTTTAACAACCACAAATACAACCCATGCCGAAGACATACTACCTGCATTCGGGACATATGAATATAGTGTAACTGCCAGCTATGAGGAAGGGGAATCGGAAGCCACAGGATCGGTTGCAGTGACATGGGAAAGTGGTTACGGTATCGATGAAAATGAGATTTCGCTGAACACCAGCTTATTCCCAAATCCCGGAAAGGATATCTTCTACATGAAATCATATCAGGAAATAACGATGATCAGAATATTGGATGTTAGCGGGAAGATCATATACCGGATGCAACTACAGGAACGGGAAGCAATGCTTGATCTAAGCATGCTGAAAGCTGGCGTATATTTTCTTTATTTTCAATCGGAGGAAGAAACCGGGATTAAAAAGCTGATCGTGAAATAATCTTACATCCTTTCCGGAACCGCTATCCCCAGCAGGTCCATTCCGCTTTTGATCACTTTGCCAGTCATTTCTGAGAGTCCCAGACGGAAAAGCAGTTTTTCTTCATCCTCCTCCCGCAGCACGGGAGTATCCTGATAAAAACCATTGTATTCTTTTACCAGCTCATAAATATAATTGGCCAGTTGGGCCGGGCTGTATGCTTCCGCTGCCAGGCGGATCACTTCCGAAAAATCCTGCAAATTTTTCATGATCTGCCTTTCCCTGGGCAGCATTTCCGTGATGGAGCTCTTTTTCGTCAGGTATGGTTTTTTGAAACCCTTTTCCCTGGCTTTTCTTTGCAGTGATTGTATCCTGGCATAAGTGTACTGGATAAAAGGTCCCGTATGCCCATCAAATTGTATGGATTCATCCGGGTTGAAAAGCATGTTCTTTTTGGGATCCACCTTCAGGATGAAATACTTCAGAGCGCCCATACCGATCTTTTCAAACAGGGCTTCTGCCTCTTCTTCGGTAAACTCATCAATCTTTCCAAGTTCAGAAGTGATGGCTTTGGCCGAGTCATGCATCTCGTCCATGAGGTCGTCGGCATCCACCACGGTGCCCTCCCGGGATTTCATCTTGCCGTGGGGCAATTCCACCATGCCATAGGAGATATGGTAAATATCATCTGCATAATCTTTCCCGAGTTTTTTCAGCACGATCTTTAAAACATCAAAATGATAATTCTGCTCATTCCCTACGACATACAATAGTTTTCCGGGTTTGAAGTCATCGTATCGCAACTGGGCGGTTCCCAGGTCCTGGGTCATGTACACAGAGGTACCATCTGCCCGTATCAGCAATTTTTCATCCAGTCCTTCATCGGAAAGATCAGCCCAGATGGAGCCGTCTTCCCTCCTTTTCAGGAGTTCCTTACTCAATCCTTCCTCAACGAGTTCCTTGCCCAGCAGGTAAGTATCAGATTCATAGTAAATCTTATCGAAGGCGATGCCCATGCGTTTATAAGTCTTGTCGAAACCCTTGTAAACCCATGCGTTCATTTTTTCCCATAGGGCACGCGTTTCTTCATCGCCCTGTTCCCACTTCTTGAGGATCTCACGAGCTTCTTTCATAAGACCGGACCGGTTTGCAGCTTCTTCCTCAGAATAGCCTTCGAGCATTTTCTGTTTGACCTCCAGTTTGTTCTGCTTCTCGAACTGCACATAATAATCGCCCACGAACTTATCACCTTTCTTCTCGGCTTTGGCAGGCGTCACGCCCTTGCCCCATTTTTCCCAGGCCAGCATGGTCTTGCAGATGTGGATGCCGCGGTCGTTCACCAGGTTGACCTTCTTCACTGCCCTGCCACTGGCTTTGATGATCTCCGCCACCGACCAGCCCAGCAGGATATTCCTGACATGTCCCAGGTGCAGCGGCTTGTTGGTGTTGGGGGACGAAAATTCAACCACCACGGGATTGTCTTTTTGGATCTTCTCCGCCAGGCCGTAATTCTTTTCCAGCAGACATTGCCGGAGGAACTCCATCCAGTAATCCAGCTCAAAACAAATGTTCAGGAAGCCCTTGATAACATTGAAATTCTCTATTTCCTGTATATTCTCTTTCAGATAATTCCCGATCTCCTCTCCGATCTCCTGCGGAGGCTTTTTTGCCGCTTTTGTAAAAGGAAATACCACGACGGTCAGATCGCCTTCAAACTCCTTGCGTGTTCTCTGGATCTGCACATCTTCGGGTTTTACATCCTGTTGATACAAAGCTTTCACAGCCTCTGCAACAGCAACGGCCAGTTTCTGATTCAGCATGAGCGAATGTTTTTTGCAAAGATAAGAGAAAGCGGGGTAATATGGGATATATTGATAAGTGCGATTCCCTCAAGCTGTATTCTATGAAAAATAATTGCCGAATCCTGCGACATTTTAATCCTGAAAGGTATTAATCTAAAAAAATCTGTAACGAATTCACAATTGTGTTATTAGATATTGAGGTCATTTGCAAAAATCAGATCAAAAAAAATGGAAAGTAATCATTAATCAAAAATCATTCAAAATGAAAAAATCACTACTTAGTTTAGTCGTTCTTTTTCTTTCAGGATTACTGAACATTCACGCACAATGCGATTCTGTTGGTATTTACCTATAAAACCGAATTGCATGCTGAAATGGGCTATTACAAGCAGGGTAAAGTCAAGGCAGCCCACGAGATCATCAGGAGCTTGCTGAACACAATTATTATGAGGACATGCTGGAGATCATGATAGACCTGGCAGACAAAGGACTGGATGTAAGCCAACTCGACAGTACACAATTGCAAAGAGTTAAAAACATTGCCGACAGCAGCTTTGATGTTGCAAGTACACAGGCCAGGGCCATTCTGAACTATGCTTACGACTATCATTACTGCGATTGCCTTAGTGTTAGCGATACCCTTGGTTTCAAGGAAACGATTGCAGAAATCCAGCATACTGATATCCATGAAGAGGACTTTTGTGTTTTCGTAGAACCGAACCCGGCAAAAGACCGTATTACTTTTGTGTATGCATTGGAGTAAACCGAAAAAGCAGGGGCTATTGCAAATCGTAAAATCTTAGTTATGAATTCATGGTCCTTTGTCAATATAAAATTGTTCGTTTTACATTCGAGACAGGTACAAAGGCTTGGATGATTTCTTAAAACAAGGAATTTGTTAACCGCAAAGGAGGCATCAGCGGATTATCTTCTCTACGGTCCTTTGCGCCTTCTCTGCGTAACTGCGCGTAGCAGCTCACTTCGGATTCTCCAGAGAAATGTAAACAGGAGGTTTGTAAAAACCCTTAAGAAGTTATTACGCAGAGTTGCGCGGTGGGTTCGCTAAGTTGAGAGATATGTGGATCCTTCGGTGCCGGTCAACCTCATATACCACGATATCGAATACCTGAACCAGGAGATCGAAAACGGAAGAGGAAAGGCTTTTCAGGCTGCTGAAAAAAGCATACATTGATCCACTACATAAAATGGATTATTCTGCTGAATAAAAAGTTTTATATTTGACAGACCAATGCAAACCGCATGACTCCTGACAACAACAAACAGCATTCAAATTCAAAAAATATAAAAGTTAATAAAGGTGAATATAATTAGCTGGAGGAAGTAAATATGAGGGTAAAAAATGTATTTATAAACGATTTGTGCCGCATGCAAACAGACCGATATGCTAATAAAATAAGATAAAAGAAAAGTGAAAAATAAAAAGAAGAAAAAGATTCATAGAGATAAGAACGGTCGAGAATTCATAAAGGAAACTTACTTTGTTGGTGGAAAAATGAAACACGATAGAGTTTATTTAATTGATGGTATTCCTGTAAATGAATTTTACGAGAAAAATGCGACTGACTTGGATTTCTTTTTGAATGGAGACTATGAGTTAATGAGTAGCGAAAAAGACTCTGATATTCATTTTAAAGCGCAAAACAATAAAAAAATTGATTCTCGTGACAATGAGGAATTAGAAGATTTACCATTTTAAACTCGAACATCATTGTTTGATTCAGGGTTGAACTTAAGAACTTTAATGCTTCAAAAATCGACAATCATATTTTTAATCAGTATCTTTGTCTGAAACGATTTGATATGGAACTTACAATTAATATAAAGGAGCAGAGTAAAATTGCTGCATTTCTTAATCTGATTAAAAAAATTGATTACATTGAGATTGTTAATGTGAAAGAAGATTTGCATGAACTTCCAACCGAACATAAAGATTTACTTGATAAAAGGATGCAAAGAATAGAAAATGGTGAGGCAACTTTTAAAAAATGGGACTTGATTAAAAAGAAATATGAAGACAAAGCCGTTTAGTATTGAGTTATCAGACGAGGCAGAAGTTGACTTTGATAAATCATACGAATTTTATTTCGAAGATAGCCCTAAAGTTGCAGACACATTCTTTAAGCAAATTAACATTGGGTTTGAGAATATCAAGCAAAATCCAAAATCCTTTCCAATTGCTTACAAATCCGTGAGAAAATATATCGTAAAAAAGTTTCCCTTTGTGATATACTACCGAATTGTTGATACAATAATACAGATAGTTGCAATTTTCCATACAAGCAGAAATCCTGAAATATGGAATGAACGTATATAAAACACGACGGCACAACACACGGTAAATGTCATTTGGCAGGGCTTGTAAGACGATCCTTGGTTTCATTTAACTAGGTTTGTTGCAGATAAAAAAGAATATCAATGTAAAATGCCAAACGGCACTTACCGCGGGACCAATATGAATAAAGGTAACCTGGTTTTAATTGGTGGATTCAAAGGTGCAGCCAAGCGCATCGACACCATTGCTACGGCAATTACTGGGGGGTTAACCACACAATTGGTGGATCTTGATCCGGCATACGCCCCGCCATTTTCAACCGTTTGGGATCCGGTACAAATAGTTTCACGAAGGTTTATCTAATGTTTTACTGTTTTCAATCAATCAATCAATGAAGAAAGACAAAAAAGAAACCAATAGAGATTCCAGAAAAGTTGGAACCTTTGGAGGTGTATTTACACCTAGTGTACTAACAATACTGGGTGTAATTCTCTTCCTGCGTTACGATACCGTGGTGGGTAATGCAGGCTTATGGGGTGCGTTGCTTGTTTTGCTGATTGAAAGGGGTTTACAACAATCACAACCTTTTCGTTATCATCCATTGCCACCAATATGAAAGTAAAAGGCGGGGGCTCTTATTTCCTCATAAGCCGCAGTTTAGGGGTTGAATTTGGTGGTGTGATTGCCGTATTTTTTTACATTGCATTGGCGTTATCTGTTTCGATGTATGTAATTGGCTTTACTGAGGCGCTGTTTTTGGCAATTCCGGAATTGAATATTTCTTTTACAATGGCCGCAACCATCACCAATATTGTTGTATTTACTTTTGTTTACATAGGAGCTGGCTGGACTATCAGGGTACAATATTTTATTTTGGCAATTGTGCTTGCTGCAATAGGATCGTATTGTTACGGTGCATGGGGTCAAGCATCTGCCGAAATTCTCAGTGAAAATATACAACCCCAATGGACAGCTGGCCACTCATTAATAACCATTTTTGCGCTATTCTTTCCGGCTGTTACAGGTATTGAAGCGGGTGTTAACATGTCAGGCGATCTTAAAAACCCTTCCCGGTCAATTCCATTGGGAACATTTTTGGCCATAGGTTTTACATTTATAGTTTATGCAGGTATAGCTGTGCTCATGGCAGCAAGTTCCAGCCGTTCATCGTTGGTTGGCGAAGCTATGGTTATGCAGAAAATGGCCTGGTTTGGTCCCATCGTTTATGCCGGTGTCATAGCTGCCACCTTGTCGTCGGCATTGGGCAGCATGATGGGTGCTCCTCGCATTTTGCAGGCGTTTGCAAAGGATAATATTTTTAAAAGACTAAAGTATTATGCACAGGGAAGCGGCATATCCAACGAACCCCGCAGAGCCATTGTTATTACTTTTCTTCTTACACAGTCGGGGGTTCTTTTAGGAGATTTGGATACTGTGGCACCAATAATTACGATGTTTTTTCTTTTAACCTATGGCACCATCAATCTGGCCAGTTTTTACGAGAGTATTTCAGCAAACATCAGTTTCAGGCCAACTTTTAAGCTTAATCACTGGTCCATCTCTTTGTTGGGAGCACTTGCAAGCCTTGTCATCATGTTTCTCATCAACTGGATATGGGCTTCAATTGCCATAATTGTGTCTACAGCACTGTTTCTGGGTATTAAGCGTGCAGAATTGATTGTACAATGGGGCGATGTGTTAAGTGGGTATGCCTTCCGGCGCGCCAGGAATGCTCTATTGGCTCTTGAAAGAGAGAAATATCATCCAAAAAACTGGCGACCTTCAATTTTGACTCTTAGTGGCCTCGCAGGAAGCAGAATGCATTTGGTTAAATATGCAAATTTGCTTTCATCGGGGAGAGGTCTTGTATCCTTAGCACATTTCATCAAAGGCGATTTAGAATCTCTTAGTAAGCGCCGCAAGGAAGGAGAAAAGTTATTACGCGGTTTTATTCGCGATGAAGCCCTGAAAGCATTTCCTGTGGTAGTGGTTGACGACAATTTAACCTATGGACTGAAAGCAATACTGCAGTGCCATGGAATTGGTGGGTTAAGGCCTAACATACTAATGCTTGGTTGGAGTGATGACCCGGAAAAAAGAGAATCTTTCTCAGACATAATAAACCTTACCAAGAAAATGGAGATAAGTTGTATGATTCTCAGCTGTAAACAAAAGGAAAGTTGGGAACATCCTGCGGGCGCCATAAATATATGGTGGACCGACTCAAAGAACGGCGCTATGATGTTGCTAATGGCATATCTTTTAAAAGGCAACCGTGAATGGCGCGACAACCCATTACGAATATTGCGCCCCGTGGCTCAAAAGGCTGATGTGGAAAATGTAGAGCAGGAGATGAAAGAGATTTTGCAAGGTGGACGAATAGAAGCCGAGATTGTTGTTTTACCCACTGATAAACCATTGTATGCAATAAAAGGAGCCATGCCTCCATCTGCTTTGCTCTTTACAGGGTTTGAACCTGTTGATGACAATAAAGGTACTACCTGGCTATCCTTTATGGAGCAGGTTGTTGATTTACCCGGAGATGTTTTCTTAACTTATAATGCCAGCGATGTTTCTCTTGAAGATTAATACAATAATTCTCTTAATGCATTTTCTGTTTAATTGAAAACATTCGTATTTTCGTATTGCAAACTAATTTGTATCAAATTTTTTAAAACTAACAATTATGAGTAATTATCACGAACCAAGTAATGAATTAAGCGAGAAAACGAAATCTCTCACCAGGGCGCTCAATAGTCTGAAAGAAGAAATTGAAGCCGTTGACTGGTACAATCAGCGCGTTGATGTAGAAAAAGATGAGGCATTGAAAGGTATCTTGAAGCATAATATGATAGAGGAAATTGAACATGCCTGCATGACACTTGAATGGTTGCGCCGTAATATGGAAGGGTGGGACGACCATCTCAAAGAATTTATTTTTAAGGAAGGAGAAATTTCACACTAAGCATTTAAGTATGAAGAAAACAGGTTTGTCACTTGGAGGAGGCGTCGTATTAGGTGCCGCCCATGTTGGCACATTAAGAGCAATTGATGAATTTGACATGGAAATAAACTATGTTGCCGGCACAAGTATAGGAGCTTTCGTTGCCGCATTTTTTGCGTTTGGTAAAAACTGGAAAGAAATAAAAAAAATTGCTTCGGAACTAAAGTGGATTGATATTACAGGAATTTCTTTATCTCGATATGGTTTACTTTCTAATGAAAAATTAGGTGAACTAATTATTAAACACCTTGGCAATAAAAACATTGAAGATGCTGATATACCTTTGGCAATAGTTGCTACTGATGTTACCAGTGGTGAGAAAGTAATTTTAGATAAAGGTAGTCTTGCCGATGCGGTGATGGCAAGTACTTGTATCCCCGGTATTTTTAAACCAGTCGAAATCAATGCAAAAATGCTTGTGGATGGAGGAATTGTTGAAAATGTACCCATAAATACAACTATGAAAATGGGTGCTGAATATGTAATTGGGGTAGATTTAAACTCTAAACATAAATACGACAAACCTGACAACATACTTGATGTTATTATGAACAGCTTTCATTTCCTCATGCAGCAATCGGATAAATTACAAACAAAAGATGCTGACTTATTAATTAAACCGGATTTAAGTTCATTCAACAGGTCTGATATAAATCAAATTGACGACCTGATTGAAAAGGGATATGAAGATTCAAGGAAAGTATTGAAAGAAGAATTTTAAAGAGGATGCCGAAAATCTTTTAAGAGTAGGCTTTTATAAAACTTATTACAATGAACAAAGAAGAATATAAAGCAAAAGCAAACCAGAGAATTGACGAGATTTCTGCGAAAATTAATGAATTAAAAGCAAAAAAAGAATCCGTTAAACAAGATGGAAAGGACGAATATGAAGAGTCCATAAATGAATTGGAAACCAAAAAAGCTGATTTACAATCAAAATATGATGATTTAATGAATGCTACGGATGAAAAATGGGAAGAGGCGAAAAATGCCTTTTCTTCAGCAGCAGATTCATTTAAAGATGGATTTTCAAAAATTTCATCGCTTTTTTAGATTTCCCGGAGCAAGAGGATGTTTTATCCTCTTGCTCCTGATTTAACTTGAATTAGTTTCTTGACATGAAAAAATTACTGTTTTTTTGGAATAAATTGCAGGCAACCTTCTGGTTTGTCCCGGTACTTATAATTCTTTTTTCAATTCTGTTGGCGATTGGATTTGTGTACTTAGACCAGAACATTGCATTTTCACAGGGTGGGCTGGAGCGTTTCTTTTTTGTGCATAGTGTAGATTCTGCCCGTAGCATATTATCAACCATATCGGGTGCAATGATTGGTGTTGCAGGCACAGTGTTTTCGGTTACGCTTGTGGCATTAACACTGGCTTCTTCTCAATTGGGACCCAGGCTTATAAAAAACTTCATGTATGTTAGGCTTAACCAAATTGTACTGGGTTCATATGTTTCAACTTATTTGTATTGCCTTA
>JAIOZK010000048.1 GCA_021740625.1 Bacteroidales bacterium
TCCTTCTTTGGGACCACTTGTCCCGATAACTATCGGGAGAGTCAAGTGCTCTAACCAACTGAGCTATAGGCCCTTTTATTAATCTCCTTCCTTCTTTGGGACCACTTGTCCCGATAACTATCGGGAGAGTCAAGTGCTCCCTGCCTGCCGGCAGGCAGGTAACCTCCCGATTACTATCGGGGTGAGCTATAGGCTCAACTATTAATTATTAATTAACAATTAAAGGGGTGCAAAATTAATCAAATCCATGCAAATGTCAAAGAGAAATATGATTCAGCTTTAACTTATGCCGGTGGCATGCCATCCTCAGAATACATCACCTGGTGATACATTCCACCTTCACGATCCTCGTATACCTGAATAGATACATAGCGTTTCCCGTCTTTCTCTAATACATAAAACTCGAATTCATCCCCGTCTTCTTCATAGGAATCACTCTGAACGGGTTTACATCCCATGTCCAGCAGTTGTGAAAGCGAAAGGTAAGTATCACACTTTTGCAATCCCTCGGTCGCCTGGTCTCTCCTGGCAATGTACTTTTTTAGTTCTTCCGAATATTCAAACATATCACTGCAAATATATACCGGATCCGATAAAATAATCAATCCCGGGTACTTTCTTTACCCAGGCGATCTTGGGCTCTTCCTGTCCCGTAACCGGATTGTTCCACCAGTATTCGTAAAATCCTTCTCCTTCATTTTTCGCAATCTCCACCAGACCGCGTATCACATAATTCCCTCTGGAGTCCTGGTAATCGTAAAGGTCTTTGCCCTGAAGGTCTTTTTGCGTGCCATGGGCAACATTTACACAATCGAAATCATACATAAAGAAATAACCCGACTGGTTATCGAAAAAACGCACATGATCGATCATCTTCCTGCAGAATTCCACCCGGGTGAGGGAGTCGGTGTAATAGTTCTCAAAAACGCCTCCTATTCCTTCTGCAAAGGTATTGGTTGTCTGGATCACGATTTCGGTATTGGCCTCGTTCGGCTCATAATAATATGCCGGCGGATCACCATACATACCCGCAGCAATGAATGCTTCCCCCGATGGGAGGGCCTTGGCAAAGGTCAACTTGCGTTCGGTCTGGCCCGTTTCATAATTCTCGTAATAATACTCCACAAAGCCGTATCCGATATATTTCACGGTATTCACGATATCCCTGACAAAATACTTTCCATGGATATCCTGGGCATTCCAGCGCCAGGTGCCGATGATCTCCGGACGTGTTGGGTGGGCGATTACCCAGGCATCAAAGGATTCCAGGAAGAAATATCCCGATTGATCCTCAAAGAATCGGACCGGGTTCACAAAAGCCTGGCTGAAATGCGCCCTTTCTACGCTATCGGTGATCATGCTTGTGAAAACCGTTTCAAATCCTGTGGCCACATTGGTGGTATTCACCTGTATGATGGCCTTGTCCAGTTCATATTGGCTCACGAGATCCTGTTCAAGAATAATAATTTCTTCCTTATCCTGGCAGGCATGCAGCATGAAGATAAAGGAAAGAAGAAATAATAAAAAATTACGTTTCATAACAATAGCATTTGAAATAACATATAAATATTTTAACGATATGAAATTAAAAATAATTTTCTCACTTTAACAAGAATAATAAGATATTTGCAAAAAAGCTGTTTATGAAAATCAAGAACATCATATTCGATTATGGCGGGGTGATCCTGAACATAGATGCAAACCTGATCGGAGTTTCTTTCAAAAAACAGGGTGTGAGAGATGTGCCGAAAGCCCATTTGAAAATCCTGGAAAAAGACCTCTACAACAGGATTGAACGGGGGGAGATCAGTGCACAGGATTTTTACGATGGGATCAAAACCTTGGTAGATGTACCGCTTAAAGATGAGCAGATCAGGGAGGCATGGAATGCCATGGTGCTGGATATGCCGAAAGAGCGGATTCGCATGCTGGAATCCATCCGGGATCAATACCGTCTTTTCATGCTCAGCAATACCAATGTAATCCATTACGAGAAATACAGGTCGGAACTGGAAAAAAATTTCGGTTACAAGCACTTTGAAGATCTGTTCGAGAAAGTATATTTCTCATATCAAATCGGTTTTCGCAAACCGGATGTCCGTATTTTTGAGCATGTGATCAAAGATGCAGGCGTCTCGCCCAGGGAAACCCTTTTTATCGATGATGCATTTGAAAATATTGAAGCAGCAGAGAAAACCGGACTGGTCGGACTGCACCTGAGAGATGGCATAGAATTGACAGACCTTTTCGATGAGAAGGGCTTATTGGTAGAATTCTAATATTTCCTGCAGGGTTTCCTCAATCTCCGACAGGGAAATAAGGGATACAAGCTTCACCTTGAATTGCTTAATCCCTGGCAGTCCGCTGAAATAATCCCCGTAAAATTTTCGCATTTCAAAGATGGCCCGCTTCTCCCCTTTCCATTCGATTGATTTGTGGAGATGCAGAAGGCAATCATCCACTCTTTCCTCTATGGTAGGAGGCGGCAGCAGCTCTCCTGTATCAAAATAATGTTTTATCTCCCTGAAGATCCAGGGATAGCCCATGGCCTTTCTTCCTATCATCAGGCCATCTACCCCATAGGTGTTTTTAAAATGCAGAGCTGATTCAGGAGTAAAGATATCCCCGTTCCCGATCACCGGGATGTGCATGCGCGGGTTTTCCTTTACCTTCCCGATCAGGGTCCAGTCGGCCGGGTGCCTGGGCCGCATGGTACGTGTACGCCCATGGATGGTGATGGCCTGTATACCAACATCCTGGAGCCTTTCTGCGATATCCGCGATCTCTTTTCTGTTATCATCGTATCCCAGACGGGTTTTGACAGTTACCGGCAAACTTGTCGCTTTCACCACGGCTTCGGTCATTTTCACCATTTTGGGAATATCATTCATGGCACCGGAGCCAGCTCCTTTGGAAGCAACCTTTTTTACCGGGCAACCAAAATTGATGTCGATGATATCAGGTTTTGCCGCCTCGGCATATTCTGTTGCCTTTACCATGGAATCGATGTTGTTGCCGAAAATCTGTATCCCAATGGGCCTTTCGAACTCTTCGAAATCAAGCTTCTGCATGCTCTTACTCGCATCCCTGATCAGTCCATCGGATGAGATGAATTCGGTATACATGATATCTGCCCCGTACTTTTTGCAGATATGGCGGAAAGGTGGATCCGTAACGTCCTCCATGGGTGCCAGCAAAATGGGGTAGTTTTTGATCTCTATGTCACCGATTTTTAACATGGCCTGCAAAATTAGTATTTTTGCCCCTGATTTGTAAACGAAGAGAAATGAAAAATCCCATATACGCACAGCAATCCCCTTTTATACAGTTGCTGATATTTTTACTTATTATTATCGTATCCCTTCTTTTTACGATGCTTCTGGGCATATTGCTTGCCGTTCCGTTTTACGGTACTGACATTTTGAACTCACTAGATTTGATGAACAATGTTGAGGACCCTTCCTCCCTGGCTCTGTTGAAATATTTCCAGATCATAAACCAGGTAGGCCTTTTTCTGATCCCTTCCTTTTTATTTGCCTGGCTGGTCAGCAGCAGCGTATTCCGCTACTTAAAATTCAACGCAAAGCCTTATTTATTCAGCATCCTGACCGGGACTGCAGCCATACTCTTCTCTTTGCCATTCATCGGCTGGCTGGCAGAGATCAACCAGCAGATGAACCTGCCTGCATCACTATCCGGGCTGGAGGACTGGATGAAAACCTCCGAGGAACAGGTGCGCATCCTGACAGAAACTTTTCTTTCCACCACATCGATCGGCGGCCTGGCCATCAACATGCTGATGATCGCCGTAATACCTGCTGTGGGTGAGGAGCTTTTATTCCGCGGCATACTGCAAAAATTATTCAGCAAGATAACGGGGAATGTGCATGTAGCTGTTATCATTGCTGCCTTTCTCTTCAGCGCCTTGCACATGCAATTTTATGGTTTCCTGCCCCGCTTTGTGCTGGGACTCATTCTTGGCTATTTATTTGCCTGGTCGGGATCCATCTGGGTACCCATAATCGTTCATTTCATCAACAACGCCTTTGCCGTGGTGGCCATGTTCCTGGCCGGTCAGGACATGATCGACACCGACCTGGAAAGCCTGGGAACCACCGAAAGTTCTTCCCTGGTGATCATGAGTGTGCTGCTTGTTTTGCTTTTGATGGGAACGTTTTATTATTGGGAGAAGCGGAAGAGTGCGGGTGTTTCACAGGATGATCAATTCCATTGATCCGTATGAATAGCAAAAAGAATCAAAAAACCAATGTGATATTCTTGCTTTCCCGTCTTTTTATAATGGTACGCGCTGCTATTCTACCTTAATACTTTTCAGAGGTAAAATGTCTGCATTTTTCCAAATAAGTTTTGGAATTCAGCCCCTGGCTTCGAGCGAAGCCGAGAAGCCTCTTAATTAAAATTAGTTGATCCGTCACCCTGAGCGTAGCCGAAGGGAAAAAAAAGAGGAAGCCCTTCATCAGAACCTCCTCTTTGATATTTTAACTATGAAAAATCTTATTGTCTGACTTCTTTCTTGGTAGAATAGTTGATCTTGAAGGCACCCACTTTACGGAGTTCCTGTTTTACATCCGTAACAATGCCCATTTTCACATCTTTGTCTACCTTGAGGGAAGTGGTAAGAAATTTTCTGTCGGCCTCATCGCGTGCGTTTCTTTCCTGTTCGATATATTCCGGAACGTCATTAACAGTTGCAAATTGATCATTCAACTGAATCCTGGGTTCCAGACCATATTTCACCTGTGTGGGAGGCCCGATATAAATATAACTTACCAATGATTTCTTTTCAAGTTTTTCCACCTCAGATGCCGCCGGTGCTTTGATCTTCACAAAAATCGTTGTCTCGCGCATGGTAGTTGTTACCATGAAGAAGAACAACAACATGAAGATAATGTCGGGCAGTGAGGAAGTGCTGATTGCTGGTAATCCTTTCGATTTACTTTGTTTAAAACGTGCCATATTATTTTCCTCCTACATCTTCGGGTTCAGCTTCGGATACTCGGATCGGAATCGCCTTTTCTATTGCTTCCTTTTGTTCTTCCAGGACAAGGTCGTCGTATTTCCTCCCAAATTTTTCCAGCGACAGATTATCTCTCAGCTCCCGGAAGGCCGCAGCAAGTTCATCCTGAACATTGATATACATTTTATACGATGTACCACGGTCATTTTTCAGGGAAATGATCCCCTTGGTGGTGGGAACCTCTCCGATCATTTCTATCTGTTCCATTTTGATTTCGGGGTAATTCGGATTATCCGGATGAATATCCATAAAATCCTTGACCTTTTCTTTGAGGTTATTGATATTCCCCGGTTCGCCATTGATGAGCAACCTGTCGCGGCTGTTCACCAGGATCTTCATGATGTTACGATCCTTCACCTTGGGCGGATCCACATTTTTATCCAGTGGAGGGGGCAACACCCTGATGATCCCTGTATCCACGTCCATGGTTGTTGTTACCAGGAAGAAGATCAGCAAAAGGAAGGCGATGTCCGCCATCGATCCGGCATTTACTTCAGGAACTTTTCTAGCCATAGAACATTCCTTTCTTTATTATTTAAACGCGTTAACAATAGCAGAAATTACAATTGACACCAATGCCAATCCTGCCAGTATATAAACCAATATCAGTCCTGAGCCGATCAGCCTGGACAGATTGGATGTTACATGTTCCACCTCGTAGATTTTTGCATCGATATTGCCCTGGGCAAACATATAAGATACCAGGAACAACACTCCGAAGACAACTATCACAAGAAGGAACTTCAATGCGCTTTTGGGGTTTTTAATAAAATGAACGATCGGGAAAATGATCAGCAAGGCAACAGTTACTGCCAGCAGAATTTGTCCCCAGCTCAGGACAGTATCAGTCATTTCTTCACCATTCACATAGAAAAGAATGAACAATACCACCGATACTCCCAGCACAAGCCAAAGCCCGATCTGTAATATCTTGTTTATGGTATTCGTCATGATGCTTTATTTTTTATATTTTGTTAAAATATCAATGAATGAAATTGTGCTATCCTCCATGTCGTTTACAAGACCATCGACCTTGGCTACGAGATAATTGTAGAAGATCTGCAGGATAATCGCAACGATAAGACCAAATACCGTGGTTAGCAGGGCAACTTTCATACCACCGGCCACAATGTTGGGTGAGATATCACCTGCAGCCTCGATGGAGTCGAAAGCCTGGATCATACCGATTACCGTACCCATAAATCCGAGCATAGGTGCAATCGCGATAAAAAGTGAGATCCATGAAAGGCCTTTTTCCAGACGTCCCATCAACACGCTACCATAAGAAACGATTGATTTCTCAACAATCTCGATACCTTCGTCGTAGCGATCGAGGCCCTGGAAGAAAATGCTTGCGATCGGTCCACGGGTGTTTTTGCAAACATCCTTGGCCGCATCAACACCACCGGTTTCAAGGGCTGATTCAACTTTGTTGAGTAGTTTCTGATTGTTGGTTGTTGAAAGATTGAGGTAAATAATCCTTTCGATCGACAGAGCCAGACCAAAAACAAGGGTAAGCAATACAATACCCATGAATTTCCAGTTACCAGCAATAAATTGTTCTTTCAAAACCTGCTGGAAACTTTGTGTTTCTGCTTCTTCTTCAACGGCATCCAGGGTGGTTCCCATGCCGGCATCACCAGCCATGGTTGTATCGGCTGCTGTCGTGTCAGTTTCCATCATCGTGGTATCCTGACCTTCAGCTCCTTCTTCCTGAGCCATAAGCATGCTTGACGCACCGATCATTAGCATTCCTGCTATTGTCAAAAAGGCAATTAATTTTTTCATAGTTAATTGATTTTTCTTAAACTGTTTGTTTTTTACGTGTTGAGAATTAATGATTTAATATCTTAATATGAACCGCAAATATAAGTAATTATTTTGAAAACAAAATCAAGGCTTCGTATTTTTACGTGTTATAAATAGTGCCTTATGTTAGGATATCCGGAGGATTTGGCATATGAGAATCGCCCCGGTTTTGAAAACAAATATTCCAGGCCAGCAATTTAAGAAATTCGGTTGAACTCCAGTAGCATCCAATGGAATCCAAATCAGAGAATTTTCCATCATGATTCCGATAACCACCCATCTCATCCCAGTATTCTTTGCATGTTGGTGGTTTGGTGAAAATGGTGTTTTCTCAGCAGATCTAACGACAACACACCAGCCTAAAGACACATTTTTTTGTTGAAGCACATCATGAACTATTCATGAAAAAACTTGAAGGCCGGGAGGGTTTCGTTTCCGTTCGCTGCATCAAAGAAAGTGGCATTCTCCCAGTGAGAACCCTGCCCCCAGGGGGTGGAACAATCTGTGGAGATCCAGGCCGGTTCCCAATAGATCACGCCTTCTCCCCCACCCTCCCTGCAGAGCTGCGTAAGCTCCAGCAGAAAATCCAGTTGTCCCTGCGGAGTAGCTGGATAACCGGTGTGCAGGGCGTCTTCTCCCAAAATATTGTGGGCCTCATCCGTGCTGATAAAAGAATAAGGATAAGCTGTTTCCACGATCATGACACCTTTACCAAACTCATCTTTCAGGTCTTTAATGGCGGTTGGGATTATGACCAGGTCAAAAGAAGACCACTTGGGATAATAGGAAAGACCGATCCAGTCGAACCCGGCAATGCCATATTGAAAAGCCTTTTTGAACCAGGGCATGGCATTTTCCGGCTGGGCGATGTGAAGCATAATCTCCGATTCATTCCCTGAGAGCTCATTGGCCTTTTTTACTGCCTCAATGCCTTTGTTCAGCAAGTATACATTCCGTGGCCAATCAATACTGTCGAGATTCATTTCATCTTCCTGCTGCAGAATTTCGATGTTGATCTCGTTGCCCACCTGCACCATTTCCGGGTAAAGACCCTCATCATTCAGTTCTGCCAATGTATTAAAGGTATAATTGTATAGAGAATCACCCAGTACTTCCAATTTATCAATCATTTTCCAGGCCTCCGGGATGATCTGTTTTTGCGGATCAGCCCAGGTGTCCGAATAGTGAAAATCCAGCAAGACCGGCATATTGTTTTCTTTCGCCCTCCGGATGGATCTTTTCACATCTTTAAAATTGGAATAATCAGTCCAGGCGGGGCTGTGCCACAGGCGCAATCTCACCAGGCCGCACCCTTCCTCAGCAAAAAGCTGATAGGGGTCTGTTTTCTTACCGTCTTTCCGGAAAACACCTCCGCAGTCATCCATTTCATTAACATAGGAAAGATCGGCACCCCGGTAAAAAGCATCCTCACTCTGATTTTCTCTAACTGCATTTTTTCCCTGCTCACATGATACCAGGAACAGCAAAGAAATAAGGCAAAAGTAAAAAGTCAAAAAATACAAACATGGATTCTTCATCATATCGAATTGTTGATCAAACCAAAGATAACGAATTCCCCGCCTCAATCCCCCACTTTTTACTTTTGAATTGCAGATTTTCCGCACGGATGGCAGCCTGGCTCTGTCGAAAAAGGCATACGCCGAAAACAACATCTTTTCCATTGAACTGCAAGACATTGCCCCGGGAATGCAACATTGTATTTTGAAAACTGAAAGCAGGAACAGCAAGGCGGTGAGATCTTTTGTTTTTGTGCAGAAAGGAGTATTCAATTTTGCAAAAGTGAGATCGAGTCCCGGGTAGCATGGAATCGGGACTCGATCTTTCTAATTTAAAAACCTTGCTCTCTTTTACGTATTTGCTTTGTTTCCCGGCAAGATCGAGTCCCTTGACGGAAAAACCGCGAAGCGGTTTGATTATAAAAACTTCCTTTCAATATTTCGGAGCGACCTTGACCAAGCCTTAAAATAGCTCTACCTTAGTCAACAAAAAAACAAGAAATTGAGCACAAAAGAATCCATTCAAAAAAAAGAAGCTGAGATCATCCGGATGACCAGGGAACTTTGTCTGGAACTGATCAATGAAGAGTACGCCAAGCTGTCGGAGAAAATGATCAAAAAGCTTGGCCGCAAGCGCGATGTCCCTTTTGCAAGAGGAAAATCGGAAATCTGGGCAACAGCCGTGGTGCATGCCATAGGAAGCATAAACTTTTTATACGATAAAAGTTTTCTTCCTTATAGTGACCTGGGGACCTTATGCGGATATTTTAATACTAACAAAAGTACAGTGGGCAACAAAGCCGGAGAAATCAGGAAACTTCTGGATCTTGGGTATTATGACAATGAATTCTCAACACAATATGTCATGGGAAACAATCCCTTCGACGGTTTGGCAATGACGGAGGAAGGATTCATCGTACCAAAAGATGAACAAGCGAGCTTGTTCGATGATTTGGATGAAGAATTTTTTGAAGAGGATGATTTCAGTGAATTCGAAGATGAGCTTCTTAACCGTATTGTCATTTTTATAAAACCCAAGAAGCCCTATCTTGAATGGATCAATAAAGTTGACCCTGAAGTTAAATTGGAATTAAAACCCGGTAAACTCTCAGATGGATTTGCTTACCTGGTGCATGACCATTTCCTGTTGGATCCGGAATACACAAAAGAACAAATCGTGAGGGACAATTTCATAAATATCCTGAACGACCTTATTTTTATGACAGACATCGATCCCGATTTATTCCCGGCAGAATTCAGTTATGATGACTTCAAAAATTGGTTTGATTGCTTTGTCTCGATCACAATCTTTGATCTGGATGAGGATTAGCGGAAAAGTCGAGACCCGCCACTAAGGCGGGTCTTAGACCCTGATCCGTCTCTTGACGGAAAAACCGCGGAGCGGTTGGATTAATGTAGCCTGAAAGCCATGCCAATTGGCAGGAAACCGCGGAGCGGTTTGATTATAAGTATAGGGTCTAAGACTCGTTTTCACTGATTGTGCTTGATCGTACCTGGCCTGTGCAAAATATCAGGACAGTTCAAATTACCTGATGGAACTTATGCCTTCGCAGTCTTGCAGTCAATTACTGACACAAGTCTTAAAAATAGCAAGGGAGTATTTTCAGCACTGAAAATTATCGCTAACTTGCAGACTGATTAGTTACAAAGGAATAATTGAATTGCAAAACAATGCTTGTGAAATAAGAAAGTCAAAATGAACAGCGAAATACTCCTATATCAAAACAAAGAAGGCGACATCAAAATTGATGTCCGCCTGGAGGATGAAACCGTATGGCTGACACAGGCTCAACTATGCGAATTATTTCAAAAATCAAAGGCAACCATCAGTGAACATATTAAAAATGTGTTTGAAGAAGGTGAATTATCCTCATCGGCAACTGTTCGGGATTTCCGAACAGTTCAAATGGAGGGTAACCGAAAAGTAGAACGGGATATTGACCATTACAATCTCGATGTAATCATATCGGTGGGCTATCGTGTAAAATCACCTCAGGGCACACAATTCCGTATCTGGGCAACCCAAAGGTTGAAAGAATACATCATCAAAGGCTTTGCGCTGAATGACGATCGTTTTAAGTCGGGCAGTTCCATGAACTACTTTAATGAGTTGCAGGTACGTATCCGGGAAATACGTCTTTCGGAGCGGTTTTTTTACCAGAAAATCAAGGATATATACGCCACAAGCATCGACTATGACCCGAAAGATGAAAAAACGATTCAGTTTTTTAAAGTGGTTCAAAACAAACTTCTTTGGGCCATCAGCCAACAAACGGCGGCCGAGCTGGTATATCGCAGGTCCGATGCTTCTTTGCCTTTGATGGGAATGCAATCTTACGATAAGAAAGGATACTTATCTGTTAGAAAATCGGATGTGAGTATTGCCAAAAACTACCTGAATGAAGAGGAAATAAAGTTACTCGGCTTATTGGTGGAACAATATCTTGCTTTTGCCGAAACCATGGCGCAACAACGCACCCCCATGTATATGAAGGATTGGATAAAGCGCCTGGACTCCATTCTGCAAATGAACGGCAGGGAATTGCTTACCCATGCAGGGAAGATCAGTCACGAAATGGCTTTAAGGAAATCGGGTGAAGAATTTGAAAAATATCAACAACACCAAAAAACCCTTCAAAGAGAAGAAAGCCTGAAAGAACTGGAAGCGGATATTAAAAAACTGAAGAAGCCGGAGAAAGAGAAATTATCCAAAAAAGAATAAAATGCTAAAATTGTGAAGGAAATTGTTTCAAACATGATTTTGCCAGTTGACTGGTTCCGGAATTGAAATACGATGACTTGAAGATCTCTGAAGGGGGTGCAGCCAGCCGGGGCTTTAATGAGCTAATGACACTGGAAGAAGGAACAGAAAAAGAATCGCTCAGGCCAAACCTGCTGGAATATTGCAAGCTGCATACCTGGGCGATGGTGAAGATTTTGGAGAAGGTAAAGGAGTAAGGAGGTCTCAACCCGGATAATTCATCAACCTAAAAGCCACAAAGGGAGTACCCCGGCCGCAGGGTATTCTATGACATCTTTCACCAGAAAGGCATTGGCCAGGCCTTCGATCTGTTTTCCACCTTTACCTTTGCCGTCCAGCTCAAAAACAGATTTACCTGCTGCCTCAAAATCACCCGCTTTCCTGACTTCGTCAATGGGACACCCAAATTGAAATAATGGGTGTTGAATATCAGTATTTTAGGATCATATTTATTGGGTGTGACGAAGTCAGGAAGAGATTATTTTTCTAACCTTGATTCGCATAAATAGCTAACCAATCGCGCATCTCGACTACGCTCGATGTGACTGAGAGGCAGCGTTCACCAGCAACATAAACGATAATAAGCCACTCACAGCTCACCTCTCAAATTCATCGATCATCTGTGCAAAATAACATCCTTGTAACATGGAGATCGAGTTTCGGGCGGGCCTGTTTCTGATTGAGTGACATGGTGAATCCAAATCACCGGTCACTTGCTTTACTTCCACCCTTGCTCCGTTCCCGCTCCCTTTCCATTACGTATTTGAAACGTAAAAATACGACTGAAATACGAGTGGAATACGTTTAGAATAGGGAGCTATTTCGTTGAAAAATGGGTTTATGACTCAACTCTTGACTTTGTCATTGAGATATTTTAGGATAAGGCCCTTTTGAATACAAGCAATGAATATTAAAAATAACTGATAAACTAAATGTTTGCTGCAGAAACAAAATATTATTGTACTTTAGATGTATGCTAATCACCCGTTTTTATTAAGACGGGATTAAAAAACATCCATCATGGCCAGCATTGAAAATCTTTTACTGGAAAATTTAAAGGGCAGCATTGGTGATGTGGTGATCTACCGGAGAAACGGAAAAATGGTCCTACGCAGCAAAGCCCGCAAACCCAAAAAAGCGGCAAGTCCCGCGCTCAAAAAACAACAGAAGAAATTTGCCGAGGTGATGAAATACCTGAAGGCCACCAAGCCTTTTATACAAGTTGGTTTCGCTGTGGCAGGGCTGCAAAGCTCGGCATTTGACAAGGCCAAATCACGCAACCTGCACAACCACCCTGATGAAGTCTCCGGCGAAATTGCCGGCTGGCTGCAGCTCAGCGAAGGCGAAAAAGCCAATGCACAAAATGTACAAGTGGAAAAGCTTGAAAACAATGAAATAATCATAAGCTGGGGAAAGGCGGAGGAAGGCAAGCCATACTCGGAAAATGATGTAAGCATGGCCCTGGCATTGAAACGCGGAAGCACGGAAGCCTTTTACATCCTGAACGGGCCCGCACGCCGAAACAGATCATTGATGCTGGAAATATCCGGCTGGAAGGAAGGAGAGATCGTGGATGTGTTCCTTTCATTCCGGGCCAATGGCATCAGCAGAAAGAAAGACCGAAAGGATATTTCGGATAGTGTTTGGGTAGGGAGTTGTGAGCGGTGAGTCCCGTCCGCAGGACGGCATTTTGAGCTATGTGAGTAATGGATATATCAATCTTGTGATTTTTGTTTGCAGGATTTTTGGGGATTCTCCCTATCACGTTAGCTGATATGGTCGAGCGGTAGTCGAGACCACCCGGAAAAAAATAATCACAGGTCATCCCGAGGCATTCAACAAAATAAATTTGTTTTAATATGTAATGACAAAATCACAAATCTCTAATTCCAAAATACAAATAAGCATCAAATTCCAATACTGAAATTCCAAACCGTGCTTAGCCACGGATGTTTTGGTTATTGTTTTTTCGAATTTGGTATTTATTTGTTATTTGGTGCTTGATTTTTGATATTTTTTTAACCTACAGAATTACAGTTGCTTACTATACATGTCATTAGCAGCGAGGACGAGGGATTCCACCATGGCTTCAGAAATAGTTTTTGTTGCTGTTGTTTACAGTCTGCAAACTCACGCGCCTTGCCCGCCGGCCTTGCTTCGCCGTAGCTACGTGAAGGCGACGCAGGCAGGAATTAGGCTAATTTTCACGAATTTTTGGCAGCCGCTGGAATAGTCCAGCCAAACCGCTGTCTTTTACCAGGCGTGTAATCAGGGGGATGAAATGGGTTATTTGAAGTTGGAATTTTTTGCTTGGAAAATGGTTTTTTTCTGCCATATTTTTAAATAGAAATATTTTATATATTTGGGGTCAATCATCCTAAAAATAAATATGACCAGACCAAACCTATTTATTCCGGATACATGATCACTTAATTTGACTAGGATAGTGTTATAGTTGTTATGAAGAAAGTTATTACAGGGGAAGCCTTAATAGGAAAAAACAGTTGATAGGCATAAAAAATATTCTCTCAAGATCAATTAAAATGTTAACATTAAATTCAATCTATATAAATAGTATTTGTACATTTGTTAGTATAACGTACTAAAAGATGAAAATAGTTCTTAATAAAAAAAGGTTCACCAGTAATATTAGGTGGGGAACAGTATTTAGCTACGCAAAGATCAATGTCACCCTGTAGATAAAAAACCCGATATCATTAATTCCCCTGAAAACAGATCTGAAAGCCTTGATCTTGGAGTTAAAGTTTTCTG